>NZ_JBQBCZ010000001.1:1075000-1325000 GCF_051920345.1 Aeromonas sp. 102P | reverse complement strand
ATTGAGGAAACGCCCGAGCTCCAGCTGCAACTGCATCAGCGCCCAGGAGACATCATAGGTGTATTTCTCCATCGCTCTGGTCGCATTCTGGATCTGCATCAGGCAATAGAGGGTGCTCCCGGTAAACGACAGGATGGATACATACAGAATGACGAGCAGTGGCCACGCCCTGGTCTTTCCTTTCACCCCATGCTCCCGTGCTGTTTTTATCAGTGCTGAATGTCTATCAAATCCAGCTGCCAGATCATCATGTCGGTATATTCGGATCGCTTCAATTCCGGATATTGATCAAGAGGCAGCATAAACCAGACCGGCCCCTTGTCACGCACCCGCATGACAGCGCCGTTGTCTTCCCATGCAAGGATGGGCTCGTATTTGGCAACCTTGTCCCATTCAATGCGGACCTGGAAACTGTTCAGCGCAGTCAACGTAATGGTCTTGCCATCCGCACCGACTGCAGCCAATACATCGGCCAGTTTTGGGCCTCTGTAGGTGTGCGGCTTATCCACCCACGGGTTGCCTGTCACTATCTCATGTTGCGGCAGAGCCTGCAGTTTAGCCAGATCAAACAACACCTTGCCATCAACTTCGTCTGCCGACCTGATGTTACCACCCACTTTCAGGATCACCGGCCCCGTCAGCGCCTCAGCAGCCATCACCGGCATGATGACCAATGAACACAGTAGTGTCAGCCAACCAAACATTTTCATATCGCCCCCAGATTTGCTGTCTCAACAGACTCAGTTTAGCCAGATATAAAAAAACGGCTCGCCTTGAGCGAGCCGTTTGTCAAACAGAGCAAGGGGGATGATTACATCATGCCCATGCCACCCATGCCGCCCATGTCAGGCATTGCAGGGGTATCTTTCTTCGGCAGTTCGGTGACCATGCACTCGGTAGTAATCATCAGACCGGCGATGGAAGAGGCAAACTGCAGGGCTGAACGGGTTACCTTGGTCGGATCCAGGATACCCATGGCCAGCATGTCGCCATACTGTTCGCTGTAAGCGTTGTAACCGAAGTTGCCTTCGCCGTTCTTCACTGCGTTGGCGATGACGGAGGCTTCTTCCCCGGCGTTGATGACGATTTGACGCAGCGGGGCTTCCATGGCACGCAGGGCAACCTTGATACCTACGTTCTGGTCTTCGTTGTCACCGCGCAGACCCGCCAGTTTGGCAGCAACGCGAACCAGCGCAACACCACCACCGGCAACCACGCCTTCTTCAACCGCGGCGCGGGTAGCGTGCAGGGCATCTTCAACGCGTGCTTTCTTCTCTTTCATCTCGACTTCGGTGGCTGCGCCAACCTTGATCACGGCAACACCGCCAGCCAGCTTGGCTACGCGCTCTTGCAGCTTCTCACGATCGTAGTCGGAAGAGGTCTCTTCGATCTGCTGACGGATCTGGGCAACACGGCCTTCGATCACACCGGCATCACCCACGCCATCGATGATGGTGGTGTTCTCTTTGGTGATGACGATGCGCTTGGCACGACCCAGATCTTCCAGAGTCGCTTTTTCCAACTCCATGCCAACTTCTTCAGAGATGACAGTACCGCCAGTCAGTACGGCGATATCCTGCAGCATGGCCTTGCGACGGTCACCGAAGCCAGGCGCCTTGACGGCAGCCACTTTCACGATACCGCGCATGGTGTTGACCACCAGAGTGGCCAGCGCTTCGCCTTCTACGTCTTCAGCAACAATCAGCAACGGCTTGCCAGCTTTGGCAACGCCTTCCAGCACCGGCAGCATTTCGCGGATGTTGGAGACTTTCTTGTCAACCAGCAGGATGAACGGGTCGTCCAGTTCAACAGAACCGGTCTCTTGCTTGTTGATGAAGTAGGGGGACAGGTAGCCGCGGTCGAACTGCATACCTTCAACAACTGCCAGCTCATCTTCCAGACCCTGACCATCTTCAACGGTGATGACGCCATCGCGACCCACTTTGTCCATGGCTTCAGCAATCAGCTTGCCCACTTTCTCGTCGGAGTTGGCGGAGATGGTGCCCACCTGAGCAATGGCATTGCTGTCAGCGCACGGCTGGGACAGTGCTTGCAGCTCGGCAACAGCAGCCACAACGGCTTTGTCGATACCGCGTTTCAGATCCATCGGATTCATACCGGCGGCAACGGCTTTCAAACCTTCGTTGACGATAGCCTGAGCAAGAACGGTTGCAGTAGTGGTACCGTCACCGGCGGCATCGTTCGCCTTGGAAGCCACTTCCTTGACCATCTGGGCGCCCATGTTCTGGAACTTGTCTTCCAGCTCGATTTCGCGCGCAACAGACACACCATCTTTAGTGATGGTCGGGGCGCCGAAGGACTTGTCCAGCACCACGTTGCGGCCTTTCGGGCCCAGAGTCACCTTGACGGCATCAGCCAGGATGTTTACGCCTTCCAGCATCTTGATGCGGGCTTCGTTACCAAACTTAACGTCTTTAGCTGCCATTTTTCTTCAATCCTTAAATCAATTCGGGGAAAAGGAGGATGGATTACTCTTCGACAATCGCCAGGATGTCGGTTTCGGAGAGGATCAGGACGTCCTGACCATCCAGCTTCTCGGTCTTCACACCGTAGCCTTCGTTGAAGATAACTTTGTCACCAACCTTCACGGCCAGCGCTTTGACTTCGCCATTATCCAGGATGCGACCAGTCCCCACGGCAAGCACTTCACCACGGGTGGACTTCTGGGCCGCAGTACCAGTCAAGACGATACCGCCGGCAGATTTGGCTTCAGCTTCGATGCGCTTGATGATGACGCGGTCGTGCAGTGGACGAATTTTCATCGATAACTCTCCCAAAATGAGTCTCATTGTTGCTTTGAGGAATGGCCGTTCCAGGCCAAATTAGATATGTCCCTGATGTGGGGCAGAGTTGCTAACCCTTCAAGGGCAAATACAAAAAAAATTTTTTCACGTACTATAAACATCTTCGATGGTTCAGCCATGTTCGCACTCTGGAGCAAGGTCGGTTCAAGCCGCCCGGTTTCCATGCCAGAACCTTCAAAGCCAGCTGTAGAGACGAGCCCTTGACCCGCACCAACCCCATGTTGACAGCCCCTATTCCGGTCGTACTGCGCCAGATGACGGGCCCCATGATCTTCGGCATCATCGCCATTCTGGCCTTCAATCTGGTCGATACCTTTTTTATCGGTATGCTGGGCACCGAAGCTCTGGCCGCCATCAGTTTTACCTTTCCTGTCACTTTTGTGGTTACCTCGCTGGCGATGGGATTGGGCGCCGGATTGTCAGCGGTGATCGGTCATACCCTGGGGCAGGGCAAACACGATGAGGCGGCCCATCTCGCCACCGACAGTCTGTTTCTGGCGGTGATCATGGTGGCCCTGCTCTCCGCGGGGGGGGCTCTCACCATCAAGCCTCTGTTTACTCTGCTGGGGGCCAGTGCCGAGCTTATCTCCCTCATCCATGACTACATGCTGATCTGGTATCTCACCGTCCCCATGCTGGTGCTGCCCATGGTGGGCAATGCCGCCATCCGGGCGACCGGCGATACCAAAACTCCCAGTCTGGTGATGGCAGTAGCCGGGCTGGTCAACGGGGTACTGGATCCTCTGTTGATCTTCGGTATCGGCCCCTTTCCCGAATGGGGGATCCGCGGGGCCGCCATCGCGACTTCTATCTCCTGGTTGATGGCGATGCTGGTCAGCCTCTATATCCTGCGTCATCGGGAGGGCTTGCTGCTGTGGCGCCTCTCGCCGCGGGCTCGGTTGCTGACCCACTGGCGGGCCTTGCTCCATGTCGCCGTCCCCGCCTCTTTTACCAATATGCTCAACCCCCTGGCCAATGCGGTGCTGATGACGATCTTTGCAGGACTGGGTACCGAGGTGGTGGCGGCTTACGGCGCCGCGTCGCGGGTCGAGGCGCTGTTGCTGATTGTGATGATGGCCCTTGCCTCCGTGCTGGCCCCTTTCATCTCGCAAAACTGCGGTGCCGGTAATCCGGCCCGCGCCAAGGCTGCGCTGCAAAGCTGCATGAGTTTTGCGTTGCTGTTTCAGCTCGCCATCTATGGCTTGACCTGGCTACTGGCGCCACTCATCGCCAACCTGTTCAGCGATCATCCACAGGTCATCCGCCTCATCATTCTCTATCTGCATCTGGTGCCGATCGGTTACGGATTTCAGGGCATGGTGATGCTGCTGGCCTCGGCACTCAATGGCGTGAGGGCATCCAGTATTTCGTTCTTGTTCAACGGATTGCGACTGTTTGGTTTTCTGTTGCCAGGAGCCTGGCTGGGGGCAAAGCTGGGGGGAGAACAGGGGATATATCTGGGGATACTGCTGGCAAATCTGGCGGCGGGCACCCTCGCGTGGTGGTATGCCCGACACCGCTTCGAGGCCTTGTGCCATCAGGGCAAACCCTGATTCAGTCACTCGCCTCGGGTTTTCGTCTCGTCGATTACTCTTTGCGCTCAAATTCGCCTTCGATGGTGGTGCCGCCCTGCCTGGCGTTCCCCAGATGATCATCGGACGGTGCGTTGCCAAACGGCGATTGAGTTCGCTGGAAGCCACCCATCTGCATCCGGAACTGGCTGCTGCCGATCAGCTTGTCAGCCAGTTTGTTACGCAGCCAAGGTTGCAGCAACAGCACACCGAAAATGTCGGTCACGAAACCCGGAATGATCAGCAGCAAGCCGGCCAACGCCAGCATCATGCCCCCCATCACCTCGCGGCCCGGCATCTCGCCCATCTGCATCTTTTGCTGGGCGCTGAACAGGGTCTTGATCCCTTCACTGCGCACCAGCGAGGAGCCCAGTACCGCGGTCAGGATGAGCAAGCCGACAGTCGGCAGCGCACCGATTACCGAGCCGACCTCGATCATCACGGTGAGTTCCAGTACAACCAGACCCACCAACAACAAAAACAACTTGCCCATATCCACTCCAGCACCGGTAAATTGAGAAAAAGTGGCGCCCATCCAACGATGGCCAGAGGCGATTTTGCCACCCCATCATCTCCACTTTCTGCCCTGAATAAATGGGGGCTGCCCCCCTCTTTTCAAGTTGGTCAACTGACTCCTACGTCATCAGCAATCTAAAAAACCAGCAAAAAGTCACAAAAATTTATAAAAATCATCATGATAAAAACTTCATAACATAAGTGTACTTTCCTCAAAGTAATTTGAAAATGTCGCAAATTTAGTGATCCACCTCTAATAACCGATACCTCAATTGGAGTAGTATATTGATTAGTTTTTCGGGAGGTCATTCTCCCAACCGCCCCACTCGATGTGTGGTGCTTCAGGATGAGCTGTGCGCAAGGAACTCGCGACCACTCGGTGAGGATTTTTCCATTTATCTGATTTCTGAGGCATTACAATGAGCGACATCAAGAACGTCCGCATTGAAGAAGACCTGCTGGGCACCAAAGAAGTTTCCAATGATCTCTACTACGGTGTGCACACCCTGCGCGCTGTCGAGAACTTCAAGATCAGCTCTCAGAAGATTTCTGACGTTCCGGAATTCGTCCGCGGTATGGTGCTGACCAAGAAGGCCGCTGCGCTGGCAAACGGTGAACTGGGTACCATCCGTCCTGAAATTGCTGACAAGATCGTAGAAGCCTGCGACCTGATGCTGAACACCGGCAAATGCTTCGACCAGTTCCCGGTCGACGTTTATCAGGGGGGTGCCGGCACCTCCGTCAACATGAACACCAACGAAGTACTGGCCAACATCGCCCTGGAAATCATGGGTCTGGAGAAAGGCCGTTACGACGTCATCAACCCGAACGACCACGTCAACAAGTGCCAGTCCACCAACGATGCCTACCCGACCGGTTTCCGCGTTGCTGTGGTCAACAGCACTGACGTGACTCTGCACGCGCTGGAGCACCTGATCGCGGCATTCGATGCCAAAGCGAAAGAGTTCAAAAACATCCTGAAGATGGGTCGTACCCAGCTGCAAGATGCGGTTCCGATGACCCTGGGCCAGGAGTTCCACGCATTCGCCGTGACCCTGCGTGAAGAGATCAAGTCCATCAAGCGTTGCCAGGAGCTGCTGCTGGAAGTGAACCTGGGCGCGACCGCTATCGGTACCGGTCTGAATACTCCGCCCGAGTACTCTGCACTGGCTATCAAGCGTCTGGCCGAGATCACCGGTCGTGCCTATGTGCCGGCAGAAGACCTGATCGAAGCAACCTCCGACTGTGGCGCCTACGTCATGCTGCACGGCGCCATCAAGCGTCTGGCCATGAAGCTGTCCAAGATCTGTAACGACCTGCGTCTGCTCTCCTCCGGCCCGCGCACTGCACTGAAAGAGATCAACCTGCCGGAAATGCAGGCGGGTTCCTCCATCATGCCGGCCAAGGTCAACCCGGTTATCCCGGAAGTGGTCAACCAATCCTGCTTCAAGGTATTCGGTAACGACATCACCATCACCTTCGCCGCCGAAGCCGGTCAGCTGCAGCTGAACGTCATGGAGCCGGTGATTGGTCAGGCGATGTTCGAATCCCTGAGCCTGATGGAAAAAGCCTGTATTTCCCTGCGCGAGAAGTGCGTGGAAGGTATCACCGCCAACCCGGAAATCTGCATGAATCACGTGCTGAACTCCATCGGTATCGTGACCTACCTGAACCCCTTCATCGGCCACCACGAAGGGGATATCGTCGGCAAGATCTGTGCCCAGACCGGCAAGAACGTCCGTGAAGTCGTTCTTGAGCGCGGCCTGCTGAGCGCCGAGCAGCTGGACGAAATTCTCTCCATCGAGAACCTGATGAACCCGCAATACAAAGCCAAGCGTTTCACCCGCGAAGCTGCCGTATAAGCGAGTGTGGGCCGGGATCTTCCCGGCCCATAAAGTCAGTTCCCGATTGGTCTTTATCCCCAGCCCGATCGGGAATTGGCTTTTTGCCAAATAAAAACCAAAAACTAAAAAATGGAGTTATCGCTATGATTGGAATCGAGTTACTTGTCGTGCTCGCCGCTATCTATCTGGGGGCCCGGATAGGCAGCATCGGCATCGGCTTTGCCGGTGGTCTGGGGGTACTGGTATTGACGTGGGGTCTGGGCATGCCCATCCCGAGCGATCAACTGGTCAGCTACATCCCTTGGGATGTGATCATGATCATCGCGTCCGTCATCTGCGCCATCGCCTGTATGCAACTGGCTGGCGGGATGGACTATCTGGTCTTCCTGGCAGAAAAAGCGCTGCGCAAGAACCCCAAATACATCACCTTCGCCGCCCCGGTGGTCACCTACCTGATGACCATGCTGGCCGGTACCGGTCATACCGCCTTCTCCACCCTGCCGGTGATCGCTGAAGTGGCCAAAGAGCAAGGGATCCGCCCATCCCGTCCGCTCTCCATCGCGGTTGTCGCCTCCCAGATCGCCATCACAGCTTCTCCGATCTCTGCCGCTGTGGTTGCCTTCTCCGGCATGCTCGAGCCGTTTGGTGTTGATTATCTGACCCTGCTGGCCATCTGCATCCCCTCTACCTTCCTGGCCTGTATCCTGGGCGCCTTCATTGCCAACATGATGGGCAAGCCGCTGGAGCAGGACGAAGTCTATCTGGAGCGCAAAGCCAAGGGCCTGATCAAACTGCGTGGTACTACCAAGCTCGAGATCAAACCGTACGCCAAGCTGTCGGTCTGGATCTTCATCGCTGCCATCGTGGCCGTCATGGCCTATGCCACTGCCATCTCCGGTAAAGTTGGCCTGATCACCAACCCGCCGATCCCCCGTGACGGTGCCATCATGGGTATCATGCTGGCCGCGGCCACCATCATGACTCTGGTGTGCAAACTGGACGCCACCCAGGTCACCAACATGCCGACCTTCAAGTCCGGTATGTCCGCCTGTATCTGCGTACTGGGTGTGGCCTGGCTGGGTAACGTCTTCGTGAAAGGCAACATGGACACCATCCAGCTGATCGCTGGCGACCTGCTGAACCAGTACTCCTGGCTGCTGGCCGTGGTGCTGTTCTTCGCTGCCATGCTGCTCTATTCACAAGGCGCCACCACCAAAGCTTTGATGCCTGCCGCACTGGCACTGGGTGTCAGCCCGCTGACTGCGATTGCCTCCTTCGCAGCTGTGAGCGCCCTGTTTGTACTGCCGACCTACCCGACCCTGCTGGCTGCGGTAGAGATGGACGACACCGGCTCCACCCGTATCGGTAAGGCGGTCTTCAACCACCCCTTCTTCGTACCGGGCACCGCCACCATCGCCATCGCCGTGGCACTGGGCTTCTTCTTCGGCGGCATCCTGCTGTAATCTATCGCCTGCCGATCACCAAACAAAAATCCCCGCCAGTTGGCGGGGATTTTTTTATCTCTTTACTCTGTACTTTGCAGTCTGCCAGCACGAGAGCTGACCTCTTATACGGATGGCTCAACCACGGCGACAGCAGACACCACAACAGCGTGCCAGCGGCACTATAACCACCGCTGCCGGATTGCAGGAGCTGTAGGCCACCATGGTACTCAGCACCACGCCAGAAGGCGGGATCCGTCGGATCAGACCGGATCCAGGGTATCCAGCGGCCAGCGCGGCACGGCCTTGACTGCCAGCGGCTCAAACACGCCCGCTTTCAGGCGCTGCATACCGGCATAGGCGATCATGGCACCGTTATCGGTGCAATATTCAGTGCGCGGATAGAACACCTCACCCTTGAGGCTCTCCATCAGCTCGGCCAGCTGGGCACGCAGATGACGGTTGGCACTGACGCCACCAGCGACCACCAGACGCGTGAGACCGGTCTCTTTCAAGGCTCGACGGCACTTGATGGCCAGGGTATCAACCACCGCATCTTCAAACGCCCGAGCGATATCGGCGCGGGTCTGCTCATCATCACCATTGGCGGCGATGGTGTTGGCGGTGAAGGTCTTCAGGCCGGAGAAGCTCATGTCGAGCCCGGGACGGTCAGTCATGGGACGGGGGAAGTGGAAGCGCCCAGTGGTGCCCTTCTCGGCCAGACGGGAGAGCAGCGGGCCACCCGGATAGTCCAGCCCCATCAGCTTGGCGGTCTTGTCGAACGCTTCGCCAGCGGCATCATCGATGGATTCCCCCAGCAGCTGATAGCTGCCGATACCGTCGACCCGCACCAGCATGGAGTGACCACCGGAGACCAGCAGCGCCACGAAGGGGAACTCGGGGGCCTTCTCTTCCAGCATGGGGGCCAGCAGGTGGCCTTCCATATGATGGACGGCGATAGCAGGCTTGTTCCATGCCATCGCCAGCGAACGACCAATAGTGGCGCCCACCAGAATGGCGCCAACCAGACCCGGACCCGCGGTATACGCGATGCCATCGATGTCATCTTTGCCCAGTCCCGCCTCTTGCAATGCGGCCTGGATCAACGGGATCGTCTTGCGAACATGATCCCGGCTGGCGAGTTCGGGGACGACGCCACCGTAGTCCGCATGCAGCTTGACCTGGCTGTATAACTGATGGGAAAGGATCCCTTTTTGATCGTCGAAGATCGCGATCCCTGTTTCGTCACAGGATGTCTCTATGCCCAATACACGCATTGCTAAAAAATTTCACTGCTAAAATGAGACGGCTATGGTAACCTTCGCGGGTTTTTTAAACCAGAGCGATCTCTGCGGGTTTACTTTCATTCCCTGTCCAGAGTATAATTTCGCACCATTTTAAGACATGCTGATCGATTGAAGGTCAGCTAACAATTTATCACTGAGGTGAAAGGCACATGCCAGTAATCAAAGTCCGTGAAAATGAGCCGTTTGACGTTGCTCTGCGTCGTTTCAAGCGTTCTTGCGAAAAAGCCGGTATCCTGTCCGAAGTTCGTAGCCGTGAGTTCTACGAGAAGCCGACTACCATTCGTAAGCGCGCCAAAGCGTCTGCTGTCAAGCGTCACGCCAAGAAGCTGTCTCGCGAAAACGCACGTCGTATCCGCCTGTACTAATCGGGAGATATTGCCGTGTCTCTGAAGGATCAACTCAAGGATCAGCAAAAGCTCGCCATGCTTGCCAAAGATAAGGCACGTCTGGGAGCGATCCGCTTGTTGATGGCAGAAATCAAGCAACGTGAAGTCGATACCCGTATCGAGCTGAATGATGAGGATATCCTCGCTGTCGTGACCAAAATGGTCAAACAGCGCCGCGATTCCATCAGCCAATTTGAAGCTGCCGGTCGCCAGGATCTCGCCGACAAAGAGTCCGCCGAGATCGTTGTGTTGCAGGAATTCCTGCCGCAACAGCTGACCGCAGATGAAATTGCTGCCCTGATCGAGCAAGCCATCACTGAAAGTGGTGCTGCCGTCATGGCTGATATGGGCAAGGTCATGGCTGTCTTGAAGCCGAAAATTCAGGGGCGTGCCGATGTCGGCGCCGTCAGTGCTCAGGTGAAAACCCGCTTGGCGTAACAGGCAACTCTCTTGTTTGGTCGAAGAAGCCGTGCTTCCCTTGGAATGCGCGGCTTTTTTATTTTCTCCGCAATGAAACAGGACGGTTATGGCAGGCAGGATCCCCCAATCCTTTATCGACGATCTGCTCGTACGCACAGACATAGTCGAGCTGATCGACTCGCGAGTGCGGCTGAAAAAAGCCGGTAAGAACTACCAGGCTTGCTGCCCTTTTCATAACGAAAAAAGCCCCTCTTTTACCGTCAGCCAGGAGAAGCAGTTCTACCACTGTTTCGGTTGTGGCGCCCACGGCAACGCCATCGGCTTTGTCATGGAGTACGACGGTCTCGAATTTCCCGATGCTATCGAAGAGCTCGCCAGCATGCAGGGCATGCAGGTGCCTCGCGAGCAGAGTATCGGCGGCTCGGCCAATAGTCAGCCCGCCGTTAGCAAGGATCTGTTCGAGCTGATGAACCAGATCGCCCGCTTCTACGAGAGCAACCTCAAGAGTGCTCCCCATGCGGTGGAGTATCTCAAAGGCCGCGGTCTGACCGGTGAAGTGGTCAAACGATTCAACATTGGCTATGCACCGAGCGATTGGGATCAGGTGCGCCGACGCTTTGGTACCAGCCGGGATCACGAGCAGTTGCTTATCTCGGGCGGCATGCTGATCACCCGTGATAATGGCCCGGGCAGCTATGATCGTTTCCGCGATCGCATCATGTTCCCGATCCGCGACAAGCGTGGCCGGGTTATCGGTTTCGGTGGCCGGGTGCTGGGTGATGGCACCCCCAAATACCTGAACTCGCCGGAGACCCCCATCTTCCATAAAGGGCGGGAGCTGTTCGGTCTCTACGAGGTAAAGCAGGCACACAAGGATCCGCGTCGGATCCTGGTGGTGGAAGGCTACATGGATGTGGTGGCACTCGGTCAGTACGGCATCGACTATGCGGTGGCGGCGCTGGGTACTGCAACGACCAGCGACCATATTCACACCCTGTTTCGCACCACCGCCGAGGTCGTCTGCTGCTACGATGGTGACAACGCCGGTCGTGAAGCCGCCTGGCGCGCGCTGGATAATGCCCTCCCTCATCTGCAGGATGGCCGCGAGCTGAAGTTCGTGTTCCTGCCCGATGGCGAGGATCCCGACTCGCTGGTACGCCAGATCGGCAAGGAGGGTTTTGAAGCCCTGCTCGATGAAGCCCAACCGTTCGCCGACTTCATGTTCGAGCGTCTCGGTCGCGATGCGGCCCTCTCCGGTGAGGCGGGCAAGTTCGAAGTAGCCAACAAGGCTGCCGAGCTTATTCGTCGCGTACCGGAAGGGTTTACCCGCGAAGGGCTGATCACTCGTCTCTCCAGCATGATGCGCTGGGGCGAGAACAAACAGCGCATCGCCGAGCTCTTTGCCCGCAACAGTCAGCCCAAGGCCGAGGTCAACAAACCCAAGGCTGCCAAGCTGACGCCACTACGGCGTGCGCTGGCACTGATGGTGCAATATCCGGCAGTAACGGCTGAGCTTCCCCCCATGCCAGAATTGGCCGGACTACGCGTACAAGGCATCAAGTTCCTGCTGCAACTGCACCAGCAGATCCTGGCACAGCCCGGTATCACAACCGGTATCCTGCTGGAACACTGGCGTGGTACCAAGGAGGGAGAGATCCTTGCTCAGCTGGCCATGCACGATCTGTTCGAGGAGATCAAACTCGATCAGGAGCCGGATATTCTGGGAGAATTGCAGGACACCTTCGTCGGCTTCATCAACCAGTTTCTGAAACAACGGATCGAAGAATTGCAGGCCAAAGTGGCTCAGGAAGGACTAAGCTCCGAAGAAACCCAAGAGTTGATGATGCTGATCAGAGAGGTGCAAATTGAGAAAAGAAATGAGAGTGGGGCTTGATATTTGAGTGATTAGTCCCAATATGGATAGCGTTGCCCGAATCGACGGGATGAAAAGCAAAATTTTTATAACCGCCTGGCCCCGACAATACTGCGGGCAGGGGTTTCTCATGACCGACGCCGCAACCAGACATAGCATGTCTGGCGGTTTTCTATTAGAATTGGCTATTTGCGCAGCAGCGCACTGTACGCGCAACCTAGCAACACCAACCGGATGAGTTCTATGGAGCAAACCCCGCAGTCTCAGCTTAAACTCCTCGTTGCCAAAGGTAAAGAACAGGGCTACCTGACCTATGCCGAGGTGAACGATCACCTCCCGCAAGACATTGTCGATTCAGACCAGATCGAAGACATCATTCAGATGATCAACGATATGGGCATTCAAGTGGTTGAAAACGCTCCGGATGCCGATGACCTTATCATGGCTGAAGGTGGTACCGCCGATGAGGACGCTGCCGAAGCAGCGGCCCAGGCTCTGGCATCTGTTGAATCTGAGATTGGTCGCACGACCGATCCCGTCCGCATGTACATGCGGGAAATGGGTACCGTCGAACTGCTGACCCGTGAAGGCGAAATCGACATCGCCAAGCGGATCGAAGACGGTATCAACCAGGTACAAAGCTCCGTAGCCGAGTACCCTGAAGCAATTACTTACCTGCTCGAACAGTACGACAAGTACGAAGCCGAGCAGCTGCGTCTCTCTGACATTATCTCTGGCTTTATTGACCCGAACGAAACTGAAGATATGGCGCCTACCGCCACGCATATCGGTTCCGAACTCGGCGAAGACGATCTGGCCGACGAAGATGAAGAAGACGAAGAAGACGAAGACGAAGATGGCGACAGCTCTGACGACGACGGTGACGGTGGTCCGGATCCGGAAGTCGCTCGCGAGAAGTTTGGTGAACTGCGTGCCCAGTATGAAGTGACCCGCCTCTCCATTCAGAAGAATGGTCGCGCGCACGAAGATACCCAGGCCGCCATCGCCCAGCTGGCCGATGTATTCCGTCAATTCCGCCTGATGCCCAAGCAGTTCGATCGCTTGGTCAACAACATGCGTGAAATGATGGAGCGCGTCCGCGTGCAGGAACGCATCATCATGAAGCTCTGCGTTGAGCAGGCCAAGATGCCGAAGAAAACCTTCGTCGCGGCCTTCACCAACAACGAGTGTGAAACTGCCTGGTTCGAATACCAGAAGCAGGCTGGCAAAGCCTGGTCTCCTCGTCTGGTTGAAATGGACGAGGATATTCAGCGCGCCATCGGCAAGCTGCAGCAGATTGAAGAAGAGACCGGTCTGTCGATTGCCCAGATCAAGGATATCAACCGTCGCATGAGCATCGGTGAGGCCAAAGCCCGCCGTGCGAAGAAAGAGATGGTTGAGGCCAACTTGCGTCTGGTTATCTCTATCGCCAAGAAGTACACCAACCGCGGTCTGCAGTTCCTGGATCTGATCCAGGAGGGCAACATCGGTCTGATGAAGGCGGTAGACAAGTTTGAATACCGTCGTGGCTACAAGTTCTCGACCTATGCTACCTGGTGGATCCGTCAGGCCATTACCCGCTCCATCGCGGATCAGGCCCGTACCATCCGTATCCCGGTACACATGATCGAGACCATCAACAAGCTCAACCGTATCTCCCGTCAGATGCTGCAGGAGATGGGTCGCGAACCGAACCCGGAAGAGCTGGCCATGCGCATGGGCATGCCGGAAGACAAGATCCGCAAGGTACTGAAGATCGCCAAAGAGCCTATCTCCATGGAGACGCCCATCGGTGATGATGAAGATTCCCACTTGGGCGACTTTATCGAAGATACCACCCTGGCTCTGCCAGCGGATGCTGCGACCAGCGAAAGCCTGCGCAACGCCACCCGCGAAGTGCTGGCTGGCCTGACCGCCCGCGAAGCCAAGGTACTGCGGATGCGTTTCGGTATCGACATGAACACTGACCACACCCTAGAGGAAGTGGGCAAACAGTTCGACGTTACCCGTGAGCGTATTCGTCAGATCGAAGCCAAGGCACTGCGCAAACTGCGCCACCCGAGCCGCTCGGAAGTGCTACGCAGCTTCCTGGACGAATAGTCCTGACCCTGTGTCAAACTGCTCTGCCAAAGCCCCGCCATGCGGGGCTTTGTTTTGTCTGGCATTTACCCTTGCGACCCTCTTTGCGCCCTCAATCAAGCTGGACAATTAGTCGCCAAGTGGTTGATATGCCTATAGACTGCCCTTTCCTCTTCCCCTATAATCCACGCCGCTAAACGCACAATTTGGCCCCTTAGCTCAGTTGGTCAGAGCAGTCGACTCATAATCGATTGGTCGTGGGTTCAAGTCCCCCAGGGGCCACCAAATCACAGTCCGACAAGGACGAAGAAGAACAGAGAACCCGCATGGCATAAGGCCTTGCGGGTTTTTTGTTGTCCGAGATAGTCCTAGATAGTCGCCTCTATCCGGCCAAAAGAGTAACATCCATGGTAACACGGCTCTGGTAACACCGATTTTGGTGTTACTGTTGGGGGTAACACCATGGGTAAGAACAAGCTGACGGATTCCAAGCTGAGGGTCGCTAAGCCCGAGGAGAAGGAATACAACCTAGGGGATGGGGATGGCCTCTATCTGAGGGTGAAGACGAACGGCGCTAAGATGTGGCTGTTCAACTACTACCGGCCTATCGACAAGAAGCGAGCCAATATCAGCTTTGGCCCTTACCCAGATGTGACCCTCTCCGCCGCACGGGAACGACGAGGGCAGGCCCGCGCCCTGCTGGCCGAAGGCATCGACCCCAAAACCCACCAACTTGAACAAGCTGAGATCGCCCGCCTCAAGCAGGAAGCCAGCACCAACACCTTCGAGCGGATGGCCGGTGAGTGGATGGGGTTGAAGCGCCACAAGGTCAAGCCCGAAACGGCTACACGTGATTGGCGCTCGCTTGAACTGTATGTGCTGCCCTTCATCGGCGCTATTCCCATCGACCAGATCCGCGCTCCCAAGGTGATCGAGGTGCTGCGCCCAGTTGAGGCGTCCGGCATTCTGGATACCCTTCATCGCCTGTGCCGCCAGATCAACGAGATCATGAACTACTGTGTGAACCATGGTCTGCTGGAGGCGAATCCCTGCTCTGCCATTCGCAAGGTGTTCAAGACGCCCACCAAGACGAACATGCCCACCCTCAAGCCAAACGAGCTGCCCGCGCTGATGGCTGACATTGCGAGCGGTCGGATAGACCCTACAACCCGTTGTCAGATTGAGTGGAGCCTTCACACGCTGGTGCGCCCTGGTGAATCAGCCGGTACTCGCTGGAATGAAATCGACTTCGAGGCCAAGGTGTGGAACATCCCCGCCGATCGGATGAAGATGGACAGACCGCATCGGGTACCTCTCACCCCGCAAGCCCTTTCCCTGCTGGAGCGTATGAAGCCAATCAGCGGCCACCGTCTCTTTGTGTTCCCCGGCTACCGTGACCCCATGGGGCACATCAACGACCAAAGCGCCAATGCGGCGTTACGGCGGCTTGGCTATGGCGGGCGGCTGGTGGCCCACGGGCTACGCTCGCTGGGGAGTACCACTCTCAATGAACAGGGCTTTAACCCGGACGCCATCGAGGCGGCCCTATCACACACTGACGAGAACGAGATCCGCCGAGCCTATAACCGCTCCGACTACTTTGAGCAGCGGGTGATCATGATGACGTGGTGGAGCGAACACATTGAGCAAGCCAGCCAAGGGAGCCTCTCATTAGCGAGCGGCTTTAGGGCATTGAAGGTTGTGGGCGAGTGACGAAAAACACAGGGATTTACCTCTATGGCGGAGAAACTCTCCGCCATAGACAAGCCGAAATGCAGCGCCATTACTGAAATCTGCGATTCACGGCATTCCCAGTATGCCATTCGGAATGCCATTGAATGGTCGATACCATCCGAAGTCGTCCGAACCAGTCCAGTTTTGGCCCCTGAAAGAATTGGCCTCGGTGGGCAAGTAACATCCACCTGCCGCAAGAACTGCCGGGCCTAGATCGGCCAATCGAAAAGCGGGGCCAGCCTCCCGCCTGACCCGGCATCCATTTAGGCTGATAGTGTGAGAGCTACGCTATGGCAAGAAGGTCTGCCACCATTCATCCATTACCAAAATGGTTCGATTTAGCAAAATACGATGAACTAAAAGACATCAAAAATGCAGAACTTTACCGTGAAGTATGCGTAAGAACCTACCGTATGTCAGACGATGGAATTGATGATGGCTATCTATTTGGTGCTATTCAGGCATTGGAGCGGGGGGAGATAATACTCGAGCCTGCAGAGTCCGCAGAACAACATGATGAAGATACGCCACGAATGCGTCACTCTGAAATTGTGTCCGTTGGCCCCGGCCCATTTGATGTCATGATTGCACCACTACCTGAGCCTGTTCCATGGTCAGATGACTACCCTCCATTACCAAGTGGAGCAGGAGTTATGGCGATAACACCTTGTGACTTGATGGGACTCTATGGAAATGCCAAAGAAGCAGGGCTGATTAAACCAGACCCAGATAATCCAGAGGAATTCACGCTAATAAAAACAGATTCTTTTTTTGCCTCTGTGTCTGAACTGTTGGATCTGGACACACTTGCCATTAGCGTTTTTCTTCGCGACTCAACAGATGAAGAAATTATTCAAGACATTAAGGAGCTTTTGCCCAGATGGCGAGAACGCCTAGGAGCTCCAGAACCAACCAAAAGGGAAGTGGGTCAGGTAGGAAGCAGCACCATTAAACGGATCATTGAATATCGAACAATACCTATGTTAGACCTGATGATGTGGGCAAAGTATAAGGGGTTTGAATACAGTGCTGAGCAGCTTGCCCGGGCCATCTTTCCTGATGACCTTGTGATGGGAAAGCACATGACAGACACCCGTATTCCATTTGCTCTTGCCTTTGCAGATTATGACTACCAGGACATGGTGAACTTGTGGCTACGCCAGAAAGGTCGTGACGGAAAACTAAATAGAGACCGGCTTGCTCGGGATGAATGGTTGTAGGAACGGCTCGAGGATAGGCCACTCTATTCGGCCTTGTTGGGATCATCAACCAACCCCATTCATTATGGAGAATTCCAAACAACACAGATTTCACTGAAAAGTGAGCCATATAGAATCCACTGGAAATATAACCAGCTAAATCTTCATCGAAATAACTTTCGCCTCGGTCTCGGGTGCGAGGAAAACACGTCTCTCCATAATCGTCTCCATCGGCCCGAATCGGGCCGCAACGACCATGATGGAGAATTGCAATGGAACACCTAACTACTCCCCCCGCCCCCTCTGCTTCGCCCGTATGCGTGAGGTATGCCGACGCACAGGCCTGAGCAAATCGAGCATCTACGACATGATGGCACAAGGCCGTTTTCCACAAACCGTGCGTCTTGGTGGGCGCTCTGTGGCATTTGTGGAGGCGGAGATTGATGAATGGATTGCAGCCCGTATCGCTGCCCGCAATGTGGCCGCATAGGAGGCTGTAATGAGCAGAAAAGAAAAGGCCGCACCGCAGAACGGCACGACCCCAAGTCAGCACTGGGATCTTACCACCAAGCCTGCCAGAGACGCTACCAAGCTTGAGCTGGTGGCCCTCCATCTGGTTGAGAATGGCACCGATGGGATCAGCTCACTGTCGGCTCTGGCTGGGCTACATGACCTCAATCCACGGAACTCGATCAGCGACCTGCGCCGCCATCACGGGATCACTATTCTCGATGAGTATTTCAGCCACCAGCATAGTGGCGATGGCGTGGCCCACTTCAAGCGCTACTGGGTCGCCGACCGCGCTCAGGCAAGAAAGCTGGTTGAACTGGTGAACCTAAAGCGCAAGCAGCGTGGGGCTCAGCCATTGAGCCAAGGACAGGTATCCAGCTATATCGCACGCTTTCCATGTCCGACAAAGACGCCAGCATCTAACCACCAGCCCGCCGCATAAGGGATCAGCCATGAACACGAGAACCAATGGGCGCATAGCCCAGGGAGCAGCCTTGCCCAAATTCGAGCGGACAGGGTTGCCTGATACCGTGCGACACGGTACGATCTTCCCTGTCGTCACCTTAGACAAGTGGCGGCATGGCTGGCGGATTAGACACCCGCAAGCTGTGACTCACGTAGGAAAATCTGTATCCCTTTCCCCCATTTCCGGCACCCTGCCGGGGATCTATCCTGTTTTGGGGGCATGGGTCGGGAGCCAAAGAAAACGCCCCCACTGTGCCTGCCTACGTGAGCACTGTCTTGCGGCTACCCGATCCGCCCTGCGTCAACTTCACGTAGGGATAACCCAAATGATCTTCACCTTCCTGATCGCCTCGAGCGCCTGCCGGCTGGCAGACCTGCGCCGTATCCGCACCATTACCGCCGTTGCTGACACTGAAGCACAAGCCCGTACTGCTCTGGCTGGACTGCCTTTGGTATTCATGTCCCGCACTCCGACAGGGAGGGCCCAAGCATGAGAACGACCAAGCAGAAGGCGAGCCCCGAGTTTTTGGCCGAACTGGCAGACCTCTCCCTGCGCCGTGTGCGCCGCATAGTGAATGGCAAGCCGGTTATGGTGACACTGATCAGCCAGCCTGATGAGTACCCCCACCAGCCAGCCAATAAGAGGGGCGAGGCATGATCTACTTCGCATGGGCCAGCGGTAGTGAACAGCCCACCTTCACCGGCCCTATCAACCCACGCACCGGCAAGCGCTCACAAGTCGGCAGCCTGAGCGCATTTAGTTGGCGAACAGACCGAGATCGGTTTATTGCCCAAGCTAACGGCGCCGCAGTAGCCGTGACAGCCAAGCAAGCGCGGGAACTCAAAGCCGGATTGGATGAACGGGCTTTCAAAGAGCTGGTGGCCGTACTGACAGGGGGTGAACGATGACCTCGACAATCAGGGGGGTCACAGGGCCTCGTTTTGTCTCTGATGTGGTCGCCGCAGCCTGTGGCCACTGGCCCGATCTGCTGGCGGCTGTAGGTATCGACATCCCGCGCCGTGGCAAGCATGGTCCATGTCCTGCCTGTGGAGGTAAGGACCGGTTCCGGCTGGATGACAAGGCTGGGCGCGGCACCTGGATTTGTAACCAGTGCGGGAATGGGGATGGACTGGATCTGGTGGGTAAGGTGACCGGCAGGCAGCCCAAAGAGGCCGCCGAGCTGATCGCCCCGCTGGTGGGCTTATCGGATGGCGGTCTTGACCCTGCCGCGCGTGAGCAGATCCACCAGCAACAAGAGGCCAGGGCGGAGCAAGAGCACAAGCAGGCGGAGCAACAACGGCGCAAGGCCGCCCGAAGGGCCACCAGCATCTCGGCAGACATCAAGCAAGGGGTCAGCCCATATCTGGAACGTAAGGCGCTGTCTGGCTTGGCTATGCCGCTCACTCAGCGGGTCATCGCAGTGGGCGAACTGACATACCAACCCGGTTCGCTGGTGGTGCCCCTGTGGGATGAGGTGGGGGAGCTGGTTAACGTTCAGCTTATCAACACAGAGGGGGACAAGCGTTACCTGCCTGGCGGCCAGAAGGCCGGGGCTTTCCACCGTATCGATGGTGGGGAGCTGGTGGCCGTGGTGGAGGGATATGCCTCGGGGCTGTCTGTCCAGGCGGCAACTGGAGCGACAGTCTATTGCGCCATGGATGCCGGTAACCTGCAGGCCGTGGCAGAGATTGCCCACCGCCAACACCCAGAGGTCCGGATCCTGCTCTGTGGCGACAATGACGAAGGCACCGAGGGTAATCCCGGCAAGACCAAGGCCGAACAAGCAGCTGCAGCCGTTGGCGGGCTGGTGGCCCTGCCACCGGTTGCCGGTGACTGGAACGACTACCACCAAGCCCATGGGCTGACCAAGACACAAGAGGCCATCATGAGCGCCAGCACAGCACCAGCCACCAGCAATCAGATGAGCGAAAAGGGTCTGTCCATTGAGCAGGCCCAAGGCGCCAGCCAGAAGGAAACGGCAGAGGTGATCCCGCTCCACGCCGAGCAGCAAGCCACCAGCACGGTGAGCGGGCAAAGGTTGCCGGAGGGGTTCGAGATCCGGGGTGATCGCCTCTGTGTGTTGATGATGGTTGGTCGGGGTGAGGATGCGCACCAAGAGTGGGTACCGATCTCCAGCCCGATCTGGGTACTGGCTGAAACCTCTGACGAGCAAGGCCGGGGCTGTGGTCGCTTACTGGAGTGGCTGGATAGTATCGGGCGATCTCGTCAGTGGGCAATGCCTGTCCGCTCCCTGGTACCGCGCAACGGCGACGAGGTGTTTGCCGCCCTCTTGGATGCGGGCTTGCCATTCATCGAACTGGAACACAAGCGCAAGCTGAATGCCTACCTGATGAGATGTAAGCCTGAGCGCCGGATCACCTGTGTGGAGCGAACCGGCTGGCATGGGCGGGCCTATGTACTGCCTCAAGGGTCAATAGGGCCTGAAGCTGATGGGGTGATCCTGCAAACGACTGGATGCACAGCCAGCGACTTTACCGAACGCGGTACCTTGGCCGAGTGGCAACAGAGGGTTGCGGCACTGGCCGTGGGTAACTCCCGCTTGTGCTTTGCGCTGTCGCTCGCCTTCGCTGCCCCACTGCTCAATCTGGTAGGCATGGAGGGGGGTGGGTTCCACCTCAAGGGGGAGAGCACAGACGGCAAGACCACCATCATGAAGGCCGCGGCCAGTGTCTATGGCAACCCGGATCGCTACAGCCAGACATGGCGGGCAACCGGTAACGCCATCGAGGGGATCGCCAGCCGGCGCAATGATGCTCTGCTCTGCCTGGATGAACTGGGAGAGCTGGACGGCAAAGAGGCTGGGCAAGTGGCCTACATGCTGGCCAACGGGCAAGGCAAAGGCCGTAGCAAGCAGGATGGGGAGTTGAGAGAGCGCAAAGCGTGGCGCTTGCTGTTCCTCTCCACCGGGGAATTGAGTCTTGAAGATCACGCCGCCAGCGCGGGCCAGCGCACCCAGGCGGGGATGGAGGTACGCACAATCCAGATCCCGAGTGATACCGGCCACCATGGGGCGTTTGAGTGGCTACATGGTATGGAGAGCGGGCGCACCTTCGCCGACACGCTCAAAGCCAACAGCGACAGCCAACACGGCAGCGCGTTTCGAACCTATGCCGAGGCATTGGCCGGGGATCTGGATGCGCACAGCGAGCGCCTGCGGGGCGAGATAAAGCGCCTTGCCGCCGAACTGACGCCGAAGGGGGCTGGCAATCAGGTAGGCCGCGCCATCAACCGGTTCGCGCTGGTGGCGGCTGCCGGTGAGCTGGCAACCCGGCTGGGGGTCACAGGCTGGCCCGATGGGGAGGCGCTGCGAGCGGTGCGGGTCTGCCTCAAGGCGTGGCTGGCAGAGCGTGGCCACCTTGGCAACAAGGAGGACGCAGCTACCCTGGAGCAGGTGCGCGGGTTCGTCACTGCCCACCAATACACCCGCTTTGCTGACTGGTTCGATACAAGCCACCGTCCGGCCAACATGGTTGGTTACCGTAAGGCAGAGTCTGATGGGGTTAGCTTCTTTGTGCTGCCACCGGGGTGGGCCGAGATCACCAAGGGACGAGATCCCAAGCGGGCGGCGCTCCTGTGTCTCGAGGCTGGCTATCTGCTGACAGGCAAGGACAAGAGGCGGCTCCAGCGCAAGGCAAGGCTACCCGGCATGAGTGGTTCGGTGTGGGCGTATCTGCTGACAGAGCGCGTACTGGCTGACGAGGCGGAGGGGTTGGAGGACGAGTAACGCCAGCCAGAAGAAAACAGAGGGCTGCCGAGTGTAGCCCTTTTTCTTCCTACCTCATGCGCGCACGTAAGAAACAAAGCAAAAATGGTGGGAACAGTGGGAACAATATTACCCAGTGAGCCTACAAGCCTTATATATCAAGGGTTAGAGCTGTTCCCACCTAGTCCTATATATGGTGGGAACAAGGTGGGAACAGTGGGAACAAAAAGGCTCCGTGTTGAGGTTGTTCCCACCTGTTCCCACTACCTCACGGCCTTGGTGGGAACATAGAAACCCAGTCATGGCGCGGGTTAGCGGGCATTGCTCCCTTGTTCCCACCGTTCCCACCACTTTTTGGAAGCTATAGAGCGTGAGCAGGCGATCAACATCACAGTTTTCAGGCAACAGGGGGTTGCATTGAGATTGAGCAACGAACAACGAGAGCAGGTGATCGAACTGCGCCGCCATCATTCACTTCGTGAGGTGTCTTCTCTGGCTGGCCTCCCTCTGGGGACGGTGAAAGCCATCGTAAGCCGCTCGGGGCTGTTCACTGACAACCCAACGCACCGGGCTATGTTCACATTGCCTCCCATAGAGCGCAGCGGGGAGACATTGCCAGCGGTTCAAGAGCTGCCACCCAAGCAGGTTGTTACAGGGGACAGGGAGATCGATGCCCTACTTTGGTTGCGCCAGGTGATAGAGACCGGGGATCCCGCCCGAATTGAACAAGCCAGAGAAGCGGCAGGGCGGATCACTACCCCGCTGGATGAGCTGGAGAAGCGTTACGGCAACTGGCTGGTGGCCAGAGGGGGCAACATCATGGCAGGCCTTGGCAGTATCGGGTTTGCCGATCTGGATGGGCTGGCCGAGAAGTCTATTACCCGGCGAGCCAGAGGGGCTGAGGCCATCGGACGATTCGGGGATGCGTTGTGGAAAGATACACCGGCAGAGGCGTTCTGCCTGGAAGCACTCCGCGGGCTGGCGCTGGTCAAATGTGAGTATCCGCCAGTGCTGGTGGCTGGGCGGTTCAAAGCACAGCAGGAGTTGATGCCGCACACCCTGAGCGATTGCCTGCATGAGCTGGCCTACTGGGACGATCTATACCGGTTGCGCCGTGCCTGCGATGCCAGCGGTTATTACGAGAGCAGAATGGAGTCATGGGCCAGAGAAGCGTTTGTGTTTGGCTTGCTGGCTGAACTCCGACCACGCAACCGCGAGGAGTCTCTGGCAACCCTTCGGTACCTGATGGGCTGCGAGCGTAGAGGGTGGCCAGAGGCAGACCGGATCTTGGAAAACTTGATCAGGTGACCCATTGCCAGCTGGTGGCTGCCACCACTGGAAATCCCCCAAGAGGAGGGGAAGACACCTCAAAGCCATGATAACGGCACGATTTGAAACAGTGTCCATCGATGCCACGCACATGTCTGAAACATTTCTGCATGGAATCGAGGTCAATCCCGCCGGCAGGTAAGCCTGCCAGCTCATCCATTCAATCCGGTGAGATCATGGAAAACAAACTCCCTGAATATCTGAAGATCAACGATGACGGCAGCGCCGATATCACCCTGTCACGCCCAGCGAGCATTGGCGGTACCAAAGTGTCTGTGCTGCGCATGCGCGAGCCGACCGTGGGTGATCAAGAGATCGCCGCCCAGATGACTGGCAACGATGCAACCCGCGAGATCACCGCCTTTGCCAACCTGTGCGGGCTGGCGCCTGACGATATCCGCAAGCTGCCGATGCGCGACTATGGTCGTCTGCAGCGGGTTTACACCTTTTTTCTCGACTAGCACCTGAATACATCCGCCAAGGGGTGTTAGCGCTGGCCTTGCACACAGGCTGGTCAAAGGCGGAGATCAGCGCCCTGCGCACGTCACGGTTTATCTGGTGGATAAAGGGGCTGCCCAAAGACGATGGCTAATAAAAAACTCTCAGCAACCATCACCATTGGCGGGGCGGTTGCCTCAAGTCTCAAATCTGCATTTGGTTCGGTAAAGGGCGGAGTCAACGAGGTTGGCTCCGCTATTCGCTATGCCGAACGACAGCAAAAGCTCCTTTCTCGGTCTATCCAGACATTCGGCAAGCAAGGCCGTAATGTGGATGGGTTGCGTCAAAAATACGTGGCTATTACCAGCCAGATTGACCGGCTGCGCGAGGCGCATCAGCGTCTTAACCGGATCAGGAGTCAGCAGCGGGAGAACGGGGCTGATCGCCGTGAGCTCGGCGGAAAGATAGCCAATACAGCAACCGCAGGCGCTGCGATCGCACTGCCATCTTTCGCCATGTTCAAGCAATCATCGCAGTTCAGCTATGACCTGATGATGATCGGCTTGACCGCAGAAATGACCAAAAAGCAGGTTGCTGAGCTCGGCGGCACAATGGTCACCCTCTCAGACCAAACCGGTGTTAGCCAGGAGAACATGAAGAACGCCTTCGGCTTTCTGGTTGCCGCTGGCCAGGGTGTTGGTGAAGCGCAAGAAAACCTGAAATCCATCGGGAAAACGGCAAAGGCGACCGGATCAGATATTGAGGATGTGGCAAGAGCCTCATTCACCATGGGTGACGCGCTCAAGGTGAAGCCAGATTCCATGCTGCAAGCGCTAGATATGCTGGTGACTGCAGGCAAAGAAGGTAAGTTTGAATTCAAGGCGATGGCCGCCGAGTTGCCGGGGCTTGGCTCCTCATTCCAAGCCTTGCAGATGACCGGCACTGAAGCTGTTGCCACTATGGGCTCTGCGCTGCAGATCGCCATCAAGGGCGCAAAATCAGAGTCAGAAGCCGCCAATAACATGTCCAACTTCCTCGCCAAATTGATGACAGAGGAAACTGCCAAGAAAGCGGCAAAGATGGGCGGCAATATATCCAAGGTGATCCGGGATGCCCAGGCGGCCGGAGCTAACCCCATCGAGGCAGCTATTGCCGAGATCAGCCGCATCACCAAGGGTGGCGATCAGGAGCTGATAACCAAGCTGTTCGGCGACATGCAGGTGCAAAACTTTATCCGCCCCATGCTGCAGAACCTCGAAGAGTACCAAAAGATCAAGCAGAAGGTGCTTGCCTCCCAAGGCGTGGTGGAGCGTGACTGGGCAACCGTCATGGCCAGCAGCAAGGAAAAGACCGAGGGGCTATCAAACTCCGTGTGGGGTCTGACCAAGGCGATCGGCGGGGCGCTGGATCCGACCGTGGGCAAGCTGGTGGATAAATTGACGCCAGTCGTGCAAGCAACAAGGGATTTTGTTACAGCAAACCCCAAGCTGGTGGGCGGTGTAATTATGGCTGCCGGTGCCTTCACAACAATGAGACTGGCTGTTCTTGCCACCAAGTTCGCGTTCACCTTCCTGAAAGGTGGGATGCTGTCGATCGTTGGCCTGTTTTACAAGACATCAGCAGCGGCAACCGTGGCCGGTGTTGGAAGCACAGCCGCCGCTGGTGGGCTAACCGTACTTGGCAAGGCGTTCAGGTTCGTTGGTAGGGCCATCATATGGATGGGGCGCGCACTGTTGATGAACCCGATCGGGTTGGCGATCACCGCCATTGCTGGTCTTGCATACGTCGTATATGAAAACTGGGATACCTTGAAGCCATTCTTTACCGCGCTGTGGGATGACATCGTTGGCAAGTTTGATTATGCGGTTGGAAAAATCAAAGGCCTGATCGATGACATTAAAAAGCGCTGGGAGGGGCTGAAAACGCTTGTTTCTGGTGGGGTTGGTAGTGCGTGGAATTCAACTGTAAACACAGTAACAAGTGCTGGAAATAAAATTGGTGACGCATGGGAAAAGACCAAGAGCTGGGCTGGCTTCAGCTCAGGTAGCGAGCCTGGTGCAAACACCGCAGCTCCTCTTCCAAATCCATCACTTCCCCCGCTTCCTAAAATAGCCGGAAGCAAGAGATCAACAACCATCACAAATCATAACCAGTACGACCTGACTATAAACGCTCCGCCGGGGGCCGATCCAAAAGAGATAGCCAGAGAGGCGGTAAAGGAACTTAAGCGGCAGCAGGGTATTAGCGCTCGCAGCATGATGCCAGATGGCTATGTTTTTCAGGGGTAACAAGAAATGATCGGCCTTTCCCTTGGCCCCAGCGGGATGCTGCGGCCAGGGGCCTTCCAGTTCAGCACCACCGCAGCGAATACCGCTGGGCATCACCGGATCGCTTCGGCAAGCAGCCCAACCTGCAATACACCGGCCCTGCCAGAGAGGCGATCTCGCTGGTGGCCGTCATCTATCCGGATAACCCGACCAGGTGACCCCGTGGTTACCTGGTGATCGCATTATTGGGGGCTCCTTGTTTTCACATAGAATACTTGTATGAAGGAACTCGGTGTTTCATACAAGGAGCTCTGCGAGCTTTGCCGCCATCAATGACACCTGACAATCAAAAAGCATGTTTTTCGCCTCTAAATACCGAGGTCTTTCATACAAGATAGGTGGAACTCCTCAGCGCATTTGCGGATACCCCACGTGATGTGTGACATATGCCCCACCTACGCTGTTGCTTGCCGGTAGTCACCTTCTCGGTGTGGAAACTCGGCGCCAAACTCGTCAAGCCTACCCGCGAACCCTTATCTGTAGCAGGGTATAAACCTGCGCTTAATCCGCAAGGTCTACCACCCAGCCCCACAAGAACTGAAACTTCCACCAACCCTCCACAATAACCTGAGCGCCTGCCGTTATTAAGCATTTCAGGTAAAGAAGTGCCCACCCAGAAGAAAGCTGATGACGATGCTTCAATTGCGCTGATGTCCAAGCGCTTCAAAAAGGTGGCGGAAGTTATTGGTACTGAGAAGGCCGTCGCTGTGCTCAACGCCCGTTCCGCATCACGCCAGGATCCCCGTTTCGGGGAAGCAATCTTCCCTGTTTGGGGGAATGTCTCCCCGTTTTGGGGAATGTGTCTTACCGAGACTTTGCTGGTGGGCTGTCTCTCCACCCACCCCACACTGTCTTCCGCCGGAGCAGTGGGGGTAGGTTTAGTCAGTGAACGAGCCTACAACGCGCAGCAAGCTGGGCGGGTGAATTTATGGCCTACCCCATGATTTTCGGCTGGGTCCTTCCTCGGGGGGGCACCCCTGCGGGGGCATTGACCGCGCGATCTTTGATATCTGCGTGTGCGCTGGAAGTGGAATTTATGTTTATATCTGCCACTCGAGATCGAGGCCCTATCAGGGATTGAGACGGACTGAGTTATAAAGTATTGCCATGGCCATCATGATCTGTGGTGGCTCCAAGACGGGTTATGTTTTTGGTATGGGGGTTATATGGCAAAAAATGTTCAGGTGCCTGCGTTGATCCGCCGTTGCGACATTGAGCAACTGCTCGGTGGGATCGGCAGAACCACCTTTTATCGCCGCCGGCAGGAATGGGCGGCACAGGGAACCCCGTTCCCAGAGTCTCTCAACTGGATGGCAAAAGGTGGGGCTCTTTGGCGCCGGCATGAGGTGATCGCTTTTCTCGTTGAGAGAGGGCTCATGCTGCCGGAACCGAATAACGAGGAATGAAAAAGGAGGCTGCGCTTCAAAGCCATCAGCCCGCGGTGAAGCGTGGGTGTTGAGACATCGAAAATCCCCTACCAGCCCTCCAAGCAAGGGGGTACTTTCGCAAATAGTAACACCCACGGTAACACCACCGTAGAAGCAGACACCATCAAACCCATTAAAAACAATTGCTTACAGACACAATTCAGAGACCCCAGGGCACCAAATTAGAAAAGGCCGCTCATCATGAGCGGCCTTTTTGCATCTGCTGATCGGGCAATGTCCCGTGATAAGCTCGAGGAGGTCATAGAAAAGACCCGCCATGGGCGGGTCTGGGCAGGGTCCGGATCAGGCGCCTCACTCAGAGACAAGGAGCCTAATGCTGAGCCTCAGGTTTGCTCGTTGCTGCCGCTCTGGATGGACGAGCGACGCCCGATGGCAGGCAGCATCCGGGTAACCAGATTGCTGCGCTGGCGCCAGGAGGTAAAGACAATGGCCAGCAGGTGCAGACCAATCAGCCCCTGCAGCGCCACCACGCACCACTCATGCCACTCGTCAGCTCCCAGTTCAAATCCCGTCTCGGTATTTTGAAACCAGCCGCTGCCAGCGGTGGCCAGCACAACCAGCCAGAGCGCCCACACGGCCAGCTTGCCGCTACCGTGATGACCCGGTGCCGGAGGCTGCCGCTCACGCATCTCGCGCGCTTGCTGGCGAAAATCCTCACCGCTAGGGATGAGGGCACCAAGGCGAGCGTAGCCACGGGCAAAAGTGAGCCCCCAGAGCAGACGCAAGGAGACCAGCCCAATGGCGCCGTAACCCAGCCACTCGTGCCACTCCTCCCCCGCTTCGTTAACCCAGAGGTTGCCGATGCAGACTGCCGCCAAACCCCAGTGGGTCAGGCGAACCAGCGGATCCCAGCGAAAGGGCTCACCCTTTTTGCTTGGCATATTTGTGGTACTCCTTCTTCAGGTCGTTGACCTTGGCCAGATGTTCGCGCGCCTTGGCCTCATCACCCGCCTTGAGTGCGGCCAGGCTGGCGTCCAGCTCGGTCTGTACCTCATTCATCCCTTCAAGGAATTTCTCTTTCTTGGCGGCCGGCATGTTCTTCTGCTTGGCCACATCAAGCTGGGCCTTCATCTCGTTGATGTGCTTCTCCATGGTGGCTGCATCATCAGCCTTGACGGCCTGCTTGTAGTTGAAGCCAATCTTCTTCATCGGCTGTTCCAGATCACCCGCCACGGCAGGCAGGGTCATCAGGCCAAACATCAGGGGCAGCAGCAGGGGGCGGACGGTTTTCAACATGGGATTTCCTTATATAACGACATGCTCGAATTGTTAGGGGTACTTATGAATCCAAACAAGAATTCATCACCAGCATGATGCCATGACTCATGGTGAAACGTTTGTGAAAAATGCTGTTTTTTGTGGCAAATAGTGACAGATATGCCGCGCTTGTTTGCGCTTGGTAACTGACTGAACGCCGGTGACACGCACCATGAGGATGGTGGAAAGCGGTAAACAGGGACAAAAAACCCCGCCGTAGCGGGGTCTGAATCAACTAGCCATTTGCTGGCGTCAGTTACTCCTGTTCGCGAGCAATGGCGCGCCAGCCGATATCCTTGCGGTAGAAGACGCCATCCCACTTGATGCGGCCAGCGAGCTGATAGGCACGCTGCTGGGCTTCTGCCACAGTGTGGCCGAGGGCGGTGGCGCACAGTACACGACCGCCAGCGGTCAGGCTGGTATCGCCCTCCAGGCGGGTACCGGCATGGAACACCTTCTCGCCCGCCACTTCATCCACCGGCAAGCCGCTGATGGGGTGGTTGGTGCTGTAATCGCCGGGATAGCCTCCCGCCGCCAACACCACGCCGATGGCGGCGCGGGGATCATAGATGGCCTCTTTCTGATCCAGCTTGCCTGCGCAAGCCGCCAGACAGAGCTCTACCAGATCGGACTGCATCCGCAGCATGATGGGCTGGGTCTCGGGATCGCCAAAGCGGCAGTTGAACTCGATCACCTTGGGATTGCCTGCGCCGTCGATCATCAGACCGGCGTAGAGGAAACCGGTGTAGACGTTGCCTTCGGCCGCCATGCCGCGCACGGTCGGCATGATCACCTGCTCCATCACCTTCTGATGTACCTCGGCGGTCACTACCGGCGCCGGGGAGTAAGCCCCCATGCCGCCGGTGTTGAGGCCGGTATCACCGTCGCCAACCCGCTTGTGATCCTGACTGGTGGCCATCGGCAGCACGTGCTCGCCATCGACCATGACGATGAAGCTCGCCTCTTCACCCTCCAGAAACTCCTCAATCACCAC
This sequence comes from Aeromonas sp. 102P, assembly GCF_051920345.1. NCBI lineage: Bacteria > Pseudomonadati > Pseudomonadota > Gammaproteobacteria > Aeromonadales > Aeromonadaceae > Aeromonas > Aeromonas sp. 102P. The sequence continues at coordinate 1,295,311 of NZ_JBQBCZ010000001.1, read as the reverse complement.
CCGGGAGCCCGCTTCGCCAAAGGCATTGCCGGAGAGCATGTCGCGCACCGCGTCTTCCGCCTCCTGCAAGGTCATGGCGACAATCACCCCCTTGCCCGCCGCCAGACCATCGGCCTTGATGACGATGGGGGCGCCCTTCTCGCGCAAGTAGGCGAGTGCTGGCTCCACTTCGGTGAAGTTCTGGTACTCGGCGGTCGGGATGGCGTGACGGGCCAGGAAATCCTTGGTGAAAGCCTTGGAGCCTTCCAGCTGGGCAGCGGCAGCGGTCGGGCCAAAGATGGGCTGACCGGCAGCGCGGAAGGCATCCACCACCCCTTTCACCAGCGGCGCTTCCGGCCCGACGATGGTGAGGCCGACCTGCTTCTCTTTGGCAAAGGCCAGCAGCCCTTCGATATCGGTCGCCTCGATGGCGACGTTCTCGACACCCGGCTCAAGCTGGGTGCCCGCATTGCCCGGCGCCACAAAAACGTGACGTACCAGTGGGGAGTGTTTGGCCTTCCAGGCCAGAGCGTGTTCGCGGCCGCCGTTGCCAATGATCAGTACTTTCATCGTATCGCTCGCTTCTATTTGTGGTCACTGGACGGCCACTCGGGCCGTCAGTCAGTGGAAATAGTCAGTTGAAAAGAGACAACAAAAGGGCCGCCATCGGCAGCCCCTGACCCATCAATGACGGAAATGGCGCATGTTGGTGAAGACCATACACATACCGTGTTCGTCGGCGGCATCGATCACCTCCTGATCGCGCATCGAGCCACCCGGCTGGATCACGCAGGAGATACCGGCCTGCGCGGCAGCATCGATACCGTCGCGGAACGGGAAGAAGGCATCGGAAGCCATCACGGAGCCCGCCACGGTCAGCCCTTCGTCCGCCGCCTTGATACCGGCGATTTTGGCCGAATAAACGCGGCTCATCTGGCCTGCGCCGACGCCGATGGTCTGGCCATCTTTGGCGTAGACGATGGCGTTGGATTTGACGAACTTGGCCACTTTCCAGCAGAACAGCAGATCCTGCAGCTCGGCCTCGGTCGGCTGGCGCTTGCTGACCACGGTCAGGTCACCCAGCGTCACCATGCCGAGATCCCGCTCCTGTACCAGCAGGCCGCCGTTGACGCGCTTGAGGTCAAAACCTTGCGCCGGAGCCGTCCACTGCCCGCATTCGAGCAGACGCACGTTCTGCTTGGCGGCGACCGCATCGCGAGCCTCCTGGCTGACGCTCGGGGCGATGATCACCTCAACAAACTGGCGGGCCACGATGGCTGCCGCAGTGGCGCCATCCAGCTCACGGTTGAAGGCGATGATGCCGCCGAAGGCAGAGGTGGGGTCGGTCTGGTAAGCGCGATCGTAGGCACTCAGCAGGTCGCTACCGATGGCCACACCGCAGGGGTTGGCATGCTTGACGATGACGCAGGCCGGCTCGTCGAACTCCTTCACACACTCCAGCGCCGCATCGGTATCGGCGATGTTGTTATAGGAGAGCGCCTTGCCCTGCAGCTGGATAGCGCTGGAGACAGAACCCGGAGCGGCATGCTCTTCGGCGTAGAAGGCAGCTGCCTGATGGCTGTTCTCGCCGTAGCGCATGTCCTGCTTCTTGATGAACTGGCTGTTGAAGGTGCGCGGGAAGCGGGACTCCTCATCACCCTCCTTGTTGTCACCGTAGGAAGGAACCATGGTGCCGAAGTAGTTGGCGATCATGCCATCGTAGGCGGCGGTGTGCTCGAAGGCGGCGATGGCCAGATCGAAACGGGTCGCCAGTTTCAGGCTGTTGCCGTTGGCATCCATCTCGCGAATAACCCGATCATAGTCGGCAGCTTTGACGACGATAGCGACATCTTTATGGTTTTTGGCGGCAGAACGCACCATGGTCGGGCCGCCGATGTCGATGTTCTCGACCGCATCGGCCAGGGTGCAGCCCGCTTTGGCTACGGTGGCAGCAAAGGGGTAGAGGTTGACGACAACCATATCGATGGGGGAGATAGCGTGCTGGGCCATGATGGCATCATCCTGATCCCGACGGCCGAGGATGCCGCCATGAACCTTGGGATGCAGGGTCTTGACCCGGCCATCCATCATTTCAGGGAAACCCGTGTAGTCGGAGACCTCGGTCACCGGCAGACCCGCCTCGCCAAGCAGCTTGGCGGTACCGCCCGTGGAGAGCAGGGCAACACCACGCTCGTTGAGTGCCTTGGCAAATTCCAGAATGCCAGTTTTGTCAGACACACTCAGCAGTGCACGGCGAATGGGTCGAGCTTGTTCCATCACACTATCGTCCTCAACATAACGGGGACCGTTCCATGGGAGGCGAGGCTCAACACAGAGAGTCCCCAAATAAATGGAAGTGGGGGATTTCGCAAACCACTCTCGCCCCGACATCCGGCAAAAGCGTTTTAGGAAATGCCCGCTTGGTGCGGCGCTCTGTTATGGGCGCGTATTCTACACAAAAAATGTGACCTGTGGTGGATTTTTTGAAACAGCAAAGCCTTATTTGGCGCGGCGTCAAACGTTTTCCACCTGATTTTCTCGAAACGTTTGCACTTTCAGTGTTTTATGGGAAAAAGGGTCGCCAGGAGATGTTTATCTGCCCCTTTTATGCCCTTGGCTGGCAATCCATGGGCAAAGGGGTGATAGTGGATTCCGGTTTTTATTGCGGCATACATTCAAGGGGAGAGAGAGCATGTATCGGATCGGTGAACTGGCCAAGGCGTGCGGGGTCAAGGCAGATACCCTGCGTTTTTACGAGAAGAACGGGCTTATCTCACCGGGGATCCGCAACGAATCCGGCTACCGTCTCTACAGCGAACAGGACAAGCGGCGGCTGGAGTTTATTATCCGCGCCAAGTCGGTCGGATTCTCGCTGGCCGATATTGGCGAGCTGCTCGACCTCGATACCAACAAGGCCAAAGTCACCTGTCAGGAGGTAAAAGCGGTAGCCGACACCAAGCTGGCCCAGGTGGAGCAGAAGATCATCGAACTGACCCGCTTTCGCGACAACCTGCGCGAGCTCTCCAATATCTGCTGCGGCGGGCCGCGCTCGGCGGAGCACTGCGCCATCCTCGAGACGCTGGAATCTGGCGCCCCGGCCCATCACGAGCACCACAGCCACGACCAGCATGACCCGGTTCACGGCTGACATGGTATGCCTGACTGAGCGTGCCTGGCTCAGTGTGACTGACTCGGCGCGCCCGACGCATTGCTCCGGCGGCGATTTGGTGACAAAATCGCCGCGTTTTTAACCGGTGCCAGTGCATCCGGTTGCCGGGCGCTAGCCTGCACAGGCGCTCGCAGTGAAAACCGCCATCCAGACACAAGAATCAACACAGCAAGAGAAAAGAAGAGGAGCCATTATGGCCAAAATTCGGGTCGACCAACCCGCCCTCCCCCGTGAGGAAAATGCGCAAGGGGGCAACTATGCCCATCAGCGCGGCGAGATAAAGGATAACCATCTGCATGCCCTGCTCTCCGATCCGCTGTTTCGCAGCCGGGTCGAGCGCAACAAGAAGGGCAAGGGGAGTTACCAGCGCAAGGCCAAATTTGGCAAGCGGTGGGAGCCCGGCCAACAGCAGATGATCCGCGTCTGCTGCTGAGCGGGTTTCTACCGACCATAAACAATCAGGGCGCCATTGGCGCCCTGATTGTTATCTCGAAACACGGTTCGCCAAAACTGCCTCACGACCTGTTGCGAGAAGCTGTCAGCGAGGTGAAGAGCAGCGCAGGAACCGGAGCGTATAGATATACGTGAGGCTTCCGAGCAGCGCATGAACCTTGATCACGGCTTCGCAGCCAGATCGTGAGCCAGTTTTCACTCATCCATAAACAGTTCGAGCAATACGTTGAGATAGCGATGGCCGAGAGAAGTGAGCTGCCAGCTGTCGCCCAGATCGTCGATCAGCTCCTTGCTCTGGGCAATGGTCAGCACCGTCTCCACCCGCTCCAGTGGCAAGCCGGTATAGGCCTCGAACTCCGCCTTGGGGGCCGGTTCAAACAGGCGGAAGCGGTTCATAAAGTATTCGAGCGGCAGATCGTCTGCCGTCACCTGCCACTGCTCGTCCAGATAGGAGCGGCTCTTGTCCAGATACCCTTTCGGATGCTTCACCTTGGCAGTGCGCAGGATCTGCTGATCCGCGAGATCAGTCACTTTGCCGTGGGCACCGCAACCAATCCCCAGGTAGTCGCCAAAGCGCCAGTAGTTGAGGTTGTGACTGCACTGATAGCCCTCTTTGGCGTAAGCCGAGATCTCGTACTGGCGATAACCACTGGCGGTGAGCATGGCGTGGCCCTGTTCGTAGATGTCCCACAGGGTGTCATCTTCCGGCAGTTTGGGAGGTTTGGAGGCAAACGCCGTGTTTGGCTCTATGGTGAGCTGATACCAGGAGAGGTGCGGCGGGGCGCAGTCGATAGCCTGCTGCAGATCATAAAGAGCGTCATCCAGACTCTGATCCGGCAGACCGTGCATCAGGTCCAGATTGAAGGTGGGCAACTTGATGGCATGGGCCAGTGCGGCGGCCTTGCGCGCCTCTTCCGGGCCGTGAATGCGGCCGAGGCGGGTCAGCTTCTCCTGCTGAAAGCTCTGCACCCCGATGGAGATACGGTTGATGCCGGCGCGCTGGAAACCGGCGAACTTGTCCGCCTCCACCGTGCCCGGGTTGGCCTCCATGGTGATCTCGCAATCGGCGGAGAGCGGAATGCGGGCCCGCACCCCGTCCAGCAAGGTTTGCATCGCCTCCACCGTCAGCAGGCTGGGGGTGCCGCCGCCGATAAAGATCGAGGAGAGCGGCCGCCCTTGTGCCCACTTCAGATCCTGATCCAGATCCTCCAGCAGGGCAGCGACATATTCGAGGTGAGGCAACTCCCCCTTCTGGGCATGGGAGTTGAAGTCACAGTAAGGGCACTTCTGGACGCACCAGGGCACATGAATATAGAGAGAGAGCGGCGGCAGTTGCAGCATGGGGCTTCCAATAAAACGGGGGCTCAAGGCCCCCATTGTAGATGACTATGTGTAATTGACCGTGTGTAACCAACAAGGTGGCGAAGTGACTCAGTGCGCCGCAGCCAGCGCCGCTTTGAGCTTGGCCAGCGCCTGACCGCGATGGCTCAGCTGGTTTTTCAGTTCGGCTGGCATCTGGGCGGCAGTGCAGTCGTGATCCGGCACGAAGAAGACGGGGTCATAGCCGAAACCGTGCTGACCGCGCGGCTCGTCGATGATCATCCCTTCCCAGCTCGCCTGACAGATGATGGGTGTGGGATCGTCAGCGTGGCGCATATAGACCAGCACACACCAGAAGCGGGCGCTCTTCAGGTACTCGGGGGCACCTTGCAGCTCGCCGAGCAGCTTCTCGATGTTGGCCTTGTCACCGGCACCCACACCGGCAAAGCGGGCGGAGTAAACGCCGGGGCGCCCTTGCAGCAGATCGACTTCCAGACCGGAGTCATCGGCCACGGCGGGCAGACCGGTAATACGGGCGGCGTGGCGGGCCTTGATGATGGCATTCTCGACGAAGGTGGTGCCGGTCTCATCGGCATCGGAGACCGCAAACTCGCTCTGTGGGATCACCTGGATCTTCATATCGGCCAGCATGGCGGCCAATTCCTTCACCTTTTTCTGGTTACCTGTTGCCAGGACAAGCTTGTTCATCGAGCACCTCCGCAAAAATAATCTGCGCATTCTATGCGGCGCAAGCGTTTAGTAAAAGCGTCAATTACACCCGCTGTGATGGGGTTACGGGGGATTTGCCGCCATCGAATAACCAGCTTTTTAATACATGTTTCCATAATGGAATAACCAAAGTGATTAAATACCATTTCTATTCATTACTGTGAGTCAGTAGACTCGCGCCCCAATTCATTAACCTGGCTGACTAAAGAGGTGACAGATGCCATTGATACTTTTACTCGTACTACTGGTGCTGTTCAGTCCGCTGGCTATCGACATCTACCTGCCCGCCATTCCGCAGATGGCCGAGCAGCTGGGCGCCGAAGTAACCCTGATGCAGGGCACCATCACCTGGTTCCTGTTCAGCATGGGGCTGGGGCAACTGCTTGTTGGCCCGCTGGCCGATCGCTACGGTCGCAAGCCTATCGCGCTGGGCGGCGTGCTGCTCTATGGCCTGAGCGCGCTGGGGGCCGGTTTTGCCGCCAGCCTCGGCGAATTGATGCTGGCCCGGGTGCTGCAGGGCTTCGGCGCCTGCGCTACTTCGGTCGCCGCCTTCTCGGTGGTGCGTGACAGCTATGGCCCGAAAAAGAGCGGTCAGATGATCTCCTACCTCAATGGCGCCATCTGCTTTATTCCGGCGCTGGCCCCCCTGCTCGGTGGCTGGCTCACCGCCAAGGCAGGCTGGTCTGCCAACTTCTGGTTTATGGCCGGTTATGCGCTCATCGTCGGCAGCTGGCTGATGTGGCGGATGCCGGAGACCCGCCCGGAGGAGACCCGCAGCGAAGGGGCCCTCATCAGCTGGTCCCGCTACAGCCCGGTGCTGCGCTCCCCCAGCTTCCTGTTCAACGCGGCGCTGTGCATGCTGGCGATGGCGGTGATCCTCGCTTATGTCACCGCCGCACCGGTGCAGCTGATGGTGAAACTGGGGCTCGATATGAGCGGCTTTAGCTACTGGTTTACCGCCAACGCCGCGCTCAACATTCTGGCCTGCTTTATGGCACCGCGCTTTATCGCAAAGGTGGGGCCAAGACGCACCCTGCGCATCGGCCTGCTGGTGTTGATGCTCTCGGCCATCGCTCTGACCCTGGCGATGCACATCGAACATCCGCTGGCGATGATGGGACCGGTATTCCTCTCCAGCATCGGCTTTGCCATGATTCTGGGCGCTGCCGCCGGGATGGCGCTGGCACAGTTCGGCCACTGCGCTGGCACCGCCGCAGCCCTGCTCGGCCTGTTCCAGATGAGCGGCTCCGGCGCCTTGGTTGGCCTGACCGGCGCCCTGATGCACGACCCGCTCAGCCAGCTGGCGCTGCATATGTGGCTGCTGCTGCCACCCTTGGTGATGCTGATGACGCGCCGCGGCCGCAGCTTGTGTTTGCAATAAATCCTGTGCTCTGATGGGCACACTCAGGGGGCCATCGGCCCCCTTCTCGTTTGTATCGCCTTTACAGCACATGGCCATCCGGCAGATTGCCTGCGATGGCAACCCCACTCACTCGATGTCAGCGGAGAACTCCCGATGAGCCACACTCTCAACGCAGCCCTGGTGGGCTATGGCTTTGCAGGCAAGACCTTCCACGCCCCCTTCCTCTCCACCACCCCGGGCTTGTCCCTCAGTTGGGTGGTGAGCCGCGATGCCGCCAAGGTGCAGGCCGATCTGCCCGGCTGCCGAGTCGGTTCACTGGAGGAGGTGCTAAGCGATGAGACCGTCGATCTGGTGGTGATCGCCACCCCCAACGACACCCATGCTCCCCTCGCCCGCCAAGCGCTGCTGGCAGGCAAACATGTGGTGATCGACAAGCCCTTCGCACTGGATCTGGCCGAGGCGCAAGCGCTGGTCGAGCTGGCCGAAAAGCAGCAGCGGCTGCTCAGCATCTTCCACAACCGTCGTTGGGACGGGGATTTCCTTACCGTGCGCCGTTTGATTGCCGAAGGGACGCTGGGGCAGATCGCCCAGTTCGAATCCCACTTCGATCGCTATCGCCCCGAAGTGCGCCAGCGCTGGCGCGAAGCGGGTGGCCTGGGTTCCGGCCTCTGGTTCGATCTCGGCCCCCATGTGCTGGATCAGGCATTGCAGCTGTTCGGCCAACCTGACTGGTTGCAGGCCGATCTGGCCGAGCAGCGCCCCGGCGCACTGGCGGACGACTACTTCCATGTGGTGCTGGGTTACGGTGCTCTGCGGGTTATTCTGCATGGCAGCTGTCTGGTTTCAGCCACCATGCCGCGCTTTGTCATTCACGGCAGCCAGGGTTCGTTCGTGAAATTCGGTATGGATGTGCAGGAAGATCAGCTCAAGCAGGGCTTGCGGCCCCCGGCGGCGGATTGGGGCATGGATAGTGAACCCGGTCAGCTCAGCCGCATTGTCGATGGTCAGTTGCAGCAGCAGAGCGTGGTGGGTGAGGCGGGGGATTATGGCACCTACTATCGCGGTGTCTGCGCCGCCATCAAGGGCGAAGGGAGCAACCCGGTGCCAGCAAGTGAAGCGCTGGCGGTGATGGCACTGCTGGATCTGGCCCGTCAGAGCCACCTTGAGGGAAAACGGCTGCCCTGTCAGAAGCTGTCTGACTAAGGTGCGAGTCATCGGCCGCTATTGTTCAACCTTGACCTTGTTAAACCGCCATAAGATGGCAGCAAAGTGGTGTTTTATTGTGCAATTAGCACCATTTGACGGCATCTTGTATTGATATCAGTCGTTGCAGTGGAGCTTTTTATCCACGGCACGAAAAAATGTCATTGTGATATCCGTTTTCATCGGTAACTAATGGGGCTATATTGCGCCCGCCTGCTGCCTCCCGGCTTCTTGTTTCAATACCGGGCAACGGTGGGCGCTGTGATGGTTGCACAGACCATCTCTCCATCTTTTTTTGAGGGAATGCACATGAACAAAGTACTGGTAGCCGGTATCCTGGGTCTGATGTTGACTGCTTGCGGTCAGAAAGAAGAAAAAGCTGCCGCTCCTGCTGCTGCTCCGGCCGCCGAAGTTGCTGCTACTGTAGAAAAAGCCGCTAGCGAAGCCACCTCTACCGTAGAGAAGGCCACCTCCGAAGCGACTGCAACCGTAGAAAAAGCTGCTACCGAAGCCGCTACCAAAGTTGAAGCTGCAGTGAGCGATGCCAAGGCCAACTAAGCCTGCACCTCATTCGAAGACGGGTCCGAAGGCAACTTCGGGCCCGTTTTTTTATCTGACAATCAGGGAGCCGGATTAATCAGCGAGGTGAGGATGTGATCCTCCCAGCGGCCATTGATCATCAGATACGCCCGCGCGAATCCCTCCAGCTCGAAGCCGAGCCGCTCCAGCAAGGCGCCACTGCGCTGATTGGCAGGCATATAGCAAGCCATGATGCGATGCAGATCGTGCTCCCGAAACAGGTAGTCGATGGCGGCTGACAGCACCTCTCCCATCACCCCCTGCCCCTGATGCTGCTGGTCGATGGCATAGCCCAGATGACACGCCTTGAAGACCCCCATCAGGATATTGCTGAAGTTGCAGGTGGCGAGCACCCGCTCGCCAGCCGGATCGAGGGCCACCAGATTGACGCCGGTGCCGTTGAAGAACTGGCTGTAGCTGTCCTGCAGCCGGGCATGCCAGTAAGAGAGAGTGTAAAACTGCTCGTCCCGAAGCGGCTCCCAGGGGGCGAGATGGGCGCGGTTGCGCCGGTAGAAGTCGAGCATCATGGGGGCCCGATCCGGCGACAGTATGGTCAGGTGGGTGCGGGCCGTCTTGATATGTGGCAGCGCCATCAGGACTCCCTCTGTCTTAGCCACTCGTCACGCAGCAGGCTGTAGTGGACATGGTCCACAATCCGGTTGCCCAGCCGCTCTGCGCGCCGGGTCACCCCCTCCTGCTGCATCCCGAGCCGCTCACAGACGGCTCTGCTGGGCTCGTTATCGGTGGCGGCGCTGATCTCCACCTTCTCCATCCCCATCTCCTCGAAGGCGTGGTGGATCAGGGCCTGACAGGCCCGGGTGATGATACCGTTGCCCTGCCAGCGCTCCGCCAGCCAGTAACCGATGACCACCTTGCCAAGGTCGTGATCGATACTGTTGTAACCTATGACCCCCACCACCTCCCCCTGATACTCGATGGCAGTGGTGAGCCCCTCACCGCGGGCGAACTTCTCGATGGCACTGCGAATGAAGAGGGCGCTGTCGACGGGGCGCTGGATCAGTGGCGGCCAGGGTAGCCACTGGGAGAGGAACTCCCGGTTGTCATTGCAGAGGGCAAACAGTTCGCTCGCCATATCGGGCTGCAAGAAGAGCAGCGCAAGCTCGTCGTCCAACTGCCATGAAAACATGGGATTCTCCTTTCAAATCAGTGATCAAATAGCGAATCAGCACCCAATGTAGCCAATCGCCACTGGCCGCGCCAGCCACTTTTAAGGCCCTCCTCCGGCAGGCTTCTCAGAGGGTGACTGCGCGCGTACTCTCCTCCCTCAAAAGAGGAGGGTGGGTGTCTGAAACCGGATAATGCTCTCCACATGACGCCGATAGATGCCCCCAAACGGCACTTTGGCAGATCCTGCTACTCCTTTGTGCTGCGCTGTCACTTTTGACAGGGGGCACTTTCCCCCACCGGCACTAGCTTCAAAACGCCCGACCTTCGGTCGGTTTATCAACCTCATCGATTTAAGGAAAGAAGAGATGAATAAAATTTATCTGGCCGTTGCGCTGGCCTGCTGGGGAAGCGCCGCACTGGCGGCGCAAGAGGTAGAGATCAACGTAACGGCAAACGGCATCCGGGCCATGACAGGCCTCAGTGCCGCGAGTGGTACCTTGCAGCTGGAAGATGGCGAGTTTCGTCAGGTGCGGGTGGTCAAGCTGCCCAACGGCCAGCAGCGGATCCGCTACGAGCAGGTCTGGAACGACACCCCGGTAATGGGTCAGGTGGTGGTGGTTGACAAGAGCCTGAACGGCCAGCTGCAACAGGCCAGTGGACGCATGCTGCGCCAGATCGATCAGGATGTGGCAAGCCCGGCCGCCACCCTATCTCCACAGGATGCCGCCAGCAAGGCCAAGGCGGGCAGCAAGGGGAGCAACGAGCAGGTCAAACTCTACGTGATGCAGGATGAGAACGGGCTGGCCCGGCTGGTTTATCAGGTCTCCTTCATCGCCGAAGGTGACAAGCCAAGCCGCCCCTTCGTCATTCTTGATGCCCAGAGCGGTGAGGAGCTCAAACGCTGGGAGGGGATCAACCACAAGGATGCCACTGGCCCCGGGGGCAACATCAAGACCGGCAAATACGTCTACGGCACCGACTTTGGCCCACTCATCGTGGATGACAACTGCCGGATGACCAGCCCCAACGTCGATACCATCAACCTCAACCACGCCACCTCCGGCGGCGCCATCCACCAGTTCACTTGCCCGGAGAACCGGGTCAAGGAGATCAACGGCGCCTACTCGCCCCTCAACGATGCCCACTACTTCGGCAACGTGGTGTTCGACATGTACCGCAACTGGTACAACACAGCGCCCCTCACCTTCAAACTGAAGATGCGGGTTCACTACAGCAAGAATTACGAAAATGCCTTCTGGGATGGCAGCCAGATGACCTTCGGTGACGGCGCCACCACCTTCCACCCGCTGGTAAGCCTCGATGTGGCGGCCCACGAGGTGAGCCACGGCTTTACCGAGCAGAACTCCGGGCTGGTCTATTCAGGACAATCCGGCGGCATCAACGAGGCCTTCTCCGATATGGCGGGGGAAGCGGCCGAGTTCTACATGAAGGGGAGCAACGACTGGCTGGTCGGCGCCCAGATCTTCAAGGGCAACGGCTCCCTGCGCTACTTCGAGGATCCGACCCGGGATGGCAGATCCATCGGCCATGCGGCGGATTATCAGGAGGGGATGGATGTACACCACAGCTCAGGGGTCTACAACCGCGCCTTCTATCTGCTCGCCACCAGCAGCGGCTGGAACACCCGCAAGGCATTTGAAGTGTTCTTGCTGGCCAACCGCCTCTACTGGGGCGCCAACACCAACTACCAGCAAGGGGCCTGCGGCGTCAGCCGAGCGACCGCCGATCTGGGTTACAGTCAGGCGGATGTGGCACGGGCCTTCCAGACCGTCGGGGTTGATGCCAGCTGCGGCAGCACGCCGCCACCGAGCGACAATGTGCTGCAAAACGGCGTGCCGGTGAGCAACCTCGCCGCCAGCAAGGGGGGCAAGCTCAACTACACCCTGAACGTACCGGCTGGCACCAGGTCGCTGCAAATCAGCAGCAGTGGCGGTACCGGTGATGCCGACCTCTACGTCCGCTTTGGCAGCGCCCCCACCAGCAGCAGTTACGACTGCCGTCCCTACAAGGGGGGCAATAACGAAAGCTGCTCGTTCACCAATCCCAAGGCGGGCACCTGGCATGTGCAGCTGTCAGGGTTTTCCGCGTTCAGTGGCGTAACCCTCAAGGCCAGCTACTGATCCACCCGATGCGGGCCTTGTCCCGCATCGCTTTACTCATTGCGCCACCGTTTCGCCAGCGTGCGGGCGGTGGCCAACACGGTTTCCCGGGCCGGATTGGGCCGCTTGCCACCGCGCCACGCCATCATCACATCCCAATGCTCCTGCGGCAGATTGCGCACATCGAGCCTGACCAGCCGCCCCACCTCCAGATCCCGCTTGATAGCCAGCTCCGGCATCAGGGTGATAAACCCGTGTTCCAGCGCCAGATCCCGCGCCGCACTGGCGGGCTGCACCGCATGCAGGGGGCTGGCGTCCCGCCGCAGCCGCCGCAACTGCTGGATAAAGACGTCACACCCCGGCCCCCATACCTGAGGCGCCAGCCGCTGGTCGGCAATATCCTCCAGCGTGAGGCCGTGACAACCGGCCAGCGGATGCAATGGCGAGGCGATAGCGATGATAGGGGAGCAGCAGAGCAGCTCCATCTGCAGGCCAGCAACCGGCGGGCGCTTGAGCACAAAGCCGATATCGGCCTCCCCGGTCAGCAGCGACTGCATGATCTCGCCGGAGTGATCCGTGGTGCAGCGGATTTCGAACGGCTCATCCACCAGCTCCATCAATAGCGAGCCAAACACCACCGAAGTGAGGGATGGCAGGCTGGAGAGACGGATACAAGGCAGCGCTGGCGCCCCCTGTAGTGCCAGCCGCCCTTCGCTCAGAGTGGCCAGCGCCGAGCGGGCGGCAGGGAGAAACTCCTCGCAGGCACGGGTCGGCGTCACCCCGCGTCGATGACGCTGAAACAGCGGCGCCCCGAGGCTCTCCTCCAGCTGGGCAATCCGCTGGCTCACCAGCGGCTGTGACCAGCCACGAATGGCCGCCGCCTGACTGAAGCTGCCCAGCTCGGCCACATCCAGCAGCAGTTGCAGATCGTCCAGATCCATAGACATAAATAATCCTGATATGAAATATAGGTAGTTGTCGTCTACCACTATATCTAAACCCTCTCCAGAATGAAGGTATCTGTGAATGAGAGGGCGTTATGGTCGATAGGGCGAGGTTTTGGGGACGCTGGTTTCTGGCGCTGGATACCACACTGGTGATCCTGGGTTTCTTTGTGGTGATGCCGATGATCAGCCTGCGCTTCGTCGATCACCTCGGCTGGGCGGCCGGTCTGGTGGGGCTGGCCCTCGGCCTGCGCCAGCTGACCCAGCAGGGGCTGGGGATCTTCGGCGGCTCGCTTGCCGACCGCTTCGGCGCCCGCCCGCTCATCGTCACCGGCATGTTGCTGCGCGCCGTCGGCTTTGCCACCCTGGCCTGGGCCGACAGCGGCGCCCTGCTGATCTTCTCCTGCTTCCTCTCCGGACTGGGCGGTTGCCTGTTCGACCCGCCACGGGCGGCACTGGTGATCAAGTTTACCCGTCCCCATGAACGGGGCCGCTTTATCTCCCTGCTGATGATGCTGGAGAGCGCGGGGGCCGTCACCGGCGCCCTGCTCGGCAGCTGGCTACTGCGTTTCGACTTCACCTACGTCTGCCTGCTGGGTGCCGGGCTCTTCACCCTGGCGGCTCTCTGCAACTGGACCCTGCTGCCCGCCTACCGCCTCTCGGTCAAACCGACCCCGATGCGGGAAGGGTTGGGACAGGTGCTGGCTGATCGCGCCTTCTGCCGACTGGTACTGATCCTGAGCGGCTACTACATGCTGTGGGTACAGGTGATGCTGATTTTCCCCATTCTGGTCAAGCAGCTCTCTGGCACCACCACGGCAGTGGGCTGGATGTACAGCCTGGAAACGGCGCTGTCACTGGCGCTGCTCTACCCTATCGCCCGTTTCAGCGAGCGGCGCTATCGGCTGGAGAGCCGGCTGATGGCGGGTATCCTGCTGATGACGGTGGGGATCGGGCTGGTCGCCTTCGTCAGCACCCTCTCCGGCATCTTCGTACTGCTGGCCTGCTTCTATCTGGGGATCATCATCTGCGAACCGGCCCGGGAGACCCTGATGACCAGGCTGGCCAACCCCACAGCCCGCGGCAGCTACATGGGCTTCAGCCGCCTCGGACTGGCGCTGGGGGGCATGACCGGCTATGTGGGCGGCGGCTCCCTCTATGACTTCTCGCTGCAACAGGGACAACCGGCCCTCCCCTGGCTGGTGCTGGGCACCATAGGCGTCGCCACCATATTGCTGCTCGCCCGCTGCTTCTCCCGCCGCCCGGAGCTGGCTATCAGAGCCGCCGCCTGACGACAGCCCCTCCTGCGGCAGCCCAATCAACGGGGCTGCCGCTCACCCCATATTCTGCAAGTCATCACAGCAAAAGGTTGCGAATTACAACTTTTACGCTATTTTAGTTGTCATGCACAACTAAATAGGAAGCCACGATATGGATCCCCGTCCCCTGCGCGCCCTGTCACGCGATCTGGTTCGCGAACTCGGCATGCTCTCCCAACAGTGCGGCAATCTGGCCCTCACCCCCATCGAGGCTCACCTGCTGATCGAGCTGGAAAACGCCCCGGCCACCAACCAGCAGCTGGCAGAAAAGCTGCACATCGACAAATCCAACGCCAGTCGTCCGCTGGCCCGCCTCGCCGAGCGGGAGCTCATCAGCTGGCACCCGCACCCCTCCGACGGCCGCAGCAAGGAGGCCCGCCTCACCGTCAACGGTCAGGGGATGCTGCTGGAGTTGCACCGGGAGATGGACGGGGCGATGGAAGAGATGCTGGCGCAGTTGAGCTTGCCCGAGCGGGAGCAGCTGTGGCAAGGGCTGCGGCTCTATCGCAGCGCCCTCTCCCGCGCCCGTCGCCAGCGGGGTTACCAGATCCGCCCCATCACGGCGGCAGACAATGCCCAGATCGCCTTGGTGATCCGCGCCGTCTCGGGCGAATATGGTCTCACCGCCGACAAGGGGTATGGGGTCTCGGATCCCAATCTCGACACCCTCTCCCAGAGCTATCAGGGGGAGAAGAGCCGTTACTGGGTCATCGAAGGGCCGGACGGTTCCATCCTCGGCGGTGGCGGTATCGCACCATTGGCGGGAGAAGAGGGAGTCTGCGAGCTGCAGAAGATGTACTTTATGCCCGCCCTGCGCGGACTGGGCCTTGGCAAGCGGCTGGTGTTGCAGGCACTGGATGCCGCTCGCGGTTTAGGCTATCGACGCTGTTATCTGGAGACCACAGAGGTACTGCGCGAGGCCACCAGCCTCTACGAATCACTGGGCTTTGAACACCTGCCCGGCCCCCTTGGCTGCACCGGCCACGGGGATTGCGAGATCTGCATGGTGCTGGACCTGGTGTAGAACTCCCTCATCCCCAGCCCTTCTCCCGCAAGGGGAAAAGGGGGCAAAAACACTTCCGCGATCTTTCAGGCTGACCTCTGATGGTTCCCTCTCCCTCTGGGAGAGGGCTAGGGTGAGGGCTGCTTGCGACTGGTATATGCTGAACCATTACCCCCCTGCATCCCTCCTTAAACAGGCAAAACGGCACAAAACAAGAGACCCCGCCGAAGCGGGGTCTCTTTTATCTTGTCTGCCGAGCAGGCAAGCACTTATCAGTGCTCGCGAGTCTGGCGGAACTCGACGTCCGGGTGACGCTCCTGGGCCAGGCGCAGGTTGACCATGGTCGGCGCGATATAGGTGAGGTTGTCACCGCCATCGAGGGCCAGGTTGACCTCGTTCTTGCGCTTGAACTCTTCGAACTTCTTGACGTCGGTCCCTTCCACCCAGCGGGCGGTGGAGACGTTGACCGCCTCGTAGATGGCCTCGACGTTGTACTCGCTCTTCAGACGAGAAACCACCACGTCAAACTGCAGCACACCGACCGCACCAACGATGAGATCGTTGCTGATCAGCGGACGGAACACCTGCACCGCACCCTCTTCAGAGAGCTGGACCAGCCCCTTGAGCAACTGCTTCTGCTTGAGCGGGTCGCGCAGGCGGATGCGGCGGAACAGTTCCGGTGCAAAGTTCGGGATACCGGTGAACTTGAGATCTTCACCCTGGGTGAAGGTGTCACCGATCTGGATGGTGCCGTGGTTGTGCAGACCGATGATGTCACCGGCGAAGGCGTCTTCCGCCTGCTCACGGTCACCGGCCATAAAGGTCACGGCGTCGGAGATGTTCACATCCTTGCCGATACGCACGTGGCGCATCTTCATGCCCTTGCTGTAGGTGCCTGATACGATACGCATAAAGGCGATACGGTCGCGGTGTTTCGGATCCATGTTTGCCTGGATCTTGAACACGAAACCGGAGAACTTCTCCTCGTTCGCCACCACTTCGCGGCTCTCGGCCTTGCGCGGCATGGGAGACGGCGCCCAGTCAGTCAGGCCATCCAGCATGTGGTCAACACCGAAGTTACCCAGTGCGGTACCGAAGAAGACCGGGGTCATCTCGCCAGCGATAAAGGCATCGTGATCGAACTCGGGAGAGGCGCCCTGCACCAGCTCCAGCTCGTCACGCAGTTGCCGGGCCAGATCTTCGCCGACGGCGGCATCCAGATCCGGGTTGTTCAGCCCCTTGACCACCCGCTTCTCCTGGATGGTGTGGCCCTGACCGCTCTGATAAAGATAGGTCTCATCCTTGTAGAGGTGATAGACACCCTTGAAGGATTTGCCGCAGCCGATAGGCCAGGTGATGGGGGCGCACATGATCTTCAGCTCGCGCTCCACCTCGTCCATCACTTCCATCGGATCGCGCACTTCGCGGTCCAGCTTGTTCATGAAGGTGAGGATGGGGGTATCACGCAGACGGGTCACTTCCATCAGCTTGCGGGTCCGGTCTTCAACACCCTTGGCGGCATCGATGACCATCAGGCAGCAGTCGACCGCCGTCAGGGTACGGTAGGTATCTTCGGAGAAGTCCTCGTGACCCGGGGTGTCGAGCAGGTTGACCAGACAGTCGGCATAGGGGAACTGCATCACCGAGGTAGTAATGGAGATACCACGCTGCTTCTCCATCTCCATCCAGTCGGATTTGGCGTGCTGGCCCGAGCCACGGCCCTTGACGGTACCGGCGCGCTGAATGGCCTGTCCGAACAGCAGGACTTTCTCGGTGATGGTGGTTTTACCCGCATCCGGGTGCGAAATGATCGCAAAAGTGCGTCTCTTGGAGACTTCACTCAGAAATTCAGCTGACATAATTCAACGTTCTTCTATTGAGCGGTGGCATCAGCCACCGTGGGAATAAATCCGGAATGCCGCTCACGGCACATGTATACGCAACGAAAGCCACGCCAGCTGGCGTGTTGCCAACCTGGTGGAGAGAGGGAGGAGGGTTGCGTTACATGGGTCTTCTCGCCTGAGTCAAAGCAAAATTGCGCGACATTATACCCGCGCGAGTGAAAAATACCCAGCCTGACAAGAGATGATAATTTGGCCGCCCAGCCATTCCACAGGTTCCAACTGAACAGAAAATCAAACACTCCGAATCGGATGGCAGCATCCGGACTACGTGGAGTTGGCCCCCTCCCCATGCCAGCAACAACCACTCTTGATAAATTTTCATACTTGGACTTTCCCTATCCAGCTACAAATATGTAAATCGTATCTACATAATGGAGAGGTCATTACATGAAACATTCCACCCTGCACAATCAACAGATCGTCATTATCGGCGGTTCCAGCCGTGAGCAGCTTGCCACTGCACTGGCTGAACTGGGCCCAAGTGCCAGTGGCCATCAACTGGATATTCTCGACGTCGACTCCGTCAATCACTTTTTCAACCAGCTGGATTCGCTGGATCATCTCGTCATCACCGCCGCCGTCATGCGACCAGGCAGCTTTCTCACCGCTGCCATCGAGGATTTGAAAATCAACATGGACAGCCGCTTCTGGGGAAGTGTTCATGCGATCCGCGCCGCAGCACCCAAACTGTCCGAACGCGGCTCCATCGTGCTCACGTCCGGGATGGTGACGCGCCGCCCACAACTGGGTAAGGCACTCCCTGCCGTTGCAGCTGGCGCGGTTGAAACGCTGGCTCACAGTCTGGTTAACGAGCTGACCCCCCGTCGGATCAACGTCATCAACCCGGGCCCCATGCGCACTCCCATGCTGCTTAAAGCACTGGGCAATGACCCACAAAAAGTGGCTGCCGTGGCGCAAAGCCTGCCATTGAAACGCTTGGGAGAGGGAGAGGATTATGCGCAGGCCGCGCTGTTCCTGATGAGCAATAACAACATGAATGGTGAGGTGCTTCACCTCAATGGCGGCAGCGCCTGGGCATAACGCCCTTCTGACGGTCTTCTGCGCTCGCGCTTGCCAATCTGTCATCGCAGGCAAGAACGAGCGCAGGGGGCGAGCATCATCGCCGTATCAGTGTGCTCCCGAATAGCGATGACACCCTGGTGAATGACAATACCCAGCCCGTCAGTTATCTGTTTCCACCCGGTTGCGCCCCGCCTCTTTCGCACGATACAGCGCATTGTCAGCACGCTGGATCAAGGCCGCCAGATCCTGATCATCGTCTCGCAGAGAGGCACACCCGATACTGATGGTTACCGGGTATGACATACCGGGCAACGCCCGGTTGGCCACCGTGTGACGGATCCGCTCAGCCACCCTGCACGCCTCTTCAAGGCTGGTATCCGGCAGCAGGATCAAGAACTCCTCTCCGCCGGTACGTCCCAACTGATCCTGGTGCCGCAGCTGACGATCTGCCGCCCGAGAGACCCATTGCAGCACCCTGTCTCCTTGATGATGGCCCAGGGTATCGTTGATCCGCTTGAAGTGATCGATATCGAACACCAGCAGACAAAATGGCGTGCCCTGCCTGCGAGCCAGCGCCAGCATATCGCTGCCCTGCCGCAGCACCCGACGGCGGTTGTTGATGCCGGTCAGCTCATCGGTAAAGGCCAGACGACGCATCCGACGGTTGCGATCAAGCAGCCACCCCATCGTCAGCAGCGCCAGTACCCCGCAGAGCACCATCACCACCAGCAGCCAGAAACGACGCTCCTTGACCTGCTCCAGCTCCTGCTGCTGCAACTGCTGCTCGACTCGCAGTCGCTCGTTCTCACCCTCCTGACGGGCCAGCTCGAACTCGCCGCGAACCCAGGCCGTGCTCTGTTCCCGTAACAGCTGATCGAGCCGCTGCTCCTGCACCAGATGCTCCCGCAATGCAGCCAGCGCCGCCGGATAATCGCCTTGCAACTCAAGCGCCCGACTGCGTACCCAGTAGAGCTCGAGCAAAAAGCGCACGTGCCCTTCCACCTTCAAAATCGGCTCAATCTTCTCAAGCGCACGCAAGGCTGGCGCCGGTTCCTGCTCTTCGACTCTCAACCTCGCCCGCACCAGCTCGAGATGCGCATGGAGGATGGGGGCAACGTCGGGAGAGAGCACCTTCGCCGCTTGTGCCAGCAAGCGTCCGGCATCAGCGGGGCGATTCAGCCCGAGCAGAGCCTCGGCCTGCATTACCATGCGTTCGGCATGCTCAATCAGATATTGAGGCTGATTATAAAAGGCCGCACTGCGTTCAAGCTCGCCCAATGCATCCTGATAACGCCCGGTCTGCAGATAGACCATCGCCAGTTGATCACTTAGCCTTGCCGAGCCAAACCCGTCGTGACTTCTGGCAAAATGCTCGCTCAACCGGTTGAGGGTGGCGAGCGCTTCGGCGTAGAGGCCCATACGACGAAATGTGGCTGCAATCTCGAGCTGCGCCTGGTGATACCAGGTGGGCAACCCCAGCTGCTCATAGATATTGTGCGCCTTGGTGAGATCCATCAGCCCCTGGCCTGAGACCCCCTGAAAAGACAGCATGGCCCCCCGGCGGGCCAGCGCCAGCGCCTCCAGCTTTGGCAAGGCGGCCTCTCTTGCCAGCCGCAGCCCCTCATCGTAATCGTGACGAGCCTTCGCTACCTCGCCGAGCAGCTGATTGAACCAGCCGCGGCAAATCGTCAGCTCCGCCACGGCGGCGTCATCACCCTGCTCGCGCGCAATGGCCAGCATTCGCTCCGCATTGGCGATGGCAGTACGGGACTCCTGCATGTCATCGGCCGATTGGGCCCAGCAAGCCAGACGACTGATCCGCATCTGCTGCGACGGCGGATAAGCGTTGCCGTCCCGCTGCAAACGGGCAACACGCTCGCGCAGCAACTCGATCGGCTGATAGACCCGCTCCATCCCTCCCAGTTCATTTTCCAACTGCTCGGGGGACAAGGGTTTGGCTGCCAGCCCGAACACCGCCAGCAACAGCAGCAAGGCAAGTCGGCTCATACACACTCCGGATCAATGGGAAAGATCATCGGGCAAGCCGATGCCGGAAAATCATCATCTTTTCCCCTGTAACAATGGTTGTAAAGGCTATCACCCGGACAGAGAGCCCGAATAGCAGGCTAGTCACATTTTACTGCGATATCATCGAGTTGGAATGAAAGTGGGGACGCACAGCGAAAAAGAGGGGCGGGATAACAACTCAAGAGGGGTTGCCCCCTCCGGTCACTAGTGATGCTGCCAGCGCCGCAGCAGCCGACCGCGCAGGCCGCAATCGAGTAGCCAGCTGTTGTCAAATACCCGCAACAGCGCCTGCTTGGCGTGGCGGGACATGGCGACGGCGTGAAAACGGGTCTGGCGCTGGCGATAGCGGTTCATCTGATCGAGCAGGGGATGAGGCAGGCTCTGGGCGATAAAGTCGGAGATGACCAGCACATCCGCCTTGGCAAAGGCCGGATCATCGAGCTTGGCCAGCGTTTTTTCCAGGCAGGGCACCAGATCGGTACCGCCGTGAAAACTCATGGAGAGGAAACGCTCCGCCTTGTCCAGCCCGGTATCTGCGGTGATCTCGAGGGTCGCCACCTCGGTGGAGAAGAGCATCAGGTAGCAGCCGCGCTTCTCATCCATCGCCACCTTGAGCAGCGCCAGAAACAGCGCCTTGGCACACTCCTCGGGATAACCACCCATAGAGCCCGAAGTATCGACACAGACGATAAAGGGACCTCGCTGCTGCAACTGCTGCCCCCCCTGCTCCGGAGTGCGCAGCATGATGCGCTGGCGCGGCAAGGTGCCACGTGACTGGTAGCTGAGCAGACGCCGCTCCAGATAGCGGCGATAGAACTCCAGCTCCAGCTCCGGCAGCCCCAGCATCACAGCTTCGCTTGGCAGTAGCCGCATCAGATCGCTGGCCTGATGAATGCCTACCAAGTCGTCCGGCACATCATCGCTGGGAGCGGGCTCCAGCTCCAGCACCTGAACCGGCGGCACAGGTTGCTCCTGCGCCCGCCGATCCCGCTCGCTGCGCCCGAGCAGACCGGCAATCTCCGCCAGCAAGGGTTCGCGCTGCAACATGCGGGCGTATTGCTTGACCAGCACCAGACTGCGCTTGTGCCAGTGCCCCTGCGCCAGATCCCAAAGACCACCGGCTGAGATCTGGTTGGGGTCGAGGGCATCGGCCAGGGTGCGGCTCGCCAGCAGCTGATCTTCAATCTCTTGACGTTGCTTCTCTCGCTCCGCTTCGGCGATCTGCTGCTGCAGTTGCAGCAGGCTCCCCACCAGACTGGCGCGCCACTTGTCGATAAAGAGCTGGCGCAGCCCCTCGGTGGGGTGAGCCATCAGCTGGCGAACCAGCGAACGGGCCTCACCGGCAAAGGGGCTGTAGTGATCCAGCGACTCCAGCAGGGCGGGCAAACGGCCTATCAGTTCGGTCATCGGCAACTGCCGGTGCGCCTGATAGAGCAGGTACTCCTGCTCCAGCGCCACCGGCACCGGCTTGTGACGGATCTCCTCGCCAAGCTGCTCACCCCAGCTCTGCAGGCGCTTTTTCAGCAGCTTGCCCTGCAGCGGGGAGCGCTTGATGAACTCGGAGATCTTGGGCGACGCAGCAAGCAAAAGAGCCACCTCCCCTGCCAGCTCCCCTTCACCGATCAGGAGCCCCAGATCCAGCATGCCAATCTCAAGCATGAGCGCTCCTTACTCGTCCAGCCTTGGCAACCGCTCGCGCCACTGTGTCAGCTCGCCGCGCAGCAGTTCAAGATCCCGGCTCAGCACGAAGAAGCTGTCTTCCACCTGTTGCAGCCAGCGCTGGGCAATAAAGAGGTGCTGCCGATGACGATCGAACAGAGTGCGCTGCTGTTTAAGCTCCTGCACCACCTTGCCAACCTGGGCAAGCAGCTCATCGAGCGCTTGCAGCCAGGGCTCCAGCACCACCTCAGGGATGGCGTTGCGCTCCATCAATACCAGCGGGATCTGCTGGCGCTGGATATCGAGCACCTGCAGGCGCAGCTCATCGTCAAGTACCAGCTCGTAGTGTCCCTCTTTCGGGTTGCCATATTGATAACCCACCAGCGCCTCACCGGTCGGATGCCAATGGGAAAGCAGGGTACGATCGAACACCAGGGTGCTGGTGAGACGCTCGGGATCGCTGCCATCCAGCGGGGCCGGGGTGAGCAGATGGAAGTGCACCTGCTTGCCAAAGGGTCTGGCGTTGGCGAGCGGGATCTCGATCCCCCTCGCCCGTCTGCCAAACCACTGCTTGCGCTTGCGCGCCTTGCAGCAGAGACGCTGGGCCACGCCCTGTTTGAGCTGTTTGAATTGATCCCGCAGGGCAAGCAGCTGGCGGGTCAAGGCCAGTTGCTGATAACCGTAGAGACGGGAGAACTCGGTCATCATCTCCAGCAGGGCGGTGCGGGACTCCTCGTCGTGCCAGAGACAATCCTTGAACAGCAGCAGATCTACCGGTGCGACCTCATCGCGGCCATTGAAGAAGGCACTCGCCTTGATGAGCCGTACCGCCTTCTTCCAGCGGCGATCCGACACATAGCAGCGATGGGCCAGCTGACTGTCGAGCTGCTGGCGCAGCTGATAGATAAGTTCGAAACAGGCATCCGGCAGGCGCACCTGCTCAATCTGGCTCTGCCACTGCTCGTACTCATCCCCCCGGATCTGCAGGGATTCCGGCAGATTCTGGTGGGCGTGACCGTCGCTGGCCAGCATGGATTGAAAGTTGGCTTTCTCCTGCACCCGGTCCATCCAGATCCGCACCAGCATCCGGTCGTAGAGCGCTTCCAGCCCGCTGTCCGGCGCCGGCAGCTCGTTGGAGGCGGTCACCAGCAGCCGCATGGGGATGGGATGCTGGCTATCACCATTGCGGAACTGCCGTTCGTTGATGGCGGTGAGCAGGGTGTTGAGAATGGCGGGACCCGCCTTCCAGATCTCGTCGAGGAACACCACCTCAGCCTCCGGCAGATAGCCGGCAGTGAGGCGCAGGTATTTGCCATCCTCTTTCAGCGCCTGAATGGAGAGGGGGCCAAATACCTCCTCCGGTGTGCTGAAACGGGTCATCAGATATTCAAAGTGGCGGGCGTCGTGAAAGGCCAGCTTGAGGCGACGGGCAATCAGACTCTTGGCGATACCGGGTGGCCCCAGCAAGAAGACACTCTCACCGCTGAGGGCTGCCAGCAGACCGAGGCGCAGGGCATCCTGCCGTTCATAAAGCCCCTCACCAAGGGCTGCCAGCAGCCGGGGCAGGCGCTCCTGGATGGGAATAAGACGCGCAGGGTTCTGGGCTTGAGCTAAAGACGACATAGAGAGTGTTCCGAAGCTGGGATGATGTTAGCCCCAAGGCGTGATATCCATTTGCTCGACCTTGGGTTTTGTCTTGTTATGATGTTTATTCTGGTATCTCTTGCCGCACAATACCCGCCTCTGGCAGGAAAAAACGCAAAGGCAGTGCGATACCGTATCGGCAGCGTGCTGCGCCCATGCATAGCCAGTGTCGTGATGGCACCATGCCCGCATGCGCCAGATGATGCGTTGCAAAGGGTGCAGCAAAAGCGGTTCGAGTGTACCCTGCGCAACACAATTTTCCCCAACGCAGATCAAGAGTGAGTCGCCCCAGATGCAAGATCCCGTTCGTCAGAGCATGTTGGCCCGCATGGGCATTCAAAGCTGGCAACTGCGTCGTCCGGCATTGCTGGGCGCAGCACCCGCTCCCGAGCTTGAGCAAAACGCCACACAGCCGGGCCAGACGGCACCGGCCACCCGCTCTCCGCTGCCCAGCGGCAAACTCTGGTTGCTGGCGCCTCAGCTGCCTGCCACCACGCTGCTGGCGGATATCTGCCAGTTGCTCGGCATGACCCCCGACGAGGTCTCACTGCTCAGCGAGCTGCCGCCTGCCGATCTACAATCGGCGGGCGCCTCCCCTCTGCTCTGGCTGACGGAAGCCAACTCCGAGCGGCCAAATGCGCTGATCTGCCCGCTCACCCCCAGCGCCGCGCAAAAGCGCGCCCTGTGGCAACAGCTGCGCCAGCACCTTGCGGCCAACGCGGCGTGATCCTGCATCATGCCGCCAAGACCCACTGTGATGCTGCTCTTTTTACCTGATTTTACAAATGCCGCCTCTGCCAACCCCAGTGCCCAACATCTTGCCATCCGGAGCCCCCATGCCTGAGTTTCGTCCCCTGCTCGAGAGCGATTTCGACCTTGTCTACCCCATCGAGCAAGCCGCTCACAAGGAGCCGTGGAGTGAGGCCAACCTGCTCTCCTGCTTCGGCCCTCGCTATCTCAACGGCTTGATGCTGGTCGATGGTTCCCCGGCGGGCTTCTATATCTCGGATCTGGTGGCCGGTGACAGCTCGCTGATGAACATCTGCGTGCATCCGGCGTTTCAGGGCAAGGGGTTGGGACGAGCGCTGTTGCAGGCCTATCTGGCGCGCAGCAAGCAAGCCGGGGCAGAGGCCTGGTTTCTCGAGGTACGGGCCGGTAACCAGACCGCCATCAACCTCTACGAGAGCGCCGGTTTTGCCGAATATTGCCGCCGCGCTGACTACTACGGCACCGGCAACGACAGGGAAGATGCGGTGCTGATGTCGCGACTATTCGATTTCGGCTGATCCAGCCTGTTCGTCGCGCCCAAGCCTTTTGTCCCCCCTCAATCGAGGGGGGCGTTGTCCAGCGCGGGATCCTGCAAGGCCAGAGTGGTATGTACCACCGCCTCGAATCCGGCACCGGAGAGCGGCATATAGAAGCCACGCTGCCAGGTTTTCCCCGGCATCCAGATCTGGTCGATATCCACCACTATTTTGATGGGCCTGAGAGGCTGGCCAGGCTGCTGAATATAGATGCCAGGCGGCGTGGCGACTTTGGGAAAGCGGCGCAGGATCTGCTCGCTGCCATCCCCCTTGCCCGGGTTGAGCCGCACCTTCACCAGCCGGGCAAGCGGGCCAGCCATCTCCTTGCTCTGCCAGAATTTCTTCTCCAGATCGCCGCAGCGGCGGCACTTGGGGGTCTCCAGCACATAGAGCAGCGGATAGCCCAACGCCAGCGCCTGTTGCTGCGCCTGCTGATACCCTTCGGCCCCCTGATACCAGGGATTGGCGGGCCCCTGTGATGACGTTCCGGCAAAGAACCAAAACGCAGCGCCCCCCACCACCATCAGCCCGACCGCGGCCAACGCCCCTTTCACCCACAGATTCATATCGTTAACCCTCTCTCTGCCTCCTAGCAGTATCGGCCAGACTGCGCAAAGGGAGAGCTATTTGCGCTCTTTGTGATCCAAGACAAACAGCGAACACTTGTAAGCTGTAATGTTGGAGTTTAAACTCTAGCCCGATTTTTAGTGCCCTCGCGGGCGTACAACTGTAATTAAAGGATGTTTAACTGATGCCGAAGCTTCATCTGGTTCGACTGATGCGTGAACGTATTGCCCAGCTTGGCAACAAGGCTGCCCTGCGGGTTCAGCAAGATGGCCAGTGGCGCGCCATCGGCTGGCGTACTCTGGGCCAGGCCATGGACTACTGCGCACAGGCGCTGATCCGGGCCGGCCACCAGCCAACCGAAATGGTCGGCATCTATGCCCGCAACATGCCGGAGTGGACCCAGGCCGATCTCGGCATCCTTGCCGCCCGCGGTGTCAGCGTCCCTATCTACCCCACCAGTACGCTCGATCAGCTGCGCTACATCGTCAAAGATGCCGGCATCAAGGTGCTGTTCGTTGGCGAACAACCCCAGTTCGATCAGGCGCTGCAACTGATTGAAAGCGGCGAGATCCGCCAGCTCATCGCCCTCGACGGCAACGTCAATCTGCGCGGCTGCGAGCAGGCGAGCCACTTCCAGACATTTCTGGTCTCCGGCAACCATCAGCCCAGCGAGCAGGAACTGCGAGTACGGGAAACCCAGTACCGGATGGATGATCTGCTGACCCTGATCTACACCTCCGGCACCACAGGCGAGCCCAAGGGGGTCATGCTCGACTTCAGCAACATCGCTGCCTGTTTCGAGATGCACAACAGTCGTCTCGACCTCAACGAACAGGATGTGTCGCTCTGCATGCTGCCGCTCAGCCACGTGTTTGAGCGGGCCTGGAGCTACTACGTGCTCTACTGCGGTGCCGAGAACGTCTATATCCGCGATCCGCAGAAGGTGATGGATGTGATTGGCGAGGTGCAGCCGACCGTGATGTGCGCCGTGCCGCGCCTCTACGAGAAGGCCTACGCCATGATCCAGGCCAAGGTGGCTCAGGCTCCGGCTCTGCGCCGTGCCCTGTTTGGCTGGGCGACCCGGGTCGGCAAGCAGATGGTTGCCACCCGTCAGGCTGGCAAGTCCGCTTCCCCGCTGCTCTACGGCCAGCTCTGGCTCGCCGAGCGACTGGTGTTTCGCAAGCTGCGCGCCCGCTTTGGCGGCCGCACCCGCTTCCTGCCGGTGGCGGGCGCCCGTCTGGCCGACGATGTGAACCTCTTCTTCCAGGCGATGGGGCTCAACCTCAAGTACGGCTACGGCATGACCGAGACCACCGCCACCGTCTGTTGCTACGAAGACAGCCAGTTCAAGCTCGGCTCCATCGGCACGGCACTGAACGGCATCGAAGTAAAGCTGGGTGAGAACAACGAGCTGCTGGTGCGCTCCCCGACCGTGATGCGCGGCTACTACAACAAGCCGGACGCCACCGCCGAAGTGATGACCGAGGATGGCTTCCTGCGTACCGGCGATGCCGGTGAGCTCGACAGCCAGGGCAATATCTACTTCACCGAGCGCCTCAAGGAGCTGATGAAGACCTCCAACGGCAAGTACGTGGCCCCGCAGCTGGTGGAAGGGACCATCGGCAAGGATCGCTTTATCGAGCAGATCGCCATCGTCGCCGATGCTCGCCACTTCGTCTCGGCGCTGATCGTGCCCTGCTTCGAGTCGCTGGAGGAGTACGCTCGCTCCATCAACCTGCAGTACCAGTGCAAGACCGAGCTGCTGCGCCACTCCCGGGTAATGGAGTTCTTCGAAGCCCGCATCGCCGACTTGCAAAAAGAGCTGGCCAAGTTCGAGCAGGTGAAGAAGTTCACCCTGCTGCCGAGCGCCTTCTCCATGGAGCTGGGTGAGCTGACCCCCACCATGAAGCTGCGCCGCAAGATCATCGAGGCCAAGTACCAGAGCGAAATCGAGGCCATGTACAACCACGTCTGATATCGCTCAGGTTCAGAGAAATAAAAAAGCCGCTCACTCGAGCGGCTTTTTGTTGGCACTTTGGTCGGTACGAACCCGCCTTCAGGCCGTAGTGGTACTGGTTCCGAAGTAGTCGGCCAGGAAGTCATCGAACGACAGGCTGTCGCTGCGCTCACGTTCGCGCTGCTTGGCCAGCGAATCCTTCGCCTCACCGGCAAAGTAGGCCTCATCCCAGTACTGCAGCTCCCCTGCCAGCAGCTCCCCGCGATAGCGGGTCGCCAGCTTGTCACCGTAGCAGCCGTTGTCCTTGCCACTCTCCAGCAGCTCCTTGAGCATGCGGGCAGAGTAGGTGAGCTCGGGGTTGAGCAGCTTCTCGCGATGCATCGCCAGCGTCTCACGATAGCGGTTGCGGCCACAGCAGCGATCCAGCAGATCGGCCACCTGAGCCAGCTCGTCGAACAGTTTGAGTCCGTACTCTTTGAGGCCAATGGCATTGCCCTGCTCATCTTCAAGCGTCAGGCCGGGACGACGCCCTTCCAGCACCACCTTGTTCTGGTTGCGGCGGTTGCGGGCAATCTCCTCGTCACTCAGCACCGGAGAGGGGCGCAGCAGGCACCAGACCAGGAACAGGTCGAAGAAGCGGATCTGATCCGCATCGATGCCGAGCGGGGTGAAGGGGTTGACGTCCACGGTGCGCAGCTCGATGTATTCGATGCCGCGCTGATCCAGCGCATCCGAGGGCTTCTCGCCGCTGCGCGGGGTGCGCTTGGGGCGGATCGGGGCGTATAGCTCGTTCTCCAGCTGCAACACGTTGTCGTTGAGCTGACGATACTCCCCATCCACCTTGACCCCGATCTTGGCAAAGTCGGGATTGTGGGTGTTGATGGCGCGGCGCAGGCTGCTGACATAGGCCGGCAGATTGTCGTGGCTGATCTTGAGCCCAGCTTGGGCGCTGTTGGTGTAACCGAGATCGGAGAGACGCAGCGCAGTGGCGTAAGGCAGATAGAGGGTGCCCTTGCCGGTCTTCTCGAACGGCAGGTTGCTCTTGCGCCCTTTGAGGAAGGATTCGCAGATGGCCGGGGAGGCACCAAACAGATAGGGTACCAGCCAGCCGAAGCGGTAGACGTTGCGAATAAGCCCCATGTACTTGTCGGAGATAAAGCGCTGGCTGCAGCATCCTTCGCACACCAGATCCTGCCACTCGCTCCAGAAGCTGTCGGGCATGGAGAAGTTGAAGTGCACCCCGGCGATCACCTGCATCAGGCTGCCGTAGCGGTTCTTCAAGCCCTGACGGTAGAGGGTTTTCATCTTGCCGATATTGGAGCTGCCGTACTGGGCCAGCCGAATGCTCTCTTCCCCACCGACGAAGCAGGGCATGGAGAGCGGCCAAATCCGCTCGTCACCCAGATGCTGAATCACATGGTGATGGATGTCGCCGAGCTGCTCCATCAGGCTGTCGATGGAGTCGGTGGCCGGGGTGATGAACTCCAGCAGGCTCTCCGAGTAGTCGGTGGTGATATTGGGATGGGTCAGGGCCGAGCCCAGCGCCCGGGGATGGTCACTCTGGGCGAGTCGGCCATCCGGCGTGATGCGCAGGCATTCACGTTCGATCCCGCGCCGGATCCCCTTGAGCGCGGTGAGGCGCTCCGGTGATCCCAACGCATTCAGCAACTCGGTGAGCGACAAGCTTGTTGTAGTCATATTCACGGCTCATGTGAGGCCGCCCCATCCGGGGCGGCTCTTGATTTTTATAAAGCGTCAGTTACGGCAACTGCAGCGGATAGATGGGAAGATGAAGCTCCTTCAGGGGTTTTTCAAGCTTTTGCTTGTCTCCCACCACCACGATCACCATGTCGGCCGGATTGAGCCAACGGGCCGCACTGGCCTTCAGCGCCTCGGGCGACACCGTCTTGATCAGGTTGTTCTGGGCCTGCACATAGTCCGGCTTCAGGTCATACATCACCATCTGCAGCAGGAAGCCCGCCTTCTGGCCCAAGGTCTCGTAAGAGAGGGCATCCTGCTGGGAGACCGCGCTGCGCATATAGGCCAGCTCGACCGGGGTCGGGCCGCTCTTGCGGTAGTTGTCCATCTCCTTGAGGAACTGGCGGATGGCATCCACGGTCGCATCGGCCCGCACATTGGCGCCGGTGGCGAAGGAGCCCACCTCGCGGTTGGCAGAGAAACCCGAGCTGGCGCCGTAGGTGTAGCCCTTGTCTTCCCGCAGGTTGAGGTTGATGCGGCTGTTGAAGTTGCCACCCAGGTTGAAGTTCATCAGCCCGGCGGTGAAGTAATCCCCCGTGGTATCGAACGGCATGGCGCGACGACCGATGCGGATCACCGACTGGGGTGCCCCCGGCTTGTCGACCAGATAGATGCCAGGCTTGGCCTGCTCACCCTTGAGCTTGAGATCCCCCAGGGTCGGCGTGGCCCCCTTCCACTCGGTCAGGAAGCCGAGTTGCTCCTCGATCTGCTTCTGGCCCACATCACCGACCACCACCACTTTGGCATTGGTGGGGTTGTAGTAGGCCTGATAGAAGTGTTTCACGTCCGCCAGGGTCAGCTTGGCCACATCGGCCGCTACCCCGTCGGTAGGTTGACCGAGGCGGTTTTGCTTGCCGTAGACCAGCTCGCGGAACGCCTGCCCGGCCAGCCACTCGGGCTGTTGCTGGGCCTGTTGCATCCCTTGCAGCAGCTGCGCCTTGACCCGCTCGAAGTCCGCCTCCCGCATGCCCGGACGCTCCAGCACCTCGCGCACCAGCGCCAGGGTCTGGGGCAACTTGTCCGCCAGCGAGCTGACGGTGATGAGGTTGTTGTACTGGGCGCTGGAGACATCAATGCTTGATCCCAGCTTTTGCAGCTCGTCGCTCAGCTGAGCCTCGGTCAGGCGCACCGTGCCCTGCCCCATCATGGCGGCGGTCAGATTGGCTAGCCCCAGTTGCCCCTTATCTTCGGCACGAATGCCGCCCGGCAGGGCGATCATGATGGAGATGGCGGGGATCTCGTCACTTTTGGTGCCAATAATCTCGATGTTCTTGTCGAGCTTGCCGTGCCAGATGGCGGGCACCTTGACGCTCACCGCCTCGCTAGCCTTGGGCTGCACGCTGCGATCGAAATTGTCTTTTACCGGTCGTTCGGCCAGCGCCTCGTCATGCTTGCTGTAATCCGGCAGCTCGCGCTTGGCGGGGGTAAAGTTCGGGGTGGCAACCTGCCACTCGGTCTTGCCCTTGGGCACCACGCTCAGCACCACTGCAGGCTTGTCGGCGATGAACTTGTCGTAGGCGGCCTTCACCTGCTCCGGTGTCACCTTGCCGATGGCATCCAGCGTCTTGAACACATAGTTGGGATCCTGGGCAAACACCTGACCCATTGCGAGCTGGCTCACCTTGCCGGATACGCTGTCCAGACCCCAGATGGCGGAGGCACGGTACTTGGCGATCGCCTTCTCCAGATCTTCCGGCTTGAGGCCGCGCTGGGCAAACTCGCCGATCACCTTGTCCACCTCCCCCTTGAGGGTCTTGAGGCTGCCATCCTGCGACGGATTGGGATAGGCGTAGACCGTCAGGGTACAGGCCAACTCTTCGCAGTAGTGAGACGCGCCCACATCGATCGCCTTGCCGGTTTTCACCAGCGACTGGTAGAGCATGGAGCTGGCGGAACCGCCCAGCACGTCGGCAAACATGTCGAGCGCAGGCTCCTGCGGATCGCCAAGGGAGACGGTGGGGTAGCTGATATAGAGCAGCGGCAGGTGTACCTTGTCCTGCAGCGTCACGTAACGGGTCTCGGGCAGGGTCACCGGCTTTGGCGTCGGCTCGGCCACGTCCGGGCCGCGCGGGATGGAGCCGAAGTACTTCTCGATCCATTCGAGGGCCTGCTTGCTGTCAAAGTCGCCGCCCAGAGTCAGGGTGGCATTGTTGGGGCCATACCAGCGCAGGAAGAACTGCTTGAGGTCGTTCACATCGACCCGGTCGAGATCTTCCACGTAACCGATAGGCTGCCAGGAGTAGGGGTGAGTACGCGGATAGAGCGCCTCCCCCACCTTCTCGCTCACCAGCCCGTACGGCTGGTTATCGACCCGCTGGGCCCGCTCGTTCTTGACGGTGGCGCGCTGGATCTCGAACTTCTTCTGGCTCACCGCATCGAGCAGGAAGCCCATCCGATCTGCCTCCAGCCAGAGCACTTTTTCCAGCTGGTTGGCCGGCACTGTCTCGTAGTAGTTGGTGCGATCCTTGTTGGTGGTGCCGTTCATGTCACCACCGGCCTCGTTGATGATCCGCATGTGCTCCTGATCACCGACGTGTTTCGAGCCCTGGAACATCATGTGCTCGAAAAAGTGGGCGAAACCGGACTTGCCGAGCGTCTCGCGGGATGAACCGACGTGATAGGTCACATCGAGGTGCACCAGCGGATCGGAGCGGTCGGGGGCCAGGATCACAGTCAGGCCGTTGTCCAGCTTGTACATCTGGTAGGGGATGGCGAGCTTGCTCTCCTCCTTGCCCTGTTCGGCAATCAGGGTCGGTGCCGCCAGCACCGGCAGGGTGAAGCCCAGCAGAATCGTTAAAGGTATGACTTTGTTCACGGTAACCTCGTGAGTGACAAAAACAGGCTAGAAAATGTGACTGGCCAGCAGAAAAACCAGGGCATAACGGAACAATTTGCCGAGCCCGATCAGAATGAGAGAGCGCCAGAAGGAGAGGCGCAGCCAACCGGCCAACAGACAGAGACCATCACCGACCACCGGCGTCCAGGCAAGCAGCAGACACCAGTGACCATGTTGTTTGAGCCAGCCTAAGGCTTTTTGTTCCCCACGGCCTTGAAAATCTTCCGGTTTTTTCTTGAAGGTGGCGAGCCAGCCGAGCCACCAGGTGGTCATGGATCCGAGGATATTGCCCAGCGTCGCCCACAGCAGCAGGCTCGCCATGCTCCACTCCCCCTTGGCCGCCATGGCCCCCAGCAGCACTTCGGAGCTGCCGGGCAGCAGGGTGGCGGAGGTAAAGGCGCTTAAAAAGAGCCACCCCAGCCCCATCTCCATCATCTCGCTCATCCGGGATAGCCGTCGGCCGCAGGCATCCGCAGCAGCAGCTTGCCGCGCACATGGCCCCCTTCGATAGCCTGATGGGCCAGCGCCCCCTCAGCCAGAGCGAACTCACCGGCGAGGGTGACCTTCACCTCCCCCTGACGCAGCAGCATCAGCATCTGACCCAGCTGCTTCTGGTCAGGGTGAACCAGCATGCCGACCACCTCGATACCCGCCGCAGCACCCGCATCCTTGATCTGCTGGGCGGTAATGGTAGGCACAGTCACCAGGCGGCCACCCGGTTTGACACAGGCCAGCGCCGCCTTGCCGCTTTCGCCGCCCACCAGATCCAGCACCAGATCGACCTGACCGGCCTCTGCCACCACCTGTGCTGGCCAGTTCGCATCATGGTAATCCACCATCCAGCGCGCCCCCAGTGCGTGCAGGAAGCCATGGTTGTCGGGGCTGGCGGTAGCCACCACCTCGGCGCCATAGGCGCTGGCAAACTGCACCGCAAGATGGCCGACACCACCGGCACCGGCGAGGATCAATACCCGCTGACCGCTCTGGAGGGCGCCGTGCTCAAGCAGCCCCTGCCAAGCGGTGAGACCGGCCAGTGGCAGCGCCGCACCCTGCTGCAGGCTCACTCCGTCGAGCTTGACCAGCTCGCCTTCGCTTGCCACCACAGACTCCCCGTAGCCACCGGCAGCGAGGGGAAAGCCGACCATGCCGCACACCAAATCCCCCTCGACCAGCGAGGTCACACCGGGGCCAACCTTCTCCACCACGCCGGAGATGTCATAACCCGGCGTCCAGGGCAGCTTGTCCTTGTTCTGGGCCGCCGCCCAGCCAAGACCGGCGCGGGTTTTGGCATCGATGGGATTGACCCCCGCAAAGCTGATGCGCACCCGCACTTCGCCATCGGCTGGCACCTTATCGAGGGAAGGGTTGAGCCTGAGTACCGAGGGGTCACCGAATGCGGTAATCTGTAGTTGCGTCATAGCACAATCCATCCTGTTGATTGATCAAGGGTCAACAGAATAACAGCGAGGACACCATGGCTCGAATGTTTCTTATTCCTCTGTTGCTGGCACTGGGGTGGTGGGCATTTCTGCTCTACTTCCGCATCCCGCTCAAACAGGGGGCCAAGGGGTTTTACTGGATCATCGGCATCGGTGGCGGACTGGCCGCCTTCCTCAGCCTGATGATGGTGCTGACTCACTGAGTGCCAAGCCACTCGATAACGAAAAAGGCCACCGAGTTCCGGTGGCCTTCTCACTATCCGGGTTGCTGCTCCAGCGCCGGATTGAGGTAGTAGTGGCGATTGCTCCCCTGCCCCAGCACCCCTTGCGACAGCAGATGATGGAACACCCGATCCACCTCCTCCAGCGAGAGTGACAACGCCTGTGCCACCGAGCGCTTGCTGCACTTGAGCTCACCGCTCACCAGCGCACCGCGCACCTGTGCCAGCACTTCGGGGGCGGGCTCGGGGGGCATGATGGGCTCTGGCTGGGCTGCCATCGCTAACGCCTCCTGCGCCTCTCTGCGAGCTTGATCCTGCTGCCAGCGCCACATCCGGCGAAAGCGGTTCTCCTCGCCGATCAGGCTAACGAAGAAGGCGCCGAACACGTCGAGCAGCACCGAGAGGAAGCAGACCAGCAGGAACTGCACCTGACTGATGCTCATCCCCACCCCGTCCGCCAGACTGCTCATCAGCCCCAACATGGAGGATTGTTCGTTGACCGGCTTGGCATCGCGCTGCTGACGCAGCTCATCCTGCTGCAAGCGCAGCTTGGTGTTGGCGTGCTGCAACGAGGAGACGCCACTGGAGATGCGCTCCAGCTCGATATATTTGCGGGCCGCCTCCTCGTTGAGCTGGATCTGCCGCTCGATGCTGGCGATCTGCTCGTCGAAACGGGCCAGTTCCCGTTCGTGGCGCGCCTGCTGGCTCAGTACCGTGTTGGTGGCGCTGTTGATGCCACCAATACTGCCGCCGATGGAGATGGCCGCCAGCACGCTGTAAAACAGCAGCGACCAGAAAGCACCACTCAAATCCCGCCGCGCCTTGCGCTCGCCGTACTCGTACCAGACGTAAAACTTGCCCAGTTCGAAAATGATGGCCAGCCCGCCAAACAGCCACTTCATCAGCGGGTTGTCATCGATGGAGAGGAACAGCAGCAGGGAGAAGATAATGGAAGCCAGAATGGCCAACCCGGTGAAACTGTATACCGTCGTCAGAGCAAACCACCCCTTGGGGTAGCGCAATGTAGAGGAGTCCTGTGTGGTCATGATGAAGGGGTGTGCTGTGCAGGAAAAGTTGGCTGCCGATTATAGTCGCCAGACTCGCCCAGAGAAGGGCAAATGACTGAATTCCTTCAGATTGGCAACCAGCTGCCCAGAGTGCGACCAAAACGGACAAATTGGCAGCAGAAAAGCGCTACAATCCCCCTCCTGACTTCATCGTGTGGCGAGATGATATGCGATTCCGCCCGGGTTCAGCCCGCAGACGTATACTCATCCGCCGTTGCAATTATCCGAGGCCATCATGAACAGTAAGACCACTTTGCTACTCTCCCTTCTTCTGGTTACCGGCAGCGCCGCAGCGACCCAGCAATATCAAGAGAGCAGTGGCTCCGAATTCTCCGTCGATGAGCTTAAATTCAATCTGGACTGGGATGACAAGCAGTTCGGCTGGACCCAGAACGACTGCCTCGACTTGGGGGTCGGCGAAACCGCCCCGGCCGACTGCAGGGCAGTCAAATTCAATCTGGAAGATGAAGAGAACCGCAACCAGCCGCCGCAAACCAACCAGCTCCCTGCCAACGCGCAGAGTGGCCAATAACGACAGGAGTACCCTGGCGATGACCCAAGCCAAACACAACCCCGTTATCCAGCGTGGCGCCCTGCTGCTCTCCCTGCTCATGGCGCACGGCATCGCGGTTGCGGCACCGCCAAGCAAAAATAGCGATGGCATCAAGATCTCCGGTGATGACATCAAGATCAATCTCGACTGGGATGACAAAGAGTACGACTGGTGGCAGGACAACTGCCTGGATCTTGGCATTGGCGACAGCCGGATCAAACTCAACTGCGACAAGATGGATGGCAAGTACCGGGATCACTACAACCGCAGTATCCACAGCGGCAATAACCCCGGGCAAGGTCACGACAAACAGAAGGATAAAAACAAGGGCAACGGCAAGAAGAACTGAACGCCCTCTCCTGATGCAACAGGGGCTTGGCGCCCCTGTACTGATTGTTTTACCAATAATTCTCCGCACTGATATTGCCCGGCGCCCGGCGCAGATTCTTGGCCAACCCCAGTGCCAGCAAGGTCTGCTGGGTCTCTTTCACCATCTCCGGATTGCCGCAGATCAGCACTTGACTCAGCTCGGGTGAGAACTCCAACCCCACTCTAGCCTGCAGCTGACCATTGGCAATCGCCGCCGGGATCCGCCCTGCCATTGCATCGGGCCAAGGCTCGCGGCTGACAAAGGGGACATAGCGGAAGCGCGCGCCATATTGCTCGGCAAAGCTGGCAATCAAACCCTGATAGCTCAGCTCTTCGCCTTTGCGCACCCCGTGCACCAACACCAAATTCTCGAAACGGTTGAAGGCCTCACCCTCGGCCAACATGGAGAGGAAGGGGCCGATGGCAGTGCCGGTCGAGAGCAGCCAGAGATCGCGCCCGGCAGCCACCTCATCCAGCGTCAGAAAGCCGGTGGCCTGGGATTGCACCAGCAGGATATCGCCTGCTTGCAGCGAGCCGAGCGAGGGAGTCAGCTCACCGCTCGGGATCTCGACCAGATAGAACTCGTGGTATGGCGCAGAGGGGGGATTGACGAAGGAGTAGGCGCGCTGAATGCGGCGATCGCCCTGCTCGAGGGCCAGCTTGGTGAATTGGCCTGCCTTGTAGGGAGCCAGCTCGGCCGCTACCCGCAGGGAGAACAGAGTGGGTGTCCATTCGATGCGTTCGATGACGCGACCTTCTACCCAAGCCATAAAGATCTCCTCCAGTGGAACAGACCTTCACTCTACCCCCGGGCCGGAAAATAAAAAACCCGCGCAAAAGCGCGGGTTTTCTCTGCAAAAGCGAATCGCTATTACAGGGCAACAACCTGGATCTGTACGGTTGCTTTAACGTCAGCGTGCAGCTGAACAGCAACTTCGTAGTCACCGGTGTTACGCAGAACGTTGCCCATGCGGACTTCGCTCTTGGCAACGGCTACGCCGGCAGCAGTGATGGCTTCAGCCACGTCACGGGTACCGATGGAACCGAACAGCTTACCTTCGTCGCCAGACTTGGAAGCGATAACCACGGTAGCCAGTTCGGCCAGCTTGGCAGCACGCTCTTCAGCAGCAGCTTTGTTGGCAGCCAGTTTGGCTTCCAGCTCAGCGCGACGAGCACCGAAAGCTTCGATGTTGGCCTTGGTGGCCATAACAGCTTTGCCTTGCGGGATCAGGTAGTTACGGGCATAACCAGATTTCACGGAAACTTGGTCACCCAGACCGCCCAGTTTGGCGATTTTGTCGAGCAGGATAACTTGCATTACCTTTCCTCTATAAATTTCGTTGAGTTAGGCTTAAGTGCCGGGCCGATTCTTACTTGTTGTGCAGATCGGTGTACGGCAGCAGAGCCAGGTAACGAGCACGCTTGATGGCGCGTGCCAGCTGACGCTGATACTTGGCGCGGGTACCGGTGATACGGCTCGGTACGATCTTGCCAGATTCAGTGATGTAGTTTTTCAGAGTAACGATATCTTTGTAGTCGATCTCGGTAACGTTCTCGGCGGTGAAGCGGCAGAACTTACGACGACGGAAATAACGTGCCATGGCCTTTATCCTCTAGTCAGTGATCCAGAATTACTCTTCGGAAGCAGCTTCAGTAGCTTCTTCGCGGCGCTCGTCGTCACGACGGGTGAAGCGCTCTTCTTTGGCCTTGGCCATCGGAGAAACTTCAGTCACGGCGTGCTTGGTGCGCATGATCATGTTGCGGATAACGGCATCGTTGAAGCGGAAGTTGGTTTCCAGCTCATCGATAACGGCTTGCTCTGCTTCTACGTTCATCAGAACGTAGTGGGCTTTGTGCAGTTTGTCGATCGGGTAAGCCAGCTGACGGCGGCCCCAATCTTCCAGGCGATGAATGGTACCACCGGAGGTGGTGATGGCGCCGGTGTAACGCTCGATCATGCCGGGAACTTGCTCGCTCTGGTCCGGATGAACCATGAAGACGATTTCGTAATGACGCATTTTAGCTCCTTACGGATTAATTCAGCCTCCGCCCAGGTGCAGCCAGACCTCGGAGGCAAGGAACATAAAGGTGTTTAGTCGCTGCTTTTCTAGGGCGGCGTATTGTACGAAATCACATCCCTCACTGCAACTGACTGCCTTAAATGTTTTTCCCGATGGAAATCATCAGAAACAACAATTGATAACAATTATCATTTAGATCTATTCTCTCTCCATATCCTTATGGAGGGTGATGCCATGCAACCCGCACTGACGACTACGATTCCAGCCCGCAAATTCAAACTGACCCTGCTCGGGCCTGCCTTTATCGCCGCCATCGGCTATATCGACCCGGGCAACTTCGCCACCAATATTCAGGCGGGCTCTACCTTTGGTTACCAGTTGCTCTGGGTAGTGGTATGGGCCAACCTGATGGCCATGGTGGTGCAAACCCTCTCGGCCAAACTCGGTATCGTCACCGGCAAGAATCTGGCGGAGCACATCCGCGACCGACTGCCAAAACCCGCGGTCTGGGCCTACTGGGTACAGGCAGAGATCATCGCCATGGCCACCGATCTCGCCGAATTTATCGGCGCCGCAGTCGGCTTCAAGCTGCTGCTTGGCGTGACCTTGCTTCAAGGGGCCTGCATCACCGCCGTGGTAACCTGGGGGATCCTGATGCTGCAATCCCGCGGCCAGAAACCGCTGGAGTTCGTGGTCGGTGGCCTGCTGCTGTTTGTCGCGGCGGCCTACATCGTCGAGCTGATCTTCTCCCGCCCCCATCTGCCCAGCCTGCTGGAGGGCGCCCTCTTCCCCGGTCTGCCCAACAGCGATGCCGTCTATCTGGCCGCCGGTGTACTCGGTGCCACCGTGATGCCCCACGTTATCTACCTGCACTCGGCACTGACCCAGCACACGCAGGATCAGGGTTCAGTCAGCCAGCGGCTGCACACCACTCGGGTCGATGTGGCGATTGCCATGACCATCGCCGGCTTCGTCAATCTGGCGATGATGGCGATGGCGGCCGCTGCGTTCCACAGCTCGGGCCACCAGCAGGTAGCGGAGCTGGAATCCGCCTACCAGACCCTCACTCCGCTGCTGGGTCAGGCAGCAGCCACCCTGTTTGGCCTCTCGCTGGTCGCATCTGGCATCAGCTCTACCGTGGTAGGGACCCTGGCCGGGCAAGTGGTGATGCAGGGCTTTGTCCGCTTTACCATCCCGGTCTGGCTGCGTCGCGCCATCACCATGGCTCCCGCCTTCGTGGTAATCGCTATGGGGCTCAACACCACCGAAATTCTGGTGTTGAGTCAGGTGATCCTGAGCTTTGGCATCGCGCTGGCCCTGATCCCGCTGTTGATGCTGACCGGCGATCGGGAGCTGATGGGGCAACATCGCAACCATCCCGTCACACAAGCCGTCGGCCGCCTTATCGTTGCGCTGGTGATCGGGCTCAATGCCTATCTGTTGGTCGCCATGATCTAGCGAACCGTAAAACCGAGAAGAGAGGCTCATTAACTCTGGTTAATGAGCCTCTTCGCACTTTGGCGTATGCTGCCGCTTTCTCTTCTCATTTATCGTTGCGGGAGCCTTGCCATGGAACACACCCGAGCCAGCTTCGTACTGGGCCATCATCAGGAGCAGGCCTGCGTGGTCTGCTGCCAGCCCGGTGACACCACGCTGCTGGTCACCGACCTCACCCCCTTTCATCCCCAAAGCCATCTCTGGCCCGATCAGCCGGGGGATGTGGGCCATGCACGCTGGGAAGGTGGCGACGCTGCCATCGGCCCTTGCCGGATGGGGGCCATCAGCCCGGATGGCGAGCTGTTCGTCGACACCGATATTCCGGTAAAACGAGGGGCTGAGGGGTGGAGGTTCGTGGTGGTACACCCCTTGGCGGGCGAGCACAGCTTGCCTGTCGGTAGTCTGGTCGAGTTACAGGTCGATAGCGCGGCACGCCACGCCCTGAGTCTGGGCCACAGCGGCTGCCATCTGGCAGCGCTCGCCCTCAACCGGACTCTCACCCCTTACTGGCGTAAAGAGGCGAGCGAGCTCGATGTACTGGGTCAACCCGATTTTGACCGTCTCGCCATTCAGAGTTCAAGAGTCGAGCCTTGCGGTTCGCGGGAGCAGTACCGCATCGGCAAGAGCCTGCGCAAGAAGGGGGTCAACAGCGAGGCGCTGCTGGCAGACTTGGCGGTGATTGAAGAGAAGGTCAACCGGCAGCTGGCCGACTGGATTGCAGCTGGGGGCGAGATCCGCCGCAGCCGCGCTGGCGAGGCGATCATCGATTCCCGTTACTGGCACTGCATGCTGGAAGGCCAGGAGGTCACCATCCCCTGTGGCGGCACCCATGTTGCCTCGCTCGCCGAGTTGGGAGAAGTCAAGATAGAGCTTACTCAAGTGGAAGAGGGCTTTGCCATGCTGACCCGGGTCATCCCAACCGGCGCCTGAGTCGCAGACTTGACTACTCAGGGCTAACGCCCAAATTGGCAATAGAGAAGTATCGCAAATGAGGGGGCATAATCATGCCCCTCAACGTCAGTCATGACGGGCCGATGCTTCTCTTTTAACCATACCCTGATTAGAATGCGCCTCCCACAGGAGGCACATCACCCATGAGTAGTACCCAACTACGCACCACCCCGGATCGACTTCGTTATCTGGTTCTCTACGAAGGCATCGGGCTGTCACTGGTAGCACCGCTGATCAGCCTGCTGTTCGGTCAGGGCGTCGCCGAGGTCGGTTCGCTGGCCATCTTCTTCTCCATCGTCGCCACTGCCTGGACCTACGGCTGGAATCTGTTGTTCGACAAGGGGTTGCTCAAACTGTGCGGGCGTACCAACAAGCGACCACTGGACCGCTTCCTGCACGCATTTGGCTATGAGGCGAGCTTCATGATGCTCTCCCTCCCCTGCGTCATGTTCTGGCTCGATCTGGGAGTGTGGGACGCCCTGATGCTGGATCTCGGCTTCGTTGCCTTCTACCTCGCCTACATCATGGTCTTTACCTGGGCCTATGAGCGGATCTGGCCGCTGCCATCCAACCCGCAGACGGCATAAGGCCTCAGCCGCAACGAGGCCGACAGAAGGAAAAGTCAGGAAGGACTAATAGGAAGGATGGGAGAATTCCATAAAAACAATGCCAGTCAGCGAGCTGACTGGCATTGGACAAAACAGACTTTCGGACTTACTTGACGGCGTCTTTCAGAGCCTTGCCAGCCACGAATGAAGGCACGTTGGCAGCAGCAATCTGGATCTCTTTACCAGTTTGCGGGTTACGACCGGTGCGGCCTGCGCGGTGGGTGACCTTGAAGGTGCCAAAACCGACCAGTTGCACAGCATCGCCTTCTTTCAAGCTCTGGGTAATACCATTGATGATCTCTTCCAGAGCCACTTTGGCCTGAGCTTTGCTCAGATCTGCTTTGGCGGCAATCGCATCGACAAGTTGAGCTTTGTTCATAACATTTCCTTTATGATCGGGCATTTAGCGCTGGGTCACTCTATGCAAAAAAAAACTCACAGGCAAAGCCTTTATCGAGCCGAACGCGTCAAACGCTGGGGTTTTCATCAAGATCTGCGGAAATAGTCACATTCCACACGCGAAAAACCGTGAGCAGGCCTGAAACCTGCTAGCACGCAGACACGATCTGCTGACTATTTCTTCGCCACTTAACATTATCCCCCCATGGCTATTGACGCTTGCCCAGATTTTCCCTAGTTATAGGTTGTGTCACTGCTCAAACGGCTCGGAATACCGAACAATCGGCCAGCCTTTGCCCCACGGAGGGATAGGGATTATGTTGACGAAACTGGAACAGACCAAGCAGGCGCTGGCAGGCAAGCATAAGGCTATCGACGACTGGCTGGATGCAAGGCAAGCGTTGCTGGTTGGATACATGCAGCTGGCAGGCCTCACTCCGGCGCGGACCAAGCAACGCAGCCTGCCCAAAACAGAAGAGCTGCATCAGTTTTGCGACCGCCTGGTCGACTATGTCAGTGCAGGCCATTTCGAGATCTACCACCACGTCGTCACCGCCTTCGAGCAAGCCAGCGGCGAAACTCTGGAGCTGGCCAAGCGCATCTATCCCCATATTCGTAACAGCACTGAATTCGCCCTCGAGTTCAACGACAAATACAGTGATGCCGACGAGGCCCAATTGCTGCTACTGGATGATGATCTCAACGAGTTGGGCCCGGTTCTGGAAGAGCGGTTCAAACAGGAGGACCGCCTGGTCAAGGCGCTTCATGTGGTGGAATCCTTGAGTACCCAGCAAGCCTGAATGCCATTTTCGGAGCAAGTTCAAGATACTGGCAACCAAGGTGGATTACACTCAGAGCAATGACCCTAGCGTCCACACTTATTGCATACAGGAGATGAGCATGTCTGAGCGCCGCCGTTTTGCACGGATCCTCTACTTGACCATGGCAGAACTCACCCAGGGGGAACAGAAGTGGCAGACCCAGCTTGTCGACGTCTCCTTGCAGGGAGCCCTGCTGATCCGCCCCGACGACTGGGAGAGCCGTGACAACAAGGAGTACCAGCTCAGCTTTATCCTGAGCGGTAGCGATATCGAGATCAAAATGCAGGTCGAGCTGACCCACGAAGCCAGCAAGAAATTGGGTTTCTACTGCCACCACATCGATATCGACAGTGCCACCCACCTCAAGCGGATGATCGAGCTCAACGTCGGCGACGAAGAGCTGCTCCACCGCGAGCTGGAACAACTGCTGAGCGAACATCTGGAACATAGCCAGCCCTGATGGCAGGTTCCAGCCCATAAAAAAGAGCGCCGAGGCGCTCTTTTTCCGTTGTGCTGTTGTATCGATTGCAATGCTGAGGGATTACAGCGCCTCGAGTGCCTCAGACAGCTTCTTGACCGGCACCACTTCCATCCCTTCGATGGGATGCTTGGGGGCATTGGCGTGCGGCACGATGGCACGACGAAAACCGTGTTTGGCCGCCTCCTGCAACCGCTCCTGGCCGGACGGCACAGGGCGAATTTCACCGGAAAGGCCCACTTCGCCGAACACCACCAGATCCTTGGGCAGCGCCTGGTCCCGGAAGCTGGAGACCATCGCCAGCAGCAGCGCCAAGTCCGCACTGGTCTCCTCGACCTTGACCCCGCCGACCACGTTGATGAAGACATCCTGATCCGCCATCTGCAACCCACCGTGACGGTGCAGCACCGCCAGCAACATAGCGAGCCGGTTGTGATCCATCCCCACCGCCACCCTGCGCGGGTTGGAGAGCTGGGAGTAGTCCACCAGCGCCTGCAACTCCACCAGCAGCGGTCGGGTACCCTCCCAGATAACCATGACGATGGAACCGGGCGCCTGCTCCTGCCCCCGGCTGAGGAAGATGGCGGAGGGGTTGCTCACCTCGCGCATCCCCTGTTCGGTCATGGCAAAGACCCCCAGCTCGTTGACCGCACCGAAGCGGTTCTTGTGGGAACGCAGAGTCCGAAAACGGGAGTCATGGCCACCATCAAGCAGCACAGAGCAGTCGATGCAGTGCTCCAGCACCTTGGGGCCCGCCAGACTGCCATCCTTGGTCACATGACCCACCATGAAGATGGCCACATGATTCTGTTTGGCGTAGCGGGTCAGCAGCGCCGCAGCTTCACGCACCTGAGAGACAGAACCTGGGGACGATTGCACATCCGCCACATGCATCACCTGAATGGAGTCAATCACCATGATCTGCGGCTGCTCCTGCTGAGCAATCAGGCAGATCTGCTCGACGCTGGTCTCGGAGAGCATCCGCAGCTTGTCGGTGGGCAGCCCAAGGCGGTTGGCCCGCATCGCCACCTGCTGCAGCGACTCCTCGCCGGTGACATAGAGTGTTTTCATCCGCTCTGCGAGACCACACATGGTCTGCAGCAGCAAGGTCGACTTGCCCGCCCCCGGGTTGCCGCCAATCAGAATGGCCGAGCCTGGCACCACACCGCCACCAAGCACCCGATCCAGCTCCTTGAAACCTGAGGTAAAACGGGGAATTTCGGTGGTGGCGATCTCTGCCAGTGTCTGTACCTGACTGCCGACCGCGCCGGCATAACCGGTGTAACGGGCACTCTTGCCAGCGGGGCTCACCGAACCGAGGCGCACCTCGGTGATGGTATTCCACTCCTT
Organism: Aeromonas sp. 102P; assembly: GCF_051920345.1. Classification (NCBI taxonomy): domain Bacteria; kingdom Pseudomonadati; phylum Pseudomonadota; class Gammaproteobacteria; order Aeromonadales; family Aeromonadaceae; genus Aeromonas; species Aeromonas sp. 102P. The sequence continues at coordinate 1,251,548 of NZ_JBQBCZ010000001.1, read as the reverse complement.
GCACTCGCTGCATTGACCTTGCCAGCGTGTGAAGTCGGCACCACATTCGGAACAAACATAAGCAGTTTTATTTTTGGCCATTGATAACTCGGGGACAGGATGAATTCCTGCTTGATATACTTGTTTGCGACCGACAGATCAAACCCAGAATCGGAAAAGTGACTTTCCGTGGCAGGAACAAATGGATTCAGAACACCAGCAACATCTGATTGAACAACTCGTCCCCTTGCTGCGGGAGAAAGATTTCGAGGAGATCTTCAACCGCATGACCCAGGAGGAAAACAGCAACAGCCGTTTTCTGATCAAGATGGAGCTCAAGCGCAAGTGCTCCCCCTGCCGCAGGGTCATCGACATGCGCGATGAGCTGGAGGATGAGTGCCTGGTGCATGAGTTCGACGGCATCACTCACTTCATGCCCGCCGATGCGATAGCCCTTTTCCAGTCCCAGTGCTATCTCTACCGCGATATCTATACCCTCGGTGTCTACGAGGCGCTGCAACAGTGGCAAAAACAGCACCACAACGCCCGCGTGGATGGTCAGCTGTCGCCGCCGGCCAGCCCCTTCCGGCAATATGATGTCAACACCATTGCCTTTGCCAGTTACTACGGCCGCCGTCAGGAGCGGATGCACTTCAGCTCGCCGGTGCTGATCAAGTTTCAGGATGGTGAGAAGCTGTTCGCCAAGAGTTCCGATCTCTCGCTGGGTGGCATGCGGGTCTCGGTTCCCTATCTGCCGAATTATCACACCGGCGCCCAAGTGGAGGTCTTCTTTACCGGACTGGAGCGGGACACCCCCAATCCGGTGCTGCACCAGCCGGTCGGCTATCAGATCCTTGGCGAAGAGAGCAAAGAGGGGAAATACTGGCTGCGGCTGGTGCGCTCCGGCGAACAGCCAGCCTTTGATGCCTTCCTCAGCGACTTTATCGATGCCAACAAGATCCGCTATCGGGTCAGTGTCGACTATCTGCTCTCCGCCGCCATCATCAAGGGGTATGAGCAGTTCTATCTGCCACGGATGACCGGCATGCCGCTCTTCTTCGGCACCGGCGACAGCCCCAATCTCGAGATAGCCCTGCGTACGGAAAACAACCAGCACCTGCTGGAGTATTGGCGCGATGAGAAAAACCGCGATGCCCTCGCGGGACTTTTCAGCGCAGAACGGATGAAACGGCTCTGCCCGGCCCCCGGCACCACCACCGAGACCATCATCTACTGCTTTACCCACACGGTGCGCAGCCACATCTACTTCTTCTCCGCCACCGCCGAGGAGCTGCGTCAGAGTGGCCTCACCGCCCTCTTCTTCCAGGTAGGCTCCCGCCGCCCCAGCTGGCGAGTCTACAAGTTCACGCTGGAGGCGTGCGATCTGATCGAGGCGGATGTGGGGCAACTGCAGGGGCAGGACAACCCGCAGTTACAAGACATCCTGCTGCTCGAGCGGCTCAAGCAGATCGGCTATTGCGGCCTGCTGCAGGAGATCGGCCTGGAGTCCCAGCGGGAAGAGTTCCATCAGGAGGGGGTCAGCAACAACGCCAACGAGCTGCAACGCTTTGGTCACGAACAGGGAGTTGCCCCCTTCGAGATCGAGACCCTGCACTATGTTCAGCTGCGCAAGGAGTCGCGCTACATCCACAAGACCGCGGTCGCCATCCATCACAACGGCAAATCCTGGATCGGCTGGACCCGCGACATCTCGACTCACGGCCTGCAAATCGAGCTGGAAGATGCCTTTATCGGCGAGAAGAACGATGTGGTGACCATCGCCCTGCCCCGCTTGCAGGAGCTTTCCAAGAGCATGGATCTGCAGCGCCTCTCCTACCGGCTGGTCAGCCTCAACATGACCCGCACCGTGCTGCACCTCTGCATCGAAGGGGATTCGGATCGCCATACCGGCCGCCAGTTCTTCAGCCTGCTGATCGAGAGCAACCAGAACAAGCTCAAGGCGGCGCAGGAGCAGCGTCGCTATCGTGGGCTGGCGCGGGCACTGCGCAACATCTATACCCACCACCTGTTCAACTCACCGGTCTACGTCAACAAGCTGAAAGGCGCCCCCAAACCGGCCTCCATCGGCAAATCCCTGCAACCGCGCAGTCTGCAGCGGTTGCTGCAAGCCTGTGCCGAGCTGCCGGAGCAGGAGAACCTCTATCCGCTGTTCCAGGGGGAGCTGCTCAAGGAGCTGCTGATGAACCCGCTGCGCGCCATCGAGCGGGAGGACAAACCGAGAGAGGACGAGGTCTATATCGCCAGCATCCAGACCAAGGCCGGCCTGCCCATCTTCAGCAGCCGACTGGCCAGCAGCTTTGCCAACGTCAAAGAGAAGCGTCAGTTCATCGAGCTAGCACAGCAACAGGGGGAGTTCTACTCGGTGCTGGTCGGCATCTCCCGTACCGGACGGCCCGACACCAACTTCATCGCCAACGAGTTGGACTACATCGCCAAGTTCGCCATCCACAAGGCGCGCAAGCTGGAAGAGGAGCTGTGGAGCGTGGTGGGGGTAGGAGAACTGACCGATACCACCCAGGCCACCCTGTTCCGCTTTGGCATCACGCCGCCGCTGAACTGATGATCCGGAAACAGACAGAATTGAAACAGGGCGCTCGAGGCGCCCTGTTTTTTGTCATGCCGCCTGCGGGTTGAGCAGCCAGTCGAGGATCTGGGGAAAGTGATCCTCCTGCGCCTGCGGAGCGGTCAGCATATTGATGTGGTCATAATCGAGGCGGTTGCCGTTGTCCCGCCCCAATCGGGTGTGACGTGTGGCCGAACCCATCTCGTCGCTGAAGCGGCGCACATCGGTCGGGTGACCCAGCACCTTGTCCGCTTTGGCCGAAATCATCCAGAGCGGTGGCCAGTTGACCCGTGCCGCCGCCTCGTCATAGGCAAAACCGTCGTGAGGATCCTGCCAGGGGCCGCACTTGACCCAGGGGATAGTCTCCTGCAGATAGCGCAGCGGCTCGTCGTCAGCACCGATCTTCAGAGTGCGAGCCGCCAGAAAACCACGGCGGCGGGCCAGCCAGGGGGCCAGCCGATTCCAGATCAGATCCACCTTCAGCCAACGCTCGGGATTGTGCACCGACACGCCGCGCTTGGTGCCAAAAAACAGCAGACTAGCCACCTGCTCCGCCAGCTCGGGGAAGCGCACCAGGGTCGAGGCCATGATGACCCCCCCCCAGGAGTGAGCCACCCAGTGCACCTTGAAGCCATGATGGCGCTCGGCAATCCAGCGCTGCAGGGCGGGCAGATCCTCGGTGATCAGCTCATGCTGACCGTGCTCCGCCTGCTCGGCGATGGCAGGAGTGCTGAGCCCCCGCCCCCGCAAATCAGCCACATAGACCTGATAGCCGTGGCGGGCCAGAAAGCAGGCCAACCCCTTGCCCGATTCGGTGTAGAAGATCCGGCCGTTCTCGATGGCGCCGTGCACCATCAGGATCGGCTCGCCATGCACGGCGACCCGGGGTTTGATATGGCGAACATGCAATTGATGGCCACCACAGGGGATAAACAGAGACTGCTGCAACAATTCCATTTTTATTGGTTTCCTCCTTGAAACACTGTTAGCGCTTGTCCCAGCGTTGCTCGCTGCAGGCCCGCGCCGCCAGCAGGCAGATCACCCCCTCCAGATCGTGATGATTGAGGGTGGCCGCCGCCTGCGCCCGCACCAGCGGTTTGGCGTGAATGGCGATGCCAAGACCCGCCACCCCCATCATCTTGAGATCGTTGGCTCCATCGCCGATGGCCACGGTCTGGTCGGCAGCAATGCCGTACTCCTGAGCAAGCTGCTGCAACACCTCGGCCTTGACGCTGGCATCAACAATGCGCCCGCTCACCTTGCCGCTCAGTTGCTCCCCTTCCACCGCCAGCTCGTTGGCGAAGATGGCGTCGAGCCCCAGATCGCGCTGCAACTGGCCAGCAAAACGGGTAAAACCGCCGGAGGCGATGGCAACACGCCACCCCGCCTGTTTGAGGGTATCGACCATCAGTTGCAAGCCGGGCATCCACGGCATGTTGGCGGCCACCTCGTCGAGAATGGTGACCGGCGCCCCTGCCAGCAGGGCCACCCGATTACGCAGGCTGTCGGAAAACTCCAGCTTGCCCTGCATCGCCGCGGCCGTCACTGCCGCCACCTGATCGCCAACCCCGGCAAGGCGGGCAATCTCGTCTATACACTCGATGCGGATCGCGGTGGAGTCCATGTCCATCACCAGCAGGCCGGGCTCGTTCAGGGTCGGTAGCGCGGGCAGATGGCAGAGATCGATCTCCCACTCACCGCTCTTGAGCTCGGCCACCAACTCGGAAGAGAAGCGATCGCAGCCAAGCAGCAGCAACGGCACGCCTGCCACCTCGGTGGGAGGATAGAGGGTGGCCGCCAACTCCTGCGCAGCCAACAGTGGCGACAGACGCGCCAGATGGGAGGCGCCCAGCCCCTTGCCAAACAGCACCAACCAGCCGCCAGCCTGCGGAGTCTCTGTCGGTTGCAACGCATCTGCGTGGAGCTGCCAACAGGGTGAGCCGGACAACAACGCGGGCCAATCGGATAACAGAGGGGGGAGCCGGGACAACAACATAAGGGATACGCCTTCCTTGGTGATCAGGGGGGTTAACAATGCTGGCCCAGAGTAGCGTATTGCTTTTTGTACAGGCAAGCGCCAAGATCCCGCCACTCCTTGTTACCATGAGGTCTCGCGCTTGCAGCGTCATCTTCCCATCAAACGTGTTCTCAGCCTGGGTGCCGGTATCCTGCTCGGATGCTGGGTGCTCGGTGTGCTTATCCATATGCAAGGTGAAAGCCAAGCCTCGCTGCACAGCGAAGCGCGCAACCGGGCGCAGGCGCTGGTCGCCTATGCCGCCCGAGACATGAAACGCTGGATCAAGGAGGAGAATAGCAGCGAGCTGGAGCGGCTGGCGCGGGATCTGGCGGCGGAGCCGGAGATCCTCGATGCCACCCTCTACGACGGACGCGGCATTCCCCTCGCCCAGTCTGAGCAGGCGGTGCCGCTGGAGAGCCTGCTGCCCATCGGCAGCGATAACAAGTCACTGCCGGAGCAGGGAAAGGGGCGGATCCAGTTCGTACAGGAGATCCGAGATGGCGAGCAGACCATCGGCTTCCTGCGCATCACCCTGGAAGAACAGCAGATGCTGGCAGACAAGGACACCCGGCTCAAAGTGGTGCAGGAGAAACAGCGCCTGATGCTGCTGGTCGCCCTGCTGGCCGGGGTGCTCATCTCCTACGGCGTACGCCGCAACTACATGCGGGTGCGCAAGCACAAGAAAAAGAGTACGCCCCCCGCGCCACCTCCGGAAAATTGATGGCGCAACCAGAGAGCAGATACAAAAACGGCGGCCAGAAGGCCGCCGTTTCTTATTCGCAAGGGAATTACTTGTCGCCCAGCAGGATGGAATCCAGTGCGATTTCGATCATGTCGTTGAAGGTCAGCTGACGCTCTTCAGAGGTGGTCTGCTCACCGGTACGGATATGGTCGGAGACGGTGCAGATGGTCAGCGCCTTGGCACCGTACTCTGCGGCCACGCCGTAGATACCGGCGGCTTCCATCTCGACACCCAGGATGCCGTATTTTTCCATGACGTCGAACATGGAGGGGTCCGGGGTGTAGAACAGGTCGGCGGAGAAGATGTTACCCACACGCACGGCAACGCCCTTGTTCTTGGCGGCCTGTACAGCGTTGGCAACCAGGTCGAAGTCGGCGATGGCAGCGAAGTCGTGATCCTTGAAGCGCAGACGGTTTACTTTGGAGTCGGTGCAGGCACCCATACCGATCACCACGTCACGCAGTTTCACGTCTTCACGCACGGCGCCACAGGAGCCCACACGGATCAGGGTCTTCACACCGTAATCGGTGATCAGCTCTTTTGCGTAGATGGAGCAGGACGGGATACCCATGCCGTGACCCATGACGGAGATACGACGGCCCTTGTAGGTACCGGTAAAGCCGAACATGTTGCGCACGTCGCAGATCTGCTCGACGTTCTCCAGGAAAGTTTCAGCGATGTACTTGGCGCGCAGGGGGTCGCCCGGCATCAGCACGGTATCAGCAAAGGCGCCATCTTTCGCATTGATATGAGGAGTTGCCATTCTCTTGATTCCTTCACACTAGGTTGAGTTTTATTGTTTTATAAATTGCCCGCCGCCGAAGTGGCGGGCGGGTAAATTACAGGAAGCTGGTACCGTACGCCAGTTTCGGCAGGCCGTGGTAAGCCGCGATGCTCTGGCCGATATCGGCAAAGGTCTCGCGACGACCAACGGAGCCGGCCTTGACCGGCTTGCCGAAGAACAGCACCGGAATGTATTCGCGGGTGTGGTCGGTACCACCCCAGGTCGGGTCGCAGCCGTGGTCGGCAGTCAGCACCACCACGTCGCCATCTTGCAGCAGCTCAAACAGCTCCGGCAGGCGGGAATCGAAATACTCCAGCGCACCGGCATAACCGGCAACGTCACGGCGGTGGCCGTAGGAGGAGTCGAAGTCGACGAAGTTGGTGAAGACGATGGTGTTGTCACCGGCCGCTTTCACCTCTTCCAGCGTGCGATCCCACAACTCGGTCAGACCGGTCCCTTTCACCTGCTTGGTGATGCCCTGCTGGGCATAGATGTCGGCAATCTTGCCGATGGAGACCACCTGACCGCCCGCATCTTTCATGTAATCCAGCACGGTCGGCGCCGGCGGCAGCACTGAGTAGTCGTGACGGTTGCCGGTGCGCTTGAAGTTGCCCTTGCCAGTACCTACGAACGGACGCGCAATCACGCGGCCGATGTTGTAGGGCTCCAGCAGCTCGCGCACGATGTGGCACAGCTCATAGAGCTTCTCGAGGCCGTAGGTCTCTTCGTGGCAGGCAATCTGGAATACGGAGTCGGCAGAGGTGTAGAGGATCGGCTTGCCGGTCTTCATGTGCTCTTCGCCCAGATCGTCCAGCACCTGGGTACCGGAAGCGTGGCAGTTGCCCAGATAGCCCGGCAGACCGGCCTTCTCGACGATGGCGTCCAGCAGCTCCTGCGGGAAGCTGTTGTGGTGATCCTTGAAGTAGCCCCACTCGAACAGCACGGGCACACCGGCGATCTCCCAGTGACCGGACGGGGTGTCCTTGCCGGAGGAGAGCTCCTGAGCAAAGCCGTAGGCACCGACCACCTCGATATCTTTCTTCAGCCCTTCCGGGAAGTAGCCGGAGGCCTGCTCGCAGGCGTGGCCCAGACCCAGCATGTTGAGGTTGGGCAGATTGAGGGCACCACGGCCTTCAATTTCACCTGCCGCACACGCCTTGGCGATATGGCCAAGGGTGTTGGCGCCCACATCTCCGAACTTGTCGGCGTCGGCAGCTGCGCCAATACCGAAAGAGTCCATCATCAGAATAAAGGTACGTTTCATGGGTCTTCCCCTTGTTACAAATCGGCCAGGGTGATACGGCGGTACACTTCAGGCAGTGCCTCCGGCCGCTCGCCACCAATCCGGACAGCCGCCTGCACCATGCTGGCAGCCTGAGCATATTGCTCTTCAGTCTGAGCGTGGATCATCGCGATCGGCTTGTCAGCATCAACACTTTGACCCAGGCGGATAAAGTCGGTCAGACCGACCGCATAATCAAGTTTGTCACCGGCAGCGCGGCGACCACCGCCCATCGCCACCACGGCCAGACCCAGCTCGCGGGTATCCATGGCGGTCACAAAACCGCTGTTGGCCGCGAAGACCGGGCGTACGATGGCGGCCTTGGGCAGGTAAGCGTCGTAACGCTCCATAAAATCGGCCGGGCCACCGAGACCAGTCACCATGCGACCGAAGATCTCGGCCGCCTTGCCGTTATCCAGCACCGCCTGCAGCTTGGTGCGGGCATCGCGCTCGTCGCTGGCCAAGCCTGCAGAGATAAGCATCTCGGCGCACAGCGCCATGGTCACTTCGTGGATCCGCGGGTTGCGGTATTCACCGGTCAGGTAGCGCACCGCTTCACGCACTTCCACCGCGTTACCGGCGCTGGAGGCCAGCACCTGGTTCATATCGGTCAAGAGCGCAGAGGTGCGGCAACCGGCACCGTTGGCCACGGCCACAATGCTCTTGGCCAGCTCTTCGGACGCTTCGAAGGTCGGCATAAAGGCGCCGGAGCCCACTTTCACATCCATCACCAGCGCTTCCAGCCCGGAGGCGAGCTTCTTGGAGAGGATGGAGCCGGTGATCATCGCGACAGATTCGACGGTGGCGGTGATGTCCCGTACTGCATAGATACGCTTGTCAGCCGGGGCGAGATCGCCGGTCTGGCCGATGATGGCGACACCCGCCTCTTTCACCACTTTCAGGAAGCGGTCGTTGTCGACCGAGGTCTGGTAGCCGGGAATGGCGTCCAGTTTGTCGAGGGTGCCGCCGGTGTGGCCCAGACCACGGCCGGAGATCATCGGCACGAAACCGCCGCAGGCTGCGACCATCGGGCCAAGCATCAGGGAGACAACATCACCCACACCACCGGTGGAGTGCTTGTCGACAATCGGGCCACCCAGATTGAGGTGATCCCAGGTCAATACCATGCCGGAGTCGCGCATGGCGCAGGTCAGGGCAACCCGCTCATCCATGGTCATGTCTTTGAAGTAGACCGCCATCGCCAGGGCGGCAATCTGCCCCTCACCGATGGTGTTGTTGGTAATGCCCTGAACGAAGAATTGAATTTCTTGGGTACTGAGCGCTTCACCGTTGCGCTTCTTGCGAATAATTTCTTGAGGCAAAAACATCTTTCATTCCCTCCGCCATTGCTGGCGTTACACAAGCCTGAATCCTTGCCCACACACCGCATGGTGGGGGCTAATAGGGCGGACAGCCGTCCGCCCTCTCATCAACCTATTAGTAACCGCTGGTGTTGGCCGGCTTGTCGCCATGCCCCAGAGTGGCCAGCAGACTGGCCAGCAGGCTGGATGCACCAAAGCGGAAGGTACGGGCGGATACCCAGTCGTTGCCGAGGATCTCTTCGGCCATGGCCAGGTACTGACCGGCAACGGCGGCATCTTTCACGCCACCAGCTGGCTTGAAGCCGACTTTCGGATTCTTGGCCTTGATCACTTCCATCATGATGCGTGCCGCTTCCGGGGTCGCATTGACCGGCACCTTGCCGGTGGAGGTCTTGATGAAGTCGGCACCGGCATCGATACAGATTTCGGAAGCGCGACGGATCAGCGCCTCTTCTTTCAGCTCGCCGGTCTCGATGATCACTTTCAGCAGCACGTTGGCACCGCAGGCCTCTTTACAGGCTTTGACCAGATCAAAACCGATCTGTTCATTGCCAGCCATGAAGGCGCGATACGGGAACACCACGTCCACTTCGTCAGCACCGTAGGCGACAGCGGCACGGGTCTCGGCCACGGCGATCTCGATGTCGTCGTTGCCGTGCGGGAAGTTGGTCACGGTCGCAATGCGTACGTCGGCTGCGCCGATCTCACGCAGGGTTTTGCGAGCGATAGGGATAAAACGGGGGTAGATGCAGACAGCGGCGGTCAGGCCAGCCGGTGACTTGGCCTTATGGCACAGGTCGATCACCTTCTGATCGGTGTCGTCATCGTTCAGGGTGGTCAGGTCCATCAGGTTCAGGGCGCGCTGAGCGGCCACTTTCAGATCAGTCATTCTGTTCTCCAAAGTCTCGATTTAATCCAGATAACCGGGCACCACCATACCATCCAGCGATGGATGCACAGGCAGTAATCCCCAGCTATACGGGAATGGAATTACAGTGCGAAGGCACCGGCACTATCGGGATGCTATTCAAAACACCCTGCAGGCACTGCGACTGTAAATAAGGCAAGAGCCCTGTCACTTTCTTACAAAAGTGCGGACTTGGTTCCATGAAGACTTGAGAAAGGCCGACAACATCTGACCTGACTTCCCAATCAATTCCATTTGACCGCCAACACCCGATTTCATCGAGTATTAGTCATTGCCAGCACCCTGCTGGCAACGCCTATTTCAGCCGAGATACCCCCTGTTTGCAAGCCGGATTTGCCAATTTCAGAGGTACCTCACATCTGGCAAATCCAGGTCTAAAAAAGCCTTACGAAAAGAAACGGGTCAGGATCCAGGAATAGGCCAATCCCCCCAGATAGACCCCGACGATCCCCATTACCCCGGACAAAACGGGAGGCGCCGGGATCGGCAATTTGAGGAAAGAAAACAACAAACCAACTATAAAGCCGGCCACCATCGCCAGTAGCACTTCATTCATATAACCTCCGATTTGACTCATTTTATTATTAGTTTAGATAGGAAAACGGTTGTCACCGCTCCATACGCGAACGCCACGGCAGATGCCGTGGCGTTCGTGTTTATACCCTGTCAGTCAGGCGGCGATTACATGCCGGACAGTGCCAGGAAGAAGCCTGCGATAGTGGCAGACATCAGGTTGGACAGAGAGCCAGCCAGTACGGCTTTCAGACCAAAGCGTGCAATGGTGCCGCGGCGGTTCGGCGCCATGGACCCCAGACCACCCAGCAGGATGGCAACAGAGGATAGGTTGGCAAAACCACACAGCGCGAAGGAGATGATCGCCTTGGTGTGATCGGACATGGCCACACCGTTGATCAGCACTTCGTCTTTCAGGTACGGAGCGAAGTTCAGGTAAGCCACGAACTCGTTCACTACCAGCTTCTGACCGATGAAGGAACCAGCAACCACTGCTTCATTCCAGGGCACACCGATCAGGAAGGCCAGCGGGGAGAAGATCCAGCCCAGCAGCAGTTCCAGAGAGAGTTGCGGATAACCGAACCAGCCACCCACACCGGAGAAGATGCCGTTGATCATGGCGATCAGACCGATGAAGGCCAGCAGCATGGCGCCGACGTTCAGGGCCAGTTGCATACCGGCAGAAGCGCCAGCAGCAGCAGCGTCAATGACGTTGGCAGGCTTGTCATCCAGCTCGGCATCGGCAGAGCTCTCGTCGTAGTTCGGGGTCTCGGTCTCGGGAACCAGCAGCTTGGCGAACAGCAGACCACCCGGTGCAGCCATGAAGGAGGCAGCAATCAGGTACTCCATCTTCACGCCCATGGAGGCGTAACCGGCCAGTACGGAACCGGCAACGGAAGCCAGACCACCACACATGACGGCGAACAGCTCGGAGTCAGTCATCTTGGCGATGTAAGGACGAACCACCAGCGGCGCTTCGGTCTGACCGACGAAGATGTTGGCAGTTGCAGAGAGGGATTCGGTGCGGGAAGTACCCAATACTTTCTGCAGACCGCCGCCCAGCAACTTGATGACCATCTGCATGATGCCCAGGTAATAGAGCACTGCAATCAGGGAAGAGAAGAAGATGATGACCGGCAGAACACGGAAGGCAAAGACAAAGCCGCCGCCACCGAACACTTCAAACATCTTGTTGCTGACCAGACCGCCAAACAGGAAGTCGATCCCGTTCTGGCCGTAGCTGATCACGCTGGATACCGCGTCGGACACGCCGACCAGGATATCGCGACCAACCGGAACATAGAGAACAAATGCCCCCAGACCGGCTTGAATTGCGAACGCACCGACAACGGTACGGACGTTGATTGCCTTGCGATTGCTGGAGAACAGCACCGCGATAAGGACGAGCGTCGCCATCCCTACCAGACCCATGAACAAATTCATTATTATCTTCCTCTAGTAGCACCTGACTTGTTAGCGAGTTGTTATTAAACCCAACTAATCAAGGGGAGCGCATTATACTAATTAAAGTCCGATAAAATAGAATGCTGGTCACATTTTATCGTTATCAAAATGTCCAAGTGTCACAAAATTAGACAGCAAACGATTTTTACGCTCATTTTTTTTCCTGACAACTAAATCAGGTGTTGCGAATTTGTTTCATGGCTATTGGTCGTGATGGAAAATATGCCGGGCAGTTTCAAATAACACCTCGGCAACATCTGCCGATGGTTCATCCCGCAAGGTCATCAATATTTCCGCTATTTTCGGCAGCGCTTCCGGGGTATTCCGGGTGCCTTGTGCGCCTTGCAACGGCATATCGGGCGAATCGGTTTCCAGCACCAGAGCCTCGAGCGGCATGGCCCGAAATACCTCTCGCGTCTTGTTCGCCCGTTCAAAACTGATAACCCCGCCCACCCCGAGTCGAAAGCCCAGTTGCCAGAAGGCCTCCGCCTGCTGCAACGAACCGCTGAAAGCATGGATCACCCCGCCACGAGGCGGCTTGAAGCGGCGCAACAGCTTGGCCACAGTGTCATTGGCACGCACCGAGTGGATCATCAGGGGGAGCCCGGCCTCTGCAGCCAGCCGGATCTGAGCCTCAAACAGCGCAAGCTGCCCCTCCTGCGGCACGTGAGAGCGCAGGTCCAGCCCACACTCGCCTATGGCCACCAGCCCGGCAGGCTGGCTCATTACCAGCGTTCGCAACCGCTCCATCACCCCCTCCCGCTGTTCACCTGCATACCAAGGATGAATGCCCAGACCATAAAAGAGGCCGTCATGCTGATCTGCCAGTGCCATCACACGAGTCCAGTTATCCTCTGCGATGGCAGGAATGATATACTCCGTCACCCCCAATGCCCGACAACGGGCCAGCAGTGCCTCCCTGTCCTGGTCGAACACCGGAAAGTCGAGATGGCAATGGGTATCTATCAGCTGCATATCACTCACACCTGTTTGCGGTATTTAATGGGTCATTGAACATGATGAACAACAGAAACAACGGCTTTACCCTGATTGAACTGGTGCTGGTGATCATAGTGCTGGGGATCCTGGCCGTCACCGCCCTGCCCCGCTTTATCAATATCAAGGATGATGCCCTGAAAAGCACGGTCTCGGCGACCGCAGGCAGCTTTGCCAGTGCGGTACAGCTTGCTCATGCTGGCTGGGCGGTGAAGGCGAAGGGGGAGCCGCTGGCACTCTATAACTTTAGCGGCATGGGCAAGCAGGATCTCGACATCAACAGCTACGGCTGGCCGGTGGGCACCAAGGAGGATCAGAATGGTCAGGGGCCTGATGTCATATTTCCCGGTGGCGACAGCGATAAGATCTCCGTCAACAGCCGGGATGACTGCGAGAGCCTGTTCGGCGCCCTGCTCGACACCGATCTGACGGCGGTCGATGAACTCCATACCGATTCAAAGAGTGATTACATCTCCCGACTCATCCAGGCAAACGGGCAGGCTGATGGCACGCTTCGCCACGATAACTGCCGCTACATCCTGCGCGACTCAATCAACCGCTTCCAGACCAACCCGGATTATCGAAACGGCCTCGGCTTCGAGTACAACAGCGTTACCGGTGCCGTGACCCGCAATTTTGATTGAGCTCAGCCTCTTCTGTGCAAGCTCGCTCTTTGCTTGAATCATCATCATAACGAACCGGCGTGCAGCAGCGCCGGTTCTCCTGAGTGAGTCCCCACTCCTCGCACCATGCATCGTAACGGGCCAGCCAACGCAGCAATATCCCTTTCATCGTCACACCTACGCCAACGGATTCGGTTCAAAAACCATCCTAATCAGAGTCGGCAAGGGGAGCAAGTCATCCCCATAATCGCGATCGGGCGGAATAATAAAGAGCCGGTCAGCATGGCTGACCGGCTCTTTTAACATTCCCTGAAGAGGTTATCCGATGAGCGACAGCTCATCAGCCTCACAGACTCTTCAGCTTCTCTTCCGGCAGGGCCAGCTCGTCGTTGTGGTTAACGCCGACACCGCGCTCCAGCACATGACGGGCGATGGCGTGCGCCTCTTCCAGCGAGTGCATGCTGTAGGTGCCGCACTGATACTCGTTCAGCTCGGGGATCTTGGCCTGATCCTGCACGGTCAGCACGTCGCTCATGGCCGCCTGCCAAGCTGCACCAACACGGGCTTCGTCCGGCGCGCCGATCAGGCTCATGTAGAAGCCGGTACGGCAACCCATAGGAGAGATATCGATGATCTCCACGCCATTGCCGTTCAGGTGATCACGCATAAAACCGGCGAACAGGTGCTCCAGCGTATGGATACCGCGCTCGGAGAGGATCTCCTGATTCGGTACGCAGAAACGCAGGTCGAACACGGTAATAGTGTCCTTGTTCGGGGTCTGCATGGTCTTGGCCACACGCACCGCTGGCGCTTCCATACGGGTGTGGTCAACGGTAAAACTGTCCAATAGCGGCATTTCTGACTCCTGATTTGGTTACCAGAACCAGCCCCCACGGGAGAGCTGATCCTTGCATTGACGGTACTGGGCGCCGTAGCGCTGGGCGCGAGCCTCTACCTTGCGAGAGGTCTTCATCAACCACCCCTTGCTGCGATAGCTGCCACGCCGGTAGCCACCCCACCCTTCGTGATAGTTGAGGTACTGGCCATAGGCATCCCACTTGGAGGTGCCATTGAGCCGCTGGGCTTTGTTAGTGTACCAACCCATAAAATCGATGGCGTCGGCAAAATCATCGCGGTCACTCCAGCTGTTGCCGGTTTCTCGCTGGTAATCCGCCCAGGTTTCATCTTTGACCTGAGCATAACCATAAGCCGAACTAGCCCGCCCGGTCGGGATGAAGAGGAAATACTGCATCGGCGGCTGGGCATCATGTACGTAAGAGGACTCCTGATACATCATGGCCATCACCACATGGATCGGCGTCCCCCACTTCTCGTTCATCTTGAGCGCGGCCTTGTGCCAGTCCGGCTTCTCGCGAAAGATCTGGCACAGATTCTCCGGCTGGGCCGGTGGACGGGTACTGCAAGCAGTCAGGCCCGCCAACAGGCTGGCCACGACCACAAAACGCATCCACCCCATCAAATGAGGTCGCGCTTCACGCCGCTGGTCAGGTAAAGAGATAGCCAAGGTCAGATCGCGTCTTCGTTCTCTTCGCCGGTACGGATACGAATGACACGCTCCACCTCGCAGACGAAGATCTTGCCATCACCAATCTTGCCGGTACGGGCGGTGTTCTGGATCGCTTCCAGACAGGCATCGAGATCCTCGTCCTGCACCACCAGCTCCACCTTCACTTTCGGCAGGAAGTCGACCATATATTCGGCACCGCGATAGAGCTCGGTATGGCCCTTCTGGCGGCCGAAGCCTTTGACTTCGGATACGGTCATGCCGTTGATGCCGATCTCGGCCAGGGCCTCGCGCACATCGTCCAGCTTGAACGGTTTGATGATGGCTTCAATCTTCTTCATGGTGACTCCTTACCAGTTCTGTTTACCGAACCCGGATGTAATGGGGTAACGGCGATCCTTACCAAAGTTGCGAGCCGTAATGCGGGGCCCGACCGCCGCCTGACGGCGCTTGTATTCGTTGAGATCCACCAAGCGGATCACCTTGCGCACCACCGCTTCCTCGAAGCCTTCTGCCACCATGTCGGCGACCGAGGCATCCTCTTCCACGTAACACTTGAGGATGGCATCCAGGATGTCGTATGGCGGCAGGCTGTCCTGATCCACCTGATCCGGTGCCAGCTCTGCTGAAGGGGGGCGGTCAATAACCCGCTGCGGGATCACATAGTCGACCGAGTTGCGATATTCGCACAGTTTGAAGACCAGCGTCTTGGGCACATCTTTCAACACATCGAAGCCACCGGCCATGTCGCCGTACAGGGTGGCATAACCGACCGCCATCTCACTCTTGTTGCCGGTAGTCAACACGATGCGGCGACGCTTGTTGGAGAGCGCCATCAGCAGTACACCGCGGCAGCGGGCCTGCAGGTTCTCTTCGGTGGTATCGCGGGCGGTGCCTTCAAAAAGCGGCGCCAGCTGGGTCATAAATCCTTCGAACATCGGCTCGATGGAGATGATGTTGAACTCAACCCCCATCCGCTCGGCCTGCTCCTTGGCATCTTCCACACTCATCTGGGCGGTGTAGCGGAACGGCATCATCACCGCCTGCACCTTGTCGGCCCCGATGGCATCGGCCGCGATGGCCAATGTCAGCGCCGAGTCGATCCCACCGGAGAGACCCAGCACCGCGCCGTGAAAGCCGTTCTTGGTGACATAGTCGCGCACTGCCAGCACCAGCGCCTGATAGGTCTCGGCCAACGGCTCCAGCAGCGCAGCGGGTTCCCGCTCCTTCACCGGCTGGCCATCAGCAAAACGTACCAGCGCCAGCTCTTCGGCAAACGGGGCCAGCTTGTGAGTCAACTCACCCTGGCTGCTGAACACCTTGGAGCAGCCGTCGAAAATCAGCTCATCCTGACCGCACACCTGATTGAGGTAGACCAGCGGCAGACCGGTCTGATCGCAGCGCTCCGCCATCAGCTCGCGGCGGATCCAGGGTTTCTCCTGATCGTAGGGCGACGCATTGATGGTGAGCAGCAGCTCGGCACCTGCCGCCTTGGCGGCCAGCGCCGGACCCGGCTGCCACAGGTCTTCACAGATGAGCAGCCCCAGCTGGTGACCACGGAACGGCACCACGCAGGTCTCGGTTGCCGCGGTGAAGTAGCGCTTCTCATCAAACACGCCGTAGTTGGGCAAGTCCTGCTTGAAGTAACGGGCAATCAGCTTGCCCTGCTCATAGAGTGACGCCGCGTTGTAGAGCGCATCTCCTTCACGCCAGGGATGCCCTACCAAAATGGCACAGTTGCCCTGCCATTCGGCAACACGAGCCAACGCGGCTTCGACCCGCATCATCAGATCGGCGCGCAGCAGCAGATCTTCCGGTGGATAGCCGGTCAGGGCCAGTTCGGAGCAGACCAGCAGATCGGCACCTTGCTGCTCGGCCTGAGCTGCCGCAGCGAGCACTTTGTCAGTGTTATCTTCGATGGCGCCTACCGTCAGATTCAACTGGGCAAGCATCAGAGAGAGGGCTTTTGCCATGGCGATGCATCTTGAATTCGAAAATGATGGGGAATGATAAAGAAAAGGGGGGCAATCTGCCAGTTCAAGACAGGCGTAACCGTGTGACAGCAACCAGTGAGAAGGATAAGCTGTAGATAGTCACGGAACGACAGGCCTTCGCAGATATGAAAAACGCCGGATTTACCCTGATGGAGTTGATGATAGCCATTGCGCTAGGCGTCATTCTGTTGGGGATTGGTATTCCTTCCCTCTCTAACCTGCTTGGCAGTAATAATTTGGCGACCCAAGAAAAAAGCCTTCTAAACCACTTAAACTATGCCAGACAACAGGCTATCTCTAACCAGCAAACGGTTACTCTCTGCCTGACCACTATCAATAATTCTGTAGAAGAGTGCGTTACTGCCAATCAAAATGGAGCGACCCGGCAGATCGCTTTTATCGATACTAATAACGATCAGAAGCTCAATGGCAGCGAAACAACTCTGACGGCAAGTCCCGAGTTTCCTGCAGAACTGGCCATTTCTGCAGATGCACAGGCGCTTCACTTCACCCCTGATGGCACCATTACGTCTGATAGCGAGGTCATCTTTTCACTCTGTGTAAGCGGTGAAAAGGGCATTGAGATTGCAGTTATGCCTGCCGGGCGTGCCCATAGCCAGGCAAGTGGTGCTGTATGTCCATGACCTGCGCTAACTACCGCGAAACACACACGAGCACAAAAGGATCCATTTCAATCCAATAGCTATGCTTAGAGTCTCCTTTGAACAAGGACTCATACGCTATGGCACGAAATGGATTTACCCTGCTTGAGTTTTTAATATCTGCAAGCCTGACAACCATCCTGCTGACCTTGGGACTGCCGTCATTGGCAAATCTGCTGACATCTACCGACAGCGACATCTACACAAGAAACCTGCAGGACCACCTGATCTTCGGCCAACGGCAAGCTATCACACAGCAGCAACCCGTCACAGCCTGTCTTGCCATGCCTGTCATAAACTCCACAAAAGAAGGCTGTGTACTCGCAAATCAAACCGGCGCCCAGCGCATGCTTGTCTTTATCGACATCAATCAGGATCGCCAATTCGATATTGCAAGTGGCGATATCTTGTTATCAGCAACAGAACCCTTTCTTGAAAAACATACCGTGACGGCCAATCGACAATTTGTGCGATTCAGTCCAGATGGCACTGCGATTGGCACCAACATGACACTCCGGTTTTGTATCGACCAGGCCCCCCGAGTCGATATCATCGTTTCCCCATCCGGCAGAAGCAGAAGCGAAAAAAAGGGGCTGAGTTGTTCTTAGCCCCTTTACCCTACTCAATAACCAACGTTATCTGGGTTGGATTTCATCTTGTTTTTTTGCATCAGCCAGCGAAAAGGTGGCCGCCAAAGGAACGCACTCGATTACCTCTGTGACAAGATGCACCACCCCATCAATCTCATAACCTTTCTGTTTAAACACCCTGACCAGATTTGCCTTGCTCGTATCAGTTACCGGTTGCTGCAACACCATCTGCACACCACCTTCCAGAGTGACATAACATTTTATGTCTTCCGTTTGGGCATGAACCAACAAGGGCAAGCCCACACACCAGAGCAGCATGCGTTTCATCCCTGTTCTCCTTCATAGAGATAGATTTTCTTGGGAGACATATCCATTTTTGCCTCTTCCGCACCTTGTGAGCATTCTCCTTCACCGGTACAGCGCTCAGGCTCTCCCTTCCCATCATCTTTGAGGATGACCTCCTTGCCCGGAGCACCACCTATAATCCTGATCCGGCCATCATCCCCACCATGAATAACCAGATCATCAGCAACCTTATTTTGCACCTCTACGTAACGCTGAATAACTTCCTGATTGTTGCTATCCAGTACATATTTGAAAGAAGTGCCATAGTGCATATCAATCATATATTGGCGCATGGCACCGATGGATTGGATGGTACACTGCTGGAAGTCCTGAACCTGAGGCAGGAAAGAGGTGAAATAAAGCTTGCCTTGCAACACCAAACCAGCCCCCATTGATTTTTCACCGCTTTCATTGAGCCAGAATTTCCATCCCAACTTGCTGGTCAACGCCTTGGTGGTGTTTACAATCTGCTCTTCATTCAAACCCGTAAAGGGATCGCTGGTCACATCGTAGAGATCGTTCAGTGTGATACTTGATGGCACCGCTGGTTCAGACGTTGCCCCAAACAAGGTTGGATTAACATTGTAGTCACGTAGCATCACATACAAATTTTGGGTTGTCGCCTCCGAGGAGGGGCGGTTTCTATCACCACTGCCTATCAATACGGCATCAAACGGACGCTCGCTGTAAAGATAATTTGTCCCATCATACTTCCAACCTTTATTGATGGTGCGCACCAATACGGGCTGGGTAAAGAAACGGCGATCATCTTCCAGCTTCTTGGCAGTTCCACTTAAATGTGCATTTCCCAAACTGGCAAACTTGATGGCCGTCCATTTGGATTTTTCTGTCCCCTTCATGTCGATGCGCCAGATCTGACCGCCGGTATCACCCGCATAAACCCGGTCAGATACACCATCTCCATCGCTGTCTAGCACAGAGACTGCGCCTGGCATGCTATAAACCATGCCTGCAACCTGCTTGTTGGTTGTACTGGTCGCATCCGGGGTAAAGCTGAACAACAGAGTGCCGGCCTCTGCATCCACGATATAAATGCCTAACCCTTCGCTGTCTTCAGCCCCCTGCCCCAAATAGCTCTTGGCCTGGTCATAACCACCAGAGAATATCAGGACAGGTTTATAGGTTTTTTTACCAGCGGTTTCTGTGTAATAACCGGGAATAAACGCAACCTCGGGGATCGACCAGGTTTCGCCCAGGTTGCTGAAACCGGCGCTGTTTTTATCCAACCGCCACACAAGCGAAGGGGAGTCCGGATCGGATATATTCAACGCATAATAGGCCTTGCCACCACCGCGCAACCCGGTAAATAACCACACTTTGTCACCTTGTGACGGCTTGATATGACCATCTTTGACTTGCTCATTGACCAGCACAGTGGGCGATGAATCTACACCATATAGATGAGCCGATGAATCCAGGTTTTCTCGCAGCGCTTTCTGATTGGCAATAAATTGATAGGGCATAACGGCCCAGCTTTCATCAACCGTGGTGCCGCTGTCTTTAAACATATGCAAGAAGCCGGCATTACTTCCCATCACAATGCGCAAGTCAGGTGTACATGTAGTCCGCGAATTCAACTTCGAAGTGCGACACTCGCCTATGCCGCCTGACGGTACTCTTCGAATACCTTGACAGGCTGCCTGAATCCGAGACATTTCCGAGGTCGTAGGTTGAGCCACTGCTCCGCTCTCCTGACATCCTCGTCCGTGACCTCTCTCAGGTCTGTTCCCTTTGGGATAAACTGCCTCAACAGCCCATTGCTGTTCTCGTTCAGACCGCGCTCCCACGAAGAGTAAGGGTGCGCAAAGTAAGTCTCGGCACCCAGCGCTTCCTCTATCGCCTTGTGTTCGGCAAACTCGCCGCCGTTGTCAAAGGTGATGGTATGCACCTGCTCGATGTAGGGCGTTAACATCTCGATTATCGCATCCCGCACCACCCCAGCCTGTTTGCTCGCGACCCGCTTGACCAGATAGAGCCGGCTCTTGCGCTCCACCAGGGTGACCAGTGCACCTGTGCCTTGCTTGCCCAGCACCGTGTCCGCCTCCCAATCACCGAGCCGCTCCCGGCTATCGACGATAGCCGGCCGTTCATCAATAGAGCGGGCTTCCTTGATGGGAGAACGCAGGCTGCTCGCCCCCTTGCGGTAGCGCTTGTGGCCCTGGCGCAGATGGCGGTACAACTGGCCACCCCGGGCTTTGTCGGCGGCCACATGGCGGTATATCCACTCGTGACTCACCATGAGGCCTATCTGCTTGCCCACCGCGCTTATCTGCTCCGGGCTCCACCACCAGGCGAGTGTCAGCTCGACAAACTGGATGACATCGGCAGATAGCCGAGATTTGGCCGCACTGGCCCGTCGGTGGGTGGCGTGCTGATGCGCATTGTCTGGCTGGTAGCCCTGCGGCCCGGCGTTACGACGCAGCTCCCGGTAGAGGGTGGAGCGATGAACGCCAATGGCGCGTGCGGTGGCAAGGATGGACATCCCCTGTGCGCGAAGCACCGATAACTGGTATCGTTGCCCCTCGGTCAACTGCTGATAGCTCATGGTGATACTGCTTTTACTTTGGCGAGCAGAAGGGTACCACCAATCAGCAGTTGGCCACCTCTCGCCATTCATCCATGAGTGTCGCACTTATTATCTGAATTCCCGGTCTGTCCTGTCGACTTTGTACAACCGTAGTTGATCACTAATGGCCGTGAATGCAACGGGTCACCAAGAATATGCTCCCGATTATCTGTTCTATCACCATCTTGATTCTCATCAAACGCATCAATACCCTTGGTCCAATTAAGCAGGTCATCCATGCTATCAGCACTATCAAGTTTCATGACAGTGCGTAGCTGCGTCGCCCCGCCTGCCATACCCTCAAGAGCAGACTTGCTAAAGGGAGTTAATGTATTAGTGGAAGGGGGAATAATATAAAGATTGCGATTGGTTTTAGCTGCCAGCATCTCCTGTACCCCACCCTCGGCAACCTTGTTACCATCAGTGGTGGATGACCAATAGGTTTTTGCTGACTCAAGAATTGTTCCGTCACTGGAAATCGCAGGTAATCCTATCTGAGGTTCTCCATTCTCATCTTCATATAGAGTACTGTCTACCACATAACCTTTCTCAGGTGCCAGCACCAGCTTTTTCAAATTTCCCTTCCATCGCGGGCCAGCTCCCGGTTCAAACATGGCGTAGTAGATATTATTAAGGCTGCGAGTTCGGTCAAAGTTATTGGTGGCAATGGCGGGAGAGACCAGCGAGGTATTCATTTTCAAAATAGCCAGCAATGATGACTTTAACGCTTCGTTAAGTTGGGTAGCATCAGTTGCTGGATAATATTTTCCGCCACCGCGACGGGCAGTTTCAGCCAATAGTACACCTGCCCCCTTAATTGCATCATCACCAAACCCAACGGTAAAGGTAGTGACCGTCTGCTTACCAGCAGCAGATGTATTGACATCATTGTTTTTCATATAACCAGCAAGTGCAGCAAGGTAACTTTTATCTTTTCCCGTCCCATAACCGACCGTGTCACTATAACTAGGCTTATTAGGATCTTTTGAGCTATTGAGCAATCCCGCTACCAAACTATCCGCAGCAGCATCATACGTTGGAGCACCATCAGTCATATAAATGACATAGCCATTATTAGAGCACTTATCATATGGAGACTTATACTTATTAGCTGTAGGAATTTCGGCATTAGGGTCTCGCTGAGGATTGCGACTCGCATCATCATCACCAAAGTAGATATCAAGCCCGCCAAAATAACGGTAGGCCTCATACAAGGTTTCGCACAAAGGCGTCCATGTCTCCGCCGCCAGACTATTTGATTTATCAATAAGATCCTGAGCGCCGGTTTTACCGCCAGCCAAGATGGCGTCATTACCCATGATGTGCCTAATGATACGACCACCATTTTTATTGGTACTGCCGTTACCATCATTTTGGTTAAACACCGCAAGGCCAAAGTCTACCGCTGGCGTAGAGCGAACCAACTCCCTCAGCGCCTGTTTGGCTACATTTAGTCTCGATGTAGTAATAGTGGAAGGTGCATGATACCAACGCAAATAGTTGGCGGTATATATGGTCAGCACTTCTGCCCCACCCGTATTCGGGGCGATAGGTGTAGCACTATCAACCCATGGAATACTAATGTTAGTATTGTTAGACCTATTTACTGGATAACCCTTGGTTGCTCCAGAGACAGACTGATACGAACCTGTAAAACCGCTGTTATCAACATTTTTTGCTGAAATATCCTGTTGACAATCCACTATATTGGTTGTGTTGGATGCATAGTTTTTTAATGGTTTCCACTCCCCTTTTCTGTTTTTGCCCGAACCAGATACCTCATAATTCCAATAGACAGATGAAAATAGTCCAATTTGGTTAAGAGGCTCCCGAGATGTGGCACAAGCATTTTTACTCGTTGAGAACCGTCTGGTATTGTTACTATCTAACGTTTGAGGGGGAGTTCCATTTGTTGAGTAATAGAGAAAACTGTTACTCCCATCATCATATGCTAACCTTGGATAAGGAAATTCAGGGTCATACTCTTCCTTTCCTAGCAAAGTTGTTTCGCCCATACTGCCTGAGTTATCGAATATAAATAGAACCTTTGGCCTAAAATCCCCGGCTTTGGCAAAGTCATAAATAAACAACTCGGTATCATCAGAATAGCCAGTCCCTACCGCTAAAGATGTGCCGGATATTCCGCTACACAATACCAGCAAGCTTGTTAATAAACAGTTCCTTATGTTCATTACTGGCTCCCTAATTGGCACTTAACAGGGGCTGTTCGACCCCGGCAGTAAAGGTCATTTGGCTATTCACCTTGCCATAAGCACTGGATGTAGTGGCTTCAGCATAACGACAAGCTGGCGTTACATTCTGGCTACTGGCTTCAAATTTTCGTTTGCATACACTTTCTGTATTGACTGTCAGGGTAGTAGCAGGAGTGGTAGTGCCTATTGCCGCCGAAGTACCAATTGCCTGCGTTGCAATTTGTGTTGAGAGAGAAGTATCGCTCAATGCAGACTCCAGAGTACCTTCAACTTCGTGTTCTGCCCGTTGCAAACTGGCACTAGAACCCGCCATCTTCAGACTCATACCACTGGATTGCATGACGACTACCGCAATCAAAGTCAAAGGAACCAGAATAACCAGTGCGACTATCAGTGCAATCCCTTGCTGTTGTTGAAACGATCTCATGTGCCACTCCGGGTAACAATTTGCGGGTTACGCAATGCGATGCTGCTTTCCAGCAATAGGCGGCGATAGCCATCGCCATTGCCTTTTATCGGGGGCAGATTGCCAAGTTGATAGGTGTTATTATTTTTGTAACGTGCAGACTCTTTCGCCGCTCTGATTAATAAAAACAACCGAACTCCCAATACTCGACCTTCATTCCAGAGCTGGGTGGTCATCTGGTCTGCTGAGAGATATCTGTCGATCCGCCCATCAGGGATAACAGAGTCATCGACACCGAACATCAGCACCATATTCTCTACCCCTTCAGCCATAGCGCCTCCAATCTCGAAAGAGCCACTATTAGCCGTCAAGTAACGTTTGCGCAGAACCGGAATACCATTATCTTGTGACAGGTAATAGATATAGTGCTGATATTCCCAAAGCTGACTTTCATTATTGGCCCCAAAGATCGGTCTGGTATTGCTACCCTTAATACCGCGAATAACTCTCGCCTCTTGGCTATTGGTCGCCATATAAAAACGATTTTCATCCAAATTTTCGGTCTCAGGAATAGGTCGCCCAACCAGCCGCTTTATACTGATCACGTCCGAATTAGCTACTCGGTCAGCCTCTTTAATACAGGTGAGTCCCTCTAGCGATTTGGTGGCCGAGACCCGACTCACCCATAGTCCCCTGATGGGCGCTTTATTTGATGGTAAGCTGCCAACGTCACGTTCATCCAAGCAGTCATCATCGTCATCAATTACAATGTCATTTCTTAAAGAAGGGCCAATCTGTACAGGCTGGCCGGTATAAGCTCCAAAAAAGCCAGCCCATTTGATATCCTGGCTGATCAACCGAATGGCCAATCGACCATTTTCCTGTAATTCACTTTGATCAAAGGCATCTTCAGAGCTGGAGCGAGACATCACAAAAACTGTGAATACCCCCGCTAACAAAAATAGACCGAGCAGCATAGCGACTAGCCACTCTACCAGCGTGAAACCGCGAGAATTCATAAAGTCGTCGTCAGAATAAACTGGCGCCTCGAAAGATTATTTGCTGTCGAGAGTTGACACTCATTGATCAGCGTTGCTGCGGCGGCAGCAGCCCCCCCATCAGATATCTCTTGCTTGCCAGCCCAGAATATCCCGACAGCCAATACATTATTGGCCCGCCGCACCACGCAACCTATCGGTGAATTCAAGGAAGATGCAGCCCCCGACACACTGGCCCCAAGCAAGGCTTGTTGCCAGTAGTGAAGGTCGGCGTTACGTAAATCTGCAGCACTGCACGCGCTAATTGTGCCATCTGCTGCGGCGCATGTCGGGCGTGGCAAGTTGGCAGCAAGATTAACGGTCACTGCACCGGATGCGGTCCAGCTATCGCGATTTATCCGTACTCGTTCGACCATATCGTTAGCCAGCCAGCTGGCAATAGTGCGCTGGCGAGCTTCATAACTGGCAAATTTTGAATGGGTTTGCAAAGCAACCAGACCAAGCAGCCCCAGCGACAGGATGACTGCGGTGATCATCACCTCCAACAGGCTGAATCCCCTCTCATGTGATGAAACATGAATGGCCATGACTATTCCCAACAGCTATTGCTAGCTGCACCAGAGGCACTTTTGACACCCAACTGATTAATGGAAAACACTGTGCAATCGGTATCGTTGGCTTGGGCCGTCGCCGCGCCAGCACTGGCTGACAAGGTGTAGGTGTTACCTGATACGGCAATGGATAATTGATACAGGCCATTCTCAGATGCACTACTGATACCAAGAGCAGCAGCAGAGGATGCATACTGATTGAAATCCATAAAATAGGTTTCTTGCCGATTGGCTGCATTGAGCAGCATGGCCTTGGCTTCGACACGATGACTGGTCAGCACATATTGCTGATAGGCGGGATAAGCGATGGTGCCAAGAATCGCCACGATGGCGATGACAATCATCAACTCAATAAGAGAAAAACCACGAAAGTATCCAATCATATCCCATCCTTGGTGACAGACTGCTTCATAAGTTTAACGCCGAGCCTGTCTCTTGAACAAACCCGGCGTCATTATCAACACACTTTATTCTTAAGCCTTCCTGGCTGCACTCAAATTATTCTAAGTTCGGGAGGAACCTCAAAGACTACGTTCTCTTCACGGCCAGGATGCTCGGCGACCACCTTGCCACCCAGCTCCCGCAGGCGGGCAATCACGTTTTGCACCAGCACCTCGGGGGCGGATGCACCTGCAGTGACGCCGATCGCCTTCACCCCTTCCAGCCAGCTCTCCTCGATCATCGACGCATCGTCGATAAGATAGGCTCTGGCACCCACCTTCTCGGCCAGCTCGCGCAGACGGTTGGAGTTGGAAGAGTTACGAGATCCCACCACCAGCATGGCGTCCACCAGCCCCGCCATCTCCCGCACCGCATCCTGACGGTTTTGGGTGGCGTAGCAGATATCGTCCTTGCGCGGCCCCTGGATCTTGGGGAAGTGCTTGCGCAGCGCATCGATCACGTCAGAGGTCTCATCCACGCTCAGGGTGGTCTGGGTGACGAAGCAGAGGTCATCCGGATTCTTCACCTTGAGCTTGGCCACATCTTCCGGCGTCTCCACCAGATACATGCCACCCTCACGATTCTCGTACTGCCCCATGGTCCCGATCACCTCGGGGTGACCGGCGTGGCCGATGAGCACCGCCTCGGAGCCCTTGCGGCTGGCGCGATGAACCTCCATATGCACCTTGGTCACCAGCGGACAGGTGGCATCGAATACCTTGAGGGCGCGGGACTTGGCCATCTCGCGCACTGTCTTGGCCACGCCGTGAGCAGAGAAGATGACGATGCTGTCATCCGGCACCTCATCGAGCTCCTCGACGAAGACCGCCCCCGCCTCCTTCAGCTTGTTCACCACATAGCGGTTATGTACCACTTCGTGGCGGACATAGATGGGGGCACCGAACTTCTCCAGCGCGCTCTCGACAATACTGATGGCGCGATCGACACCGGCGCAAAAACCGCGAGGGTTAGCGAGCAGAATATCCATTAATGCACCTTCTCCTCATCATCAACGCCCAGGATCTCCACCTCGAAGGTGACGGTATGACCGGCCAGCGGGTGGTTGAAATCGACCGTGACCGACATCCCGGCTACCGCCCGGATGATGCCCGGCAGCTCGCTGCCGTTGGGCTGATCGAACAGGATGATGGTGCCGACTTTTGGCTCCACATCGGCGCCAAACTTGGCACGGTCGAGATGGTAGATGTTGTCGGGGTTGGAGAGGCCAAAGGCCTCTTCCGGCGCCAGAGTAAAACTCTTGCTCTCCCCTTCGCACAGGCCCAGCAGACACTGTTCGAAGGTGGGGGTCAGGCTGCCATCGCCCATCCGCAGGCGGGCCGGTTTGCCGTGCAGCGCCGTGCTGTCGGCAACCGAGCCATCTTCCAGCTTGATGGAGAAGTGGAACAGCACGCTGCTGTTAGCGGTGATCTGCTGGCTCATGCCTGCTCCTTTTTCTCACCACGGAAACCGTCCAGCACAATCATGGCGGCCCCGATAAAGATAAAGCTGTCGGCCAGATTGAATGCCGGCCAATGCGCACGCTGCCAGTAGAAGTCGAGAAAATCGACCACATGGCCCAGCACCAGTCGATCAAAGACGTTGCCGAGGGCGCCACCGATGATGAGTGAATAGGCGATACCGCTCCAACGCTGGGTCACCGACTGCTTGCGCAGCCAGTGGATCAGCAATCCACAGATGGCAAAAGCCAGCACCGCGAAGAACCAGCGCTGCCAGCCCCCCTGATCAGCCAGGAAGCTGAATGCGGCGCCCTTGTTGTAGACGTGAACCAGATTGAAGAAGGGGGTGATCTCCACCCCCGGGTAACCAAATGGCAGCAACTTGACCACGGCAAGCTTGCTCGCCTGGTCTAGTACAAAGGCCAGCACTGCCAGCCACAGCCAACGCAGGCCGCTTTTATGTTGAGTCATGTTCATCAAGCAAATTGACGCGTTTCGCCGTCACCCTCAACGTTGGTCACACAGCGACCACAGATCTCTTCGTGACCCGCGATGGTGCCCACATCTTCTACATGGTGCCAGCAGCGGTCGCACTTGGCGGCAGCAGACTGGGCCACGCTCAGCCACAGGTCATCACGCTCGGTCGCCACAGAGCCTTCCGGCGCAGTGTCAGCCTCAACAACCTTGGCTTTGGAGGTGAGCAGCACGAAGCGCAGCTCATCGGCCAGGGCATTCAGGCGTGCAGCCAGCTCCGGCTTGGCGAACAGGGTCAGTTCGGCCTGCAGGGAACCGCCGATACGCTTCTCGCCACGGGCCACTTCCAGCGCCTTGTTCACTTCACCGCGCACGGTGAGGATCTCGGCCCAGAACTCGTCGTTGAGGGTTTCACCCGCTTCCAGCCCGAACAGGCCGTCGTACCACTCTTCGGTGAAGACGAACTCGCCGCGCTCACCCGGCAGCAGCGCCCAGATTTCATCAGCGGTGAAGCTCATGATCGGCGCCATCCAGCGCACCATGGCCTCGGCGATGTGATAGAGGGCGGTCTGGCAGGAGCGACGGGCCAGGCTGTCAGCCTTGGCGGTGTACTGGCGATCCTTGATGACATCCAGATAGAAGGAGCCCATCTCGATGGAGCAGAACTGCATCAGCTTCTGGGTTACGCCGTGGAAGTTGTACTCGTCGAATGCCGCCATGATCTCGGCCTGTACCGCTTTGGCACGACCCACGGCCCAGCGATCCACCACCACCATGTCGGCAGGCGTCACCATGTCGGTCGCCGGATTGAAGCCGTTCAGGTTGGCCAGCAGGAAGCGGGCGGTGTTGCGAATACGACGATAAGCATCGGCGGAGCGCTTGAGGATCTCGTCGGAGACAGTCATCTCGCCGGTGTAGTCAGTGCTCGCTACCCACAGACGCAGGATGTCTGCCCCCAGCTTGTTCATTACGTCCTGCGGGCTCACCACGTTGCCGATGGACTTGGACATCTTGCGACCCTGACCATCAACAGTGAAACCGTGAGTCAGCACCTGGTTGTACGGAGCCTTGTCTTTCATGGCCACGCCGATCATCAGGGAGGACATGAACCAGCCACGGTGCTGGTCAGAACCTTCCAGATACATGTCGGCCGGCTTGCCGTTGAACTCGGGACGGGCATCAACCACGGAAGCGTGGGTAGAACCGGAGTCAAACCAGACGTCCAGAGTGTCAGGCACCTTGTCATACATGTCGGCATCGCTACCCAGCAGCTCGGCCTTGTCCAGATCCCACCATGCCTGAATGCCGGACTGCTCGACCCGCTTGGCTACTTCATGCATCAGACGCACGGATTCCGGATGCAGTTCCTGGGTCTCTTTATGGACGAACAGGGAGATGGGCACACCCCAGGTACGCTGACGGGAGATGCACCAGTCAGGACGGTTCTCGACCATCGCCTGAATGCGGTTTTTACCCCAGGTCGGTACCCAGCCGCTCTGGCCTTGCTGGGCAATACCGTCTTTCTCGATGCGCTCGATCTCTTCCAGCGCGCGCTTGCGCAGACCCTTCTGCTCCATGCTGATGAACCACTGCGGGGTGGCACGGAAGATGATCGGGGTCTTGTGACGCCAGCAGTGCGGATAGGAGTGGTTGAACACCTTGTGGTGCAGCAGGGCGCCGCGCTCGGTCAGCACTTCGATCACGGAGGCATTGGCCTTGAACACATGCTGACCGGCAAACAGTTCGGTATCCGGCAGGTAAACGCCGTTGCTGCCAACCGGGTTGGCCACTTCCAGACCGTATTTCTGGCCGACCACGAAGTCTTCCTGACCGTGGCCAGGGGCGGTGTGAACGGCACCGGTACCGGCATCCAGGGTGACGTGATCACCCAGTACCACAGGCACGTCGAAGCTGTAGAAGGGGTGGTTGAAGCGCAGCAGCTCGAGCGCGGCGCCCTTGGCGTAACCCAGATTGTGGAACTTCTCGATACCGGCGCGATCCATGACGTCCTTGACCAGCTCGGCGGCCAGGATCAGACGCTCGGGGTGCTCACCTTCAACCTGCACCAGTGCGTAATCCAGATCGGCGTGCATGGCGATGGCGCGGTTGGCTGGCAGGGTCCACGGAGTGGTGGTCCAGATCACCGCAGAGATCGGGCCCTTGCCGGTGTGGCCTTCGGCGCAGTCAAACTTGGCGGCAACAGATGCCTCATCAACGGCCTTGAAGCGCACGTCGATGGAGGGGGAGTTCTTGTCGTAGTACTCCACTTCGGCTTCAGCCAGCGCTGAGCCACAATCGGTACACCAGTGCACCGGTTTGGAACCTTTGTGCAGGTGGCCGTTTTCAACGATCTTGGCCATGGAGCGGATGATGTTGGCTTCGGTGCCAAAATCCATGGTCAAGTAGGGGTGTTCCCAGTCACCCAGCACGCCCAGACGGATGAAGTCGGTCTTCTGCGCTTCGATCTGGGTCTTGGCGTACTTGCGGCACTCGGCGCGGAATTCGGCAGCGGAGACCTTCTCGCCCGGCTTGCCGACCATGCCTTCCACTTTCAGTTCGATAGGCAGACCGTGGCAATCCCAGCCCGGCACATAGGGGGAATCGAAACCGGAGAGGCCCTTGGACTTGATGATGATGTCTTTGAGGATCTTGTTGACCGAGTGACCGATGTGAATGTTGCCGTTCGCATAGGGGGGGCCATCATGCAGAATGAAAGAAGGCTTGCCCGCTTTGGCGCGGCGAATAGCGCCGTAGAGATCCTGATCATACCAACGCTTCAGCATGTTGGGTTCGCGCTTGGCCAGATCGCCACGCATCGGAAACTCGGTTTCCGGAAGATTCAGGGTGTGTTTATAGTCGCTCATCAGTCCTGGGTTCCCTTCTTTTCTAAAAGAGTGCTGGGTAAATTGAATTGTGGCAGCCCGAACCAGGCTCGGGCCGCCAGGGCATCTCGTTCGATCTGCTCTTTCAAGGCAGTGAAAGAGGCAAACTTCTGCTCTTCGCGCAGCTTGTGGCGAAGCAGCACCTTGACCTGCTGACCATATAGATCACCAGAAAAATCAAATAGATGTACTTCCAATCTGGCTTGTGTACCGCTCAAGGTCGGCCGTACACCCACATTGGCTACACCGGGGAAGGTCTTGCCGGAACATATCACTTCCACCGCAAACACGCCACCGACCGGGATCACCTGGCGCTTGAGGGCCAGATTGGCGGTGGGAAAACCTATGGTGCGCCCCAGCTTGTCGCCGTGAGCCACCCGGCCGCTGATGGTATAGGGGCGGCCGAGCATCAGCTCAACCTCCGCCATCCGGCCCGCTTTCAGGGCCTCGCGTACGAGTGTGCTGCTGACCCGCTGCCGTTCGAGCTGGAAGCTCTGGGTACTGATCACCTCGAAGCCGAAGCGATGGCCCGCCTCCTCCAGCAGGCGGAAGTCCCCTTCCCGCCCCTTGCCGAAGCGAAAATCGTCGCCGACCACCAGATAGCGCACCCCGAGCTTCTCCACCAGTAACTGCTTGATGAAGGTCGAGGCCGCCTGCTCGGCAAAGCGGTGACTGAAGCGCACGCAGAGCATGCGGTCGATCTGCAGACCCTTGAGCGCTTCATACTTCTCCCGCAACCGGCTCAGCCGGGCGGGCGCAGCTGTGCCGGCAAACAGCTCCAGCGGCTGCGGCTCAAACAGCATGACGCAGGCGGGCAATCCCAGCTGGGCCGCTTTCTCCTTGAGACGTGCCAATACCGCATGGTGACCCTGATGAACCCCATCAAAGTTGCCAATGGTTAATACACATCCCCGGTGACGGGGCTTGAGATTGTGAATGCCGCGAATAAGCTCCATCAGTGCCTTGTGCGTTGCTGCCATGGAAATCGGCGGATTATATATCAGGCAGCAGGCAGGGTCAGCCCTCATAGCCTGATTTCAACTATCCGGGCCCAATCCCGCCCCTTGGCGGCGCCATGAGACACTATCCCCATGACGCCGCAGGATCACGGCTACTGCTGCCCCGATTTAAGGTGACGCGGCCGAATGCCCAACAGCAGCAACACCACGGCATAGACCGCAGCCCCCAGCGACAACAGCATGGTCAGTTGCAAACTGGCCTTGCCCATGCTCCATGCGCCCCACTGGGCCAAATCTGGCGACAGATAGGCGAGCACGCCCCCCATCAGCACGCTGGCGACCAGCAGCTTGAGGCAGAACACGCCAGTATGGCGGGAGGGACGATAGACGCTCTGCTGGTACAACCCCTTGAACAGCAAAGCCGCATTCAGAGTGCCCGAGCAGGCAGTCGAGAGCGCCAGCCCCACGTAACCGAGCGGGTAGATGAAGATGAGGTTGCAAGCCATGTTGGCAATCATCGACATCACCCCGATCCGCACCGGAGTCTTGGTATCCTGACGGGCGTAATAACCGGGGGCCAGCACCTTGATCAGCATCAGGGAGAGCAGACCGGTAGTGGAGGCCAGCAGGCTGGCGCTCGACATGCTCACTTCATGCAGGCCAAATTCGCCGCGCATGAACAGCACTCGCAAAATGGGCTCGCGCATGACCGCAATGCCTATCATGGCGGGCAGGCCGAGCAGCATCACCATCCGCACCCCCCAATCCATAGTGCGGGAGAAGTCCGCCGGATCGGCATCCACATGCTTCTTGGCCAGCGCTGGCAGGATCACGGTACTGATGGCCACCGCAAACAGCCCGAGGGGGAACTCCAGCAGGCGATCCGAGTAGTAGAGATAGCTGATGGCACCAGTCGCCAGGAAGGAAGCCAGCATGGTGTTGACCAGCAGGTTGATCTGGCTGACCGAGACCCCGAACAGGGCCGGGATCATCAGTGTGCGGATCTTCACTACCCCAGGGTGATTCCATCCCCACTTGGGCCATACCAGCATGTTGATTTGGCGCAAAAAGGGGTATTGGAACAAAAACTGCACCAAACCGCCCAAAAAGACACCAATCGCCAGCGAGATCTCAGGTTTGTCCATCAGTGGCGCAATCCACCAGGCCGCCGCAATCATGGTGATGTTGAGAAACACCGGCGTAAACGACGAGACCGCAAAGCGGCCGAAGGTGTTGAGGATAGCCCCCGCCATGGCGGTAAAGGTGATGAACCAGAGGTAAGGGAAGGTGATTTTGAGCATCAGACTGGCGAGCTCGAACTTCTCGGCCGCAGGGCCGTCATGCAGCCAGTCCCAGAACCAGCCCCAGCCAAACAGCGCGGTCAGCACACCCGACCCCAGCACACCGAGCAGGGTGACCACAGTCACTATGCCCCCCAACGTACCCGCCACCGCAGCCAGCAATTCACGCACTTCCCCCTCGTCGCCATTTTTCTTGTACTCCGTCATCACGGGAACAAAGGCCTGGTTGAAGGCACCTTCGGCGAACAGGCGACGCAGAAAGTTGGGAATGCGATTGGCAAAAAAGAAGACGTCGGCGGCCACCCCGGCACCAAGCAGATTTGCGATGACCACATCGCGAACCAAGCCCATTACGCGGGATGCCAGCGTCATTCCGGACACTATCATACCGGATTTGATCAATTTCTTACTCAAGACGAGGCCTCTGGAACTGTCAGAATGAAAAGAATGCTGCTAGAATCGGCCGACAGTTTAACCGTCTCCCTACTGACAC
The DNA here is from genome assembly GCF_051920345.1 of Aeromonas sp. 102P. Classification (NCBI taxonomy): domain Bacteria; kingdom Pseudomonadati; phylum Pseudomonadota; class Gammaproteobacteria; order Aeromonadales; family Aeromonadaceae; genus Aeromonas; species Aeromonas sp. 102P. Next base: position 1,218,376 of record NZ_JBQBCZ010000001.1, on the reverse strand, counting down.
ACCACCGGGAGGCGGTGTTTATTTGCACAAATCATTTGACAATATGTGGTTGGAAGGGCATATTTCCGGGCCTTTTCAATACACTCGCTAAGACAGTTTTAGGAGTTTTACCTTGGCTAACATCAAATCTGCTAAGAAGCGCGCTCTTCAGTCAGAAAAACGCCGTCAGCACAACGCCAGCCGTCGTTCCATGACCCGTACCTACCTGAAGAAAGTCATTGCTGCTATCGCCTCTGGCGACAAAGCTGCTGCGACTGCCGCTTTCGCTGTTGCTCAGCCGATCATGGATCGTATGGCGACCAAAGGCCTGATCCACAAGAACAAAGCTGCTCGTCACAAGAGCCGCCTGTCTGCCCAGATCAAAGCTATGGCTTAATCAGCTTCTGCTGATCAAAGCTGAAAAAACCGGCCTTAGTGCCGGTTTTTTATTTATCTGCGCTGCAATAAAGTCGATGCAGCAAACTGATCATTTCACGCACCTCATGGCTGCGCAGCGAATAGTAGACCGTCTGGGCCTCTTTGCGCGTCGTCACCAGCTCATCCCGCCGCAGCAGCGCAAGATGCTGTGACAAGGCCGACTGACTCAATCCCAACCGCTCGTTGAGCTCCCCCACTGACAGTTCGCGCTCCAGCAACTGGCACAGAATAAACAGCCGCCGCTCGTTGGCCAGCGCCTTGAGCAAGGCCACCGCTTTACTCGCATTGGCTTCCATCTCTTCAAGTTGCATCACATCTCTCCTCTACCACTGATCGCCGATGATACGTGGTGACGGGTCGTTTTAAAACGACAGGGTGGCCGGCTGGATGGCGGAGAAGTTCTCCTGCCCGGAAAAGAGAAAGGTAAAATCGCTCTCGCAGACCCGCTTCACCGCCGGATGCTGGATCATCCGCTCGGCGAAGATGACGTAATACTCCTCCATCAGATCCTGAGTTTCCCCGATCAGCATCACCCCCTCCCCCTCGAGGATCTCCTCCCGATAGATGGTGGGGGCCATGAAAATCCCCTGATTGAAGAAGCCAAACGCCTTCATCAAGGCGGCATCATCAAACTCGCCAAGAATGCTGGGGGAGACACCCTGCTGCTCGAACCACTGAGTCAGCTGACGCCCCATGGCGGTACGGCGACCGGGGATCAGCAGCTTGCGCTCTTCCAGACAGGCAGGAAAGGGCTTTTCAGGCAGCGGCGCCTTGCAGAAGAAGCTGACGCCACAGCCGCCCAGCCGTTTGGAGAGCAGCCCCGCATGTTGGCTGGAGTCCACCGGACAGTCGGAGAGGATCATATCGAGCTTGTGCTCGCTCAGCTGCTCCAGCAGCAGTTCGTGGGTTGATTCAAAACAGCGCAGATGGATGGAACCATCATTGGGGATGACGGAGAGCAGCACGCGGCTTGCAAGGCGCTTGGAGAGGGCATCGGCGATGCCGACGTCGAACAGGATCTGGCTCTCCTTGCGGTAGTTGACGATATCGAGCATCTCGTAGGAGAGGCTGAACATCTTGTCGGCATAGCGAAACACCAGTTGACCCAGCTCGGTCGCCTCAAGGGAGCGCCCCTTGCGTTTGAGCAGCTTGCCACCGAGGCGCTGCTCCAGCAGCTTGATCTGGCCGGTGACGGTTTGCGGGGTCAAAAAAAGGGCTTCCGCTGCCTGGGTAACGGAGCCCTTCTTCTGAGTCATCCAGAAATAGTAGAGGTGGTTGTAGTTAAGGTGTGACATCCGATGGGGTTCCCGCTTGACGCGGACTCCGGTAGCAGCTGAGTTCAACCGCCAGAATGTCATACATGTCGCTAACCGAGTCAACCTTGTTCGCGCCAAACTGCTCCATCAGACTGGCCTTGAGGCGTGCCTTGTCCGGCATCCGGTCAGCGCAATAACGCTTGTTGGAGCGCTTGACCATCTCGCCAGCCCGGCTGCTCAGCGCCCGCTCGGAGAAGGTCTCGCCAAAGCGCGCCTTGGCCTGCTTGTCCCCCAGCAGCAGGGCGCTATCTACCACCCCGTTAAGATAGGCAGAGCAGTTCGCCGAAGTGGCGTCCTGCTTGCAATCCTCCAGCCCGCCGGCCCATGCCGCGGGGCTCAACAACAGCATCAACAACCCTGTATGCAGCTTCATAGTCCCTCCGTACTCTGTTCCCCTTCACCCTTGGGAAGGGCCATGCGCAAGGCCAGATAGCCGACTACCGCCGCCATGGTGGAGCCCACCAGGATCCCGAGGCGAGAGTAGCTGCCGTAATCCAGCCCACCGTGCTCGAAGGCGAGAGACGCGATAAACATCGACATGGTGAACCCGATGCCACAGAGGATGCTGACCGCAAAAATCTGCTTGAAGTTGACCCCGGGCGGCAACTGGGCGATGCCCAGCTTGACCGACAGCCAGCTGATGGTGAACACCCCGAGCGGCTTGCCGATAAACAGCCCCAGCATGATCCCCATAGGTACCGGACTCAGCAGGGAGGAGAGACCAATCCCTTCCAGCGATACCCCTGCGTTGGCAAAGGCAAACAGCGGCAGGATCAGATAGGCACTCCAGGGGTGCAGTTGATGCTCCAGATACTTGAGCGGCGAGGCGTAACGCTTGCCGTTAAGCGGAACCATAAAGCCCACCACTACACCCGCCAGGGTCGCATGAACGCCCGACTTGAGCACCGCAACCCAGAGCACCAGACCAACCAGCATGTAGAGGCTGATCCTGTCCTCACCACGACGATTCATCCAAAGCAGAGTGAGGGTTGCCAGAATACCGATGGCCAGCGCTTCCAGCGACAGCTGCTGGGTATAGAAGAGCGCGATGATGATGATGACGCCGAGGTCATCCATGATGGCCAACGCCAGCAGGAATACCTTGAGGCTCACCGGCACCCGCTTGCCAAGCAGCGCCATCACCCCGAGGGCAAAGGCGATGTCGGTCGCAGCCGGGATCGCCCAGCCAGCGCGCGCCACTTCGTCCGAGTAGTTGAAAAAGGCATAGATCAATGCCGGAGCCAGCATGCCGCCCACCGCCGCGATGGCCGGAAAAGTCGCTTGCACCCGAGAGGAGAGCGCCCCCTCCAGCATTTCACGCTTCACTTCCAGGCCAACCAGCAGGAAGAAGATCGCCATAAAGCCATCGTTGATCCAGAGCAGCAGCGGCTTGTTGATGTCGAGAGCCGCGATGCGCACCTGCACCGGCGTGTCGAGAAACGCCTGATACCCGCCAGCCAGCGCGGTATTGGCTAAAATCATTGCCAGCATGGCAGCCATGATCAGAATAATTCCGGAGGCGGCCTCCAGCTTCAGGAACTTTTTGATTACGTCACTCATGGTTAAATTTTCCACCGTATTGCTTTGGTTTGAGTCTATCCCTTGCAACAACCAATGGAAAATCGTTTCTTGCTGCTCAATACAACGAAAAAACCGAAGGCAAAATAGAACATACCTGCTATGAGCAGGTTTTTCCTCGTCTCTGGCTACCGTCTTATTAATCAATAAAATGAATTTTCAATTATTTAACTGCATAAAAAAGGCGCCCTGAGGCGCCTTGCTATCAGATGGCGACGGGCGCCTTGATGCCGGGATGGGGGTCATAACCCTCGATCTCGAAATCCTCGAACTTGTAGTCGAAGATGGAGTCAGGTTTGCGCTTGATCACCAGGGTCGGCAGCGGGCGCGGCTCGCGGGAGAGCTGCATAGCTGTCTGCTCCATATGGTTGGAGTAGAGATGCACATCACCGCCAGTCCAGACGAAGTCACCCACTTCCAGATCGCACTGCTGGGCCATCATATGGGTCAGCAGGGCGTAGCTGGCGATGTTGAACGGCAGGCCGAGGAACACATCACAACTGCGCTGGTAGAGCTGGCAGGAGAGCTTGCCGTCCGCCACATAGAACTGGAAGAAGGCGTGGCAGGGAGCCAGCGCCATCTTGTCCAGCTCGCCCACGTTCCAGGCGGAGACGATGATGCGGCGCGAATCCGGGTTGTGCTTGATGTCATCCACCGCCTTCTGGATCTGGTCGATGACAGACCCGTCAGCCGCAGGCCAGGAGCGCCACTGAGCACCGTAAACCGGCCCCAGATCGCCATTCTCGTCGGCCCACTCATCCCAGATGCTGACGCCGTTTTCCTTCAGATAGGCGGTATTGGTATCGCCATTGAGGAACCAGAGCAGCTCGTGAATGATGGAGCGCAGGTGGCACTTCTTGGTGGTCACCAGCGGGAAACCTTCCGCCAGATTGAAGCGCATCTGATGGCCGAACAGGGAGACAGTACCGGTGCCGGTACGGTCTGACTTGACGGTCCCCTCATCGAGGATTTTCTGCATCAGGTCGAGATAAGCTCGCATTATTTCGCCTCCTTCACGGCATTACCAAACAACTGCGGACGCTTGTAGGCGGCCCAAATCATCAGGGCACCGGCGATAATCATCGGGGTGGAGAGGATCTGGCCCATGCTGATCTCCTGGAAGTAGAGACCGAGCTGGCTGTCCGGCTGGCGCACAAACTCCACCAGGAAGCGGAACAGGCCGTAGAACAGCAGGAACATGCCGGAGATGGCGCCGCGCGGCGGATTCTTGCGCCAGAACAGGTTGAGGATGATGAACAGCACCACCCCTTCCAGTGCGAACTGGTAAAGCTGGGAGGGATGACGCGGCTCGGGGCCGGCCTCCGGGAAGATGATGGCCCAGGGCACATCGGTGACCCGGCCCCACAGCTCGCCGTTGAGGAAGTTGCCGATCCGGCCAACGCCGAGACCAAACGGAATGAGCGGTGCCACAAAGTCGGCCACGGTGAAGAAGTGGCGCTTGGTCTTGTGGGCAAACCAGATCATCGCGGTGATCACCCCGATCAGGCCACCGTGGAACGACATGCCGCCGGTCCAGATCTTGAACAGGTAGGTGGGATCCGCGAGGAAGAGATCGAAGTTGTAGAACAGCACGTAACCGACACGGCCACCGAGGATCACCCCGAGGAAGCCGTAAAACAGCAGGTCCGACACCTCGTTGCGGGTCCAGCCGCTGTTCGGCGCATCGGCGCGACGGCCAGCAAGCCACATGGCAAACGCGAAACCGAACAGGTACATGAGACCATACCAGCGTACCGATAGTGGTCCCAAACTGAATGCTACGGGATCAATCTGCGAGAAAACCCAATATCCATCGTGCTGCATATGCGGCCCCAGTCAAAATAAAAGCCGCATTTTCCGATCATTCGTCAGCAGGGACAAGGCATGATTATCAATCACTCTGTTTCGATTTATGACCGGCTCGCAGCAAACCGCCCAAACCATGCTCCTCCAGATAGCGGGCAAACAGGCCGCGCAGTACGTGGGGGTTGTCATGTTTGAGGCCATCGGCCATCAGTTCGGTCAACTCGCTCAGGGTGGATTGACGCAGCACGTACTTGATCCGGGCGATGTTGTGGGTATTCATACTGAAGCGGCGATAACCCATAGCAAGCAGCAACAGTACGCCGACCGGATCACCGGCCAGCTCGCCACACACCGACACCGGCTTCTGGTAGCGATGGGAGGCATCAACCAGCTGTTGCAGGGCGCGGATCACCGCAGGATGGAAGGCATCGTAGATGTTGGCAACCCGAGAGTTGTTGCGATCCACCGCCAACAGGTACTGGGTCAGGTCGTTACTGCCCACCGACCAGAAATCGATGAGCGGCGCCATCTCCGGCAAAATAAAGAGGGCTGAGGGCACCTCGATCATCACCCCGAGGCTGGGGTAGCGGATCACTGCATCGCGGCTCGCCGCCTCTTCCGACACTTCCCGCCATGCCTGATCCAGCAGACGACGGGAGGCTTTGATTTCGCTGACGCTGCTGATCATCGGCAGCATGATGGCCAGATTGTCCAGCCCTTCACTGGCCCTCAGCATCGCCTTGAGCTGCACCAGAAACAGTTCGGGGTGATCCAGGGTGATCCGAATCCCCCGCCAGCCAAGGAAGGGATTTTCCTCGACGATGGGGAAATAGGGTAACGGCTTGTCGCCGCCCACATCCAGCGTCCGCATGCAGACCGGCCGGTTGCGGTAGGTCTCCAGAATGCCGCGATAGCGGGCAGTCTGCTCCCACTCGGAGGGGAAGCTCTCCTGCAGCATAAAGGGGATCTCGGTGCGATAGAGCCCGACCCCGTCCGCCAGCTGGTTGAGGGAGATCTCGGTATCGGCGCTGAGACCGGCGTTGAGCAACAGGGAGACCTTGGTGCCGTCGGCCGTCTCGGATGGCAGGTTGTCGACGCTGCGCACCAGGGTATCGAGCGCCCGCTCTTCGCTCAGCAGCTGACGATACTCGGTCAGGATCACCTGATTGGGCTCGATGAAGAGATCGCCGCTGTAGCCATCGACGACCAGCATGCGACCGCCAATGTCGCCAAGAGGCAGATCCACCCCCATGATGGCGGCAACCCCCATGGCACGGGCCAGAATAGCCGCGTGGGAGTTGGTCCCCCCCTTGAGCGATACCACCCCGGTCAGATACTCGCGAGGTACTTCTGCCAGAATGGTGGCGGTCACCTCATCGGCAACCAGCACCACCGGCTCACCGATGGAGATATGTTCCGGTTCATTCTGCACCAGTCGGCTGATCAGCCGCTGGGCAATATCCTTCACGTCGGTGGAGCGCTCCTGCAGGTAGGGATCCTTCATCCCCTTGAACTGCTCGATCAAGCGATCGCTGATCAGCTTGACCGCAGATACTGCAGTCCAGTGCTCCTTGCTCACCTTGTTGCGAATGGGCTTGATATAGCCTGGATCGTTCAGCAGATGGAGGTAGATATCGAAAATCGCCACCGAATCCTGGCTGTAGCTCTCGCGAAAACGCAGCGCCAAACTCTCCAAGTCGTGACGCACTTCCTCAACCGCCAGCTCCAGCCGCGCCAGCTGGCTGGCATGGTCTTCATCCTTGCGCGGGGTAATGGACGAGAGCGCCTTGCGGGGCCGCCACACCCAGGCTTTGGCCATGGCGATGCCGCAGGCACCGGCGATACCGCGCAGCGGCTTGCTCCAGTCGGTCTTCTGCAACCACCCCTTGGCCTGAGCCTGGGCGATCCGCGCCGCCAGCTGGGCCGCCAGGGTGACCATGAAGGACTCTTCCCCCTCATCGAAGCGGCGACTCTCCTTCTGCTGCACCACCAGAATGCCGACCACCTGACGCTGATGCATGATGGGGGCACCGAGGAAGGAGCGGAACGCCTCTTCGGCAACATCGGGCAGGAATTTGAAGCTGGGATGCGCGGGGGCATCAGCCAGGTTGATCAGCTCTTCCCGCTGACCGACCAGACCGACGATGCCCTGCTCGTAGGGCAGGGTCACCTTGCCGACCGCGGACGGGGCCAAGCCGTCGGTAGCCGCCAGGCGATAGCGGCGCACCTCGGGTTCCGAGACATAGACGGAGCAGCAGTCCACTGCCATGGCGTGCCGGGTCTGGCTCACCAATGCCTGTAAGGCCTGCTCGAGGGTATTGGCCTCGGCCATGCTCTCGACGATACGTCTCAGTTCCGTTAACAACTAATCTGTGCTCCTTAACGGGCGCGATTGCGTCGCCCATCCTTCTTGTTGACCTGCACTACCGGCACTGGCATCGCCAGCGGGGCAAACTCTTTCATGACCCGGCGGTAAACCTCCCGCTTGAACGAGACGACCTGCCGCACCGGGTACCAGAAGCTGACCCAACGCCAGTCGTCAAATTCGGGATGGCCATGACAGCCGAACTGGATCCGCGACTCCTTGCCCGAATTCAGCTGTAACAGGAACCATTTTTGTTTTTGGCCAATACAGACCGGTGAACTGTCCCAGCGGACAAGACGTTTGGGTAAACGGTACTTTAGCCAGTTACGACTGGTGGCCATGATGGTCACATCTTCGGGCTTGAGGCCAATCTCCTCATACAGCTCTCGATACATGGCCTGCTCTGGCGTTTCACCATCATCAACCCCCCCCTGCGGAAACTGCCAGGAGTGCTGCCCATAGCGTTTAGCCCACAACACTTGTCCTTCACGGTTACAGATCACGATACCGACATTGGGACGAAATCCGTCGCCATCAATCACGTGATCACCTTATAAAGGCTGAATCTATAAGGAGATTGTTCCACATTCACCCCGTGGCAGCAAACAAGGAGTGAATCCCCTGTTTCATGAATAACTTTCAATTTCAAACATACTTATAAACAAATCCAAGGATCCGCGCCCCCAAGTTGCCCACCCAGGCTGTGCATAAAGCTGTTAGCAAACGGGTATATACAGTACTTTTTAACTGTACGCGAAAAGTGCCCCTCCGTATCACCACACGACATGAAATATAAAAAATCATTATTTTTTATAAGCTTGAGATAAAACAACTGGATCTAGATCCATGTTCCACCAAGAGCCAGATCCATGATCCGGATTGTGAACAAGTTCAACTGCTCAAAGATCCACCGCGGCGAAATTATCCACAGGAGTGGCACAATATCTACCCCGTTTACCCTGTAAAAATGGGGTGGCATTCACAATTTTTTGTAACATATCAGCGACTCCAACCACTTTCATCCACTTATCCAAGATTTCTGTGGATAACTGTGTGTAACATCATGCACAAACCCTTGGACAACTATTTCGAGGTCAAACCAGACCAGGATCACTACTCGATAAAATAGACAAAATCCTTTAAAATCATAATGATGAGCTGATAGCCACCAAATTCTCTGCATTTGCTCTTATCCACTCAGGATCGGTTATAAAAACAGCGATCCTTCTCGGGATCCTCCCCTGTTAGAATATGGCGAGCAAGATGGAGCCAACTATGCCAAGCAATCCCCAATCCGAGCAGGAGTTATTGAGCCGTGCCTATGCCATGGCTGGCTTCACGCTGGCGCAGCTGGCCGCCGAGGCTGGTGTCGCAGTGCCCAAAGACCTGCGCCGTGACAAGGGGTGGGTCGGTCAGTTGATCGAGCTGCAACTGGGAGCCAGCGCAGGGAGCAAGCCGGAGCAGGACTTCCCGGAGCTGGGGATCGAACTCAAGACGATCCCCGTTGATCCTCAAGGCAAACCGCTGGAGACCACCTTCGTCTGCGTCGCCCCGCTGATCGGCGTCAGCGGCCAGCGCTGGGAGGAGTCCAACGTGCGCAACAAGCTCTCCCGGGTGCTCTGGATCCCGGTGGAAGGCAGTCGCGAGATCCCGGTTGGCGAGCGGCGGGTCGGCATGCCGCTGATGTGGAGCCCGAATGAAGAGGAAGATCGACTACTGCGTCAGGACTGGGAGGAGCTGATGGACATGATAGTGCTGGGAGAAGTGGAGCAGATCAGCGCCCGCCACGGCCAGGTGCTGCAACTGCGCCCCAAGGCGGCCAACAACAAGGCTCTGACCCGGGCCATCGGCCGCAACGGCCAACCGATCATGACCCTGCCCCGCGGCTTCTATCTCAAGATCGACTTCACCCACAGTTTGCTGCAACGCTATTTTGCCTTGCCGACTTGATCTGCCTTATCAACATCTTTGTCATATGATGGTATAAAAATAGACAGGAGCCATTTTTAACTCACTGACAAGGAGGCGTCATGCCACTGATCAAACAGTTTTTGAAGTCCAAGCCCGAGGTCAAGGTGACCTTTGCCGTAGAGAAGGAGGCGGCTGCAGGAGCGGAACAGGTGATGCTGATCGGCGAGTTCACCCAGTGGCAACCGGTCGAGCTGAAACGCATGAAGAGCGGCGAGTTCAAAGCCACCCTCAATCTGCCGACCGACGGCCCGGGTTACTTCGAATATTGCTACCAGCTCATCACCCCGGCAGGGGAAACCCTCTACGAGAATGACTGGGCAGCGGATGACTATGTGCCAGGCCCCTTCGGGCGAGACAACTCGGTAGTTCGGGTCATCCAGTAACGGCTCCCAGATAGCCAATAGACGGATACAAAAAAGGCTCGCCATTGGCGAGCCTTTTCACTACCTGTCGAGCTATTTGCCGACATACCGACACCAATTCGAATCGAATTAGTTGAGCTTCTCTTTGATACGAGCAGCTTTGCCGGACAGGTTGCGCAGGTAGTACAGTTTGGCGCGGCGAACATCACCACGACGCTTCAGTTCTACACTGTGGATCAGCGGAGAGTGAGTCTGGAATACACGCTCAACACCTTCGCCGTTGGAGATCTTGCGAACGGTGAAAGCAGAGTGCAGACCGCGGTTACGCTTGGCAATAACGATGCCTTCGAAAGCCTGCAGACGCTCTTTACCACCTTCTTTAACACGAACTTGAACACGTACAGTGTCGCCCTGGGCAAAAGCCGGGATGTCGGTACGCAGTTGCTCTTGTTCAAGCTGCTGAATAATCTTGCTCATTGTCTTTCCTTACCTAGGATAAACTGAAAACTCTACTTAACGCTGTCACGCACTTCGCGGACATACTCGGCAAGAAGTGATTCTTGCTCGTCAGTCAGAGCTAGGTTGTTAATAAGTTCCGGCCTTCTTTGCCAGGTTCGTCCGAGCGACTGCTTGAGACGCCAGCGTCGAATCACTTCGTGATTGCCGCTTGTCAGCGCCTCGGGCACCGCCAATCCATCCAACACCTCCGGCCGAGTATAGTGGGGATGATCCAGCAAGCCATCCGTAAAGGAGTCTTGCTCGGCACTGGCCTGATCGCCCAAAACCCCAGGGACCAGACGCGAAACCGCATCGATCAGGGTCATGGCAGGCAACTCGCCACCACTTAACACGTAATCCCCGATAGACCACTCTTCGTCGACTTCGGTTTGTATCACGCGTTCATCGATACCTTCGTATCGACCGGCTACCAGAATCAGTTTCTGATTCGTCGCCAACTCGGTTACGCCCGCTTGAGTCAGCTTGCGTCCCTGAGGAGAGAGATAGATGACTTTCGCCCCGTCTCCCGCCGCTTGCTTGGCTGCATGAATCGCGTCACGCAGCGGCTGAACCATCATTAACATGCCGGGCCCACCACCATAAGGACGATCATCGACCGTACGGTGTTTATCGTGGGTAAACTCCCGGGGGTTCCAGCACTCAATCTGCAGCAGGCCACTCTTGACGGCCCGACCCGTTACCCCGTGCTCGGTAATGGCTCGGAACATTTCAGGGAAGAGGCTAATGACCCCAATCCACATAAGAAACCTCCGGCACCCGTGTTAGCGCGGGAAACTAGAAACCAGGATCCCAATCAACTTCGATTGTTCGAGCAGTCAGATCAATATTCTTGATCACCTGCTCTTCCAGGAACGGAATCAACCGCTCCTTTGCACCAAAGGCATCTTTTACATTGGCCTCAACCACCAACACATCGTTGGAGCCGGTTTCCATCAATTCGGTCACCTTGCCCAGGTCATATCCCTTGGTGGTCACCACGGAGCAACCAATCAGGTCACGCCAGTAGAACTCACCTTCAGGCAACGCAGGCAACAGATCGGCGGGTACGCCAATCTCGACATTGGTCAATGCCAGGGCATCTTCGCGCACATCGATACCATCGAGTTTGCAGATCAGACCCTTGTTGTGACGTTTCCAGGATGAAACCCGAATTTCACGCCACGCCCCGTTCTGATTAATCAGCCAGGGGTTGTAATCGAAAATCGCTTCGGCAACATCGGTGAAGGAGTTCACTTTAAGCCAGCCCTTGATGCCATAAACGGTACCCAGGGTGCCCAGAACTACAGGTTTTTCCACCTTAACTCCTTACCGTTGGGCTGATTAAGCAGCTTTTTTAGCGTCTTTGATCAGCTTGGCAACGCGGTCAGAAACAGCGGCACCAGTAGCAACCCAATGCTCGATACGAGCCAGGTCCAGGTTCAGCTTTTCAGCTTGACCAGCAGCAACCGGGTTGAAGAAACCAACGCGCTCGATGAAGCGACCGTCACGGGCGCAACGGCTGTCAGAAACTACTACCTGGTAGAACGGACGCTTTTTCGCGCCACCACGTTGTAAACGAATGGTTACCATATCGTCCTCATTAACATCTAATGAACAAGGCCCGCAAACACGCGGACCCTAGCTTAAAATAAGCCGCGTAATTCTACTTGGATTCGTAATAATTGCAACCAAGCCAGCCATTTTTTGCGCAGAGCGGCAATGAAAAGGGGCCTGCCACTGCAGACCCCCATCAACACGCAGGCCGGATCAGAACGGGCCGCGACCGCCACCGAAACCGGGGGGCATCATGTTCTTCATCTGGCTCATCATCTTGCGCATACCGCCCTTGCCGGACATTTTCTTCATCATGCGCTGCATCTCGGTGAACTGTTTGAGCAGCTTGTTCACATCCTGCACCTGCATGCCGGAACCTGCGGCGATACGGCGTTTGCGGGAACCCTTGATGAGATCGGGGTGGGCGCGCTCCTTGGGCGTCATGGAGCTGATGATGGCCTCCATCCGCACAGTGAGCTTGTCATCCATCTGATCTTTAACGTTATCCGGCAGCCCGGACATGCCGGGCAGCTTGTCGAGCATGCCCATCATGCCGCCCATGTTGCGCATCTGGGCCAGCTGCTCGCGGAAATCTTCCAGATCGAAGCCTTTGCCACTTTTGACCTTACTGGCCAGCTTGGCCGCTTTCTCTTTATCGACGTTGCGCTCAACTTCCTCGATCAGAGAGAGCACATCGCCCATACCGAGGATGCGGGAGGCGAGACGATCCGGGTGGAACGGCTCCAGCGCATCGGTCTTTTCACCCATACCGATAAACTTGACCGGCTTGCCGGTGATGTGACGCACCGACAGAGCAGCACCACCACGGGCATCGCCGTCCGCCTTGGTAAGGATGACACCGGTGAGCGGCAGCGCTTCATTGAACGCCTTGGCGGTGTTGGCGGCATCCTGACCGGTCATGGCATCGACCACGAACAGGGTCTCAACCGGCTTGATGGTGGCATGCAGATCCTGAATCTCGGCCATCATCTCGCTATCGACGTGCAGACGACCGGCGGTATCGACGATCACCACGTCATAGAATTTCTTGCGCGCCTGATCGATAGCGGCGGTGGCGATATCGACCGGCTTCTGGCTGGCATCGCTCGGGAAGAAGTCGACGCCGATGTCGCTGGCCAGGGTCTCCAGCTGCTTGATCGCCGCAGGGCGATAGACGTCGGCACTGACCACCAGCACCTTCTTCTTGCTGCGCTCTTTGAGCAGCTTGGCCAGTTTGCCAACCGTGGTTGTCTTACCGGCCCCCTGCAGACCGGCCATCAGGATGATGGCGGGCGGCTGGGCAGCCAGGTTGAGCTGTTCGTTGGCCTCCCCCATTACGGTGACCAGTTCACCGTGCACAATCTTGATGAATGCCTGGCCCGGGCTCAGGGATTTGGCCACTTCCTGCCCGACTGCGCGCTCTTTGACACGCGCGACGAAATCCCGCACGACCGGCAGGGCGACATCCGCCTCGAGCAGCGCCATGCGGACTTCGCGCAGGGTTTCCTTGATATTGTCTTCGGTCAGGCGACCACGGCCACTGACATTGCGCAAGGTGCGCGAGAGTCGTTCAGTCAAATTCTCAAACATGACGGATTCCGGTTCTTGGCGTAATAAATTGGGGGCATTATAACCCAGAGCGGGCGCGAGGACGATTATTCACCGCACCGCAGCAGCAGGGACCTTCTCCCTATATATGGGCAGATCGGCCGTTGCACAACTGGCGAGCACTTCTCGTGCAAGGTATACTGCCCCTCTTACCCTCAAAAGCTTGTGCAACAACGACCTGGTTATGATCGTAATCTCTGTTCTGGCCCTGGCGTTTTATCTGCTGGCCATCATCGCCTCCCTGCATCTGTTACTGAGCGCCAAGCCGGTGGGACAGCGCTCCCTGTTTGCCTGTATCGGATTGGCCCTGATCGCCCACGCCAGCGCCCTCGGTTCAGAGGTATTGCAGAGTTACGGCCAGAACCTGAGCATGCTCAACGTTGCCTCGCTGGTCAGCCTCATCATCAGTTGCTTCATGACTTGCGTAACCCGCCGCTTCAACGGCTGGATCCTGCTGCCGGTAGTCTACAGCTTCTCGGCCCTGTTGCTGGCTGCCAGCGCCTTGATCCCAGGTCGCTACATAACCCATCTGGAGGCCCATCCCCAGCTGTTGCTGCACATCGGCCTCGCCCTGATGGCCTACTCGGTATTGATGATCGCCTGTCTGTTTGCGCTGCAACTCGCCTGTCTGGACAAGCAGCTTAAATCTCGAAAAATCAGCAACCTGCCAGCCATGCCGCCACTGATGACGGTGGAAAAACGGCTGTTCCAGTTGATCTCTGCGGGGGTGCTGCTGCTGACACTCTCCATCGCCTCCGGCCTCTTCTTCCTCGAAGATATGTTCGCTCAGGGCAAGTCTCACAAGGCAGTGCTCTCCATCCTGGCATGGTGTGTCTACGTGTTGCTGCTGTGGGGTCATCACACCTATGGCTGGCGCGGCCGTAAAGTCATCACACTCAGTCTGATCGGCAGCTTCATCCTGACTCTTGCCTACTTTGGCAGCCGCTTCGTCAAAGAAGTGCTGTTGAGCTGACACCTATACTCTTTTAGCCATACCATCCAACAGGAGCCCTTTTTGGACAGCATCTCAACGAGTACATTACTGATTGTTCTCGTTATCTTGATCCTTCTTTCCGCCTTTTTCTCCAGTGCCGAAACCGGCCTGATGTCCATCAACCGCTACAAACTACGGCATCTGGCACAGACCAAACACAAAGCCGCACGTCGCGTCGAGCAACTGCTCGCCCGCCCCGATCGCCTGCTGGGACTGATCCTGATCGGCAACAATCTGGTCAATATTCTCGCCTCCGCCATCGCCACCATCGTCTGTATCCGGCTGTTTGGTGATCTCGGGGTCGCCATCGCCACCTTCGGGCTGACCCTGGTGGTACTGGTATTCGGTGAAGTGACCCCCAAGACCCTGGCCGCCATGTTTCCGGAGAAGATCGCCTATCCCGCCTCCTGGATCCTCAAAGGGCTGATGGTGCCGCTCTCGCCGCTGGTCTGGCTGATCAACGGCATCACCAGCGGCCTGCTCAAGATGCTGAAGATCAATCCCAACAAGGATGACTCCCTCAACACCGAGGAGCTGCGCACCATCGTCAATGAGGCGGGTAACCTGATCCCCCAGCGTCATCAGGAGATGCTGCTGAGCATTCTGGATCTCGACAAGATGCTGGTCGAGGACATCATGGTGCCACGCAGCGATATCTACGCCATCGACATCAACGATGACTGGAAGAGCATCCAGCGCCAGCTGGCCCACTGCGCTCACACCAAGATCCTGCTCTATCGCGACAATATCGACGACGTTGTCGGCTTTTTGCACGCGCGCGATGCCCTGCGACTGGTAGCCAGGGATCAGTTCAACAAATCGAGCCTGTTGCGGGAAGTGGACGAGATCTACTTCATTCCGGAAGGAACGCCGCTCAACGTGCAGCTGGCCAAATTCCAGCGCAACAAGGAGCGAATTGGCCTGATCGTCGACGAATACGGCGACATTCAGGGGCTAATCACTCTGGACGATATTCTGGAAGAGATCGTCGGCGACTTCACCACCTCCATGACGCCAGCGCCGAGCGACGAGATCCATCCCCAGTCAGATGGTTCTTATCTGGTCGAAGGCTCAGCCAATATTCGTGAGCTGAACAAGGAGATGAACTGGCACCTGCCCATCGACGGCCCGCGTACCCTCAACGGTCTGATCCTCGAATATCTGGAGGAGATCCCCCAGCCCAACATCGGGATCCGGCTGGCCGGTTATCCTATCGAGATCCTCGATGTGGAGAACAACATGGTGAAGATGGCGCGGATTATGCCGGCATCGTACCGGGCGGAGTCGGATTCGCAAGATTGAAAAAGGGCTGCCAGTGGCAGCCCTTTTCTATTGCTCATCGTCACTGTTCATCTTCATCATCCGGCTCCAGCACCAGCGTCGGGATCAACTCGCCAAACACCCTCTGTAGCTCGTCACGGTTGGCCAGCAGGTCTTGCAGCGTATAGCTGTCCATCACCGCCAGAAACGCATCCATCGCCTCTTTCAGCGCACTCTTGAGCAGACAGACAGAGACGATGTGGCAAGCGGGCGAGCCGCAGTCAATACCGTCCAGATTGCCTTCCAGCGCCCTGATCACCAGCCCGATATTGATGGTGGCGGGATCGCAAGCCATGCGAATACCGCCATTCTTGCCCCGCTGGGATTGCAGATAGCCCAGCTTCACCAGCTGATTGACCACCTTCACCATGTGGTTGCGGGAAACGCCATACAGGGCCGATACCTTGGCAACGCTCGACAACTCCCCTTCCGGCAGGGTGGCAAGATAGAGCAGGGCTCTCAATCCGAAATCTGTATAACTGGTTAGTCTCATAAAACCTGATTAGCGCGATGCGAAAAGTGGAGTATTGATTCAAATCAAATAAACATCTAGGATGCCACTTATTAAATGACATTTTATATGTTCAATTAGAACGAGGCCCCTATGCTAGATCAAACCACCGTTGCCGTCATCAAAAGCACCATTCCGCTGCTCGAATCGGCAGGCCCTGCCCTCACCCAGCACTTCTATCAGCGGATGTTCAGCCATAACCCGGAGCTGAAAGATATCTTCAACCTGGCCCACCAACGCAGTGGCGGCCAGCCACTGGCCCTGTTCAATGCAGTCGCCGCGTATGCAAAGAATATCGACAATCTGGGGGCTCTCGCCGGTGCGGTCGAGCGGATTGCACACAAACATACCGGATTCCTGATCCAGCCGGAACAATATCACATTGTAGGTAGTCATCTCTTGGCCACGCTCAAAGAATTGGGCGGAAGTGCGGTCACCGACGAGGTGCTGGAGGCATGGGGCAAGGCGTATGGCGTGCTGGCAGACATCTTCATCGGCCGCGAGCGAGAGATCTATCAGGAGAAGGCAAGCCAGGATGGCGGCTGGCAAGGAACCCGCACCTTCATCATCAAGGAGAAGCGGGCCGAGAGCGCCCTCATCACCTCCTTCCTGCTGGCGCCGGAAGATGGCAAGCCGGTATTGACCTTCAAACCGGGCCAATACCTCAGCATCAAGCTGGTTCACCCCAAGCTGGAATATCAGGAAATCCGCCAGTACTCCCTCTCCGATGCCCCCAACGGGCAGGATTACCGCATCAGCGTCAAGCGTGAGCCGCAGGGTCAGGTCTCCAATCTGCTGCACGATCACCTGCAGGCGGGTGACAAGATCGAGGTGATGCCCCCTACCGGCGATTTCTACCTGAAAGCTGACAGTCAGACCCCGGTCGTACTGCTATCCGCCGGTGTCGGCGTGACGCCGATGATGAGCATGCTCAACCAGCTGCTGGCGAGCGGCCATCAGGCTGATATCACCTGGCTGCACGCCTGCGAACAGGGCGCTGTACACGCCTTCCGGGAGGATATTCAGCAAAAATCCCGCCAGCATCCCAACTTGCTGAGCCGGGTCTGGTATCGGGAGCCGGAGGCCAGCGATGTACAGGGTGAAGATTACGACCTGGTCGGCACCATGGATCTGACTGCCGTGAAGGAGCGCATCACGCCGCAGGCCCACTACTACTTCTGTGGCCCTGTCGGCTTCATGCAAGAGATCAAGCGGCAGCTGCTGGCGGCTGGGGTGCCAGCGGGGCAGCTCCATTACGAAGTTTTTGGCCCCCATCAAGATCTCTAAGGCGCGGGCAGCCATATAACAGAGGGAGGTTCCGGCCTGTCATGGCACGGCGGCTGGAACCGGACCCACAGGTGCAGACCTGTGGGTCATTTTTTTGGATCAGTGCATCGCCTTGGCGCGGGCCACCACGTTGGCCGGCATCCGGTTGCCAAGACGGCTGAGCAGAGTCGCCGCCTTCTGGTGCAGCGCCTTGTCACCTATGACGGAACCATGGAGCCAGCGATAGGCATCCTCATAATCGAGCGGACTGCCCATCCCCTGCAACAGCATCTCGACCCACTCGATGCGAGCCCGCAGAAAACCGAGGCTGGCCGCCTCGCGCATCAGGGTCTCGGCTCGCACCAGATCCTTCTGCACCAAAGTTCCTTTCCAGTAGTAGCGGCCCAACTGCTCCAGCGCCGGAGCCAACCCCTGATTGGCCGCCTCCCACATATATTGCACCCCGAGTTCGGCATTGGGTTTGGTACAGACACCCCACGCCAGCATATCCCCCCAGAGGAATTGATAGGCCGGGATCTTCAT
Organism: Aeromonas sp. 102P; assembly: GCF_051920345.1. Taxonomy (NCBI): domain Bacteria; kingdom Pseudomonadati; phylum Pseudomonadota; class Gammaproteobacteria; order Aeromonadales; family Aeromonadaceae; genus Aeromonas; species Aeromonas sp. 102P. The sequence continues at coordinate 1,200,267 of NZ_JBQBCZ010000001.1, read as the reverse complement.
CACCGAGGCGCGCGCTTCGATATCCTGAGTCAGCTGACAGCGATCCTGTTTAACCTGAGTGAGGTGGCGCCCCTGCTCAATCCAGTTGAGCAGCTCGTCCTGACGATAGAGCGGCACCGCCTGCAACTCGCCAGCGGCCAGAGGTGCGGGAGGCGCAACCACAGCAGCAGGTTCCGCCGGTTTTGGCAGCGGCGCGGCCCCCTCGCCACTGCTGGCAACGGGCGTGACCGGCTCGGCCGGAAGCAAGACGGGGACGGCCTCAGAGGGCGCTGGCGTAGCAGCAGAGACAGGCGCCGTTGCCACCGCAGCACTGCTTGTGGTCGGTACCGATGCACTTGCTGCAGGCGCATCGCTCGATACGGCAGCCGATACCGCTTCGGCACCATAGAGGGGCGCGGTGAATGCACCGACAAGAATGAGTAGGGTAAGGGGTTTCATCATAAGGATCTCCTGCTGCACTCTGTTATCGGCACCAAGCCCCATCCCCTTAGCCTGTCGGGCGGATCTCATCAATACAAAAGGGAGCCGAAGCTCCCTTGTTGGCAGGGTTGACCCGCTTACTTGACGAAATCGACACCCAGCTGGATATCGGCTTTCAGGGTAGCCAGCATGCCTTCCATCGCTTCCTGCTCGAACGCGCTCAGCTTGCCGTAATCCAGTACGGTTTCGACGCCGTTCTTGCCCAGCAGTACCGGCTGCGCGAAGAAGGTGGCGTGTTCGCCGTTGCCTTCCACGTAGGCGCACTCGACAACGTTGGCTTCGCCCTGCAGACCCTTGATGAGGGAGAGACCAAAACGGCAAGCCGCCTGACCCATGGAGAGAGTAGCAGAACCGCCACCGGCCTTGGCTTCAACCACTTCGGTACCGGCATTCTGGATGCGCTTGGTCATGGCAGCCACTTCTTCAGCAGTGAAGGAGGCACCTTCAATCTGGGAGAGCAGCGGCAGAATGGTGACGCCACTGTGACCACCGATCACATTGACGCGAACCTTGTCGATGTTCAGCCCTTTGGCAGCGGCAACGAAGGTCTCGGCGCGGATCACGTCCAGAGTGGTGACACCGAACAGGCGACGCTTGTCATAGACACCGGCTTTCTTCAGCACTTCGGCGGCGATGGCAACGGTGGTGTTGACCGGGTTGGTGATGATGCCGATCAGCGCTTTCGGGCAAGTGGCCGCGCACTTCTCGACCAGATTCTTGACGATACCGGCGTTGATATTGAACAGGTCGGAGCGATCCATCCCCGGCTTGCGTGCCACACCGGCGGAGATCAGCACCACATCGGCCCCAACCAGCGCAGGAGTCGGATCTTCACCGCAGAAGCCCTTGATGGCGACGTCGGTAGGAATATGACTGAGGTCAACGGCCACACCCGGAGTAACCGGGGCGATGTCATACAGGCTCAGCTCGGAGCCAGCCGGCAGACGGTTTTTCAACAGCAGAGCGAGGGCTTGACCGATGCCACCAGCGGCACCCAGAACGGCAACTTTCATGATCAACTCCATGTTTAAGCGTAGGTTTAAGGTTGTTTGTTGTTGTGCGCCCAACCTTAATGGATCCCCCCATAAAAAACAATCTGATAACAGTTGCAGTCACGGGTTCTGTGAGCCACGAAACATGCGGGAGCAAAAATTGGAGGGAAATACAAAAAGTTGGAGGAGATGCACAGTTTTTCTGCACTTCTCCTTACCATAAAGAGGTAGATTTGAAGGTCTCAGGATTGGAATGCCAGCGCCCGTTTTTCACACCAGCGAAAACCAATTGTTAACAATCCGTTCATCGCCAGATAAAGCCCGCCTGCCACCCCGAACACCGCCAGGGTATCGTAGGTCTGGGCGTTCAACCCCTGCGCCAGCCCCATGATGTCCATGATGGTGATGGTACTGGCGAGGGAGCTCCCCTTGAGCACCAGGATCACCTCGTTGGAGTAGGCAGGCACCAGATGACGGGCAGCATGACGCACCTTCATCCACAAGGTCTGGCGGCCGTTAAAGCCAAGCGCACGACACGCCTCTACCTCACCGGCCGGGATGGCATCGAGCGCGCCCTTGAACAACCGGGTGGAGTAGGCCGCCGTGTTGAGACCCAGCGCCAGCACGGCGCAGAACCAGGGCTGCTTGAGCAGCGGCCAGAGCGGGCTGGCTTTCAGCCACTCAAACTGGCCCGGCCCGTAGTAAATCAGGAAGATCTGAATGAGCAGCGGCGTGCCGGTAAAGAGCAGCACCCACAGCTGCACCAGCTGGGTCGCTACCGGCAGGCGCAACTCCAGCACCCAGGTCATCAGGGCCGCCAGCACAATCCCCAGCAGCAGGCTGAACAGGGTCAGCTCCAGCGTGGTGACCAGACCGCCCAGCAACGTAACGAGATACTCTTGCATCAGTTAGCCTCCGTAGCGGTGGGTGTAGCGGGCAGCCAGCCCGAGGCCGTACTCGCTCACCAGACTGATGGCCAGATAGATGAGGGCGGCGGCGGCATACCAGGTGAAAGGCTCATAGGTACTGGCCGAGGCCATCTGGGCCTGACGCATCATCTCGTTGACCCCGATAAGCGACACCAGCGCGGTATCTTTCAGCAATACCAGCCACTGGTTGCCGAGGCCCGGCAAGGCGTGGCGCCACGCCTGCGGCAACACGATGCGAAAGAAGATGTGGCTCTTGCTCAAACCCAGCGCCAGCGCCGCCAGCCGTTGACCTGAAGGCACCGCATTGAGCGCCGCCCGCAGGGTCTGGGTCGCATAGCTGGCGAACAGCAGGGAGAGCGCCAGCACGCCACAGGCGAACGGGCTGAACTCCACATACTCGCCAGTGATGAGGAACAACACCTGGGTCGAGCCGAAGTAGATGAACAGCACCACCAGCAACTCGGGTAGGCCACGGATCAGCGTGGTCAGGGTGGCCACCGGCCACACCAATGCACGCTGCTTGCTGAGCTCGGCGGCACTGAACGCCAGTGCCAATACCATGCCCCCGACCAGTGATGCCAAGGCCAGCCCGAGGGTCATCCAGGCTGCATCCAACAACAGGCTCAACATGGCTTACTGCGCGAAGTATTTGTCGAAGATTTTCTGATAGGTGCCGTTGGCCTTGATCTCGGCCAGCCCCTTGTTCAGCTGGGTCAGCAGCTCCTGATTGCCCTTGGCGACCGCGATGCCAAAGCCGGTACCGAAGTACTTGGCATCGGTCACCGGCGCACCCACCACCGCATACTCCTTGTGCTGCTTCAGCCAATCGGCAGCAACGGCGGTATCGGCAAAGACACCGTCGGTACGGCCATTCATCATGTCGAGGAAGGCGCTCTGGTAGCTGGCGTACGGCACGGTCAGCAGACCCTTGCTCACCCAGTTATCCACCAGATAGGACTGGTGAGAGGTACCGTTCTGCACACCGACTGTCTTGTCGACCATCTCTTCCGGCCCCTTGAAGGCCCCTTTCTTGGCGACGAATACTGCCGAGTTCTCGTAATAGATGTCGGAGAAATCGACCTGAGCGGCCCGCTCCGGGGTCACGTCCATGGCGGCGATGGCTGCATCATAGCGACGGAATTTCAGGCTGGGGATCAGGCTGTCAAAGGCCTGGTTATGGAAGCTGCACTCCAGCTTGGCCTGCTCGCAGATGGCGCGCGCCAGATCGATGTCAAAACCCTGAAACTCGTTCTTGTCATCCAGGTATTCGAACGGTGGGTAGGTGGCCTCGGTGGCGAACTTGATCTCTTTGGCCATGACGGAGGTACTCAACAGGCCCATGGCAGCAACCAACAACAGACTCTTTTTCATGACAGCTTCCTTATCGATTCAATATCAATGCATCAAGAATTCGGCAAACCGGCTGGTTTGCGGGGATTGGAAAATGGCGGCGGTGCCGGATTCGATGATCCGCCCCTTCTCCAGATAAATCACCTGGCTGGCCACCTTGCGGGCAAAGTCGACCTCGTGGGTCACCACCACCTGGGTAATGCCGGTCTGGCTCAGGTTGCGGATGATCTCGGCCACCTCCTTGGTGATCTCGGGATCGAGGGCAGCAGTCGGCTCGTCAAACAGCAACACTTCCGGGTCCATCATCAGAGTACGGGCAATGGCCACCCGCTGCTGCTGACCGCCGGAGAGACGTGCCGGCCAGGCATCGCGCTTGTCGGCCAGTTGCAGCTGGGCCAGCAGGAAGGCCCCCTTCTCGATGGCGGCCTCCTTGCTCATGCCGAGCACCTTGACCGGCGCTTCAATCAGATTCTCCATCACAGTGAGATGTGGCCAGAGATTGTACTGCTGGAACACCATCCCCACCTTGCGACGCAGCAGTTGGGACTGGCGGTTGAATTCGGCAGCAGAGAGGGAGTTCGGGAAAGAAAATTCACTTTCACCAATCCGCAGAACACCCGCATCCGGGGTATCCAGCAGGTTCATCATTCGTAGCAGGGAACTCTTGCCAGCACCGCTCGGGCCCAGCAACACCAAGGTTTCACCGGGGGATGTCCGAAAGCTGACCTGTTGCAGAACCGGCACCTTGTGCCAGGACTTCTCGATACCTATTAATTCAATACCCATACAGCCCAATTGAATAAGTTTTCAAAATTTCATCCCGATTCTATCCCTAATAAAGGTTGATGCAAGCCATTTTTGAATCAATATGCAGAACAAGCGCCGCTTCCTTGCAAAAAACGGCATATGAATGCAAAATGGCCCCGCTGTTCGTATCTGCCGCCTGTATCGCACAGGCCGCCACACCTCCTCATTCGTGAGACCAAGATGAAACACAACGACAAGCAAGAAAAACTGGCCAAGGCCTTTAAAGCCTTGCTGAAAGAAGAGCGCTTTGGCTCCCAGGCAGAAATCGTCACCGCCCTGCAAGAGCTGGGCTTCGAGAACATCAACCAGTCCAAGGTATCGCGCATGCTGAGCCGCTTCGGCGCCGTTCGCACTCGCAATGCCAAGATGGAGATGGTCTACTGCCTGCCGGTGGAACTGGGCGTGCCCACCACCTCCAGCCCGCTCAAGAATCTGGTACTGGACGTCGATCACAACGGCGCACTGGTGGTGATCCACACCAGCCCTGGCGCAGCCCAGCTGATCGCCCGCCTGCTCGATTCCCTCGGCAAGGCAGAGGGGATCCTCGGCACCATCGCCGGTGATGACACCATCTTCATCACCCCGACCAGCGACACCGATATCGAAGAGCTCTACCTCTCCGCCCTCGAGCTGTTCGAACAGACGCCGTAATGGCCTCCACCGCGTCATAGCGGTCACGCCAGAACGAAAAATCCCGGCCAAGGCCGGGATTTTTGTTTTCTCAGTCTTCGCCAGGCGGGCTTATTTGCCCTGCGCCATCAGAAAACCTTCCGATGGGGCGAAGAAAGCCGCGCCGGTCACTGCCTTGGTGAAACGCAGCAGGTGGTCGAAGTGGCTGCCCTCCCCCTTGTACATGCTGGCCAGCATGGCGTTGAAGTGCTGCGGTGTGCGGCAGCAGGAGATGAAGTAGAGTCCCTGCTCGGTCATGGTGCCCCAGGGCATGCTCTGGCGCAGGATCTCCATGGACTCCCCTTTCGGGGTCTTGAGATTGACCCGCTTGATGTGGGCGGTAAGCGGCTTTGCGGCAGATTCATACTCGATATTGTCGGGCTTGGTACGACCGATAATGTCTTCCTGCTCTTTCTGCGCCAGCTTCTCCCAGTCGCTCATGGCGTGGACCCAGCGCTGGACGTGAATGTAGGAGCCACCGGCAAACTCGCCATCGGCCAGCAACGCCACTTCGGCACGGTGTTCATCCTGCGGGTTCTCGGTGCCATCGACGAAACCGGTCAGGTCACGGAAATCCAGATTGCGGAAACCGCGCACCTCTTCGGCCAGCTCGACCAGTCCGGCCAGCAGCGCCATTACACGGTGACCGGCGTGGTGCAGCACATCCACCCGATCGGCGCGCAGCTGAATAAAGAGATCAAACGGGGTGTTGGGGGCTTCCTGACCGTTGGCGGATTGCGCCATAAAGCTGCGGAACTGGGGCGGACGGGCGGCAGGGTAGAGACCATCCCAGGCATCGGCGCCAACGGCAACCAGACCGCTGAAACCGGCATCGGGGAAATCGGCGGCGACCGCCTGCCACAGGGCGGGCAGTTTGGCCAGACGGCCGACCAGTTCGGCGGCATCGCCGGTACGATTGAACATCAGATAGAGGGCGTGCAGATTCGGCTCTGCGCAGATCCCGGCTTGGGCTTTCATATATCTCTCCCCTGAGTAGGCGTTAGCGTTACGGGCTATTTGCGTTGCGCGATTATAAACCAGAGTGGATCCAGTTCTTTGATTTCACGACGATATCACGCGTTCAGGGCAAAGGGTCAAACAACACCAATCCATGGGGAGCGACCTTGATCCGTGCCCGCATCCCATCAAGGGGCTCGCCAATGCTCGCCTCCAGCTGCAGATCGCCACACTCGAACAGCACCCGGCAGTGGTGGCCGAGGAACTGCTGTTCCACCACCTTGAGCTCCCCATCTGCGGCGCTCTCCAGCAGCAGTTGCTGGGGTCTGAGCATCAGCTGCAACTGCTCGCCCACCACCTGGCCATGGGGCTCGCTGCCACAGATGACCCCGAGCGCCGTCTGCACGCAGTGGCTGTCCACCACCTCGGCAGCCAGATAGTTGACCCCGCCGAGAAACTCCGCCACGAAGCGGTTTTGCGGGCGGCGATAGAGCTGCTCAGGCTGGCCCACCTGCTCGATGTGACCGGCGCGAAACAGCGCCAGCCGATCGGCGAAGGCAAACGCCTCTTCCTTGCTGTGGCTGACGAAGATGGCGCCGATCCCCTGCTGCTTGAGCAGGGCGCGGATCTCGAGGATCAGCTTCATACGCACCTGGGTATCGATGTTGGAGAAGGGCTCATCCAGCAGCATCAGCCGTGGCTTGCACACCAGCGCCCGGGCGATGGCTACCCGCTGCTGCTGGCCGCCGGAGAGCTGGTGAGGATAACGATCCCCCAGCCCCTGCAGATTGACCAGCGCAAGCGCTTCGTCCACCTGCTGCTGGCGGGCACTGCGGTCGAGTTTGGTCAGCCCGAAACCGACGTTGTCGGCCACCGTCAGGTGGGGAAAGAGGGCGTAATCCTGAAAGATCATGCCGATGTTGCGCGCCTCGGGCGGCACGCTGGCACCCGGCCCGTCGAGCAGGGTATCGCCGAGGCGAATCGAGCCCTCTGCCAACGGCAGCAGCCCGGCGATGGCCTTGAGCAACGTGGTTTTGCCGCAGCCACTGGCTCCCAGCAGGCAGACGATCTCGTTGTCTGCCACCGTCAGGGAAAGCTGCTCCAGCACATTGCGGCCGTTGTAACGGCAGCTGACATTTTCAACCTGCAAACAGGACAAGGCTGACTTCCTCTCGTTTCTGGCGGCGCGCTGCCTTTCGGTTCAGCACACCGCATGCAATTTCATTGGCCGACGTGGCGACTCAGTGACCCGGACTGTCTAGAGTGCGGTTGACCCAGATCAGCGGCAACAGCCCCACCAGCACGATGACGATAGCGCCCAGGGCACCGCGCTCCAGCATCTCGTCCGAGACGAACTGGTAGACGTGGGTCGCCAGGGTATCGAAGTTGAACGGCCGCAGCAGCAGAGCGGCGGGTAGCTCCTTCATGGATTCGATGAATACCAGCATGGCACCGGCAAACAGACCACGGCGCACCAGCGGCAGATGGACACGGCGCAGCATGCCGCCATCCCCCTGCCCCAGGGAGCGGGCAGCCATGTCAAGGCTGGGGGAGATCTTACCCATGCTGCTCTCCACCGAGCCGATGGCGATGGCCACGAAGCGCACCAGATAACCGAACACGATGGCGGTGATGGTACCGGTCAGCAACAGCCCCGGCCCCTGACGTCCCAGCCACTCGGCCAGATCGTTGATGGCAAAATCGAGGGCGGTAAGCGGCACCAGCACGCCGATGGCGAGCACGGTACCCGGCATGGCGTAGCCCATGGCGGCGATGCGCAGGGGCAACAGACTCTTTATCCCGCCATCGAGGCGGCGGAAGAAGCCGAGCAGCAGGGCGATGCCCATCGCCAGCAGTGCGGTCAGCGCCGAAATGAGGAGGCTGTTTCCGGCGAAGCGGACGAACTCCGGCGTCCACGACAATTCGAAGTAGCGCACCCCGTAGTCGAGCAGGATGACGAATGGCAGGCCGAAACCGGCCAGCACCAGCCCCCAGCACCAGAGACCGGCCAGCCAACGACTCATCCCCCTGAGCGGATAGCGCAGCGGCTGCTCATGGCCCATCGACTTCTGGAACACCTGCTGCCGACTGCGCGAGCGACGCTCCAGCGCGATCAGCAGCACCACTGCCAGCAACATCAAGCAGGAGAGTTTGGCCGCGGTGGCCAGACTGCCATAGCCGAGCCAGGTGTCGTAAACCGCCGTGGTCAGGGTGTTGATGGCAAAGAAGTGGACGGTGGCGAAATCGGCCAGCGTTTCCATCGCAACCAGGGATACCGCCACCATGATGGCCGGGCGCGCCAGCAGCAGACTGAGACGACGAAAGCTCTGCCACGGCGTACAGCCGAGCAGGCGGCTGGAGTGGATCAGGCTGACTGACTGCTCGAGAAAAGAGGCGCGGGTCAGCAGATAGACATAGGGGAACAGCACCAGCGCCAGCACCCAAGCAGCGCCGCCAAGGGAACGAATGGCAGGAAACCAGTAATCGGCAGGGTTGTTCCAGCCAAAGAGCGCTCGCAACCCGGCCTGTAGCGGGCCCGAGTAGTCGAGCAGGTCGGTATAGACGTAGGCGACGATATAGGAGGGCATCGCCATTGGCAGCATCAAGGCCCATTGCAGGGCACGGCGCCCCGGCACCTGACACATGGCCACCAGCCAGGCGGTGGGTACGCCAAACAGCAGGCTGAGCAATACTACGCCGACCACCAGCCCCAGGGTATTGCCGAGATAATCGAGCAACACGGTATCGGCGAGGTGGCGAAACAGCTCCCCCTCAGCCGAGAAGGCAGAGAAAAGCAGAGCAATCACCGGTAAACCCAGCAGCAGGGCGATGGCCCAGCTGCCGGTCATCCATCCAAAATTTTTCATGAGACCACAGATGTTGATGGGGCCGTTGGCCCCATCTGATTACAAGTCGAACTTCACTTCATCCAGCAACTGCAAGGCGTCCTTGCGGTGCTTGGCGTAATCGCTGACCGGTAGTGCGTCAGACTTGAAACTGCCCCAAGACTTGACCATGGCGGAAGGCTCGACCCCGGCCTTGACCGGATATTCGGCGTTCACGTCCGCATACATGTGCTGGGCGGTGTCACCAGCCAGAAACTCCATCAGCTTCTGGGCCTCGGCCTTGTTCTTGGCATATTTGGTCATGGCCACGCCGCTCACGTTGACGTGGGCACCGCGGTCAGCCTGGTTCGGGAAGTTGATATAGACCGCATCCGCCCAGGACTTCTGCGCCGGATCTTTCAACATGGCGCCCAGATAGTAGCTGTTGCCGAGTGACACGTCACAGATACCATCCTTGATCGCCTTGACCTGATCCCGGTCGTTGCCCTGCGGCTTGCGCGCCAGGTTGGCCTTGACCCCTTCCAGCCAGGTTTTGGTCTCGGCCATGCCGTGATGGGCAATCATGGAGGAGACCAGCGCCACATTGTACTCATGCTTGCCGCTGCGGGTGCAGATTTTCCCTTTGAATTCCGGTTTGGCCAGATCTTCGTAGCTGATGGTGTCGAGCTTGCCGAGGCGCTCCTTGCTGGAGTAGATGGCGCGAACCCGGGTGGTCAGGGCGAACCAGCGATTCTCCGGATCACGATAGATGGCGGGGATGCTCTCCTGCAGGATCTTGCTATCCACCGGCTGCACCAGCCCCTTGTCCACCAGATCGGTCAGACGGCTGATATCGACGGTCAGCATCAGGTCGGCCGGAGAGAGCTTGCCTTCCCGCTCCAGACGCTCGTTCAATCCCTCTTTGGCGAACACCACGTTCACCTTGATGCCAGATTCCTCCTCGAACTGCTGGATGATGGGCTTGATCAGCTCATCCTGCCGGTTGGAGTAGACATTCACTTCCCCGGCCGCCAATGCCGACTGAGCTGCCAACGCAGAGAAAGCCAGTGCCAACATCTTCATTTTCATCATCCATTCCTTGATTAGCTATACAGAGTGATAACGATTTCCGTTTGCATTCTGCATACATCTTATAAGCGGATCAAGAAAGCTCGCCGTCGCCACATCACATATTTAATCGCCCATAAATGAAAAGGGCCGGATGGAATCCCATTCGGCCTCTTCTGAGCAAAACGTTATGTTGATCAGGCTTCAATAAGCGCTCACTCCCTCGGGATGCCCGAGGTCGGGAGGTCAACAGATCTGTACGTCACTGATGCGGTTCATCACAGCGCCTCGTCGTCACTCTCGCCGGTGCGGATGCGCACCGCTTGCAGCAAGTCGTAGACAAAAATCTTGCCGTCGCCGATCTTGCCGGTATAGGCCGCCTTGCAGATCGCCTCAATCACCCCTTCCACGTTATCATCGGCGGTGGCAATCTCCAGCTTCACCTTCGGCAGGAAGTCGACCTGATACTCGGCTCCCCGGTATAATTCGGTGTGTCCCTTCTGGCGGCCAAATCCCTTGACCTCGGACACGGTCAGCCCTTCCACCCCCAGGTTGGCAATAGCCTCGCGGACATCGTCCAACTTGAACGGTTTGATAATCGCACTAATCAGCTTCATCTGGTTGCTCCCAATCCATGGTGTGTCATGAATCGGGTTTCAATTCTTATGCCAAGTATTTTTATTGTTTTATTTCATATGGATAGAGTTTAATGCCTGCGCCATTCGCCAGGCACATCCCCATAACCGGCCAGCACGCCCCATAATGAGGCACCATGCTGCAGCGGTCAGCGGGTATGCACCAAACAAGAGCAAAACAGCATGTTAGTTATCTCCAACAGCGTCACGATTCCCTGGCATGAGCTGCAATTTCAGACCATGCGGGCACAGGGCAACGGTGGACAGCACGTCAACAAGACCGACTCCGCCGTCTGGTTGCGCTTCGATTACCGCAACTCTCCCAGCCTGACGCCCCTCTACAAGGAGGGTCTCGACAAGCTGAGCGACAGCCGGGTACACGATGGCTTTATCCTGATCCGGGTCGAGAGCCATCGCAGCCAGGACATGAACCGCAAGGAGGCGATGAGCCGTCTGGTGGAGTTGCTGAAGAAAGCAGCCTGGCGACCCAAGGCTCGTCATGCCACCAAGCCGACCCGCAGCTCCCAGCGCAAACGGGTCGATGCCAAAAAGCGCAAGGGGGATATCAAATCCGCCCGCGGCAAACCGGTACTGGACTGAGCCCCCCCAGCCCCCAAAGGATGTCAGCCGATGAGATACAGTTTTTGCGACAGCGCACGCGGCCCCCTGCTGGTCGCCATCGATCAGGATGGCCTGCGCTATGTGGAGTTCGTCCAGGGGGAGCAGCCGGTAACTCCGACCGATGAGTGGCTGCGTGATGACCTGACTCTTGCTCCTTTCGTCGAGCAGTTCACCGCCTATTTTGCCGGAAAATTGCAGCAGTTCGATCTGCCCATGGCAGCGAAGGGCACCCCGTTCCAGCAAACGGTGTGGAACGCTTTGTGTGATATCCCCTATGGCGAGACCGTGAGCTATCTCGAGATTGCCCAGGCTATCGGCAATCCCAAGGCAGTGCGAGCAGTAGGCGCTGCCAATGGCCGCAATCCGCTGAGCATCATAGTACCCTGCCATCGGGTGATCGGACGCAGCGGCGAGCTGACCGGCTATGCTGGCGGCATTCCCATCAAGCGCTGGTTGCTGGCACTGGAACAGACAGGCACAACATTCGAGCTGGCCCCATGACACGATGAGCCCCCGTGGAGAGGGAATGGACAATATCGTGGCCAGAATGAAAAGGCTTTCTGCCAGTGGCCACGCTTTGCTGACAAGATGAACAGAAAATGAAGAATCGCCTCAGAACTACTTCAGATTGAGCTTGGCATGATGGCTCCATACTTGAATGGCACGGCTCATTCGCTGATTCAAGTAGCACCCATGTGACGCTTCCAATCTGTCTTTTTCCCCGCGCCTCCTCTGAGGCGCTTTTTTTGTGCCGACACAACAGGCCACCACCCAAGCTGAATGGCCTGAACGCCACAAAATCTGCACCCGCCCAAAAACCAAGAGGCGAAGGATCATCCTTCGCCTCTGACGTAACAGCTGGCTACTCGCTCTGGGGCAGGAACTGCAGTTCAGGCGCCGAGGAGGTCAGCACATCGGCGCAATAATCCCAGGTCGAGATGCGATAGTGCTGCAGATCTTCATCCAGATGCAGGCCGTCCGACTCCTGATGGAACCAGCTGGCAAAACGGGATGGGGTGATGAGCTGGATCTGCTCTTCGATGGCGTGACTATCCTTCCCCTCGGCCAGATCGCAATCTTCGATAACCCGCAGGGCGTAGATATGGCGAAAATAGACCCGGCAGAGGATTTGCGGGGGTAGATCGATGCTGCGTGCCCGCCCCAGCATGATGGTCAGAGAGTCGCTCCAGAGATCCTGATGCAGCTCGGCAACGACCAGCCCGGGTGGGAGCTGGCGGGACGGAGCCCAAGGTACGGCAACCTGCCGAATGGCATTTTTCTGTTCCATATTCACCTCACGACGACTCGCTCCCTGTCTTGAGTCTATCTGAACCACATAGTCCCGGCGAAGGCAATCGATGGACAATAAAAACGGCAATAAAAAAGCCGACGTATCAAACGTCGGCGAATAAAAAGTGCTTACAACAGAGGATTCACATATTCAGACCCGTGGGTCGAAAGATTGGTTCCCTCTTTTTGTAATTAATTTTCGGCGCGTTTAAACATCAGGGTATTGGCGTCCGACTCTTCCGGTACGAAGTAGTAGCCCTCGGCGTTGAAACCGGTCAGCTGCTCCACCTCGGTCAGACGGTGCTTGATGATGTGGCGAGCCATCATGCCGCGCGCCTTCTTGGCGTAGAAGCTGATGATCTTGAACTGGCCGTTCTTCTCATCCTTGAACACCGGTGTGACAATCCGCCCTTTCAGGCTCTTGGGTCGTACCGACTTGAAATACTCGTCGGAGGCCAGATTGATCAACACCTCATCCCCCTGCGCTGCCAGCGCGTCGTTGAGATGGTGAGTGATCACCTCCCCCCAGAACTGGTAGAGATCCTTGCCGCGACTATTGTCGAGCCTGGTCCCCATCTCCAGTCGATAGGGCATCATCAGGTCGAGGGGACGCAACACGCCATAGAGGCCTGAGAGCATCCGCAGGTGTGCCTGAGCGAAGTCAAAATCGGCCTCGCTAAAATCCTCTACCGCCAAACCGGTGTAGACATCCCCCTTGAAAGCCAGCAGTGCCTGACGGGCATTGGCAGGAGTAAAGTCTGGCTGCCACTCGGCAAAACGGGCGGCATTGAGACCGGCCAGCTTGTCGCTGATCTTCATCAGAGTGGCGATCTGGTCCGGGCTCAGTTGGCGGGCCCGGCTAATCAGTTCGGCGGAGTGATCCAGCAGCTCGGGTTGAGTGAAACGGGGTGTCACCAGCGGTGACTCGTAATCCAGCGTCTTGGCCGGGGAAACCACAATCAGCATAACGTTCCTTTATGGCGAGGGGCCGAACGGCAGAGCGGCCCCATGATTCATTCATCCAGCGTCACATTGTCCAGCGTACCGGTGCCGAGCCGTTCGCGACCGGAGAGCTTGATCAGCAGTCGCAGGTCGTTGGCCGAGTCGGCGTGGGCGAGTGCCTCACTGTAGCCAATCTGGCCAGCGCAGAACAGGCTGAAGAGCGCCTGATCGAAGGTCTGCATACCCAGCTCGGTGGATTTGGTCATCACCTCCTTGAGGCGATGCATCTCTCCCTTGCGGATGATGTCGGTGATGAGCGGGGTATTGAGCAGGATCTCGAACGCGGCGCAGCGCCGCTTGCCATCCATACTCGGCACCAACTGCTGGGCGACGATGGCCTTGAGGTTGAAAGAGAGATCGAACAGGAACTGGCGGTGTTTGTCTTGCGGCACCAGATGGAGGATGCGATCCAGCGCCTGGTTGGCATTGTTGGCATGCAAAGTGGCGAGACAAAGGTGTCCCGTCTCGGCGAACTGCAGGGCAAACTCCATGGTCTCCTGACTGCGGATCTCGCCGATCAGGATCACGTCCGGCGCCTGACGCAGCGAACTTTTCAGCGCCACATCGAACGACTCGGTATCGATCCCCACCTCCCGCTGGGTGATCAGGCTGCGGCCATGCTGATGGACAAACTCCACCGGGTCTTCCACCGTCAGAATATGGCCGTCGGCATGCTGGTTGCGATAGCCGATCATCGCCGCCTGGGTAGTCGATTTGCCCGCCCCGGTGGCGCCGACAAACAGCACCAGTCCCCGCTTGGCCATCGCCACCTCTTGCAGGATCTTGGGTAGCTGCAGATCTTCAAAGGTGGGAATGCGGGTCTCGATACGCCGCACCACCATGCCGGGCAGCTCCTGCTGCCAGAAGGCGCTGACCCGAAAACGACCAAGAGCCTCGCGATAGATCGCGTAGTTGGCCTCCTTGGTGCGGATATAGCGCTCGAAGTGATCGCTACTGAGGGTATCCCTGACCAGCGTCAGCGCCCCCTTCTTGTCGAGCGCCTCACCCCCCAGCGACACCAGATGGCCATTCACCTTGAGGGTGGGCTGCGAGCCCACCGTCACAAACAGATCCGATCCCTTTCGCTCAACCAGCTCGCTCAGCAGATCATCCAGATTCATCATCTATCCCTCCCTGGGTGCGAGTCGCTTAAATGCTGTTGGGATCAACGGCCTTGGCCTTGGCATCGAGGGATGCCACTACGCCGCGACTCACCAGCTGCTTGAGACTCTGATCCATGGTCTGCATGCCGTGGGTCATCCCGGTCTGGATCACCGAGTAGAGCTGGGCAATCTTGTCCTCCCGGATCAGGTTACGCACCGCCGGAATGCCCATCATGATCTCGTGGGCCGCCACCCGACCGCCACCAATGCGCTTGAGCAGGGTCTGGGAGATGACCGCCCGCAGGGATTCGGAGAGCATAGAACGCACCATGTCCTTCTCCGCGCCGGGGAAGACGTCAATGATACGGTCGATGGTCTTGGCCGCCGACGAGGTGTGCAGGGTGCCAAACACCAGGTGCCCGGTTTCGGCGGCGGTCATGGCAAGACGAATGGTCTCAAGGTCGCGCATCTCGCCCACCAGAATGATGTCCGGGTCTTCCCGCAGTGCCGAGCGCAGGGCGTTGCTAAAGCTCTTGGTATCCCGGTGCACTTCCCGCTGGTTCACCAGACAGCGCTTGTTCTCGTGGACGAATTCGATGGGATCTTCGATGGTGAGAATGTGGTGATGGAAGTTCTCGTTGATGTAGTTGACCATGGCCGCCAAGGTGGTCGACTTACCGGAACCGGTCGGGCCGGTCACCAGCACCAGACCCCGCGGGAACTCGGCGATCTTGCGGAAGATCTCCGGCGCATCGAGATCCTCGAGGCTCAGCACAGTGCTGGGGATGGTACGAAATACCGCGCCCGAGCCGCGCGCCTGCTGGAAGGCGTTAACCCGGAAACGGGCCAGATTGGGAACCTCGAACGAGAAGTCGACCTCGAAGTTCTCCTCCAGCTCCTTGCGCTGGTGATCGTTCATGATGTCGTAAATGAGGGCATGCACTTCCCGGTGTTCCAGGGCGGGCAAATTGATCTTGCGAACCTCACCATCAACCCTGATCATCGGGGGAACCCCGGCGGACAGGTGTAGATCCGAGGCTTTATGCTTTACACTGAAAGCCAATAACTCTGTGATATCCATAGACTTGTCATTCTCCCATCACAAGATCACTAACGAAATATGAACCAGATTGCCCAGCACCTGTTTCAGGTAAAGGAACGTATTGCCCAGGCCGCCGAACGGGCGAGCCGCAACCTGCAGCAGATCCGCCTGCTGGCCGTGAGCAAGACCAAACCTGTCGAGGCCATCATGGCCGCCCATGCCGCAGGTCAGCGCTGCTTTGGCGAATCCTACGCTCAGGAAGCAGCGGCCAAGATCGATACCTTGCGCCAGCAGCCGGAATATAGCGACATAGAGTGGCACTTTATCGGCCCTTTGCAATCGAACAAATCCAAACTGGTCGCCGAACGGTTTGACTGGGTGCAGAGCGTGGATCGGGACAAGCTGATCGACCGCCTCAACAACCAGCGCCCAACTACAATGGCACCGCTAAATGTTTGTCTGCAAATCAATATTAGCGGAGAGAGCAGCAAATCCGGAACGTCGGAACAAGAGATTTTCCGCCTTGCCGAGCTGGTCTCTCAAAGTGAGCGACTGGTGCTGCGGGGGCTGATGGCCATTCCCGAGCACACCAATGACGAGAGCGTACTGGCCGCCCAAATGACCCGTATGCAGACTCTGTTCACCGAGCTTGCGCGACAATACCCCACGGTGGATACCCTCTCGATGGGGATGACCGAGGATCTCGAACTGGCGATCGCCCACGGCAGCACCATGGTGCGGGTCGGCACCGCCATCTTCGGCGCCCGTGAGTACTCATAGGCAAGGCCAGCGGATAACCCATACGTCCGCCTCTTGCCGCGACTTCATCAACAGGAGCGTTTGATGGAACACCGAATTCTGGCGTCAGGTGGTGCAGGCAGCGCCAACCCCGCCGCGACCCCATGTGCTACAGGAGCATCTGATGCAGCATAGAACGCTGGCCTTTATCGGCGCGGGCAACATGAGCCGCAGCATCATCGCCGGACTTGTCAAGGCGGGTTATCCCGCCGGGCAGATCACTGCTGCCAACCCCAGTCTGCCCAAGCTGGAGGCGCTGGCCAGGGAACATGGCATTCGCATCACCCAGAGTAATGCCGAGGCGGCCCGCGACGCCGAGGTGATCGTGCTGGCGGTCAAACCGCAGCTGATGGCCAGCATGCTGGCAGCACTGGTTGAAGAGCTGGGATCCCTTGAGGGCAAGCTGCTCATCTCCATCGCGGCTGGCATCAAGGTGGCGCGCCTTGGCGAGATGGCCGGTGGCCATGACCGCATCATACGCACCATGCCCAATACCCCTGCCCTGCTGGGTCTGGGCATGACCGGTCTCTACGCGCCCGTACATATTGGAGCCAGTGATCGCGACTTTGCCGAGCAGATGATGCAGGCGGTCGGCAAGACCCTCTGGGTGGAGCAGGAGTCTGGCATCAACGGCGTCATCGCCGCAGCGGGCAGTGCTCCGGCCTACTTCTTCCTCTTTATGCAGGCGATCGCCGAAGAGGCGGAGGCGATGGGTTTCTCGCCCGAGCAAGCACGCCTACTGGTGCAGCAGACCGCGCTGGGCGCAGCCGCCATGGTGGAGCAAAACCCGGAGCTGGCGCTGCAGACCCTGCGTGAGCAGGTGACCAGCAAGGGCGGCACCACAGCCGAAGCCATCAAGACATTCCAGCAGCAGGGGCTGATGCCGCTGACTGCGCAAGCCATGCAGGCGGCCGTTGCTCGCGCCACCGAAATGGAAACCCTCTTCTAACAGGAGCCCAGATGAACACAGCTTACTTTCTGATTAACACCGTTTTCGATCTCTACCTGATGGTGATCCTGCTGCGCGTCTGGCTGCAGTGGGCCCGTGCCGACTTCTACAACCCGATGAGCCAGATGGTGGTCAAGCTGACCAATCCGCTGGTGATCCCGCTGCGCCGCGTTATCCCGGGCTTGGGCGGCATCGATCTCGCCTCCGTGGTGCTGGCGCTGGCTGTCGCCTTCCTCAAGCTGGCCCTGCTCAAGAGCATGAACGTACTGCTGGCGGACTGGCTCAGCATCAGCCTGTTTGCCGCGCTGACCGTGCTGAAGAAAGCGGGCTCGATGATCTTCTGGGTACTGCTGATCCGCGCCATCCTGAGCTGGGTCAGCCAGGGCCGCAACCCCATCGAATACGTGATGCATCAGCTGACCGAGCCGTTCCTCGCTCCTATCCGCCGCGTACTGCCGGCACTGGGCGGGCTGGATCTCTCGGTGCTGGTCGCCTTTATCGGCCTGCAAGCCATCAACTACCTGCTGGGTGACCTGTTCGGCCAGCTGTGGTGGATGATTTGATGCCAGCCGTCCTGCAACAAGGGGATGAACTGGTACTGCATCTGGTGATCCAGCCCAAGGCGAGTCGGGATCAGATCATCGGATTGCATGGTGAAGAGCTGAAAGTGGCCATCACGGCGCCGCCCGTCGATGGCCAGGCCAACAGCCATCTGATCAAGTTTCTGGCCAAGCAGTTCAAGGTGGCCAAGGGCCAGGTAACCATAGTGCGGGGCGAGCTGGGGCGACACAAAACCGTCGCCATCGACAGCCCCAAACAGTTGCCGCAAGAAGTGAGTACACTGCTGAATGACACGCAAGGCTGAATGAATCGGCCTGCGCCAACCGTAGATATGAGAGGGATGACAGATGAAAACAGCCTGGATGAGTGGCCTGCTGGCACTGCTGATGACCCTGCCGCTCAAGGCAGAACAGATGAAGGAGCTAGGGCCATGGCTGGTGCACTACAACGCCTTCAACTCCAGCTTCCTCACCCCCGAGGTCGCCAAGGCGTATGGACTGGAGCGCAGCCGCTACAACGCCATCATCAATATCGCGGTACAGGACAAGCAGAAAGTGGCGCAAGCCGTGGGGATCACCGGTGAGGCCAAGAACCTGACCGGCACCATCCGCACCCTGAACTTTCAGGAGGTAAAAGAGGGCGATGCCATCTACTATCTGGCGACCCTACCCTACCGCAACGAAGATACCTATCAGTTCACCCTGAAGATCATGGGCGGTGGGCAGCAACAGAACCTCAGCTTCCAGCAGACCTTCTACGTCGACTAAGTACCAAAATGAAGCCACGACCAAGGCCGGTGCTTCATTTTATCCATATGACAAGGGCGCCATCAGGGCGCCCTTGTTACATCTATTCCGTACCGCGACTGTTACAGGGCGAGGAACAGACCGGCCAGACAGGCGCTCATCAGGTTCGCCAGCACGCCGGAGAGAATGGCGCGCATGCCGTAACGGGCGATGAAGGATTTGCGCTCCGGCACCATGGAGCCCAGACCGCCGATCAGGATCGCCATGGAGGAGATGTTGGCAAAACCACACAGGGCGAAGGTCACGATGGCCTTGCTCGACTCGCTCAGGGTCTGATCCTGCACCAGACCGATAAAGGCGACGAACTCGTTGACCACGATCTTGGTACCGATCAGGGCTCCAGCGGCTTGCGCCTGATCCCAGGGCACACCGATCAGCCAGGAGACGGGGGCAAACAGCCAGCCCAGAATGATCTGGAAGCTCAGATCCAGCCCCACCAGACCACCAGCCCAGCCGAGCAGGCCATTGAGCATGGCGATCACGCCAACGAAAGCCAGCAGGGTGGCACCGACCGCCACCGCGATATTGAGGCCGGACATGGCGCCATCGGCCGCCGCTTCAATCACGTTAGTGGCGCGGGGGATCTCAACATCCTGATGGTGATCGACCTCTTCAGCTCCCGGCGGCACCAAGATTTTGGCCATCGCCAGACCGGCAGGGGCCGACATGAAGGCGGCAGCGATCAGGTATTTCAGCTCAACCCCGAGGCTGGCATAACCCACCAGAGTGCCACCGGCGACGGAGGCGAGACCACAGCTCATCACGGCGAAGAACTGGGAATCAGACATCTTGGAAAGGTAGGGTTTGACCACCAGCGGCGCTTCTACCATGCCGACGAAGATGTTGGCGGTCGCGGAGAGGCTCTCGGCACGGCCGGTGCCCAGCAGCTTCTGCAAGCCACCCCCCAGCAGGGCGATCACCCGCGGCATGATACCGATGTGGTAGAGGATGGCGATCACCGCGGAGAAGAAGATGATGACCGGCAACACGTTGAAGGCAAAGATGAAGCCCAGCTTGAACTTGGCCAGATCGCCGAACAGGAAGGCGATCCCCTCCTGACCATAACCGATCACGCTGCTTACGCTCTCGCTGACCCCGTTCAGCACGTGCTGACCGGCAGGCAGCCAAAGCACCAGACCGGCAAACATGACTTGCAGACAGAGGGCAAGGCCAACTGTTCGCAACGGGATACGACGACGATTATCAGAGCAGATGACGGCAAGCGCCAGGATACTCAGGATGCCGAGCAGGGCAATCATAGGGACTCCATCAGGTGGGGCAAAAGATGGGCGCGGATTCTGCGCCTCTCCCCACGTCACTGCAAGTCCGCTTGGTTACAACCCTGTTAGAAAAAACGTTTGCACGATATCGGTTGCGCCAACTGGCTGATTTGGTTCGGTTTTAGTATCAGGAGAAATCGAGAGTTCTTAAATGGAAACAATCATTCCTCACCGCCGGACAATTTACCCCCGAGCCAGGGGGCCAGTCGCTGCTCCCAATAGGGGTCGGGGCCAAAGCGGGCCTTGAGGAAATCGATGAAGAGACGGATCTTGGGATCCAGATGTTCGCGCCGGGCATAAACGGCGTGTACCGCCATCTGCTGGTTCGGTCGCCACCCTGGCAACACCGGGATCAGCTTGCCGCTCTGTAACTCCTTGTCCAGCAAGTAGTTGGCGATATAGGCGATGCCGAGCCCGGCCAGTGCCGCATCCCGCACCGCCTCCGCCATATCCACCCGATAGTTGCCCGCCACCTGCACCGTCTGGCGCTCCTTGCCCTGGCGAAACGACCACTGGTGATAGCGCCGCTCCCGACTCTGGTAAGTGATGCAGTTGTGCTGGGCCAGATCCTTGGGATGAAGCGGCGTGCCGTGGCTCAGCAGGTAATCCGGCGAAGCCGCCACCACGAAGCCAATGTCGGCCAGCCGCTGTCCCACCAGCCCTTCCGGCTTGTCCTCATAGGTGGTGAGCCAGAGATCCAGCCCCTCATCCACCAGATTGGTTCTGTGGTCGAACAGCGAGACTTCCAGCTCCAGCTCGGGATAGCGATCCTGAAACGCCTTGAGATGAGGAATGACGTGCAAGCGGCCGAAGGATTGGCCCACACCGAGATGGAGCACGCCGCTCACCTTGCCGCGCCGCTCGGCGATCATGGAGTCCGCCTCCTGCGCCACCGCCACCAGCGCATGGCAGTGACGGGCATACTCCTGACCCAGCTCGGTCAGGACGAAACGGCGGGTGGTGCGCTGCACCAGCTGGGCACCGAGGGTGGTCTCCAGCAGCGCCAGCTGCTTGCTGATATGAGATTTGGAGACCCCGAGACGACGGGCGGCGGCAGAGATCCCCTGCTCGCGCACCAGCGCATCGAAGATCACCATTTGAGGAAGACGTTGCAGCACAGGATAACCGGATTGAGTGGCGGGAGCCCATTATTCCAGAGCCGCCCGCCAAGGGGTAGGGTCAGAGCCCCAGCGCCCGGGTGATCTGCAGTTTGAGGGGGTCGTCAGCCGGATTCTGGTTGGCACCGTAGCTGGCGATCAACTTGCCATCGCGCCCCACCAGATACTTGTGGAAGTTCCAGTTCGGCTCATCCCCATCAGCGGCCGCCGCCAGCCCCTTGAACAGTGGCACTGCATCGGAGCCCCGCACCGCTACCCGATTGAACATCGGGAAGGTGACGCCATAGTCGCGGCGGCATACCTCGGCGGTCTTGGTCTCGTTGCCCGCCTCCTGCCAGAAATCGTTGGAGGGGAAACCCAGAATAATCAGCCCCTTATCCTTGTAGCTTTGGTAGAGCTGCTCCAGATCGCGGAACTGGCCGCTGTAGCCGCAGTAGGAGGCGGTATTGACCACCAGCACCACCTTGCCCTCGGTCAGCTGACAGAGGTTGTGGCGCTGGGCATTGTTGAGTTCCCGCATCTCCACATTGAAATAATCTGGGCACGCCGCAGAGGCCGCGCCGGCTCCCAATAACAGCAACAGAGTGAACCATTTCATCGCCAAGACTCCTTTTTTGTTTTGTCCATCATACGCGGTTACCAGAGCCGCAGTTCACTCTCAATGCAATGGAATGCCGGTCAGCCAGCCGTGGCCCCAGAACACCAGCAGCGCAGTGGCAGCCAGGCCCGCCCCGACGCTGATGCCGGTGCCAGTCCAGTTGGCCTCGGGGCGCGGATATTTCTGCCAGTCCCGCACCGAAATCCAGACCATGCTCACCAGCGCCCACAGCCCAATGCCGCCAAACAGCACCAAAGATCGCGCCTCGCTGTTGACCAGCAGATGGGCCACCGCCCAGAGCAGGGTACCGAGCAGTTGGGGATGCACCAGCCAGCGGCGCAGATGGTTGGACCCCTGGCCGGAGAAGAACAGGATCAGCGCAAAGGGCATCATCACCGTCATGGTCATCGGCCCCCACTCCGGCAGGAAGTAGAGCGGCAGCGAGCTGGCCGAGCGCCAACCGGCAATAATGCAGGCGATGGCGACAAACACCAGCAATGAGAAGAGTCCCTTGTAGCGATTCTCACCCAGCCGCTCGCGCAGTCGCGCCCGATTGGCAACTGCAAAACAGGGGTAGAGATGGATCAGGGTAAACAGCGCAACCCCCAGGGTCAGCAGGAACATGAGTCTCTCCTTGTACTTGGTACGACCACTATGCCGTAAAGGGAGATGTGCGCCTATCAAAACCGCGCTGCCTCATGGAGTCAAAAGTGTGGCAAGACAAAGGAGCAGAAAGAAAAGAGCCGATCACGATGGATCGGCAAATAAGTGCCAGGGCAGTCAGACATCTCGCGGGATGGGAGATGCCCCAAACGGGGATATTGAGTGGCCGATAGCGCCCATCGGCCGAACCGGATCAGCCCTTGAGCTGATAGAGCGCCGCTACGTTGCGCGCGGTGAGTTGAATGTTGGTGCTCGCGCTCTCCAGCGCCTCCGGCAGAGACATGGCGCGGTTGACCACGGCGAATACCGCGTCCAGCCCGTGATCATGTACCACACCGCAATCGTCGG
Source organism: Aeromonas sp. 102P (assembly GCF_051920345.1). Taxonomy (NCBI): domain Bacteria; kingdom Pseudomonadati; phylum Pseudomonadota; class Gammaproteobacteria; order Aeromonadales; family Aeromonadaceae; genus Aeromonas; species Aeromonas sp. 102P. The sequence goes on along the minus strand of NZ_JBQBCZ010000001.1, from coordinate 1,177,376 downwards.
TCAGGCAACCGGAGATACCGATCACCGGCTTGCCGAACCGCTTGGCGCAACGTGCGACACCGATTGGCGTCTTGCCATGGATGGTCTGGCTGTCGATGCGCCCTTCGCCGGTGATGACCAGATCCGCATCGGCCACTTCCTCGGCCAGTTTCAGCGCTTCGATGACGATCTGGATACCGGGCTTGAGCTCGGCACCGAGCAGACCGACCAGTGCGGCCCCCATGCCACCGGCGGCACCCGCCCCCGGAATATCCTTCACCTGCTTGCCAAGGGCCTGCTCGATGCAGTCGGCATAACGGGAGAGGTTGGCATCGAGTTGCACCACCATCTCGGGGGTCGCCCCCTTTTGCGGGCCAAACACCGCGGAGGCGCCTTTCGGGCCGCAGAGCGGGTTGTTCACATCGCACGCTACCTCGATAACCAGATCGCTCAGACGCGGATCCAGACCGCTCAGATCGATGGTTGCGAGCTCACAGAGACCCGCGCCACCCAGCTCGATGGCAGAGCCATCGGCTTTGAGCAACTTGCCACCGAGCGCCTGGATCATACCGGCACCGCCGTCATTGGTGGCGCTGCCACCGATACCGAGGATCAGGTGCTTCACCCCCATCTCCAGCGCGGCCAGGATCAGCTCGCCGGTGCCGAAGCTGGAGGTGAGCAGCGGATTGCGCTGCTCGGGCGCCACCAGATGGATGCCGGAGGCGGCGGCCATCTCGATGACGGCGCGCTCGCCATCACCCAGCAGGCCGACGAAGCCCTGCACCTTGTTGCCAAGAGGCGCGGTCACTTCGACTGGGAGGATGCGGCCACCGGTGGCATCCACCAGCGATTGCACCGTGCCTTCGCCGCCATCGGCCATCGGCAATTTGACGTAGGTGGCGTTCGGCAGCACCTGCTTGAAACCGGCCTCGATGGCATCAGCCACCGCCATGGCGCTCAGACTCTCCTTGAATGAATCGGGGGCAATAACAATTTTCATATCAATTCCTTAGGCGAGGCCAAACACGCCAAACATCAGGGTGGAGACAGTGGCAATGGTCAGACCGACTGCAGTTTCGTAAGGGATAAGTTTCAGGCGCTCACCCACCCCCATGTGGACGCTGCCACCGGTGGCATGGAAGAAAGAGCCGTGGGGCATGTGGTCAAACACGGTGGCACCGGCATGGATCATCGCCGCTCCGGCCAAACTGCTGATCCCCAGTTCAATCAGGGTGGAGCTGAATACGTTGGAGGCCACCACGGTACCGGCGGTGGTCGAGGCGGTCGCCAGCGACATCAAAGCACCGGAGATAGGCGCCAGCAGGTAAGAAGGCAGACCGGAGGCGGTCAGGCCGCTGATCAGCACATCTTTCAGGCCGGAGTTGGCGATGATGCCTGCAAGGGTACCGGTACCCAGCAGCATGATGGCGACCGGCGCCATGCGGGCGAGGCCGGAGACTGCAAACTGGTTCACCTTGCTGAATTTACCCATCATCAGGGCTCCGACCAGACCACCGAGGGGCAGTGCAATCAGCGGATCCACCACGATACCGGCGACCGGCCGCAGGGCCAGCAGCAGGATGGCGACCAGTGGTGCACTGATGGCGGCGGCAAAGCCCGGCAACTTGGCACCGGCAAAGCTCACCACTTCATCAGCAGCAACCTTGCTGCCCTTGTTGTTCAACCTCTTGGCCAGCCAGTAGGCCATCACCAGACCGAATAGACCCGGGATGATGCCCGCCGCCATCACAGAGGTGAGGGGCAGATGGAAGGCATCAGCCGCGGCAATGGCGTTAGGGTTGGGGGACATGACGTTACCCGCCTTGCCGCCACCGATCATCGCCAGCAGGATGGCCGCCTTGGAGAGGTCGGCACGGCGGGCGATGGCCAGCGCAATGGGCGCCACCGTGATGACGGCCACATCCACGAATACGCCAACCGCAGTCAGGATCAGAGTCGCCAGCGCCAGCGCCAGCAGGGCGCGGGTTTCACCGAGCTTTTTGACGATGGTCTCGGCGATAGTGGTGGCTGCACCCGATTCGATCAGTACGCCCGCCAGTACACCGGCCGCCAGGATCCGCATCACCGCAGTGGTGATCCCCTGGGCACCGCCGATCATCAGAGCGACGGTCTGGGTCAGATCGGCACCGCCAATCAGGCCACCGGCCAAAGCCCCCACGATCATGCCGTAAGCGGGCGGCACCTTCTTCAAAATGAGGATGATGGCGATGGAGAGCGCCGCGATGGCGCCAAGGGCTGTAACCGGGATCATGACGGACACCTTCAATGGGAGTGAATGGCCGTCATTATGGAGATCTGCAATCAGAATGCTTTGGCTTAATAGCCAAAAATTGCGTCATGGAAAAGTGTTTTTTTTGTCTAAATTTACAATCACAAGTCGAGGTTAAGGCCGAGATAGAGCAAAAATTTGTCGTCTAACTTGTTGAAATTCAACCCAGTTATCTGCTCTATTCGCCCCAGCCGATAGCGCAGGGTATTGGGGTGAATGAACAGGGCTTCGGCACAGCGATGCAGATCACAATCCTGCAAGAAATAGTGGCGCAGGGTCTTCTGCAGCGCCCCCTTGCCATCTTCCCGGGCCAGTTTCTGCAGCGGTGTGCGCAGCTGATCCGCCTGCCAAGAGTCCGCCAGACTGCCCAGCAGCACCGGCAAACGGTAGTCCTCAAAGAAGTAGACCTGCTTGCGCGGTGCCTGCCGCATGCCACGGCGCAGGGTATCTCGCGCCGTCTGGTAAGAGCGCGCCAGCCCGTCGATCCCGGCGAAGTAATCGCCCACCGCGATATGCACCTTGAAGTGGGGAATACGCGCCAGCAACTGCTTGATCCGGCTGCGCTCCTGCGCCGATTGCCAGACCCCCTCACTCAACTGCGCCGGTTTGAGCACCACTATCTCGTCGAGCCCGTTGATGGCAACCAGATTGTCCCGCTCCGGATTTTCCAGCTGATGGACCAGCTCCCGCAGACGCGCTGGATCGGCCTCCTCCAGCGCCAGCACGGCCACCACCCGAGGCTGGGCCAACTCCAGCCCGAGAAAACGGGCCGCCTGCTGCAATTGATCGACTCGTCCCTCACCACGAATGAGCTGTAACACCAGCTCCTCCTTGTGGCGCTTGTCCCACTGCAACTGCTCGGTGAGCGCCGCCTGCTCCAGGATCAGTTCGGCGGTCATTCGCACCAGCTCGGCGTAAGCACGCACTTCCTCCGGATCGCCGGAGATACCGATCACCCCGATCAGCTCCCCCTGATAGGAGATGGGCAGATTGATGCCGGGGCGCACCCCTTTGAGCTGCAGGGCAGTCGCTTCGCTTATCTCCACCACCCGGTTTTCGGTCAGCGCCAGCACGGCCCCTTCGTGGCGCTGATGGATCCGTTCCGGATTGCCGGACGCAATGATGAGACCATGTTCGTCCATCACGTTGACCGAGAACGACAGGATCTTCATCGCCCGTGCGACGATCTGGCGGGCAAGGTTATCGTTTAGCTGCATAACATCTCCGGACAAGGGGCTGATCTGGCGGCGCCACCATGGGGCGATTCAGAGCACATGGGCGCAAAGATGCCACATCATCAAGACAAGCGAGAGGGGGATCGCTAGAATAGGCCACTTTACCCGATGTGCGCCCCGCCATGGAGCAGGAATTGCGTGCTTGCACCCGCCTGCCCGTGATGGCCCATCCCTCCGATCTGGACTGTGCTATGGATTATGAATTTCGCCGCGACCCGTTTGGTGGCTATCGCGCCCGGTTCTCCATGGGCCATGAAGCCATCGGTCAGTGGCTGATCGACGAGGTTGGCAAGGATGAAGAGAAGCTCGACGAGCTCTTCTCCATCATTGATCAGCTCTCCAACCGCACCCGAGTCGAATACCGGCTCAACGGCGGTGACTACTCCCTGCTGCTGACCCATGAAGAGGCGGAGGTGAAAGCCAACGCCCTCAATATCGAGCTGGGTGAGGATCTTGACGATCTCGCCTACTACGATGATGAACAGCTAGCCATGTGCGGGCTGGAAGATTTTGCCCAGGTGCTCACCTCCTGGCGCGCCTTTATCCGTAACGAGGATATGGGCTGATTGACCCAATGTCGGGCAAACGTGCCCTTTTGCCTAACTCAACAGGATTGACTATGTCTATTTACGATTTTGATGACGAACTGCCGGAAGATGAAGAACAGGAATCCACCAAGAAAGCGGCTGCACCTGCCAAGAAGAAAGGCAAGCAGGTGATGAACACTCAGGTCAACCTGAGCCCGCGCGATGCCAGCCGTCTGAACGGCATGCACGTTGAAGCGATCGCCACGCTGGACGACGTCAGCCTGCCGAAGAACGTCATCTTCAAGGCTGGCCTGATCGCCCTGGGCGAACTGGAAGCTGGCAAGCGCGCCGATATCATCGCCCGCGTGATTGCCGAATCAGGCCGCTAAGCGTCCCTGAAGGCAAATAGAAAGCCGGAGCCACTGCTCCGGCTTTTTGTTTTCCGCCTAGGCACTCTCAACGGCAATCGATCCCCTTTCCGGCTCGGGAGATCAGTTGGTCATAGCGACCATCGGCACGGGCGGCAGCCAGGGCATGATTGAAGCGCTCAAGCAGGCTGGCGGCCTCCGGGTACTGCCGTGAAATGATCAGGTAAAAGGTGTCGCTCTGACGAAAGTGGGGCAATGCCTGCAGATGGCAGGGGTCGCCAAACAGCTGACGGCTGGCATCCCGGGTCACCGTCTCGTTCATCGGCAGCAGATCGATCCGTTTGCGATCCAGCAATTGCAGACACTGTGCCAGGGTCTTGGGGCGCTGCAGATCCAGCCCGAAACGCTTGATCACCCCGTCGGCATGGCTGGTACTCCACCCCAGCGGAATACAGACACGCAACCCTTGCCAGCGGCCAGCCTGAATAGCCTCGCTCCCCCTATAGGTGAACCAGGAGAGGCGATCTATATGAATGGGAGCGCTGTAGTGGAAGAGCTTGGCCCGCTCGGCAGTCCAGGCGTAGGGGAAGGTGGCCGCGACCAACCCATTGCGGGTCAACTGATAGCCGCGGGGCCAAGGCAGGTAGTCGACCTGGAGCTCTCGATACCCGGCCTCTTGCAGCAGGGTCGTCACCAGCCGGGTGCTCTCGCCGCCTTCAGGCAGTGCCTTGCCGGTATAAGGGGTGAACTCACCGGTCACCAGCAGCAAGGGTGCGGCCTGCAGCCAGACACACCAACAACACAACAACCACAGACAGTGCTTCATCAGCTGCTCTCCCTTTACCCTGTTGATGAGTATAGAGAAGGGATCCGACCACCTCCTGCGCGGTTGTCCTGCTGACGCCCTCTTGTTAAGGTTGCCGCCTGCCTCGATCAAGGAGATCCAATGTTACCCCTTCCCGACTCATTTATCTGGGGCGCGCTGGCGCTGGCCGTGCTGCTTGCCCTCTTCCGCCAACGTCTTCCCGCCTTTGCCCTGCTGGGACTCTCCCTGCTGCTGGCACAGTGGCTTGACCGAATGACGCTACCCGCCCTGCTGGTCTCGGTCGCAGGATTACTGCTTGCGTGGCGTACGCCAACCCTCCCCGCCCGCTGGGCGATGGCGGCCAGAGTGGTGCTGATCCTCTGGGCGATTGCGCTGACCCTGCACCTGATCCCCGGCTTCAACAATCTCAAGGTGCTGGATCAGGCACTGGCAGGCCCCGCCAGCGTGCCGTTCAACATGTATCTGAACCTCGACAAACCGCTGCTGCTCTTTGGCTTGCTGCTGGCCTGCCCGATGCTACTGGGCAAGGGGGGCACAATCCGCTGGCGCCCGCTGGCCCTGTTACTGCTGCCGCTGGGAGCCCTGCTGGTCATCGCCTGGCAGTTGGGAGCACTGAAACCGGAAGTGGGTCTGCCCCACTGGTGGTGGCTGTTTGCACTCAACAATCTGCTGTTCACCTGCGTGGCGGAAGAGGCGCTGTTTCGCGGCGCGATCCAGCAGGGGCTGACCGAGCGTTACCGCCCCTGGATTGGCATCGTCGTGGCCGCGCTACTGTTCGGAGCCATCCACCTGCCCGGTGGCCCACTGCTGGCGCTGTTTGCGACCCTGGCAGGCTGCTGCTATGGCCTGGCATTCCAGCTCAGCGGGCGACTCTCCATGGCCATCCTGATCCACTTCGCCTTCAACTTCGCCCATCTGGCGCTCTTCACCTACCCGCTGGCCCACCGCTAACTCCTGAAGGCGCCTGACACGGGCGCCTTCCCTCGCTCTTCCCTCTCTCTTTAAGCGTGCTGCCTCGCTCGCTTTACACCTCCACAAAGCTCCAAACAAAACCAATTTATTTACTTGTAACCAAAATGTAAACAAACTGACCTCTGCATTCGCCATAACAGTCACTTTCCATTGCCCTGCAACCAAAAGGATCCTGTGATGCAGAAAACCCTCAGTTATGCCGCCCTGCTGCTGGTCAGCCAGTTCCCGCAACTGGCACTGGCCGATACCGATGTCTACCTCACCAACAACAGTCCTGAACCGCTCCAGATCGACATCCGCCAAAGCGGCAGCGGCCAGCTGCAACCCGGCAGTCAGTGGAGCCAGCACCGCACCGAGCTGGGCCCATGGGAGAGTGCCATGGTGCTCAGCTTCAATCGCTATGAGGGGGTCAAGGCGGGCAAGAGCTATCTGTTCGAAACCCGCGTGACCACAGCGGGTGGCGACGTCTATCGGCTCAACCAGCTGATGGAGGGAACCTGGTGGAACACCACCTTGCAGCACGGTGGCGAAACGCCAACCGGCGTATCCGGTTGGCAAAACGATCGGGCGATCCATCGCGTTGCAGGGCCACAAGAGCTGGCATTTGCCGCCAAGTTCACCGGCCGCTACGACGATCTGCACTATATGATCACGCCCCCCCAAAAACGGGAGCAGCCGGAACCGGCAGAACACAGGCTCAAGGTGGCCAGCTACAACGTCTGGGCGCTGCCTGTGATCGCCTCCAGCATCGGCGAGCGGTTGACCTTGCTGCCTGATTATCTCAAGGGTTATGACGCCCTGCTGCTACAAGAGGTATTCGATGGCCGCCGCGAGGGCTTTTTACAGGCGCTGGCGAAAGAGTACCCCTACCAGACCAAAGTACTCGACAAGCCCGGGGTCAACATTCATGACGGCGGCGTGGTGATCGTCAGCCGCTATCCCATAGTGCGGGAGGCCCAGCTGGTCTATCCCCAATGCACCGGCACCGACTGCTTCGCCGACAAGGGGGTGATGTACGCCGAGGTGATCAAGGGGGGCAAGGCGTGGCACCTGTTCGCCACCCACACCGCCAGCTTCGACACCGATGAGGCGCGCAAGCTGCGCCAGATCCAGTTCGGTCAGATCCGCTCTCTGGCAGCCAGCCTCAAGATCCCTGCCACGGACACCGTCATCTACGGCGGCGACTTCAACGTCAACAAACGCAAGTTTGCCGATGACTACGCCAATATGCTGGCCAATCTGAACGCCCATGAACCCGCCTATGGCGGCTATACCGAAGCCACCTTCGATCCCAGGATCAACCCCTATGCCGGTGGCCCGCTCTCCGGTGGCGCCAACGTCGAGTATCTGGACTACCTGGTAGTGAGCTGGGAATACGGCAGCGCCAGCCACAACCTCAACACGGTCTGGATCCCGCGCAGCAGCGATGGCCGCCTCTGGCCCGCCAGCAACCTCTCAGACCACTTCCCGGTCAAGGGAGAGATCAGCCGATGACTCGCCGTTACGGGATACTGGCGCTGGCTATCCTGACCCTTTTGCTGGTGAATCTGGGCTGGCAGGAAGAGCAGTCCCCGATATCGCCAGGACGGTCGGCGACGCCCTCTCTGGCCAATCCACAGTTGCCAGCAGAACCGGGGAGCCCGCCTCCCCACATGCCAAACGCTGAGGGGATGGATGGCAAAAGCAAAGAAGTGCCCAGCAGCTGGCAGGCGATGCCGGATGAACTGATCACCCAGCTTGCCAGCGAGATCAGCGACAGCGAGTTGCCGCTGGCGCAGCGCGTGAGCAATCTGGAGGCAACAGAGGCCGGGTGGCTGAGCGAGGGGGAGAGCCTGATCCGGCTACAGGGGCGCTATGTCCTGGCGCTGGATCAGTTGGCGCAAGAGAGCGAGCAGTTGCCGCTGGCCGAGCGGCTGGACGCCCTCAGCCGCTTGCAGGACCGGTGGGCAGCGGATCATCCAGATCTGGCAGGCGAGCTGTTCAACCCGGATGCCCGCCTGCAGCAAGCTCGTCAGCTTTGGGGAGATGAGGAGCTGGCCACCTTGGCCCGCCACTTCCTGCCCGCAGAGAAAGTCGAAGCCACGCTGGCGTTTGCCGGGGCACGTCAGCAGCAGCTCGATCAACGCAGCCGCTACCAGCGAGAGCTGGCCGAGCTGGAGCAGCAACTGGCGATCAGCCAACAGCAGATGGATCCTGCGCTGTGGCAACAGCACAAGGAGGAGGTATTGAGCCAGTGGCGTCGTGACTTCTTCGCGCGGGAACAAGGTAAACCCTGAGGTCAGCGCTTGCCCTTGAACTGCTTGACGCTGCGTTTGGCCTGAGTGCGGCGATTGGCCTGCTTGTCACGAGGGGGGCGCTTGCCCTCCCCGCTGGCAGGCTGGTCGGTGACCGGGAATCCCGCCAGATCGCCCAACGGCAGATCGCGGCAGGTCAGGGTGCGAATGGCTTGCAGCATGTCACTCTCGCCATGGCAGACCAGCGAAATGGCCAACCCTTCGCGGCCAGCCCGGGCGGTACGACCGATGCGGTGTACGTAAACAGGGGCGCTGGCGGGCAAGTCCAGATTGATCACCACCGGCAGCGCCTCCACATGGATGCCACGCGCCATCAGGTCGGTGGCCACCAGCACCCGAATTTTGCCCTCTTTGAAATCGCTGAGCGCCTGCTCGCGCACCGCCTGTTCTTTTTCGCCATGGAGGGCAGCCACAGCGATACCTGCCTTGGCCAGCTTTCTGGCCACACCGTCGGCATCATCCCGCGCACTGATAAAGACCAGCACCTGCGGCCACGCCTGCTCCTTTAGCAAGCTGATAAGCGCCGGGACCTTGCTGCTCTTGTTGACCAAATAGAGCCGCTCTTCGATCTCGTTCACCACGCTGTTAAGGGGGTTTGCCTCGATACGGTTAGGCTCGCGCAGCAGGCCGTTGGCCAGCGCCTCCAGCTCGGCAGGCAAGGTGGCGGAGAAGAGCAGGGTTTGGCGATCCGCCGGAATAAAGCCGAGCAGCGCCTTGATGTCGGGAGCAAAGCCCATCTCCAGCAAGCGATCCGCTTCATCCAGCACCAGCAGTTGCAAACCATCCAGCCCCAGCAGTTGCTGGGTCAGCAGATCCCGCAGCCGCCCCGGCGTGGCGACCAGCAGCTGTGGCCCCTGCACCAGTTCGGCCTGTTGCCGCTCCTGCGCAACGCCCCCACACAACGTCACGATGCGCAGCCCCAGCGCCTCGGCACCCTCTTTTATCGCGGCAGTGACCTGAATCGCCAGCTCGCGGGTCGGCACCAGCACCAGACCCTGCACCTGGCTGGAGGCCGGCTCCAACCGTTGCAGCAGCGGCAAGCCAAACGCCAGCGTCTTGCCGCTGCCGGTCTGGGCCAGCGCCAGCAGATCCTGCCCCGCCAGCGCCGCCGGAATGGCCAGCTGCTGGATGCGGGTCGGCGTCTGCAAGGTGGCGGGCAAAGAGGCAAGCAGAGCGGGATGAAGGGCAAGTTCGCTAAAGGTCATGGCGCTACGTCAACAAAGAAGTGGGAGGCGAAGTCTAGTGAGCGGGGGCCGAGAAGTAAAACCCTATCCATGATGGCCTGGCCGAGGGGGCTGGCGACCGGCTGACTACACTTTAGCTGACCCATCACCAAGAGAGACTCGCCATGACCAGACACATCTCCCTTCTGCTGCTCGTGGTCACCCTGCTCGGCAGCGCCACCCTCGGCCTGTCGCAGAATCCGGAAAACGACGCCACCCCCGAGCCGCCGAAACCGGGGCGCATCCTCAATGCCCACCTTGGCGAGCTACCGGGGCTGGTCAATGCCGACAAGACAGGCCCCTTTGTCGACCTGGTACACGCCATCGATGACCTCTACCCCGATGTGACCATCAAGATCACCATCTACCCCATCGCCCGTGCCATGGCTGGGGTGATCTCCGGCAAGGCTGACCTGGGGCTGCCCGCCATCCGCAACCTCAAGGATATCGATATGCTGGCTTATCGCTTCAGTACCCGCAGCTTTGGCAAGGTAGCCCATGTGATTTACAGCAATACCGCCTATCCGGTCACCACGGATATGGCCTACGGCATAGTGCCCACCAAACGGGATCTGCTGATCGAGGCCGTATCGACGCCTTTGTCTGGGCGCAAGAGGAGGCCGACCTGATGCTCAAGCAGCTGGGGCTGACCAATATCAGGCGAGAATTTTTCGGAGATTTCGAGGATGTCTTCATCATCCAGAAAGGGGCTGCAGGTGATGAGATGGACGAATTTCTCCGGCAAGCCATCGATCAGCTGGCCGCCACCGGCAAACTGGCCGAGATTTACGAGAAGATCCACCGCCTCTATGTGGAGTGGCAACCCTCCCCACCCGCCAAGGCTGAACCGGCAACCACCCTGCCCGCTACGCCCTGAACGGACAATTCCCGCATAAAAAAATCCCGCCGAAGCGGGATTTTTTTATGGCTTGCAGCCTTACAGCACGGCCAGCGCCGCAGCGTAGTTCGGCTCGTCGGCCACTTCGGCGACCAGCTCGCTGTGCAGCACCTTGTTGTTACCATCCAGCACCACGATGGCGCGAGCGGTCAGACCGACCAGCGGGCCGGAAGAGAAGGCAACGCCATAATCTTCCATAAAGGCCGCACCGCGCAGGGTAGAGAGGGTTACTACCTTGTCCAGACCTTCAGCGCCGCAGAAGCGGGACTGGGCGAACGGCAGATCGGCGGAGATGCACAGCACGACAGTGTTCTCCAGCGCGCTGGCCTGCTCGTTGAACTTGCGCACAGAGGTCGCGCAGGTCGGGGTATCGACGCTCGGGAAGATGTTCAGGATTTTGCGCTGACCGGCAAAGCTTGCCAGGGTCACGTCGGAGAGATCCTTGGCCACCAGAGAGAAGGGCTTGGCTTGCTCACCGGCGACCGGGAAGTGACCAGCGACGGAAACCGGGTTGCCTTGCAGAGTGACTGAGTTGCTCATGTGTTATGTCCTTTATTGGTGTAGTAAAAATCCGGGTGATCAGTATAGGGGCGGCGGGACCAGACAAACACCCGCGAAGACAAGGGATATAAAGGGGTTGACCTTGGACTTAACACCAAGGTTTAGACTCCTTCTCGGTAATCAGGGATCTCGCAGGGGCGGGATCCATCAAGAGGGACTCATCATGAGCAAATCCTGCTGCAATCATCAGCACGCCGCCCCCATCAAGGCCGTCAGCAAGGCGGCCTCCGGCCAGAGTGAACATCACCACGATAGCCACTGCTGCGACAACACCACGCCCGTCAGTTGCTGTTCAACCCAGACGCCTCATGAGCACGCATCCCGTGACGGCAATGAATCCCCCGGGGATGAAGAGCCTCCCCGAGGAAGTTGCCACGATAAAGCGTGCTGCAGCGCCCCCTTATCGCCAGCTCACGATCATAAGCATGAGCATGAGCACGATATGCCCCCTGCCGACCCTCTGGTTGCGCCGGAGCAAGGTAACAGTCGCCACAGCTGGCAGGTGTTGGGGATGGATTGCCCCAGCTGCGCCCGCAAGATCGAGACCGCCGTCAGCCGGGTGAGCGGCGTGCAACAGGCGCGCGTGTTGTTTGCCACCGAGAAGCTGGTAGTGGATCTGGCCCCCGGCCTCTCCCCCGATCCCGTCACCGCCGCCGTGCTGGCCGCCGGTTTCCAGCTCAAAGGGGAAAGCGCTGAAAAGCAGGCAGCTGGCCGCAAGCAAGCTTCACAACAGCCCCTGCAAGGCAATCTATTCGGTAACTTTTTGGGCAAATATTGGCAGCCCCTGTCACTGGCCGGCCTGATGTTGGTCGCCGCCCTGCTGCCGAAAGAGCTCGGTCAGCCACTCTTTACCCTGGCGACCCTCTGGGGTCTGTGGCCCATCTCCCGCAAGGCGTGGGCGCTGACCAAAAGCGGCTCCCCCTTCGCCATCGAAACCCTGATGACGGTGGCAGCGCTGGGCGCCCTGTTCCTCGGTGAAACCGCCGAAGCGGCCATGGTGCTGCTGCTCTTTATGCTGGGGGAACATCTGGAGGCCTACGCCGCCGGACGCGCCCGAGCCGGGGTGACCGCTCTGATGGCGCTGGTACCCGACAAGGCGCTGCGGATCCGTACCACTGCCGAGGGAGAGGTGCGGGAAGAAGTCGGTGCCGATGAGCTGCGTCCCGGCGATATCATCGAAATCGCCCCGGGTGCCCGTCTACCTGCCGACGCCCGCCTGCTCGATGAACTCGGTGCGTTTGACGAAAGCGCCCTGACCGGTGAATCCATTCCAGTGGAACGTCGTCAGGGTGACAAGGTGCCTGCCGGCAGTCTGGCGGCGGATCGGGTGCTGCGTCTTGAAGTCGTCTCCGAGCCCGGCAACAACGCCATCGACCGCATCCTGCACCTCATTGAAGAGGCCGAGAGCCAGCGCGCACCCATCGAGCGCTTTATCGACCGCTTCAGCCGCTGGTACACCCCGGCCATGATGCTGATCGCCCTGCTGGTCGTCATTATTCCACCGCTCGCCTTTGGCCAGAGCTGGGATGAGTGGATCTATCGTGGCCTAGCACTGCTGCTCATTGGTTGCCCCTGCGCGCTGGTCATCTCCACCCCGGCAGCGGTTACCTCGGCACTGGCCGCCGCCACCCGTCAGGGGGCGCTGATCAAAGGGGGGGCCGCGCTGGAACGATTGGCCCATATCGATACCGTGGCGTTTGACAAGACCGGCACCCTGACGCTGGGCAAGCCGCAACTGACCGAGCTGGTGAGCCTCAATGGCCAACCGGAGACCGAGTTGCTGGCACTGGCGGCTGCCATCGAGCAGGGCTCCCACCACCCGCTGGCCCGCGCCGTGGTCGCCAACGCGACCGAACAGGGGATGACGCTGGCGGAGGCTCGCGACCTGCGAGCCCTGCCGGGCATGGGCGTTGAGGGGCGCATCAACGGCGAACTGTGGCAACTGCTGGCACCGAGCCGGGTGGCGACCCTGAATGTGGCACAGCAGACCCGGATTGCTTCGCTGGAGCGGCAGGGCAAGACCGTCGTGGTGCTCTGCCAGAGCAGCGGCGACCAGGCGCTGCCGGTCGCCCTGCTGGCGCTGCGGGATCAGATCCGGCCTGAAGCCGCCACCGCGCTGCAAGAGCTCAACCGACTCGGGCTCAACAGCATCATGTTAACCGGGGATAACCCCCGTGCCGCCGAGGCGATCGCCACCGAGCTGGGCATGGGCTGGCGTGCTGGTCTGCTGCCGGAGAACAAGGTAGAAGAGATCGCCAAGCTGGCCAGCACCCGGAAGGTTGCCATGATCGGCGATGGCATCAACGATGCCCCGGCCATGAAGCGGGCCAGTATCGGCATCGCCATGGGTGGCGGCACCGATGTGGCGCTGGAGACCGCCGATGCGGCGCTGACCCACAACCAGCTCAGCGGTATTGCCGCGATGATCCGGCTGTCGCGGGCGGCACTGGCCAATATTCACCAGAATATCGCGCTGGCGCTGGGGCTGAAGGCCATCTTTCTGGTCACCAGTCTGCTCGGCATCACCGGCCTGTGGATTGCGGTGCTGGCCGATACCGGCGCCACCGCGCTGGTGACCGCCAACGCCCTGCGCCTGCTGCGCAAGCGTTAAGCCAGCCAATGGCATCCCAGCCAAAAGCCGTCCCCCAACCGGGACGGCTTTTCTTTTTCCTCTCACGGCACCCCGTAAAAGAAAAAGCGCGCCTGCCGGTCGGCAGTCGCGCTTTGCTTACTCTCTCGGAGTTATCCCACCCTTGGCGAGGTGGAATCAACCCAGGGGCGCCGAGCCATCCCCAGACTCAATGAATATCAGTTCCCATTTCCAGCGCACAATTCTAATCAGCGGTAATCGATTCAAATGTGAGCGGAATGGCAAAAAACCATCCAGCTTCAACAAGATAACGTTTTCATACTGAAACTTCGATCAGGCTCACAGACCTCGCGGCCATTTGGCCTCATATCAGGAAAACGGCAGTCACGGGGTCAGAAAAGCAATGTCTGATCAAGTGGATAGACAAGGAGTAAACAATGAAACGGATTGAAGAGCAGGCAAGACGACTCGATCAGGAGTATCAGGCGATCGGGCAGCTATTCGACCAGTTTTGCCAGCAGGCTGGCACCCTGGCCGAGCAGTATCACTTCTTCAACTGGCCCGATTATGAAGACTCGCCCCCTCTGAGCCGCGCCTTCACCCTGCTGGGGGAGCCCCGCGAACTGCGGCTGCGCTGTCAGCCCGGTGAGCGCTCCGCCCTCAATGGCCTGATCCAGGTGGTCTCGGAGGATGGCACCATAGATGCCAGCCTCGGATTTCGCGCCGATGGCCAGCTGCTGCTGGAGTCCGGCAAGCTGCTGGACAACCCGCCCGGACTGCTGCTCAAGCTGCTGCTCGGCGCTGTGTGGCAACACAAGCCCCAGGATGAGATCACCGGGCAGCCGCACTGAACCATCAGTGATGTAGAGATAGTCCTTTTCAATTCATCTGCGATATCCGTCAGGCGGCGTGGCTGTGGCCCAGCTTGCTGTCCAGTTCGGCCAGCTTGGCCTCCATCCGGGCGCGGCAGGTGTCGGAGAGATCGCGAATGCCGCTGGCACCATGCTCCTTGCTGCAGACCGGCGCCATCACTTCCACCAGCACTTCGCCGTTGTCCCAGCGATTGAGGTCGACCTGACCGAAGTAGCTGGAGCAGACGATGGGCACCACGGGCACTTCAGCCTGTACCGCAGTGTGGAAAGCGCCCGCCTTGAACGGCAGCAGGCCACGTCCCTGGGAGCGGGTCCCTTCCGGGAACATCCAGATGGAGGTGCCACGGTTCTTGATGCGATCCACCACCTGACCTATGGTGCCGATGGCACGGGAGCGGTTGGAGCGGTCGATCAGCACGTTGCCGGAGAGCCAGAAGATAAGGCCGAACAACGGCAGCCAGAGCAGGCTCTTTTTGCCCACGGCCACCACGCCAGGCTGCACCGCACCGGTCACGGTGAAGATGTCGAAGTTGCTCTGGTGGTTGCAGACATAGACCGCCGGGCCGACCGATTTGACCTCGTCGGCCACCGTCACCTTGACTCGCAGCCCGATCAGCGGGCAGACCGCGTGATACATGCGGGCGAAGACATAGACGTTGTTGGGATGGCGCGGACGAACCAGACAGAGCAGCAGGCCGAACAGGAACCAGAAAATGAGCAGCAGACCAAGCAGCAGCACACGGGCAATTTTGAGCATCGAACACCTCGAGTTTTAACTCGGCGCAGTATACTGATCCCCCTTTTAGCGAACAAGCGTTCGCCAAACAGAACCGACCACCCTCCCCATCGCGCCACCCACAGTGCTGCTCATCAATACGCCGCCGACTTGCCCCACCCGCCATTGGTCGTTAGGATGGCCCCATCTTGATGGACGGGGCGAACATGATGTTGCAACAACGGGTAGCGAAACATCTCCTGCTGCTGGTCTGCCTGCTGGTGCTCAATTGTGCGGCCCAGCCGCTGGCCCGGCTTGCCCTGCTCGATCACGCCCTCAGCTGTCAGGCACTGCCTGTTCCAGGCTCGGCAACGGCTCAAGAGGATGCCAAACCGGCCAGCCCGCAGCCCACCAGCTGCCAGCTCAACGGCAAGTGGCTGAGCGCCGCCACCCTGCTCTGCGTCGAACAGCTCTTCTTTGCCGTGGCCGAACTGATCGCCCTGCTGGCCCCCCTTTGGCGCTACACACCGCCACTGCCCCCTCCCAGAGTCATCTCGCCGCCCGAGCGGCGTTTGCACCTCACCCTCTGCGTCTGGCGGGAATGAGTTCGGCAGCGTTCTTTCGTTAGCTGTCACTCAATTTTTGCGAGACCAAAAAGATGTCGAATCTCTTCAAGGCGGCCCTGCTACTGGGCGGTCTGCTGTGGCAATCCATGGGATTGGCCAGCGACACGGGCTGGCTCACCAGCCCACAGAATGATCACGCCCGGGTACGGCTGCAGGCCGACCGCAGCACGGCAGATCAGACCCGCATCCTGCTCGATGTGGAGCTGGAGTCGGGCTGGAAGACCTACTGGCACAGTCCGGGAGAAGGGGGGATTGCTCCCCAGATCCTGTGGGACGAACCGGTCGGTGACTTTCAGTGGCGCTGGCCGGTGCCACGCCACTTCGAGGTAGCCGGGCTCAGCACCCAGGGTTATCAGGGAGATGTGACCTTCCCCCTCAGCCTCAACTATCCCGCAGGGCAACCGCTCAAGGGAACTCTACGCCTCTCCACCTGCAGCAATGTCTGCATCCTGACCGACTTTCCCTTCACCCTGGCGGTGGATGGGCGAGCGCCAGCCGGTTTCGACTTCGGCTGGGCCAAGGCCATCAGCAACCTGCCCCAACCGCTGCCTGCCGAAGCCCGGGTCGAGCTCGGTTATCAGCACAACCAGCTGCAACTGCGCGCCGAGCGGGCAGAGGGCTGGCAATCACCAGCGCTCTTCATCGACGCTCTGGAGGGGGCCGAGTTTGGCAAACCGGCGCTTGAGGTCGAGGGCAACACCCTGATCGCCCGGGTGCCGGTGAGCGATGGCTGGCAGGGGGATGCGCCGGATCTGCGCGGCCAATCCCTCGGCCTGCTGCTTACCAGTGGCGAACAGGCGTGGCAGGGCAAGGGGACGATCGGCGCGCCGCTCGCGCTGCCCAACCAGAGCCATCCGCTGTTCTGGCTGCTGGGGGCAGCGCTGCTCGGCGGCCTGATCCTCAACCTGATGCCCTGCGTGCTGCCGGTGCTGGCGCTCAAGCTGGGCTCTGTGTTGCAACATCAGGAGCGTGAACAGGGAGCGGTGCGCAAGCAGTTCCTCGCCGCCAGCGCCGGGATCATCGCCTCCTTCTGGGTACTGGCGGCCATGAGCAGCCTGCTACGCGCCACGCAAGGGGCCGTCGGCTGGGGCATCCAGTTCCAGAGCGCCGGTTTTATCGGCTTGATGGTGCTGGTCACCCTGCTGTTTTGCGCCAACCTGCTGGGGCTGTTCGAGATCCGCCTACCCAGCGCCCTCAGCACCCGCCTCGCCACCAGCGGCGGCAACGGCCTCGGCGGTCACTTCCTGCAGGGGAGTTTTGCCACTCTGCTGGCGACCCCCTGCTCGGCCCCCTTCCTCGGTACCGCGGTGGCCTTTGCGCTGGCGGCGCCGCTCGGCCAGCTGTGGCTCATCTTCACGGCATTGGGGATTGGCATGAGCCTGCCCTGGCTACTGGTGGCGGCCCTGCCAAAACTCGCCATCTGGCTGCCGAAACCGGGGCGCTGGATGAACCATCTGCGCATCCTGCTCGGCCTGATGATGCTGGGCTCCAGCCTCTGGCTCACCAGCCTGCTCGACAACCATCTCGGCAGCTATGCCACCGGCTGGCTGATGGTTGCCATGCTGCTGGCACTGCTGGCTGGCATCATCTGGCGTTACGGCATCCGCGGCTTCACGCTGGCGATCGCCCTTACCGCCCTGATTGGCAGCCCCCTGCTGCTGAGCGGTGCCTTTAGCGTGCAGGGCTCGGCCAGCGTTGACAAGGTGGTCTGGCAGCCGCTCTCTGAACGCGCCATCACAGATGCGCTGGCCCAGAACAAGCGGGTCTTTATCGATGTCACCGCCGACTGGTGCGTTACCTGCAAGGCCAATAAATACAACGTGTTGCTGCGCGATGAGGTACAACAGGCCCTCTCGGCCCCCGATGTGGTGGCCCTGCGCGGCGACTGGAGCAAACCAAGCGACGCCATCGCCGCCTTCCTGCGTAAGCGGGGTGCGGCGGCCGTCCCCTTCAACCAGATTTACGGCCCGGAGTTGCCGCAGGGGGTCACACTGTCACCCCTGCTCGACAAGGACGATCTGCTGACCACATTGCACAAGGCTGGCCTGCTTCAGGCTGGCACCACCCGATTTTAAGGAGCAACCATGAAACCGACTCTGAGCGCCCTGACCCTGCTGGCCTCCCTTTCCGCAACCCTGCTGGCTCCGACCCTGCACGCCGCCCCCTTCACCCCGGAGCAGGAGGCCCGCATCAAGGAGCTGATCCGCGAGACCCTGATCGCCAACCCCAAGATCCTCGACGAGGCCGCCGAATCCTGGGAGAAACAGAATGCGGCAGCCCAGGAGGCGCAGCTTGGCAACTTCATCAAGGGCAACAAGGATGTGCTGTTCAACAGCGCCACCAGCCCGCGCCTCGGCGCCAAGAATCCCAAGCTGACGCTGGTGCTGTTCACCGACTACAACTGCCCCTACTGCAAGCAGTTCGATCCCCGGCTGACCAAGCTGCTCAAGGCCTATCCGGACGATCTGGGACTGGTGATCAAACTGCTGCCGTTCAAGGGGCAGACCTCCGCCAAGGCGGCCCAATACAGCCTGACCCTGTGGCAGCAAGATCCCGCCCGCTTCCTCACCCTGCACGACAAGCTGATGAGCAAGCAGGGGATGCTGACCGAGGCGGACATCAACAAGGCGCTGGCCGCCACCGGCAACACCGCGCTCAAACCGGCCGCCAAGGCGACCGAGGAGCTGCGCAACAGCTTGCGCATCGGCACCATTCTGGGGGTGCAGGGCACACCGGCAACCCTGATTGGCAACCAGCTGGTGCCGGGCGCCATCCCCTATGAGGAGCTGGAGCAGCTGGTGAAGGCCGAACTGGCCAAGCAGGGGTAAGGGATGACTACCAATCCTCAACCCCGCTGGCGCCGCTGGGGCAAGGAGGCGCTCTGGCTGCTGCTGATGGCGCTGGTCATCTCGACCCTGCTGGATCTGTGGCGCAGCCCGACCCTGCCAGAGGGGGCGATGAGCGCCCCCGTCACCCTGCAGGATGGCAGCAGCACGGATCTCGCTACCTTAAGCCAGGGCAAGCCGCTGCTGGTCTACTACTGGGCCAGCTGGTGCGGGGTGTGTCGTTTCACCACCCCGGCCGTGCAACAGCTCTGGCAGGAGGGGGAAAACGTGCTGACGGTGGCGCTGCGCTCCGGCAATTCCGAGCAGCTTGGCAAGGGGATGAGCAAGAAGGGGCTCACCTTCCCGACCCACAACGACGAGTCGGGAGCGTTGGCTGCCCAGTGGCAGGTAGGGGTCACACCCACTTTCCTCGTCATCAAGGATGGGACGCTTGTGAGCAGCACCACCGGCTGGAGCTCGAAGTGGGGCTTGCAGCTGCGGCTCTGGTGGGCGTCGCTCTAGCCACGCAACTTCGTTGCCTGCAACAGGGCCATCCCACCGGATGGCCCTTTTTTATGCCGACATTTTTATCCCGACATCAGACGGGGAGCTGCATCCCGCGCACCTGCTCAAGTAGAGCGGTCACCGCCGCCGAGCGCAACGCATCGGGGGCGTAGCAGAGCCCCACCCGCCGCTTGAAGGAAGAGGCCGCCAGCTCGGCGACTGTACAGCCGGGCGGACAAAGCGAACGGGGAAGCCAGGCGATCCCCGCCCCGGCAGCCACCATAGTCGCCGCCAGTCGCAGCGACCCCGCCCGCCGTGGATAGAGCGGCGCCTGATTACCGAGGATGGCGATCAGCCGCAGGTGGGAGTCGTGGCGCGAGCAAGTGACCCAGGGCTCGTCCGCCAGCTCAGCCGGCGTTAGCGCCCCCTTGCCCGCTAGCGGATGATCCGGCGGCAGCACCAGCACAAACTCCTCCTCCAGCAGAGGGATAAAGAGCTCGTCGCCACAGCGCAGGGATTCGCACCCCAGCCGCACATCGCCACAACAGCCCTCCTCCAGAGTCAGCAGGATCTCCTCGTGGGCGAGCGCCCCTTGCACCAGCGCCCCCACCACGCCATCACCCAGATCCGCCTCAATTCCCACCGTCAGCTCGAGGCAGGGGGAGGTTTCACGAAACTCGCGGGCGAGGGAGTCGGTATCGGCGATCAGCCGCTTGGCGCGGGGATAGAGCCGGTGCGCCGCTTCAGTCCCCTCCACCCCGCGCGCCTGCCGCACAAACAGGGTCACCCCCAGCTCATCCTCCAGCGTCTTGATGGTGGTGGAGAGGGTGGGTTGGGTAATGAAGAGGCGGGTGGCCGCCGCCGTGATGTTGCGCTCCTCGAAGACAGCCACAAACGCACGCAGGGTTCGCACATCCATAGAATTCACCTATACCAGACAGTCATAAAAGCCATTTTTCACGGCGACACTGGGCAAATATAGTGGCTTACCTGCCACAAGGCATCCCAATTTTCTATATCAGCGTCTATCAACACCGTCAGGAGCCATCATGCGCCATCTCTCTGTCATCGGCCTCGGAGCCATGGGCTCCGCCCTCGCCACCACCCTGATCAAGGCGGGCCATCCGGTCACCGTCTGGAATCGCAGCGCCGCCAAGGCGGCCCCGCTGCAGGCGCTGGGGGCGACACTCGCCCCCTCGGTTGGCGCAGCCATCGCCGCAAGCGATATCACCCTTGTCTGCGTCGATAACTACGCCGTCAGCCAGCAGTTGCTGGACGAGGCGAGCGATGCGGTGGCGGGCAAGCTGCTGGTGCAGCTCTCTACCGGCAGCCCGCAGGGGGCCAGAGCGCT
The DNA here is from genome assembly GCF_051920345.1 of Aeromonas sp. 102P. Lineage (NCBI taxonomy): Bacteria > Pseudomonadati > Pseudomonadota > Gammaproteobacteria > Aeromonadales > Aeromonadaceae > Aeromonas > Aeromonas sp. 102P. The sequence goes on along the minus strand of NZ_JBQBCZ010000001.1, from coordinate 1,156,720 downwards.
GGAGATCTGGAGCCACACCCACGGCGCCCGTTATCTCGATGGCGCCATCCTCTGCTTCCCGGATCAGATCGGCACCAGCGATGCCAGCATCATCTGCTCGGGGGCCAGCGCTGCCTTTAGCGACGCCGAGCCGGTGCTGCGCCTGCTCGCCCCCACCCTCGACCATGTGGCCGAGGCGGTGGGCGCCGCCGCGGCGCAAGATTGTGCCGTCGCCGCCTACTTTGCCGGTGGTCTGCTCGGAGCCCTGCACGGCGCGCTGATCTGCGAGGCGGAAGGGCTACCGGTGGCCAAGGTGTGCGCCCAGTTCAGCGAGCTCTCCCCCATTCTCGGTGGCGATGTGGCCCACCTTGGCAAGACGCTGGCGAGCGGCGATTTCGATCACCCCTACGCCAGCCTGAAAACCTGGAGCGCCGCCATCAGCCGCCTCGCCGGTCATGCCACCGATGCCGGGATCGACAGCCGCTTCCCGCGTTTTGCCGCCGATCTGTTTGAGGAAGGGGTGGCGCAAGGGTTTGGTCAGCAGGAGGTGTCAGCCCTCATCAAGGTGCTGCGGGCACGCAATGGAGCGGCACTATGAACGGTAAACAAATCGCACTGGTCACCGGCGCCGCTGGTGGGATTGGCCGCCAGCTCTGCATCGGGCTGGCCGAGGCGGGTTATCGGGTGATCGCCACCGATCTGGCTCCTCACGCTTTCGACCATCCCGAGATCCACTTTCATCCGCTCGATCTGCGGGATGAGCAGGCCATCGAACGCCTCTTTGCCGAGGTTCGCGCACAACATGGCGGCATCCATCTGCTGATCAACAACGGCGCCATCAGCAAGTTCCACACCCGCTTCGAGGATCTGAGCGCAGCCCAGTTCGATCAGGTGATGACGGTCAATGTGCGCGGCGCCATGCTCTGCGCCCGTGCCTTTGTGCAGGCCAACCGCGGGTTGCCCTATGGCCGCATCATCAATATTGCCTCCACCCGCTGGCAGCAGAACGAACCGGGTTGGGATGCCTATGGCGCCTCCAAGGGGGCGCTGGTCGCCCTCACCCAGTCCCTCGCCAACTCGCTGGCCGACCATCCCATCACGGTCAATGCCATCAGTCCGGGCTGGATCCAGGCGGAGGATTACCACACCCTGACCGAGGCGGATCACCGCCAGCACCCGAGCGGCCGGGTCGGTCGCCCCGACGACATCACCCGCGCCTGCCTCTTTCTGGCGGATCCTCGCAACGACTTTATCAACGGCGCCAATCTGGTGGTCGATGGCGGGATGAGCAAGAAGATGATCTACCACACCTCCGCCTCCTTCTGGGAGGAGTAACCCCTGCGGCGGCAGCCTTACCCCGGCCTGCCGCCCGCCCCTTTCCTGCCCGTTTTTTCATCGCTTTTGCCCCGCCGCCCTTGCACTGGCCAGACCGACTGGCAACAATAGACGCTCAACTGACACCTCTTCATCTCGCCCGTTAATTGATCGCCCAACTCATCGCGTTGGCGGGCTGTTTCCGTTAAAATGACGGGTTTTTGCCGTGCCTGGTTTGCCAATCCCCACCATCAGGCACTCGCAGCGTGAATCCTATGATGCCAGTGATGCAGGATCTGCCATGAACAACTACTTTCGGGTGCTGGGCGTCAAGTCCAACGCCAGCGAAAACGACATCAAGAAAGCCTATCGTCGGCTGTCGAACCAGTACCACCCCGACAAGCTGCACGGGGCCAGTGAAGAAGAGAAAGAGCAGGCAGCCATCAAGCTGCACCAGGTAAAGCAGGCCTATGAAGTGCTGTCCGATCCGAAGCAGCGGGCCGCCTTTATCAAGGATTTCAACAACGTCATCGTGACCGACCCCGCCTCCGCCATGCAGGAGATGTGGGATCAGTTCTACCCCTGAAACAGCAGGCAGAAAGAGCAACTATGCAAAAGAGATGGGACCAGGCGCGGCTCAAGTCGCTGCAAAGCGATGCCAGCGAAAACATCGAATCCTACCGGGATCAGGACGACCCCAAGGGGCTGGAACAGTTCACCGACCAGATGAAGAGCCTGCTGCTGGCCGATATGAGCATGCTGGAGTTTATGCCCGAGTATCTGCCGCTGGCCCTCTATGGCCGAGTGCAGTTCCCGGCCAAGGCCAAGTCGCAGTGGAACAAGTGGCTCGCCAGCGGCGAGCAGCCGAGCTGGGACGAGTTCAAGGTGAGCGTCGGCTTCAACAACGCCGCCCTGCCGCTGGTCAAGGCGGTGCGTGCCCAGAGCGAAGATCAGCTGATGGAAGCCTGCGCCGTGCTGTTTCTGCTCGACAACCCGCTGCCGCGCGGCAGCCACCGCGGCGATGACGACTATGAGCTGCGCGACGAAGAAGATGAAGACGGGGAAGATGCCGACGCCGACTATCATGGCGGCAGTGACCGCTATGGTGATGACGACGGCGATCAGGATATGTACGACGAAGTCCGTTTCTAATTGGGGCAAGGCATGAGCAACAGTCTGATAGAAATTACCGCCATCGAGATCAAAGAGCTGGCCGTTATCGAGCCGAAGCAGGCCAGCGAGAAGTTCGAGCTGATCGCCAAGACCATGTCTGACGACCAGCTGGCAGAAGTGATTGAAAACATTGATATCGTTACCCTGACCCAGATTAACGGCCAGCACGATATCTCCTTTCCCTCCATCATCTCCGAGCTGATGACCCCGGAGCGGATCCGCGACATCGTCTGCCAGCAGCCGCTCTACTGGGAAGAGGCGATCAAGAACAACGCCGACGAGCTGCAACAGCACACCTTCGACTTCCTCAACTACCTGATCCGTACCCAGGATAGCGAAGCCAAGCAGCGCGAGATCCTCGAGTGCGTGGCCGAAGATCCGGCCGGTCTCTTCTACCTCGCCATCCCCTTTATCGAGTTCTATCGCGGCGATCGCTATGAAGAGGACGAAGGCTATCGCGACGTGCTGCACGCCGAAGAGGAAGATCTCGAAGAGTCCCTGCGCTACAGCGAGCGCCAGCAGAGCGAGGATGTCCACGACTACGCGCTGGATGACCCGCGCAGCCTCTTGATGCTCATTCGCGAGCTGGCCCCCGAGGTGGAGAAAGCCATCAAGGCGCTGCTGCGCAACGAGCACTCCAGCTGGGATGGCATCATCAACAAGTTTGCCGCCGAGCTGGTGATGCAGGCCAAAGAGAAGAACAAGGTCGAGGAAGACGAGTACGGCGACGTCGACGACATGTTCAGCTTTCTGGATTAAGGAGCCCATTCATGCAGTTAGTCATTCGCGATGCCAACCAGGGCCCCTTTCTGACCCAGGTGCTGCGCTTTGGCCGCGACAATGAACGTTTGAGCGAACAACAGCTGGCCGCCATCAAGGGCAAGGCGGTGCTGATGAGCCTCAAATTCGCCGACAAATACTACAACAAGTACAAGATGCACCTGCTGGAGCAGGCGGCCCACGACGTCATCGGCGTGGTGAGCCTCGGCCTGCAGGAGCTCTCGGCGCGGGATCCTGCCAAAGCGCTGGCGCTGCTGCAGGCGCCGGAAGGCCCCATCAAGCCGTTCCAGAAGGGCTGGTCAATGCTCATCACCGTCAGCCCCAAGCAGGCTGGCAACAGCCTCTACGGTGATGTGGATGCCCGCCTGCTGGACAAGATCTCGAGCCCGCCCGATGTGGAGGAGTGGCAAGGGTGGCAGGAGTACGAGAAGGCGCTGACCGAGCACAACAAGAGCCGCCTGATGGAGCTCATCGACCAGCACTTTTTCGCCTGCGAAAGCGACCACCCCACTATGGAGGACAAGCTGGCCGAAGCACTGCTCTACCGCATCCTCTGCGGCAAGGGCAATGGCGCCGCCCCGCTCAAGGTGAAGCAGGATCTCAAGCGCAAACTGGCGCGGGAGATTGAGCTCGACGAGAGCTGGTATGACACCGACTACCTCGCCGCCCAGCTCGCCCTGATGCTGAATGCGCTGCCCGCCGACATGGCCGCCGCCTTGCGGCAGGAGCTGAGCCCGGGCTTTGTGCCCAACCTGCTCCACACCCTCGGCTTTGTGCGCCAGTACCAGCTGCTGCAAAAAGAGAACGCCTCGCCGGAGAAGCTCGACAACGTCGAGATGCGCGCCGGTCTCAAGCACCCGCTGCTCGGCTGGCCGCTCTACCACGACTTCTAAGGCCGCTTTCACCGCCCATCAGTCGCACCACAACGCCCGGCCCGCCGGGCGTTGTTATATCCTCCCCTCACCCTCTCGACAGCAAAGAGAGAACACGCGCAAGTCCCCCTGAGGCTACCCCTTCTCTTACCGATATTTATTCACTCAATGCCCAAGGATGAATAAACAACCTGCAATACAACAACTTGGCGCCAGCTGCGTTTCGGGACAACAAAGCGGGACACAGATCCCGTTACAGCGCCATAATCGGCACCAAATAGCCGACTGGATCACATCAACTGTGCCGCAATCGCGTGGTAAGCCGAGCTACAACCACGGCTCAATCACGCATAAAAAGGCGGAATAGATCAATAAAAAGCAATTAATCGCGCCGGATTAAATTTCAGGTATGGCTATTTGCACCGCTTGGCCGCTAAATGACAGACCGGCCTTCAGACCAGCATGGAAGCGCACAAGGCTAGCCGGCAGCAGACCGGTACGCTCTCAGGACGAGTAATGACTTTCTTCTCTCACAGGAGACAGACCGTGAGCGCTTCGAATCAACACCCCACCATTCCCCCCGGCTCCGGGGCGCTGTTCTTTATCCAGACCTTCTCGACCCTGGGGTTTGCCGTGCTCTACTCCACGCTGGTGCTCTACGCCACCAAGCGACTCGGCTTCAGTGAATCCCAGGCCAACGCCATGATGGGGGTCTTCGGGGCCTTCAACTATGGCCTGCACCTGTTTGGCGGTTATCTCGGCGGGCGCTACCTCAGCAACCGCAACCTGTTCGTGATGGGGATGGTGCTGCAGGTGATCGGCTGCTACTTCATCGCCGAGATGGGGATCACCGGCCTCTACTGGGGGCTCGCCATGTTCCTTACCGGCAGCGGCCTCAACGTCACCTGCCTCAACATGATGCTGACCCAGCGCTTCGCCCCGGACGATCACCGCCGCGAGAGCGCCTTCCTGTGGAACTACGCCGGGATGAATCTGGGCTTCTTTATCGGCTTCACGGTGGCGGGCTACTTCCAGCTCACCGAGGATTACCGCACCCTGTTCCTGTTTGCGACGCTGGGCAACATCATCGCCATCATCGCTACCTTCGCCTGCTGGCCGATTCTGGCGGATATCAGCACCCCGCTGCGCCATATCAAGGGGAGCGGTTTCTACCGCCGCATGCTGGCCGGCCTCGCCATTCTGGCCATGCTGGTGCCGGCGCTGCGGCTGCTGCTGACCCACGCCAGTTTCAGCGGCAGCTTCGTGCTGATCCTGGGGGCCGTGGTGCTGCTACTGCTCTGTGTGATGACCGCCCGCCACCCGGACGCCGCCGAGCGCAGCCGCATGGTGGCCTACCTGATCCTCGCCCTCGGCTCCCTCATCTTCTGGTCGCTCTACCAGCTGGCGCCCATGGGGCTGATGCTCTTCTCCGAGCACAACATCAACCTCAATGTGTTCGGGCTGCGGGTCGCCCCCCAGTGGATCCAGAACATCAACACCCTCGTCATCGTCATCGGTGGCCCCCTGATGGCGCTGCTGTTCAAGCGGCTGCGCGAACAGGGCTGGAATATCGACATCCCCTCCCAGTTTGCCGCCTCCCTGTTCTGCATGGGGCTCGGCATGCTGGTGCTGCCGATCGGCATCCATCTGGCGGGTGCCAACGGACTGGTCGCTTTCAAGTGGATCGCCATCAGCTATGTGCTGCAGAGTTTTGGCGAGCTGCTGATCTCCCCCATCGGTTACGCCATGATTGGCAAGCTGGCCCCCGCCAGCCTGCAAGGCTTGATGATGGGCTGCTGGATGATGGTGACCGGCGTTGCCTCGGTGCTGGCGGGCTATGTCTCCGGCGCCATGCCGCAAAATATCGGCAGCACCCCGGTCGCCACCAACCCGGGTTACAGCTCGGTATTCAATATGCTCGGCTGGGGCTCACTGGCGGGCGGCGTGGTGTTGCTGCTGCTGGTGCCCCGCCTGCGCCAGCTGATCGCCTCCAAGATCACCCCGCCTCCGGCGGCCACTGCCATTCCTGTCTAATCGGGTTCGGGCCAACCATTTCAGTGGCACCTGCCAGCGCGAACGATTGAATCAGAGGCACTGCTGTTAATGTAAAGGGCCCCGCCATCATGGATGGCGGGGCCCTCGCTTTTGGCGGGATAGGTGGATCTTTTGCAGGCTGGCAACCTGGCGCCCATTGTGATGTTTGCCCCTATCGTCAGCTTTCCCTCACCCTAACCCTCTCCCAAGGGGAGAGGGGATCAGCACCTGCCACTCTGTAGCCGAAGCTGTCAGGCTTAGCTATCACGCCATACCACGGTCACTATCAATGACTGCGATCTCTGCTCCCTTCTCCCGCTCTTTGCCATAGATAAGGGGAGAAAGGTCGGTGAGGAGAGAGAGCAAACCACCGACAAGCAGCAGAGCGTTAAATCAAGCAGGAACGCGTAGGGTCGATTAGCGAAGCGTAATCGTCCGCACCGCAATCTCGGTGGCGATGGACATAGAGAAGAGATCAGCTGGAACACCGGCAAAATTGTGGCAACTCGTTTTCGCGAACGTCTGATTACGCTTCGCTAATCAGACCTACAGCTCTGAATTAACATACAAAGCATTTTCTATAAAAAACAAATCGTATATAATGTATACTCTCAAAAATATGCAACGGACGCTGTGATGGATATTCAAGCTTTACACGATTCATATATAAACATCAATCCTAAAGCGAATAGGCTTCGCGATGCATTAGTATCAGAATTAGGTCATCTTCTCATTCAAAGTGGTATTACCCTAGGTGTACCAATAGAAGCTAGAGTTAAAGAGTGGCCGTCTATTTCAGAAAAAATAACTCGAAAATCATTATCTCTAAAAAACATTATTGAACTTGATGATTTGGTAGGCATTAGATTAATTTTGCTATTTCGACAAGATCTTGAAAAAATTGATGCATTGCTTAAGGAAAGCCTATCAATTCAAAGTGCGGAAGATACATCCCATCGTCTAGCCGAAGCCCAATTTGGATATCAATCACGTCATTACATCGTTCAGATCCCTGATACTTGGAAAAAAATACCCAGCTTCATGGATCTCGGCGAGATCCGTGTAGAATTACAAGTCAGAACGCTTGCACAGCATATTTGGGCCGCAGTATCTCATAAACTACAGTATAAACATGAAGCAAGTGTACCACTTCCCCTTAGGCGCTCTATATATAGAGCTTCGGCATTACTTGAAACAGTAGACCTTGAATTTGACCGACTTCTCCAAGACCGTACAACATACGTAAAAGAACAACTTAAAAATGAATCTCCTGATACGTTATTAAACGTGGAAATTATTGGTGCGGCACTATCAGAATTCTTGCCAAATCAATATAGACATGCTGAAGAGTATTATGATGAACTGCTCGAAGACCTCAATAACTTTGGTATTTCAACAAAAGGAAAACTGAAGGATCTATTGACATCACACTGGAGTGAAATATTTAAATCCGATGCAGAACAATGTGAAAAACACCAAACTCAACAATATTTCTCAGATGTTGGGCTAGTTAGAGAGGGACTAAGAGCTGCATTTGGCAATGAAGCAGTAGATAGTTTCTTAATAGATAGAGCAACGCGAAAAAGCAATTAGACACTTAGTTACATATACGTATTCTTGATCAGATGATAAATATAAAAGGGCGCTTTCGCGCCCTTCTTTATTAATTACCCTTCCTGATTTTCCGCGGCTACCGGTTCGGTTCCAGTGGCGGGTTCAATCTCGATACGATCGACCCGCTGCAAACCGCGGGGCAGCTTGGCGCCGCGACGGCCGCGCTCGCCGCGATAGTAGTCGAGATCAGAGGGTTTGAGGGTCAGCTTGCGCTTGCCGGCAAACAGGGTGACCGACTGACCCTGCGGGATCACGGCGGCCATTACCACAAACTCCTCACGCGCCTTGACGCGAGCCGACGGAATGCTGATCAGCTTGTTGCCCTTGCCCTTGCCGAGCACCGGCAGGGTGTTGAGCGGGAACAGCAGCATGCGCCCTTCGTTGGAGATGGCCATGCAGAGATCGGTCTCCGGCGAGCCGATCTTCTGGGGTGCCATCACCTGCCCCCCTTCCGGCACGGTGAGCAGCGCCTTGCCGTTCTTGTTCTTACCGATCAGGTCGTCATAGGTGCAGACAAAGCCGTAACCGGCGTCGCTGGCGATCAGATACGGCTCGCCCTCGTTGCCCATCACCAGATGGCGCACCTCTTCCCCAGCCCCCAGCGCAAAGCGGCCGGTGAGCGGTTCGCCCTGACTGCGCGCCGATGGCAGGGTGTGGGATTCGAGGGCGTAGGTGCGGCCCAGCGTGGAGAGGAACACCGCCTGCTGGTTGCTGCGGCCACAGGCGTGGGCCAGATAGCTGTCCCCTGCCTTATAGGAGAGCCCTTCCACATCGACATCGTGACCCTTGGCGGCGCGCACCCACCCCTTGTCGGAGAGGATGACGGTGACCGGTTCGCTCGGCACCAGCTCCTTCTCGGTCAGCGCCACGGCGGTAGCACGCTCCACCAGCGGGGTGCGGCGATCGTCGCCGTACTTCTCGGCATCGGCCAGCAGCTCTTTCTTGAGCAGGGTGTTGAGACGGCGCTCGGAGCCCAGGATCAGCTCCAGCTTGTCACGCTCTTCGGCCAGTTCGTTCTGTTCGGCGCGCAGCTTGAACTCTTCGAGCTTGGCCAAATGGCGCAGTTTCAGCTCGAGGATCGCTTCGGCCTGGGTCTCGGTAATGTTGAAGCGCTCCACCATCACCTTGCCCGGCTCATCCTCGGTACGGATGATCTCGATCACCTCGTCGATGTTGAGATAGGCGATCAGCAAGCCTTCGAGGATGTGCAGGCGAGCCAGCACCTTGTCGAGGCGGAATTGCAGGCGGCGACGCACCGTCTCGCGACGGAACTGGATCCACTCGCTGAGGATGGTCTTGAGGCACTTCACCTGCGGCCGGTTGTCGAGGCCGAGGATGTTGAGGTTGACCCGGTAGTTCTTCTCCAGATCCGTGGTGGCGAACAGGTGGGCCATCAGCCCCTCTACATCCACCCGGTTGGAGCGCGGCACGATCACCAGACGGGTCGGGTTCTCGTGGTCAGATTCATCGCGCAGGTCGGTGACCATCGGCAGCTTTTTCGCCACCATCTGGGCGGCGATCTGCTCCATGATCTTGGCGCCGGAGGCCTGATGAGGCAGCGCTGTGATGACGATGTCGCCATCCTCCTCGCTCCAGACCGCCCGCTGCTTGATGGAGCCCTTGCCGGTCTCGTAGATTTTGCGGATATCGTCGCGCGGGGTGATGATCTCGGCGTTGGTCGGGTAGTCCGGCCCCTGAATGTGCTGCATCAATGCATCCAGCCCCGCATTGGGGTTGTCGAGCAGCTCGGCACAGGCGTAGGCCACTTCCCGCGCGTTGTGGGGCGGGATATCGGTCGCCATCCCCACCGCGATACCGGTCACCCCGTTGAGCAGGATGTGCGGCAGACGGGCGGGCAGCACCACCGGCTCCTTCATGGTGCCGTCGAAGTTCGGCGTCCACTCCACCGTGCCTTGGCCGAGCTCTGAGAGCAGCAGCTCGGAGAAGCGCGACAAGCGCGCTTCGGTATATCGCATGGCCGCGAAGGATTTGGGATCGTCCGGCGCACCCCAGTTACCCTGACCGTCCACCAGCGGGTAGCGGTAGGAGAAGGGCTGGGCCATCAGCACCATGGCTTCATAACAGGCGATGTCGCCATGGGGGTGATATTTACCCAGCACGTCACCCACGGTACGGGCGGACTTCTTGTGCTTGGAGAGGGCAGACAGACCCAGCTCGCTCATGGCGTAGATGATGCGCCGCTGCACCGGTTTGAGGCCATCGCCGATATGCGGCAGGGCCCGATCCATGATGACGTACATGGAGTAGTTCAAGTAAGCCTGTTCGGTAAAGGTGCGCATTGGCTGGCGCTCTACCCCGTCCAGACTGAGCTCGATAGCATCACTCATGTGATTTTCTCTTTCGGTTCGGGAGCCGCCACAGGGCGACTCCGGCTAAATGCTTGCTGGCCCTGTGCGGGCCAGCCGACGGCTTAAATGATGGCGAGGTTGCCCTTCTCTTCCAGCCATTCGCGGCGATCGCTCGCCCGCTTCTTGGCCAGCAGCATGTCCATCAGCTGCAGGGTCTCGTCAGCTGCATCCCCTTCACTCTCCCCTGCCGGATCCATGGTGAGCTGCACCAGACGGCGGGTGTTGGGATCCATGGTGGTTTCCCGCAGCTGTTTCGGGTTCATCTCACCCAGACCCTTGAATCGGGTCACCATCACCTTGCCCTTCTTCTTCTCGGCCTCAACCCGCTGCAGCACGCCGTTCTTCTCGTCCTCGTCGAGGGCGTAGTAGACCTCTTTACCGATATCGATCCGGTAGAGGGGCGGCATGGCCACATAGACGTGCCCCTTCTCCACCAGCGTGCGGAAGTGCTTCACAAACAGGGCGCAGAGCAGGGTGGCGATATGCAGACCGTCCGAGTCCGCATCCGCGAGGATGCACACCTTGCCGTAGCGCAGGCCGCTGAGATCCTCGGAGTCGGGGTCGAGCCCGATAGCGACCGAGATATCATGAACTTCTTGCGAGGCGAGCACCTGACCGGCCTCCACCTCCCAGGTGTTCAGGATCTTGCCGCGCAGCGGCATGATGGCCTGAAACTCGCGATCCCGCGCCTGCTTGGCACTGCCGCCCGCGGAGTCACCCTCCACCAGGAACAGCTCCCCCTGCATGGGGTCGGCGCAGTTACAGTCGGTCAACTTGCCGGGCAGCGCCGGGCCCTGGGTAATCTTCTTTCGCACCACCGTCTTGGCGGCGCGCATCCGGCGCTGGGCGCTGCTGATACAGATCTCGGCGATCTGCTCTGCCAGCTCGGTGTTGCTGTTCAGGTAGAGGCTGAAGGCATCCTTCACCACGCCAGAGACGAACGCCGAGCTCTGGCGGGAGGAGAGGCGCTCCTTGGTCTGACCGGCGAACTGCGGATCCTGCATCTTGATGGAGAGGATGTAGGCGCAGCGATCCCAGATATCTTCCGGAGTCAGCTTGACCCCGCGCGGTAGCAGGTTGCGGAACTCGCAGAACTCGCGCATGGCGTCGAGCAGGCCCTGACGCAGACCGTTGACGTGGGTGCCGCCCTGCGCGGTGGGAATGAGGTTCACATAGGATTCGGCGAGGCATTCGCCCCCTTCCGGCAACCAGCAGAGCGCCCAGTCCACCGCCGATTGTTCGGAGCTGAACGAGCCGATAAAAGGCTGCTCCGGCAGGCAGGTGAACTGCTTGACCGCGTCGACCAGATAATCCTTGAGGCCATCTTCGTAGCACCACTCCAGCTTGATGCCGGTGTTCTTGTCGAGGAACTTGATGGTGAGGCCGGGGCAGAGTACGGCCTTGGCTTTGAGCAGGTGTTCCAGCTTGGTGACCGAGAATTTGGGCGAATCAAAGTAGCTCGCCTGCGGCCAGAAGCGCACCCGGGTGCCGGTGTTGCGACGACCGCAGGTGCCGGTGATGGTCAGCTCCTGCACCTTCTCGCCACGCTCGAAGGCGATGTCGTAGACCTGACCGTCGCGACGCACCGTCACCTCGACCCGATCGGAGAGGGCGTTTACGACCGAAATACCCACCCCGTGCAGACCGCCGGAGAACTGGTAGTTCTTGTTGGAGAATTTGCCGCCCGCGTGCAGCTTGCAGAGGATCAGCTCCACCCCGCTGACCCCCTCTTCCGGGTGGATATCGACCGGCATGCCGCGGCCGTCGTCGATCACTTCGAGGGACTGGTCTTCATGCAGGATCACCTCCAGACTGCGGGCGTGACCTGCCAGCGCTTCATCGACGCTGTTGTCGATGACCTCCTGGCCGAGGTGGTTGGGCCGGGTGGTGTCGGTATACATGCCGGGGCGGCGACGCACCGGCTCAAGGCCATTGAGGACCTCAATGGCATCCGCATTGTATTGAGTAGACATGGAGGGCCTTGCGAATTGACGTTTGGAGGGAATCTTAACTGCTAGGCGGGGGTAGAACAAACTCCCCGCACCGAAAGCTTGATCTGGAGAAGAACAAGCAGGGCGAGACCGCCCTTATTGACTCAAACCTGACTATAACCCGAGGAAACGGATGATCTGGGCGGGGTAGCGCTCGAACGCCACAAAGGCGTGGTTGCCGCCGCACTCCAGCGAGAGGCGGGCAAAGCGGTATTCATCCAGCGCCTTGCGATAGTCGAGCACCTCATCCCCCTGCTGTTGCAGGATCCAGAGTCGCTCCGGCACCGTCACCGGTACCGCCAGTGCCCGCAGCTCATCCATATGTTCAGGCCGCAGTTCGTACTGCTCACCCGTATAGGGATTGGTCTGGGGGCCGAGGTAGTCACAGAGCAGCTCGTGCGGGCGCACCGCCGGATTGATCAGCGCAGCGCGGCAGCCGTACCGCTCGCTCACCCGGGTCGCCATAAAGCCGCCGAGGGAACTACCCACGGCGCCAAGCTTGAATTCACTACCATAACGACCCTGCAGATCGGCAATGGTCTGCTCGATGGCCGCCCAGGCCGCCGCTGGCGTATTGGGCTGGGCCGGAATGATCACTTCGATGTCGGGCCGGTTGGCGGCCACCCAAGCAGCCATCTGCTGCGCCTTGGCGGAGCCCGGTGAGGAGTTGAAACCGTGCAGATAAAGGAGAACCGACTTCATGGAATGCTCTCCTCAATAACCGGTGGCGTTGGGGTCGGGCACAAACTGTCCCACCGGCAGGCGCCACACCTCGCTGGCCACCCGCCCATCAGGATAGAGGGTGAGATAGCGCCAGCCCGGGCCGGATTCATCCAGCGCGAAGCCGTCGGATAGCGGTTTGAACTGAATGCAGGTGGAGGGGCTGGCAATCAGCCGCACCCCGCGGTGCACCTCGTCAAACTCCTGATGGACGTGACCGAACAGGATGGTCTTCTGCTGTGGATGACGGGCCAGCACGGCGAACAGGTCATCGGCATTCTTGAGATTGTGCTGATCCAGCCAGGCGCAGCCCACCGGCACCGCCTGATGGTGCAGGGTGATAAGGGCGTGGCGATCAGGATATTGACGCAGGGCACGGTCGAGGGCGGCCAGCTGGTGATCGCCAATCATGCCGTGGGGTTTGCCGCGCACCTGGGTGTCGAGCAGGATCACCTGCCAGTGGTCGCCCACCAGCTGTTTGGATTCGCTGATCCCGGCGGCATGGAGATATTCGGTCATCAGCGGGCTGTCATCGTGATTGCCCGGCAGCCAGTAGATGGGGCGGCCAAGGGGCGCCATCATGGAGGCGAAACGCTGATAGGATTCCGGACTGTGATCCTGCGACAGATCGCCGGTCGCCAGAATCACCTCGTAGGGGTGTTCATTGGCCTGCACCTGTTCCAGCACGGCGGCCAGACTCTCTGCGGTGCGCACAGCCAACAGCCGCCCTTCGGCACTCGCGAAGAGGTGGGTGTCGGTAATTTGCAACAGGCGCACACTGCCGTCCTGCGCCTGGGGGAGCTCTGTTTCCAAAATCACGCTTCTTTTTATTTGTTCAACTGGAGATATTGATCGGGCTGGTACCATGTCTGAGACAAAATTTTAGCCATTCGGCCAGAAACAGATTTACCTGCTCCTTTTCGTCCCGCTGGTGCATCTTTTTATTGGGATAATCATAACGTGGTTGCAAACGGGAAATCTGTTGCGCTGCACACACTTCCGCCATCCGCACATCATGATACAAACGAATCTCTATCTGAGCTTGTAAATATTCGGGCAATTCGGGGTTGTGCTGGCTCAGGATCACCTGATTGGTGAAGCGACTCTCGCCAATGATGGTGAGTTGGAACTGCAGATCGTTGCCGACCCGATAGCGGCGCTCGGCGCCGACTCCCCCATCAGGCGGCAGCAGCTTCATCAATGCCATATAGTTGACCTCGCAGGTACGCTGCAAGGACATCAGGTCAGGCACATAGCGCCTGCTCTGTTGCAGGGTCAGCGCCACCTCAGCGATCCGCCAGCCAGCGGGCGCGCAGCTCGCCATGGTTGAGGGCCAGCCACTGCAGGGCTATGACCGAGGCGGCGTTGTCGATACGTCCCTCTTTAAGCCAGGCGTAGGCCTGTTCGCGGCTCACCACGTGCACCCGGATATCCTCGCCCTCATCAGCCAGACCGTGCAGCCCCTCGGCCTTGCTGGCATCCACCTCGCCCACAAAGACCTCGATCCGCTCGGTGCTGCCACCCGGGCTCACCAGATAGCTGATGGCATGCTCGCAGCGGGCCACCTCGATCCCGGCTTCTTCCACCGCTTCGCGACGCACCACTGCCTCGGCTGTCTCCCCTTCGTCAATGATGCCGGCCACCAGCTCCAGCAGCCAGGGGGTCGGACTGGTCTCCATGGCGCCGATGCGGAACTGCTCCACCAGCACGATCTGGTCGCGTACCGGATCATAGGGCAGCAGCGCGGCAGCATGGCCCCGCTCGAACAGCTCGCGCACGATGGGCTGGTTCCAGCCGCCCGCAAATAACCGATGCTGCAGACGATAGACATTCACCTTGAAGAAGCCGTTATATCCAGCTGATTTTTCAATGATTTTCACATCATCGGCGGCGTAATGCCGATCTTGCGGCAAGGGTTGCTGCGACATCCGGGGCTCCCGTCAGCTTGACTTGTATCAGTTTGACCATAAAATCCGAGGAACATGAATGAACGTTCATTCACTCGGTGTGCCATGGTAATGAGGGGTGGATTTTAGCAGCCACAGACCATTTGGCTAGGCGCGCGGGGAGAAAACTGCGTCCGGTTCTTGACGTTCCCGTCACCGGACCTGAGACTCTTAGCATTAAATTTTGCTTATAGTAGAGTGATTAAGCTGCAATCAAGCTTGGTCGGTGACAATATTTGCCTCTCCAGCAACCAGTTTGGGTTACTACATAAGGTTAAAACGATCTATGAAAAGAACACTTTTGTCAGTCATGGTGTTGCTGGGCGTCAGTGCCGGTGCCCATGCCGAAAACCTGCTCGACATCTACCAGCAAGCCCAGATCAAAGACCCGCAGTTGCTGCAGTCCAAAGCCGTTCGCGACCAGGCCTTCGAGAAGATCAACGAATCCCGTGCCCCTCTGCTGCCCCAGATCGATCTGGGTGCCGGGCTCAATTATCTGCAAAACAAGAACGATACCCAGAGCAATACCAACGCCAAGGGTGAAGTGACGCTGTCGCAATCCCTCTATCGTCGCAGTAACTGGGTCAATCTGGATATCAGCGAGAAGCAGGCCACCCAGTCAGATGTTGCCTACAACCTCGAGATCCAGAACCTGATGGTGCGCACCGCCAAAGCCTACTTTGATGTGCTCAAGGCGATGGATACCCTGGAGTTCGTCCGTGCCAACAAGGTTGCGGTAGAGCGTCAGCTGGAGCAAACCCAGCAGCGTTTCGAAGTGGGCCTGACCGCCATCACCGACGTCCATGAAGCAGAAGCCTCCCGTGACCAGGCGCTGGCTGACGAGATCAATGCCGAAAACTCTCTGGACAACAGCTACGAGACCCTGCGCGAGCTGACCGGTATCGATCACCGCAATCTGGACGTGCTGAACACCGATCGTTTCAGCCCGCAGAAGACCGCCTTCGGTTCCGACAAGTGGCTGGAGCTGGCGCTGGACAAGAACCTGCAACTGCACAGTGCCCGCATCAGCAAGGACATTGCCAAGGAACAGATCGATCTGGCCAAGACCGGCCATGAGCCGACGCTGGATCTGGGTGCCGGACTGCAAACCAGCAATACCGATTACAAGCTGGATAGTATTCAGAGCGGCGGCAATGACAATCAGGCCAATATCGGTCTGACCTTCAAGCTGCCCATCTACAGCGGTGGCGCCACCAGTTCCAAGGTGAAGCAGGCTCAGTACAACTACGTGGCGGCCAGCGAACTGCTGGAGAAGAACTTCCGCTCGGTACAGAGCACAGTGCGCTCCTCCTACAACAACGTGAACGCCAGCATCGGCTCGGTTCGCGCCTACAGCCAGTCTGTGGTCTCCGCCGACAGCGCCCTGAAGGCGACCGAGGCCGGTTACGAAGTGGGTACCCGTACCATCGTCGACGTGCTGGACTCTACTCGCAAGCTATATGAAGCCAAGCAGAAACTCTCCGAAGCCCGTTACAACTACATCCTCAATATCCTGAGCCTGAAACAGGCTGCCGGTATTCTGGAAGCGCAGGACCTGGTGGAAGTGAACCAGGGTCTGATGCCTGCCACGGCAAAAGCCAAAGGCTGATAGCCGTTATCGGACATGAAAAAGGCGACCGCAAGGTCGCCTTTTTGTTATCCGTATTTCTGCCGGCTTGCAGCCGCCGATAGCGAGCCCCGCCAGATTGCGGGGCCAGCAGAACGTTAGCCGCGCTCGCGGATCGTCTTGATAATGTCGGTGGTGGAGCAGCCATCCTCGAAGTTGAGAACGCGCACCTCGCCGCCATTGGCGGTCACCTCGGCGTAACCGGCGATATCTTCCGGCTTGTAGTCGCCGCCCTTGACCAACAGATCCGGCAGGATCTCGGCGATCAGGCGCTGCGGGGTATCTTCACCAAATGGCACAACCCAATCCACCGCGCCCAGCGCAGCCAGCACCGCCATGCGGCGCTCGGTCGGGTTGACCGGACGACCCGGCCCTTTCAGACGGCGAACCGACTCGTCAGTGTTGACCGCCACGATCAGGCGATCCCCCAGCTTGCCGGCGTTGGCCAGATAGGAGACATGGCCGGCGTGCAGGATGTCGAAGCAGCCGTTGGTCATCACCACCTTCTCGCCGCGCAGACGGGCGGCACGAACCGCCACTTTCAGCTGGGCTTCAGACATGACGCCAAAGCCGGTCTCCTGCTCGGTGTAGAGGGCGTTGGCCAACTCGACCGGACTGACGGTAGAGGTACCCAGCTTGCCGACCACGATACCGGCGGCGGTATTGGCCAGCGCACAGGCTTCGTCCAGGCTCTTGCCTGCGGCCAGCGAGGTGGCCAGGGTAGAGATCACGGTATCACCGGCACCGGTCACATCATAAACCTCGTGAGCCTGAGCCGGCAGATGCAGCTCCGGCTGACCTTCGCGGATCAGGGTCATGCCGTTCTCGGAACGGGTGACCAGCAGGGCATCCAGCTCGAAGCGTTTGACCAGATCCAGCCCCTTGGCGACCAGCTCCTCTTCGCTCTTCACCTTGCCCACCACGGCCTCGAATTCGGACATGTTGGGGGTCAGCAGAGTGGCACCGCGATACTTCTCGAAGTCGGTCCCCTTGGGGTCGACCAGCACCGGAATACCGGCGGCTCGGGCGCGCTGGATCATGCCTGGCACGTCGTTGAGAGCACCCTTGCCATAGTCGGAGAGGATCATCACGTCGCTATTAGGCAGCGCCTGCTCGACCTTGCTCATCAGCAGGGTGGCATCGACGGAGTGGAAGGGCTCTTCAAAGTCCAGACGCAGCAGCTGCTGGTTGCGGGACAGCACCCGCAGCTTGGTAATAGTCGGGAAGTCGGCCAGACGAACGAAATCACAGGCCACCTTGACGCCAGCCATCTGACTGGCCAGCGCATCGGCCGCTTCATCCTGACCGGTCAGGCCAAGCAGCACGGCGTGGGCGCCCAGCGCAGCGGAGTTGAGAGCCACGTTGGCCGCGCCACCGGGACGCTCCTCAATGTGTTCAACCTTGACCACGGGCACCGGTGCCTCGGGGGAGATCCGACCGGTAGGGCCATGCCAGTAACGGTCCAACATGACATCGCCAACGACCAGAACGCGGGCTTTTTCAAAATCGGGCAGGGTGATCTTCATCTGTATCGACTCTCAAAACCTGAAAAATCAGCGGGCGATTTTATCACACTCTTTTATCCGGTGTAGAAAAAGCCGACCGCAGTTGCCGCCGCTGTCACGCTAACCGGACGCAGGCTACCCCTCTGACCAGCACACAGCCATTCGCCCCCGCCCCCCCTTTTCGGCTAGAATCCCCCGATTGTGTTTGCGAACAAGAGATTAGCCATGGCCCATGACAACGCTCCCCGCCTGGAGCCCCGCCTGTTTCATCCCCGTTACTGGGCCAGCTGGTTCGGCCTCGGCCTGCTCTGGCTGCTGACCTTGCTGCCGTGGCGTAGCCAGATGTGGCTGGGCCGTCAGCTCGGTCGTCTCGCCGCCAGGATATTGAAGTCCCGGGTCAAGATTGCCCGTCGCAATCTGGAGCTGGCGATGCCCGAGCTGACCCGGGATGAGCGGGAGAAACTGCTTAAGGCAAACTTCGAGAGCGTGGGCTGCGCCGTGTTCGAGGTGGGGATCGCCTGGTTCTGGCCAGACTGGCGGATGCGCAACCTGATGAAGGTGGAAGGGGAAGAGCACGTCATCGCCGCCATGGAAAAAGGTCAGGGCATGCTGCTGCTCTCCTGCCATTTCCTGACGCTGGAACTCAACGCCCGCTGTTTCGGGCTGGTGCGCCCCGGGGTCGGGGTCTATCGCCCCAACACCAACCCGGTGCTGGAGTATGCCCAGTACCACGGGCGCTGCGCCTCCAACAAATATCTGGTGGACCGGATGGATGTGAAGGGGATGATCAAGGCGCTGCGCAACGGTGACGCCCTCTGGTATGCACCGGATCACGACTACGGCTCCCACGCCAGCGTGTTCGTGCCTTACTTCGCGGTAGAGCAGGCCGCCACCATCACCGGCACCGCCACCCTGGCGCGGGTGAAGAACACCGTCACTCTGCCCTGCTACAACATCCGCACCAGCGAGGGTTACACCCTGCATATCGGCGCGCCGCTCGCCGACTACCCGAGCGGGGATGACATGGTCGATGCG
The DNA here is from genome assembly GCF_051920345.1 of Aeromonas sp. 102P. Classification (NCBI taxonomy): domain Bacteria; kingdom Pseudomonadati; phylum Pseudomonadota; class Gammaproteobacteria; order Aeromonadales; family Aeromonadaceae; genus Aeromonas; species Aeromonas sp. 102P. Next base: position 1,137,761 of record NZ_JBQBCZ010000001.1, on the reverse strand, counting down.
GCTCGCGCCAACCGAGAGATTGAAGCAGCCGTGCGCAAGGCGCCAGAGCAGTACATGTGGCTCCATCGCCGCTTCAAGACCCGCCCCTCCCCCGAGGATGCCGGCTTCTACTAAACCGCAGCCCCCGACAGGGGATAGCTCGTAAAAACCGACAAACCGCCTGCTGGCGGTTTGTTTTTATCTGCAATCTGGCCTGCGTGGAAAACAAGCGCCCCGAACACTGCCGCTCGATAGCATCCTGCATGTTGGCGCCCATTCCCATCAATCAGCCGCAAAAGAGCCCTCATCACCAACCGTAAAAACTGAAAGCGGGTTACAAATTTATTGATTCATTGATAATCAATGGAGTGTTGCGATAGATCCATCGTCAATACCCGCTGATGAGTAATTGAGTGATTTGTCCCATTCGAATACAAAAACTGAATTTGTGATGCTAGTCACCTTTGCGCGAAGGAGCGGCAAAGCTGAACTAGTGATATAAATCACAAAAAATGGTCATTCAAAACAGAAAAGATCGAAATGTAGTCGAATTACAGCTCTCGAACGTGATCAGGATCACTGGTTTGGGAGGGGGTATCGCTGGGTATCTGAGAGCTGGATCACAAGACACCCCGTTTTCAGCCTAATTTGATATCAAGCTGGTAGATTGAAGTTGCTTAGACGACCGGGATGGAGGTTCGGCAAAACCAGCCATCCCGACTACCACTTTTAATCAAACAGGCTTAAAACGGGGTCCCGACATGTTATCACCGGATACCAAAGTCAAGATACAGAATTTTGGACGCTTCCTGTCCAATATGGTCATGCCCAACATAGGCGCCTTTATCGCCTGGGGCTTTATTACCGCCCTCTTTATCCCCACCGGCTGGCTGCCCAATGAAACCTTGGCCAAGCTGGTCGGCCCCATGATCACCTACTTGCTGCCGCTGCTGATTGGCTACACCGGCGGCAAGCTGATGGGCGGTGATCGTGGCGGCGTGGTCGGTGCCATCACCACCATGGGCGTCATCGTGGGGACCGACATCCCGATGTTCATGGGCGCCATGATGGTCGGCCCGCTCGGTGGCTGGGCCATCAAGCGCTTCGACAAGGCGATGGACGGTCGCGTCAAGAGCGGCTTCGAGATGCTGGTCAACAACTTCTCCGCCGGCCTTATCGGCATGCTGCTGGCAATCCTCGCCTTCTTCGTGATCGGCCCCTTCGTCAAGGTGCTCTCCGGCGTGCTGGCCGGTGGCGTCGGCTTCCTGGTGGATAACCACATGCTGCCGCTCACCTCCATCTTTGTCGAACCGGCCAAGATCCTGTTCCTCAACAACGCCATCAACCACGGCATCTTCTCGCCGCTGGGGATCCAGCAGGCGACCGAGCACGGCAGCTCTATATTCTTCCTGATTGAAGCAAACCCGGGCCCGGGCATGGGCGTACTGCTGGCCTACATGGTGTTCGGTCGTGGCGCCGCCAAGCAGTCCGCTGCAGGTGCCTCCATCATTCACTTCTTCGGCGGCATCCACGAGATCTACTTCCCGTACGTGCTGATGAACCCGCGTCTCATTCTGGCGGTGATCGCCGGCGGCATGACCGGGGTCTTTACCCTGACCCTGTTCAACGCAGGTCTGGTCTCCCCTGCCTCACCGGGCTCCATCTTCGCCGTGCTGCTGATGACGCCGAAGGCCTCCCTGATCGGGGTGCTGCTCTCCATCACAGCCGCCACTCTGGTCTCCTTCCTGGTCGCTGCCGTGTTCGTCCGCGCCCAGCAGCCGGAAGCCGACGAGGCCGATGCCCTCGGTGAAGCCACCCGCAAGATGAAAGCCATGAAGGGCGGCAAGCCCGAAACCGCAGCGGCCAAGAAGCCGGGCGGCGAACTGATGGCGGTGCGCAATATTGTGGTCGCCTGCGATGCGGGCATGGGTTCCAGCGCCATGGGTGCCGGCCTGCTGCGCAAGCGGGTGCAGGCCGCCGGCCTCGATATCAGCGTCACCAACCGCGCCATCGATCAGCTCGACGATCAGGTGGACTGGGTCATCACTCACAAGGATCTGACCGAGCGGGCCCGTCGCCATGCGCCGAATGCTCACCATATCTCGCTCACCAACTTCCTCGACAACGGTCTCTATCAGGAGCTGGTACAGAGCCTGACTCAGGCCGCCAACGATGACGTCGCCAGCCCGCAGCTGCTGGTGGCGGCCAACGACGACAGCTACGAGCCGCAGGCAGCCGAAGTCTTTACCCTGAGCCGTCATGACGTGCATCTGGGACTGAAAGCGGACAACAAGGAGGCCGCCATCCTGACCGCTGGCCGACTTCTGGCAGAGCGCGGCTACGTGGCGCCCGACTACGTCAACGCCATGCTGGAGCGGGAACAGCTGGTCTCCACCTACCTCGGCGAATCCATCGCCGTGCCGCACGGCACCATCGCCGCCAAGGAGTTTGTGAAGCGTACCGGCATCGTCATCTGCCAGTACCCGGCCGGGGTCGCCTTTGGCGAGGCTGCCGATGAGGTAGCGCGGCTGGTGATCGGCATCGCCGCCCGCAACGACGAACACATGCAGGTGATAACCCGCCTGACCAATGCACTGGATGAACCCGGTCTCATCGACCGGCTGGCCAGCACCACGGATCCCCAGGCCTTCCTGGATCTGCTGGGTGCCGAACAGGCTGCGTAATCATCTTTCATCGTCTTTGGTTCAAGAGGTTAATATCATGAAAACATTGCATTTTGGTGCTGGTAACATCGGTCGCGGCTTTATCGGCAAAGTGCTGGCGGATGCCAGCCATCAGGTCACTTTCGCCGACGTCAACGACACCCTGATCGACCAGCTCAACCACCGTCAGGAGTACAAGGTCCATGTGGTGGGTGCGGATCAGAAGCTGGACGTGGTGCGCAACGTGGCAGCGGTCAGTTCCGCCGGTCACGAGGTGATCGCCCGCATCATCACCGCCGATCTGGTCACCACGGCAGTGGGCCCCAACATTCTGGACAAGATTGCCAGCACTCTGGCCAAGGGGCTGCAAGCCCGCTTCGATGCCGGCAACCTGACTCCGCTGAACGTCATCGCCTGTGAAAACATGGTGCGCGGCACCAGCCACCTCAAGCGGGAGGTACTCAAGTACCTGCCGGTCGCGTATCATGCCACGCTCGAATCCTGTATCGGCTTCGTCGACTCGGCGGTGGATCGCATCGTGCCGCCCGCCGCGGCTGCCAACGATGATCCGCTGGAAGTGACGGTAGAGAGCTTCAGCGAGTGGATCGTCGACCAGACCCAGTTCAAGGGGGAGCTGCCACAGGTGGCGGGCATGGAACCCACCGACAACCTGATGGCCTTCGTCGAGCGCAAGCTGTTCACCCTCAACACCGGCCACATCGTCACCGCCTACCTCGGCAAACTGCGGGGCTACCACACAGTGCGCGAGGCGATCGAAGATCCGGTGATCCGCAGCAAGGTGCGCCGCGCCATGGAGGAGAGCGGTGCCGTGCTGGTAAAACGCTACGGCTTCGACCCGCGCCTGCACGCCGCCTACATCGAGAAGATCCTGGCCCGCTTCGCCAACCCCTATCTGGTGGACGAGATTGACCGGGTCGGTCGTCAGCCGCTGCGCAAGCTGGCGGCGGGGGATCGGCTGGTGAAGCCGCTGCTGGGCACCCTGGAGTACGGCCTGCCCAACGAGCAGTTGCAGGAGGGGATCGCCGCGGCGCTGCACTATCGCAATGCCGATGATCCACAGGCGGTCGAGCTGCAACAGCTGCTGGCGGAGCTTGGCCCGGCCAAAGCGTTGGCCCGCGTCACCGGACTGGATGCTGAGAGCGAAATCGTCCGCACCATAGTGGCTCGTTACGAGACCTTGTAATACCCTGCTTGCGGCGCATTCAGCCACCACTGATAGCGCGCCAAGCGCTTGAATGGCAAGGGAATGTGCCCCATATGATAAAAACCGGGAGAGAGGCCCACTCTCTCCCTGTCAGCTGGACCCAATGCACCTATGACCACACACCAGGAAGATGAAGTACTGGAACGACTGAACGAGCAGGATGGCCCCCGCGGCTTCTTTCTCGAAGCCGTGACCATCCTGGAAGAGGCGGTCGACTCCCTGATGCGACGCGCGTTCCGTCAGGAGGAGTATGCCGTCAAATACGCCATCGAACCCCTGCTCAACCAGAGCGGCCCCCTCGGCCAGCTGGAGGTGCGCCTCAAGCTCATCTTCGCCCTCGGCCTCATCTCACTCGAGCGCTATCAGGATATCGAAGCCTATATCAAGATCCGCGACTTTCTGGTGCGCGACCCCAAGGATTACCGCTTCAGCGACAAGCCGATCCGCGATCTGCTCGACCGCCTGCACGGGGTCAATCAGGGCGGCATGATGAAGCTGGAGCCCCCCGCCAGCGAAGAGGATTGGGCCTTCTACCAGATGCAGCTCAACCGGCTCGATCAGATGGTGCGCTCCGCACTGGTACTGGCGCTGGCCGACTGTGTCGGCGAGCTCCGCAAGGAGAGCCCCATCTAATCCGGCCACATGAAATGACATGACCGCCTGCTGGCGGTCTTTTTCTGCGCCGCCCTTGCCACCGCGTCTTGCCCCGCCCTCTGGCAGATGTCACTCTGGCTCATCGCCCCCTCGCCTGTACGGTGGTCCCAGCTGTCACCACAGATCTCATCCGGAGGAATCGCACCCCATGAGCGACCAGAACGCCAACCCGCTGATCGCCCCTCTGCTGGTGCTATTGCAACAGGCGGCGGGCAGCTACAAGGTGCATGAACTGATGGCGGCTCTGCGCCAGCAGGGAGCGATCCCCCGGCTGGCCGATGACGAGCAGCTGCAGCTGTTTCGGGTCAACTTCCTGATCATGAACGCCCTCTACCAGCTGCAGGCCGAGCTTTATGAAGAGGGTTGGTGGCTGGTGATCAGCACCCTGGATATCCGGCTCGAACCACTGGTCGGGAGCTCGGAGGCTAGCCACGGCTTTGCCCTTGGCGAAAATCTGCGTAGCTACTATCTCGACTGGCGGGTGTTCTGGCAGACCGATCGTGCCGAAGTTGAGGCCCTGCTCAACCGCTTCTGGCGCGCTTATGACGGGAAGGGACACAAAGCCGAGGCGCTAGCCCTGTTCGAGTTGAATGAAGGGGCGAGTCAGGAGGCGATCCGCCGCCGCTGGCGGGAGCTGGCACTGCAGCACCATCCGGATCGGGGCGGCAATGCCGAGACCTTTGTCCGCATCCGCTGGGCATGGGAGGTCCTGCGGGGATGATCCCGTTGCCGCATATAAAGGGCAGGCATAGACTGGAGCTGGATATTCCCCACAGGAGAGCATCATGACAGTCAGTGAACTTCGTAAGCTCTATCAGCAACAGATCCTGCAAGAGGCCGAAATACTCCACGACGTGGCCATTCCCGGCTGGCTCATCGAATTCAGAGGCAAGGATGGCGCCCTCTACGAGCTGACCGACACCCTCGGCTGCCCGGTCAGTTTCGGCACGGTCGAGCAGGCCCGCGAACATCTGCATCAGGTGGCCGACTGCCCGGTTCAGGTGGAGCACCTCTACCGATTCTTCGAACGCTAGCGCCACCCACCGCACAGTAAAAAGGCTCCCGAGGGAGCCTTTTGTTATTCCGGTTGCTTTCTACTCCGGTTGCAGCGGTTCCACCACCTTGCCCTCCAGCTTTCTGACCGGCTTTTGCAGGATCAGGTTGGCCGGATAGGTGACCAGATCGCCGTTGTCATCACGCACCCGCACGTAGAAGAGGCCGATCTCGGTGATGACGCCGGTGACCGAATCATCCTTGTCGAGGATGCGGATCCGGTCGCCAATCTTGTAGGGGAAGGCGAAGAAGATGGTGATGCTGGCGGTGATGTTGGAGAGGATCGACCACTGGGCCACCATGGCGACCCCCAATACCGCAAAGAAGGAGGACGCGAGCACCACCAATCGGGAGAAGTCGAGCCCCCACACCCCGGCCAGCACCAGCAAGGTGGCGCAGCCGAGCAGGAAGTGGAACACATGGGCCACGTAGAGCACCCGGTTCTCGCTCACCTGCCTGCTCTGACCGAGCGCCAGCAGACTCTTGTGAATAAGCCGCCGGATCAGGGTATGCCCAAGCAACAGCAGCAGGGTCAGGCCAATTGATTGCCACATGGGTTATGCCTCCTTACCACCAGCGCCGATGTTTGAGCCAGATAGCCAGCCCGCTGGCCAGCGCCACCAGCGAACCGCAGAAGACCCAGAAAGCGGTCGGATTCTCGGCACCGGGGATACCGCCGAGGTTGATGCCAAACAGACCGGTCAGGAAGCTGGCGGGCAAAAAGAGCAGCGCCATCACCGACATCTGGTAGGCGCGGCGGTTGGTCGCCTCCGCCATCAGATTGTTGATCTCGTCTGCCAGCACAGCGGTGCGCGCCACCCCGGCATCGAGGTCATCGAGCCAGCGCCGCAGCCGGTCGGCGATATCGAGCAGACGACGGCGGTCATCCTCATCCAGCCAGCTGATCTTCTCGTTGGCCAGCCGCGCCACCAGATCCCGCTGGGGGGAGAGGTAGCGGCGGATCATGATGAGCTGCTTGCGGATCAGCGCCAAGCGGCCATTGGCGGGCATGTCGCGCATCAGCACCATCTCCTCCAGATCGAGGATCTTGTCGTGCAGCTCCTCGACAAACTCCCCCGCCCGGTCGGTCAGGGCATCACAGATCTCTACCAGCCAGTCGGCCGGGGTATCGGCGCCGCCCCCCAGCTTGAGCTGGTTGAAGACATCCTGTTCTGAGAGCAGCGGACGACGACGGCTGCTGATAATGAGATCCGGGGTAATGAAGATGCGCAGCGCCACCATCTCTTCGGGCCTGTGATCCTTGTTGTGGTTGATGCCGCGCAGGATCAGCAGCACCGTCTCCCCCATCCGCACCAGCTTGGGACGATTGCTCTGGCCGAGCAGCGACTCCCTGGCCGCCTCGCTGAGCAAGGGAGTCTGCAACAGCCAGCGCGCCGAATCGGGATTGCCGTAATCCAGATGCAGCCAGCCGGGATGTGCCGCCGGGACTTCGCTTCCCGCCGTCAGCGGCGCCATGCCACCCTTGCCATCCAGGGTCAGGGCATAAATCACTTCACCGGGCACCCGATCCATCTCGTCTCCTTCTCGTTTCATGTGCTGGCCCCAGCTTACACCAAAGGCAGGGCCGACTCAGCCCCGCGCCGGGAAGGGGAGGCCTGTGTTAACATGGCCGCTCTCGTTTTCCATCCGCTTTCACTACAGGAAACCATGCCATGCCCATCTGGGTTGATGCCGATGCCTGCCCCATTCCGGTCAAGGAGATCCTCTACCGCGCCGCCCACCGCGCCCAGGTCGTCACCACTCTGGTGGCCAATCAGGGGTTGCGGGTGCCCCCCTCGCCCTTCATCAAAACCCAGCAGGTGGAGAAGGGATTCGATGTGGCAGATCATGTCATCGCCCAGCAGGTTCAGCCCGGCGATCTGGTGATCACCGGCGACATCCCCCTCGCCTCCTGGGTGATCGATGCCGGTGGCGAGGCGCTCAATCCCCGCGGCGAGATCTACACCCGCGAGACCATCAAGGCACGGCTCGGCATGCGCAACTTTATGGAAGAGCTGCGCTCGGCTGGCGTGCAGACCGGCGGCCCGGCCCCCTTCAATGCCGCCGACAAACAGCGCTTCGCCAACGCCCTCGACAAGTGGCTGGTCAAAGGCAAGCTGTAAAGAGACCCTAAAGGCGCCCTGCTTGGGCGCTTTTTCGCCGTAACATCCTGATTTTTAAAATAAGAGCTGACCACAACCGTCAGGCTGGTAAGATGCGCCGCCATCTTGTCCACGCCGTAATCATCATGACCGCCCAAGGGCACCTGCTCTTCTCCGTTACCTGCACCCTGATCGCCCATAAACTGCAGCTCACTCCGGCACTGGCCGATGCCAGCCTGTGGCAGACCATCCCTGCCGCGCTGGCCAGCGCCCTGTTGCCCGACCTCGACCACCCCAAATCGGTGCTGGGGCAGCGCCTGCCGTGGATCTCGAAACCTCTGTCGCGACTGTTCGGCCATCGCGGCTTCACCCACAGTCTGCTGGCGGTCGCCGCCGCTGTCTGGGGGCTGAACCAGAGCCTGCCGCCGGGCACCCTGCCCATGGGGGTCAAGGATGCGCTTATCGTCGGCTACCTCAGCCATCTGCTGGGGGACTGGCTCACCCCGGCGGGCATTCCGCTCTTCTGGCCCATCAAACGCCGTTACCGCCTGCCGGGCTGGCCGCTGCGCAGCGGCGGCGCCATCGAAACCGGCTTTTGCACTCTCACCTTGCTGGTCGCTGGCTGGTGGTGCGGCTGGCGGCTGTAAGCCAGAAACAAAAAGCCCCTGACGAGGTCAGGGGCCCAAACCGTGGCGGGTGCCGCCAGGGGATCAGATCATGAAACCGGCTTTTGCACTCTCACCTTGCTGGTCGCTGGCTGGTGGTGCGGCTGGCGGCTGTAAGCCAGAAACAAAAAGCCCCTGACGAGGTCAGGGGCCCAAACCGTGGCGGGTGCCGCCAGGGGATCAGATCATGATGCCTGCGATAACAGCAGAGAGCAGGCTGACCAGGGTGGAACCGTAGACCAGCTTCAGACCGAAGCGGGAAACCATGTTGCCCTTCTCTTCGTTCAGCGCTTTTACCGCACCGGCGATGATGCCGATGGAACTGAAGTTGGCGAAGGAGACCATGAAGATGGAGAGGATGCCGACGGTGCGCGGAGAGAGCTCGGCAGCCACCTTGCCCAGATCCATCATCGCCACGAACTCGTTGGTCACCAGCTTGGTCGCCATAATGGAGCCGGCTTGCAGCGCTTCACCACTCGGGATACCCAGGATCCAGGCGATCGGGTAGAAGAGGTAGCCCATGACGAACTGGAAGTTCACGCCAAATGCCATCTCGAACAGGTAGTTGATGAGGGCGATCAGGGCGATGAAGCCCACCAGCATGGCACCCACGATAACGGCAACGGTGAAACCGGCCATGATGTACTCACCCAGCATCTCGAAGAAGTTCTCTTTCTTCGGGGTGTGGTGCTCGTCACCTTCGGCAATGGCCTTGATGTCGGTCACGGAGTTATCCGGCTCGTAGGGGTTGATCAGCGACAGCACGACGAAGGTACTGAACATGTTGAGCACCAGCGCGGCAACCACGTAGCGCGGCTCGATCAGCTGCATGTAGGCACCGACGATGGACATGGAGACGGTAGACATGGCCGTCGCCGCCAGGGTGTACATCTGCTTCTCGTTCAGGTGCGGCAGGATGTTCTTGAGGGCGATGAAGTTCTCGGACTGGCCGACGATCATGGAGCTGATGGCGTTGAAAGACTCCAGCTTGCCCATGCCGTTGATCTTGGCCAGCACGGTACCGATACCGCGGATCACCAGCGGCAGCAGACGGATGTACTGCAGAATACCGATCAGCACGGAGATGAAGACGATGGGCATCAGCACCATCAGGAAGAAGGAGAAAGCCCCTTCGTTGACCAGGCCACCGAACACGAAGTCGGTACCCTGTTTGGCAAACTCCATCAGCTTGGTGAAGCCGGCCGCGAAGCCCCCCACCACCGCCAGACCCACTTCGGAGTTCAGCATGAACCAGGCCAGCGCCAGTTCGACCACCAGCAGTTGGCCGATATAACGCAGCTTGATCTGTTTCCAGTTGTGGCGGTTAGCCAGCAGAGAGAGAGCGAGGACCATCACCAGTCCGAGCACAAAGTGAACGTATTCCATACCTGTAGCACCTGAGTAAATTGTAATTTTTGACCGGCGCCATCATAGACATTTGCACATTTAAAAATCAGATAGCCATCACAATCCCGCGCAATATTATGGAGGCAAGATAATACAAACGTTTTTAAATTAATTGTGCAATGAACTGATATTAATCGCGCAACATGGAAATATAAATCCCTTTAAAAACATCGCACTGGGTAAGGTTGGTGCCGTTTTCATGTTCTTTGAAAATATTTAATCAGCATTTTAGTAACATTCCCTGTGGCGCAGTAACCGTTCGTGAAATATTTCCAAATCATTATATTAAAACACTGAAAATAGAAAACGTTTATCCGCGATAAATAATTAGATGAGTGTTTGAAAAATGGTCCTTATCGCATTGTCGGTGCTCGTCCGCGATCGGTTTGGCAACAAATGAACCTTTCATGGCCCCTCGTGGCCAGCCGTTCAAAAATCCGCCACATCCGGTGCCACATTCTGGTATGATGCGCGGCCTTAGCGCTCGCGCATCCCCGTTTTCTCCGAAATAGAGTCCTTTTGTGAACAACAGCGAATTTAGCAGCCTCAATCTCTCCCCCGCCCTGCAAGAGAACCTCACCAGCCTGGGTTACCTGCAGATGACCCCGATCCAGGCCCAGAGCCTGCCCCTGGTGCTCGATGGCAAAGACCTGATCGCCAAGGCAAAAACCGGCAGCGGCAAAACCGCCGCCTTCGGCCTCGGCCTGCTGGCCAAGCTCAACGTCAACCGCCTCGAAGTGCAGGCGCTGGTACTCTGCCCGACCCGCGAACTGGCGGATCAGGTGGCCACCGAGATCCGTCGTCTGGCGCGTGCCCTGCCCAACGTCAAGCTGGTCACCCTGTGCGGCGGCACCCCGACCGCACCTCAGTCCGCCACCCTGAGCTTTGGTGCCCACATCGCCGTCGGCACCCCGGGTCGTATTCTCAAGCATCTGGAGCAAGGCACGCTGGAGCTCTCCGGCCTCAAGACGCTGGTGCTGGATGAAGCGGATCGCATGCTGGACATGGGCTTTGGCGAAGATATCAACCGGGTCATCAGCTATGCCCCCCAGCAGCGTCAGACCCTGCTCTTCTCCGCGACCTATCCGGAAGGGATCGCCCAGATGAGCCGCGGCGTGCAGCGCAATCCGGTCGAGGTGAGCGTGGAGTCCCTGCACGAGGGGAGCGCCATCGAACAGAAGCTCTACGAAGTGCCTGCCGGTCAGCGCCTCGACGCCCTCACCTGGCTGCTGAGCCACTACCAGCCCAGCTCCTGCGTGGTGTTCTGCAACACCAAGCGCGCCTGCAACGACGTGGCCGACCATCTGGCCGCCAAGGGCTTCTCGGCGCTGGCGCTGAACGGCGATCTGGAACAGCGCGAGCGGGATCAGGTGCTGGTGCGCTTTGCCAACGGCAGCGCCACCATTCTGGTGGCCACCGATGTGGCGGCCCGCGGCCTCGACATCAAAGAGTTGGGCGCCGTCATCAACTACGAGCTGACCTATGATCCCGAAGTGCACGTGCATCGCATCGGTCGTACCGGTCGTGCCGGCCAGCAGGGTCTGGCCCTGAGCCTCTATCAGCCGAACGAGGCCCAGCGCGTCAACTTTATCGAAGAGTACCAGCAGGCTCCGATGCCGCTGGGTGATCTCGACAGCATCGGCCGCGACATCAAGCCGATCGCCCCGCAGATGGTGACCCTCTCCATCGATGCAGGCCGCAAGACCAAGGTGCGGGCCGGTGACATTCTGGGTGCCCTGACCGGTGAAGGCGGCATTGCCGGCGCCGACGTCGGCAAGATCCAGATCTCCGAGCAGTACTCCTACGTCGCGGTGAAGCGCAGCGTGGCGAGCGCCGCCCTCAAGCGGTTGCAGGAAGGCAAGATCAAGGGTCGCAGCTACCGCGCCCGCAAACTGGGCTAAGGTTTTTTGCAAGCCGTTAGCCAGACCACAGGCGCCTGACAGGCGCCTGTTTCATATCTCCGATGCCGCCATGCGGCAAGACAGGCACCATGACCCAAGCAATCCAAACCGATGTGAGTTGCCAGAACTGCGAAGCCTGCTGCTGCCGCCTCGAAGTGATGCTCTTTACCGATACCGGCGTGCCGGACCGTTATGTACTGGAACGGGATGGCGAGATACCGGTCATGCGCCGGCTGGACGACGGCTGGTGCGCCGCCCTCGACCGCAACACCATGATGTGCCGTATCTACGAGGTGCGGCCGCTGATCTGCCGTGAATTCGAAATGGGTGAACCCGACTGCGTTGACGAGCGGGACAAGTGGTTTATCAAGCTGGATTAACCAGGCTCCTCGAATACACTCACCACGATGATGTGCCCCATCCATGTACGAGGTGCGGCCGTTGATCTGCCGCGAATTCGAAATGGGTGAACCCGACTGTGTTGACGAGCGGGACAAGTGGTTTATCAAGCTGGAGTAAACCCGAGCCAACCAGAATGCGGGGTCGTCAAGCGCTCGCAGGTTCACAGGGAGCTGTGTTGAGCTGCTCCCCCAGCCACTGGATGGCCGCTGCCTCCTGCTCGAAGTAACGCACCGCCCGAAACTGCAGATCCTTGAAGATGTTATCCGCCAGATAGCGCTTGAAGCCCCCCACGAAGACCACCGCCAGAAACTGACAGCCGCTCTCGGCACACCAGCCAAACTGGCGACGAAAACGGGCCAGCACCTCGGGCCCGGCCGCTTCAAACTCGGTCGCGACCTCGACAATCCCCCAGGGGCCATCCATCAATCCGGCCAGTTCGTGACGAAAGCGCGCCTCATAGGCCATGGCACCAGCCAGATTGAAGGGGCCACTCGGGCGGCAGATCAGCATCTGGCCCCTGCGCTCCATGTCGAATTGCCCATGTGGCTGCATGACTGCACCCATTCCGTTACCACCACCATCGCCTGCAAATTGTTACCACAAGGTAATAATTTATAAGGAAAAGTCCAGCAGCAAACAGGCTTTCCCCAAAGCGTGATCATCCTATCCTGCAAACCGTCTACACCTCATGTTACCGACATCCCGCACTGAATCGATATCAAGATGTGCGATTGCAGTTAACGAAACGTTACTGCTATTATCCGCGCCGCCACAAACATTCCACCAACCGAAAGGTTTAGCGCCCCAACAAGGATGTGCAATGAAAAACAGGGACTCGAGTCATTACCAACGGATCTGGCGCTGGCACTTCTACGCCGGTCTCTTTGTCGCCCCTTTCCTGATCCTGCTGTCACTGACCGGGATCGTCTATCTGTTCAAACCCCTGCTCGACAACCTGATGTACCCCGAGCTGATGAAGGTCGCTACCGCCAGCCAGACCCTGAGTGCCGACCAGCTGCTGGCCAAGGCGATGATGACCATGCCCGATGCCAGCCTGCGTAAATACCTGCCGCCTGCCGCACCCGACCAGAGCGCCCAGTTCATCGTCAATCAGGGGGATCGCGAGCTGACCCTGTTTATGGACCCCGCCAGCGGCGCCCTGCTCGGCACCATGGACAACAAGTGGAATCTGCAAGCGGTAGCCCGCGCCCTGCACGCCGACCTGCTGCTCGGCACCACGGGGGATCGGCTGATCGAACTGGCTGCAGGCTGGGGGCTGGTACTGCTGCTGAGCGGCCTCTACCTCTGGTGGCCACGCAAGGGGCCTGGGGTGGGCGGCATCCTCTGGCCCAGGGTGAGCCAGCGCGGCCGTCTCTGGTGGCGGGATCTGCACGCCGTGGTCGGCTTCTGGGGCGCTGGTTTCCTGCTGCTGTTGCTGTTGAGCGGCATGACCTGGACCGGTTTCTGGGGCGATCAGTTTGCCGCGGTCTGGAACCGCTTCCCGGCCGCCATGTGGAATGAGGTGCCCAAATCGGCGCCACTGGCCCGCACCCTCAATCAGGCTCACGAGCAGACCGTCCCCTGGGCGGTGGAGAATACCCCCATGCCCAGCTCGCAGCCGATCGATGAAGCGCACGATCACGGCGCCATGAACCACGGCGAGCACGAGGGAGTGGTGATGGCCAGCCAGCGGATCCCGCTGCAACAGGTGGTCGAGATCGCCCATGAGCGGGGAGTCCAACCGGGTTACAGCATCACCCCGCCGGTCGGCGCCACCGGCGTCTACACCATCGCCCTGTTTGCCGACGATCCGCGCAACGACGCCACCCTGCATATCGATCAATACAGCGGCAATGTGCTGGCCGATGTGCGCTGGCAGGATTACGGCACGGTCGCCAAGACGGTGGAGAGCGGCGTCATGCTGCACATGGGCAAGCTCTACGGCTGGCCCCATCAGCTCGCCATGCTGCTTATCTGCCTGATGGTGCTGGCCAGCGCCGTGAGTGGTCTGTGGATCTGGTGGTGCCGTCGTCCGCAGGGCCGTCTCGCCGCGCCGCCATTGCCCGCCAAATTGCCGCCGATGCGTGGAGCCATCGCCCTGCTTATCCTGCTGGGGATCGCCTTCCCGCTGGTGGGCGCCTCCATGGTCACCATCTGGCTGCTGGATACCCTGATTTTCTCCCGTCACCCGCTCAGGGCGGCGCGCGCCAGCTAAACCGGCCAAAACCAAAAAGGGCTCCCATCTCGGGAGCCCTTTTCATTATTCGCCTTGGCGAGCTGCGACCAGCTGTCAGGAGAGCGCCAACCCGATGGAGAGCAGCAGACTGAACAGAAAGGCGCTGATGGCGGTCTTCTTGAGGGCACCGGTCAGCACCTCGCCATCGTAGCTTTCGCGAAGGGTCTTGGCCGCATCGCTGAGAGGCTTCATGGCGGGCAGGAAGATCCACGGCCAGAAACTGGCGGGCTGGATCAGGATAAAGGCGATGGTTGCCAGCAACGCCGCCCCCAACAGTACCCAGTGATAGGCGATGGCGCGGTTGCGGCCAAGGCGCACCGCCAGGGTGATCTTGCCGCTGGCGGCGTCGGTCTCGATGTCGCGCACATTGTTGATATTGAGCACGGCGGTTGCCAGCAGACCACAGGCTGTCGCAGGGAGCAGCAGATCCCACTCCAGCGTCTTGGTGAAGAGGTAGTAGGAGCCGAGCACCCCGAGCAGACCGAAGAAGAGGAACACCGAGATATCGCCAAACCCGCGATAGCCGTAGGGAGTCTTGCCGACGGTGTAGGTCACCGCCGCGACAATGGCCGCGCCACCCAGCACCACAAATGCCAAAATCTGCAGCCACTGGCCGCCAAAGGCACAGCCCAGCAACAGCAGGCCACTGGCCACCGCCGCCAGCGCAGTCAGCCCCATCGCCACGCACATCTGCTTTTTGGTGATAAGGCCGGAGACCACCGCCCGCTGCGGGCCGATCCGCTCGCCGTTATCGGCGCCGGAGACCGCATCGCCGTAATCGTTGGCCAGATTGGAGAGGATCTGCAGCAGGATGGCGGTCAGCAGCGAGAGCGCCATGATGGAGCCATCGAAGGCACCACGACTGGCAGCCAGCCCCGAGCCCAGCAGGATGGAAGAGCAGGCGAGCGGCAATGTTCGCAAACGCGCCGCCAGCAACCAAACAGAGAAGGTATTTGTCATTTTGTGATGGCCAAACAATCGGATATTGATCGTGTTAAGGGTTATCGAACCGGATTTGGGTATACTTGGCCCCGGAGAGTGAAGCTCCCGCGGGCGATTTACATGGACGAATGGGCAGATAATATATAGGAAATCATCGCCCTTTGGCATAAACCTACGGCATCCAGCTACCGGATCGCTCGTTACTACCCGGCTCAGAAAAGAATCCATGTTGGCTCAGACCCATATCAAGCAACAACTGGACGCCCTGCGTCACAGCAACGTCAGCGGCTTCGTACGGTTGCGAGTGGCGATCGAAATCCGCTCCTTTCTGGGCTGGCTCGCGGCGCAAACCCTCTATCCCCGCATCTACTGGCAGGCCCGTGGAGAAGCTCGTCCCGAGTATGTCGCGCTGGGCGCCATCCATGAACTGACCGAGCCGCACGCCATCAAGCAGGTGTGCACTAACACTGCCAACCAGCATCATGACGACAGCCCTCGCTACTATGGCGGACTGGCGTTTGATCCGGCCCAATCAGGCTGGCAAGGGTTTGGCCCCTGCCGTTTCGTGCTGCCCCGCATCGAGCTGGTGCGCCGTGGCGAGTGCGTCAGCCTCTGCCTCAACCTCTGGCTGGATGAAAACAATCTCGAGGCCGAACTGCAGGCGGCCGACGCCGCCCTCGATGCCCTGCGCCCGGAAGCCCCGCTGCCCGCCCTGCAAAAGCAGCCCTGGCAGCGACAGGATTGCCCCGGCCCCGCCCAGTGGCAGACGCTGGTGGAGCGCGTCACCGCCCCCGATTTTCAGGCCCACACTCCCAAGGTGGTGCTGTCGCGGGAGAGCGTGCTGACCAGTCCGAACCATGATGCAGACATCAATCCCTGGGCCATGCTCGACCAGTGGGCCCGCCACGCCCAGGACTGTTTCCACTTCGGTTTTCAATTCTCCCCCGAGCAGGCCTTTATCGCCTGCTCCCCCGAGCGGCTCTATCGCCGGGAAGATCGCCACCTCTTTACCGAGGCGCTGGCGGGCACCATTCGCCGCTCCGGCGATGAAGAGGTCGATGCCCAACTGGCCGCCGAGCTGCTGGCCGACAGCAAGAACCGGCTGGAGAACCGGCTGGTACACGCCGACATCCTGAGCCGTCTGGCACCACTGACCCACGATGCCACCCTGACCGAGCCGCGCATTCTCAAACTGCGGCTGCTGCAACATCTCAAGTGCGATATCGAAGCCGAGCTCAAGCCCGGGGTCTGCGACTGGCAGTTGCTCGACGCCCTCCACCCGACGCCGGCGGTGGGCGGCGCTCCGCGCGAGGCTGCACTCGCCTTTATCCGCGAGTTCGAGCCCTACGATCGGGGCTGGTACGCCGGTGCTTGCGGCATGCTGAGCCGGGAGACCTCCGAGTTCTCGGTCGCTATTCGCAGCGCCCGCATTCAGCCGAGCAGCGTAACCCTGTTTGCCGGTGCCGGCATTGTCGCCGGTTCCGAGCCTGTCGCCGAGTGGGCCGAACTCGACAACAAGATCGCCAATGTGCTCTCCCTGCTGGGATAGTCATTCACCCTTTTCACGCTACGAGAGCCCCTATGCCCACCCGTAAAGAGCCTGCCAGCGAAGAGTTTGCCTGCACACCGTTTTCGAGCCAGCACGCCACCTTCAACCACGTCTGGTCCTCCCTCTTGCTGGAGGAGCTCTTTCGCCTCGGGGTACGCGACATCGCGCTGGCCCCCGGCTCCCGCTCTGCGCCGCTGACCATGGCCGCCGCGGCACATCAGGGCTTTCGTCGTCACCTGCACTTTGACGAGCGCGGTCTCGGCTTTATGGCGCTGGGGCTGGCCAAGGGGAGCAACCGGCCGGTGGCGGTGATCATGACCTCGGGCACCGCAGTGGCCAACCTCTGGCCCGCCGTGGCAGAAGCCCAGCTCACCGGCGTGCCGCTGATTATTCTATCCGCCGATCGCCCCCACGAGCTTATCGACAACGGCGCCAATCAGGCGATCGACCAGCAAGGGATCTTCGGCCGCTACCCCGTCTATCAGCAGAACCTGCCAAGCCCCACCCCGACCATTCCGGCGGCGTTTGTGCTGAGTTCGGTGGACCAAGCCTTGGCCAAGCAGGTGCTCACCCCCGGAGTGGTGCACTTCAACTGCATGTACCCCGAGCCCCTCTACCCGGGCGAGCACTATCAGGATTTCTCCGACTATCTGGCCCCCCTCGGTGACTGGCTCGGCTCGCAGAGGCCATGGAGCCCGTGGCAACAGGGCGAGGCGACCTGCCAGCCGCAACCCGAGTGGCGCGAGTGGCAGCACAAGCGCGGGGTGATTGTGGCCGGACGGATCACCGAGCCTAAGCAGGCACAGACGGTCGCCGCGCTGGCGGAGCAACTTGGCTGGCCGCTGCTGGCGGATCTGCAGAGCCAGATCCGCTTCGATAGCCGCAACCTCATCCACATGGATCTGGCGCTCAACGACCCTGAATTCGTCGCCGAGCTGGGCCGCGCCGAGGTGCTGCTGCAATTTGGCGCGCGGCTTGTCTCCAAGCGGCTTGGCCAGTTCATCAAGCACCATTCATGGCAGGATTACTGGCTGGTGGATCCGCAACCGGCGCGGCTCGATCCCGACTACCGGCTGCGCAACCGGCTGCTCTGCAGTGCCAGCGCCTTTGCTGCGGCCCATCCGGTCACCACACAAGCCCCTTGGCACACATTGGCCGAGCTGCAACACAACGCCAGCCAGCAGATCGCCGCTGCCTGTGAGCACTTCTCCGAGCTTGGGGTCTGCCATCGCCTCAACCGCCTGATCGAAGGCCAACTGTTTGTCGGCAACAGCATGCCAGCCCGACTGATGGATATGCTCGGCGAAACGGGCAAGGGGCCGAGCCGGGTGATGACCAACCGTGGCGCCTCCGGCATCGATGGTCTGATCGCCACCGCCTACGGGTTTGCCCAATCGGCCCGGCCGGGCAGTGATGAGCCCACCACCCTGCTGCTTGGGGATCTCAGCGCCCTGCACGATCTCAACAGCCTCGCCCTGCTCAGCAAGGCGAGCCGACCGCTGGTGGTGATCCTGCTCAACAACGATGGCGGCAGCATCTTTCGTATGTTGCCGGTGCCCACCGAAGGGGAGCTGCTGGAGAGCTACTACCGGCTGCCCCACGGTCTCAGCTTTGAACATGCCGCCGCCATGTTTGGCCTCGCCTATCGGGCTCCGACCACCCTGCCCGAGTTCGAGCACGATTACCGCGCCGCCCTCCAACATGGCGTTACCTTGATCGAGATCCGGGTACCGAGCGAGCAGGTAGCCGATGATCTCAAGGCGCTGGGGGCCGCCATCCGTGGCAAATAAAGATGCCAATGTACCGCTGGTGCTGCTGCACGGCCTGCTGGGGGATAGCGGCGACTGGCAACCGGTGATCGACCGGCTGCCCGCCATCCGCTGCATCGCCCTCGACCTGCCGGGTCACGGCCAGCATAGTGCTCTCACCGTCAGCGACTTTGAACAGAGCCACCAGTGGCTGGTTGCCGAGCTGGCCAGCCGCAATATTGAACGCTATCTGCTGGCGGGTTACTCGCTTGGTGGGCGACTGGCCCTCTATCACGCCAGCCGCGAGCCCGCCGGGCTGCGGGGGCTGCTGCTGGAGAACTGCAACCCGGGGCTACCAGACAATGAGCGGGCCGCCCGTATCCAGCACGATGAACAGTGGGCGCAGCGCTTTGAGCGTGAGCCCCTGGCTGACGTGCTGGCAGACTGGTACCGGCAAGGGGTGTTTGCCGATCTTGACGATGCGGCCCGGGCCCGCCAGATCGCCCACCGCCTTGGCAACGACGGCCTGGGCATCGCCACCATGCTGCGCGCCACTTCGCTCGGCAAGCAGCCGGATCTCGCCCCCTGGCTCATGGCGAGCCAGCTGCCGGTTACTTATGTGAGTGGCAAGCGGGATCACAAATTCCATCAGCTGGCTTGCCAGCTGGCGAACCAAAATCGCAGAATCAACCACTTGGTGCTGGATGGCGGCCATAATCTGCACGCCCATCAGCCTGATAACTTCGCCCGACTCCTCGCGGAGTGGGTCAACCAACAAGAAGAGACGAGTCATGATTGAAGCAATGACGGAAGCTGAACTGTATGCACCTGTTCAACATGCCGGGATTGCTCAACTCAGAGTTCAACTCGGTGCTCAACTGCACTCTCCCAGATCAGAAGGAAAAAACCATGATTGAAGCAATGACGGAAGCGGAACTGTACGCTCCGGTTGAGTGGCAGGATTGCTCCGCCGGTTACGAGGACATCCTCTATCACAAGTCCAACGATGGCATTGCCAAGATCACCATCAACCGTCCCCAGGTGCGCAACGCCTTCCGCCCCCGCACCGTCAAAGAGATGCTGCAGGCGCTGGCCGATGCCCGTTATGACGATCAGATCGGCACCATCATCCTGACCGGTTTTGGCGAGAAAGCCTTCTGCGCCGGCGGCGACCAGAAGATCCGTGGCGACTACGGTGGATACCGGGATGACGAGGGGACTCACCACCTCAATGTGCTCGACTTCCAGCGCGACATCCGCACCTGCCCGAAACCTGTGGTTGCCATGGTGGCCGGTTACGCAGTCGGTGGCGGCCACGTGCTGCACATGATGTGTGACCTGACCATCGCCGCCGACAACGCCCAGTTTGGCCAGACCGGCCCGAAAGTCGGCTCCTTCGATGGCGGTTGGGGTGCTTCCTACATGGCTCGTATCGTCGGCCAGAAGAAGGCCCGCGAAATCTGGTTCCTCTGCCGCATGTACGATGCCCAGCAAGCCCTCGACATGGGTCTGGTCAACACTGTTGTGCCGCTGGCGGAACTGGAGCGCGAAACCGTGCGCTGGTGCCGTGAAATGCTGCAAAACAGCCCGATGGCGCTGCGTTGCCTGAAAGCCGCCCTCAACGCTGACTGTGATGGTCAGGCGGGCTTGCAGGAGCTGGCGGGCAATGCCACCATGCTGTTCTACATGACCGAAGAGGGTCAGGAAGGCCGCAACGCCTTCAACGAAAAGCGTCGCCCCGACTTCTCCAAATACAAGCGGAACCCCTGATGACACTAGCCCTGTATCGCTATCAACTGCCTTTTACCCAGCCCCTGACCTTTCACGGCAAGGTGGAGGTGGCGCGAGAGGGGCTGTTGGTGCGCATCAACGACGGCTGGGGGGAAATCGCCCCCCTGCCCGGCTTCTCGAAAGAGAGCCTGCAACAGGCAGAGGCAGAAGCCCTTGCCACGCTGGCAGCCCTGGCCGCTGGCGACACCCCGAACCCCGTGCTGCCGTCGGTGCAATTTGGCCTCGACTGCGCGCGCCGGACATGGCCCGAGCAGCGCAACCCGCTGCCGGAGCCCTATCCCCTCATTCAAGGCTCCCCCAGGAGCTGCTGCGCAACTGGAAAGAGTGGCTGCACCGCACGCCCGGCAAGGCCAAGCTGAAGGTGGCACGCTACCCGATGCGTGACGAGCTGGCGCTGATCCGCCTGCTGTGCGACCGCCTTCCCTCCATCAAGCTGGTGCTGGATGCAAACCAAGGCTGGACTCGCGAGGAGGCCTGGACCTTCTGCGGCCACCTCGACCCGAATCGCATCGAGTATCTGGAAGACCCCTGCGCCGACTTTGCCGACATCGCCTTTGTCGCCAACCGCACCGGCATGCCGGTGGCGCTGGACGAACTGCTGGCACAAGGCAAGCCGTGGGAGCCGATCCCGCAACTGCGCGCGCTGGTGCTCAAGCCTACCCTGCTCGGTTCACTCGCCAACTGCGAAGCGCTGATCGCCCGCGCCCGCGAACTGCGGCTCAAGGTGATCATCTCCTCCTGCTTCGAATCGGATCTGGGCCTGAACCAGCTGTTTCATCTGGCTGGCGAATGGGCTCCCGAACAGGCGCCGGGTCTGGATACCCGCCGCTGGATGGCAGGCAACCTGCTGGGGAAAGATGGCAAACCGGATCTGAGTCGACTGGAGCAACTGTATTACCGTGATTGACCCCTCCCGTTCACCCGAACAGACACCTTGCCCGGTACGCCACCGGGCAATCTCAGCCCCGAACCGCATTGCCATCCACACCGCCTCGCCTCTCAGTTACCGCAAACTCGATGCCCGCCTCAACAGCCTGTGCCAACAGCTGGAAAAAGCCGGAGTGCGTCGTGGCGATCATCTGACAGCAGTGGTGCGCGGTGCGCTGGAAGATGTGCTGCTGGCGTGGGCCTGCGTGCGCAGCGGCGTGGTGTTCTGCCCGCTCAATCCCGCCTTTCCTCTCGAAAAGCAGCGTGAGCTGGCGGTGCAACTCGATGCCGATGCCTTCTGGTCGGCAGGGGAGATCCCGGCAGGCAACTGGCAGCCCTTGCAGCTCGACTTCACACGCGAACTGCCGGCAAGAGAGGAAGCGTGGCCGCTGGAATCGACCCAACTCAACAATATGATCCTCACCTCCGGCTCCAGCGGTACGCCGAAAGCTGTGGTGCACCGGCTCTGCAACCACCTTGCCTCGGCGCGCGGCTCTGCCACCCTCATTCCCCTCGATGATGCCTGCGGCTGGCTGCTCTCCCTGCCGCTGTTCCATGTCGGCGGCTACGCCATCCTGTTTCGGGTCTTTCTGGCGGGCGCCACGCTGGTGCTGGACGATCGCAGTCAGCCGCTCAAGGCGCGGCTTGAACAGCAACCCATTACCCATCTCTCGCTGGTGCCGACCCAGCTCTGGCGCCTGCTGGCAGAGGGTTTTGATCCCGCCCGTACCCGCCTGCGCGAATTGCTGCTCGGTGGCGCCGCCATCCCGCAGCCGCTGGTAAGTCGCCTCTGCGCCATGGGGCTCGAACCCAAGGTGAGTTATGGTCTCTCCGAGATGGGCAGTCAGGTCTGCACCGCTATCCCCGGCGATGCTGGCGTAGTTGGCAAACCGCTACCGGGACGGGAGGTGTGCATCCGGGAGCAGGAGATCTGCGTGCGCGGCACCACCCTATTCGCCGGTTACTACCGAGATGGCGAGCTGGAACGACCCCTCGATGACGAGGGCTGGTTTCATACCCGCGACAAGGGAAGGTTCACTACGGCAGGGGAACTGCTGGTAGAGGGACGGCTCGATAACCTCTTTATCTCGGGTGGCGAAAACATCCAGCCCGAAACCATCGAGCAGCGACTGGTAGATCATCCCTCTGTCGCCCAGGCGCTGGTGGTGCCGGTACCGAGCGACGAGTGGGGGCAACGCCCCGCCGCCTTTATCGACTGGCACGGCGAGCCGGTTCCCGACTCCGAACTGGCAGCCTGGATCCGTAGCGCCCTGCCCGGCTTTATGGTGCCCGACCACTGGCTCCCCTGGCCCGACCTTGGCGGCAATCTCAAACCCTCCCGCCAACTGCTGGGCAAGGTAGCCCGACAACAAACCACTCGGGCACGACAAGCTGAATGAGATCGGACTCACAATTTACCGATCTTCTTTGAAAACAAAAAAGAAACATGTGAGTCCTTACTGCGGCACCAACCCACGATAATTCGATCAGACTCAAAAAGTCACCATCTTATTGATTTATCTGATTTTTAATTGGCAATTGATATCCCTTTGGAACTGTTTAAATTGCCTTGCGATTACTCGCAAGACAATACACAAACAAGAACAAAGGGATAAAAATGAACCGTTCAGGTACCGGGTGGCTGCTGCTGGCAGGCCCCCTGCTTTTGGCTACATCCTCGGCGCAAGCCAACTACTCCCCCAATGACTGGCGACAGTATCAGCTGACTGGCGAATCGAGCCGGCAACTGGCCGCTCGCATCACCGAGATCACTTACGAGCTCAAGGCGCGCAGCAGCAACGCCCCCTATCAGCAGCTCAGGGTCTACCGTCGCTTCGACTGGCAGAGCAGCGATCTCGCTGCACTGGCCGAACAGCAGTGTGGCGAGCCGCAGCTCAAGGTAGATGCGGGCTGGCAGATCCGCTTCGTGCGCTGTGAAGATCGGATTCCGGCGGGCAAGCTCATTCCCGCCAGCAGTTATGACTTTGGTTATGGCCTCAAGCAGGGTCGCTGGGAGCAGCTGGCGGGCACGCCGACCGCCCAGCGGCAGGATCGTCTGCCACTGCCACAAGCCATCATCCTGGGTCAGAGCGAAAGGGAGCTGGATCGCTGCGAACTCAACGCACAAGGCCGCTGCGCAGAGTCGGAGTGGCACTATCAGCCGCAGGATTGGCAGCAGTTGCAGGTACTTGAAGAGACCCCGAGTGAGCGGGATGGCCGGTTGGAGCAGATCTTCTTCCGCCTGCAGCCGGTGGCAGGCAGTCAGGCTGCCGCTCAGGTCAGCGAGATCCATGTCTGGCGCCGCTATCAGTGGCAGCTGGATCAGCTCACGCCTCAGCAGGAGTGTGATGAGCCGCAGGAGCGCAAGGAGGGGAGCAACACCATCCGCTATCGCATCTGCCGTCAGGTGATCCCCGCTGGCAGCGAGGTTCAGGTGACGCTGCAGGATAACGGCTACCAATACCCGGTCGCTGGCGGCGAGTGGCAACCCCTGCCAGAGAGCAAAGAGTGGCAGGAGAGCCGGGTGCTCAATCGCCCCATCGTGCTGGCCAGCAAGGAGGAGCAGCTGGAGTGCCGCCGCGCCAACGGTCGTCTCTGCTCCGAGCCCGAGCAGCCCGATGTGGATCTGCTCGACAGCGATGCCGCCAAACTGGTAGCCGACGTGAGCGGCCAGAACAGTCCTGCCTGGCAGGCGGATTACGGCCACGATGACGCCAAGCTGATGGCGGTGGTGCGCGGCATGCGTGCTCTGCTGGCGGCCAACCAGCCAACCCATCCGGCAATGGACAAGCTGCTCTACTATGTGCGCGCCCACAACTACCACGGCGGCGTTGGTAAAGAGAGTGATCAGGCCGCCCGGGCACTGGCCGGGGTGATGATTGATCTGCTCAACCACCCATTGCTGCTGGGAGCTGAACCACAGGATCAGGCTGGCACAGTGCTGGAAGCCTGGAGCGTGGCGGCGCAGGGACAACTTGGGCAAGCCGCCTTCCGCCAGAGTGCCGCCCCCATGCTGGCCCAGCTCAACCAGGCGCTCGGCTATGCGGTGCAACATGCGGCGCAGATCAATGGCCACAAACCCTGGGCCGATGGCCTGTTCGAGCTGCTCAATCTGGTCGATCAGAGCGCCTCTTACGGTCAGCAGGCCGACTTCAGCGCAGCTGTGCTGCAACAGGAAGCGGCATTGCGCCAGAGCCTGCTGCAACTGGGCCTGAGCGAGCTGGCCCTCTGGAAACAGCGCGATGGCTCACGGGATCTGTTTATCTTCAACAACATCCTCGATGCCCACAGCCGCCTCTACCAGATGATGCGCTACCTCCATCACACCAGTCCGGATAAGGCGATTGCCTATCGCCAACAGCTGGATCGCGATGTCATCGCCATCATGCGCCAGCAGGGGCTGATCCCGGGTGGCCAGCATCCGGCAGCCATGCTGGAAGAGGTCTCCCTGACCCTCTCCAGCTACTACCTCACCTACACGGATCGCACCAGCGAAGCCTGTATCAGCGGCGAGTTCGCCGGGCTTTGTACTCCGATCCGCATGGAAGATATTCTGCCGTTCGAGCACACCTGCTCGCCCACTCTGCGTCTGCGCGCCCAGGATCTGACTCAGGCTCAGGCCGAAGGGATCTGCCGCGAGCTGGGTGATGAAGAGCAGCGCTTCCACCAGCAGATGGAGACAGGCTGGCAACCGGTGGCCGATGATCACAACGAGGCGCTGGAGCTGGTGATCTTCAACTCCTCCGCCGACTGGGGCCGCTACGGCAGCGCGCTGTTTGGCGTCTCCACCGACAATGGCGGCATCTATATCGAGGGGGATCCGGCTCGCCCCGGCAATCAGGCCCGCTTCTTCGCCTATGAGGCAGAGTGGAAACGCCCCGCCTTCCAGGTGTGGAACCTGCGCCACGAGTACGTTCACTATCTGGATGGCCGCTTCAACCAGTACGGCAGCTTCGGCCACTATCCGCTCAACCGCACTACCTGGTGGGCCGAGGGAATTGCAGAGTACATCGCCCACGGCCAGTGCTTTGCCCGGGGTCTGGATAACGTGGCAAACCGCCCCGCCAACCAGCGCCCGACACTGGCGGCGATCCTCCACCTTGACTACGACCAGGGTGGCGAGATGGTCTACTCCTGGTCCTATACCGTGCACCGCTTTCTCAACGATACCGGTCGCGGCGCCAGCTGGCTGGCGCTGGCACAGGCGCTGCGCAATCCGGATCGGCAGCAGGCGATGAGCGACTTCGAAGGGGAGCTGGACCGGCTGATCGCCAACGATAGCGACGCCTATCAGGCATGGCTCGCCCGGGATCTGCTGCCCTGGTGGCAAGCCAACAAGGAGTCAGACGCCTGCAAGGGTAACGACTCCGCCCACTGATAAACCTTCGCCGACCAGAGGGGCTGCCACCGCAGCCCCTCTCTTTTTCCCCCGCACTCCCTCTTCTGCTGCGACAACCTCTGCCCGAATGAGGAGCCCGCCCGTTATCAAGCCTGACGCCAGCGGCCGAGTTGTAATAGAATGCCGATAGCCACTCCCAACTTCAGACCCTGACCGCACCGCGCATGAAGAAGTTTGCCAAGATCCTCCTCGCCTGCCTCGTTTTGCTGCTGGCCCTAATTGCCATGCTGCTGGGCTACAGCGAATGGATCGTCTCGGATGCCCGTCACTACACCTACGATCAGGTGGACAAGGTGCCCTACAACCGGGTTGCGGTGGTGCTGGGGACCTCCAAATATCTCTCCGGTGGCGGCCCCAACCACTACTTCAAATACCGCATCAAGGCGGCGGCCGAGCTCTACAACAATGCCAAGGTGGACTTCATCATCGTCTCCGGTGACAACGCCACCGTGCAGTACAACGAGCCACGCCAGATGCGCCGCGCCCTGATCAAGGCGGGCATCCCCGCCTCCGCCATCTATATGGATTTCGCCGGATTCCGCACCCTCGACTCAGTGGTTCGCGCCAAAGAGGTGTTCGGCCAGGAGCGCTTTACCGTGGTATCCCAGGGCTTTCATAACGAGCGGGCCATTTTCATCGCCCGCCATTTCGGTATCGATGCGGTCGGCTTCAATGCCGAGGATCCCAGCGCCTATCAGGGGATCCGCACCCGGGTGCGGGAAGTCTTTGCCCGCCTGATGGGGCTGCTCGACCTCTATGTGCTGGACAAGGGGCCCAAGTTCCTCGGCGCTCCTGTGCCCATCGGTCTGCCTGTGCCTTGCCAATCACTAAGTACCATCGGCAGTCTGCAACCCTGCCTCAAACAGCCCAAACCGGCGGTGGATGAGGTCAAGCCAGCGGCAGTCTCTGCCGCGGTTGCCACCGAGTCGGCAACTTCATCTGCCTCGGCCACGACTGAACAAGTCACGCTAGCTTTATCCGCAGCGGCCACGACTGAGCCGGTCACTCCCGCCAAATCCGCGGCAGAAACCGCCGCCGAGACGCCCAGCGCGGCCTTGCCCACATTGCCGGTGGCCCCTTCAGCCGCCAGCACTAGTACAGCCGCACCATAAACAGACGACCCGCCAACTGGCAGGTCTTGTTATTACAGCGCAGGTTGTGGCGGCGATTCTGCACACCCATACCCGGCGACAGGTCAGCCTCGCGCCGCCTGATAGCGGCGGGCCGCTTCGGCCCAATCCACAACCTGATAGAAGGCTGCGATATAGTCAGGACGCTTGTTCTGGTACTTGAGATAGTAGGCGTGCTCCCACACATCCAGCCCCAGGATCGGGGTATGGCCATGCATCAGGGGACTATCCTGATTGGCACTGCTCTCCACCTGCAATCTGCCTGCCTTGTCCACCACCAGCCAGGCCCAGCCACTGCCAAAACGACTCAAAGCCGCCTGAGTGAAAGCCTGTTTGAAGGCATCGAATCCCCCCAATTCCCGCTCGATAGCCAGAGCCAGTTCACCGCCCGGCTCACCGCCCCCCTGCGGGCTCATCACCAGCCAGAACAGGGAGTGGTTGGCATGGCCGCCGCCATGGTTGCGTACCGCCCCCTGCAAGGTGGCAGGCAGGGTATCGAAGCGGCGCAGCAGCTCCTCTACCGGCAGTGCGGCCAGCTCGGGCGCTCCTTCCAGTGCGGCGTTGAGGTTGTTGATATAGGTCTGGTGATGACGGCTATGGTGGATCTCCATGGTCAGGGCATCGATATGGGGTTCCAGTGCGTCGTAGGCATAATTCAGGGCTGGCAGGGTATGGCTCATGATGACCTCTGTTCGGATTAATGAAGCCGGGATGAGGGCTCGCTCTGACACAGGCAGTGACCGAGCGAACGCATGATCCCGGCGTGGCTGCCGTGGCGCTGTACGAACGTCAGCAACTCGGCACGGGTTGTGCGGGTATGGCGCAACGCGGCTTCTCGCAGGCGAGAGGAGCAAGCGGGGGAATGACAGGTCGCCAGCAGGCAGTCGTGCACATAGCAGAGCAGGTCGGCGGCGCGATCGGGCAGAGTCATGGCCACCAGCAGATCCGCCAGATTGTGGTGAGCCACCACCAGCGCAGCCACCGCCTCATCGGCGTCATGCCACTGCACCAATTGCTGACGAGCCAGCCAGAGCGCCTGCTGATAATGAGCCAGCGCCTGATGATACTCGCCGCAATCAAACAGCCGGTTACCCTCTCGGGTCTGCTGTTTCCAGTGACTCATGCTGCTGCCACCTTCGGTCGACTCGACCCACCCCTTCACCCAGGTTGCTGTCATATGCTTCACACCAACAAATGATAATAATTATCATTACATAAATCATATCCGGGAGACAAGGGGCGTCGGGATCGCAGCAAACCGCCAAAACAGCGCGGCCACTTCTTGGCAAGGAGTGGCCGCTTGAGGCAACCGGTCAGTGAATTCGACCGGCCAATTGGAAGTTAATGGCAGGTCAGATGTTGTTGGCGGGCGAGGGCGGGGCAATTCCAAGCAGCATGTGATCCATCATCCCCACCATGCGCCCTATCTCGGGCTTGGTGATGGTATCGTTGGCCCCCAGTTGTAGCGCTTTCTGGCGGTTGTCATCGCTCATCAGGGAGGAGAACATCACGATGGGCATCTCCTTGTAGGAGGGGGTATCCCGCAGTCGCTTGAGCAGGTGCATGCCATCCATGCGCGGCATCTCCACATCGGTGATCACCGCGTTGACAAAGCCGGTCACCGGCATTCTCTCCTCCTGGGCCAGACGATCGAAATCCGTCATCATCTCAAGCCCCTCTCCCCCGTCCTTGGCCGTGATCACGTTGTAGCCAGCGGTGCGCAGGGTGGTCTCGATCATCTTGCGGATAAAGGCCGAGTCGTCCACCACCAGAATGGTTTTGCCCTGGCGCAGCGCCATCATGCGATCGTCGATGAGCACCTTGCGGTCCTGGGTGACGTCGTACTTCTCCATGCTGAGCTCGGGGTTGATATCGGCGATGATCTTCTCGAAGTCGAGGATCATGATGAGGTTGCCATCGCGCCTGACCACGGCCACCACGCAGTCGTTCTCCCCCGCCTCCAGAAACTGGCTGGGTGACTCCACATCCTCCCAGGAGACCCGGTGGATCCTGCTGACGCTATCGATCAGAAAACCGTTGGCCATCTTGTTGAAGTCGGTGACGATCACCACCTTGTGGCTGGGGTCAGGGTTGGTCTTGATGCCGAGCCAGCCCGCCAGATCCACCAGCGGGATGAGGCGATCCCGCAGGGAGAAGACCCCCACCATATGGCGCTGGGCATTGGGGTAATCTGTGGTCTCAGGCACCCGGATCACCTCGCGTACCTTGGCGACGTTGATCCCGTAATAAGCGGTTTTTTCACGACCGTCCGGTAGCTGCTTCTTAAGGTGAAACTCGATGATCTCAAGCTCGTTGGTGCCACTTTCGGTCAGGATAGATTTACGCTCTTCCCCATCTTTGGACATCATGGTGACTCTCATTCTGGTTGCGCGGGCAGCAGACCGCTGCGGTTTTCCCTCAGTATAGGAATGGAATTCACCCAACGGCTCGGATCTCGGCAAGATTGCAGCGTTAACCGCTTGATCCCGCAGGCTGGCGGGATCGTATCTGCCAATCAGGACAACATTGGCGGATGATGAAATCCATCATGTACTCACAAGGAGCCTGAGATGAGTGAAGGCATAGTCGTGATTGGCGCTTCTGGCGGTATCGGGGCGGCTCTGGTGACACACTGGTTGGCGGCGGGTGTCGGGCCAGTGATTGCCATCAGCCGTCAGCCCGCACCAGCAGGCGCCTCTTCGCCAGCCCTGCACTGGCTATGTTGCGATTACAGCGATGAGCAAATGACAGAAGTGGTGGCCCGCATCGCGGAGTTGGCACCGATACCGCACAGGGTGGTGATCTGCAACGGCATCCTGCATCAGGGGGAGATCCAGCCAGAGAAGCGGCTCGAAGCAATCAATCTGGATGCCATGACCCGTCTCTACCAGACCAACGCCCTGCTGCCGCTGCGCTGGATCAGCCAGCTGTTACCGCTGTTTGGCCGCGAGCCTTGCACTCTGGCCGTTCTCAGCGCCCGGGTCGGCAGCATTGGCGACAACCGAGCGGGCGGCTGGTATGGCTATCGCGCATCCAAGGCCGCCCTCAACATGCTGCTCAAGTGTGCCGCCATCGAGCTGGCCCGGCGGGCCCCCGGCGTCAAATTGCTGGCCTTCCATCCCGGCACAGTGGATACCCAACTCTCTCGCCCGTTTCACGCCAATGTACCGCCAGGAAATGTGCAGAGTCCCGAGCTGGTAGCCGACCATCTGATTAACCTGATGAACCGGCTGCAACCGGATGGCGAGCTGAGCTTTCTCGACTGGCAGGGCAAACCTATCGAGTGGTAGGGGAGATCAGGAGACGCGCCAGCAGCACCCGCAAACTCTTGATCACGGCGGGCTTGCCCGCCAGTTGCACCCTCACAGCCAGTCTTCCCCAGTCGGCATATTGCCAGATGGCTGCGATCAGCAGATAACGCTCATCCGGGGTGATCTCGGCCAACCGGACCAGATTGCCCGCCAGCCACAACTGCAAGCTCGACTGGCTCAGTTCGAACGGCTTGTGATGCAGGGCAAAGCACTCAACCTCATCGCGCTCGAACTCGCCAAGCTCCGCTGCGGTGATGGTACTGCCTTGCAGGCATTGCCATACCAACTCGGGATCCAACGCGCTCAACTCACCCGCCAGCAGGGTCGGCAACTGGCGAATGAAACGCTGCTGCCACTGATCCAGCTCGGGCTCATGTTCGGGTTTCAGCGCCTTTAGCAGCAGGGCTGCGTGGCAGCCGCTGGCGGCATCCCGCTGCAGGCCGATGCGCAGCACCTCCAGCCCGGCCTTGCGCCAGAAAGGGAGCAGGTCGGCGCTAGCCGAAAAGGCAGAACCGAGGTAATCGATCCCCGCCTGACGATAATGTTCTTCAAGTCTGCCAAGCAGTAGCGACCCCAACCTGTGGCGGTGCAGCTCGGGATGGATGGCGATGCGCATCACCCGGGCGTAGCTGCGCGCCCCCGCGGTTTTGAAACCGGCGTGGGCCAGCAGCGACTGGGGCAGCAGATGGCCGCGCGGACGGCGACGCCCGGCCCAGATCGCCTCGGCCAGCTCGGGCTCTATCTCCCCTTCCCGCGCAACCAAGGCCACACCCAGCAGGCTCGCATCCTGCTCCAGCAGATGGATGTCGAGATCCGGGCTCTCCAGCAGGGACCTGAGATCGCTCGGCGTGGTCTGGTAGTGAGCCAGTACCAGCAAGCCGAACAGCTGGTTGAGCAACGTCTCATCGCTCGCCAGCGCCTCTTGACTGACCAGACGCCAGCTCGGGCTGGTCGGCGACATAGGCGCCGCCACTTCTGCATCAAGCCCCAGCAGGCGGAAAATCAGCGGCTCCAGCGGATCACGCTCACTCCAGCGAATGGGCTCAGAGAGGCGGATCTCCTGCCACTCCGGGGTCTGGCTATCGAGCACCCGCTTGAAGCGCAGGTGAAAACCGCGCCCTGTTCCTTCGTAACCGTGCTCGGTGGTGGCAAACACGATGCGGCTGTGGCGGGCCAGCATAGCCTCAAGCAGCGGGGTCGGAATGGCAGCCGCTTCATCCACCAGCAGCAGATCGGGATTCATCGCCTCGTGCACCAGCCGATCCGGCGAGCAGTAGCTCAGTCCGGTCAGCTGTTCAGGCGTGGTATCTAGCCCGCGAGCTGCGTGGGCAAACAGGGTCGCTACCGTTGCCTGCGAGGGGGCCGTCACCACTATGTTCAGCGCGGGTTGCTGGCGCAGCAGCTCGGCGGCAGCCAGCCCCAGCAGCGCACTCTTGCCACGACCGCGGTCGGCACTTAGCACCAGCGGCCGACGACGATGGCCGTGCAACACCTTGTGTATAGCGGGCAGTGCCCGTGTCTGATCGCTGCTCAGCCTGCGCTCCGGCCCAATCGGTTGCCACGGCTGCGAACAAACCGGCGGCTCCAGAGAGAGGGCAGGATCACCTTCCAGCAACCGCACCAGTCGGGCGATAAAGCCGTGACCGGCCCGACCCGCCTCTTCCGGCTGGGCCACCAGCCGGATCCGGTCGGGATCCGGCCATGCGGGCCACTGCGCTCTGGGCGGCGTCAGCAGCAACAGCAAGCCACCGGCGCATAGAGTGCCCGCCAGCGCCCCGAAGGCGTCGGGATGAAAGCCGCTGAAAGCGTTGAACACCAGCGTGTCGCACTCCTGACCGAGCCGCTGTAGCGCCTTGGCGGCGGGTTGCGGGGCATAACTCTCGGGCCCGGCCCCCAGCCAGAAGACGGTCTCGCCGAGCAGGGATTGGGCGCGGGCAATGCACTCGGCCTCCTCCCCCTCCAGCCAGATCAGGCGCCGCTCACCGGCGCGGGCCAGCGCCTCGCGCAGCAGAGTGACCTCTTGCAGTGTCATGAAGCTTGGCTGTCAGCCGGTTTGCGGGGCTCGAACATGCGATCTCCCATCTGATCGATAAAGGTGTGGGCCTTCTGCACCATGAAACGCTCGGCATCGGCCGGATTGGCAAACAGATCGGAGCGGATAAAGCGGTGAGTCTGCAGCACCCCATCCAGCTCTTTGGTGATGCGGCCAGCCAACCGATACTGGCCACCTTCGGCCATGGGTTCCGGATAGATGAGATAGCCGGCATATTCGGTGGGAGTGACTTCCCGCGCCTTGGTCGGCTCGCCCCCGAACAGGGCGCTGAACAGTTTCTTGAGCATGGTGATCTCCTCTGGTTGCCAGCATTGTCCCCAAGGGGTTGCACAGTGGCAAGCAGGGGATCTTATTACCAATGGTTATTTGCACTACGAACCATTCTCATTTAGATTTCATCTCATTCCACAAGAGGTGATCATCATGTACGTCTGTTTGTGCCGCGGCATCACAGATACCCAGATCCGCAAAGCGGTGCAGTCAGGTAAAAGCGAATTCCGCCAGCTCAAGCAGTCGCTCGAGGTGGGCGCCCAATGTGGCAAATGCGTGCGCATGACCATGGAGATCATTGCCGCCGAACTCGACAAGATGGAGCAGGAGCAACCCGTGCTCTACTACGAAGTGGCCTGATCCGGACACCTCTTTTCTGATGCGACCCGCCAACAGGGTCACCCCTTTTCTCAGGCGAGCTGGCTCGCCAGACCTCTTGTTGTCACTTTTCTGGACTAAGCTCTAACGATCGAAGCCTCAGGCACGAACCAAGGAGCACTGTCGATGAAAGGAGATCCCAAGATCATTGCCCACCTCAACAAGGTGCTGGCCAATGAGCTGATTGCCATCAACCAATACTTCCTGCACGCCCGCATCTACGATGACTGGGGCCTCAAGGCGCTCGGGCACAAGGAGTATCACGAGTCCATCGATGAGATGAAACACGCAGACGAGCTGGTCAAGCGGGTGCTGTTTCTCGAAGGGCTGCCCAATTTGCAGGATCTGGGCAAGCTGCGTATCGGTGAAACGGTGGAAGAGATGCTGCGCTGCGACCTCTCACTGGAGATGGATGCCATCCCCGACCTCAAGGTAGCCATCGCCTACGCAGAGTCGGTGCAGGACTACATCAGCCGCGACCTGTTCCAGGAGATCCTGGAGGATGAGGAGGAGCACGTGGACTGGCTGGAGACCCAGCTCGATCTTATCGATCGCATCGGGCTGGAGAACTACCAGCAGTCGCAACTGCATCACGGCTCCTGAGCCAGCAGGCCTGCAAGCAAAGAGACCCGCCAGCGCGGGTCTCTTCATTTGAGCAGCCATGACCCGAAAACTTTTCGACAGGATCACAGTTAATACGCCCGACACAGCATCTGTCATGGCTTTCGATTAGGATACGACTCTCTTCCAATAACAATGCTACGGACGATTTCCATGGAACAGATTGCACGCGAGATGGCGCCCCACAAACGGGTGGCACTGGTGGCTCACGACAACATGAAGACCCCTCTGCTGAACTGGGTGATGCGGCGCAAGGAGGAGCTCAAGCTCCACCATCTTTACGCCACCGGCACCACCGGCACCATGCTCGGCAAGAAGGCACAGCTGCCCATCACCTGCCTCTTCTCCGGCCCCATGGGTGGCGACCAGCAGCTCGGCGCCCTGATCGCCGAAGGGAAGATCAACGTACTGATCTTCTTCTGGGATCCCCTCAATGCGGTACCCCACGATCCGGACGTTAAGGCGCTGCTCCGCCTCGCGGCAGTCTGGAACATCCCGGTCGCCACCAACGAAGCGACCGCCGACTTCATCATGGACAGCCCCCATATGCGGCAAGCGTTCAGCGTACAGATCCCGGATTACGCCGGTTATCTCAAGGCACGCACCGAGTGATCGGCTAACCCGTCATGCAAGAGGGCCGCAACAAGCGGCCCTCTTTAATTGGGAAAATGAATCAGCCAGGGAAACAAACCGACACCGGCTTATAACGCGCGGGCGAGAATGCGCGCCACCCGATCCGGGTCGATATCCTGCTGCTCACCGAGCGCGGTGCGCCCCACCCGCTTGAGGTTGGAGCAGACCGCCGGAATGCAGCTTTCGCTGAGGCCATAGTCAGCCAGCCTGGTACCCAATCCCATCTTCTGGAAGAACTGCTCGGTGCGGATGATCGCCTCTTCGATGCGCAGGGCCTTGTCCTCGCGGGTCGAATGCCACACCCGTTCGGCAAACTGGGCCAGCTTGTCCTGCTTCTGGCTCGCCCGCTCACGCAGCAGTGAGGGGAGCACCACCGCCAAGCTCTGGCCGTGATCCAGCCCGTAGAGCGCCGTCAGCTGATGACCGATGGCGTGAGAGGCCCAATCCTGCGGCACCCCGCAACCGATAAGGCCGTTGAGCGCTAGACTGGCCGCCCACATCAAATTGGCCCGCACCTGATAGTTGGTCGGCTCCGCCAGCGCCCTGGGGCCGTTCTCCACCAGCACCTGCAGCAAACCTTCCGCCAGCCGATCTTGCACCTCACCGCCGACCGGGAAGGTGAGGTACTGCTCGGCAATATGGACGAAGGCATCCACCACTCCATTGCCGGTCTGGCGAGGTGGCAGACTGTAGGTGGTCGCCGGATCGAGCACCGCAAATTGCGGCTGCACCAGCGGGCTTCTGAAGGAGATCTTCACATCCCCCCGGCTCACCACCGAGGTGGGATTGCTCTCGGAGCCGGTGGCCGGCAGGGTCAGCACACAGCCCATCGGCAGCGCCTTGTGCACGCTCGCCTGTTTACTGCAGATATCCCAGGGATCATCCCCCTCATAGCAGGCGGCCGCCGCGACAAACTTGGTGCCATCGACTACCGAGCCGCCACCGACCGCCAGCAGGAAGTCGATGCGCTCGCGCTTCACCTGCACCACCGCCTCCATCAACAGCTCGTATCTGGGGTTGGCGCCGATGCCGGAGAACTCCTGCCACGTCACGCCCTCCAGCGCCCGGGTCAACTGCTCATAGACGCCGTTTTGCTTGATGCTGCCACCGCCGTAGAGCACCAACAGCCGGCTGCCGGGCGGGATCAGTTCGGGCAGGCTGGCGATCTGCCCCTCGCCGAAACAGATGCGGGTCGGATTGGCATATTGGAAGTTGTACACGGCGGACTCCTCGACTGGCTCAATGCGCGGACATTGTGCGCCTGTGGGGAGGTGAGGTCAAAAGAGGTGGCAGAAGCTTGCCCATCGGCGGTCG
The DNA here is from genome assembly GCF_051920345.1 of Aeromonas sp. 102P. Classification (NCBI taxonomy): domain Bacteria; kingdom Pseudomonadati; phylum Pseudomonadota; class Gammaproteobacteria; order Aeromonadales; family Aeromonadaceae; genus Aeromonas; species Aeromonas sp. 102P. The sequence goes on along the minus strand of NZ_JBQBCZ010000001.1, from coordinate 1,102,408 downwards.
ACACTGGCCCATCGGTGCCGACCGGGTAGATCTCAGAACAGCGGCAGGATCAGGCGGTTTTGGCCTCATCTGTGGATGAGCTCTTCTTGCCGGTCAGGCGATCCATTGCCTCTTTCAGCATCGCCTCTCGCTGTTCGTTGAGCGGCTTGCTCTGCTCCGCCCGCTCTTCCGGCGTCAGCTTCTTGTTATCGGCGATGGTCTTGAGCTTCTCTTCGATCTCGTTGAACTTCTTGCGATCGAAACCAAGCGCCTTGTCCACCAGCTGCTGCACCACGCCCCCCTTGTCGGAGCTCATATCCAGCGCCGGTGGCAACTTGTTGTTCTTGGCCAGATGTTCGTAGGTCAGCACCTGCTGGGCCTGGCCGGTCATGCGCTGGGTGGAGAGGCTGACCATCTCCTCCCAGCCACCGCCCTGACCGCCGCTACTGGCACTGTTGAGGGTAGCGAGTGCACGGTTGTTAGATGCGCTCTGGGCAAGCTGCTGGCTGTAGGGTTTGATATCCATGGGGGCTCCAATTCGGTGCGCATCTGCGGCAATGGGCACAGGCTGACCCGGTCACATGGGGCGTCAGGCCCCACCATTATCAATTAAACCAGCAAGTTACAGGCCAACTTGTCAGATAGTGCGAGATCCAGAGAGATGGCGGCTCTCACCACGTCCCCCACGCAAACTGGCGTCAGAATCATGACTCATCTGCTGCCAGTTCACACTGTTTTGGCACATTTTGCCGTCCACGCACCACGACGCCAGAGAAAAGTCAGGAACCGCAGCTCGATCACAAAATAAACAACCACTCAGGAATACAATTTTGGCGCACATCACAACCAGCCAGCCGTGTCATGGATGATCTGTTCGTCAAACCAATAACAGGCAGACCAATCTGCCGTGCTCACTCCGCTGCCAGTTCGGAGTTGCAGCCTCCCTACACCTCATCCCCTCGCCTGACTCTCACTCACCGCAACCCTTCGGGTACACCTATGAAAAAACACACCTTGAGCCTTCTCTCCGTCACCCTGCTCACCCTGCTTGGCACCAGTGCCGACGCCTGTACCGGCCTCATCGTCGGCAAGGGGGCCAGTGCCGATGGCAGCGTGATGATCGCCAGAAACGAGGATTTTGGCGTCAACAACTGGAACAAGTACCTCGCCTTCCGGCCCGCGCAGCAAAATGAGGGCAAGGTCTGGAAGCTGGGCAACGGGCTGGAAGTGCCGATGCCAAAGGCGTTTTTCGCCTACTCAGCCATTCGTGACTGGGATGCTACGTCCAGCGACCCGGCAGGCAAATATTACGAGGAGCGCGGCATCAACGAGTTCAACGTCGCCATCTCGGCCACCACCAGTGCCGAGGTCAACGACAAGGCCCAAAAAGCCGATCCGCTGATCGAGAAGGGAGTGATTGAAGCCATCATCCCCACCCTGATCCTGCCGCAGGCCAAGACGGCCAAAGAGGGGGTCGCGCTGCTTGGCCGCTATGTGGAGCAATATGGCGCCGGTGAGGGCAACAGCCTCTATGTGGCGGATGTGAACGAGGCCTGGCTGATGGAGATTGGCTCCGGCCACCACTGGATCGCGGTGCGGGTGCCGGACGACAGCTACGCCATGGTGGCCAACGGCCTGCGCATCCACGGCGTCAATCTCGACAGCGCCGATGTGCAGCACTCGCCCAAGCTGCTGGAATTTGTACGCGCACACAAACTGCTGGATAACGCTGACCCGAAAGATTTCAACTTCGCCAAGGCGTTCGGAGTGATTGCCGACCCCTACAACGTGGATCGGGAGTGGCTCGGCCAAAAAATGCTGACCGCCTCCCACAAACAGGCGACCCGGCAGGCGCAATATCCACTGTTTATGAAGCCGGATGCCCCCATCGCCATGCCGGACGTGGCCAGGGTGCTGAGCGCCACCTATGACGGTACGCCGCTCGCGGGCAAGGCGGAGCGGCCGATCCGCGTCGATCGCCAGCTGGAATCCCACGTCATCCAGCTGCGCAAGGAGATGCCCAAAGAGCTGCAGGGGCTCATCTGGCAGAGCTACGGCGTGCTGGCCGAATCAGTGATGGTGCCGCTCTACAACACCCTGGAATCCTATCCCCTGCCCTATCGCACCGGCAGCGACAGCTACTCCGATGACTCTGCCTACTGGCAGTTCCGCAGCCTGACCGCGCTGGCCAGCGCCGATCCGGACAAGTACCTGCCGCTGCTGCGCGGCGTCTGGAGCAAGGAGAGCACCAAGCTCTACAAGGAGGTCGCCGTCCTCGACAAGAGCCTCAAGCAGGCCTATGCCAGCGACAAGGCTACCGCCATCGGGCTGGCCGCCGACTACTCCTATGGCCAGTTGGAGCAGACCTATCAGATGGCCAAAGATCTGCGCTACAAGCTGATGACGGATCTCACCAAGCGCACCGAGAAGAAGTATTCGCCGGAGGAGTTCAAAAAGATCATGAGCCTGTAATCGGCTCGCCAACGCAAAGAGGCTCCCACGGGAGCCTCTTTCATTTCAGCCAATGCAGCGATCAGCGACGGCTGATATTGAGCGGGCCGAAGGTCTGGGCCACCGGCATGATCTCGATGCTGTTGATGTTGACGTGGGCCGGTTGCTGGCTCACCCAGAGCACGGTATTGGCGATATCTTCCGGCTGGATCGCTTCCACCCCCTGATAGACGGAGGCCGCCTTGGCATCGTCACCGTGGAAGCGCACGTTGGAGAACTCGGTGCCGCCGCACAGGCCCGGCTCCACGTTGGTGACGCGGATGGCGGTGCCCGCCAGATCGGCGCGCAGGTTGAGGCTGAACTGCTTCACGAACGCCTTGGTGGCGCCGTAGACGTTGCCGCCCGGATAGGGGTAAGTGCCGGCGATGGAGCCGATGTTGATGACGTGGCCGCGATTGCGCGCCACCATGCCCGGCAGCAGCAGGCGGGTGAGCAGGGTCAGACCGCTGATGTTGGTGGCAATCATCTGCTCCCAATCTTCCAGATCCGCCTTATGGGCCGGCTCCAGCCCCAGCGCCAGACCGGCATTGTTGACCAGCAGATCCACCTCGCTCCACTCGGCTGGCAGAGCAGCGATGGCGGCGCAGGTAGCCGCCTTGTCCTGCACGTCGAATGCCAGCGGCAGAAACTGCTCGCCCAGCTCGTCAGCCAGCGCAGCGAGCCGCTCTGCACGGCGACCGGTACCGATCACCTTGTAGCCCGCCTGCACCAGCTGACGGCTGATGGACTCACCAAACCCGGACGAGGCGCCCGTTACCATTGCAATCATCTGAACCTCCATTATCTCAACCGATATTGTTATTTATGTTGTTGAAACCAATCTGATTTATTCATCGCTCAATTCACGTCCGGTCGCCTTGCGCCAGACAAATACCACCAGATGGAGCAGCAACAGGCCCGAGCCACCCAGCGCAAACAGCAGGCCGGTGAGGGCGTTGACCGAGGTGTCGGCGCCGCACCACCACCAGACCAGCCAGCCAATCAGGCCGATGACGAAGGCCTGGCCAGCGCAGACCGGACAGCGCCCCAGCTTGGCCCTGATGGCGGTGGCAAGACAGTTGTCGCAGCTCATCATGCTCCTCGATTCTGCTCGTTCAACATGATCAGTTGGCCCGTGAAGAGGGCTTGCGAGCCTGAGTGCGAGCCACTCTGCGCCGCTCACGCTCCTCGTCGCTCACCAGCGGCAGCACCAGCCGGTGGGCGTGCTGGTCGCGGCCATAGTAGTCCGCCAGCCGCTGCTGGGGACGAAATCCCAATCCCTGATAAAGCGCCAGCGCCTCTTCGTTGGCATCCCCCACTTCGAGGCGAATCGCCCCCCAGCCAGCGGCCTTGCCCTCGCAGATCACCTGCTCCAGCAGACGGCGGGCCCAGCCCAGACGGCGCACCGTCCAGCGGATGGCCAGCGCCTGAATGACCAGCCGATCCCAGCCTCTGTGCTCCAGCAGGCAGAGATAGCCCATCAACTGATGTTTCTCGTCCAGCAGCAACAGGGTGCGCCCCTTGGCGTGGGCCAGCAGATAGTGCCAGCGGCTGCGGCCAAAGGCGACTTCGGGAGGAAAACAGTAGCGTTCCAGATTAACGATGGCACCCAGATCATCGGTTCGGGCCGCACGTACGGTCAACACGGGGAGTCCTTGTTCGGTTATTTATCCTCAGCACCAAAAATGCGACTTGTATCACAAGTTACCAAGGCGTCATATTAGGCACTGTAACCTCTTGTTTCCCCTCGCGCCATTGTCGTGCTTGTCGGTGCATCGAAGCCCACTGGGGATCCTGCCTGTTCAGGCAGTCTGATCTGTGGAGCCGAAAATATGAGTACCTATGTCATCGTCGAAGAGCTGGGCGACTGGCCTTGCCATGCCGATTATCTGCTGACCGCCCGCACCTATCTGCAACATGGCGTGCCGACCACCGGCGGGAGGCCCCGCATCATCAACCTCTGCCGCAATCTGGAGCACCTGAGCGCAGGCTACTACTGCTCGCTGCTGGCCCAGGCCCGCGGCCACCACTGCCTGCCTGGTCTGCAAGCCATCAGCCGACTGCAACCCCAGCAGCCACCGGCCAAGCTGTGGCGCAAGGCACAGGGGTGGCTGGCCCAGCAGAGTGAGGACAGGATCCGGGTACGCGCCATCTTCGGCCAGTGTGAACAGAGCGAGCTGGCGGGGCTGGCGCGCTATTACTATGGCCTCAGCCAGTTGCCGCTGCAGGAGCTGACCCTCAAGCGCGGTCGCCACGGCTGGTCGGTGCGCCAGCAGCAGAGCCTGTCACCACTGGCGCTGAGCCCAAGCGAGAAAGAGTTGATGCTGCACCACGCCCAGGCGCTGGTGGGGGCCGGTGACGAGGAGCAGGCGGCGCCGCTCTACCAGCTCGCCATTCTGGTGGATCCCGATGATGGCCGTGCCAGCAGTGACGGGCTGGCGCTGGAGCGCTTTATCCGTGCTGCTGCAGCCCAAGGCATCCGGGCCGAGATCCTGCCACCGTCGGCCATCGAGCGGCTACCGGAGTTCGACACCCTCTGGCTACGGGCCGAAACCGCGGTCGGCCACTACACCTTCGAATTTGCCCACCGTGCCGAGCAGCTCAAGATGCCGGTGATCGACAGCTCCCGCGCCATCCTAGCCTGCAGCAACAAGCTCTACCTCTACGAGCTGATGGTGCGCAGCGGCGTACCCATGCCGCCCACCATGGTGGTGACCCGCCGCGGCCGCCACCATGTGGATGAGCTGGTGCAGCGGCTCGGCCTGCCGCTGATGGTGAAGGTGCCCGACGGGGCGCAGGGGCGCGATCTCGCCATGGCCAGCGACGAGCAGCAGCTGGCCCGCCTGCTGGACGAGGGGCTGGGCCGCTCCGCCCTGCTGCTGGTGCAGAGCCGGATCCCCGCCGAGTTTGACTGGCGCATCGGCTTTCTCGACGGCTCGCCGCTGTTTGCCTGCCGCCGCTATCGGCCCGAACCCGGCAACCGCATTCGCCGCCGCAAGCACCCCCTCGACATGAGCCGCATCGAGGCGTTGCCACTCAACGAGGTGCCGGAGCGGGTGCTGCAGACCGCTCGCCGCGCCGTGCATCAGCTCGGTAATGGCCTCTACGGGCTCGACTTGCGCCAGCAAGGGCGTGACTGCGTGCTGCTGGAGATCGTCGACAACCCCTGGATCCGCGGCGATATCGAAGACAAGGAGGCGCAGGATCTCTACGAGCGACTGGCCCGCGCCTTCCGCCAACGGCTGGAAAACCGGGGCCAGACCACCGCATAACCCGCCATGACCTTGTCACCCACAATGACAGAGAGGGCCCCGCGAAGGGGCCCTCTCTCATATCAAAGCGTGCTGTGGCTGACTTATTGCAGACGCAGGAAACGCCCGCTCAAGGGTGGTATCTCCACCGTTACGCTGCTGCCGCCGATAGCCAGACTCTCGCCACTTTGCAGATCCACCAGCGCGCTGCCGCTGCGCAGTTTGCCCGTCGGCAGGTTGTAGCTGAGCGCCGTGGTGGAGAGGTTGAGCAGGTAGACTATCTGCTCCCCCGCCGTCTGTTTGATGTCACCATAGAGACTGCCCTCGGCCACCAGTTTGACTCGCTCTCCCTGATAGAGAGCGGAGTGGGCGGCACGCATCGCCAGCAGCTGGGCCAGCCACTCTTTCAGCTCGGCTTGTTCGCTACTTGGCACAAAGCCGGTGACAGCGGGCACCTTGCCGTCGCTGCGGGCCACATGGTCGTCGCACAAGCCCTGCGCCGCACAGTCACCGCCGACCTTGGCAGCAAAGCCCGGCACCTCGTCGCCAAACTCCTCGCCATAGTAGAAGGTGATGGGGCCGGAGCGGGCCGCCATAAAGCTGAAGGCTGCCTTGTGGCGCTGCCAGTACTCGGTCGACTTGAAGTTGCCCCGCTCCAGCAGATCGCCAAAACGCACCAGATCATGGTTGCCCAGCATCAGGTTCGGCATGGCGTGATTCGGGTAGTTCTCCACCTTGTTCCAGCTGGCATCGAGCACGCTGGCCCCCTGCCCGCCCTTGCCGGACTCCTCCACCGCCAGCGCCTGCACGATGCCGTAGCGCAACGGGAAGTCAAAGGCCGAGGAGAGCGCCGGATTGTCGCTGCTGCCATAAGCCTGAGCGCGAATATCGTCAGCCCCCTTCCACACCTCGCCCACCATATAGCCGAGGGTGCCCCACTGCTGCCCTGCCGCTTTGCGCGCTGCGCTGGCCTGCTCCACCTCGCTGCGAATGGCGCGCCAATCATCCAGCCCAAGCTGATAGGCCTGATCGAGGCGCCAGCCGTCGATACCGTACTGCTCGACCCAATAGCGGGCCACCTCCTTGAAGTAGGCGAGGCTCTCCGGCTTGCTGTAATCCACCAGCTGGCCGGGATAACCCGCACCGCCGCTGGTGAGGGCTGGCAGACGCCCCTCTGGCGAGGGCTTGCTCACCCCCGCCTTGTTGACGTGGCCAAACACCCCGTCGAGGAAGACATAGAGGCCGCGCTGGTGCGCCCCGTCCACCAGCTGTTTGAGCTTGGCATTGCTGCCAAAGTTGGGATCCACGGTAAAAAAGTCGCAGGCGAAGTAGCCGGTGGCATCGAGCTTGTTATCGCCGCCTTGCCCCGCGCAGGAGTCGAACACCGGGGTGAGCCAGATGGCGTTGACGTTGAGACTCTTGATGTGGTCGAGACTGTCGATGATCCCCTGCAGATCGCCGTTGTGCTGGGAGGGGCCATAGCCGACGCCGTAGTTGGCACTGCCGTCACCATCGGCAAACGACTCCACCATTACCTGATAGATGCGCAGGTTGCAGGCGGGTTGATCGTCGCCATAGCAGGCACGACTGGCCGTGGCGACCGGAGGGTGGGTGACCGGCGGATTGACGACGGGGGGAGAACTCTCCCCACCTGAACTACCGCTGCCGCCGCAAGCCGCAAGTAACAGGGCGGCCCCGAGCAGGCCGCCATAGCGTAACGTTCCCTGTTTCATTGTTATGTTCCCGCTGTGAGAGCAGGCGTCTGATACGCCTGTTTTTCACCATGATAGCGATGCTCACACAGCGGTGTCTGTGACTGAAAACGTTATCTGACTCAACTGGTTAGAGCACCCCTGCCGAGGCAAAACGGTAGTTGAGCGATAGCCAGTAGGAGCGACCCGGCTCGGGGATGCGGCCGCTCTGCTCGTAGCCCAGCCCGGCCTGACTGCTGTGCACCGACTTGGAAAGGTGCTCGTAGTAGAAGGTGTCGAACAGGTTGTCTACCCCGGCCGAGAGCTGCCACCCCTTGGCAAACTGCCAGGCGCCGCTCAGGTTCATGGTGAAGAAGCCAGGGGTCTCCCCCTGATCCTGACCCGCAACGGTGCCAGACCAGAGATCTACCCGATCCTGCGCCGCCACGGCGCGTCCCAGCAGGGTGAAGTTCAGCACCTCATTTGGCTGCCAACCAAGGGCCAGCTTGCCATCGAGCGGTGGCATCTGCGCCAGCGGTTTGTTGTCGCTCTGATTTTCGCCATAGACCACCGCCAGACCACCATCGAGACGCCACTGCTCGGCAAACTGCCAGCGCCCCTCCAGCTCGCCACCCCGGGTCTGGGCATCGATATTGCGCACCTTGTTCGACTTGCTGTTGTAGAGCAGGTAGTCCTTGATGTCGGCGCTAAAGAGGGAGAGGGTCAGGTCCAGCTCGCGGCTGCGCAAAGCCAGCCCCGCATCCCACTGACGGCTGCGCTCCGGGTTGAGGGTGAACGGAGTGCTGTCCTTGCTGCGCTCCCAGTAATCCGGCGCACGCTCTGCCTGCCCCCAGGCCAGATAGCTGGACCAGCGTGGTGACCACTGGTACTCGTAGCGGCCAAACCCGCTGTTCAGGGTCAGGGTATCGCTGTAGAGGGTCTGTTCACCGGCGCCATAACGGGTGGTCTCTACCCTATCCTGACGGTAACCGCCCTTGTAGCTGTGGGCCCCCTGCTGACGGCCCAGCTCGGCAAAGCCGCCCTGCTGCTCGAAGCGCAGGGTGCGCTGGCGATCCTTGGTGGCATAGTCGACCCCACTCCGACTGCGGTGCTGATCCCGGTTGCTGTCGAGCCCGGCGGTCAGCAACCAGTCTGCTGGCAAGGCGATGTCGTTGGCCCAGCGACCGCCGGTGTTGCGGCGATCCGGGTTGGAGAGCATCTTCATGCCGCTGTTTTGCCGCAGGCTGAAGTTGTCCATGATGTGGTCTATGTAGTTGTCCCACAGGGTCAGCTCGCTGCGCTGCCAGTGAGTGGTGATCTGCTCCTGCTTGAGCTTCAGCCCGAAGGATTCGCGATCAAACATGGGGCCATCCATGGTGCGGTCCGCATAGGCGGCGCGGGCGTTGCTGCGCTCGGCGGTGAGTTCCAGCCAGGTGTGCTCCCCCGGTGTCCAGCCCAACTGTGCGGTGCCGTTCTCGCGGCGATAGAAAGATCGCACCTTGTTACCGTGACCATCGCGGTAATCGTCGCTGTCGGAGTGGGTGAACTGGCCGCGCAGATAGCCATCAGTCGAACCCGCCGTCATATCCACCATCTGATCATCGCGGCCGAAGCTGCTAAAGAGGGCCGAGGCATCGGCCTTGAGGCCCGGTGCGGTGAACTCGGGCCTGTCCCGCTCGAACAGCACGGTTCCCGCCAGGGTGGCACCCTGCTCGAGGGATTGCGGCCCCTTCAGCACCCGGATCCGGTCAAAGGATTGGGGAAACACATAGGCGGTGGGCGGGTCCATCCGGCCGCCACAACCACCGGCCAGCATGCCGCCATCCATCTGCACGTTGAGACGGGACATCCCCATCCCCCGCAGCACAGGGTCGCCACCGAGCCCCCCTTTGCGCACCATGCTCATGCCGGTGACATTCTTCAGATAACCGGCGCCGTCGGCAGCGGGCATGGGGGAACCGGGCTTCTTGGGATCCAGTGTCACTTCAAGTGTGCTGGCGGGGCGGGTTGCCACCACCACCATGGGATCCAGCTGTTGCACCGATTCCTGACCGGCAGCGCCGTGACAGGCGAGCCCGCCCACCAGCAGGGCAAGGGGTGTGCGCATATGACAAGCCATACATTTTCCTTATGTATTTGTTTGTTTTGTTATTTTCATTCAACCAATCAAACCTTTCAGCAAGGGAAAGGTTTGCCGTCAGGCCGCAAAAAAGGCCTGCGGCGCGAAAGCGGCAAGCCTCTGTCAGGTGAAGCGAAGGCAAGTTGGCAAAATGTTGCGCAGGTTTTACCCAAGTTGGCTCAGAAAGGCAAACGGGCAAACATTCCAGTAACAGGAATCTGGCGTTGGCTCACAAAAAAAGGGGATTAGCTAAAGGCTTCCCGCTCATCGATGGGAGAGATGAGGTGATAGACCTCATGAGCGGATAGCGTGCAGCCAACAGGCCACTCCAGCTGGTGGTGACGGTTGATGAAGACCCGGGCGCAATGACGCTCGCTCTCCAGCTTTGCAAACAGCGGCTGGGTTCGCCAGGGGGTCAGATCCAGCACCCCCGTGGTGCCATCCGATAACACCAGAAACAGGCGCCATCCCCGCACATACTCGACATCGATAAAGACCGGCATCCCTTCGGCTCCGATTGAGATAATTCGCGGCAATTATAAATACCAGCGCTCCATCCATACACGCTGTGGCTCACATTTTACCCAGCAGATTATGCTGTGCTCATTAGTGGCGCGACATCACATTTTTAGATGATAAATGTGTTAATGCCGACTTTTAACAAACTTGAATGCAACCTTAACCAATTCGATCTGTCATAACCTCACAACAACTAAAAAAACGTCTGTGGACAGACGTTTAGAGTCTCATTCAGGAACAAACATGACAGATCTAAAACAGCGACTCGGCCCGTTCTGGCCCTTCGCCGTCTTCTGCGCGCTCGCGCTTTTCTCTCTCTCTTTCAGCCGAATCGCCCTCGGTATATGGCAACTGGAACGAGTGGATGCCGTGGCCGGTTGGCAGGAGATGCTGCTGCAAGGGATCCGGGTCGACTTTGCGACCCTCTGCTGGGTCTGGGGTGTCCCCGCCATGCTCACTCTGCTGCTGGCAGGCCCCCATGCCATCGGCCGAGGCTGTCTGCAACTGATGCGCGTCTGGCTGACCGTCGGACTCTGGCTGATACTGTTCCTCGAGATCTCCACCCCCTCGTTTGTCACCGAGTATGGCGTGCGCCCCAACCGCCTCTATGTGGAGTACCTCATCTATCCGAAAGAGGTGTTCGCTATGCTGTGGGCGGGCCGCAAAGCCGAGCTGCTGCTGGCGTTACTCTTCAGTGGCGCCGCGCTGACCAGCGGTTGGTGGCTGAGCGGCCGTCTGGTGCGTGGCCTCAGCTTCCCCCGCTGGTATCTGCGTCCGGCCTTCGCCCTGCTCATTCTGGCCATAGGTTTTCTCGGTGCCCGCTCCAGTCTCGGCCACCGCGCCCTGAACCCGGCCATGGTCGCCTTTGCCGAGGATCCGCTGGTCAACTCGCTCACCGTCAACTCCGCCTACTCCCTCTTCTTTGCCATCAAACAGATGGGCGCCGAGGAGGATGCCGGCCAGTTTTACGGTGAGATGACCCCTCAGAAGGTGCTCGAGGTCATGCGCAAGGAGAGTGGCCGTCCGGCCAGTGATTTCAACTCCGATCTGCTGCCCAGCCAGACCTTCAACGAGGCAAGCTTCCGGGGTAAACCGAAGAATCTGGTGATCCTGCTGCAGGAGAGTCTGGGCGCCCAGTTTGTCGGCTCCCTCGGCGGCCTGCCGCTCACCCCCAACATCGATGCCCTGTCGCAGCAGGGCTGGGCCTTCGAGCAGCTCTACGCCACCGGCACCCGCTCGGTGCGCGGCATCGAGGCGGTACTGACCGGCTTCACGCCGACCCCGGCACAGGCGGTGGTCAAACTAGGCAAGAGCCAGACCAACTTCTTTACCATCGCGGATCTGCTCAAACAGCGGGGTTATGACACCAGCTTTATTTATGGCGGCGAGAGTCACTTCGACAACATGCGCAGCTTCTTCCTCGGCAACGGCTTCACCACCATCGTCGAGCAGAAGGATTTCGACAATCCGGTGTTCAAGGGCTCCTGGGGAGCTTCCGACGAGGATCTGATGGCCAAGGCCGACGAGACCTTCAAGGCGCTGCACAAGGAGGGCAAACCCTTCTTCAGTCTGGTGTTCAGCTCCAGCAATCATGATCCGTTTGAATTCCCGGACAACCGTATCGAACTGTTCGAGCAACCCAAGCAGACCCGCAACAACGCGGCCAAGTATGCGGATTACGCCATCGGCGAGTTCTTCAAGAGGGCGAAACAGTCCGAATACTGGAAGGATACCCTGTTCCTGGTCATCGCCGACCACGACAGCCGGGTCGGTGGCGCCAGTCTGGTGCCCATCCCCCGCTTCCATATTCCGGGGGTTATCGTGGGCGACGGCATAGTGCCGAGAAAGGATCCGCGCATCGTCAGCCAGATCGATATGGCGCCGACTCTGCTCTCCCTGATGGGGATCAGTGCCGACTACCCCATGCTCGGCAAGGATCTGACCCGCATGCCCGCCGACTGGCCGGGGCGCGCCATCATGCAGTACGACAAGAACTTCGCCCTGATGCGCGGCAAGGATGTGGTGATCCTGCAACCGGAACGGGCGGCAGAGGGCTATGTCTACGACAATGCCAGCGAGAAGCTGACCCTGGCGGCGCAGCCGGACGCCTTGAAGGAGGATGCCCTTGGTCTGGCCCTGTGGGGCAGCATGGCCTATCAGAAGAGCCTCTATCAGACGGCCAAGGATGAACGCACCGCAGCCAATTGAGCCGCCCGTGCTGCTTCAACCCATAGCAGAATAGAAAAAACCGCCAGCTGGCGGTTTTTTCTATCTATTCATACTGTCGGCCCACTGGCCGTTATGGCTGGGGAAAGCAGGGCAGGGAGCGGCTGAACTTGTGCTCGAATACCAGCGAGGTTTCGAGGTGCACCACCTCCTCGCGGGAGGTGAAGTGATCAAAGACAAAGTTGCGCAGGTGCTCGGTGTCGGAGACACAGAGGTGCACCAGAAAATCATCCTTGCCCCCCATGTGGAACAGACTGATCACTTCGGGCAGCGCCAGAATGGCATCGCGGAAAGCATCGATGATCTGGCGGCTGTGGCGGGCCAGCTGCAGGGAGACCATGGCCTGAATGTGACCACCGAGGGCCTGATAATCCACTTCGCAGTGCGCTCCCTTGAGCACACCATCCTGCTGCAGCTTGCGCACCCGCTCCAGACAGGTGGAGGGGGCAACGCCCACCAGCGCGGCCAGATCCTTGTTGGTCATGCCCGCATCCCGAAACAGATGGGCCAGGATATCCAAATCCAGTTGATCCAGGTTTCTCATCTTAACTCCTTGAACCGCTCAATTTTTTAGACTCTGCCCGTAAACCGGGGCAAACACAACGGCCATTGACATCCCCCCTGCCCCGCCTATCCTTGGCGCCATTCACCGGCCGCAGCCCTGTGGCCACCACGCGAGGATCCGCCATGCACCCGTATCACCCTTTCTGGAGCCTTGAGGTTCCCCGTGTCGATGGTCAGCTGCTGCTGACCCCCTGCCCCGGCACCCAGCAGGTGCCACTGACCCTGGCGCTCGATCAACTGCGGTTGGCCGGTGCCCACGGGGTGGTGACCCTGATGACAAGCGCCGAGTTGATCCGACTCGAACTGGCGCAGCTCGGCCAGCAGGTCGAACACGAAGGGATGCGCTGGTTCCATCTGCCCATCGAGGATGATCTGGCCCCCGATGCCGACTTCGAGGCTGCCTGGCAACAGGCGCTGCCACAGCTGCGCGAGCTGCTGGGGGATGGCAAACATCTGGTCATCCACTGCAAAGGGGGCAACGGTCGTACCGGTCTGGTCGCCGCCGCGCTGCTGATGACCCTCGGCCAGCCACAGCAAGAGGCGATGGCCGCCATCAAGGCCCACAGACCCAAGGCGTTTACCCTGGCCTGCCACCGCCAATGGCTCGACCAGCTGGCCGAGCGGCTGGCGCAGGGCGACTGACTACTTGCCTCCCTGGTCGTAGGTAAAGACCTTGCCGATATCTTCCACCCGATAGCTGGTGAGCTGATAAACGTAGTAGTTGAGCCAGTTGGCAAACAGCAGATGACCGTGGCTGCGCCAGCTGGCGCGCGGGGTCTTGCCCGGATCGTTATTCGGGTAGTAGTTGACCGGAATGGCCGGTTCGATCCCTGCCGCCAGATCCCGCTGATACTCCCCGTCCAGCGTCAGGGCATCGTACTCCGGGTGCCCGGTGACAAACACCTGACGACAATCCTTGGTCGCCGCCAGATAGACTCCCGCCTCATCTGACTCGGCAAAAATCTGCAAGTCGGTCTGGGCACGGATCAGATCGCCATCAAACGCCGCGTAACGGGAGTGCGGGGCGACGAACTCATCATCGAAACCGCGCAGCAACGGCTCGTGCTCATCGAGGCGATGGTGGCGGTAAACCCCGGAGAGCTTCTCGCCGTGGGTCTGTTTCTCCATGCCATACAAGGCTTTCAGCGCCGCCTGCACCGCCCAGCAGAGGAACAGGGTGGAGGTGACATGCTGATGGGACCACTCGATGATCTCGACGATGCGCGGCCAGTAGACCACCTCCTCGAACTCCACCAGCCCGAGCGGCGCCCCGGTGATGATCATGCCGTCGTAGTTGTTGCCACGCACCTGCTCGAAGTCGTGATAGAAGTTCTCCAGATGGGCCTGGGGCGTGTTCTTCGACTCCCGATCATCGATGCGCAGCAGATCCACATCCACCTGCAGCGGCGAGTTGGAAAGCATCCGCATCAGCTGGATCTCGGTCTCAATCTTCTTTGGCATCAGGTTGAGGATGAGCACCCGCAGCGGGCGGATGTTCTGGGTGACGGCCCGGGATTCCGTCATCACGAAGATGTTCTCCTGCCCCAGCACTTCGGCGGCGGGTAACTGATCCGGGATCTTGATCGGCATGCTTACTCCCTGTACTGCATCGGTAAATATGTCTGGACATCCAGAAGCCTATAATAAAGCTCCAGCCCTGTCATCAGATACCTTTTGTATTCACCCCCGCCTTTGACTAGCATACGGCTCAGTGTGTCTCCTGCTTCCAAGATAATGACCGGTATCAAGATTTCCGTAGATCGACTGCAAGTCGGCAACTATGTATCCCTGCCACTGGGGTGGCGCGAACACCCGTTCCTGTTTTCCAGCTTCAAGATCAAAAGTGAAGAAGAGATCGAGCTGATCCGCCGTCTCGGCCTGAAACTGGTCACCATCATTCCCGACAAGAGCGACGTTCCGCCCAAGCCTCTCAATCAGGTACAGCCTCAGCAACAAGAGAGCGCAGACGCCGCCCAGCGTCAGGCCCAGATGCAGCAGGAGAAGGATCGCCGCATCGAGCAGTTGCAACTCTATCGCCGCAACCTGCAGCAGTGCGAGAAGCAGTTCCAGCAGTCGCTGGCGCAGGTGCGCAGCGTGATGAGCAAGATCCAGTCACGCCCCCTCAATGCCATCGGCGAGGCGCAGGAGCTGGTCAACGCCATGACAGAACAGCTGCTCTCGGTGGACGAGATGGTGCTCCATCTGGTCTCCGACAGCGAGGATGGCAACAACCTCTACTTCCACTCCCTCAATGTGAGTGTGCTCAGCATGCTGCTGGCCAAGGAGTGCTGCATGACGGCCGACGAGATCCGTCAGGTCGGCATGGGGGCGCTGTTCCACGATATCGGCAAGTTGAAGATCCCGAGCCAGATCCTGCGCAAGACCGAGCCGCTGACCAAGCCGGAGCAGAACCTGATAGCCCAGCACCCGCGCTACGGGCTGGATCTGCTCAATCTGGCCAAGGATTTCCCGGCCGAGGCGAAGGGGATCGTGCTCCATCACCACGAATATCTCGATGGCAGCGGGCCGGAAGGGCTCAAGGGTGGCCAGCTCGATCCGCTGACCCAGATGGTGTCGCTGATCAACGAGTACGATAACCTCTGCCACATGCAGGCCAAGGTGCCCTACTCGGCCCTGAGCGGCCTCTACAAGCAGCGCAAGGCGCAGTTCAATCCGGAGTACCTCAGCATGCTGATCCGGTTGATGGGGATCTATCCCCCCGGTAGCGTGGTGCAACTCTCCAATGGTCAGGTGGGTCTGGTGATGTCGGTCAATGCTTCCCGCCTGCTCTACCCCTCGGTGCTGGTCTACGATCCGCGCATTCCCCGTCAGGAAGCGGCCATCATCGACCTGCAGCAAGCCGAACTGTCGATCGCCAAGGTGATCCACCCCAAACGGCTGCCGCCCGCCGTGTTCGAGTACCTCAATCCGCGTACCCGGATCAGCTACTACTTCGAACACAACAAAGCCTGATTGTGTTGGCTCGAGGCCAACCGTTACCACCCGTTTAATCCAAGGAGCCTGCCATGCGTATCGAGATCATCAGTACCGGAGACGAGATAGTGACGGGTCTGGTGGTGGATACCAACGCGGCCTGGCTCAGCGCTCTGCTGCTGGAACAGGGGTGGCAGGTGCGCCGTCGCCTGACGGTGGGGGACAACCTCGCTGACCTGAAAACGGTGCTGCAAGAGAGTGCCAGCCGCGCCGATGTGGTGCTGGTGTGTGGCGGGCTCGGGCCCACTGCCGACGACCTGACCGCTCAGGCGGCCGCTGAAGCCTTTGACCAGCCGCTCACCCTCTTCCCCGACTGGCTCGCTACCATCGAAGCGCGCTACGCCAGCCGTGGCCGCCCCATGGCACAAAGCAATGCCAAACAGGCATGGCTGCCACAGGGGAGCGAGATCCTCGACAACCCGGTCGGCACCGCCTGCGGCTTTGTGGTGCGAAGTGGCCAGAGTCAGCTCTTCTTCACCCCGGGTGTGCCGTTCGAGTTCAAACAGATGGTGCGTGAGCAAATTCTGCCGCGCCTCAAACAGCTGGCCGGTGCACAGATCGATACCGAGCTGCGTCGCTTTTACACCTTCGGCGTCTCAGAGTCGGCGCTCAGCGATATGCTGGATGCCGAACCCTGGCCAGCTGGTATTGAACTGGGTTACCGCTCCTCCATGCCCCTTATCGAGCTGAAACTGATCGGCCACGGCGCCAGTGCCGCTGACATGGAGAGTGCCGAGCGCCGGCTGCTGGATACGGTCCGCCCCTGGCTGGTTGGCGGCGGAGATACGGAACCGGCGCAGCAGATCCTGGCGCTGCTGCAAGGCAAACCGCTGGCTCTGCTGGAGGGAGAGAGTGGCGGCGCGCTGCTGGCGCTTTGTCACGGCCATCCCCGGCTGGAAGCACGCTTCAACGCGCAACTGGCCGATGAGCTGGCGCAACTGCCGACAACCGATGCGGGCCTGCAACTGACCATAGGGCGAGAGGGCGCAGAGGGGGTGCCACTGCTGCTCAGCGCCGATGGAAAACACGTCGGTCAGACGGTCAAGGTCAGCCATCCCGACCCGAAGAGCCGCCGCAAGATCCTCGCCTTTGCCGCCCTCGACATGCTGCGCCGCCATCTGCTGGGATTGCCGGTGCTCGGCGATTACCTCACCCTGGCCAGAACAGCCCAGCGCAGCTGATAAGAACCGCCATTCCCCTGCCAGCGACCCTATGTCGCTGGCGCTGCGATCCGTCTTTTCACTCCGTTTCCAAACAGCGCCCACATTTATCTGGCCGCCATCACCGATTTGACTTCAATTCATTGACCATTCAGAGGAAATATCTGAATACTGCCCACTCTCAGGGTTGGCGACTCGCTTTATTAATCATTGAGAGATTAAATGACAGTAGAGGAGCGAGCCGATCGCTCCGTTCTCATCCAGCAAGGAGATGCGGTGTTAAGCAAAGAGTGGTTGCTGCTATCAAGCGATATGGAACTGGTCTGCCTGCGGATTGCCGCCGGTCTCACCAAACCTGTCACGGAACAGGATGTGCAGGCTCTGCTGCTCGCTTCCAACTGTCGCCGCTATCAGCCGCTGCCCGAGGGGATCAAACAGGCCATCAGCCTGCTTAATACCCTGCTCACCAACCCTGCCGCCCCCGTCCCCGCCAACCCCATCCCTGTCGGCAAGCGTCAGGATGCCCGACTCGCCGTAATCGTGGAGAAAGATCGCATGAGCGCCATCGCCCAGATCACTGCCGACTGGGGTGGCAAGTATGTGACGCTGGAACAGCTGAAAGAGGCGATCGCCATCAGCGAAATCAAACAGGGGGTGAGTGAGCAACTGCTCACCGCTGCCATCCAGTCAGCCAAGGAGGCCGCCCCCGGCAGTCAGCTCAAGCTGGTGATTGCCAACGGCCAGCCTGCCGTCAATGGTCAGGACACTCGCTATGAGCGGCTGGTGGAGACCCCGGCCGAACGGATCCTCAAACCGCAGGAGCTGGGTCATGGCAAGGTCGACCTGCGGGATCTCGGCTCCATCGTCACCGTCAAGGCAGGCGCTCCGCTGATGCGCCGTCATCCGGCCACCGTCGGGGTACCCGGTTTTACCGTGACCGGTCAGGACCTGCCCGCCAAGGATGGCAAAGACAGTCCGATGAGTGCTGGTGAGGGCACCTTCATCTCCCCCGACGATCCCGACCTGCTGATTGCCGGTCGGGCGGGCCTGCCCTGTCAGGAGAAAGCGGGCATGAAGGTGGACGAGGTGCTCAGCGTCAAACAGGTGGATGCCCGCCACGGTCACATTGATTTTGAAGGGGGCTTAATCGTCAGCGGCGACGTCAACCCGGGCATGAAGATCCGGGTCAGCGGTGACATCGTCATCGGCGGCTTTATCGAAGGGGGCTGGATCGAGGCGGGGGGCAGCATTACGGTACGCCACGGCATCATTGGCCGCCGCAACGAGCAGGGAGAGTACCTTTGCCAGCTCAATGCACAAGGGGAGATCCACGCCAGCTACGCCCAGTATGCCCAGCTGGAAGCGGGGGGGATATCCAGATCCAGAGCCAGCTCAGCCACTGCTACTCCCGCAGCGGACAAGATATCAAGGTAGGCGATAGCAACATGCGCAAAGGCACTCTGCTGGGGGGTACCAGCATTGCCAATCGCCTGATCATGGCTCCCAGCCTGGGGGCCGAGGCCGCCAACCATACCCGGCTGCAGATCCTTGGCGGCTACTTCACCCACAAGGAGCAGGAACACCAGCTCAAGCTGCGCCAGCAGGCGTGTCAGGCCCAGCTGGAGAAAATCAAGGAGCTGGTCATGAAGTTGCTGCAACTGCCCGGCGACAAGCGCAATCCGGATACCCTGCGCAAGCTCAAACCGATCCGGGACCATCAGCTGGCCGAACTGGCCCAGCTCGATGAGCAGCTCACCGCCAACCAGGAGGAGCTGCGAAACTTGATGGCTCAGATGGAGGTCATTGCCACCCAGCACCTCTACTCCGGCATCGAGGTCGAGATGGCCAGCTTAAAACGCAAGGTTACCATCACCCGAGGCCCTACCCGTCTGACCATCCATGATGAAACCCTCGAGATGACCCCTTACGAGGGGCACAAATAGATCAACCGGCACGGCCGCATCGCTGAACCGGCCGTGATCCCGCCGCCGATTTTCGCTACACTCGCCACTTCCTTGGCCCCACCGGGCGGGCCACCCAGACTCAGGTAGTGAGAGATGTACAAGCTGATCGCATTGGATATGGATGGCACCCTGCTCAACCCGCAGGGCCAGATTACTCCCCGCACCCACGCCGCCATCAGCGCCGCGCGCGCCAAAGGGGTCACCGTTGTGCTGGCCTCCGGCCGCCCGCTGGAAGGGATGAGCCGCTATCTGGAAGAGCTCGGCCTCACCACAGAGCATGACTACGTCATCTGCTACAACGGCGCTCTGGTGCAACAGGTGGCTGATCAGCGCATCATCCGCAGCCAGCTGCTGACCGGCAGTGACGCCAGCGCCGTCGCCAAACTGGCTGATGATCTGGAAGTGAACGTCCATGGTTTCTCGGTCACCCGTGGCCTGATCAGTCCCCGTGTCAGCACCTACACCGAGCACGAATCCCGCCTGATCGGCATGCCGATCAATCTGATCGACTTCGCCACCCTGCCTGCCGACGAGCAGATCATGAAGGTGATGATGATCGACGAGCCGCCCCAGCTCTCCCGCGCCATCGAGCGACTGCCTGCAGAGCTCTATGAGCGCTATACCGTGGTACAGAGCGCCCCCTTCTTCCTCGAGTTCATGAACAAGCAGAGCAACAAGGGAACAGGCGTGGCAGCGCTGGCCGAGCACCTTGGCCTGACCGCCGATCAGGTGATCTGCGTCGGGGATGCGGGCAACGATCGCCACATGATCGAATACGCAGGCCTCGGTGTGGCGATGGGCAATGCCACCGACGAGATCAAGGCGCTCGCCCAGCACACCACTGCCCGCAACGATGAAGATGGTGTGGCTCAGGTGATCGAGCAGTTCGTACTGAACGCCTGATCGCAATCGAGCGTCGCTGCGTCCGATAAGGAAATAAAAGCGGGGAGGCTGTCAGCCTCCCCGTTTTTTCTGGTTAGTTATCTGCGTGATGAGCGGTAATTCGTGCGCATCACTGGTTCGCCAGACACTGGGTATGGGAACCCGGTTGCAGGTAAGGCGTCAGCAGGGGTGCCATCCCCTTGAGCACCTGCACCGGCAGCGCCGAGGTGAAACGGAACTTGTCAGACTGGCTACCCGGTACATAGGCGGTCAGGGTACCGAAGTGATCCTCACCCAGATAGAAGACGAAGGTCGCGGTGCGGTTGCGCGCCAGTGAGCTGGTCACGTTGCCATAACGACCCACAGTTTCAATCCGGTTATCCCCGGTTCCGGTCTTGCCCCCCATCTGCAGCACAGTGCCATCCGGCAGGGTAAAGGCTCCGGCGATACGTCTTGCCGTGCCCCCTTCAACGACTTTGGAGAGCGCACTGCGCAGGGCGGCCGCCACCTCTGCCGGCATCACCCGAGTGCCCTCGGTGTGCTGCGGCTCAAACTCGGTCTCGAAGGGCGTTCCCTTGGCAAACGAGAGGTGCTCGATACGCAAAGTTGGCGAGCGGACACCGCCATTCTGGATAATCCCCATCAGCTCGGCCAGTGCAGCCGGACGATCGCCGGAGCTGCCCAAGGCGGTCGCCAGCGAAGGCACCAGATGGTCGAACGGATAACCGAGCTTGGCCCAGCGCTGATGGATATCGAGGAAGGCTTCCACCTCCAGCATGGTGCGGATCCGGCTGTCACGGGCACTGCGATGGCGAGTCTTGAACAGCCAGCTGTAGACCTCCTGCCGCTCGTCACGACTGGCCGCCACCGCGTCGGCAAAGGTCGCCTTGTCGAACTCCTTGAGATAGGCCAGCAGCCACAGCTCCAGCGGGTGAACCCGGGC
This sequence comes from Aeromonas sp. 102P, assembly GCF_051920345.1. Classification (NCBI taxonomy): domain Bacteria; kingdom Pseudomonadati; phylum Pseudomonadota; class Gammaproteobacteria; order Aeromonadales; family Aeromonadaceae; genus Aeromonas; species Aeromonas sp. 102P. Next base: position 1,081,626 of record NZ_JBQBCZ010000001.1, on the reverse strand, counting down.
GATGTAGCCCTGATCCGGCAGTGAATACTTGCCCGGACCATAGCTGACGTAGAGCTGATTAACCCGCTTGGCACTCAGCTTCTCTCTCGGCAACCGCTCCGCCAGGAAGGCAGCAAATGCGGCTTCGCTGGCTTCCGGCATCAGGTAGCGGTGAACCGCCGCCAGACGTACCGCACTCGGCTTGAGACCGTCGAGGAAGGTATCGAGCTGCTCCTCGGGAGTCTTGCCGCGATATTTGCGCCAGAAGCGCAGCAGATAGGTCTGCCCCTCTTTGTCGGCAAATTTGGCCAGATACTCCTGACGGCGGGGATCCTTGTCATCCTTCAGCAACTGGGCACGGTTGCCCTCCTTGTAGAGGCTGTAGCGCACGATATCGCGCATCAGCCGCACAAAGGGCAAGTTAATCGACTCACGCAGAGAGTCACGCAACGTCGGGATACGATTGTTATCCTCGCGGCGGAAGTTGTTGAAGGTGTGCATGCCGCCACCGGTAAAGAACCCTTCGTTGGGGCTGGCGGAGTATTTGCGATCCAGCGCCGCTTCCAGCATCACAGGCAGGCTCTTGTCCTGAGCCGTCATCAGATAGGAGATGGCCCAACGGCTGAGGTTGTCCTGAGAGACGGCAGCCAGCTTGCGCAGATTCTCGACCGGCATCCCGGCATAGTTGTCGTGCAGTTCGGCCACAATCTCCAGATAGGTAGTCAGCACCCGCAACTTGGCGGTTGAGCCCAACTCCAGCTTGGAGCCTTCATTGATATCAAACGGCTGATCGGTGTTATCGGTCTGTACCCGCACCTTGAACCCTTCCGGCGACTTCTCGAACAGGGTGAAGCTGTAGCGCACATCGCCGGTCTTCTCCGGCGAGAGCAGGCGCTCACCAAACAGCCCTACCTGAGCGGCAAACGTCGGGTCGGCCAGCTGTTGCAGATAACGGGAGATTTCGTTCTGCAACGGCATATTGAGGCTGGTATCGGCGGTCAGGTCCATCCGGTCGAGGTCATAGAGCTGTACTCCGAGCTGACGGCTCAGGCGAGTACGGGCAACCTGCAACCCCTTGTTGTTGTTCACCCGGGTGATAGCCGGGGACTGCAGGAAATCACGAAACGTAATCTTGGCCTTGAGCGCCGCCTCCATCAGTGGTGGCGTGATCATTCCCTCCTGCACAAACAGGCGCAGGTAGCTGTCGGTCAGGGTAGCCAATGCCTCTCGCCCCTGAGCCAGATAGTAAGAGGGACGGCGGTGCGCAATCATCAGCGAGACCACCTGACGCAGGGCAAGCCCCTGTTCGGCCAGCGGTGCGTTCTGGTTGCGGGCGGGGTTCAGCAGACGGTTCACGTCATCGACATTGGCACCAAACCAGACCCAGAGACCATCTCCCAGACCATGCACTTCACCATATCCCGGCGCAGCCGAGAGCGGTACCGAGTTGAGGTAGGCCCAGGCGACCAGTTTGCGCGCTTCGAGGGTTTCCGGCCCGAGACGATAAGCCCGCACGCTGGCAGAGGCCATCTGACGGATCTTCTCGGTCGGCGACAGGGTCAGGCCATCCGGCGAGTGGCGATACTTCTCCACCTGGGTCGCCAGGGTACTGCCACCGGCAGATTGATCCTGCATATCGAGCGCCTTGCCCACTTGAGAGAGCGCGGCCTTGGCAAAACGGGGCCAGTCGACCGCCGGATTGGCCAACGGCTCTTCGTTGCTCAGCAAGTCGCGGTTCTCGATAAACAGCAGCGACTGGATGACGAGCGGCGGAATGGAGTCAAAATCCGGATAGTGATGGGTCGGATACTTGAATTGATAGAAGGGCTCGGCGCGGCAATCGTGCAGCGTCAAACCGGCCTGCACCTTCTCGGTATAGGGCACGAAGAAACCACGACTGGCGTAGTCATAGAGCGCGTCGGAGAAATGCACCTGCTTGCTGACTTCATAACCCCGCTGCAGCAGGCGCTCCTGCATCATCGGCAGCTGCACATAGCCGAGCCGCTTGTCGAACGGGCCATCCTCAGGGAAGGCGATCTGCTTGCTCTGGCCAGGCTCGACCTGATAGGTGAGCTTGGCGGCATAGCGGGAGATCTCCTGAGATTGCAGCTTCGAGGTTTTCATCTCATAGCCAACCAGAGCGATCACCGCCCCCAGGCACAATAAAAAGAGAAAACAGAACAGCCAACGCCACCAGGGACGGCGCATGCGCTTTGGGTTCCCGTCCGAGGTCTGGACAGATGAATCTTGAGATGCCACTTGTGTCAAATCCGTCTGTTCTGATGCGCCCATATCAGCCCCACCATGGTTGCGCAATTTATTGTGTTTCACTCAAGCTTAGTCTTTTCAAGTCAATGGCTTGAAACTATTGACCGCTTAGTGGTGATGGTAACAGGGCAATTCTAAAAAGGGGAGCCGATTGTTGCAGGAGTGGCAGAGATCCGAGCTGATAACAAAACACCGGCCAGTGGCCGGTGTCTCTTAAGCGAAAGCTGAACGCTTATTTGTGAGAGCTCATGCCCTTCAGCTTGGTGCTCAGCTCTTTACGCTCTTTGGAGAGCTCGGCGTTCTTGATGATGTGGTCATCCACGCGCTCTTCATAGTCGGCACGCATGTTGGCGATGATCGCCTGTACATCATCAATGCTCATGCCCGGCTTGATGTAGTCGCTCAGGTTGTCGAGCAGCAGTACGCGCTTCTGGTTGTCACGGATCTTCTTTTCGTTATCCGCAATTTCACGCTTGAGTTTGTTCTGGCGACGGGACATACGCACATATTCCAGTACATCGCTGAAGGTGGACTTGTTTACTTGTTCCATATCGATACCACTGACTTAAGGTTGATAAAAACTGGCCAAGTTACACCTGGAACCCGGCAAACCCAGCGCGGGACAGGCAAACTCAAGATGTCCTTACTCTACCGAGTTATAAGCGAGATACAACCCTAATCGCGCGCCATGAACAGAGTTTGGCCAAAAGTAAACCAGTTAAAATGGCCAGTAATCCATCAGATAAGGGGTTGATATAGATAGCAAATGGTGGAGGTGACAGGGTTTTAGTTCTCTTCCTGTAGATAAATGCTAACACTTGTAGTGGTCAACTAAATCCGGACACTTGGTTAGGCCGTTCTTCGGCTTGTGCTGGCGGTATCCCGTCATTGTGTTGATGTGGACGCCGCCAGTTGTAGTAATCCATCAGGTAGTAACTGATATCCCGCTTCGCCTCTCGCAAGCTCATATATCCCATAGCCGGGAGCCACTCTGACTTCAGGCTTCTGAACAACCGTTCCATCGGGGCGTTATCCCAGCAGTTTCCACGCCGACTCATACTCTGGGTCATGCGATAGCGCCACAGTCGTTACCGAAATGCCCGACTGCCATATTGGCTGCCCTGGTCGGAGTGAAATAGCACACCGGATGGGCAACCCCGCTGCTGATAGGCCATCTCCAGTGCTTTGATTGCCAATTCTGCATCAGGCTTATCAGACATCGCCCAGCCCACGACCCGCCGGGTGTGCAGGTCAAGCACCGCTGCCAGGTAATGCCAACGACCACCGGCCCAGACGTAGGTGATATCGCCACACCACACCTGATTGGGTTGCTGGACATCAAATTCTCGGGCCAGCAGATTGTGAATATCCGGTCGTTCTGACCGTGCCACCTTATAACGGTGTGCGCCCGGCTGTTTGGATGCCAGTCCGGCCTCCTTCATCAGGTTACGTACTTTGAATCGACCAATCTGATACCCCAACTCCCGCATCATCGACATCAAGGCACGGCTGCCCGCTGAGCTCCGGCTTTCTTTGAATAACCGGCGCAACTCGCTGCGCTGCTGCATACGCTCACGGTTAATCGCCCGCCTGCGAGCCAGATAATCGTAAAAACAGGAAGTGGGCACATCGAAAGCGCAGCAGACCAGGGTGATGGGGGCTTGCTCCCTTAATCGGTCTATCAGCGCATACGTGTGAACTCGTCCGCCATCAAGAGAGCAGTTGCCTTTTTTAGAATGTCCTTTTCACGTTCGAGCCGGTTGATACGGGCTTCCAGCTCCTGAATTTTCTGCTGCTCCGGAGTCAGTGCTTTGCCGATTGGGGTTGTGCCAGTTCGTTCGGATTGCAGTTGCTGAACCCAGCGACGGAGCACGGTTTCACCGACATCCAGTGAACGGCTGGCTTCAGGGACAGAATATCCCTGGTCGAGCACCAGGGATGCGGCTTCGAGTTTGAATTCGGCAGTAAATGAGCGACGTAATCTTGTCATTGAACACCTCAGGTCATGGTGGCGACAGTACCACCTAAAATGGTGTCCGGGATGATTAGACCACTACAACTGGCTGTTTAAGGCGCTAAAAATACAAAAGCCCGGTTATGAAACCGGGCTTTGTGTTGGTTCTTGCGTACAAATCTGTGGGACTTATGGACAAAAACGCCCATAGCAAAAAGGCCTTCCCAATCGGGAAGGCCTTAAAATTAGTGGCGGAGCGGACGGGACTCGAACCCGCGACCCCCGGCGTGACAGGCCGGTATTCTAACCGACTGAACTACCGCTCCGCATTCGGTTAGCTTTCGCTAAATCTTCTGCTGCATTTTCTGAGGTGTCATCCTCGCAGCCAGTGACGTGATTCTTCACATCGCTGTTTAATTGAGTGCCTAGCAGTGTCCTACTCTCGCATGGCGAATGCCACACTACCATCGGCGCTACCGCGTTTCACTTCTGAGTTCGGCATGGGATCAGGTGGTTCCACGGCGCTATGGCCGCCAGGCAAATTCTTAATCTAGAAAGCTGACGTGAATAACGACTAGGTCATTATCACTGAATTAGTAGTTCGCTTGGTATCTGTTACAAGCCTTAGAACACTTCTTGGGTGTTGTATGGTTAAGCCTCACGGGTAATTAGTATGGGTTAGCTCAACACGTCGCCGCGCTTACACACCCCACCTATCAACGTTGTGGTCTCCAACGGCCCTTTAGGACCCTCAAGGGGTCAGGGATGACTCATCTCAGGGCTCGCTTCCCGCTTAGATGCTTTCAGCGGTTATCGATTCCGAACTTAGCTACCGGGCAGTGCCACTGGCGTGACAACCCGAACACCAGAGGTTCGTTCACTCCGGTCCTCTCGTACTAGGAGCAACTCCCTTCAATCATCCAACGCCCACGGCAGATAGGGACCGAACTGTCTCACGACGTTCTGAACCCAGCTCGCGTACCACTTTAAATGGCGAACAGCCATACCCTTGGGACCGACTTCAGCCCCAGGATGTGATGAGCCGACATCGAGGTGCCAAACACCGCCGTCGATATGAACTCTTGGGCGGTATCAGCCTGTTATCCCCGGAGTACCTTTTATCCGTTGAGCGATGGCCCTTCCATTCAGAACCACCGGATCACTATGACCTACTTTCGTACCTGCTCGACCTGTCCGTCTCGCAGTTAAGCTGGCTTATGCCATTGCACTAACCTCCTGATGTCCGACCAGGATTAGCCAACCTTCGTGCTCCTCCGTTACTCTTTGGGAGGAGACCGCCCCAGTCAAACTACCCACCAGGCACTGTCCGCGAGCCCGATTCAGGGCCCTGCGTTAGAACATCAAACATACAAGGGTGGTATTTCAAGGACGGCTCCAGCGCAACTGGCGTCACGCCTTCAAAGCCTCCCACCTATCCTACACATGTAGGTTCAATGTTCAGTGCCAAGCTGTAGTAAAGGTTCACGGGGTCTTTCCGTCTAGCCGCGGGTACACCGCATCTTCACGGCGAATTCGATTTCACTGAGTCTCGGGTGGAGACAGCATGGCCATGGTTACACCATTCGTGCAGGTCGGAACTTACCCGACAAGGAATTTCGCTACCTTAGGACCGTTATAGTTACGGCCGCCGTTTACCGGGGCTTCGATCAAGAGCTTCGCTTGCGCTAACCCCATCAATTAACCTTCCGGCACCGGGCAGGTGTCACACCCTATACGTCCACTTTCGTGTTTGCAGAGTGCTGTGTTTTTGATAAACAGTCCCAGCCATCTGGTCACTGCGACTCCCAACTGCTCCATCCGCAAGGGACTTCACTGTCAAGAGCGAACCTTCTCCCGAAGTTACGGTTCTATTTTGCCTAGTTCCTTCACCCGAGTTCTCTCAAGCGCCTTGGTATTCTCTACCCGACCACCTGTGTCGGTTTGGGGTACGATGACTTGTAATCTGAAGCTTAGAGGCTTTTCCTGGAAGCAGGGCATCAATGGCTTCCACACCGTAGTGTGTTCGTCTCGTGTCTCAGTGTTGTATCAGCGGATTTGCCTACCGATACCACCTACGCACTTTCACCAGGACAACCGTCGCCTGGCCCACCTAGCCTTCTCCGTCCCCCCATCGCAATTACAAGTCGTGCAGGAATATTAACCTGCTTCCCATCGATTACGCCTTTCGGCCTCACCTTAGGGGTCGACTCACCCTGCCCCGATTAACGTTGGACAGGAACCCTTGGTCTTCCGGCGAGGAGGCTTTTCACCCCCTTTATCGTTACTTACGTCAGCATTCGCACTTCTGATATCTCCAGCATACCTCTCGATACACCTTCGCAGACTTACAGAACGCTCCCCTACCACTCACACATAAGTGTGAATCCGCGGCTTCGGTGCCTGGTTTGAGCCCCGTTACATCTTC
>NZ_JBQBCZ010000001.1:930000-1070000 GCF_051920345.1 Aeromonas sp. 102P | reverse complement strand
GCCGCGCCAATATTCAGGGCTTCCCCGAGCGTCACCTCAACGTCTACCCCATGCCGCTGCCGGAGCAGTACAAGACCGCCATCAAGGTGATGGGCATGATGGGTGGCAATGGTGGCGATCTGCAGACCCGCGCCCTGCGCTACCTCTACCCCGAGAAGATCTTCCAGCAGTTCGAAGGCGACAACGCCACCTGGACCCAGTTCGACCCCCGTGTCGAATGGTTGCTGGAGCTACTGCTCTCAGCTCGCCAGCAGAAGGTGCTGGTGATCTGCTCCGAAGCGGCGACCGCCATCGCACTGGAAGAGGCGCTGCGTACCCGTGAAGGGATCCGTGGTGCCGTGTTCCACGAAGGCATGTCGATCCTCGAGCGGGACAAGGCCTCCGCCTATTTCGCCCAGCAAGAGGGTGGCGCCCAGGTGCTGCTCTGCTCCGAGATCGGCTCAGAGGGTCGCAACTTCCAGTTTGCCAGCCATCTGGTGCTGTTCGATCTGCCCCTCAACCCGGATCTGCTGGAACAACGTATCGGCCGACTGGATCGTATCGGTCAGCAGAATACCGTCGAGATCCACGTTCCCTATCTGGAAGGGACTGCCCAGCGCGCCCTGCAGCTCTGGTATCACGATGGTCTGGACGCGTTCGAGCAGACCTGCCCGACTGCCCGCCCGGTATTCGAAGCGGTACGTGAAGAGCTGTTCGAGCTGCTGGCCGCCAACACCGGCGATCAGGCAGCCCTCGACGCACTGCTGGTCAAGACCCGCGAACTGCACGAGCCGCTCAAGGCCCGGCTGGAACAGGGCCGCGATCGCCTGCTGGAGATCCACTCCAGCGGTGGCGCCGCCGCCCAGCAGCTGGTCGACAAGCTGGCCGCCGAAGATGACGACACTGGTATGATCTCCTTCGCTCTCAAGATGTTCGACGAGATCGGCGTCAATCAGGATGACCGTGGCGAGAACGCGCTGGTGCTGACCCCCGGGGATCACATGCTGGTCTCCAGCTTCCCGGGCCTGCCGCAAGACGGCATGACCATCACCTTCGATCGCAACACTGCCCTGTCGCGGGATGACATGGCGCTGCTCTCCTGGGATCACCCCATGATGCGCGGCGGTATCGACCTGATCCTGGGCTCCGAGATCGGTGCCACCTCGGTCGCACTGCTCAAGAACAAGGCGCTGCCCATCGGCTCCATCCTGCTTGAGCTGATCTTCGTTGCCGAGTCTGCGGCCCATCCCCAGCTCTACCGCTTCATGCCGCCGACGCCGATCCGTCTGCTGATGGACAAGAACGGCCAGAATCTGGGTGAGAAAGTGGCGTTCGATGCCTTCAACCGCCAGCTGACTCCGGTCAATCGCCACCTCGGCAGCAAGCTGGTCACCGCGTCCCAACCGGTGATCCACGGTCTGATTGGCAAGGGCCAGGCCATTGCCGAAGAGCTGAAAGCCGGGATTGTCGACAAGGCCCGTGCCCAGATGGCGCAGACCCTGCAGCAGGATCTGGATCGTCTGGAAGCGCTCAAGGCGGTCAACCCGAACGTGCGAGACAGCGAACTGGATTATCTGCGCAATCTGCAGGCAGAATTGCACCACCTGATCGATCAGACCCAACTCAAGCTGGATGCCATCCGCTTTATCGTGGTCACCCATAACTGACAAGGTACCGACCGACAGCGGCCAGAACCAGCTCAAACGGGATACCCAAGGCCACTTTGTCGTGGTTACCCATAACTGATGGGGGCTTGCCCCCACCTTCTGATGCGAGACATTTATGTTTGAATACTCACCGCCTCTGGAACCCTGGCTCGATATCCTGTTCAAGGACAAGGACATCATGGTGGTCAACAAGCCCACTGGCCTGCTAAGCGTCCCCGGGCGCGGCCCCGAGAATGAAGACAGCGTCCTGCATCGGGTGAAACAACAGCACCCCAAGGCGGCGGCAGCTCATCGCCTCGACATGTCCACCACTGGCGTCATTGTCATTCCCCTCAATCCCAACTCTCATCGGGAGCTGAGCCGACAATTCCGTGAGCGGGAGACCGAGAAGCACTACCTCGCCTGGGTGTGGGGTGAGCCGGAAGCAGAGTCAGGTCAGGTTGACCTGCCGCTCTGCGTCGACTGGCCCAACCGCCCGAAGCAGAAGGTGGATCACGAGGAGGGGCGTCACGCTCTGACCCTGTGGCAGAAGCTGAAGGTGGAAAATGGCAACAGCCTGATCAAGCTGACTCCCATCACAGGTCGCTCGCACCAGCTGCGCGTCCATATGCTGGAGCTGGGGCACCCGATCCTGGGTGACAACCTCTACGCTCATCCGGATGCGCTGGCGGCTGCGCCCCATCTCTACCTGCATGCGGCCATGTTGACCATCAGTCACCCCCGTAGCGGCGAGCGGATAACCTTCGAGGCGCCAGCCCCCTTCCCGCTCTGAGCGGAAGAGGCTCGCGCCAAATCGCAGAGATAAAAAAGCCCCCATCGCGAGATGGGGGCTTTTTCATTAGGGTCAGACGCGAATATCGATCTTGCTTCCCAGAGAAGCGCTGGCCGATGTCGGTGCAACCGGCGCTGATTGCGCTGCGTTTTGCAGCAGCTTCAGCGCAGCTTCGCCCTCTTGGGTCTGCTGTTTCTTGGCCAGACTGGCCGTCATCAGAGCAGAACCAAACGACGCATTTGCAGAACTTGATATATCCATAGGGTTCCTCCTGCACTCAACAGTATCGGCCAAGCGGCCCCGAACATAAGCCCTGAATGCAAAACAATCTGAAAGTCGCTTTTCTATCAATCAGATAGCAATAGCATTCATGACCCCTGTTCACCGCTGGATGACGCCTTCAAGCTCCTGTGCCGTCATCGGCCGAAGCACCTTGCAAGGGTTACCGGCCGCCACCACATTGGCGGGCACATCTTTGGTCACCACCGAGCCTGCGCCTATAACGCTGTTGTCACCGATAGTGACGCCGGGGCAGATGACGACGCTGCCGCCAATCCAGACGTTGTGACCGATCCGTACCGGCTTGCCGAACTCGACACCCTTGATACGTGGCGCCACCGCCACCGGATGAGCGGCGGTGTAGATCTGCACCCCGGGCGCCAGCAGCACGTTGTCGCCGATATGCACCTCACAGACGTCGAGGATGGTGCAATTGACGTTGGCGTAGAAGTTCTCGCCGACGAAGATATTGGCGCCATAGTCGCAGAAGAACGGCGGATTGATGGCGCACTCATGGCCGCGACCACCGAGCAGCTCGTGCAGCAAAGCATCCCGCGCCGGTTTCTCCTGCCAGCAGGTGTTGAAGGTGTGATAAAGCCTTCGGCAGCGCTCACGTGCCGCTTTGAGCTCGGGATCGCCCGCGTCATAGGGCTCCCCCGCCACCATCTTCTGCCACTCGGCACCGCGCACCACTTTCGTCATCGCCTACTCCATCAGCCAGATCAGGGATTCATAAGGGCGCAGCATACCCGATTGCGGTTGGGCCGGGCTATCGGGGTAGTTGCCGAGCAGCAGCCGACCTTGCCCGCTTTGCAGCTCAGCAGGCAAGGTAAACTCCACCGGCTCGCCGTAGAAGTTGCTCACCACCAGCAGGGTCTGACCGTTGGCACGGCGGGCATAGGCCCAGATCTGCGGGTGCCCGGTCAGCAGCTCCTGATAATCCCCCTGAGTGAAGATGGGGTGCGCCTTGCGCAGGGCGATGAGATCCCGATAGTGCCAGAACACCGAGTGCTGGTCGGCCAGCGCCGCCTCGGCATTGATCTCGGAATAGTTGGCGGCTAGCTTGAGCCAGGGCGTCCCTTGGGTGAAACCGGCATTGGCCGCAACGCTCCACTGCATCGGGGTGCGCGAGTTGTCGCGGGACTTGGCACCGAGAATGGAGAGGATCTCGGCCTCGCTCATCCCTTCCGCCTGCTTGATGGCGAAGATGTTGCGGCTCTCCACATCCTGATAGTCATCGATGCGCTGATAGCCGGGGTTGGTCATGCCGATCTCCTCCCCCTGATAGATGTAGGGGGTGCCTTGCAGGCCGTGCAGCGTGCTGGCCAGCATCTTGGCGGCCACGACCCTATGCTCACCCTCATCGCCAAAACGGGAGACTATGCGCGGCTGATCGTGGTTGCACCAGAACAGCGCCGACCACCCCTTGCCATGCATGCCGCGCTGCCAGTGGTTGAAGATGCGCTTGAGTTCGAGGAAGTCGAACGGCGCCTTGGTCCACTTGTCGCCGTTGGGGTAATCCACCTTCAGATGGTGGAAGTTGAACACCATGGAGAGCTCGGAGCCATCGAGGGCGCCATAGCGCTGGCAGTGCTCCAGCGAAGTAGAGGACATTTCCCCCACCGTCATGGCGCCCACCGGAGCAAACACGTCGCGGCTCAAGTCCTGCAAAAATTCGTGGATACGCGGCCCGTCGGTGTAGAAACGGCGGCCATCGCCTATTTCGTCGTTCGGGAACGCCTGATCCTTGGAAATAAGGTTGATGACGTCGAGGCGGAACCCATCGACCCCCTTCTTGGCCCAGAAGTGGATGATGTTTTTCACCTCGGCGCGCACCGCCGGGTTTTCCCAGTTGAGATCCGCCTGCTCGCGGGCAAACAGGTGCAGGTAGTACTGACCGGTGGCTGAGTCCAGCTCCCAGGCGCTGCCGCCAAACTTGGATTGCCAGTTGTTGGGCACGCCGCCATCTACCGGATCGCGCCAGATGTAGTAGTCGCGGTAGGGGCTGTTTTTATCCCCCAGCGCCGACTTGAACCAAGCGTGCTCGGTGGAGGTGTGGTTGACCACGATATCCATCACGATGCGGATGTCGCGCTCATGGGCGGCGGCCAGCAGCGCCTCGAAATCAGCCATGGTGCCGTAGGCGGGGTCGATGGCGTAGTAGTCGGCGATGTCGTAGCCGTTGTCCACCTGCGGCGAGACGTAAACCGGGGTCAGCCAGAGGGCATCGACGCCCAAGGTCTTGAGATAGTCGAGGCGGGCCATGATCCCCTTGAGGTCTCCGGTGCCACGGGCAGCGGAATCCTGAAAGCTCTTGGGGTAAATCTGGTAAATCACGGCGCTCTGCCACCAGGGTGTTTGGCTCATGGGTCTTTCTCTTGTCTCGAATAGAAAATGGAGAGGGCGACCCGCGGGTCGCCCTGATAATCAGTGTCAGGCGCTGGCTTGGGCCAACTTGCCAGCGGCTTGCTGGCGCTTGTAGACCAGCAGGGTCAGCACCACCGGCACCACGATGGCGACCAGCATGGCGATGGCGAACACCGCCCAGTATTGCGGCTGGATGGAGAGGATGCCCGGCAGGCCGCCTACCCCGATGCCGTTGGCCATCACCCCGGCGAAACCGCAGATGAGGGCTGCAAGGCTGGAGCCCACCATGGCGCACAGCATGGGGAACTTGTACTTGAGGTTGATGCCGTACATCGCCGGTTCGGTCACCCCGAGATAGGCGGAGATGGCGGCAGGTACCGAGATCTCCCGCTCGTTCTCCTTGCGGCTAATCAGAATGATGCCGACGACCGCAGAAGCCTGCGCGATGTTGGAGAGGGCGATCAGCGGCCAAATCGGGGTGCCACCCATGCTCTGCATCAGCTGCAGATCCACCGCGTTGGTAGTGTGGTGGATACCGGTAATAACCAGCGGTGCGTAGAGGAAACCGAACAGGGCAGCGCCGATGGGAGCAAAGGAGCCGGTCATGGCAGCCTTGGCAGCGAAACCGACGCCATCACCCAGCCAGCGACCGAACGGGCCGATAAAGGCGTGAGCCACGATCACTGCCAGCAGCAGAGAAACGAACGGCACAATCACCAGATAGAGGTAAGCCGGAATGATCCGCTTGAGGTTGGTCTCAACCCAGGCCAAGAATACACCCGCCAGCAGCGCCGGAATGACCTGGGCCTGATAACCCACCTTCTGAATCACGAACAGGCCGAAGTCCCACACCTCGGGAGTCTGCTGGCCGATGCCGTAGGCGTTCATCAACTGTGGCGACACCAGCGTGATGCCGAGCACGATACCGAGGATCTCGGAGCCGCCCATCTTCTTGACCGCAGACCAGCAGACGCCCACCGGCAGGAAGTGGAAGATCGCCTCGCCCAGCAGCCAGAGGAAGGCGTGCACCTGAGCCCAGAACTGGCTGATCTCGGTGAGGGTGTGAGTGCCATCGTCGAACATCTTGATATCGCCGATGACGTTGCGAAAGCCCAGGATCAGACCGCCGGTGATGATGGCAGGCAGCAGCGGCACGAAGATCTCCGCCAGATGGGAGATGCCCCGCTCCAGCGGGTTCATGTTCTGGCGCGCCGCCTGCTTGGCGGTCTCCTTGCTGCCACCGCTGACACCGAGCTGTTCGGTCAGCGCCTTGTACCACTGCTCTACCTCGTTACCGATCACCACCTGGAACTGACCGCCCTGGGTGAAGCTTCCCTTCACCGCCGGGATGGTTTCGATAGCCTTGCTGTCGGCCTTGGCCGGATCGTTCAGGACGAAGCGCAACCGGGTCAGGCAGTGGCTGACGGTGGCGATGTTCTCCTTGCCGCCGATCTTGTCGATCAGGGTGGCAAGCTGCTGTGCGTTGATCTTGGACATGGGTCTTCCCTCTGTGACGCCATTGAATAGTGGTCTGTATCGCCCTTTTGAGCCAGTCTGTCGGCCGGAGCGTTTTTGGTATCGTTCCCATTTAGCATGCCGACAATCTGGCCAGATCGAAATGGGAACGTTCCCAATTCGTGGCCAGCGTCACAAAAAGCGCACTTTTTGTTCAGTCGGAAGTGATGGGGCTCACAGGGTTCGGCAGGGGGCGATTGTCACCAGCGGGGGCTGATCCTGCTCAATCTGACCGAGCAGCTGACGCGCCGCCTGCTCCCCTGCCCCCTTGTAGCCAAGATCGAGACTGAGGGCGTTGGGGAAGAGGAAACTGAGCATGGGGTTGTTGCCAAGGCCGGTCACCAGCACCTCGCTACGCCCTTGTTCTTGCAGATATTTTGCCGCACCGATGGCGAGGGTGTCGCTGGCGCAGACCAACGCCTGGGTGGAGGGGGTAAGCAGCTCGGCCGCCAGCCGGTAGCCGCTCTGCAGGCTGAGATCGCCGAGGGCGCTGCGCGGGCGCAACCCCTGCACTGCGCAGTAGGCGAGATAAGCATCTAGGCGGCGCTGGCCGGTGGTGAGATCCGAGGCATCCACCCCCAGATAGGCGATGTCGCGGGCGCCACGGCTTGCCAGCTGCGCCAGCATGGTGCGCACCGCACCGGCGTCGTCGAAGCAGACCGAGGAGAAACCGGGGTATTCACGGGCGACCAGCACCAGCTTCTCTTTCAGCGGCGTCATGGCGGCATAGTCCAAGTCATTGAAGGCGAACAGGATAATGCCATCCACCCCGCGCCGCTCCAGCACCGCCAGATGCTCCTGTACCTTGGCGGGGGAGAACTTGCTCTCCATCAGCACGGCATCGTAGCCGCGCTGGTAGAGGGTCTCCAGCATGCCGCGCACCGCCTGATTCTCCGAGCTGGAGTCGAGCCGCGAGACGATGATCCCCACCACCTGCTGGCTCTGGCTGCGCATGGCCCGCGCCGACTTGCTCGGCACGAAGCCGTGCTCGGCGATGATCTGCTCCACCCGCTCGCGGGTCTCCTGCTTCACCTTGGGATCCTGGTTGAGCACCCGGGAGACGGTCGACTTGCCGACGCCACTCAGTCTGGCGATATCGAGGATGGTCAGTTTCTTGTCCATGAATTGGCTCACAGGAGGCTAGGCGGTGGAATTGCCCACATTGTTGTGATTAACCCCTGTGAATACAAGCCCATGGCGTTAGAATGCCCTTTTTGCCCCGCCGTCAGGGTGTGTGGGCACAGCACAGGATGCCCATCATGGATCTGCTGGCCAGTCTGCTCTTCTCCCTCTCCATCACAGGCCCCATCTGCGTGGTGCTGCTGCTCGGCATCTTGCTCAAGCGGTTGGGGCTGCTGCCGGATCCCTTTACCGAATCCGCCTCGCGGCTGGTGTTTCAGGTCACCCTGCCCGCCCTGCTTTTTCTCAGTATTCTGGGTACCAACTTCGCCACCATGCCGAGCCTCTGGTTTATCGGCTATGGCCTGCTCGCCACCGTTATCAGCTATCTGGTTCTGGAGCTGCTGGCCGGGCGTTTTATCGGGGAGCAGCGGCTGCGCGGCATCTTCGTGCAGGGGAGCTTTCGCGGCAACAGCGCCATTATCGGGCTCGCCTATGTGCAGAACGCCTACGGCCACGAGGGGTTGGGGGCGGCGGCCTTCTATGTCGGTGCGGTGACCGTGCTCTACAACATTCTCGCTGTGATCACCCTCACCCGCAGTCTCGGCGGCGCCACCGGCATTCGCCCCATTCTGCTCGGCATCATCAAGAATCCGCTCATCATCGCCATAGTGGCGGCGCTGCCTTTTACTCTGCTCGGTATCAAGATGCCGCAACTGCTGCTCACCACCGGCAGCTACTTCGCCAACATGACGTTGCCGCTGGCGTTGCTCTGCACCGGCGCCTCCCTCAGTCTCGGCGCCCTGCGCGGCGGGGCGGCGCTGACCGGCTGGGCCAGCGTGATGCGGCTCTGCCTCATTCCAGCGGTGTTCACTCTGGGGGCAGCCCTGCTCGGCTTCAGCCATCTGGAACTCGGCATCCTGTTTCTTATCAGCGCCACCCCGACTGCCGCCGCCAGCTATGTGATGACCCGCGCCATGGGGGGCGACAGCGTGCTGGCAGCGAACATCATCGCCACCACCACCCTCGGTTCGCTGGTCACTACCAGCCTCGGGGCAACCCTGATGAATTACCTCGGTCTGATGTACTGACCCTGTCAGAGGAAACTACCAACCTCATCGCCACTATGAACCTTGGCTCGCATGTCACCCATCCACCGACTGGGAGCAACCCTGATGAACTATCCGGGCTGATGTACTGACGGCTTGACCTTGCCGGAGGCGACAGCTTTACCCTTGTGCCATATCAACCGAGGATAGCATTTATGACCATCGAACTCACCGTGTCCGGCATGTCCTGTGGTGGCTGCGCCGCCAGCCTGCAAAAAACCCTGCTGGCCCAGCCTGCGGTCACCACCGCAACCGTCGACTTTGCCAGCAGCAAGGCCGTCATCGAGAGCGAGCTGAGCAAAGCCGAGCTGATCGCCCTGATCGAAGCCAAGGGTTTCTCTGCGAGTTAAATTATCTCTATAGAGGTATAAAACAGGTTAAAAATCTGTACTCACCTGTCTTTTGGTGAGTTTTATCACAGATATTGATGGTTATCTGGGCAAACTGGCTGCAATTATTCCAACCATAAGGATTTGCAGCATGACCCTACCGATCCGCAAGACCCTGCTCGCCGCCGTCGTCGGCCTGACCCTCTCCCCCATGGCCATGGCGCTGCCCAACGTGCACATTCTGGCGACTGGCGGCACCATCGCCGGAGCGGGCCAGTCCGCTACCCAATCCAACTACGAGGCTGGCAAGGTGGCCATCGAAACCCTGATCGCCGCCGTGCCCGAGATGAAGAACGTGGCCGACGTGCAGGGTGAGCAGGTGGTGAAGATCGGCTCTCAGGACATGAACGACGAGGTGTGGCTCAAGCTGGCCAAACGGGTCAACGAGCTGCTGGCCAAGGATGACGTGGATGGCATCGTCATCACCCACGGCACCGACACCATGGAAGAGACCGCCTACTTCCTCAATCTGACCGTCAAGAGCGACAAGCCGGTGGTACTGGTCGGCGCCATGCGCCCCTCCACCGCCATGAGTGCCGATGGCCCGCTCAACCTCTACAACGCCGTGGTGACCGCCTCCGACCCCGCCTCCAAGGGGCGTGGCGTCATGGTCGCCATGAACGACACAGTGCTGGATGCCCGGGACGTCACCAAGACCAACACCACCGGGGTGCAGACCTTCGCCGCCCCCAACTTCGGCCCGCTCGGTTACATCCACAACGGCAAGATCGACTATCAGCGCAGCCCGGCCCGCCTGCACACCAGCAAGACTCCGTTCGATGTGAGCAAGCTCGACAAGCTGCCGCAGGTGGGCATCGTCTACAACTATGCCAACGCCACCGATCTGCCGGCCAAGGCCATGGTGGATGCCAAGTTTGACGGCATCGTCAGCGCCGGGGTGGGCAACGGCAACCTCTATCACAGCCTGTTCGACACCCTGGCCAAGGCGAGCAAGGACGGCATCCGTGTGGTGCGCTCCGCCCGCGTGCCGACCGGTGCCACCACCCTGGATGCCGAGATCGACGATGCCAAGTACGGCTTCGTGGCCGCCGGCACTCTCAACCCGCAGAAGGCGCGGGTGCTGCTGATGCTCTCCCTGACCCAGAGCAAGGATCCGGCCCAGATCCAGCGCTGGTTCCAGCAGTTCTGATAACAGTTGTCTGACAAGTGACAAGCAAGGGCGGGACTTCCCGCTCTTTTCCATCCTGCCATGCCACTTCGCCAAGCTCCCGCTTCGTCCATGACACCATTTGGCGGAGTCATCCTTCCCTTTTCCGGCCATCTTTTTCAGCCATCACAAAGCGCTGTCATCAAATTAGCGAGCCGGATCACCCGCTTTCACAAGCGCATCGCCGCCAAATTCATTACACTGCCAGCGATCTTATCCACTCAAGGAGTGCTGTTGCTGTATGGAAATATTGATCCTGCTGGGATTGATTTTGCTTAATGGCGTCTTCGCCATGTCAGAAATCGCCATCGTCACCGCACGCAAGGCTCGCCTCGGCAAGCTTGCCTCTGAAGGCAACCGTTCCGCCGCCATCGCCCTCAAACTGGGCGAAGACCCGACCCATTTTCTCTCTGCCGTCCAGATCGGCATTACCAGCATAGGTCTGCTCAACGGTATCTACGGCGAATCCCTGCTGGCCCAGCCCTTCTCCCTCTGGTTGCAGGAGTGGGGACTCCCGGCCAAGAGCAGTGGCCTGATCGCCACCGTCATAGTGGTGGTGGTGGTTACTTACCTCTCCATCGTGGTGGGGGAGCTGGTGCCCAAGCGGCTTGGCCAGCTCAATGCCGAGCGCATCGCCTGTCTGGTGGCCCGCCCCATGCACTGGCTCGCCACCCTGACCCGCCCCTTCGTCTGGCTGCTGTCGGCCTCTACCAATGCCAGCCTGCGGCTGCTGCGGGTCAACCAGAACGGCAGCGCCAACGTTACCGAGGAGGAGATCCACGCCATGCTGGTGGAGGGCTCTGAAGCCGGGGTGATCGAGGATCATGAACACACCATGCTGCGCAACGTCTTCCGTCTCGACGAGCGCAGCCTCTCCTCCCTGATGGTGCCGCGCAGCGATATCCGCTATCTGGATTTGGCGCTGCCGCTGGAGACCAACCTGCAGCGGCTGGTGGAGTATCGCCACAGCTATTTTCCGGTCTGCGACGGCAACCTGTCAGAATTGGTGGGTATCATCAATGTCAGCAAGGTGCTGCACGCCTATATCAAGGGGGAGCCCATCGATCTGGCTGCCCTGACCCAGGAGGGCAGCCTGCTGCCCGAGACCCTCAACGGCGTCGAGCTGCTCAACCACTTCCGCACCCACAGCGAACAGATGGCGCTGGTGGTGGACGAATATGGCGAGCTGCAGGGACTGGTCACCCAGCAGGATCTGCTGGAGGCGCTGGCGGGGGATTTCCAGCAGGAGGATGGCGAGGACAACTGGGCCTTCCGGCGCGCCGACGGCAGCTGGCTGCTCGATGGCCTGATCCCGCTGCCAGAGTTGAAGGACTGTCTGGAGTTGGTTCGTCTGCCAGAAGAAGAAAAACATCACTATCACACCCTCGGAGGGCTTATCATGCTGCTCCTTGGTCGTGTTCCACAAACCGGAGACCTGGTGACACTGGAACAGTGGCAACTGGAAATTGTTGACATGGATGGCCTGCGCATCGACAAGGTGCTCGCCATGCCCTTGACCGATCAACCCAGCTAACCTGCGGAGTTTGCAAGTATGGAGCAGTTTTACCAACTGGCTCACGCCTTTATGAATCACGATCTGAACACACTTTCCGATCCCAAGATGGCCTTCATGATCTGTGGTGTGATTCTGACGTTTCTGGTACTGGAAAACGGATTCATCCCTACCGCCTTTCTGCCCGGTGACAGCCTGCTGATCCTCACCGGCGTACTCATCTATCAGGATGTATTGTCTCTCGGGGTGATCCCGCTGTTGATCATGGCCACCTTTGTCGGTACCTGGCTCGGTTACATGCAGGGGCGCTTTCTCGGCCACACCCAGCTCTACCATCGGCTGATGTCCCACGTGGAAGAGCGACACCAGCAGAAGGTCTACCACCTGCTGGACAAGTACGGGATCATCACCCTGATCACCGCGCGCTATATCGCCTTCGTGCGCACCGCCTACCCCTATATAGTGGGTGCCACCGAACTGCCCCAGGGGCGCTTTCTCATCGTCAATCTGATCAGCTCCATCATGTGGATCTGCCCGCTGGTCGGGTTTGGCTACTACCTGAGCCACACCAAGCTGGCCGCCGAATACCAGACCCAGTTCTTCAACATCATCATCTATCTGCCGGTGGCCCTGCTGCTGGGTGGCATGGTGGCGCTGGTCTGGCGCTGGATCAGCAAACGCAGGGCTGCGCAGCCGCGGGATTGACCCCTCGCCCAACGCCCGACCCGAAAGCCCTCGCCAGAGGGCTTTTTTGATCGCCAATTTCGCGCAAATAGCAGAAATAGTCCCGCTCGGCCCTTGTAAAGCTGGGGTAAAAATGAGTGAATCTAGCGCCTTTTTTTGGATGGGAACGGAGTCGGTTGTATGTGGTGTCGG
Source organism: Aeromonas sp. 102P (assembly GCF_051920345.1). NCBI lineage: Bacteria > Pseudomonadati > Pseudomonadota > Gammaproteobacteria > Aeromonadales > Aeromonadaceae > Aeromonas > Aeromonas sp. 102P. The sequence goes on along the minus strand of NZ_JBQBCZ010000001.1, from coordinate 1,057,247 downwards.
ATTCGCGCAGCAGCGCTGGTTGTCGGGTTGATGGGAATACTGGGATTGCCTGCGGTCAGCGCGGCACCCAACCCTGCCAAACTGGAAGTACGCTCAAGCAGCGCCCTGGTCGTGGATGTAAAAACGGGCAAGACGCTCTACCAGAAGAATGCCACCAAGGTGCGTCCCATCGCCTCCCTCACCAAGCTGATGACAGCGCTGGTGGTGCTGGATGCCAAACAGAATCTCAACCAGACCATCACGGTCGACAAGAACGATCTGGATCGGGTCAAACACACTCACTCCCGCATCCGCATGGGCACCAAGGTGACCCGCCGCGACGCCCTGCATCTGGCATTGATGTCCTCCGAAAACCGGATGGCCTCGGCACTGGCGCGTCACTATCCGGGCGGTCGCAGCGCCTTCGTGCGGGCCATGAACAACAAGGCCAGACAGCTGGGTATGCGAAATACCCACTTCTATGACTCCACCGGCCTCTCCACCCGCAACGTCTCTACCGCCCAAGATCTGGGCAAGCTGGCCGCCGCCGCCTATCGTCAGCCGCTGATCCGTCAGTTCACTCAGGATGAGAACAGGGAGATGCGCTTCAGCGCCCCCGCCTATAGCCTGATGTTCAACAACACCAACCCGCTGGTGAAAAACCCGGATTGGGACGTGCGCCTCTCCAAGACCGGCTTCACTGACGAGGCAGGACGCTGTCTGGTGATGCGCGCCAAACCGGACAGCCGCGAGCTTGCCATCGTGCTACTCAACTCGGTGGGCAAACGCACCCCTATCGGCGATGCCAACCGCATTCGCAAATGGTTGAAAAGCTGAGTCAATATCTCAACACAAAAGGATGCTGCGGCATCCTTTTTTATTGCCCGCAAAACGCCTCTGCAGGCCTTGCAGGATGTAGATGAGCGAACCTTGAGTGATAAGCTGCGCGGCATCTGCCGTTGCAACAGCAGGCATACAGGGCGCCTATAGATGAGGCAAAGGGTGGCAAGGGGTTGCACCGTTCAGAAGATCGGTGCGCAATCACAGAAAGGGGAAGAAATGAGGACCAGAACAGCCAGGTAAACGGGCGATCCACCCGCAACAGCGCACGGGGATCCGCACCAAAAAGTTAAATATCGCCCATAAAAAAACAGCCCCGACCGAAGTCGAGGCTGTCTGTATGGTGCGCCCGAGAGGGTTCGAACCTCTGACCACCTGGTTCGTAGCCAGGTACTCTATCCAGCTGAGCTACGGGCGCTCATAAACTCTTGTGCACTGCTTAAAAAATGGTGCGCCCGAGAGGATTCGAACCTCTGACCACCTGGTTCGTAGCCAGGTACTCTATCCAGCTGAGCTACGGGCGCTCACAAACTTTTGTGTACTGCTTGAAAAATGGTGCGCCCGAGAGGATTCGAACCTCTGACCACCTGGTTCGTAGCCAGGTACTCTATCCAGCTGAGCTACGGGCGCTCATAAATCGTTGTGTCGTTTTAAATGGTGCGCCCGAGAGGATTCGAACCTCTGACCACCTGGTTCGTAGCCAGGTACTCTATCCAGCTGAGCTACGGGCGCCCTGTTTTAAAACGATAAAAAAAGCTTACTTATCAGTAAGCCTTTTCCAAAGTGTCGACTTGCTGATGGTCAACACATGACTCTTGCTTGAGTCGTAATATGGTGCGCCCGAGAGGATTCGAACCTCTGACCACCTGGTTCGTAGCCAGGTACTCTATCCAGCTGAGCTACGGGCGCAAATGGCGGAGAAGGGGGGATTCGAACCCCCGATGCGGGTATAAGCCGCATACTCCCTTAGCAGGGGAGCGCCTTCAGCCTCTCGGCCACCTCTCCGTTTGCGGGGCTGATAATACTTCACAGGGATTTTTAGTCAAACACTTTTTTGGAGAAAAAAGTGCGTTCGCTCAGCATTTGGTCAAAGCGTGGAATATTCAAACAATATCGGCACTTATCCCGCAGTTTCGCGCCCTGCAGGGCGATTTCAGGGGCCGAAAAAACAAAAGGCGACACATGAGGTGTCGCCTTGTCACAGCCATGAAAGTGGCTTAGAAGCCCGGTTGGCCCGGAACTTTCTCGGCCTGGATGCGCTGGTAGATCTCTTCGCGGTGAACGGAGACCTCTTTCGGCGCGTTAACACCGATACGGACCTGGTTGCCTTTAACACCCAGTACGGTGACAGTTACTTCATCACCAATCATCAGGGTTTCCCCAACACGACGAGTCAAAATAAGCATTCGCTTGCTCCTGTATCCTGTTTTGTTTTTATATCGATATGCGACATTATCTAACAAAGATACCGATATGGTAAATGGTTGAAACTAAATCAATCAGAGATTGTTAGCCCAAGGGCTGCTCTTGCGGTGCCTGATCCAACCCGAAAGCCGCGTGCAGGGCTCGCACCGCCAGCTCCAGATACTTCTCGTCAATCACCACAGAGATTTTGATTTCAGAGGTCGAGATCAACTGCATGTTGATCCCCTCCTCGCCCAATACCTTGAACATGGTGCGCGCAACACCGGGATGGTTCCACATGCCGACACCGACAATGGAGACCTTGGCAATCTCGCCATTGCCCTGCACGCAGGAGGCGCCAAGTTCGGTGGCGGTCTCCTCCAACAGAGCCCGGGCACGGCGATAGTCGTCACGATTCACCGTGAAGGTGAAGTCGGCGGTGCCATCTCCCAGGGTGTTCTGCACAATCATGTCGACATCAATGTTGGCGTCGCTGATCGGATTCAGGATCTGCGCGGCAACGGTTGGTCTGTCCGGCACGCCCAGAATGGTCAGGCTGGCCTCGTTGCGGTTAAAAGCGATCCCGGATACCAGGGGAGCTTCCATCCTATCACCTCCATATGTGATTAAGGTTCCCTCTCCATCGATAAAGCTCGACAGCACCCGCAGCGGGACGCGGTACTTGCCCGCAAACTCCACCGAGCGGATCTGTAGCACCTTGGCGCCGAGACTGGCCATCTCCAGCATCTCCTCGAAGGTGATGGTGTCGAGACGACGCGCCTTGGGTTCGATGCGCGGATCCGTGGTGTATACCCCATCCACATCGGTAAAGATCTGGCACTCATCGGCCTTGATGGCCGCCGCCACGGCAACCGCCGTGGTATCCGAACCGCCGCGGCCCAGAGTCGTGATGGCGTTATGCTCGTCACGGCCCTGGAAACCGGCGATCACCACCACCTTGCCCGCAGCCAGTTCGGCATGAACCAGCTCGGTGTCGATGTGGGTGATGCGCGCCTTGCCATAGGCGGAATCGGTGTGAATCCGTACCTGATCACCGGTCATCGAGACCGCAGGACAACCGCGTTTGTTCAACGCGATGGCCAGCAGCGCTATGGTGACCTGCTCACCGGTGGAGACCAGTACATCCATCTCCCGCCGGTTGGCATCAGGATCCAGCTGCTGGGCCATGCCCAGCAGCCGGTTGGTTTCGCCCGACATGGCGGAGACAACCACCACCACGTCGTGTCCCTGGGCGCGGGTCTGCTCGACCCGCTCAGCTACCGCCTCGATCCGCTCCAGTGTGCCGACCGAGGTGCCGCCGTACTTCTGTACATAGAGTGCCACAGATCACCTCGCCCGATTACAGGCGCTCTTCCAGCCAGGAGTGAACGGATTGCAGTGCTGCCGGCACCGCCTCAGGCTGGGTACCACCCGCCTGTGCCATGTCCGGACGGCCACCGCCCTTGCCACCCACCTGCTGGGCAACCAGATTGACCAGCTCACCGGCCTTGACCTTGCCGGTCAGGTCGTTGGTGACGCCCGCGATCAAGTTGACCTTGCCATCGGCACAGGTGGCCAGCAGCACGACACCGGACTTCATCTGGTTCTTCAGCTCGTCCAGCATGCCGCGCAGGGATTTCGGATCGGCCCCTTCCAGCGCTGCAACCAGCACCTTCTGACCATTGATCTCGATTACCTGACCCAGCAGGTCGTTACCGGCCTGAGCGGCCAGCTTGGCCTTGAGCTGCTCCAGCTCGCGCTCCATCATCTTGGCCTTGTCCAGCATCTGGCGAACCTTGTCGGCGATGCAGAACTGATCACCTTTCACCAGGGCAGCAGCCTCTTCGATCTGCTCGCCAACCTGATGCATGAAGTCGATGGCCGCTTTGCCGGTCACCGCTTCGATACGGCGCACGCCAGCTGCGATGCCGCTCTCGGCGATGATCTTGAAGAAGCCGATATCACCGGTGCGCTTGGCGTGAGTACCGCCGCACAGCTCGGTGGAGTAGTCGCCCATGCGCACCACACGCACGTCGTCTTCATATTTCTCACCAAACAGCGCCATGGCACCGGCGGACTTGGCCGCTTCCAGATCCATCAACTGGGTGGTGATTTCGTGGTTAGCGCGGATCTGGTTGTTGACCAGCTCCTCGACCCGGCGAATGGTCGCCATGGTCAGCCCCTCGAAGTGGGAGAAGTCGAAACGCATGCGCTCGGCTCCAACCAGAGAACCTTTCTGGGTGACGTGCTCGCCCAGAGCCTGACGCAGGGCAGCGTGCAGCAGGTGAGTCACGGAGTGGTTCAGGGCGATGGCCTGACGACGGTCAGCGTCAACCACGGCTTCCACTTCGGCGCCCTTCTCCAGGGTGCCCAGCTCCATGTAGCCCTTGTGGATGATCGCCTTGCCCGCTTTCAGGGTGTCGGTCACGGCAAAGATACCGTCGTCCACTTTCAGGGTACCGCTGTCGCCGATCTGGCCGCCAGACTCGGCGTAGAAGGGGGTCTCTTCCAGCACGATGACCGCTTCGTCACCGGCGATAAGACCGCTCACCTCTTCCACACCCTTGTAGATACCAACCACGCGGGTGCGCTCGGTCAGGGTCTTGTAACCGGTGAAGGGGGTCTCGAAGTCGAGCTTGAGCATCTCGTTGTAGTTCACGCCGAAGCTGGAGGCCTCTTTGGCACGAGCACGCTGCTTCTCCATCTCGGCCTTGAAGCCCTCTTCGTCGATGCCGATCTCGCGCTCGCGCACCACGTCGGCAGTCAGGTCGGCCGGGAAGCCGTAAGTGTCATAGAGCTTGAACACCACTTCGCCCGGAATAACCTTGGCATCACCCAGGTTGGCCAGAGCGTCTTCCAGCAGCAGCAGACCGCGATCCAGAGTGCGGACGAACTGCTCCTCTTCGATGCGCAGCACGCGCTCGACCAGCGGCAGCTGCGCGATCAGCTCGGCAGCGACATCCTTCATCTGTGCGGCCAGCTCGGCAGCCAGTTTGTAGAAGAAGACATCGGTCGCGCCCAGCTTGCGACCGTGACGCACGGCGCGGCGGATGATGCGACGCAACACATAGCCACGACCTTCGTTGGACGGCATCACGCCATCTGCCACCAGGAAGGCGCAGGAGCGGATGTGGTCAGCGATGACGCGCAGGGACTGGTTGCTCAGATCGGTGGTGCCGACAATCTCGGCCGCTTTCTTGATCAGCGCCTGGAAGATGTCGATTTCGTAGTTGGAGTGGACACCCTGCATGATGGCGGAGATACGCTCCAGCCCCATGCCGGTATCCACGGACGGACGCGGCAGCGGCTCCATGGTGCCGTCAGCCTGACGGTTGAACTGCATGAACACCACGTTCCAGATCTCGATGAAACGGTCGCCATCCTCTTCCGGTGAGCCGGGACGGCCGCCCCAGATGTGATCGCCGTGGTCATAGAAGATCTCGGTGCAGGGACCACACGGGCCGGTATCGCCCATCGCCCAGAAGTTGTCGGAAGCGTAAGGGGCACCCTTGTTGTCACCGATGCGCACGATGCGATCGGCCGGGACACCGACCTCTTTTTCCCAGATGTCGAAAGCTTCATCGTCAGTCGCGTAGACGGTCACCAGCAGGCGATCTTTCGGCAGCTGCAGCACCTCGGTCAGGAAACCCCATGCAAACTTGATGGCATCCTGTTTGAAGTAGTCACCGAAGCTGAAGTTGCCCAGCATTTCGAAGAAGGTGTGGTGACGAGCGGTATAGCCGACGTTTTCCAGATCGTTGTGCTTACCACCGGCACGCACGCAACGCTGGGAAGTCGTCGCGCGATTGTAGGCACGCTTGTCTGCGCCAAGGAACACGTCCTTGAACTGGTTCATACCCGCGTTGGTAAACAACAGGGTCGGGTCGTTATGCGGTACCAGCGAGCTGGAGGAGACAACCTGGTGCCCCTGGGAACGGAAATACTCGAGAAACGCAGCGCGAATCTCTGACGTGGACATATACATGGAAAATCCTGCTTGATTCGAATACGGACTTTTAACCGCATTAATGTAAGTTTTCTGCGGGGTAAAGTAAAACGGACAGGGCCGCCACGGGCGAAAAAGCGCACATAAACGGGCCAGAAAAGAGCGGCACCGCCTACAGTGGCTTTTTCCAGTGTCGAGAGGCAAAAAAGCAGCGCATAAAGAGGGCTGAGATAAACAAAAGGCCGCTTTTTCGGGATTATGCGCGCAAGCTACTGAACGGGCAGGAAAAACCTGCCGCAAGGAGAGGTGAAACGGCGTTTGCCACGCAGTGGCGTTACTCTTCCCGCTCCTGCAGGGCCGAGATGGCGTAACGGGCCTGATCCTGGGTAAAGCCGCGCCCCAGCAGATATTTGAGCCACTTCATCCGCAGCTTGAAATCGGCCAGATCGGCCACCCGGGCGCGCCGTTCGAGCAGGGCAAACGCCAGTTCGAACCAGTCCAGCTCCGGCTGATCGAATGCGGCATCAATCTGCATATCGTCGAGCCCCTTGCGGCGCAGATCGAAGCGGATCTTGATGGGGCCATGGCCCTTGGCGGCACCGGCCCGCACCGCCATACCGCCGTAACGTTCGTCATTGACCCAGTTGTAACCGCGGCAGTAGTCGACCACCGCCTCGATCACCTCTTCATTGAAGCCCTGCTGGCGCAGCCGGTTGGCCAGCTCTGACTCGGCACTCTCGCGGCGGGCCAAACTGCGCATGGCAAAGGCGCGGGCGGCGGCAAGCTGCTCGGCAAAGGTCGGTTCGGCAGGCTCGACCGGTTCGGTAACGGATTCATCAACCATCATAAATAACAAGGCCGGGTATCTACCCGGCCTTCCTTTGTTCCTTATTCGAACTCTTGTTCGCTTTCGGCATCGAACTCGTCTGCCTCAACCGGTGCAGCCTTGTCATCGACAGGCACTGCGCCGGAGAGCAGCAGCTCGCGCAAGCGGGCTTCCACTTCGCCAGCCATCACCTTGTTCTCGGCGAACAGCTTCATCACGTTGGCCTTGCCCTGACCGATCTTCTCGCCGTTGTAGCTGTACCAGGCGCCGGCCTTGTCGATCAGCTTGTGCTTGACGCCGAGATCCACCAGCTCGCCCTCTTTGGAGATACCGGCGCCGTAGAAGATCTGGAATTCGGCCTGCTTGAAGGGCGGGGCCACCTTGTTCTTGACCACTTTGACGCGGGTCTCGTTACCGACCACTTCGTCGCCTTCCTTGATGGCGCCGATACGACGGATATCCAGACGCACGGAGGCGTAGAACTTGAGCGCGTTACCACCGGTAGTGGTCTCCGGGCTACCGAACATGACGCCGATCTTCATCCGGATCTGGTTGATGAAGATGCACAGGCAGTTGGCGTTCTTGATGTTGGCGGTCAGCTTGCGCAGCGCCTGGGACATCAGACGGGCCTGCAGGCCAACGTGGGAGTCACCCATCTCCCCTTCGATTTCCGCTTTCGGCGTCAGGGCCGCCACGGAGTCGACGATGATAACGTCAACCGCGTTGGAGCGAACCAGCATGTCGCAGATCTCCAGCGCCTGTTCACCGGTATCCGGCTGGGAGATCAGCAGGTCGTCGACGTTGACGCCCAGCTTGGCAGCGTAGATAGGGTCGAGGGCGTGTTCCGCATCGACGAAGGCACAGGTCTTGCCTTTCTTCTGGGCTTCGGCGATCACCTGCAGGGTGAGGGTGGTTTTACCGGAAGATTCCGGGCCGTAGATTTCGACAATACGGCCACACGGCAGACCGCCAATGCCCAGCGCCACGTCCAGCGAGAGGGAACCGGTAGAGATGGCTTCGATATCCATGGTCTTGCTGTCGCCCAGACGCATGATGGAACCTTTGCCGAACTGCTTTTCAATCTGACCCAGCGCAGCCGCCAGTGCCTTCTGTTTGTTCTGATCCATGCCAATCTCCGCTGGAAATCGTGAGTAAGAAGTGAAGTTGGGCTAAGTATACTGTCTATTCATACAGTATCAAGCCCAATTTATCTGAGCAGCGCCAACAGACCCGACAAGGCCTGTCTCACCGCCAGCTGGCGTACCTGTCGGCGATCCCCGTCGAAGCGGGCGAGCAGGGAGTGGTGACGACCGTTGCGGTCGGCCCAGGCGAACCAGACGGTGCCGACCGGCTTGCCTTCGGTGGCGCCGCCGGGGCCGGCGATGCCACTGATAGCAACGCTGATGGAGGCAGACGAATGCGCCAGCGCGCCGCGGGCCATCTCCAGCACTACGGCTTCACTCACCGCACCGTGCTGTTCAAGGCTATCGCTGCTCACCCCCAACATCTGCTGCTTGGCCTCGTTGGTGTAGGTGACAAATCCGCGATCGAACCAGCCGGAGCTACCCGCGATGTCGGTGATGGCGCTGGCCACCCCGCCGCCGGTACAGGATTCGGCGGTCGCCGCCAGCCAGCCCCGCTGGCCAAGGGTCCGTCCCAGCTCGATGGCAAGGTGCTCTATCTCTGCATCCAGTTTCATCACGACTCCTTATGATCCGCTCAAGGGGCACATTATGCGATCCCGCTAGCGCCGCCCGCAACCACGGCAGACCGCCCTTGCCTGCCACAATGTGAGGTGCCGCACCTGTGCCATGCCTTCAATAGCGCAGAGCAACCGCGCCCGGAACACCTGCTCCCCCGTCGCGGCGCTTATGTGTAGAATGGCGCCATCAAGCCCAAGGCTCATCACCGCAGACACTGGCCCGCAGAGGCCCCTTCTGGAACAGAACATGACCGCACAACACCAAGCCAGCGGCGCCACAAGCTCCGCTCCCGGCGCCAATCTGAGCGCCCACACGCCCATGATGCAGCAGTACCTTGGCCTCAAGGCCGAGAACCCGGAGATCCTGCTGTTCTACCGGATGGGCGACTTCTACGAGTTGTTCTATGACGATGCCCGCAAGGCCTCCCAGCTGCTCGACATCTCCCTGACCAAGCGCGGCCAGTCGGCCGGTAGCCCCATCCCGATGGCGGGTGTTCCCTATCACGCCATCGAGGGTTATCTGGCCAAGCTGGTGCAGCTCGGCGAATCTGCCGCCATCTGCGAACAGGTGGGGGATCCCGCCACCAGCAAGGGGCCGGTGGAGCGCAAGGTCATTCGCATCATCACCCCGGGCACCGTCTCCGACGAGGCGCTGCTCAGCGAGCGGCAGGACAACCTGATCGCCGCCGTCTACCACGATGGCCGCCGCTTCGGCTATGGCACCATGGACATCGGCTCCGGCCGCTTCTTCATCAACCAGTTCGAGAAAGAAGAGACCCTGCTGGCGGAGCTGCAGCGCACCAATCCGGCGGAGCTGCTCTACCCCGAATCCTTCGCCTTCCTGCACCACGTCGAGGGTCGCCGCGGTCTGCGCCGCCGCCCGGAGTGGGAGTTCGAACTTGGCACCGCCCGCAAGCTGCTCTGCCAACAATTCGGCACCCAGGATCTGGTGGGCTTTGGCGTCGAACAGAGCGAGACCGCCCTGTGCGCTGCCGGTTGCCTGATGCAGTACGTTAAGGACACCCAGCGCACCGCCCTGCCCCACATTCGCAGCGTGCGCCTCGAGCAGCCGGATCACGCGGTCATCATGGATGCCGCCACCCGTCGCAATCTGGAGCTGACCCAGAATCTGGCCGGCGGTCACGACAACACCCTCTCCGCCGTGCTCGATTGCACCGCCACGCCGATGGGCAGCCGGCTGCTCAAGCGCTGGCTCCACCAGCCGATCCGCGATCGGGTAATCCTGAAAGGTCGCCAGAGCACCATCAAGGAGCTGATCGAGCAGAACCTCTATGACGAGTTGGGCGGATTGCTGCGTCAGGTCGGCGATGTGGAGCGGGTGCTGGCGCGTCTGGCCCTGCGCTCGGCCCGTCCGCGCGATCTCACCCGGCTGCGGCAGGCTTTTGCCCAGCTGCCCGAATTGCAGCGCTTGCTGGCGGAGAGCGAGCACGAAGCGGTGCAGCAGTTGCGCGAGCGGGCCAGCACCTTCCCCGAGCTGCTGGACCTGCTGGAGCGCGCCGTGATGGAGGTGCCGCCGGTGCTGATCCGCGATGGCGGCGTGATCCGTGAAGGGTTCAACGCCGAGCTGGACGAGCTGCGGGATCTGGCCAACGGCGCCACCGCCAGCCTCGCCCGCATCGAGGAGCGGGAGAAGCTGCTGACCGGCATCAACACCCTCAAGGTGGGTTACAACAAGGTGCACGGCTTCTATATCGAGGTGAGCCGCGCCAACAGCCATCTGGTGCCGGCCCACTACATCCGCCGCCAAACCCTCAAGAACAATGAACGCTACATCATCGACGAGCTGAAAAAATACGAGGATCGGGTGCTCACCGCCCAGGCGCAGGCGCTGGCGCTGGAGAAACGCCTCTACGAGGAGCTGCTCGATGCTCTGCTACCGCATCTGGGCGATCTGCAGGAGTCCGCTGCCGCGCTGGCGGAGCTGGACGTGCTGGCCAACCTGGCCGAGCGGGCCGAGACCCTCGACTATCGCTGCCCCACCCTCATCGACGAAGATCAGATCATCATCGAGGCGGGCCGCCATCCGGTGGTGGAGCAGGTGATGACCGACCCCTTCATCGCCAACCCCATCCGGCTGGAGCGGGAGCGGCGGATGCTGATCATCACTGGCCCCAACATGGGCGGTAAATCCACCTACATGCGCCAGACCGCGCTGATCGTGCTGCTGGCCCACATCGGAGCCTTCGTCCCCGCCGACAGCGCCCGCATCGGCCCCATCGACCGCATCTTTACCCGCATCGGGGCATCGGACGATCTCGCCTCCGGCCGCTCCACCTTTATGGTGGAGATGACCGAGACCGCCAACATCCTCAACAACGCCACCGCCCGCAGTCTGGTGCTGATGGACGAAATTGGCCGCGGCACCAGCACCTACGACGGCCTCTCGCTGGCGTGGGCCTGTGCCGAACAGCTGGCGAGCAAGATTGGCGCCTACACCCTGTTTGCCACCCACTACTTCGAGCTGACCCGCTTGCCGGAGTTGATGAGTGGGCTGGCCAACGTCCACCTCGATGCGGTAGAGCATGGCGACACCATCGCCTTTATGCACGCGGTGCAGGAAGGGGCGGCCAGCCGCTCCTACGGCCTGCAAGTGGCAGCGTTGGCCGGGGTGCCGAAATCGGTGATCCAGCAGGCCCGTCACAAACTGCACGAGCTGGAGAGCGCCACTCCGGTCGCCGCCGGTGAAAGCAGCCCTGCCCCGATGGCCCTCGCCCCGCAGCCTCATCCGGTGGTGGAAGAGCTGGAAGCGCTGCATCCGGACGAGCTAACCCCCCGTCAGGCACTGGATCTGCTCTATCGCCTCAAGCAGATGCTGTAATCAGCGACTACCGCACAAGCATGCAAAAGGGGAACCGCGAGGTTCCCCTTTCTATATTCAGCACCCGGCAAACCAGTCAGGCCACCGCTCGCGCCTCTCCACGGGCCCGCAGCAGGCTCTGGCGCCCCTGCCAGTAACCCTGCAGATAGCCAGACTCCAGCTTGACCGGGTCCTGGGTAAAACGGGAGACCATGAAATCGGTCGGTGGCGCGATCACCTCGATCTCGCAATCGGCAGGGGGATTGGCGATGAAATCGAGTGCCCGGTTGTAGGCGCGATCCCGCGCCAGCATGGCTTGCGCCAGCGCAGGTTGGGTTTTCAGCAAGGCTTTGACCATCCAGCAGAAACGGGCCGGCTTCTTGCGATATCCCCAGGGTTCCGACAGCACCACTGTCATCCGCCGCGCCCCGCGCCGATAGGCCTCGATCACCGGAATGGAGTCGCTGATCCCGCCATCGGCCATCGGGCGACCTTCGACGCAGGGGGTATCGTGCTGCACCACCGGCAGAGCGCAGGTGGCAGTCAGCACCTCATCCATGTTGTCGGGCCGCACCGGCAGATAGATGGCCTTACCGCTCGCCACATCGGTCGCCACCGCGTAAAAGGGAATGTCGCGGGCGCAGAAGGTCTCGAGATCGAGCGGGAAGCGATGGCGACTGGCCTGCCACAGCCAGCCGATGTCCACCAGATCGCCCCCTTTGACGAAACGCAGGGGATCGAGAAAACGGGAGCTGCAAGCCAGCTCGGTGATGATGTGGTGGCTGCGGCGCGGCTGCTCGCTCAGGTAGGAGACCAGATTGGTGGCACCGGCCGAGACGCCCATGACGAAATCGAACGGATAGTGATGGCTTTCCACGAAGGCATCGAGCACGCCGCTGGCAAAGATGCCGCGCATCGCGCCCCCTTCGACAATCAGGGCGCAAGAGTGGGAATTAAACATAACAAGGCTCCGTCAGCTGTAATACCTGCCGGGATCGATCCCGGCCCAGTGATGGACGCCTTCATGCAGAACATCAAGACGCCGCAGCAGGACGATTCAGGCTCACTCGCACAAGCCAGAAGCGGGCAGGAGCAAACCTGAACCGTGAAGCGACCCCCAGTATATGCAGCGCACCAACCTTCAAAAAATGAATTTAAATAATAAAAAACATGCCTTTTTGGCATGATTTAGCACATCAGCAGAAACGGCCCTTTATCCGGAAACAGCACCATCAGGATCAAGGCAGCCCGGGCCCGAACGTCCCGTCGACGGGGTTGTAGTGGTAGGCCCGATAATCAAAGTCCACCTTATCAAGGCGCGGATTGGCCAACTCGAACAACAGGCGCCTGGGGAGCTGCGCCTGCTCGAGGGAAGGTTTGAAGTGGCGCAGCCAGAGCTGTTGCAGCGAACCATCCCGCCACGCCAGCTTGAGGCCGACCGATAGGCGGCGGATGGCGGCCTGATTATCCTTGTGGGTGTAGAAGAGGTGGAGGAAGGGATAGTGCAGGGCGATATGCTGCTCCACGGTGAGGCCGGGCATATCACTGTGCTGCTCCTGCTCGATAAAGAGCTCGTTGGCCCCGCGGCAAAACAGATCGATGCGACCGCGCGCCACCAATTTGAATAGCCGCTCGTAACCGTCGATCTCCTGCACCTTGAATCCCCCATGACGCAGGATCTCCGCATCCTGCCAGCCACGCCCCTGCCCGTGCAGAAATTGCTGCAGCTCGGTCAGGGTATTGACCCTTGCCACTGCGTCGGCCTGCTGCGGGCTGACAAAGCAGATGCGATAACCGAGGATGCCCAGCTCCACCGGAAAACGAACGTAATCCAGCGCTTCGCTCTCCGCGGCCGGACGCAGACTGTCGGCCACAAACAGATTGGGGTATTGCTGAGTCTGCACAATCTGTCGCATCCGGATACGGTTCATCGGCGGCGCGGTCCGCAGCTCGTAGTCACCGAAGCTGTCGCGGGTCTTCTCCAGCGCCAGCTGCAACAGATCGCGAAAATAGAGGGTACGCAAGTCCCGATCGCTCTCGGGGCTGATGTGAGTGATGACGTCGCTCGCCCGTAGGGGGGCGGCAAGAAGTGAGAGGCTGCACAGCAGCAAGAAGGACGCGAGGCGATGAAAGGTCATACTGCTCATCCCGGAAATACACGCTCACTAGAGTGTAGCGCCGGGATGGGCCGCCTTGTAAAGGGAAGCTCAGCCTACCAGAACATCCGGCCCAGCAGGGGCGCCAGCAGCACGGTCACCATGCCGGCAATCATCATCACCATGCTGGAGACCACCCCCTCTTCGTTACCCATCTGATAGGCCTTGGCGGTGCCGGCACCGTGGGCCGAGGCGCCAAACCCCGCCCCCTTGCCGAGACGACTGCGAATGGCCAGCACGGTGAGCACGCTCTCCCCCACCGCCATGCCGATGACGCCGGTCAGCACCACAAACAGCGCCGTGAGATCGCTCTGACCGCCGATGGCGCGGGTCGCCTCCACCGCAAACGGCGTGGTGATGGAGCGCATCGCCAGACTGCGCTGCAGCATGTCGGAGAGATCGAGCCAGCGGGCCAGCAGCACGGTACTCCCCACCGCCATGATGACCGAGGCGACCACCCCCACCGACAGCGACAGCCAGTGGCGACGAATGAGCTGGCGGTTCTCGTAGACCGGCACCGCGAAGGCGACGGAGGCCGGGCCCAACAGCCAGAGCAGCCAGTGGGACTCCGCCATGTAGTCCTGATAGGGGATGTGGAACAGCAGCACCACGGCCACCAGCAGGGTCGGCGCCAGCAGCAGCGGCATCAGCGGCAGGATCCGCTTTTTGCCGTAGAGCCATTTGCTGGCGTAGTAGAAGAGCAGAGTGAGGGCGAAACAGATCAGCCCGAGCAGGGTATCAGACATGACGGCGACTCCGGCGGGCCAGTTTCAATTCGAGGCGGTAAACCCGATCCACCACCAGCGCCGTGGTGCCGAGTACCAAGGTGGTGCTCACCAGCAGCACCACCATGATGCGCCACCCCTCTTGCAGCAGCAGCTCCTGATAGTTGACCACCGCCACTACGGCGGGGACGAAGAAGAGCAGCATCTCCGCCAGCAACCAGCGCGCACCGGCACTGAACCACTCGGCCTTGACCACTCCGAGCAGGATGCAGGCCAACAGCAGCAACATGCCGGTGAGGTTGGCGGGCAGGGGCAGATGGAGGGTTCGAACCGCGGTATCGGCCAGCAGCCAGATGGCTGCCAGCAATACAATCTGGAAGGGCGTCTGTAACCAGCGCAAGCAGAGGGCTTTCATGATCATCGTCTTTCTGTGAACCGACTCACAGTATAGAGTTGAGCAAAACCTGCCAGAAATGAATTAAAATTATCGAATTCATGCCGCATAGGCATACTTCATCCCGTACCCGCCAACACGAGTCGAGAGAGTCCATGGATATTCGCGCCCTGCGCTATTTTGTCGAACTGGTACGGGAAAAAAGCTTCACCCGCGCCTCTGAAAAGCTGTTCGTCACCCAGCCCACCATCAGCAAGATGATCCGCAATATCGAAGAGGAGCTGGGTCAACCCCTGCTCAACCGGGAAGGACGCCGCTTCACCCTGACCGACAGCGGCCAGGTGCTGTTCAACCGGGCCCAGACCATCTTGGCGGAGATGCAGCAGCTGGAGGCCGAACTGGCGGATCTGCAGAGCCTGCAACACGGTCGCCTCACCCTTGGCATTCCCCCGATGGTGGGTCACGTCTATGCGGATCTGATCCGCGCCTACCGCACCCGCTATCCCAAGGTGGAGCTGACCCTGGTGGAGTACGGCGGCCGCCGCATCGAACAGGCGGTGCTGGAGGGGGAGCTGGATCTCGCCATCACCATGCTGCCGACCAAAGAGGGGGGTGCCCTCAGCGCGCTGGAGCTGGATCAATACCCGATCCGGGTGGTGCTGCCGGATCAACCGCGCTGGCATGGCGAAGCGCCGCTGCGGCTCGAGTCCCTGCAGGAGGAGCCCTTCCTGCTCTATACCCAGGCGTTTACCCTGAGCGAGCGGCTGGAGCAGGCGTGTCAGGAAGCGGGCTTTGTGCCGCAGGTGGCGGCGCGCAGCAGCCAGTGGGATTTTCTCACCGCCATGGTGCGCAGCGGCATGGGAGTCGCCTTCTTGCCGGAGCCGGTCTGCAACCGGCTGACCCCGGATGGTCTGGTGCTGCGACTGCTGGAGCCCGAATTGAGCTGGCGACTCGGGGTGATCTGGCCGAGCGAGCGCTACCTGTCGCGCACCGCCGAGGCCTGGCTGGCCCTCTGTCGCCAGCGGCAGGCACCTCAGTAATCGCCGAAGCGATTGGTCTGCGGATTGTAGAAGTAGGGGTGGTAATCGAAGCTGATCCCGTCGAGGAAGGGATTATCCAGCCGCAACAGTCGGCGCTGGGAGAGTTTGGCAAAGGCGATGGCCGGGCCAAAGCTCTTGCGCCACAGCGCCTGTAGCGAGCCATCCTGCCACGCCAGCTGCAACCCCCGCTCGACCCGCTGCAGCGCCTCGCGATTGTTGGGATTGGTGTAGAAAACCCGGGGCAGCGGGTAGTAGATCAACAGCGCGTCATCCACCAGCAGATCCGTCATCTCCTTGTGGGTCAGCTGCTCGCTGCGCAGCTCGCTCACCCCACGGCAGAAGAGATCGAAGCGGCCCCGCGCCACCATTTTGAACAGTTTCTCGTACCCCTCCACTTCCACCACCTCCATCCCGGCGTAGCGCAGGATATCCACATCCAGCCACCCCTTGCCCTGACCAAATGTGAACTGGCGCAGCCCCTTGAGGTCGGTCACTTTGCTCACCGCCGCCTTTTGCTGCGGACTGACAAAACAGATGCGGTAGCTGACGATCCCCAGATGGATGGGAAAACGGACATAGGCGAGCCCCAGATCCTCGCGGGTGCTGCTGTAGCTGTCCATCACAAACAGGTTGGGATAACTGTTGAGCTGCATGCTGACCCGCTCGCGCGCCTTGGTCATGGGCGGCGCAGGCTCCAGCAGATAGTCGCCAAACTGGTCACGAGTCTTGTCGAGGGCGAGCCGCAGCAGCTCCCGATCATAAGTGGTGCGCGGATCCCGCTCGCTCTCCGGGCTGATGAAGGTAAACCGGGTGGCAGCCTGTCCGGTCAGCGACAACATGCAGAACAGAGCGGCAGCCAGCAGATGCAGGGGTGACATAAACCGCGCCTTGGTTGAAGGGTTACTTTCAGTGTAGCCCTGAGCGTGGGCCCCCCACCTTGGCGCGGCCTGTGCGAGGATAAGCAACACGACAAACAGGAGGATGCGGGCAGATATCCTCACGAGTCACATCGCCTCCGGGCCACCACCGGCCCGGAGGGCAGGTTCACACCGTGCCCGGCACTACTCTTCGCCGATGGGAGCGGCGATCCACTTCATCAGCGTCAGCATATCCTGCGGCGCCACGCCGACCGAGAGACCGCGCTTGCCGCCGCTCACCAGGATCTCGTCAAACTGCAGCGCCGACTCGTCGAGCACGGTGGGCAGCAGTTTCTTCTGCGCCAGCGGGCTGATGCCGCCCACCTTGTAACCGGTCAGCTTCTCCGCCTCCGCCGGTTTCATCATCTCCACCTTCTTGAGGCCGGTCGCCTTGGCCAGCTGTTTCAGACTGCACATGCCGGATGAGGGAACGATGGCCACAACTGCTTGCTTGTCGTGATGGGCAACCAGAGTTTTGAACACCTGCGCCTCCGGCAGCCCAAGCTGGGTCGCGGCATGCTTGCCGAAATCATCGTGGGCTTCACACTCGTAGGGGTAGAGCTTGTGGGGGATCTTGAGCTTCTTCAGCAGGTTGATGGCAGGAGTCATGATGGTTGCCTTGAATCGAATCGCATAAAAACAAGGCCAAACAGTCTGCGCCTCACTCTGGGGTGATGCAAGGGGGATGGAAGTTGCAAGGGCCATTGACTGGCCGCCATACCATGCACGCTGGCGGCGAGCGACCAGAACACTTGACCAAACAGAGTCCAAACGGGTATTGCTTTAACCCTTTGACGCCGCCACAACCCATACAGCAGGAGCCCATATGCAACTCACCCCACCCCAACCGCCTCAGGACGATGATGTTGAAGCTCTGCGCATAGGCCTGACGGGCTACAACGTAAGTCAGGCGGGCCCTCAACTGTACGAACTTCGGCGCGAGCGGATCGCCAGCTTTATCAAGGATAAAGAGGGCAAGGTACACGGCGGCATCATCGCCGACATCAAGTGGGGCTGGCTGCACGTCGACTGGCTCTGGATCGATGAAAGCATCCGCCGCGATGGCTGGGGCGGCCGCCTGCTCGGCGCCATGGAGCAGTACGCCCAAAGCAAGGGCATCAGCAACTACCATCTGGAAACCACCAGTTTTCAGGCCCTCCCCTTCTACCAGAAGCAGGGTTACGAGGTCTTTGGCCAGCTGCCCGATATGCCGCCGGGGCATATCAGTTATTTTCTGAAAAAGCAGGAGCACTAATTGAAGATCCTGCCACCTGTCAAAAGGGGGATACCCCAGAACATACATTCCATCATTTCGCATCGGCGATGTAGAGGGTGCACCAACTCACATTAAAAGACTCAAATGCTTCATCATGGGATTGGTTGGAGCTACACTGCCACAAGATGATTTTTAATATATATAATTATTATCTCGGGGTGTTTATGAAAATAAGTAAGTCTCTATCTTCATTGTTTCTATTTCTTCAAGAAAAAGAAAAAAATGGTATTTCTTTCTCCCTAGAAGAAGTTCTTTCTGCGACAGGATGGAAAGCAACAACATTCAGAACTTATTGGATAAAAGGGCAACTAGCAGACTTCATCAGTGAAACCCCAGATGGTTTATATGATGCGTCAAACTGTCAAAATATATCAGAAGTAGAGTTTTCAAAATTACTATCCCAATCCAAAAACAGGAGAGGATTAGGTCACAACTGTAGGTCAAAATTAGCCAAAGCATTATTATCAAAATCTAAAGACAATATGCTCCTTGCCTTGGAGTTATACAATAGGCCATCCTTGGAGAACAAGATGGATGCTTTCTCAATGTGTTTTTGCACGGCGTGGGAGCAATTTCTAAAGGCTGCACTCATAGAACGAGATGGTGAAAAATCTATTTTTCGAACCAAGACAAAAGGATTCAAAGAAACAATATCCTTACGGGAGTGCTTAGAAAGATATTACCCTGCGAATTCTAAAATAAGAAAAAACATAGAGCAGGTCGCTTATTTTAGAGATCAAGCTGTTCATCTACTTATGCCGGAGATACAAGGAATTATATCCAGAGTATTTCAGTCTGGAGTCCTTAACTACACGTCGCAATTCGAAAGTTTCACTGAGGTTTCATTTATAAACAATAGCCACACTGGCATGATTTCCTTAGTTGGTGAATTTAAATCACCACCTATATCTATAATGAAGTCAACTTATGGTGACATTGCTGATGACATCCTAGAATTAGCGACATCAATCGAAAATGAGGTAAATCAAAGCAATGACATTGAGTTTGCCATTCCACTTAATGTAAAACTAATATTTGCTACCGATGATGCTCAAGGAAATACTATTGCGTTAACCAGAGCGGAGGATGGTATTGAAGCCCTTAGACAAGCACTAATAATAGAAAAGCCAACCGATCGAGAAAAGACTCATCCATTCTTACAGAAGGATGCGATCAATGAAATAAACTCTCGACTACAAGACAGATATGATGAGAGTGTTCTTAAAAAGCATTTGTCACATGATAAGAACACAGGCATACCACTAATAAATAAAAATTGCTTCGATGCTGTCGCATTCAAGAATTCGTGGAAATCATGTAACAATAAGTTCCATTATAAGAATGCAAACCCAGAACTACACTATTACTCCATTGAGCTAGTCGAAGAATTTATCAAAAAAACAATGGAGCACTGTGATTATTTAAAAAATGCCAAGAGGAGCTATAACCTCGCAAGAAAACAAAAAAACTAATAATCCCATAATGTACAGTTCTATTTATCACCTACGCTCCCTTTGAGGTTATGGCTGGCCCGGTATTTTTTCCCCCTCCAATCCGCCGAGGGGAAGGTGCAAGGTCAGGAGCGCCATCAGGGATGATGGCGCAGACGCAGCCGGCACAGGGATGTGCCGTCTGCGGCGGTCTGTCCGACCTTGTTCCTGACCCGAGGGAAACCGCGTAGCGGTCGGGTTGGCGGGGGTGGCCTTTCTTTTGGTGACTTTTCTTTGGCCACGCAAAGAAAAGTTACTCGCCCAAGCCCGAAGGGCGGGCGAAACCCCTTCGAGGCCAGCGGCCTCGCGTCCTGCACGGCAAAGCCGTGCCACCACACAACGGCCCCTGCCGCCAGCGCCATACCTCGGAACGGACGATTACGCCTACCGGCTAATCGACCCTACGATTGCACGGCGCAGCCGTGCCTGCTCGCCACTGGCTAGGAGTCTGGCTGGACGACGGGATGCCAGCGGCAAAGGAGGCGTGGCCGCCCCTATCGGCCCAAGAAGGGTTCCCAATCCTTAAACACCGGCTGCAAACCCGCCTGCCGCACGGCGGCGGCGACTTCCCCCACCGGGCGGTCGTCGTGGATGGCGAACTGCTCCAGCTCCTCTTTATCCCCCTCGGCATAGCCACCCGGCTGGGTGCGCGACTCGGCCGACATCTGGGTGATGCCAAGGCGCACCGCGCCGTTGCGAAAGATGGCGGACTCGCGGGTAGAGAGGGACAAGTCCAGCGTGGGCGAGAAGAGGCGCCAGGCGCAGATCAGCTGGGCCAGCTGGCGATCCGACATGACCACGGCAGGCTCCAGCCCACCGGTGCAGGGGCGCAGGCGCGGGAAGGAGAGCGAGTAACGGCTCTGCCAGTGGTGGCGCTCAAGCCAGCTCAGATGCTCGGCGACAAAGTAGCTGTCGGCGCGCCAATCCGAGGAGAGACCGATGAGCGCCCCCAACCCGATTTTATCGATACCAGCGCGGCCCAGCCGATCCGGCGTGGCAAGGCGCCATGCGATGTCCCGCTTGTTGCCGCGCAGGTGGTGGCGGGCGTAGGTGGGGGCGTGGTAGGTCTCCTGATAGACCATGACGGCGTCGAGGCCGAGGGTTTTCAGCTCGGCATATTCGGCCTGCGAGAGGGGCTGCACCTCCATCCCTACCGTGCTGAAGTGGCGGCGGATGATGGGCATTACCTCGCGAAAATAGGCGAGCCCCACCTTGTGCTCGTGCTCGCCGGTCACCAGCAGCACGCTGTCGAAACCGCGCGCCTTGATGGCCAGACACTCGCGCTCAATCTCCTCGCTATTCAAGGTCTTGCGCTTGAGGCGGTTGCTCATGGAGAAGCCGCAGTAGGTGCAGTCGTTGGCACAGAGGTTCGACAGATAGAGCGGCACATAGAAGCCGATGGTGTTGCCAAAGCGCTGGCGAGTGAGCCGCTCAGCCTCGGCCGCCATCTGCGGCAAAAATGCCTCGGCAGCCGGCGAGATCAGCGCCATAAAATCGGCCAGGGTGCGGCGCGGGGCACTCAGGGCGCGTGCCACATCGGCGGCAGTTTTGGCGCGGATCTGCATACCGATATCGTCCCAATCCAGCTCCTGCCATCGGTCGAGAAAGGTAGGCTCCTTAGCCCTCACCCCCAGCCCCTCTCCCAGAGGGAGAGGGGGGCAAACCTCTGGCTGCCCTTGGGGCAAGGGGGAGAT
This sequence comes from Aeromonas sp. 102P, assembly GCF_051920345.1. Taxonomy (NCBI): domain Bacteria; kingdom Pseudomonadati; phylum Pseudomonadota; class Gammaproteobacteria; order Aeromonadales; family Aeromonadaceae; genus Aeromonas; species Aeromonas sp. 102P. The sequence goes on along the minus strand of NZ_JBQBCZ010000001.1, from coordinate 1,036,040 downwards.
GTTCATGGTCGCCCCTGTTTCATGACTCATAACGCCCCCAGAAAATCGGTGAGCGGGCTGGAGGCTTGCGCCTGCAGGGCGCGGGCGCCAAGGCCTGCCTCATAGGCGCTGCGACCGGCGGTGCAGGCCAGCGCAAAGGCGCGGCCCATGGCGACCGGGTCGCCGCTCACCGCGATGGCAGTGTTGACCAGCACGGCATCGGCGCCCAGTTCAAAGGCGGCGGCGGCGTGGCTCGGCGCACCGATGCCCGCATCCACCACCACAGGCACATTGGCCTGCTCGACGATGATGGAGAGAAACTCCCGGGTCACCAGCCCCTGATTGGAACCGATGGGCGCACCGAGCGGCATCACGGCGGCGCAGCCCACCTCTTCCAGCCGCTTGCAGAGCACGGGATCGGCGCCGCAGTAGGGCAGCACCACAAAACCCTCTTTCACCAGCTGCTCGGCGGCTTTCAGCGTCTCGATGGGATCGGGCAGCAGATAGCGCGGGTCGGGGTGGATCTCCAGCTTGAGCCAGTTCGTCCCCAGCGCCTCGCGGGCGAGGTGGGCGGCAAACACCGCCTCGGCGGCGGTCTTGGCACCAGAGGTGTTGGGCAGCAGCTTGACCCCGAGCTGCAACAAGGGGCTCAGGATATCGTCGTGGGCCTTGCCCGGTTCGAGCCGCTTGATGGCCATGGTGACCAGTTGGGAGCCGCTCGCCTCGATGGCGGCGGCCATCAGGTCAGGGCGGGCAAACTTGCCGGTGCCGGTAAAGAGACGCGATGAGAAGGTGTGATCGGCAATTGTCAGCATGTCAGCCTCCCGCAATGGCGGTAAAGAGGTGAATTTCGTCCCCGTCATTGAGACGGGTCTCGGCCCAGCGGCCACGGGGCAGCACGGCGCCGTTAAGGGCCACCGCCACCCCCTGTGGATTAACGTCTTGCGCCGCCAGCAGGTCGGCCACGCTCTGCCCTGCCGCCAGCGACTGGGCTTTATCGTTGAGTCGAATGGTCAAGGTCATGGGGTGATCTCCTTACGCTGCCCGCAGACCGGGCAATCGGGATCGGGGGCCAGAGTGAGGGTCTGCCACTGATGGGTCAACGCATCGAAACGGCGCAGAGTGCCAGCCACCGGGCTTGGCATCCCTAACAGCAGTTTCAGTGCCTCCAGCGCCTGCAAAGAGCCCATCACCCCGACCAGCGGGCCGGTGACACCGCTGGTCTCGCAGCTCTGGGAGAGCTTGGTATCCAGCGGATATAGGCAGGCGTAGCAGGCGTGCTCACTGCTGGTTCGCGCCATCAGCTGCCCCTGCCAACCCACTGCGGCGGCGGAGATCCAGGGCTTGCCCTGAGCCACGCAGGCGGCGTTGATGGCCTGGCGGGTGGCGAGGTTGTCGCAGCAGTCGATCACCAGATCTACCTCGGCCACAAACTCCGGCAGGCTGGCGGCATCGAGCCGCTGGTTAATGGCAATCAGCTCCACCAGAGGGTTGTGGGCGGCCAACCGCTCGCGGGCCAGCTCCGCCTTGGAGTGGTTGACCGCCTCGCTATCGAACAGGATCTGGCGCGGCAGATTGCTGGAGTCCACCGTGTCGCCATCGGCCAGCCACAAGGTGCCCACACCAGCCCCGGCGAGATAGAGGGCGAGCGGCGAGCCAAGCCCGCCGAGGCCCACGATCAGCACAGACTTATCTTTAAGCCGTGCCTGCCCTTCTTCGCCCACTTCCGCCAGCATCAGCTGGCGGCCGTATCGCAAATACTCTTTGTCACTAAGAGAAGCGGCATCAGAGCGCATGTTCTGCCTCCCGTATAACGGTGGCCGAGCGTGGCTCATCCCCTGCCCCCACGGCCGCGAGCAGCCGCTCGGTCGCCCCCTGCCAGTCGTCGCTCGCCGTGATGGCCGAGACCAGCGCGATACTGCCGACCCCGCTTGCCTTGACCGCCGCCACCCGCTCCTCGCTGATGCCGCCGATGGCCACCGTCGGCCACTCCGCCATCAGGGCGCGGTAGCGGTGCAGCCGCACCAGCCCCTGAGGACGCGAAGGCATCGCCTTGGTGTTGGTCGGGAAGATATGGCCGAGCGCCATATAGGAGGGGGCCAGCTCGCGCGCCCGCATCAGCTCGAAGTAGCCGTGGGTGGAGATGCCAAGGCGCAGCCCGGCCGCCTGAATGGCGGCGAGATCGGCGGTCTCCATATCCTCCTGCCCCAGATGCACGCCCCAGGCGCCCGCCTCGATGGCCAGCTGCCAGTAGTCGTTGATAAAGAGCCGCACCCCATGACGGCGACCAAGCTCAACCGCATCGCGAATGGCCGGTGCTACCTGAGCGGCGGGCAGATTCTTGATCCGCAGCTGAATGGTCTTGACCCCCTGCCCCAGCAGGCGGCGCAGCCACTTGACCGAATCGACCACCGGATAGAGACCGAGGTTGTGTTCGGTCGGCGCGAAGGGGCCCTGCGGCAGGCGGGCACTGCTTGTCTCATAAAGTCCGAAGCGGCGATCGAGGGTTGACCCCGCCAATACGGCGCGGGGGAAGTGAGCCAGATCGGCTGGCCAACCGAGATGGGCGATGGGGCCGGGGCCTGCCCCCACTCCTTGCGCCGCCGCCAGCCCCTGTTGCAGGTAGGCGCGAGCGAGGGTGATGGCGTCCTCTACCGGATAATCCTGCGCCACCACGGCGGCGATGGCGCTGGCGTAGCAGCAGCCGGTGCCGTGGCCGTGGCGGGTATCGAGGCGCGGCGCCGCCAGCCAGAATTCGCGGGTCTCATCCTGGTAGTAATCGAGGCAGAGATCGCCACTCCACTCCAGATGGCCCCCCTTGACCAGCACGGCGCGGGCGCCGAGTTCGCGCAGGCGGCGGGCGGCAAGGCGCACCAGTTCGGGGCTGCTGACCGGCAGTCCGGTCAGGGCTTCCAGCTCGGGGCCGTTGGGGGTAATAAGCGACAGACGTGGCAGCAGCTGTTCGCGTACCGCCTCCAGCATATTGGGCTCCGCCATCGGGGTGCCGGTGCTGGCAATGGCCACCGGATCGTAGACCACGAAGGGCGCCTCGATGGCCGCCAGTCGGCGGGCCAGCACCTCGACGTGAAGCCGGGTTGGCAGCAGGCCGATCTTGATGGCGGCAGGCGGCAGATCGACGCCGAGGGCATCGATCTGGGCGGTGAAGGTCTGCATCAGCACCGGGTCAACCATCTTCACCGCCACCGAGTTCTGGGCGGTAATGGCGGAGATGACCGAACAGCCGTGCACGCCGAGGTCGTGCAATGTGTGCAAGTCGGCCTGAATGCCGGCGCCGCCGCCGGAGTCGGAACCGGCGATGGTCCAGACAACTGGGCGGGAGTCCGTCACAGGCGGCAGATCGGCGGGGCTGACAGCCCCGCTTGCGCTGCTCACGCCTCCTCCCCTGCGGCCTGTTTCAGCGCCGCTGCCTGATGGTAGATCTCGCCGCCAGTCTCCTTGAAGGTCTCTGCCATGCGGGCCATGCCGCTCTCCACCTGAGCCACCACCTGCTCCTGCTGGCCATCCATACCGACCAGCTTGATCTCAACGGCTTCCAATTTCGCCGCGTAATCACGCACATCCTGAGTGATCTTCATGGAGCAGAACTTGGGCCCGCACATGGAGCAGAAGTGAGCCACCTTGCCGGACTCCTGCGGCAGGGTCTCGTCGTGGTAGGCACGGGCGGTGTCGGGGTCGAGGGCCAGATTGAACTGATCCTCCCAACGGAACTCGAAGCGCGCCTTGGACATGGCGTTGTCGCGGATCTGGGCGCCCGGGTGCCCCTTGGCCAGATCGGCGGCGTGAGCAGCGATCTTGTAGGTAATCAGCCCCTGCTTCACATCCTCCTTGTTGGGCAGGCCCAGATGCTCCTTGGGGGTGACGTAGCAGAGCATGGCGCAGCCGTACCAGCCGATGAGCGCGGCGCCGATGCCGGAGGTGAAGTGATCGTACCCCGGCGCGATGTCGGTGGTGAGCGGGCCCAGCGTATAGAAGGGCGCCTCGTGGCAGTGCTCCAGCTGCTCGGTCATGTTGCGCTCGATCATGTGCATCGGCACGTGGCCGGGGCCCTCGATCATCACCTGCACGTCGTACTCCCAGGCAATTTTGGTCAGCTCGCCCAGGGTGCGCAGCTCGGCGAACTGGGCCTCGTCGTTGGCGTCATAGACGGAGCCGGGCCGCAGACCGTCGCCCAGCGACAGCGCCACGTCATAGGCGGCGCAGATCTCGCAGATTTCGCGGAAGTGCTGGTAGAGGAAGTTCTCCTTGTGGTGCGACAGGCACCACTTGGCCATGATGCTGCCGCCGCGCGACACGATGCCGGTGAGGCGCTTGGCGGTCATAGGCACGAAACGCAGCAGGACGCCGGCGTGGATGGTGAAGTAGTCCACCCCCTGCTCGGCCTGCTCCAGCAGGGTATCGCGGAACAGCTCCCAGGTGAGGTCTTCGGCGATGCCGTTGGTCTTCTCCAGCGCCTGATAGATGGGCACGGTACCGATGGGCACCGGGCTGTTGCGCAGGATCCACTCGCGGGTCTCGTGGATGTAGCGACCGGTGGAGAGATCCATGACGGTGTCGGCGCCCCAGCGGGTCGACCAGACCAGCTTCTCCACCTCCTCTTCGATGCTGGAGGTGACCGCCGAGTTGCCGATGTTGGCGTTGATCTTCACCAGAAAATTGCGGCCGATGATCATCGGCTCCGCTTCCGGGTGGTTGATGTTGCTGGGGATGATGGCGCGACCGGCGGCCACCTCATCACGCACAAATTCGGGGGTGATGTTCTGGGGCAAACGGGCACCGAAATCGCGGCCCGGATGCTGGGTGCGCAACAGCTCGGAGCGCACCCGCTCACGGCCCATGTTTTCGCGAATGGCGATAAATTCCATCTCGGGAGTGACGATGCCGGCACGGGCATAGTGCAGCTGGGTAACCCGACGACCCGGCTTGGCGCGGCGCGGCTTGGGCAGATGTTCGAAGCGCAGGTGATCCAGCCCTTCGTCGGCCAGACGCTCCTGAGTGAAGGTAGAGCTGAGCCCCGGCAGTTCGTCGGTATCATCGCGCTCCAGCACCCAGTTTTCCCGCAGGCGCGGCAGGCCGCGGCGCACGTCGATGGCGACCCCCTCCTCCCCGTAACGGCCAGAAGTGTCGTAGACCGGGATCGGTTCGTTGGGTTCGAACTTGGGATCTTCTTTGGTGCCGCCGACGAAGGTATCAGCCAGCTGGATCTCCCGCAGGGGAACACGAATATCGGGGCGGGAGCCTTCGATAAAGATGCGACGGGAGTTGGGGTGAGCCATCCCCTTGAGGCTGTCGATAAAGGCCTGAGCGCTGGAGCGCTGCTCGCGGCGGCTGGATTTGGTGGTATCAGATACAGAAGTAGACATAGCAAAACTCACATTAACTGGTTGAAGTTATGGGTGTTTGCTTGTCTGGAGTTCGAGGAGAAGATGAACTTGCGGCGGGGTGTTTATCTCGGGAGGGAGTGCGTACGGGATGGATCTCCGCGCCGCTGTTCTGCCACTTCCCGCTCTCTGCATGCTGTGGGCAAGGCGCCCCACGTGCTGGAAAACCGGACGGGACAGACTCCCTCCTGTGCGCCCTGACCCATCAAGGGTGATCCCTACGATGAGCGGAAGAGGCTTGTTCCTCCTCCGGCGCGGTAACCCGCAAGTTACCCTTGTTCCCTTCGCAGGTTTTAACCTGATCAGGTTCCACGGATCCCGAATTAACGGTCTCAGCTTCGCGTCGTTCGACGGTCAGCACTCCGACAAGATGGCGCCAGTATAAGGGGGAAAATTTAAAGCACAAGCCGTTAACAATCTGGCCAACACTCCTCTTTCAACAAATGAGTGAACGATGCCTCGCTCACGGGGCCACCCCAAACAGAGGTCAAACCTGCGTTGGCATCACCTTGGCAAGCCATAGCTTCCTGTTGTGATCATTTAGGGACAAGAGGACAAAAAGAGAGAAAATCGAGGGGCGCAGGGCAAGCGCATCGTCTTGCGCAGAACAGAAACAGGCCCCTATGAAAGGGGCCTGCGAGTGAGGTTATTGAACCGGAACTATGGTCAGGGATACATTGCCAAACCCTTCGTTGGCAAGGGCCTCGCTGTCCAGATCCACACCGGTAAGCGCCACCTCATCGGCAGAGGCACTGCGCAACTGGGCAGCCTTCGCGGAACGGGTCTGGGGCTGACCGATTTCGATATCGCCGGCAAACTGGCTCTCGGCATAGAAGTCACCGGTCACCGCCGAACGGATCGGGCGCAGCACACGACCCAGGTTATTCTGCATGGTCGACAAACCATACTCGCTGATGGTCCAGTTCCAGTCCCACCACTTCACTTCACCCGGGATATAACGCTTGTCCCACTGGTAGCGGATGCTGCTCGCCTTGTCGCGGAACGGGCCGACGGCAAAGGTATGCTCCCAGGTCGGACGATTCTCAGGATGGGTATACCAGGCATTGCCGCCCCAACGCAGGAAACCCTTCATGGTCAGGTCATAATTGACCTCGGCCTTGAACTCGTAGGGGTAGGAGATGTTGGACTTGTAGAGGGCAACCCGCACCGGCAGGCTGGAGTGAGGCGGCACCGTGGGGCGCGCTTCAACCGAGACGGTCTCGGTCGTCGAACCCCCTTTCTGGGAAGCCCAGCTCTGGCTCGCAGCGATCTCGATAGCCAGTTCGGTTTCCCCCACCAGCGGCCACTGAAACTTGTTCTTGGTGGTCACCTTCTCGCTCAGGCTGTAGGTGTCGGTCTTCGACCAGTTGGTGGCCTTGTCGTACTTCAGGGTCACCACCACCTGCTGGGGCAGGTCGGTGTAGTTGGTCGCATTGGCCGTGATGGTCTTGACCAGCTGCTTGCCGCTCTCGGTGACCTGACCATGGCTGAAGGAGTCGGGTTCCAGGGTATATGAGAAGTTGCTTACCTTGATGGAGCTCTTCTCCCCACAACGATATCCGGAGCAGCCGCCGTCATTATTTCCCTTTATCAGCCAGCCATCGCCAACCCGGGTAACATCCATATCTTCCCCGACATAGGGGCTATGATTTCCACCCACCCAGGCGTATCCCAAATAATGGGCGAGATAACTGACTGGCTTGATAAAATAATCATTGTCGTGGACAAGCCGCCATTGCACATCGACCTCATCACCCGCCGGAATATTCCAGTCAGAGAGTGTTGGTATTTCTCCGGAAACCGGTGAGTTGGGATAACACCAGGTTTCTCCGGCAGTGCCCTGTTTGATTTCGCCATTATATCCAGGCCCCATAATCACCCAGCGATCAGCCAGCCCGGTGATCTGCCACTGCCCCATGCGGCTGACCAGATTACCCTTGATACTCATGGCTTCATCGCGGGTCAGAGGACGATAACCACTGGCACAGACGCCCGTGCCAAGACCCGCCCACTTGACCTGATCAGGGTAGACAGGTTCAGCCGCCTGCACCTGAGCGAGCATCAATGAAGACGCCCAAAACGCCAGATTGGCGGTAATTATTCTATTCATCATTTATCCCTCTTTCAGACATACGATAATTGTTATTGTGTAGAAATATCCTTTTTCATTTGACAGGTATGGACTCCGACAAAACCTGACACAAATAAAATAAACCACCAAAAAACATCCATGACAAACAAAATAATGGTGATACAGGAAAATAATTAGAGCGATGACTTTATTGAGGAATAAATCATAAATATTGTGACAGTCATTATTTAATGGCTGCCACAATATGGTGAAACCATATTAAATAAGAAGATGCTGAATTACTCTTCCGGATTGATCACTTCAATTCCCTGCAATATTCCATCCGCCGAACGGATCAATACCAGCTCGCTCCCGGCATGCAGATCGGCGGCCGAGCCGTTGACCCAGCGCACCTGCGGATTGAGTCGCACAGTGCCCAGGGTGGCCAGCGTGAGCTGCCGGTCATCGAAGGATTGCAGGCGATCTTGCGCCCGCTGCCAGGGCTGATTGGCCAGTGGGGCTCTGGCGGCCAGCAGCTCGATCCGGGTGGCAACGCCATTAGCCACCAGCAGGGCGATCTGGTCGCCGGGTTTGAGTGGCTGCGGCCAAATCTCCCCCTGCCGCCAGATGGCGGCACTGCCCAGCTCCACTTCGGCCCCCTGAAATTGCAGGCGGATGCCGTCGCTGTGCTCCAGTTCCACCAGCCACAATTCGTCGGCTCCCGCCTGCGCCGCCCAGAGCGGCACACCCAGCATCCATGCACACCACTTTCTCGATTGTTCCATCTTCGTTCGTCCCTGAACAAAAAGCCCATGCTGGACAAGCATGGGCTTCATTCGAGAGCATTTCTAATCGGAACGCAGAGGTCGGATCAGTCATCCTCGCGGCAGCGGCTCAGGCGCATGCCGTCAAACTTGCACTCCAGCTCGAGCCAGCGCCCTTCGAACGGCGCCAGACTGTTGTCCGAGGTGGTGTAGCCCCAGATCCGCCCCCCTTCGACCGGCCCCTCCAGTTCCATCTCGTCCTTGTCATCTTCGTCGAGGGCTTCGACCTTGCGCACATAGCGCACGCCGTTCTCCACCACCCCCTTCATCTCGACCCAGGTACCGCCGAGATCATCCTCGTTGAGCCAATCCTTGAAGCGGGTCTGGTCGTCGATCACGAACGGCATGCCGTTGACCATCAACTGGCCAAGCTGCCAGGTGGTGCGGCCGGTCAGTTTGAATTCGGTCGCCTGTGCGGTGCCAAGTGGCAACAAGATCAACAGCAGGAGGGCGCAGAGAGACTTCTTCATCAGGGATCCTCGGGGTTACACTGGCAAACAGGATGCCGAATCCGGTGTGAAAAGAGCGTGAAACGCTCGCCAACCAGGAGAGCAAAGCATGAAGATTTTGGTAGTGGAAGACAATCCTCAGGTGGCGGAAACCATCATGGATTATCTGGAGCTGGCCGGTCACCGCCTCGATTGTGCCTATCACGGTCAGGCGGCGCTGCAACTGCTGGAGGAGCAGCGTTTCGACGTCATCATCATGGATGTGATGATGCCGCGCCTCGATGGCCTCAGCACGGTGGCGCGCCTGCGCGAGCAGGGGATTGCCACTCCCGTGCTGTTTCTCACCGCCCGCGACAGCCTGGAAGACAAGCTGGCGGGCTTCAAGGCGGGAGGGGATGACTATCTGGTCAAGCCGTTCGCCATGGAGGAGCTGGAGGTGCGACTGCAAGCTCTGAGCCTGCGTGGCCCGCGCGGCGATGTGGGGGCCATCAGCTTTGGCGATCTGACGGTCGATGTCGCCAGCGGCCGCGCCACCCGCGCCGGTGAGCCCCTCAAGCTCGGCAAGATCCCGTTCCAAATCCTCGCCCTGCTGGCCCGCCGCGCCCCCGCCATCGTCAGCCGTCAGGAGGTGCTCGACACCGTCTGGGGGGATGAGGAGCCCGACTCCGATGCCTTGCGCAGCCATATCTACGCCCTGCGCAACGCGCTCGACAAGCCCTTCCCCACTCCCATGCTGGAAACCCTCCACGGTCAGGGCTACCGACTGGTGAGCGCATGAGTCTGCCGAGCCTGCGCCGCCGCCTGATCATGGCGCTCGGCGGCGCCGGGGTGGTGCTGCTGATCCTGCTCTCCGGCCTGATGCTGGTGGCCGAGGACAAGATGGAGGAGCTGAGCCTGCGCCACTGGCTGGAAGCCGAAGTGACCCGCTACAGCGATGACTGGCTGCGACTCGGCCCGGCGGCGGCCGCGCCGAGCCCCAGACAGTTCTCCAGCTACTGGACCGAGGCGGGCCGCCTGCTGAAGTGGCTGAAGCCCTACCAGACCCCCGGCTTTTTCGAGCACCAGCTGGGCAAGGAGGACAAACACTTTCTGGTGGCCCGTCACCCCTCCGGCGAGGGACTGCTCTATCTGGTCTTCAACGACGATGCCGACGACTACCTAGACCCCTACGAAGACAAGCTGCATCTGGCGACCCGGCTGATCGGGCTGGCGCTGCTGCTCGCCTGCCTCGGCTTCGGCATCTGGCTGGTACGTCATATCACGGGGCCGCTGCAACGGCTGCAGCACAGGGTCGCCCACCTCACCCCGGATCAGGCGGATTTCGAGCCCGACGCCCCCTGGCAGGAGCTGCGCGATATCGAACTGGCACTGTTGGCCGGTAAACAGGAGGTGAGCGCAGTGTTCGCCCGCGAGCAGGAGTTCAGCCGTTTCGCCAGCCACGAGCTGCGCACCCCCAACATGGTGATCCAGGGCTCGGCGGCCCTGCTCGGCAAGGTGACGGACTTACCCGCACCGGCCGCCCGCGCCACCACCCGCATCCGCGCCGCCGCCGACGAGATGGCGCTGCTCACCGAGACCTTCCTGCTACTGGGCCGCAAGGAGGCAGTGGAGCGACCGCTGCAACAGGTCACCCCGCTGATCCGTCAGGAGCTGGCCCGCCTCGCTCCGCTGTTGCAGCGGGAGGCACTCGATATCCGGCTTAATCTGGACGAGAGCAGCGAAGTAAATGCCCCCCTCTCCCTGCTCGCAATCGCCCTCGGCAACCTGCTGAAAAATGCCCTGAGCTATGCCGAAGGACATATCGACATCGAGCTGTGTGGCCCGGTGCTCACCATCAGCAACCCGACGGCGGCGGCGCCGGATCAGATCCTCGGCTACGGCTGTGGCCTCACCATCATCCAGCGCATCTGCGAGAAACTCGGTTGGCAGATCGACACCCGGCTGGAGAATGGCGTATTCAGCGCCCGGCTGGCGATGATCACTGCCGAACAGTTCCCTCTCCCTTTGGGAGAGGGTTAGGGTGAGGGCGCAGTGGCGCCGCCAACCCACCAGCCAGATAGCAACAAGGCGCCCGAGGGCGCCCTGTTTTTATCTGACGGATGCAAGCCTGAGGCTCACTCCGCCGGTTTGTTCTTGCGGCTCGCCTTGAGTTCGAGGAACTCGATGATCTTGCCGGCCACATCCTTGCCGGAAGCAGCTTCCACCCCTTGCAGGCCGGGGGAGGAGTTGACCTCCAGCACCAGCGGGCCACGGGCGCTGCGCAGGATATCGACCCCCGCCACATCTAGCCCCATGATCTTGGCAGCCTGCACGGCGGTGGCTCGCTCTTCCGGGGTGATCTTGATCGCCTCGGCGGTGCCGCCACGGTGCAGGTTGGAGCGAAATTCCCCCGGCTGGGCCTGACGGCGCATGGCGGCCACCACCTTGCCGTTGACCACCAGACAGCGGATGTCGGCGCCATTGGCCTCGCGAATATACTCCTGCACCAGAATGTTGTTGTTGGTCTGGATAAAGGCCTCGATCACGCTCTCGGCGGCCTTCTGAGTCTCGCAGAGCACCACGCCAATCCCCTGGGTTCCCTCCAGCAGCTTCACCACCAGCGGCGCCCCGCCCACCATGGTGATGAGGTCGGGCACGTCGTGGGTGCTGTGGGCATAGCCGGTGATGGGCAGGCCGATGCCATGGCGGGAGAGCAGTTGCATCGCCCGCAGCTTGTCGCGGGAACGGCTGATGGCCACCGAGCTGTTGAGGGCCATGGTGTTCATCATCTCGAACTGGCGCAGCACGGCGGTGCCGTAGGCGGTAATGCTGGCCCCGATCCGCGGGATCACGGCGTCATAGCTTCCCAGCTCCCCACCCTCGTAGTGAATGGAGGGGTTGTGGGAAGCGATATTCATATAGCAGCGCAGGGTGTCGAGCACCTCTACCTGATGACCGCGCGCCTGTGCCACCTCGACCAGACGGCGGGTGGAGTAGTTTTTCGGCTCACGGGATAAAATGGCGATCTTCATGACAATTCCGCTAGAAGGCTGTGCCTGGGCAGGATGGGGCGGGAGAGTATAAGGTGCCACAGCGCCAAGACAACGCCAATTGTTTATCCTGACAACAAGACAAACCACACCAAACAGCACTCTAACCTGTCACTATGACCAACAGGTTAAACGGCGGCTCTGCGCAGGTTGTTCAACCCGTGCAAGGATGCCGCCGTTTCTCGTTAAAGATCAACCGGTGTCACGCGGGAGTCAGTTCAGGTTTGGCCCCAACCAGCGTTCGGCCTCTGCCAGCGTCATCCCCTTGCGAACGGCGTAATCTTCCACCTGATCTTGCTGGATCTGCGCCACCGCGAAGTATTTGCTCTCGGGGTGGGAGAAGTACCAGCCCGACACCGCAGCACCCGGCCACATGGCGTAGGATTCGGTGAGCTGCATGCCGATAGCCTGCTCCACCTTCAGCAGCTCCCAGATGCTCCCCTTCTCGGTGTGCTCCGGGCAGGCCGGATAACCGGGGGCCGGACGGATGCCCTGATAGTTTTCGCGGATCAGCTCCTCGTTGCTGAGGGCCTCGTCGGGAGCATAACCCCAGTGCCGCTTTCGCACCTGCTCGTGTAGATACTCGGCAAAGGCTTCGGCCAGACGGTCGCACACCGCCTGAATAAGGATGGCGTTGTAGTCATCGTGCTGCGCCTTGTAGGCCTTGGCGATGGCCTCCTCACCGATACCGCCGGTCACCGCGAAGGCGCCGATCCAGTCGGGTTTGCCGCTCTCTTTCGGTGCCACATAGTCCGCCAGACAGTAGTTGGGGAAGCCCTGCTTCTCGCTCTGCTGGCGCAGGTGGTGCAACACCTTGATGACCTCGGTGCGGGACTCGTCGCTGTAGACCTCGATGCTATCCCCTACCGCGTTGGCCGGGAACAGGCCGACCACCCCGGCGCAGCGCACGCTCTGATCCTTTTCCAGCTGATCCAGCATGGCGTTGGCGTCGGCAAACAGCTTGGTCGCTTCCTCGCCGATGATCTCGTCCTCGAGGATGCGCGGATACTTGCCCGCCAGCTCCCAGCTGAGGAAGAACGGCGTCCAGTCGATGTAGGGACGCAGTACCGAAATGGCCACATCTTCGAACTTCTGCACCCCGAGCTCGCGGGGCTTGGGTGGCTGGTAGCCAACCCAATCCAGCTGATGCCGGTTGGCGCGGGCGTGGGCCAGACTGACCGGGCGGGAGCGCGGCTGCTTGCGGGCATGCTGATCCCGGGCGATCTCGTACTCCTTGTCGATGCGGGCGACAAACGCCTCCTTCAGATCCGGACTAAGCAGGCTCTGGGCCACCCCCACCGCGCGGGAGGCGTTGGAGACATAGACCACGGGCTCCGAGTAGTTCTGCTCGATCTTCACCGCAGTGTGGGCCTTGGAGGTGGTGGCACCGCCGATCAGCAGCGGCAGCTTGAAGCCCTGACGCTCCATCTCTTTGGCCACGTGCACCATCTCGTCCAGCGACGGGGTGATGAGACCCGACAGCCCGATGATATCGGCGCCGACCTCCCGCGCAGTCTTGAGAATGGTCTCGCAGGAGACCATGACCCCGAGGTCGACAATCTCGAAGTTGTTGCACTGCAGCACCACCCCGACGATGTTCTTGCCGATGTCGTGCACGTCCCCTTTCACGGTCGCCAGCACGATTTTGCCATTGCTGGAGCCGCCCGATTTTTCCGCCTCGATATAGGGCTGCAGATAGGCCACCGCCCGCTTCATCACCCGCGCTGATTTCACCACCTGCGGCAGGAACATCTTGCCCGCACCGAACAGGTCGCCGACCACATTCATGCCATCCATCAGCGGCCCTTCGATGACGTGCAGCGGCTTCTCGGCACCAGCGCGTGCCTCTTCGGTATCCTCTTCGATAAAGTCGGTGATCCCCTTGACCAGCGCGTGCTCCAGCCGCTTGCCCACCGGCCAGCTGCGCCACTCCTGATCCCGCGGATCCTCAGCCTGTGCACCGGCACCGCGATACTTCTCGGCGATGGCCAGCAGCTCCTCGGTGGCGTTGTCATTGAGGTTGAGCACCACCGCCTCGACCTTCTCTTTCAGCTCCGCCGGAATGTCTTCATAGATGGCGAGCTGACCGGCGTTGACGATCCCCATGTCCATACCGTTCTTGATGGCGTGGTAGAGGAAGACGGCGTGAATGGCTTCGCGCACCGGCTCGTTGCCGCGAAACGAAAACGAGACGTTGGAGACGCCGCCGGAGATCATGGCGTGAGGCAGATGCGTCTTGATGTCCTTCACCGCCTCGATGAAGTCCACCGCGTAGTTGTTGTGCTCGTCGATGCCGGTCGCTACCGCGAAGATATTGGGGTCGAAGATGATGTCTTCCGGCGGGAAACCGACCTGATCAACCAGGATCCGGTAGGCGCGCTGGCAGATCTCGAACTTGCGGGCGCGGGTATCGGCCTGACCCGCTTCATCGAACGCCATCACGATGACGGCGGCGCCGTAGCGGCGCAGCAGTTTCGCCTGCTGAATGAACTTCTCCTCCCCCTCTTTCATGGAGATGGAATTGACCACCGGCTTGCCCTGCACGCACTTGAGGCCCGCTTCCAGCACCTCCCACTTGGAGGAGTCGATCATCACAGGCACCCGGGCGATGTCCGGCTCACCGGCGATGAGGTTCAGAAAGCGCACCATGGCCGCTTCGGCGTCCAGCATCCCCTCGTCCATGTTGATATCGATGATCTGGGCGCCGTTCTCCACCTGCTGCTTGGCAACGTCGAGCGCCTCGTCGTAGAGCCCCTCCTTGATCAGCCGCTTGAACTTGGCCGAACCGGTAACGTTGGTGCGCTCACCCACGTTCACGAACATGGACTCGGGGGTGATGATAAGGGGCTCGAGACCCGACAGGCGGCAGGCTACCGCCAGCTCGGGCAACACGCGCGGCTTGATGCCCGCCACGGCATCGGCCATGGCGCGAATATGGGTCGGGGTGGTACCGCAGCAACCGCCGACCAGATTGAGAAAGCCGCTCTGGGCCCATTCGCGGATATGCTCTGCCATCTCGACGGCATCGAGGTCGTACTCGCCGAACGCATTGGGCAGACCGGCGTTGGGGTGGGCGCTGACGCAGGATTCGCTGATGCGAGACAGCTCCTCCACATACTGGCGAAGCTCGTCTGGCCCGAGCGCACAGTTGAGACCGAACGAGACCGGTTTGACGTGGCGCAGCGAATGGTAGAAGGCTTCGGTGGTCTGGCCGGAGAGGGTACGACCGGAGGCATCGGTAATGGTACCGGAGATCATTACCGGCAGGCTGTAGCCCAGCGCCTCGAACACCCCTTCCACCGCGAAGGCGGCAGCCTTGGCGTTGAGGGTATCGAAGATGGTCTCGATCAGGATGATGTCGGCGCCGCCCTCGATCAGGGCATGGGTCGATTCGGTGTAGGCGGCCACCAGCTGGTCATAGGTGACGTTACGCTTGCCGGGATCGTTCACATCCGGCGAGATGGAGGCGGTACGGTTGGTAGGGCCCAACACCCCAGCCACGAAGCGCGGCTTGGCGGGATCTTTTGCCGTCCACTCGTCTGCCACGGCGCGGGCCAGACGGGCGGCTTCCCGGTTGATCTCGGCGGAAAACTCTTCCATCTCGTAATCGGCCATGGCGATGCGAGTGGCGTTGAAGGTGTTGGTCTCGAGAATGTCGGCCCCGGCAGCGCAATACTGCTCGTGGATCTCGCGGATCACCGCCGGACGGGTCAGCACCAGCAGATCGTTGTTGCCCTTGATGTCGGTATGCCAGTCGGCAAACCGCTCACCCCGATAATCCGCCTCCCCGAGTTTGTAGCCCTGGATCATGGTGCCCATGGCCCCGTCGATGATCAGGATCCGCTCCCTGAGGCAGGCTTCCAGCTTCTTTGTTACGTCCGACTGCTTGCTCGGCTCTCTGCTCGACATTACGTTCGACACCGCGTGTTCCTCTTACATCCATGCAACTGCGTAAACAGCATCCTAACAGCAAACAAATGAAATGGAAATCTAGCCGTCTATCAGTCCAAATGCGCCACCATATACTCATTTATGGGTAATGAGTAACATAGGGCCCGAGAGTAACCTATGCCCGTCCTGCATAGGGATACGTGCTTGCTGTCTACCAACGAGAAAAAAATAACTATGAGCGTCTACTACACACTCTGTTTTCTGGCAGCGTTGGCGATTTTTATCGCCTTTGCCAACCAGTATGTTGTGAAGATCCAGACCACCATCGCCATTACTGCGGGCTCCATGCTGATCTCCGCACTGCTGGTGCTGTTTGGCAAACTGGGCTGGTTCAACCTGGAACCTCTTGCCGTCAAGACCATGGAGAGCATCGACTTCCAGAACTTCCTGCTGAAGGGGATTCTGGGCTTCCTGCTGTTCGCCGGTGGCCTTGGCATCAACCTCAAGGCGCTGCGTAGCCAGAAGTGGGAGATCACCATTCTGGCCATCATTGCCACCCTGCTCTCTACCTTCCTCATCGGCTACGGCTTCTGGTTTATTGCCAAGCTGCTGGGCTGGGAATTGCCGCTGGTCTACTGCATGCTGTTCGGCGCGCTGATCTCCCCCACTGACCCGATTGCCGTACTGGCCATCGTCAAGAAGATGAAAGCGCCACCCCAGATCGCCATCCAGATCGAAGGGGAATCCCTGTTCAACGATGGTGTTGGCCTCGTCATCTTCGCTACCGTGTTTGCCGTCGCCTTTGGCGGTGTCGAACCCACCTTCGGTAGCGTGGCCGGTCTGTTCCTGCACGAAGCCCTCGGCGGCATCCTGTTCGGCGCCGTGCTGGGCCTCATCGCCCACGTGATGATCAGCGCCACCGATGACGGTTCATTGGAGCTGCTGCTGACCCTCTGCATCCCGACCGCCGGCTTCGCCTTTGCCAACATGATCGGCGTCTCCGGCGCACTGGCCATGGTGGTCACCGGCATCATGATCGGCAACTGGACCCGTCACTCCGGCTTCTCCGAGCAGAGCAGCCATCACCTGGATCACTTCTGGGAGTTGATGGACCAGTTCCTCAACGCTCTGCTGTTCCTGCTGATCGGTCTGGCGCTGGTACTGCTGGATCTCGCCTGGCGTGACTGGATCCTGCTGGTCATTGCGGTCCCGCTCTGCCTGGGTGCCCGCTTTATCAGCGTGTCGCTGCCCTATGTGGCTTTCCGCCGATTCCGCAATTACAACACCTTCTCGGTGCGGATCCTCACCTGGGGTGGCCTGCGCGGTGGTCTGGCCATGGCGATGGCACTGGCACTCCCCTCCGGCGTCATGATGATCCCGGAACATGGCGTCGATCTGCGGGAGGTCATCCTGGTGATGACCTACTCAGTGGTGATGTTCTCCATCGTGGTGCAAGGCATGACCATCACCCCGATGATCACGGCTGCCAAAAAGGCCTGTGGCGACTACTGAGTCGGCCCACTGTGCTGATTGCAGAATGAGAGAGGGCTCCCGTCGGGAGCCCTCTTTTTATGGCGGATAGATGCGAATATTTGCTGCTGATAGCCCCTTGATTACACAGAGGAAAAGCGTACTAACTTCAACATCGGCAAATTATTGTTTGCTTTTTATTCATTTCGAGGAGAGAATGCGCGCCGGCTAGTTAATCAGCCCTGTTTATGTTTATCCTGCAATGCTTCACCTCACGATGAATCCTGCCAGTACCCGCATAACCTTCTTCTGATTTACTCGCCTTGAGAACCGTCAGGCTGTCTGCCTGCGTTGCCCGGCTCTCACGGTGCAGACCCGATCTGCCCACCCAATTTGATTTATGCATCAGCATATTCCTTGAAAGTGCAGACGCCCCTTAACCGGGCTGGGTATTCCTGCGCGCTTGTCGTTCACCCAATCGACCGCGCCCATTGACCTGACATTTGCCAATACAAGGAGCAAACACCTAATTTATATAGAGAAATACCATGATGAAAGCAGTACAAACACACAAGCCCCTGCGTCGTAGCAAGCCCATCAACCTGCCTGTGCAAGAGCACGACAATGATGCGTTTCTGATCCAGTTCAGCACCCGCTTCAGCGGCGGTTTCGCCATCTCCTGTGATGGTATCGCTGGCGAGTTCTCCATCGAAGACCTCAACTGATCCTGCCTGCCCTCCGGCAGCGCCCGATGCAGACAGGCCGCAACTCACGGCGGCCTCTTTGCTTCTCTCACGCCTTTAGCCAGACCCGGCCTCTTGCTTGTCACTCAGCCTGACAGCCACCTCGCCATTCGCTTTCCCGCTCTCTGACCTTGATCACTGCTCCAGCAGCAGGCACTCATCGGCATCTTCGCTCAACTTGACCAGTCGACTGCGCACCAGCCCCAGCTTGGCCAACAGGACGATGGATCGCTCGTTACCCGGAGTGACAATGGCAACTACCTGCCCAATCCCCAATCGGCTTTTGCCATCAACAAGGGCGGCCTGCGCCGCTTCAATGGCGTAGCCCTGACCGCGATATTGCGGCAGGAAGGCATAACCGATATCGACCTGCTCCAGGGTATCGCACTTGATCAAACCGCAGATACCGAGGCTGGCACCATCCTCCTTGCGCTCCACCAGATAGAGTCCGTGACCATAGCGGGCATAACTGACCGCCGGCCCCTGCTGGATATACTCCTGCGCCTGCTCCAGGGTGCGAATGCCCCGATCGCCGATGTAGCGATAAAAGTCGCCGTCATTGAGCAGCTCAAGGATGAAGGGGGCATCGGTGGCGATCATTTCGCGCAGGATCAGGCGGGAGGAGGTAATCATGGCAAGGGCTCTCAAACGGAAAGTGAAGGGCAAAGAGTGCCCCGTCACTCCCGGGCTGGCAAGCCTGTGGCGCCATCGGCCATGAAAAAGGGGCCGCGTTGGCCCCTGATGAGATGGGATAAACGGGCTCAGGCAGCCAGCAACCCAGCGTAGCCATTACCCTGCTCACGCAGTGCAGTGAACTGGGCGACGCAATCGGCCCAGCTCAGCCCCAGCGCGTCTGCCACCTTATGGGGCCACTCGGGTGGCGCCTCTTCCCCCACATCGGATTGCGCAGCCAGCACGATCGCCAGATGGATCAACCCTGCCTCGGCGGAGAACTCCTTGGCCAGCATGGGGTTGTAATGATACTCCACCGCATTGCTGATGGTCTCGGGGAACTTCCAGTAACGTGCCATGGCCGCCCCGACCTGGGCATAGTTGAAGCCAACCACCAGCTCTTCCGCCTTGGCCCGCCCCTTGTGCAGCTCCAGATCGTGAATGTGATGGACGGTGTTTTCCGGCAAGCCTACGTGCATCACCAAGCGGCCGAGATCGTAGAGCAGGGCGCAGGTAAAGACCTCATCCCCTTTCATCCCCTTCTTCACCGCCAGACGACGCGCCAGCTCCGCCACGTTGAAGACGCAGCCCCAGAAATGTTTGAGATCAATGCCGGGAACCGCAGTGACCGATTCGGTGAGCCCGCAGGCCAGCACCATGTTACGCACCATTGCCAACCCCAACCGCACCGCAGCTTCATTGACGGTGCCGATCTGGCGACTACTGCCGAACTTGGCGGAATTGGCCAGGCGCAGCAGCTTGGCGGAGATGACTGGGTCCTTGTTGATCAACTTGCTGATCTTGAGCAGATCCGGATCCTTTTCATTGAAGGTCTGGATCAAATCGCGCATCACTTCCGGGATCTGTGGCAGGAGCCGGGGCTCTGCCAGCAGGGAATCTATCGTGGGCATAGGCGTGTCCATCCATGTTATCTGTGTTCCAACCTGTTTGCCTTGGCAAACTCCTCCTAATTATGGGTAACAAATTGCAGCCACACCGGATTGTTTATTCGCTGGTCGTTCAAGGTGTTAGCCACATTCAGGCTATACTGGCCGCCACATTCACTGTTGCGGATATCCCATGAACGACTCTCAAGAATTTTTTGACGAAGCAGCGCTGCTGGAGATGGTGGAGAACCAGCTCAACGATGGTCACCCGCCCCATGTGAAGGCGACCCTGATGCGACTGGTGATGAAGGGCACGCCGCGGGAAGAGGCGCTGCAGTATATCGCCTGCGCCCTCGGGGCCGAGCTGATGGCGATGGAGGCCGATCAGGGCCCCTTCAATCTGACCCGCTATGGCGAGTTCCTCGACAGCCTGCCCGAGATGCCGTGGGCTGACTGATACCGTGAACTGAGTTAAGGTGCCCAACCTTTTCATGGCTCACAAAAAACAGAAGGGCGGGTGCCAATGGCCCCGCCCTTTTTGCATGGATCCGCAGTGGATCAGAACTGGGAGTTGATGATCACCTCTTCACCCAGTGCGCCAGCCAGCGGCATTGGCTGGTAGCTGGAGTTAGCAGCCCGCAGCAGGCGGATGCCACGAGCGCCGATCTCCTGCGCCGCTTTGATATCACCATCAGAATCACCGTAGAAGATCTTCATCTGCTTATCCTTGAGCCACTGCACCTTGGTGTTCTGGCCCGGCTGATCACCGGCGAAGATCACCGGATTGAGCTGGTCGGCCGGAATATTCATGGTCTGCTGCAAGGTCTGGCTCACTGTTTCGGTCTTGGTGGCCGAGCGGCCGGTGACGAAATAGATGTGGTCTCCGCGCTTGAGATGCATGGCGATGAGCGCCTTGCCCACCTCTTTCGGCATGCTGAACGCATCCCAGCCATTGTTCATCTTCTCCCAGAAGGCAGGGTTCTTCAGATAGCTCTCGTCGTTGGGCGAGAACTCCTGTTTGCCGCGATAAAAGCCCGGGCTGGAGAAGAGCAGGGTATCGTCGATATCAAACCCGACGGCCATCGGCGGCAATCCATCAAGGCTCTTGGCAATCTGCTCCACCGACACCCAGTGGATCGGCGCCTGCTGGGCCAGAGTGACGGTGGTGACACCGGCAGGGATTGGCTGAACAGTAGCGGCTTGACCCGCCACAGCAGGCAGAAAGAGGGCGGCAGCCAGCAAGGAGGCAAGCAGCGCCGGACGAGAGATGTGTTTCATAAGGCAGGTTGTCTTCAATCAAAAGAGGGGGCCAATAGTGCCCCCATCCAGCCTCTCAAATCTGTGAATGCTCCTGCAAAAGGGAGCATTTGACGCCCGATAATTAATCCTCGATTGGCAGCAGGTCGGTAAAGACAAAGCCGTCGCGCAGCACTGTCTCGCCGACCCGAATGCCGAGCGGACGGGAGAACATGGGGCCATCATAGGCCAGGGTGTGAAACTCGCCGTTCTCGCCGCACGGATCGACCCCCTCCGGCAGCGCCGCCAGCAGCACCTCGTCAAAGTCGTGGCCCCCCAGGCTGGCATCCAGCTTGTTCGGGTCGAGAGCACTGATCCGCGCCTTCAACCCAGCGGCCACCATCTGCGGCGCCAGTTCACGGGTATTGCTGCCCCACAGCGGGAACAGTGGTTCGATGCCAGTGCCTGCCAGCTGCTTTTCACGGTAGGCGCGCACATCCTCAAGGAACAAGTCGCCAAAGGCCATATGGCGGATCCCCTGTGCCACCACATCGGCGATAAAGCCGGTCATGATGCGGGCGTAATCCTCGTTGCTGCAGGGCCAGGGCAGATCGATGGTGATGAGGGGCAGCCCGACGCAGGCGGCCTGCTCGGTCAACAGTTGCTTGCGCACCCCATGCATCGCCACCCGCTCGAATGCCTGATTGAGGGTGGTAAACAGCCCCACCACCTCGATGGCGGGATCTTGCCGCAACTGATGCAGTGCCCATGCGCAATCCTTGCCGCTGCTCCAGGAGAGCAGTACCCGCTTCTTTTCCATCATTCCTCCGCCAGCGGGGCATTCGGATTGCCCCAAAAAGATGCAAGACAGTGTTGCGAATTGCGCGATTTACACACAAGAGGCAGGCAGCATACTCTCGATCACCTGTATATGCCCCTTGTACGGGGTGACAATAACTAAAAAAACCGATGGGAAACATACGGATATGACCACGACCATACAACAACACGATCACGCCCGCCCCCTCAATCGACAGGATTACAAAACCCTGAGTCTGGCTGCCCTCGGCGGCGCGCTGGAGTTTTACGACTTCATCATCTTCGTCTTCTTCGCCGTGGTCATCGGCGAGCTGTTCTTCCCGGCAGATATTCCCGAGTGGCTGCGCCAGTTCCAGACCTTCGGCATCTTCGCCGCCGGTTATCTGGCCCGCCCACTCGGCGGCATCATCATGGCCCACTTTGGCGATCTCATCGGTCGCAAGCGGATGTTCACCCTCAGCATCATCATGATGGCGCTGCCGACCCTGCTGATCGGTCTGCTGCCCACCTATGCGGTACTCGGCATCGGCGCCCCCATCGCCCTGCTGGGACTGCGGATCCTGCAAGGCGCCGCCATCGGCGGTGAAGTGCCGGGCGCCTGGGTGTTTGTCGCCGAGCACGTCCCTGCCCGTCGGGTCGGGGTCGCCTGCGGCACGCTCACGGCGGGATTGACGGCCGGCATCCTGCTTGGCTCCCTGATCGCCACTGCGGTCAACAAGAGCCTGACACCAGCCGAAGTGAGCGAGTGGGGCTGGCGAGTGCCCTTCCTGCTGGGCGGTATCTTCGGCATCGTCGCCATGTACCTGCGTCGCTGGTTGCACGAGACCCCGGTCTTCGCCGAGATGAAAGCCAACAAGACCCTGGCCGATGAGCTCCCCCTCAAGTCGGTACTGCGCAACCACAAGAGCAGCGTGGTGGTCTCCATGCTGCTCACCTGGCTGCTCTCCGCCGGTATCGTGGTGGTGATCCTGATGACCCCGACCTATCTGCAGAAGGTCTATGGCATCAGCCCGGCTGACGCCCTGACCGCCAACTCGCTGGCCATCGTGGCCCTGACACTCGGCTGCATCGTCTATGGCCGACTGATCGACCTGCTGGGCAGCGGTCTCACCTTCATGTTCGGCTCCCTGCTGCTGGCGGGCTCCAGCTACGCCTTCTATCACGGTCTGGCGGCCGGTACGAGCCAGCTGGTACCGCTCTACATGCTGGCAGGCTTTGCGGTCGGGATTGTCGGCGCCGTGCCTTACGTGATGGTCAACGCCTTCCCGCCGGTGGTGCGCTTCTCCGGTCTGTCGTTCTCCTACAACGTGGCCTACGCCATCTTCGGCGGCCTCACCCCGATGGCGGTTACCCTCTGGATGAAGAGCGACATGCTGGCCCCCTCCCACTATGTGGTGAGTCTGTCAGTGCTGGGTTTCGCCATCGGTCTCTGGCTCTGGTTCCAGCAACGGGCCATCCGGCAGCAGCAAGCGCCGCAAGCGGCCTGACCCGAACAACAAGCCCCGGTATCTGCCGGGGCTTTTTTGTACTGCTTATGTTCAGTTTCGCCAGCATAAGATAACCTCCCTCTGGGGCCTGCCACCCGCATCGCCCCATGGCTTCAAACTCTTTATCCGAGGCTCAAGATGTTCTTTCAGGTCGTATTACTCACCTTGCTGGCGCTGCTGCCCATGGTCAACCCACCCACCACGGCCACCCTGCTGCTGGGGCTGAGCAAGGGGATGTCGCGCGAACACGTGCGCCGTCAGGTCAATCTGGCCGCCATCTATCTGTTCTGCACCCTCTGCATCACCTTCTTTATCGGATCCTCGATCCTGGATCTGTTCGGGATCTCCATTCCGGGCTTGCGTCTGGCCGGTGGCCTCATCATCGGCTTTATCGGCTTTCGCATGCTGTTCCCCGCCCCCAGCCAGCAGAGCGGGGTCGATATAAACCAGAGCATTGCCTTCGTACCGCTCACCATGCCCAGCATGTGCGGGCCAGGTACCATGGCGCTGGTAATAAGCGGGGCCGCCCAGATTGCCGAGCTGCCTGATGAGTACAACCGCATCACCATCTACGCCGGTGTGGTAACGGCGTTTGCCCTGATGAGCCTGATCAGCTGGGGAGTATTGAAGCTGGCGGAGCCGGTCTGCAAGATCCTGGGCGCCACCGGCATCGATGCCATGACCCGCATCATGGGCTTCCTGCTGGTCTGCATGGGTATGCAGTTTTGCATCAATGGCATCAAGGAAGTGGCACAGGATCCGGTATTCCACGGCGGCCAGACCGTGCAAACCGCACCGGCGCTACCAAAGGCTTCCGGCACGTTTGATCAGTTGCCGCAGAAGCCCACCGGCTCTGATTGAAAACGGTATCAAAAAGTCCCTGACGATCTGCACTGATCTTGTCCCTGATCATGTTATTGACACACAAATGAGTTAGTTTGTTTTTCATACAGACTGTATTCAGATGGACGCTGATAGGTTTGTTGATGAATACCCACTCAACTTCAGGAGAGTATGCAGATGGACAAGATGCTGACCGAAATAGGGAGCCATAGCCTGTTTCACGAGTACCTGAACGTGGTTGGGATTGCGAGCCCATCCCTCGCCAAGATCGAGCAACGCTGGGAATATAAAGATCAAGAGCAGCTGGTTGCCAAAATCCAGATCGACAAACAGGGTAACGCTCGCTATTTCATCGACGCACGCGCCATATCCGTCAACTGATACCGAATAACCCGCCAGCCCCGGTCCAACGACCGGGGCTTTTTATTGCCTGTAGTTCCCTGAATAGCAAAACCCCGGCAAGAGCCGGGGTTTGAATGCATCGGGTTACGCCGCTGCGCGGCTAACCCAAACCTACGACGTGCCACCCACGGTGAGCTGGTCCAGTTTGAGGGTGGGCTGGCCGACACCGACCGGCACGCTCTGCCCCTCCTTGCCGCAGATGCCAACCCCGCGATCCAGCGCAAGGTCGCTACCCACCATGGAGACCTGGCTCATCGCCTCAGGGCCGTTGCCGATCAGGGTCGCGCCCTTGATGGGAGCGGTGATCTTGCCATCCTCGATGAGGTAGGCCTCGGAGGCGGAGAAGACAAACTTGCCGGAGGTGATGTCCACCTGGCCGCCACCGAAGTTGGGGGCGTAAATGCCCTTCTTCACCGAGGCGATGATCTCCGCCGGATCATACTGGCCCGCCAGCATGTAGGTGTTGGTCATGCGCGGCATCGGCATGGCGGCGTAGGATTCGCGGCGCCCGTTGCCGGTGAGTGGCACACCCATCAGGCGAGCGTTCTGCTTGTCTTGCAGATAGCCCTTGAGGATACCGTTCTCAATCAGCACGTTGTAGCCACCCGGAGTCCCCTCGTCATCGATGGAGACGGAGCCGCGCCGACCCGGCAGGGTGCCATCATCGACGATGGTACAGTGCTTGGAGGCCACCTGCTCGCCGATGCGGCCAGCAAATGCGGAAGATCCCTTGCGGTTGAAATCCCCCTCCAGACCATGACCTACCGCCTCGTGCAGCAGCACGCCGGGCCAGCCGGAGCCCAGCACCACCGGCATGGTGCCTGCTGGCGCGTCGATGGCTTCCAGATTGACCAGCGCCTGACGCACAGCTTCACGCACATAGCCAAAGGCGCGGCTCTCCAGCCCGTCCAGTTCGAGGAACCAGTCGTAACCAAAGCGCCCGCCGCCACCGGCACTGCCACGCTCGCGGCGATCGCCCTTCTCGGCGATCACCGTCACCGACAGACGCACCAGCGGACGCACATCCGCGGCCAGGGTGCCGTCGGTGGCGGCCACCAGCACCTCTTCGTAGACGCCGCTGATGGAGGCCATCACCTGATTGATGGCGGGATCCAGACTTCTGGCGAACTTGTCCATCTGCTCCAGCAGGGCGATCTTCTGATGCTTGTCGAGGGTCTGCAGCGGATCCATGGCCGGATAGAGCAGGTTCGTTTCGGTGCGGGCCCATGCCTTCACCTTGCCGTGAGCCCCGGCTGCGGCGATGCCGCGAGCGGCAGTCACCGACTGTTGCAACGCCAGCAGGCTCAGCTCGTCCGAGTAGGCGAAGCCGGTCTTCTCGCCGCTGACGGCGCGCACCCCGACCCCTTGATCGATGTTGTAGCTGCCATCCTTGACGATGCCATCTTCCAGCATCCAGGACTCGTGCCAGCTGCGCTGGAAATAGAGATCGCCGAACTCCACCTGATGGCTCATCAGGCTGCCGAGCAACTGCTGCAGGCGCCCTTCATCGAGGTCGTTGGGGGCCAACAGGGAGGCACTAACCTGGCTCAATAGACTCAATCTTCTTCTCCACTCTCGTAACGAGCTGTTTTAAATCGTCTTGCCGACGGGTTGGCAACAAGCCACACCATCACAACAAACGGGCATGCTCCAGCACGGACAAACGGCTGCGTTTCAATTTTTCACCACACCATCAGAGCAAACGGGCGTGTTGCAGCACTGGCATGGTGCGTTTCAATTCGTCGATAAGCCCGGGCTCCATCTGCGCCAATACGGTGCCACGCCCGCACTCTTTGCTCGCCAGCACTCGGCCCCATGGGTCGATCACCATGCTGTGGCCCCAGGTCTGGCGCCCCGTCTCGTGAGTGCCGCCCTGATTGGCAGCAACTACGTAGCACTGGTTTTCGATGGCTCGGGCACGCAGCAGCGGCTCCCAGTGCGCCTCGCCGGTCACGGCGGTAAAGGCGGCAGGCACCAGCAGCACGCGGGCACCGGCTCGGGCCAACTGGCGGTAGAGCTCGGGAAAGCGCAGATCATAACAGATCGAGAGGCCGAGGGGACCAAAGGGAGAGTCCACCAACACAGGCGCCTCCCCCGGGCTGAAGGTCTCCGACTCACGGTAGCGACCGTGATTGTCCGCCACATCCACGTCGAACAGGTGGATCTTGTGGTAGTGGCCCCTGAGCTCACCGCTGGGGTCAAACACCAGCGAGCTGGTGTGGATATGGTCGGAACCTGCGATGGTGGTCGGCATAGCCCCGGCCACCAGCCAGATGCCGTAATCTCGTGCCCATTCGGCCAGCTGCTGCTGGATCGGGCCCTCACCTATGGTCTCGGCCCCATCCAGATAACCCTGCCGTTCGCCAAACAGGGCGAAGTTCTCCGGCAACAGCACCAGCAGCGGCCGCTCTTTGGGCAAGGCCGCCAGTTCAGCGGCGATCTGCTCCCGGTTATCCTGCCAGTGACGGCCAGATACTAGCTGTATTGCGGCTAACCACATGACGTTCTCCTTGTCCGCATTAATCGCGATCCACAATATTCGGGTCTTTATCCATTTCTGCCAGCAACTTGCGAAGATGATGCCTGACCAATCCCCGCTGCCCCCGCTCCGCCCATTTGAGGCAATCGAACAACTCCCACACCAGCCCATCCCCTTCGGCCATATAGGCAGGAAAGTCCCAATGGCTTGGGGCAGGGCCAGAAACCTCAAGCGCACCAAGGGAGGAAGTTTTATCGAACAGTGGCAAATAAGGTTTGGCAAGGGGGAACTCAGCCCCCCGATCAAGGATGTGGATCTCGATGCTGGTCATGTCGAGGAATATGAAGCGCCAGTATGAACAGACCTCTTCATGTCTTCCTTGCCAGCAGTGAAAGATGGGCCGATCCCCCACAATGGTGCGCACCAGTTCGTCTCCCTGCTTATGGAAGCCAGGCTCGGCCAGCAACAAGAGATCGACATCGGATACCCGGTCTGCCTTGCCCTTGGCGAGCGACCCAACCACTACCCCGGCATCAATCGCAGGATGAGCTGCGCCATGTTTCATAACCGATTCCAGCAGTGCGCGCTGCAGTGGAGGGATGGCAGCCCAGTGCTCATCCACCATCATAACGGCCCCTCTGGCACAACCCGATCCCCCGCCTGCAGGGTGTAATCCAGCACTATGATGCGCTCCAGCACAGGGCGGAAGATAGCCTTGAGGGCATCGTGATCAGGATGGGGCAGATAGCGCTGGCGGGCCGCTTCGTCGGCGAAGGTCATCAGCACGCTGTGGGTAAACCCCTCGGCTCGCCCCTCCGGGCTGTCATCCCGACCCCACTCCACAGCGATCACGCCGCTGACCTGATGGGGAATGGCGAGAAAAGCGTTACGCACCGCATCTATCTGGGCAGGCTGGGTGCCCGGCTTGAAGGCGATCAGCAGGATATGTCGGATCATGGCTCACTCCTTGTGATGATGCCGGGCCGCTCGTTCAGCGCTGAGCGGACCCTGCATGTTTGGGGTTCAGCAGGAAAGGGGTCACCTCTTGGGTCGGCAAGCTGGGAGCAACGGCGTCAACCGCCTCTTTCTGCTGCTGGTTGAGCTTGATGCGCGCGCGATCTCGTCCCGCCTCGATCAGCTTGGGTGCGTCGAGCGGGCCCGAGATGCGAAAATCGATGCGAGTCACCACATCCACCACCGGCTCCAGCAGTTTGGAGAGGGCCAGCACATAGAGACCCGTGACCGGCGTGATGGAGAAGGCCGCCACCACCGGCAGGGTGCCCCCCAGATTGGGAGAGAAGCTCAGCTCGTAGTCGAGCCGCCAGCGCACCAGATCGGCGATCCCCTCGCCGCGCAGGTTACCTGCCGCCCCCTTCATATAGAAATCATCGTTGCTGACCTGCCCCTGCTTGATGGTGGCAGAGGCGGACATGGATTCGAAGTAGAAGCCCTTGTCGAACACATCGCGAAAATCGAGCCGCAGCTTGCGCAGCAGGGAGTCGAGGCTGAGCAGGGAGAGCAGCCGTGCCCCCTTATCGTTGATCTCCCGCAGGGTGCCACCCTCCAGCTGATAGTTGGCACTTCCCCCCAGAGTCGGCAGGCTCGGGCGATAGGGCACATCCTGCCAGTTCAGATCAAAAGCGAGGGAGCCGGGGGCATCGCCGATGGGCGAGGTGTAGCCCAGCCGCTTGAGCAGCAGTTCGCTGTTGTTGCTGGTCAGCTTGCCACGGGCGCGGGTCTGCATCCGGTTGCCATCGGCCAGCCAGTCGACGCTGCCGGTGAGCTGACTCCCCGCCAGCCGCACATCCAGCCCCTTGAGTGTCACCTTGTTGGCGCCGGGCACCAGCTCCCCTTTCACTTCACCAAGAGGTAGCTCGCCAAAGCGGCAATCGACACAGCTCACCTTCAACCAGGGGATGGAGGCCATGATGGCGTTATCCTGCCTAGCATCGGGATCCGGGCTGAGATCCGAACTCTTGCCGGACCAGTAGATGCGGGCAAACTTGGCATCCACCGGGCGATTGGCCACTGCGGGCAGGCGGATCACCCCCATCACATCGGGGCTGTCGATCATCACTTCGGTCGCCTGATTGGTCGGCCCCACGGTGAAACGCGCCGCCTTGAGGGTGGCACTGCCGATATAGGCGCGAGCCAGCTGTCCATCCACCCACCACTCCTGCGGCAGGAAGGCCGGGCCAACCACCGCATTGCCAGTCTGGTTCTGCGCTGGCAGCCACTGCTTGAGTCGCGCCAGCCAGCCACCGACATCGGCCTCCTGCTGGTTGATGGCAAGCAGCATGGGAGCATCGCGCATTACCCGGGCGCCCGGCTGACCCACATCGACCCGCACCCGGCTGAGATAAGGCACCCCTTCGCCGTAGACCAGTCGGGTCTGCATATCCACATCGGCCCCCAACACGGCACGAATGTCGGCGCTGCCATCCCGGCCACGGGCGATCACCTTGAGCGGCAGCCGGCTGGCGCTGCTCTTGGCCAGCGGCAGCGGCAGATCCAGCGCCATCCCCTGCAAGTTGGAGTCGAGCGCCAGCTGGAAGCTGAACGGCTTGCTGTCGGGCAGGGTCAACCCGAGCTTGCCGCCCCAGTTACTGCGGCCGTTGAGAATGCCGAATGAAGAGATGGCGGCGGGTTGGCGGCGACTATCCCACTGCCCCTTGAAATCGAGGTCGACCTGATAGTGATCCGGATGCTGGCGCCCCTGATAGTCGAGGGTCAGCGGCTGGTTCCACAGGCTCGCCTTGAGGTTGTTGAAACGGGTCTGCTGGTTGTCATATTCGAGGCGCCCCTGCACCTTCTCCAGCGGCAGATCCAGACTGGCGACCCGCACCTTGTTGTTGCTGAAGGTGGCATCGCCACTCGCCTTCACCTCGCTCTCGCCATCGAGAGGAATATCGAGCTTGACCGAACCGGCCATCGGGCCGCGGATCTCGATCTCTCGCAGCGCCTGACCTACCGAACTGCCCAGCGGTGAGTCCTGCAGGTAGTCGCTGATGGCCTTGCCCTCCCCCTGCACCTTGGCATCCACATAGAGGTGGGCGCCAGGGGAGAGATCCGGGATCCAGGCATGCACCGAGTCGGAGCTCGCCTTGCCAAGTTTGGTGGAGCGGCTGCGCATATCGAGACCGGCATTCTGGAACAAGAGATCGATCTGCAGGTCGGTAAGCGGTTGCCAACCGGGGAAGAACTCGTAGGTCGCCTGCTCCAGCGGCACCGCCACCTGGAAGATGCCCTTGCCGTTGTCGTAGGGGAAATCCCGAAACTCCCCATACCAGAGCAGGTCGGCCCCCTTGGCCTTGCCCCCCTTGATGGCGCCGCTCAGGTAATCCACCAGCCCCTTGTCCATCGCCTGCAGCGGGAAGTAGCGATCCGCATGGCCCGCGTTCTTCACATCGATGCGGCCGGTCAGGGCGAGGAAGGGGTGCTCGAACAGATCGAGGCGGAAACGGCTGGCCAGGGTCAGATCCGGGTTATCCAGCGCGATATCCTGCCCGTAAAGCACCCAGCCCTGTTCCTCGCGCCACCAGTCGAGGCGGGCCGAGAAGTGGTCGACCGGGATTGGCTCCTTGAAGTGACGGGCGGGATCCACCTTGTCGTTCGCCAGCGCCAATCTGGCGCTACCGCCGGTCGGGGTAAGCCAGAACTCGCCGTTGAGATCCTGCATCCCGGGTATATCCTGCCACGCCTTGAGGCGCACCTTGCTGAAGCGGCCACTGAGGGAGAGATCCTGCCAGTCGGCATTGGCCAGCAGCGTCAGCTCCTGCACCGACCCCTGCGGATTGGTCTGGCGCAGGGTCTCGCAGAGTGTGGGGTAGAGCGCCGAGACCAGCTGACTGATCTGGGTGATCTTGTCGAACTCTATGCTGGGCAGGTAGCCCTGCACCCGATCCCCGATCCGTTCCAGTTGCAAGCGGCTCTGCAACCAGGGTTTGCCATCCAACTTGAAGGTGACGTTATGGCTCGCCAGTTGCCAGTCGGAGCCCTCACGGCGCAGCTGGATCTTGCCACCATCGAGACCGAAACGGTGCATCTCCCCTTTCTTGGGATCCTTCCAGATCAGGTAGTTGTTGCCAAACGCCAGCAGGGTATTGCCCAGCTTGCCGCTGTCAAACTCGCTCCAGAGCTGGAAGTCGAGCTGACCGGCAACCTTGGGTTCGCCCGCATGGATCTTGGCCAGGGTCGGGGTGATATCGAGCTGGCGGGCCCCCAGATAGAGCTGACCCTTGAGGCGATCGAGCCTGGCAGTCGGGGCGTCCACATCCAGAATCAGATCGAGGGTGCTCTCGCCCACCCCGTTGATGAGGTAAGCCTTGCCGACCCCCTGATGGCGCTTGCCACGGTTCTGCCAGCGCAGTTGGGCGATGTCGAGGGCGCGCAGATCACCGAGGGAGGTGGTGACGCTGAGGCGGGTGTTGTGCACATCGAAGGTGGAGAGCTGGGTCAGCAGAAAGCGCAGCAGGGCGCCCTGCTGGGGATCGCCGGAGGGGCTGTCGTCAGCCGGTTGGCGCAAGTCGATGGTGATATCGCCATCGCTGAGGATCAGCTCGCCAAACACCGGCTTGAGCTCGTTAATGGTGCGCCAGAAGTCGAGATGCACCCAGGCTTTGCCGAGCTGTACGGCAAAACGCCCCGAATCCGGGGCGATGGCGAGTTGCTGCAGTTCGAGGGCGGGCCCGGACTGTGTCCAGTCCAGCCCCACTTGCTCCACGCTGACCTTGAGTTGTGAATCACCCAGCAGAGTGTGGATCAGACTCTCCCGGTATTGATTCAGCAAAGGGCCCCCGACCCGTACCAGGGTGACCAGCATGGCCATCAGTACGAACAGGACCCCCAGGGCCAACCAGCCCCGACTCAGCCAGCGATAGACCAATTACATCATCACCACGTCGAACTGCTCCTGACCACAGAGGGGTTCGCTCACTACCCGCACCTGCTTGCCGATGAACACTTCCAGCTCAGCCAGACTGTGGGACTCCTCGCCATGGAGGTAGTCGGCCACGGCCGGGGCTGCGTAAACGGTGAACTGATCCGCATCGTAGGCGCGATTGACCCGGATGATCTCCCGCAGGATCTCGAAGCAGACAGACTCCACCGTCTTGACCCGGCCGCGCCCCTTGCACTCGGGGCACTCGGAGCAGAGCACATGCTCCAGACTCTCGCGGGTGCGCTTGCGGGTCATCTCCACCAGGCCGAGCTGGGAGAAGCCATTGACGTTGGTCTTGGCGCGATCCTTTGAGAGCGCCTGCTCCAGGCTGTGCAGCACCCGACGGCGATGATCTTCCGACTGCATGTCGATGAAGTCGATGATGATGATGCCGCCGAGATTGCGCAGGCGCAGATGACGCGCGATGGCCGCCGTCGCCTCGACGTTGGTGTTGAAGATGGTCTCTTCCAGATTGCGATGACCGACAAAGGCGCCGGTGTTGATATCCACCGTGGTCATGGCTTCGGTCTGGTCGATGATGAGGTAGCCACCGGATTTCAGCTCTACCTTGCGCTCCAGTGCCCGCTGGATCTCGTTCTCCACGTCGTAGAGATCGAAGATCGGTGACTCGCCAGGATAGTATTCCAGCTTGCTGGCCAGCTCCGGCACGTACTCTTCGGTGAAGCGCTTGAGCTGATCGAAGCTCTGGCGGGAGTCAACGCGGATCTTGTCGAGTTCTGCACCGACGAAATCGCGCACCACCCGAAAGGCCAGACTGGGATCCTCGTAGAGGATCTTGCAGGGGGGATACTTCTGCTTGCGCTCGAGGATCTTGCGCCACAGCCGCTTCAGGAAGGCGGCATCCTGCTCCAGCTCCTGCTCCCCCACCCCTTCGGCAGCGGTACGGATGATGTAGCCACCCAGCTCATCCACATAGCCAGCTACGGTGCGCTTGAGGCGCTCCCGCTCCGCTTCGGACTCGATTCGCTGGGAGACGCCGACGTGAGCGCTGCCCGGCATAAAGACCAGATAGCGGGAAGGCAAGGTGATATCGGTGGTGAGACGGGCACCCTTGGTACCCAGCGGGTCTTTCACCACCTGCACCATGATGTCCTGCCCCTGACGCACCAGCTCGGCGATATTGCCGACCTGGAACTGCTCCTTCTCCTTCACAGCCACACACTCGGTATGGGGCACAATATCGGAGGCGTGTAAAAAGGCCGCCTTGTCCATACCGATATCGACGAAAGCCGCCTGCATGCCCGGGAGCACCCGGCTGATCTTGCCTTTGTAGATGTTGCCGACAATGCCGCGTTTGGCCTGACGCTCTACATGCACTTCCTGCAGCAGACCGTTTTCGACCAGAGCGACCCGGGTTTCGGAGGGGGTAACGTTAACCAGCAGTTCTACCGACATAACTAACCTTGCCTGTTCCAGTTTTGAATTCTTATACAGCCAATCCGGTACAACGCGCGCAAGGGAGAAACGCAGCAGAGCACAGCTGACGGGAAATTATTTGAGCTGTTCCAGATGATGCTTGATCAGCAAGTCTGTCTCCAGCAGGGGCAGGCCGACCACGGCGCTATAGCTCCCCTCGATGCGGCTGACAAACTTGCCCGCAATCCCCTGAATACCATAAGCCCCGGCCTTGTCACAGGGCTCACCAGTCTGCCAGTAGGCCTCGATCTCGGCCTCGTCCAGCTTGCGAAACGCCACGTTGGTGGTGACCAGACGCACGTCACAACGATCCTTGCTGGCCAGCGCCACCGCCGTCATTACCTGATGCACCTTGCCGGAGAGGGACTCCAGCATATCTTTGGCATCCAGCAGATCGGACGGTTTCTCCAGCACCCGGTCGCCCAGCACCACTATGGTGTCGGCACCCAGCACCGGCAACGCCGTCGGCGCACACGCCACGCCCGCCATCGCCTTGTCACGGGCGAGACGGCAGACGTAATCCTGCGCCTTTTCACCCTCTTCCCGCTGCTCGGGCACATCCAGTTTCAGCACCTCGAAGCGGTAGCCAATCTGGGTCAGCAGTTCACGGCGACGGGGAGAAGCCGAGGCGAGATAGAGTTGTGGTTCGTTGTTTTTGTTCATATTTACCTGATATTGAAGCGGCGCCGCACCTTGCGCAGCACCAGAAACACCCAGGGCCATATTAGCATCGTCGTCAACGTCGACCAAAAGTAGGAGAAGTTGAGACTGGCCTGGCTGAACAGATGCTCGGCCCAGAATACCGTCATTTTACCCACCAGCGAGAGGCCACCGATAATCAGTGCCTGCTGCCAGAGGGAGAAGTTGCGGATCTTCTGGAACTGGAAGGCCGCCAGATAGGTGGTGATGGCCATCGCCATCGCCCGCACGCCGAGGGTGCTGCCAAGCAGCACATCCAGCAGCAGGCCCGCCACCCAGGCTGTGCCAACGTTGGTCCGGTGCGGCAAGGCCAGTGCCCAGTAGATGAGCACCATGGCCAGCCAGTCCGGGCGGAAGGGGTCAAATTCGAAAGGAAGCGGCAGGATCGACAGGCTCAAGGCCAGCAGGATCGAGATCCAGATCCATATCCTGCCGCTGGCGGGTTCTAGCATTAGCGGGTGGCTCCTGCGGCGGACGCAGCGGGAGCCGCCCGTTCGCCATCCTCATCATGTACTTCAGGCTTCTTGTCGGTCCACAGCAGCAGCAGATAGCGCAGTCTGTCCAGCTCCACCAGCGGCTTGGCCTCGACCTGAGCGAAGGGCTTGCCCTCCACATACTCGGAGCGGGTCACGGTCGCCACCGGATAGCCTTCCGGGAAGCGGCCACCCAGACCGGAGGTGACCAGCAGGTCACCCACCTGAATATCGGTGTTGCGCGGCAGGTTGCGCAGCTCCAGCTTGTCGAGCTCGCCACTGCCGGAGGCAATAGCACGCAAGTCGTTGCGCAGCACCCGCACCGGAATGCCGTGGCTGGAGTCGGTAATGAGCAGCACGCGACTGGTGGTGGAGCCCACGTGGAGCACCTGACCAATCACGCCCTGATCGTTGATCACCGCCTGACCGTTGTAGACGCCATCCAGCGCCCCCTTGTTGATCAGCACCTGATGGCTGAAGGGGTCGGAATCCACCGACAGCAGCTCGGCCACCATCTTGCGGGACTCTTTGTGCACCGGCGAACCGAGCAGCTCACGCAGCCTTTGGTTCTCGTGCTCCAGCTGATCCATTTTGAGCAGACGGGCACGCAGGGTAAACAGCTGTTGCTCCTGCTGCTTGGTCTGCTCGATGAGATCGGCGCGGGTCTGCACCTGGGTCGACATGGTGTCGAGCAGGGTACCCGGCGCATTGGCCATGTATTGCAGGGGACTGACTAACGAACTGAGGTAGACGCGGACATGGGTAAACACACCGAAGCGGGAATCCGCGACGATGGCAGCGATGGAGATGATGACGGCGAGAAACAACCGTAACTGAAGCGAAGGGCCTCTACCAAAAATGGGTTTCATGGGTCGTCAAAAAAGAGCCGGCACGTTGGCCGGCTTTGGGTCTTATTCGTAGTGGAACAGATCGCCACCGTGCATATCGATCAGCTCCAGCGCCTTGCCGCCGCCACGGGCCACACAGGTGAGGGGATCTTCGGCCACGACGACAGGAATGCCGGTCTCTTCCATCAGCAGACGGTCGATATCTTTCAGCAGTGCGCCACCACCGGTCAGCACCATGCCGCGCTCGGAGATGTCGGAAGCCAGTTCCGGCGGAGACTGCTCCAGCGCTACCATGACGGCAGCCACGATACCGGACAGCGGCTCTTGCAGCGCTTCCAGAATTTCGTTGGAGTTGAGAGTGAAGCTGCGCGGCACACCTTCAGCCAGGTTGCGACCACGGACTTCAATCTCGCGCACCTCTTCGCCCGGATAGGCGGAGCCGATCTCGTGCTTGATGCGCTCGGCAGTCGCTTCACCGATCAGGCTGCCGTAGTTGCGACGGACGTAGCTGATGATGGCTTCGTCAAACTTGTCGCCACCGATACGGACGGACTGGGAGTAGACCACACCGTTCAGAGAGATGATGGCCACTTCAGTGGTACCACCACCGATATCAACCACCATGGAACCGGTCGCTTCGGATACCGGCAGGCCGGCACCGATGGCAGCAGCCATAGGCTCGTCGATCAGGTAGACCTCGCGGGCACCGGCGCCCAGTGCGGACTCCTTGATGGCGCGACGCTCAACCTGAGTTGAACCGCACGGTACACACACCAGCACACGCGGGCTGGGGCGGAAATAGTTGTTGTCGTGAACCTGTTTGATGAAGTGCTGCAGCATCTTCTCGGTCACGTAGAAATCGGCGATCACGCCATCTTTCATCGGGCGGATTGCGGAAATGTTGCCCGGGGTACGGCCCAGCATCTGCTTGGCGGCATGACCGACAGCAGCGACCGATTTGGCGTTCCCGCGCTCTTGGCGAATGGCGACAACTGAGGGTTCGTTAAGGACGATCCCTTGATCTTTTACATAGATCAGGGTGTTGGCAGTTCCCAAATCGATCGACAGATCGTTGGAAAAGACGCCTCTGAGCTTTTTGAACATGGCTACGGGAAATCCTAAGAATTTGGAGGTGCAGAAAACCGGCTAACTTTACCAATGCCCACCCCAATGGGCAAGCGCTCAAACTGTCGCCAATCAATCAGGCGCGACAAAAATGCGAGTCATCACTCACTCGGACACGCTTGCAAACACTAATAAACAAGGATTTAGGGGGATGCTGTTGGGCCAGCCCCCCTTTCACATCATTCAGTGCAATACTTCGCGCCGATAAATAATTCTGTCATTACCCCGGCTGGAGCCGAAAATGGCCTCACCTTGCAGGTTGCCGTCATTGGCACTCGTTGGGTCAGACAACCAGAGTGGCTGCGACGGCTGTTTTGCCAATTCGACCTTGTAGGGGATGCGGACCGAGATGTCCGGCTTGGCAAAATGGAACAGGATCTCCCCATCTTTCGCCAGTGCAGCATCCCCACCCGGTGCCGAACTGCCCAACCCCAACTTTATCTTGCGACCCGCCCCCAAATTCAGCTCGCGAGTCGCCGCATCAAAGGTGTGACTCGGATTGAGGAAAGTGAACCCCTGATTGGCCAAAGAGAGCTGGGTACATTGATCTTCCTTGTTTTGCAGCCAGTTGCCCGCTTCGTAATATTGCATCTGCAGTGGAATGGCCAGCGGCGCCGAGGCCAGACCCGCCGCCGTGCCAGCCTGCAGGCGGCCATAATAAGCCGTCATGGTGTTATTCACCCGCGTAGGAATCGTCAACTGCTTGGCATTGCAGTTAACCCCTTTGGTACAACCATTCTTGATGCCAGGATTCAGGTCAGCGTCAGCCATGAAAGTGACTGAGGGTGACTCCTCATCAAGCACTTGCAGGCCAAAACGCAGTAACTTAAAGGGCTCTTCGGGAGTAGTCAGGCCGGGAGCGCGCTCAGAAAGCCGGGCAAAGCGGCTCTGGCTGTCAATATTGGCTTCACCTGATGCCCAGCTGGCCATCATGCTCCCCACTCGATCCGTGCGATCAATCCCATCATGATTATTGCCTGCCACCAGATAGAGCCGCCCCTTCGCGAACTCGCCACCATAGTTTTTGGTCACCCCGGCACTCTTGTTACGAGCCTGTACCGTCATCTTGACCCCGAATGGCTGACTCATATAGCTGAACTGCCCGCAAGCAGGAGTAAGCACCCCGCTCAGCAAATTGAAATCCCAAGGGACAAAACGTCCCACCGGCACGCTGCTGGCGGGAGGGATGGTATAGCCGAAATAGCCCGTAGATACAGTGCTTCCTTCTGGCTGCTTTGCCGCCGGTGGCGTCGCCGTCATCCGGAACACTCCCACCTCGCTCACGGTCTGGCTAACGTTATTGGCACTGTTGGCCGCAGCCACATGGCTATAGGCGGTAGTACCCAGCGTTGCATTGGTGCCCGGATTGGGCGCCACCAGCGTACTGCCCAGAGCAATATTACTCAGCACAAAGTTGGGCGTGGTCAGATTCCCGGCGCAGATATCCCCATCATTGGCCGATTCCCAGGCCATCGCCTTGATATCCACCTGGAATGTTTCCCCTGCTTTTTTGAAGACCGGACAGCTGCTATCACCAGCCGCGCAGACCCCTTGCGGAGGGGTTATACACAAGCCGACAGGACGTGTCACAAACGTGTCGGCCCCCTTAATCACCAGACCCGCCGTCTCACCACTGCCATTATGACTAGCTGAAAGCTGCATCTGACCCGCATCCGGGTAGGTCACTTTTTTCAAGGTCGCTTTACCCTGATTATCAAAAGTCAGGTTAAGGGTGGTTGGCGTTGGTGAGGGAACACTGGCGGCATAGGTAGCGATGGCATTGCCATCTATCGAGATCTTGCTACCAAAGTTATTGGTATTTGGATTGTTGTACGTTCCCCAAAAGCCGACAGACCTCACGCCGGTAAATCCGGGCACACATTGCTTGGTAATGTCGTCTTTTTTGACCGCACTGATAGTCACATCCTGAGGCTGGTTGGAATAAGTATCAGGCACATCAAAGAAGAAGCCGCTATCGGCAAAGTTGAGGGTGCAAGCCGCAACGCTGGGGTCTCCATTGCCAGCCTTGCACAAGGTGGTACTGTATGGCTTGGTAGTCGGCGCGGAACTGGACACTCCGACGGTAACTGGTGTCGTCGTGTTATTGCGCAACTGCACTGTGGTCGAGCCACCACTGAACGACACCGTATTGCCGCCGATCCAACCATTATTGCCAGAGGTAGGGTCGAGACTCAGCGTTGCCGTGACAGGATCCGTGATAAGGGTGCTACAAGCGGCATTGGCACATGCTTTGACTGTCACCGTCTCGGGATTGCAGGTCAGCGGCTGACCGGAGTAATCAAGCTGGAAATGATCGATCTGCACACCAATCGGGTTGGAGCGCAGGGCACAGATCTGAATGTTGTCGATCTCGTGAATATTGGTTGAACCGCCCGTAGAACCAGTCAACGATAACAAGAAATCCTCTGGTAAAACCGATTGCCCCGCCAATCCCACAACATTAAAGCTGTCAATCTCCGTGATATAACCAGAACCAGTGTTGCGTTCAATCTTGACCATAGACTGACCTGAAACCCGGGAGTCCACTGTTAGCCGATAGCGATGACTGGCATTGCCATTGTTGTCCACTGTCGGGTTGAGACAGTTGCCAGTAGTATTGGTAGTGCCGTTACTACAGGTGCCTCTCAGATAATTGTAACCACTGGTGCCAGCCCCTGATCCTCTCACAGCCACTGACTGGCGTCTTTGTCCTACGTTGACTGTGCCACCTTCGCCAGAAAAGTTGCCGTATTCATCGATCCCTACTCCTAGCCACCCCCCATCAAAACCTGAAATACCGGGTTTGAAACCATACCCAAGCGGCCCACCAAAGGCCCCTGGCTGAGGAGCAATTCTGGCATCCGACAGCACCACGGCGATACCATCTGCACCACTGCCGTTATAGGCATAGTGGTTGAATTCGATGGTGACCAGATTGTTAGCGGCGGGAAACAAGCGCTGAAATGTAGCCGATGTAGCCTGATCGCCAATATTACGG
The DNA here is from genome assembly GCF_051920345.1 of Aeromonas sp. 102P. NCBI lineage: Bacteria > Pseudomonadati > Pseudomonadota > Gammaproteobacteria > Aeromonadales > Aeromonadaceae > Aeromonas > Aeromonas sp. 102P. The sequence goes on along the minus strand of NZ_JBQBCZ010000001.1, from coordinate 996,841 downwards.
GTCATCCGTAAGCGACCCTGCTGAATCGATGGCAACTCACTGTGATTACGCTCTGCAACTACCCAGTCATCCCCTATAGTACTTCTTGTAAAATCATCATTAAAGCACTTGGATAGTGGCGTCTCAGCACTGCCGTTAATCACTGCATTCGTATACATATAAAGGTTTCTGGCACTGACTCTGCCGTTAACCACAGCGTTGCCTGCCATCGTCAGAGTTTCATGAGAGTAAACATAACCATCCACCCGACTACTGCTATTCATGGTGATATTGTTGTAACCAAACAACAAAATTGCACCACCGCCAGCACGAAGCAAGTTAGCATTTTCCAGTGACGTCGCTGTATTGACAAAAATCCTCACCTGCCCGCGCGCCTCAATAGTACTGCCGCTGAACATGTTAAGACTGTTAATGAAATAATCACCCGCATTCAAGATGGCCTTACCGCCATCTCTTATGGTCAATGTACGTAGCCGATACTCACTCTTGCTTTCCGAGAAAGTGAGGTTGCAATTATTGTTGAGAGTAAAATCCCGGTACTGGTTTTGTGTCCCGGTACCAATAACTTGTGAGGAACTACAAGTTAGACTTCCTCCAGCATTCGAACTCACTGAAAAAGTATTCTCTCCTAGAATCGATAACGCCAAGACACGGCTATTACCAATGGCACAACGCCGATCACCGCCATCCACCGTATCGCAGCCTCGTTCAGGTAACGGGCTATTTGAAGAACAAAAATTTAAATCAGTGCCTTGAGTACCATTAATACGGGCATTGCCATATTGTTCCAGACGTCCGCCACGACCGGTTGAGCAGGTACTTCCGTCATCCCCACGATGCCCCTGTACCACTGCGGGGAAAAAGGTATCACTATCAATCTGCTGAAACGCCCCTGCTGAACCACTAAATAGCCACACGGCTGCGACGATCCATAAATTGCGCATCAGGGAGTTCCTCCATCATAAGCTTCGACCATCAGGGTTCGGCTCACGGCAAAATCAGGGCTGGCACTGTTAAGGTCCGAGCTGCCACAGGTGCCGACACTCTCGAGCCGGTAGCCCGTGTTGCTCTGGTTGTTATAGGTCACCGGTACCTCCCGGCAGCTAACCACAACCTGACAACCAGCCAAACCGATGTTGTCATTAAACTGCTGTGTGGCAAGTACCAGACCACAACGATTAGGTGATGATACAGCTAGTCTGTTAGGGAATAGCTGATATAGAGCAATCTCCAGCCCGCTCTGGGCGGCCAGCAGGGCACGCACGCTGCGCACCTCCACCGTATTTTTCTCGCCGCTATCGACCAGAAAACGCCCCATGGCAGCCGCCAGCAGCGCCATCACCACAATCACAAACAGGGCGATCATCAAGGCACTGCCTCGCATCCGTCCGAAAGCCTGTGGATCAGGGCACATTGAACACCTCTATCTTGTGGTTAAAGGTGACCGACTCCCCCTTGCGCTCGAACACAAAACGCATACCAAACTCCCCTTCAGCGTTAAACGCCGAGGTTTCACGATAGAAGACATTGCCAGGCCGAAGTGACTCGGCCATCAGGACTCCTAGCGGTAAAGTGCTGCCAGCGGCACTGATCCCTGCACTGGTTCGGTATAGCGCCCCTCCAGATACGCAGTAACGCACCTGCTCGCGAGCAAAATACGCTCTCATGCCGGGAGATGTACCATCCAGCAGCGCACCGCTATACCCGATTGATTGGGCTCCAGAGATCACCGGACCCACAGCCTCAACTTGCGCCACGCAACGACCATAATCACAGCGGTCCCGTATCGACTGCGTACCGCTGGAAACGGGTTGGGGAAACACCACTAACCAGTCGTTTACCGGCTCAACTGCAACAGGAGGCGCAACCATTACCAGCTCAAGTGTGGACGAGGCGCCAGACGGGCGATTGAGGGCAAGATAGCGCCCCGAGTTGCTGATGGGCCAGAACCGCAGACAGGGGCCTTGGTCCAGCCAGTTACCATTCTGCTCTTCAATGCGCTCCGATCCCGGCACCGCATCGCGCAGTTCGCGGTTAAGTCGCTCCATGGCGAAACGGGCATCACTCATCAACTGTTCACGGCTACTGGCATCGCCATAAATCTGGGTGCCGATTCCGATAAACTGGCTGGTAAAGGTCGCCATAATCCCGAGCAACAGGATGACCATCACCAGCTCGACCAGAGTAAAGCCACTGTTACCCCGAGGCTTGCGGTAGGTTCGATTAGCAGCCAAGCGTAATCGGACGTCGGAAGTAGCAGCAGGAGCAAACATTCGGATAGACAAGCAGGAGCGTTCCATCAGTAGTTCCCCCGATAGAAGGAGAAGTCGAGCACACTCCCATCCGGCAGCTTCACCTGCAACAGAACTCGCTTGCCGATAGACTCTGCCTTAAGACCCGGGCTGCCAAACAGGTCATCCGGCGTCACGGCGATCCTGACCTGGTAGTTGCGATACTCATCGCTTGCGACCTTGGAATCGGCTTGAGTAAAGAATGTCGCCTCAATCCAGTCACTGTTCAAGCAGTTAACCTCAGCCCATCCCTTGGCACAAATGACGCTGGTCTGATAATCATCCACATCATTAAAGGTATAGGGCTCCCGTTCGCCACCATCCGGGCCATACTGGCTGGGCTGCCAAACCGCAATCGCCGGAGCAGGAGGATTCTGGGTACAGGTCACACCGACAGGGCAACTGCAATCCCCATAAAATTGGCCATTGAAGGTCTCGCCACAACGATAACGACCACCATTATGATCCGACTTTTCATCAAACGACTTTTGCAAGATCTCGCCGGAGAGGCGCTGGGCCAGCTGGGCGGCGCGTACCTGCTGCACCGGGTCTACCGCCTGCGGCGCCTGATTGATGAGTAAACCGAGAATGCCGGTCAGCGCCACCGCCAGCAGCACTATGCCGACGATCAGCTCGATCAGGGTAAAACCACGCTTAAGGGATCTCATGGATAAACCCCTCGGATTCAATCTTGATAGGGCCACTCTCGCGACCATCGGTGACTTGCAGCTCGCAGCCACCGGCGCAGCTACCGAGCGGGCGGCCCATCTGATCAAAGCGGATAACAAAAGGAGGTGTGCCCTTGTTCGAGGAGAGGGAGATCCCGGCTGACAGGGTCACCGGACGACCACGGGTGAGCTGATTAGCGTTCCAGCTCGATATAGCCGCAGGATCGCCACAAGGGGAGAGCGTGCTGTGGCCAAACTGGCCCGCGTCAACCCGCAGTGAGGTACAACGATTGGCCGGCTCATGCATATTGACGGTCTGTACCAGCCGCAGCCGGGTCAGCAGCTCGTCACGCACGGTTTGAGTTTCAAAGCCGCCTTTGCCCAGCCATTTGGGCACGGCAAAGGCGGCCAGAATCCCGAGTAACAGGATCACCAGTACCAGTTCAATCAGGGTAAAGCCTTTTTGCATCGACTCACTCTCGATAGAAAAAGCGGGGCTTTAGCCCCGCTTTCATAGAACAGGTTAGCAACCAGACTTGGCTGTAGATGCAGCACCACTGGCATTCGCTTCGGTGTAGACCACAGTGCAAGTAGAACCTGAAGTCTGATACACATAGGTAGAACCACTAACACTACCAACCCAAAGAGGGTCGATGGTCGCAGCTTTACCAATACCACCAGAAGTCGCTGTCGGATATCCGTATTTGATAGTAACGGTAGAGTTATCAGCAAGCTTCACCGTCTTAGTACCAGTGTCATCTTTTTCGCTACCATCCAATACTGCTCGGCTATAGACCAGTTGGGATGCACTTGCTACTGCACCTTTTACGCCATCAGCAGCTGCTTTCTTAGCATCATCCTGCAGATTCAGGAACTTGGGTGCAGCGTGACCGCCAGAATACCCAGAATGATGATCACGATAACCAGTTCGATCAGGGTAAAACCCGCCTGTTTTTTCATTTCACTTTCCTCTGTTAATTAATATTTGTGGTCACCTGACCGGATGCCGGGCGGTAACTGAAACTCATAAATGCATCAGTCTTGCCTTGCGGATCCTGATACTTGCCATCACTGCCCTTACTCAAACTATTGACCAGATAGTAACGGCAGACCGAATCCAGTCCATTACTGCTTACTGTGGCATAGTATTTCAGGTCATTGCCGCTACCGCGCACTTCATTGAAGCTGGCCGTAGCCTTGGGCGGGTTTTGCAGTAACCCCTCCCAAATATTGAGACAACGTTCGGCGGTCAGATTAGCCGGATCCACATCGGGATTACCGCTGGCAACGGTATCCATGGGATAGCCGGGCGACAGCTCGCCGTTAGTGATCTGGGTATCGGTCGGAGTGGTCAGATAGAAGCGACTACCGTCATAAAGCACGGTGTTGAGGCTGTCCTGTTTGGCGCGGCCTTCCGCCTCCCATTGCGCCCGCACCAGTGAAACGCCGGTAGCAAAACCGCCAGAGACCCCTTCCACGCTGGCCTTTTTCGCTTCGTAAGTCACATCGAGAAAGCGCGGCAGCGCAGTCACCGCCAGGATCCCCAGGATCACGATAACGATCACCAGCTCAATGAGGGAAAAGCCGGCAGACCGTCTTCTCATCCCGTTTTCCGGCATTGTTGGTGCCATTGGTTTCATTGTCATGCTCCCTCCGTAATGCACCGCATTATTTCATGCAGGCCCAAAAAAATCATGTAGTTGGGTCATATGATTAGTTTCATTCAAGGCTTTTTCATCACCCGCCCGTCAGAAAACTGATAAACCAGCCAATAACCATCCCACCCCATCTCGCAACCACTGCCATCGGGGCGGGCCAGAACCTGCAGGGGAGGCACGCCCCCCTTCGTCTCACCCATCAGTGCCAGCCACAACTGACGGCAATTTTCCGAAGGAGATTGCAGCGGCACCAGCCCCAAGGGCCACCCTCGGGCATCAAACTGCCACCCCTTGCCGGCGACATGCAGTGTCTGCGGGCGCCGCTCATCGAGCCAAATGCCGTGCAAACGCTGTGCCCGCTCGGCAAATTGCGCCCCCAGCAAGGTGAGAGTGAGCTGCTGCGCCTCTTCCCGGTGGCCCTGATAGCTGCGCACCAGGGTCGCCACGATCACCATCAGCAGGATGATCACGGCGATCCGCCGATATCCGGTCAGCCAGCGATCATCCTGCTGCGTCTGTCTGCTCATCCAGCCCTCGACTCCACCGATCACTTGCCTCTTACGGCTTGCATCATGTCCCACCACCCAGGCGTGAAGATATCAAGTTCCAGCAAGATTACTTGCCGCGAACTGCGCGCATCATGTCCCACATGGGGGTGAAGATACCCAGCGCCAGGATCAGTACCATCACCGCCACGATCCCGATCAGGATCGGCTCGATGCGGGCGGTGAGACTCTTGAGGTCATAATCCACCTCCCGCTCGTAATACTCGGCCGCTTCGTGCAGCAGGTCATCGACCTGACCGGTCTCCTCCCCCACGGCGATCATCTGCATCACCAGCGGGGTGAACAGGCCGCTGCTGCTGGCGGTGCGCAGCAGGCTCTCGCCCCGCTCGATACCGGCGCGCATATCCCGCACCCGCCCCGCCATATAAGCGTTATCCACCGCATCGGCCACCAAGGTCAGCGCCGTGTTTAGCGGCACCCCGGCCTTGAGCATCATGGAAAAACTGCGGGCAAAACGGGCCAGCAGGGAGCGCTCTATGATGGTGCCGACGATCGGCAACTTGAGCTGCCAGCGGTGCCAGGTCAGCTTGCCCTTGGTGGTGGCGACCCAGCGGCGCCAACCGAACACCATCCCAGCCAGAATGGCGAGCAGCAGCCACCAGTAGTTGACAAAAAAATGCGAGGTGGCAAGCAGAATGCGGGTAGCCAGCGGCAATTCCACCCCGAATTTGGCGAACATGCCGGCAAACACCGGGATCACCATGATATTGAGGATCACCATGGCGATACCGATGGCGATCATCACGAAGCTGGGGTAGCGCATGGCGGTCTTGATCCGCTTGCGGGTCTCCAGCTCTAGCTCGAAATAGTTCGCGAGCTGCAAAAAGGACTCTTCCAGCTGACCTGTGTTCTCACCCACATGGATGATGGCGACAAACAGGCTGCTGAATACCTTGGGGTGCGCCTGCATCGAGCTCGACAGCGGACGACCGTTGCCGAGATCTTCCCCCAGCGAGTGAAGCGCCCGCTTGAGCGGCTTGCTGTGAGTGCTCTCCTCCAGCCCAGCGATGGCGCGCAGGATCGGGATCCCGGCCCGGGTCAGGGCATACATCTGGCGGCTGAAGATCACCAGCTCATCCAGCTTGACGCCCCCTTCCAGCAACAATGACCAGTCGATGGCAGCGGATTTGGCCTTGCCCGGTTTGAGCTCGGTCGGCATCACGCCACGGCGCATCAGCTGTTCGGCGGCCGCCATCTCGTTGGCCGCTTCGACCACGCCACTGGTGGCGTTGCCCTGGCTGTCACGTCCCTTGTAGGCAAAGTTAGCCATCGCTTACCCCAAATCCTCGGCCAGTCGTAGCACCTCATCCACCGAGGTGATCCCCTGACGGGCATAATCGAGGGCAGTGAGGGCCAGCGGCCGGTAGTGTTCATGTTGACGGGCCGCCTTGGCGAACCCTTCCGCATCGTTGCGGCGCAGGGCATCCATCATCGGCTGATCCAGCTCCAGCAGCTCGTAGACCCCGATCCGGCCGGAATAACCGGTAAAGTTGCAGCTCTGGCAACCCCGGCCCTTGTGATAGTTGTGTTGGCCGGGCGCCTCGCCGGAGAGCACGGTGAGCCAGGTGGCCTGCCCTTCGTCGGGCGCCTTCTCCTCGACGCAGTGCTCACATACCCGCCGCACCAGCCGCTGTGCGACCACCGCCCGCAGGGCGCTCGCCACCAGATAGCCGGGCGCCCCCATGTCGATGAGGCGCAAGGCACTGGTCACCGCATCGTTGGTGTGCAGGGTGGTCAGCACCAGGTGACCTGTGATGGCGCCACGCAAGCCGATCTCCACCGTCTCGTTGTCCCGCATCTCGCCCACCAGCAGAATGTCCGGATCCTGACGCAGGGTGGAGCGCAGCACGTTGGAGAAGGTGAGGCCGATCTTGGGGTTGACCTGCACCTGATTGACGCGGGAGAGACGGTATTCCACCGGGTCTTCTACCGTGATGATCTTGTTGCTGGACTGATTGAGCTCGGAGAGGGCGCCATAGAGGGTGGTAGTCTTGCCGCTCCCGGTCGGGCCGGTCACCAGGATCATCCCGTGCGGGCGTTTGAGCTGACGGCGGAAACGGGTCAGGATCTCCGGCGGCATGCCGGTCTCGGTCAGCGACAGAATGCCGGAGGATTGATCCAGCAGACGCATCACCACCGACTCGCCATACTGCACCGGCATGGTGGACATCCGCACATCCACATCGCGTCCGCGTACCTTCATGTTGAAACGGCCATCCTGCGGCAAGCGCTTCTCGGAGATATCGAGCCCCGCCACCAGCTTGAGACGTAGCACCAGCGCCTGGGCGATGCGCACCTCGTTGAGGATATTCTCGTGGAGGATACCGTCGATCCGCTGGCGAATCCGCAGCACCTTCTCGTCCGGCTCGATGTGGATATCCGACGCCCCCACCTGCACCGCATCCTCGAACAGGGAGCGCAGCAGCTTGGCCACCGTCGCCTCCCCCTCGTCATTGGCTCCCAGATTGCTGGAGCCCAGCTCGAAGCCGGAGTCCTGATACTCCTCCTGCAGCTGTTCGGCGAAACTTTCAATCTCGCGGGTACGGCGATAGAGGCGGTCGAAATACTCCAGCAGCTGCCCTTCCCGCGCCACCGCCAGCACCATAATGCGCGGGCTGAGCAGGGCCGCGATGGCATCCAGTGCGCTCAGATCCGCCGGATCCGACATGGCCACCGTCACCTTGTCGTCGGTAAGGTTGACCGCCAGCGCCCGATAGCGACGCGCCTGCACTTCGGGCAGCAGTGGCACCGCGGCGGCGTCGATGGTGAGGTTGTTAAGATCGAAGAAGGGCACATCCAGCTGGCGGGCGAGGAACTGCAACAGCTGCACCTCGCTGATAAAGCCGAGGTCGATGAGAGTGGTGCCCAGCTTGCGGCCGGTCTGACGCTGCTGCTGCAGGGCAAGCTGCAGCTGATCATCAGAGATGATCTGCTCTTGTACCAGCAGGTCGCCGAGGCGCATTTTCAGTCTGGGTTGTGCCATGTTTGCTCCGATCTCTGTTACTTCACACCCGTTGCCGCATCCGATTAGGCTTAGCTAATCGAACCTGCTGTTTATCAAGGGGTTAGTTGACCAATTCGTTGTTCCAGCCAGTTGGTCGATGCTTCGCCGAGGTTGCCGTGCAGCAAGGCGTTGCGATAGGCATCGAGCGCCCGCTGGCTGTGGCCCTGACCATCCTCGGCCACACCGAGGCCAAGCCACCAGCGGCCCTGATCCGGCTGCTGACGCAGCAGCTTCACATAGAGCGCCGCCGCATCGGCATTCTGGCCCAGCTCCTGAGTCAGCCCGGCCCAGGTCGCGTAATAGTCCATGTTGCTGGCGAGATCCGGCTGATAACCGGACAACCAGCCAAGCGCTTGCTGCTGCTGCCCCTCGCTGATGGCAAGACGGGCCAGCAGCAGACGAAAATCAGCCTGCTGGGGATCGAGCCGGATCCCCTCCTCCAGCAGCTGGCGTGCCTCGGTCAGGCGGCCCTCGCCGTAGAGCAAACCCGCCAGTTGCTCGCGCGCGCCCTGGTTATAGGGGTCGTGGGCCAGCACCTGATAGTAGTTGTCCTGGGCATCCCGCAGGCTCCCCTTGGCCATGGCGGTGGTCGCCTTGCGCTCCGCCAGTGCCGCCAGCTCCTTGGCCGACAGCTCCACCGTCTCGATCTTCAATACGCTCGGTTTGCGAGGCGCGCTGGCGACTGCCTGCTGCTCTGCCGCCAGTTCGGCGTAAAGCTCGGGCTGCAGCTCTTCATCGGTCGGCTCGGACTCGTCAACATCGCTGGAGGCATCAAAGGGCACCCCATAGGCCGTATCGCCAGAGTCATGCTCCCCAACCTCATCATTCACCGCATCCTGGCTTGGCAGCGGCAGCGAGGCCGCCACCTCGACCGGCTCGGGCTGGCTGACGGGCGCGGCGGCCCTTGCCACCACATCGGGAGTCACCGCATCGGGGGCGACCACTTCGCTGGCAGCCGTGACGATATGGGTCTGCTGCCAGTAGATCCAGGTTCGCCAACCAAGGATCCCCAGTGCCAGACCGCAGATCAGGGTCAACAGCAACATCCACCATCCCTGCTGGCGCGCAGGGGCAATATAGACGGCAGCGCCATCGGATCCTTGCTGGCGCCGATCCAGATCTTTCAGCATCTGGTTGATGACACTCATGGCCAGACTCCATAAGCCAGGGCGCACCCCAGCAACAGTAACAGGGGCCACCAGCGCCGTGGCGCAAAGCGGCGGGCATCGTCGGTATCGCGAATGGCGAGCCGGACCAGACGACTGTCGATCTGACGCACACCCTGACCATAGGCCAGCATCAGGCACTTCTGCGCCAGGATATTGATAAGTCTCGGGATCCCTCGCGATGCGCGCCACAACAGACGCATGGCGCGACCTGCAAACAGCGGTGCCCCGCGGTAACCGGAGACCTGCAATCTGTGCTCCAGATAGGCGCGAGTCTCGTCAAAACGTAGCGGCCGCAGGCAGTAGGAGAAGCCAATCCGCTGGCGCAGTTGGCGCAGATGCGGCTTGCCCAGTCTGGTATCCAGCTCCGGCTGGCCAAACAGCACGATCTGCAGCAGCTTGCTCGATTCGGTCTCGAGATTGCCAAACAGGCGGATCGCCTCCAGCGTCTCGTCCGGCAGCGCTTGCGCCTCGTCGATCAGCACCACCACCCGGCAGCCCTGCTGGTGCAGGCTGATCAGGTGACGATGGATACGATCGGTCAGATCCAGCTCGCTCTGATCCCGTACCGCCAACCCCAGCTCCAGCGCCAGCGCGATGCGCAGTTCGGCCGGAGTGAGGTGGGGATTGGGCAACCAGGCAAGCCGCATCGGACGCGCTTCCGAACCCAGCTCGCTGAGCAACTTGCGGCAGAGCAGGGTCTTGCCGGTACCCACCTCGCCGGTCACCTTGATAAAGCCCTCCCCCTGCGCCAGCGCCCAGTTGAGCACCTGCAGCGCCTCTTCGTGAGGCGGCAGGCCGTAGTAGAAGCCGGTATTGGGAGTGAGGCTGAACGGTGCCTCCTGCAGGCCGAAGTGGGTCAGGTACATGAGACCTCACCTGCCACGGCAAGCAAGCAGCCTGTGCTGGCAAGGCAGCACAGGCCGTTCGGGATGAGGGTGACCGCATCTGGTGTCATGGGTCAGCCCTTGGCCGGATACCACTTGTCGAGCAGCTCGGAGGAGCGTTGCAGCTCGTTTTGCCAGGTATCTTTCTCCACCACGGTCGGTTTGAGCATGATCACCAGCTCCACCTTCTTGGTGCTCTCGCGGCGGTTGGTAAAGGCTTCACCCACCCAGGGAATATCCCCCAGCAGCGGCACCTTGCTGACGATCTCCTGCTTGTCGGTCTTCATCAGGCCGCCGATAACGATGATGTCACCGTTATTGGCCTGCACCACGGTATCGGATTCGCGGATCGAGCTCTTGGCGAGCGGCAGTTGCAACTTGCCACCCGAGGTACCCATGTCGATCACCTTGTTTTGCTCTTCGGTATCGATAACCGAGGGATGGATGTGCAGCAGCACCTTGCCCTCTTCATCGATCTGCGGCGTTACGTCCAGCGCAATTCCGGAGAAGAAGGGGGTAAGCTCCACGTTAGGCGTCTTGTCTGTGCCCGTCGAGGTAGTGGTAATGGTGGTGGACGCATTGGTGACGTAATACTCATCCGTCCCCACCTTGATCACCGCCTTCTGGTTGTTGGTCGCGGTGACACGGGGACTGGAGAGGGTATTCACATCGCCCTGGGTCTTGAGCAGGTTGACCGCCACATTGAAGTTGCCATCAGAGATCTTGAAACCGGCGCCGCCGCCCAGCGCACTGAAGATCTGGTTGGGGGTGCTGGGCAGCTGAGTATTGGCAAGCGACTGGCCACCGGTAATCCCCTTGTTGCCATCCCAGCTGGCGGAGAGACCGCTCCAGTCGACCCCCTGTTCATACCCTTCGTTGAGGGCAACTTCGATGATCCGCGCCTCCAGCACCACCTGCCGCTTGAGGTGACTCTCGGACTGGGTCAGGAATTCACGCACCGCCTTGAGCTCTTTCGGGTAGGCGCGAATGGTGACCAGACCCGCCTGCGGGCTGGTGATCACGGCGCGACCGTCACCCGTGCCAATCAGGGTCTGCAGGGAGTCGCGCAGATCGGTCCAGTAGTCGCTGTTGGTGTCGGTTTCGATACGGGTGCCGTTGTTGCTATCGCCGTTCGAGTTGTTGCCGGAGGAGTTATTGGTGCTGTTGTTGTTCGATGCACTGTCAAAACTGCTGTCGCTGCTGTTATTGCTGTCATTGGCCGTCACCCCGCCGGTGCTGACCGAGGTGCGCGAGAGACCACGACGGGACATCATCAGGTAGTTGACCGGGATGGTTTCGGTACGCAGACCCGCCGGATAGATATGGAAGACATTGCCCTTGCGCTGCACGTCGAAGCCGTACATGTCGCCCACCACCGCCAGCACCTCTGGCAGAGTCACATCCTTGAGCTCGACGGAGACCAGCCCGGCCACCCCGGGGTGAACCGCCACGCTGTAGCGGGAGCCCTTGAACAGGGAACCGAAAAACTCCACCGCCTCCACGTCGTGAGCCGCGATACGCAGCCGCTTCTCCGGCATGCCGACCGGCATCTGCGGCCGGTTCAGCTGCAGCAATTCACTTTGCACCGATTTGGGCAACGCGGTCAGAGGGGCAGCCTGTTTCTGCTGTTCGTTCATGGCCTGTTTGAGGGCATCCTTGGCCTGGGTCGGCTCGGGGTGCTGATACGTGGTACAGCCTGCAGCCATCATGGCCACGGTGATCAGACAGAGACGGTGTTTTTTCATGTAATTAGGGCACCCTGACTTGCAATTAAACTCGATAAAGCCGATTCACCTCTCGAGAGGCAAGCACGACTCAAACCCGGATCTTGCTGGCAAAGAGTGTGACCGCATGGCGTTTTCCCGCCTTTTCCAGCACCACGGCATCGGCATTGATGGTCACCAGCGTATAGCCGTCCACCTGTTGTCCGACCCGATAACTCTTGCCATTGAGTACCGCCAGTGCCGGGCCATTGCCCAGCACCACACTCTGCAGCTTCGGCAAACCGGCGCTGCTCTCGCTGGTCGCACGGGCGCCAACCGCCACATCAGCCAGCGGCGCGGTGGGATCCTGCAATACCTCGACCTGCTCCGCCTGTGCCAGCAAGCTGAACAGGCAACAGCACAACGCAAATACTCTAGCCACGGATAAACTCCTTGCTGGTACTCAGGGTGTAGATCTCCATCTCCACCACCGCGCCGGGATAGGCTTTGACCTGATAGTCGAACTGCTTCCAGTAAAAGTGACGCGGCAAGGCTTCCAGCGCTTTAAGATATTGATACACATCGAAATAGCCGCCTTCAAGCTGAAGCCGGATACCATGCTTGTAGAGATTGACCTTCTGCTCCCCCGCCATCAGCGGGGTCGGCTCCAGCGAACTGAGGGCCAGCATGTGAAGGTTGGCGGAGCGGGAGAGCAGCGCCTCCAGCACCAGCGGCATCTCGTGCGCCGGGATCAGATCGACGGTCTGGGCCTTCAGCTCATCGTCGATCCGGGCCAGATCCGCTTCGACCTGCGCCAGCTGCTCGCGAACTCCCTGATTGGGATCCCGCTTGAGCCGGGCCTGTTTGCCGAGGTTTTCCAGCTCCATGATCTCGAGGTCGCGCTCGGCGGCGCTCAGGGCCATACGATCCTGCTGCAGGCGGGTATCGGCGCCATCGAGCCAGCCGTAGAGTCCGGCCGCGCCCAGCAGCACCAGACCGGTCAGCAGGATCAACACCCGCTCCCGCTGGCTCAACACGGCGATACGCTGGCCCCATGCCTGCCATTGTGTTTTCAGGTTCATCAGGGTTTCTCCCGCGCAATGCCGCTCAACTGGAAGGTCAGGCGACCCTCCTTGTCACGGCCGAGGGTCAGTTCACCAAACTCCTTGCCTACCAGACTCGGGGTCTGCTTGAAGCGGTTGACCCAGGCCGGCACATCCTGACTGCGTCCGGCAAAGCCGGAGAGGTTGATCCGCCCTTCGTTGATCTCGATGCGCTGCAACGAGAGGTTGCTGTTGCGAATGCGGGAAAGATCCGCCATCACGCTGGCATAGCCCTGGGATTTTTGCAGGGTCAGGCTGCCCAATTGGCGCATCAGCCCCTGCTTGGCCGTCAGCTCATCCTGCTTGTTGACCAGTTGCTGTTGCAGCCTGGGATCTGCCTGATGGCGCGCCAGCTCGGCATCGAGCCGCTGCGCCTCGCTGCGCTTGAGTTCCAGCTCGGCAGAGCGCTGCGCCAGCGCCCAGCTGACCTGCTGCTGCTGCCAGCTGTAACCGACGCCCATCAACAGGATCAGCAACAGCGCAAAGCCCCATACCAGCGCCATCTGATTGAGGCTGGCCCACTGTCGCTTGGGGCGAAACTCGGCGCCATAGAGGTTTATCTGACGTCTCATCACGCATCCTCCCCGATGGCGGCGGCGTAGGCCGAGAGGTATTCGACGCCGGCCAGGACTGCCTTGTTGGCCATGGCGGAGACGGCAAAGCCGAAGGTCTGCTCCATGTGGCGCACCAGGGTACCGATAAAGGGCGAGGCGACGGCAAACTGCATCTGCCCCAGCTCGGGCAATTTCAGCTGGCCCGCCAGATAGTCGAGGGAGCGCTGGATCTCCAGCGCCAGCGAATCGAGCAACATACTGTCCGGTTCATGTTCGCCAGTCAGGCTGGTGAAACCGCGCAGCTGGCGGGAGAAGCAGAGCCCGCCTTGATGGAAGACCAGCAGTTGCAGATCCTGCCCCTTGGGCTGCCACAGCAGCATGCGCACCGTGTCATCCGCGTCATAGAGAGAGGTGAGCGCCAATTCGTCGCTGATGATGGATTGCAGGGTGGCTATGCCATTGATGGCATCGGCCAGCTGTTGCACCCGGCTCTTGGGCAGGCAGATCACATTGATGCGCGGACGACCGGCAGGCGGGGTGGGCAAGTCCACATAATCCATCGCCAGTTGCAGCACGGGTTCGCTGACATAGTCCTTGATGGCCCAGGGAAGCGCCCCCGCCATCTCGGCGTCAGGCACGGCAGGCTTGTCGATCTGGATCTGTTGATAAAGGCTGGCGGCGAGGGCCACCCGCACCGTAGACTTGGCCAGCCCATGACGGCTGAACAGCTCGTTCATGGCCACTGCCCACTCCTGTGGGCCGTTGATGGTGCGCGTCGCGAAGACGGGGGGATTGCCCACCGCAGCCAGCATGATCCTGTCATTGGCCAGCAAGAGCCCGACCTGGCGGCTTGGCGTCGACCGTCTGAACAGTTGTTTCATGTAAGCCCGCCCATCAATAGTGATTAAATGTATGAAATATTAACATAAACAGCAGATTAGCCTCCAGATTAAAAGACGGACTCACCATTGCAAGCCAACCTTTCCGCCGAGTCAGAGGGTCAAGCCATCCTCCCTTCCCCCTGCAACGCCTCCACCATCCGTTGCTGACCCGCTATGGTGTCGAGCTGTGGTGCAAGCGTGATGATCTGATCCATCCGGCCATCTCCGGCAACAAGTGGCGCAAGCTCAAGTACCACCTGCTGCATGCCAAAGAGCACGGCAAACGGCATCTGCTCTCGTTTGGCGGCACCTATTCCAATCATATCCACGCGCTGGCGGCAGCGGGGTGCCAATCTGGTCTTCGTACTACCGGTATCATACGGGGCGAATATGACGCCGTCAGTAACTCTACTCTGCGGGATGCCCAGCGCTGGGGCATGGATCTCGTTTTCGTCGACCGCCAGAGTTACCGGCGACGGCAGGATCCCGACTGGCTGGCCCAATTCGATGCCCCCGATACCTTGATCGTGCCGGAAGGGGGTAGCAGCCCGCTGGCCATCCCCGGTGTGGCGGAACTGGTCGGCGAAGTGCCCTTCTCGCCGGATCTCTGGGTACTGCCCTGCGCCAGCGGCGGCACTCTGGCGGGCCTGATCGCCGGCAAACGGGATCGGGAGCAGATCCTCGCCATTGCGGTACTGAAAGGAGGTGGCTTTATCGCTGACGAGGTGTGTCGCCTCCATCCCGCGGCTGCCAGCATCCCCGGTTGGCGCATCGCGCTCGATCACCACGATGGTGGCTACGCCAAATTCAGCCCGGCCCTCTGGCAGTGGGTGCAGGATTTCAGCGCCACGACCGATCTGCCCCTTGAACCCATCTATAGCGGCAAGGCGATGTGGGGTCTGTTTCGCGAACTGGCGGCGGGCCGTATCGCCCTCGGCAGCAAAATCGTCTTTATCCACACTGGCGGCATGCAAGGGCTCGCCGGGCTGCGGGAGCAGGGGCGACTGTGATCCCTGCCTGACGGCAACCGCAAACAGCATCGCAAACAACAGAGGGTCGCCCCAAGGCGACCCTCTGTTGTTTATCTCAATCACCAGCCGGTTCCAGCACCAGACGCTGGGGCTCGGCAAACCAGGGCCCCTGCCCGGCATGCACCCCGAGGTGGCGCAGCATCTTCCACTCATCGCCACTCTCCACCCCCACTGCCAGCACCCGGGTGCGGGTATTGGCGCAGCCGCCTACCAGACTGCGCACCGCCATCTGGTTGACCTGACGGGCATGGATCTCCCGCACCAGGCTGGGGTGCAGCTTGAGGAAGTTGATCTCGAACTCCTTGATGTACTGGGTGCTCACCACATCCTGACCGGCATGATCGATGGCCAGCTGGCAGCCCAGCATCCGCAAGGAGCGCAGCGGCCGCTTGAGCGCCTCGAAGTGGCGGGTCACCTGGGATTCGGAGAGTTGCAGGATCAGCCGCTCGTTGGTGCTGCGCGGCAGCTGGAACAGGGCGAAGAAGAGCCAGCGCTGGAACTCGCGGTTGAGCAGGCTCTGGGCACTTAGGGTCAGGCTGATGGGGCAGCTCTGCTCGGAGCGCTGGCGCAGCAGGGCGAGGGTCTGCTCCGCCACCAGCCGATCCAGTTGCAGTAACAAGCCAACCTTCTCCGCCATCGGCATGAAGATCCCCGCCTGCAAAGCCCGCCCCTGCTCGTCGTGCAGATAGGTGAGCAGCTCCTGCTGCAGCACCACCTGCCCCCGATCCTGCTGGATCGGCTGGGTGTAAAATTCGATGCCGTGCTCTTCGAGACGGCGGCTGATCAGGGTTCGCCAGCGTACCGTCCCCTTGCTGCTCTGCTCCTCATCCAGCTGCTTCTCGTAGAGGAACCAGCCGTTGTGCCCTTGCAGACGAGCGCTCTTGAGGGCCAGCTCCGCCTCCTCCTGCACCTTGAGCAGGCTGTCTTGTGCCTGATAACAGACGGCGCCGAGATAGACCGCCGTCTCGGGGTTGACCTCCTGCGGCCAGTGCAGCCGTTGCAGGCTCTTGAGCAGCTGGCTGGCGCTATCTACCATCTCGCTCTCGGACATATTGGGCAGCAACACCGCAAAAACCTGACCGGCATAGCGGGCCTGCAGGGCACCGTTGTGTTTGCGCACGAAGGCACCTATGGTGGCGCTCGCCTCCATCATCAAATCGTGCCCCAACAGCTCGAACTGATCGGCCTCCAGCTCCTCCAGACAGGCGAGATCGATCAGCAGCACGCCGCCGCTCATCACGCTCGCCTCCATGATGGCGCTCTCCAGCCGGTTGTCGAAAAACAGCCGGTTGCCGATGCCGGTCATTTTGTCGACGAAGGCGTTGCTGCGAATGAAGTTGTCGAAGCGGCTGCGCTCCTTGCGGGCATCCGCCAGCTCGGCGAGCAGATGATCGAGGGCCTGACTGGCGGCCACCGGCCACTCTTCGGCGGGGTCATGACTCAGTTTGGAGAGCTTGTCATCGAGGATCAGCTGGGCGCGAATGCCCAGCAGCTCGGCCCCGCGCAACTGCTGGCGCAGCCAGCGGATGGAGTACCAGAGACCGAACACCACGATAAAGATGCCCAGCGAGATGCCGGACATTGCCTTGATGGAGTATTCCGCCTCCTTGAAGGGGCGCTCCAGTTTGAAGTTGGCCTGCATGCCGGCCTGATGGGGCAGCGGGTGGCGGTATGGCACCAGCAGCTGTTCGTCGACCGGATTGCGCACATCGCGGAACCAGTAGACCCGCTGGTTATTCTGGCGCACCTCCAGCTCTACCACATGGGCAGCACGCAGCAGGGTGGGCAACCAGTGGCTCATATCTTCCATGTCGTGAGCAACATCGAGCTGCTTGTCGATCACTTCGACCAGCGCATCGACCTTCTTTTGCTGCAACTCCATGCCCAGCTCGCGAAAGCTGAACACCCCGCCAATCAGCACAGTCGCCATGGCTGCGATCACGCAAAGGGTGATAAATGAGACAAGCTGTGTAGTGAGTTTCATGCGCCTTTCCGTATGCCCAGCATCATCCATGTCGCCTCATGGTAGCAGCGGCGATCGGGCCACAGCTATGGATGAAGATCCCGCTTCTGCAATTTAAGCGGGCAAGCATAACCCAAAGCAGAGGGAGAATACCAAGGATGACGGGCTACAGACGCGGGAAAGGGCGGGATGACAGACAGAAAAATGGTCCCTCAAAGGGGACCAAAAGGAACACTCATATCAAAACTAACACTCTGTGCTACTGACAAAAAACAGATACAGGAGTATTGAACACACGGTGAGTCAAACCGCAGGGCTACTCTAATGCAGTTCGGATAAGCTGAGCAATTGTCATTTATGACAGGTCAGCGATTGAATCTAGCCAAAGTTAATAATAAACACATTTAAAATCATGTAGTTAAAAAATAAATCAACAAGTGTGACAACTCGGACTCAAATTGATTGCACTAATGCTCTATGATGGCTAAGTCCATTTGTGTCTCATGAAACTGGCAGGTACTTCCTTTGCGTAAATCACCCGTCTGGATCGCTCTGTTGCTGTTCGTCCTGCCTGTCGTGGGCAGCCAGTTTCTCGGCCTGTGGTTTGCCAAGCCGATGGCCTTTCATCTGCTGGAAGAGAAGGTTGCCGAGCTCAAGGGAGCCATGGCCGTACGCCACCGGGAGCTGGATGCCGCCATCAACAAACAACTGGCACAATTTGAGTTCAACTGCGGCGCCAAAGACATGGAGCTGCTGCGCGATCCGCGCTTCTACAGCGCTCATATCCGCCTGCAAGGGCTGGAGCTCGCCTCCGGCAACAGCTGCTCCAGCCTGGGGGTGGAGATCCCGCTGATCAAAGAGCTCCAGAACAGCGGGCAGAAGTTTGGCAAGCTGGGGATCACCGCCACCGTGGCCAAATATAATACCGAGCAGGAGCTGGTGGCCTTTTACCGATCCGGCGGCAACCTCGCCTACTGGGTGCTGGATAACAGCTGGAGCCACGACCTGCTGCAACACCCCTGCAGCCACTGCTTCTATCTGGAGTTCAGCCGACAGGATAACGATGCAAGCACAGTCCACTTTCCCCGTGGCGACAAGGAGATCAAACAGGAAGAGAGCAATATCAGCCTCAGTTTCTTCGATCCCAATGAACTCACCAAACAGACGGTCTGGGCGGGAAAAGCGCTGGAGCAATATGCCCATGACCAACTCAATCACTACGGTCTCTGGTTCGGTATCGCGCTCGGCGCCCTGTTAAGCGTCACATACTGGCTGCTGCGCAGCTATCGGCGCTCCCTCAAGGGACTGCTGCAAACAGGATTGATACGCAGGGAATTTATTCCCCTGTACCAGCCGATAGTGGATGCCCGTACCCACCAAGTGGTGGGATTCGAGGCGCTGCTGCGCTGGCAGCGGGGAAACGAGCTGATCCCCCCGGGCACCTTTATCGAATATGCAGAGGAGCAGGGACTGATCCTGCCGATGACCGAACAGTTGCTGGAGCAGGTGATCACTGACCTGCCGCAGCTGGCACCGGAGCAGTGGGTCAGCGTCAATCTGGTGGCGGCCCATATCGAGCAGCCCCTGCTGCGCACCTTGCTCGCTCACAGCCAAAACCCCTCACCCACCCGGCTCACCTTCGAGCTGACGGAGCGCAAGCCGATCCTCGACATCAAGGCGGCCACCGAGGAGATCACCCTGCTGCAACAGATGGGGTATCACTTCAAGCTGGATGATTTTGGTACCGGCTACGGCAGCTTTGCCTACCTGCAGAGCCTGGGGATCCGCCAGATCAAGATCGACAAGATGTTCGTCGATACCATAGGCACCAACGACCTCAAGCGCAGCGTACTGGATGCCATCATCGTCTTCGGTCGGGAATCGGGCATGGAGATGATCGCCGAAGGGGTCGAGAGCCAGCTGCAGGTCGACTATCTGAGCCAGCACGGCGTCTATCTGATCCAGGGCTACTTCTTCGGCAAACCCATGCCGCTGAAGACACTGACCCACTGGCAACGGGAGTGGCAGTCGCAACACCAGCAGGCCAGCTAACACAGAGATGGCAGGATCTGGCCGCGAAACAGTTTGGCCTGCGGCTCGACATCATCAGGTTGATGCTGGCGGTAGCGCCGTAACCCAGCCCAGCCCAGCCATCAGGCGGGTAAATCCCCCTGCAGACCCAGGTCCGGCTCCATGGTGAAATCGAAGCGGCTCCTGCCACCCCTTATTTACATTCAGCAACAAAATGATCTGCCCTGACGGGGATAACAACCTTTATCATAAGGAGCCGGTTATTGCGCAACCGATAACCGAGCAACCTGTTTATGTCATCCGGTCGTCAAGACCCCCAATAGAGAACCATTGCCTATGAAGACAGTTATCCGGCAAGAGATTGCCCTGCCCGTTGGCCTGCTGACCCTGCTCTTTTTCAAGACCCTGGGCAGTGACCTGCTGACAGAGACAACTCCGCTCGGGATCTATCTTCCGGTTTCGGCGGCACTACTGGCCATCGTCACCTGGGCCATCTTCTCGGTGGTGCGCCACTCCGATGCCCTCGCCATCAAGCTGGGCGAGCCCTTCGGCACCCTGATCCTCACCCTCTCGGTCATCTCGCTGGAGGTGGTGATGATCTCCTCGGTGATGCTGACCGGTGAGCCCAACCCCACCATGGCCCGCGATACCATGTTTGCGGTAGTGATGCTGGTGAGTACCGGTCTGGTGGGCTTCACCCTGCTGTTTGGCGGCTGGCGCTACCACACCCAGAGCTTCAATCTGGACGGAGTGAAATCCTATCTGGTGGCCATCATCCCGCTGGCCCTGCTCTGTCTGGTGCTGCCCAACTTCACCGAGGGCGGTGCAATCGGCAGTATGTCGCGCGCCATGTCGTGGATGCTGATCATCATCTCGATCCTGCTCTACGGGGTCTTTCTGCTCATCCAGACCCGCAGCCACAGCCACTTCTTCGTCGACAGCGATCACGAGGATTATGAGGAGCACCACGGCCCGCTGCAGAGCAACGTCTATCACACCATCCTGCTGCTCGCCTACCTGCTGGTGGTAATCCTGCTGGCCAAGACCCTGGCCATCCCCATCAACTACGGGGTGCATGTGATGGAAGCACCCGCCGCACTGGGCGGCTTTATCGTCGCCTGCATCGTGCTGGCCCCTGAAGCAGTCGGCGCCATCAAGGCCGCCTTCAACAACCAGCTGCAGCGGGCAATGAACCTCTACTTCGGCTCCGTGCTGGCCACCATCGCCCTCACCGTGCCTGCCGTGCTCTTTATCGGCTCCATGCTGGATCAGGAGGTGCGCCTCGGCCTCTCCCCCGCCGATATGGTGCTGCTGGTCACGACCCTGATGGTCTGTAAAGTAACCTTCAGCAGCGGCCGCACCAATGTGCTCCATGGTGCGACCCATCTGGTGTTGTTTGTGGTCTATCTGTTCCTGATGTTCGAACACGAATAACCGCGTTCAACCAACGTCAGAAACGCAAAGACCGCCCGATTGAGCGGTCTTTTGTTATCGGCTCCCGGACCTCACCGGCGCCAGTGAAGCGGCTTCCCCCTCATCCCCCACCCTTCTCCCGCCAGGAGAGAAGGTGGATCAAGGCTTACAGGCTGGGCAGTACCCCGGCCGGGATCAGGTCGTTGTAGCTGGCACGGCCCAGCAGGGCGGCGGCCGCCTCGATGTCCGGCGCGAAGTACCTGTCCTTGTCGTAGAAGCTCACCTCTGCCCGCAGTCGTCCCTTGGCCTGCTCGATGAGCTCGGTACTGCGCAGCGGCGCGCGAAAATCGAGCCCCTGTGCCGCCGCCAGCAGTTCGACTGCCAGAATGCCACGGGTGTTCTCGGCCATATCGGCAAGCCGGCGGCCGGCGAAGGTCGCCATGGAGACGTGATCCTCCTGATTCGCGGAGGTGGGCAGGCTGTCCACCGAGGCGGGATGGGCCAGGGTCTTGTTCTCGGAGGCCAGCGCCGCCGAAGTGACCTGAGCGATCATAAAGCCCGAATTCACTCCGCCGTTGTTGACCAGAAACGCCGGCAGACCGGACATCCGCGAGTCGATCAGCAGTGCCATCCGCCGCTCGGAGAGCGAGCCGATTTCGGCGATGGCCAGCGCCAGATTGTCGGCAGCGAAGGCCACCGGCTCGGCGTGGAAGTTGCCGCCGGAGAGGATCTCCTCGTCATCGGCAAACACCAGCGGGTTGTCGGAGACCGCGTTGGCCTCGCACACCAGCACCTCGGCGGCGTGGCGGATCTGGGTCAGGCAGGCACCCATCACCTGCGGCTGGCAGCGCAATGAGTAGGGATCCTGCACCTTCTCGCAGTTGTGATGGGACATGCCGATCTCGCTGCCATCCACCAGCAGGTGGCGATAGCAGGCGGCCGCATCGATCTGGCCACGCTGACCGCGCACTTCGTGGATGCGGGCATCGAACGGCCGGCGGCTGCCAAGGGCGGCTTCCACACTCATAGCACCTATGGTGATGGCACCAGCGAACAGATCCTCGGCATGGAACAGCCCTTCCAGCGCGAAGGCGGTGCTCGCCTGAGTGCCGTTCAGCAGCGCCAATCCTTCTTTGGGTGCCAGCGCGATAGGCTCGAGCCCAGCAATTTTCAGCGCAGTAGCGGCGTCGATCAGCTCGCCCTTGTGGCGGGCCTTGCCCTCCCCGATCAGCAGGCAGCTCATATGGGCCAGCGGTGCCAGATCGCCGGAGGCACCGACGGATCCCTTCTTCGGCACCACCGGATAGACTTCGGCGTTGATGAGGGTCATCAGGGCCTCAAGCACCGTCAGCCGGATGCCGGAGAAGCCCCGCGCCAACGAGTTGAGCTTGAGCACCATCATCAGCCGCACGGTAGCGTCATCCATGTATTCGCCGATGCCAGCGGCATGGGAGAGCACGATGGAGCGCTGAAGCTCGTCCAGCTGCTCCACCGGAATGCGGGTGTTGGCCAACAGACCAAAACCGGTGTTGATGCCATACACCACCCGGTTCTGCTCGATCACCTTGGTAACCACAGCTGCGGAGGCGTGGATCCCCGGCAGCGCGGCCGGATCCAGTGAAACATGTACCGGCTCGCGGCTGACGCGGCGCAGGGTGGCAAGATCCAGCTCGCCCGGAGTAATAGTCAATTTAAACATGGTGTTACACCTTTCCTTTGACACCGTTGGCGCCGTCAATCATCGGCAGATCCAGTTTCGCCTCAACGGCGCAGTTGATGGCAATCTCGTAGCCGGCATCGGCATGGCGCATCACGCCGGTGGCCGGGTCGTTGCGCAGCACCCGACCTACCCGCTTGGCAGCGTCATCGGAGCCGTCGCAGACGATCACCACGCCGGAGTGCTGGGAGAAGCCCATACCGACCCCGCCGCCGTGGTGCAGAGAGACCCAGGTCGCGCCGCCAGCGGTGTTGAGCAAGGCGTTGAGCAGCGGCCAGTCGGAGACGGCATCGGAGCCATCCATCATCGACTCGGTCTCGCGGTTCGGGCTCGCCACCGAGCCGGAATCCAGATGGTCGCGGCCAATGACGATGGGCGCTTTCAGCTCGCCGTTTTTCACCATCTCGTTGAAGGCCAACCCGAGCCGTACCCGATCCTTGACCCCGACCCAGCAGATCCGCGCCGGCAGCCCCTGAAACGCGATGCGCTCGCGGGCCATGTCGAGCCAGTTGTGCAGGTGAGGATCATCCGGGATCAGCTCTTTCACCTTCTGATCTGTCTTGTAGATATCTTCCGGATCGCCGGAGAGGGCCACCCAGCGGAACGGGCCTATCCCCTCGCAAAACAGCGGGCGAATGTAGGCGGGGACGAAGCCGGGGAAGTCGAAGGCGTTCGCCACCCCCTCCTCCAGCGCCATCTGGCGAATGTTGTTGCCGTAATCCAGAGTCGCCGCGCCGCGCTCTTGCAGGGTCAGCATCGCCTCCACCTGACGGGCCATGGAGCGACGGGCGGCCAGATTCACCTCCTGCGGGGCACTCTGCTGCAGCTCGCGCCACTTTGCCACGCTCCAGCCCTGCGGCAGATAGCCGTGCACCGGGTCGTGGGCGGAGGTCTGGTCGGTCACCACATCCGGGGTGATACCACGGGCCACCAGCTCGGCGAAGACGTCGGCGGCGTTGCCAAGCAGACCGACGGAGACGGCGGCGCCGCTCTGCTTGGCCTCATCGACCATGGCCAGCGCCTCATCCAGACTGTGAGCCTTCTTGTCCACATAACGGGTGCGCAGACGAAAATCGATGCGAGTCTCGTCGCACTCCACGGCGATCATCGAGAAACCGGCCATGGTGGCGGCCAGCGGCTGGGCACCGCCCATACCGCCGAGCCCACCGGTCAGGATCCAGCGCCCTTTGGGTTCACCGTTGAAGTGCTGATTGGCCACCGCGAAGAAGGTCTCGTAGGTGCCCTGCACTATCCCCTGGGTGCCGATATAGATCCACGAACCCGCAGTCATCTGGCCGTACATCATCAAGCCCTTCTTATCGAGCTCGTTGAAGTGCTCCCAGTTGGCCCAATGCGGCACCAGATTGGAGTTGGCGATCAGCACCCGCGGCGCATCCTTGTGGGTCTGGAACACCCCGACCGGCTTGCCGGATTGCACCAGCAGGGTCTGATCCTCCTCCAACCGGGTCAGCACCTCGACGATCTTGTCAAAGCAGGCCCAGTTTCGGGCGGCGCGACCGATGCCGCCATAGACCACCAGCGACTGGGGATGCTCAGCCACCTCGGGATCCAGGTTGTTCATCAGCATCCGCAGCGGCGCCTCGGTGAGCCAGCTCTTGGCGGTCAGCTCGGTACCGCGCGGGGCACGGATCACGCGGTTAGGATCATGACGGGGATCCTGCTGTTGCACAGACATACACACTCCTTGTTGTATCAATAGGGTGCCTTTGGCGACGTGCGGCCAAAGGGTTAACGGGTCAACAGATGAACCAGCCGCGCGGCCACGCGGGCACTGCGATTGTCCTGATCCAGCGTCGGGTTGTACTCGGCCAGATCGGCAAGCCTCAGCTTGCCGCTGGCCCGGATATGGGCAATGAGCGGTTCGATCACCGCCAGCTCCACGCCGCGGGCGGCGGGGGCGCTCACTCCCGGCATCACGGAGCCAGGCAGCACATCGAGATCGATGGTCAGATAGAGGTGATCACAATCGGCGATAAAGGCATCCAGCCCGCTTAGCAAGGCTGGCAACTCGGTCTGGGTCATCGCCTCATCCAGCACATGCCACACACCCAGCGCCTTGGCACGGGCAAACAGGGCTTGGGTATTGGCGGTCTCAGCCACCCCGAGGCAGGCGTAGTGAAACGGGGAGCCCTGAGCGGCGCACTGCTCGGCGATCTGGAAAAAGGGGGTGCCGGAGCTGGCCTGCTCCAGCTTCATGCGCAGGTCGAAGTGGGCGTCAAAATTGATAATGCCGACTCGCCCCTGACCCGCCAGATGCAGGTTGAGGCCGCTCCAGCTGCCGAAGGCCACCTCGTGGCCGCCCCCCAGCACCAGCGGGAAGTGGCCCAGATCAAGCGCAGCAGCGACCCGCTCAGCTAGTCGGCCATGGGCAGCGTCGAGATCGCCATCGAGGCAGCTCACATCCCCGCCATCGTAGACGGGGCGACTCAGATGCCAAGCGGTGTTGGCCAGCAGCTTGCGGACCACCAGCGGCGCCCCGGCGGCGCCGACACGCCCCTTGTTGCGGCGCACCCCTTCATCGCAGGCAAAACCGAGCAGCACCACCCCGGCAGCCTCCTGTGCCCCGACGGCCCAGGGTTGCACCTTGTCATGCCAGCGCAGGGCCAACTCGCCATCCTCCGGATCCTGCCGCCCCTGCCAGAGCGACATGTCGATCGGGTTGAACTTATCCATGAAGGGTCTCCTCACCGTTGAAGATGCGGCCTGCCAGCTGATCGACGCCAACCATGTAGCTCAGCTCGGCCGGATGGGCGCAGTGCCAGATCAGGAAATCGGCCGCCATACCGACCCTGAGCTGACCAAGGCGATCCTGCTCGCCAAGTGCTTTGGCGGCGTGGCGGGTCACCCCGACCATCGCCTCCACCGGAGTCAGACCAAACAGGGTACAGGCCATGTTCATGGCCATCCGCAGCGAGACGATGGGGGCCGTGCCCGGGTTGATGTCGGAGGAGACCGCCATCGGCACCCCCGTCTTGCGCAGCGCGGCGACCGGCGGCAGCTTGGTCTCCTTGAGGAAGTAAAAGGCGGTGGGCAGCAGGGTTGCGACCACGCCGCGATGGGCAAGCGCCAGGATCCCTTCCGGATCCAGATACTCCAGATGATCCACCGAGAGTGCACCGAAGTTGGCGGCAAGCGTGCTGCCACCGAGGTTGGAGAGCTGATCCATATGCCCTTTCACCGGCAGGCCGTATTGATCCGCCGCCAGATAGACCTGCTCGGTCTGGGCCAGCGAGAAGCCGATATGCTCGCAGAAGACATCCACCGCATCGGCCAGACCCGCCTCGGCGGCGGCCGGGATAATCTCCTGACAGATGGTCTCGACCCAGCTGTCGGGATCATCGCGATACTCCGGCGGCACAGCATGGGCCGCCAGCAGAGTGGTCTTGACCCGGATCGGCAACGCCTCTCCCAGTCGGCGGGCCACCCGCAGCATCTTGATCTCGTCATCCAGCGTTAGGCCATAGCCGGACTTGATCTCCACCGTGGTGACCCCTTCGCGGATCAGGGATTTCACCCTCGGCAACGCCAGCTCGAACAGCAGCTCTTCGCTGGCGGCACGGGTGGCACGCACCGTGCTGATGATGCCGCCTCCCCGACGGGCGATCTCGGCATAGGGCACACCCTGCTGACGCAGCTCGAACTCTTCGGCACGGCTGCCGGCGAAGACCAGATGGGTGTGACAATCGATAAGGCCGGGGGTGACCAGCTTGCCCTGCATATCCTGCCAGTGAGCAGGATGGGGCCCCTTAAGCTCGGCCATCGGCCCCAGCGCGTGGATCTTGCCATCCTTCACGCCGATGGCGTGGAGCGGCAGCAGGCCGTAGTCGGCCAGCTCATCATTCAGGGTGGCGGGTGTCACGTTGAGCCAGACCCGCTCGCAGTTCAACAGTTCCTTGTTCATAGCGACCTCAAATGTATATACATATTCTTATAGTCGATCTCTATGACGAAAGAAAGAGCGAAGTTCACATCCTGATAACAGCATCAAACTTAGAGTTTAAGCACAAAAAAGCCCACCAGGAGGTGGGCTTTGCAAAATCGAGTTGTATATACATTCACTCCAACTGAGTCTTGGAGCTGAGCTTGTAGCGGGAACCGGGGGAGAGCAAACGGGCGTAGGAGACCAGATGCCCCTCCGACCAGGTACGCCGGTGCAACAACAGACAGGGGGAATCTACGCGGATCTGCAACAATCCCGCCTCACCGGCGCTGGGCAACACGGCTTCCACCACGTGCTCCATCTCGGAGAGGGGGCAGACATCCATCAGATAGCGGTTGGGGGTCTGTTGGGTAAAATCCTGCTCGCCATAGCCAGGCAAGCGCCCGGCATCGACGAAGCGCTCCTCCAATTGCAACGGCTCCCCATCGGCCTGATGGACGATCAGGCTGTGAAAGATGGGGGCGCCAACCCGCAGCCCCAGTTGTACCGCCACCTTCTCGTCGGCGGCCAGTCGCTGTAGCCGGATCACCCGGGCGCTGTACTCGCTGCCACGCTCGGCGATCTCGTCGGCAATGTTGCGAATAGCCAGCAACGGCGACTCGGTACGCCGGTCCGCCACGAAGCTGCCGGAACCGGCGGTACGCACCAGCCACCCTTCCGCCACCAGCTCCCGCAGCGCCCGGTTGACCGTCATCCGGCTCACGGTGAACTGCTCGCACAGGGCCGCTTCGGTCGGGATCCTGTCCCCCGCCTGATAGTGGCGTTCGCGGATCCCGTCCAGAATATGCTGTTTGATCTGCAGATAGAGGGCTGGCGCCACCATGAAGCTCCCTAGCGCCGACGGTGGGGCGGACGCATGTCCGGCCAGGCGCGATAGACATCGGGGATCTGATCCGGCCCGCTGATGCAGAGATCGAGATCGTGCAGCAAGCCATCCTTGATCCCGTAGATCCAGCCGTGAACGGCCAGCTCCTGCCCCTTGCGCCAGGCGTTCTGGATGATGGTGGTGTGGCAGACGTTGGCGACCTGCTCGGCCACATTCAGCTCGCACAGGTAGTCGAAGCGCTCATGTTCATCCTCGATGGCCTCGAGCTCTTCACCATATTTGAAGTAGACATCCTTGATGTTGCGCAGCCAGTTGTCGATGAGACCCAGCTCCTGATTCTGCATCGCGGCCTTGACGCCGCCGCAGCCATAGTGACCGCAGACGATGATGTGCTTCACCTTGAGCACTTCTACCGCGTATTGCAGCACGGAGAGGCAGTTGAAATCGGTATGTACCACCAGATTGGCGACGTTGCGGTGGACGAAGACGTCCCCCGGCAGCAAGCCCATCAGTTGGTTGGCGGGGACCCGGCTGTCGGAACAACCGATCCAGAGGTATTCGGGGGCCTGCTGGGCAGAAAGAGTGGCAAAGAAATTGGGATCTTCGGCTTTGATCCGTTCGGCCCACTCACGGTTGTTGGTAAACAGGTCGTTCAACAGTTTCACTTCTGCTCTCCCTAATGTGGCAGTGGCGGCAACATAACACACTCAAGGGTAACCAAAGCAAGGCCGACCAGATCCCTGCGAAACAAAAACAGGGCCATCAGGCCCTGTTTTTATGAGAGGAAGCATCAGGCCTCCATGGCATCTTTCAGCTTCTTGAGTGCGTTTTTCTCAAGCTGACGCACACGCTCGGCAGAGACGCCGTAGGTATCGGCCAGCTCCTGCAGAGTGGTCTTGCTGTCATCATCGAGCCAGCGGGCGCGGATGATGTGCTGGCTGCGCTCATCCAGGGTGGCGAGGGCCGAGCTCAGGCGACGGGTCGCGTGATCATCCCAGTTGTCGTTCTCGATGGTCGCGGCCAGATCGGAGGATTTGTCCTCCAGATAGTGAACCGGAGCGAAACCGCCCTCTTCCTCATCGTCACCCACCAGATCGAACGCCTGATCGTAGTTGGCCATCCGCGCTTCCATCTCGGTCACGTCAGCGGCAGAGACGCCGAGATCGGCCGCCACGGCCTGAACCTCTTCGTGGTTCAGCCAGCCCAGACGCTTTTTGGATTTGCGCAGGTTGAAGAAGAGCTTGCGCTGGGCCTTGGTGGTCGCCACCTTGACCATGCGCCAGTTGCGCAGGACATATTCGTGGATTTCGGCCTTGATCCAGTGCACGGCAAAGGAGACCAGACGCACGCCGACCGTCGGGTCGAAGCGCTTGACCGCCTTCATCAGGCCGATGTTGCCTTCCTGAACCAGATCGGCCTGAGGCAGGCCGTAACCGGCATAACTCTTGGCGACATGAACGACAAAGCGCAGGTGCGACATAACCAGCTGGCGGGCAGCCTCGAGATCGCCATCCTGCTGCAAACGCTCAGCCAGTTCACGCTCTTCCTCTGCGCTCAGCACAGGAATAGAGTTTACTGCCTGGATATAGCCTTCCAGACTACCTTGCGGAATCAGAGCCATAGTGCGCTGCAATGAAGTTCCCATCTGTTACCTCTTACTTTTCAATCGAATCAGTCTAACACCCTGAGAGGGTCTGTCTACTGACCGGATGCCATTCTGCGGCGTGTATCAAAGAACATGCCCAGTTTTAGACCGGCTTATCTTAAGCCTGCAGGATGAATCATGAATGAACAGTCAAAAAAAGGGGGTCACAATGAAGGACCCCCGAAAAGTAGCATGCTAAGTCCATTGTTGCGGAGCTCGCAACCTTCACATGCTTGCCAAGTCTGACGAGCAAGGCAGAGGGGCCACACCCGTATAAATGCTTCAGCTTTAATAGACTGCTTATAAATCAGAAGGTTCACTGGATCTAGCGAAGATCCGGAAGATCATTGTTATTCAGAATACTCTGACTATGGGGGCCAAGCCAGAAACGGCCCCTCTTTTACTTGATCCGCCTCTCAAAATCCAGCGATTTACTTTGATGACAAAGTAATCAGGATGGTTCGATGTCGCGAATGTGGCGATGGACCGAGAACCAGGAGGCAATCAGCCCCAGCAGGGCGCCCAGCAAGATCAGATTTATCCCGTCTACCGCTCCCATGCCAACCAACCGGAAGTTACTGTTATACAAGCCCGCCAGCTCCTTCACCACCCCTTCGCTCCAGATCACCATCACTTCGGTCAGCCACCAGGCCAGCATGCCGCCGATCACCCCGAACCAGATACCGGTATAGAGGAAAGGGCGATGAATGAAGGAGTCGGTCGCCCCCACCAGCTTGAGCACTTCGATCTCGGAACGCTGGTTGAGGATGTTGAGACGCAGGGTATTGCCGACGATCAGCAACACGGCGGAGAGCAGCAGCACCGCGATACCGGTAATGGTGTGGCGCAGCAGGTTCATGATCCCCTGCAACCGGGTCAGCCACTGCAGATCCAGCTTGCCCTGCTCGACCCCCACCTCGTTGTTGAGCTTGCTGAGCAGCTCGGCGGCCCCTTCCGGGTTCTGCCAGCGCGGATCCGGGATCACGCTCAGCACCGGCGGTAGCGGGTTGCTGTCCAGATAATCGAGGGCATCGCCGAAGCCGGAGATCTCGCGAAACTCCCGCAACGCGTCGTCACGGCTCAGGTAGGTGACCGAATCTACCTCGGGATAGAGCAGGATCCGGTGCTGCAGATCGAGAATGCTCTGCTCCGGCAGATCCTTGCGCAGGTAAAGGGAGATCTGGGAACTGCTCTGCCAGCTCCCTTCCACCACCTCGGCGTTTTTCAGCAGCACGTGGAAGCAGGATGGCAGCGCCAGACTGACGCCGAGCACCGCCAGCGTCATCAGAGAGGCGAGCGGATTGCGCCACAACTCCCCGAGACTGGCAAACGCCTGCCGCACATGATCAACCCCGTACATCATCAGACGGCGCAGCGGCGGTTGTTTATGACGAACGATAGCCATCAGAGCTCCTCCCCGGCCGAATACATGCGACCCGCTTTGAGGGTCAGGGTGCGATAGCGCATACGAGCGATCAGCCCCAGATCGTGGGTGGCAATCAGTACCGAGACCCCAAAATTGTTGAACTCCTGAAATAGCCGCATGATATCCATGGAGAGCTGAGGATCCAGGTTGCCGGTCGGTTCATCCGCCAGCAGCAGCGGCGGCTTGTTGACGATGGCACGGGCGATGCCGACCCGCTGTTGCTCACCACCGGAGAGCATGCGCGGCTGGTAACGCTCCTTGCCGAGCAGCCCCACCTTGTCCAGCGCCGCCGCCACCCGCTTGTTGATGTCCGCATGGCTGTAGCCATCGATCACCAGCGGCAGCGCCACGTTGTCGAACACGGTTCTGTCCATCAGCAGGCGGTGATCCTGAAAGATCATCCCGATCTGGCGGCGAACATAGGGGATCTGGCTGCGCTGGATATGGCTGACATCATCACCATGAAAGAAGACGCGACCATCGGTCGGGCGCTCCATCACGCTGATCAGTTTGAGGAGGGTACTCTTGCCCGCCCCCGAGTGCCCGGTCAGAAAGGCCATCTCTCCCTTGCGCAGGTGAAAGCTGACCTTTTGCAGCGCCTGATGGCCGCCGCTGTATACCTTGCTGACCTTGTCAAAACGAATCATAACGGTTCCCTGAAATTGACAAACCCCGACCGGAGTCGGGGTATGGAACACTTAATCATCACGGCTGAGCTGACTCATCGCGGCCGGACTTATTCATCGCGGCTGAAGAGCGCCTCGATGAAGTCATTGGCAACGAAGGGACGCAGATCGTCGATCCCCTCGCCCACCCCGATATAGCGGATCGGGATCTGGAACTTGTCGGCCACCGCGAAGATGACGCCGCCCTTGGCGGTGCCATCCAGCTTGGTGAGGGTGATGCCGGTCAGGCCAACCGCCTCGCTGAACAGCTTGGCCTGGCTCAGCGCATTCTGGCCGGTGCCGGCGTCCAGCGTCAGCATGATCTCGTAGGGCGCCTCTTCATCCAGCTTCTTCATCACCCGCACCACCTTCTTGAGCTCTTCCATCAGGTTGCTCTTGTTCTGCAGGCGACCGGCGGTGTCGGCGATCAGCACATCAGCCCCGCGGGAGCGGGCGGCCTCGATGGCGTCATAAATGACGGAAGCGGAGTCGGCACCGGTATGCTGGGCAATCACCGGAATGTTGTTGCGCTGACCCCAAACCTGCAGCTGTTCGACCGCTGCGGCACGGAAGGTGTCACCCGCCGCCAGCATCACGCTCTTGCCTTCAGCCTGGAACTGCTTGGCCAGCTTGCCGATGGTGGTGGTCTTGCCGACGCCGTTTACGCCGACCATCAGGATCACATAAGGCTTCTTGCTGGTGTCGATCACCAGCGGCTGCTCGACCTTGGCCAGCATCTCGCCCATGTCCTGCTTGAGCAAACCGTAGAGCGCCTCGGCATCCTTGAGCTGCTTGCGATCCGCGTGCTGCACCAGCCCTTCGATGATGCGGGTGGTGGTGTCGACGCCGAGATCGGCGGTCAGCAGCTGGGTTTCCAGCTCTTCAAACAGCTCATCGTCGATCTTCTTGCCACGAAACAGGCCGAAGAAACCGGAACCGATATTCTCCTTGGTGCGCACCAGACTGCGCTTGAGGCGAGCAAAGAAGCCCTCCCGCTGCGGTTTGTCCTGGGTGTCGTCGTCCACCTTGGCGGCCAGCGGCAGGGCAGCCAGGGCGGCGGCCTCAGCCTCCATCGCGGCGACCAGACGCATATCTTCCGCTCGCTGGGCCTCTTTGGCGATACGGGCTTCTTCCGCAGCCTGAGCTTCGGCGGCAATGCGAGCCTCCTCCGCAGCGCGGGCTTCGGCAGCAATACGGGCCTCTTCCGCGGCGCGGACTTCGGCAGCGATACGAGCCTCTTCCGCAGCGCGGGCTTCGGCGGCAATGCGAGCCTCTTCCGCAGCGCGAGCCTCGGCAGCAATACGAGCCTCTTCTGCAGCGCGAGCTTCGGCGGCGATGCGGGCCTCTTCCGCGGCGCGAGCTTCGGCAGCAATACGAGCTTCTTCGGCAGCCTTGACCTCAGCGGCTTGCGCCTCTGCGGCAGTGCGAGCGGCTTCAGCGGCACGCTCCTCTTCGGCGATCAGCGCTTCGTTGACGATCACCGGCTCCAGATCGGAGGCGCACTCCTCCACTACCAGCGGGCCGTGGTCGTCCAGCTCGGTCGGCAGGCAGCAATCATCTTGCAAAACGGGATTCTGTGCGCTGGCAGGCACTTCGGGGGCAACGGCCGGCGTACTATCGGAAACAGTGGTATTGGAAACGGGAGCGGGGGTAGCAGTGACCTCGGGCTCAACGGTAACGGGGGTGGCTTGGGGTGTCTGTGGTTGGACAGCCTCAGCCTCTTCTTTCTTGCGGCCGAAACCCAGCCAGGAAAACAAACCTTTTGCCATCTAAAAATACTCACATCAAAGGCTGACTGCTAAGATAGCCGCCCCTTGGCGGGTCGGCATAAAAATGAACCGCCTTATACTACCACTTTATTTTCTGACGATGAAACGCGATGCCCAGAGTGAAATCCAGCCGTAGCAACCCGAGCAAGAGTCCCGCCCCGCAAGGAAAATCGGGCTTTGTAAGAATCATCAGCGGCCAGTGGCGAGGCCGCAAATTGCCGGTCAAGGATGTTGAGGGGCTCAGACCCACCACGGACCGCGTCAAGGAGACCATCTTCAACTGGCTGGCCCCCCACATTCGCGGCACCCGCTGCCTGGATCTGTTTGCCGGTAGCGGCGGACTAGGACTGGAGGCGCTGTCGCGCTATGCCGAGCAGGTGACCCTGATCGAGATGGACAAAGGGGCCGCCGACCAGATCAAGAAGAACCTGACCGCCCTCGGCAGCAGTCAGGGTCAGGTGATCCAGTCAGATGCAGTGAGCTGGCTGCAAGGCTCGGCCACGCCGTTTGATCTGGTGTTCCTCGATCCGCCGTTTCGCCGCGAGCTGCTGCCGCAAGTGTGCGAACTGCTGGAGCAGCGCGGCTGGCTGGCACCGGACGCCCTCATCTATCTGGAGCGGGAGAAGGAGATGGCCGATCTGGCGCTGCCCGCCAGCTGGCAACTACTCAAGGACAAACAAGCCGGTCAGGTCTGCTATCAACTCTATCTAAGGGAGGTAAACAATGAAGCGAGTCTTTAATCTGTTGGCGATGGGGCTGATATTGTTCTTCTGGTTTGGCGTACTGGTGAGCCTGATTGCCCCTCTGCCCGGCAAACTCAACGGCTTTCTGCCGGTCTGCGGCGTGATCGTCGTCCTGCTGCACTGGCTGCAGGCCAGCATGATCAAGGCAGCTTGCAAACGCTACTTCGCTGTTACCAAGGCCGAATTTGTCACTGTGCTGATCTTTGGTGTGTTTGGCATGGTCGACATTCGTCAGCGCCTGCAAGAGATCGTCAACGCCGCCCAGCGCGGCAATCTCTCGGACAAACCATAAAAGAAAAGGGGACGGCGGTAGCCGTCCCCTAGAGTCGTGTCGTCCTGTCCGTAGAACTGCAATGCTCCCTGCAATCCCTGACGTTATCCTAATCCTTTGGAATATCCCCTTTCCAATCCGTTGGCGTGTCCTGCGGCGTTCCTGGCCTGGCAATTCATCCTGAACTGCTTCACTGTCTCCATCCTGGAGGTGTCCATTACCACGTCCTGTGGGGTTCCTTGCGTCTTCCTGACAGATAACCATCCGGGTTATCTCACTTCATCCTGAAGTATTCCTCTCGCATCCGGCGAGGTCCTGTTCATCCTGAAGAACGAGGTTCCGTTCGTTCTGCTCCCATCCCGAGAGTGTCCTGCCGCATCCCGCGGTGTTCCTTTATTCATCCGTGACGATAATCGTCCTGATTATCGAGCTCATCCTGAGGTGTCCCTTGTCCACATCCTGCGGACTATTCCATCTTTATGCGCTGCCCTGCATCCTGCCGGACCAGCTTCGTCCTTGTGAGACCCATACTAAGGAAATGCGCACCCCGAACAAGGGCCATCCGATGATAAAGATCCGATGCGGCTCCCATCTCAAAAAACGAACTTAAAAACTAACCCTTTAATATCAGCTATTTATTTAGTTTCACGGGAAAGCTCGATCAATCTGGCATGGCTTCGCGTACGGCTCAAAGCGCCAGCCTCTTACAGTCGCTATGGCAGATCTCTTACACGGGTTTCGCCCCCAAAAACGGGGCAGGAAAACGGTTCAATCCTGACGTTAAGACTTAAAAATTAGTTGAATAAATATGCTTAAAAAAACCGCAAAAAAAAAGAGCCGAGGCCAGGCTCGACTCTTCAACATTCCAATTTTTTAATCAGCTCAAGCGGTTGGCCGGATTGAGATAGGCCTTGCGCAACGATTCCGGCGCCAGCACCTCGAGTTCACCGCCGATGTTGTTCAACCAGCTGCGAAACTCCGGGGTGTCCTGCACTTCAGTCTCCACCACCACACTGCGCTTGTCATAGCGGGTCATGCGCGGATTGTTGCCGGGGATCTGGTTATCCACCAGCGACTGGCTGTTGGCATCGATCCGGCCGACGAAGCGGATTGGGCCGCTCACATCCTGATAGCCCTGATCGCGGATCAGCTTCTGGATATTGAAATCCTTCGGCTGGGTGGCGCTGAAGTTGGTCAGCTCCACGTTCTTGATATGGTCAAACGGGATGCCGTAGACCTTGGGATCCAGCTCGGACAGAGTGCAGAGCAGGATCGGAGCGTCCGGCTGATTGAGAATGCCGAGCGGGTTGATACGGTCGTAGCAGAGCCACACGGTGCGCTCTTTGATCACGCGCTGGATCTCGGCACTGAACTTGCGACCACGCCAGAGCGCATCGCGGATCAGGGTGCTGCGGCGGATCTCCGGGTTGCCGGCAAACGGACGCGGTGACTGGTGGACACTCTCCAGCCAGCGTTCGGCCAGTTCGCTCTGGCTGTCGCGGATCACCTGACTCGCCTTGTCGACCAGCGGGTTCAATTCGGTCAGTACACTCGCCGGTAACAGTTGGCTCGCCTGATCACTCCAGGTTTTCAGGGCCACCGCCAGCGAGAGCGGCATGATATTGGCAAAGTCGTTGAGGCCGTGGCGCTCGAAGCACCAGCCATGGGGTTTGCTGCGCTCGTCCGAGGTGAGGTCGAACAGTCCCATGCCGGACATCTCCTCCAGGTCCCGTTGCACGGTACGCAGACTGACGTGGATACCTTCCTCTTCCAGTTTTACCTGGAGTTGGCTGGCGGTCAGCTTGTAAGGGCGGTGCGGGATGCAACGCGCCAAGGTCAGTTGTCGTAACAGCTTCTTGCTCATGGTGCTTGCCTTCACTGGTTTAGCGTTGACTGTATGCTAGTCGTGACTTGCGACAGTCTATGTCGCAAGTTTTGCTGCGACAACTGTCGCCATTTTCATACAAAACACACTAAACAATTGATTTTCAAAGACAATACACTCAAAAAAGGAGCCGCTAGAGGCTAAAATTAGCCAAAAATCCCTCAAATGAAAGTTCTATCTTGCGATTTATTGTTAGCATAAAACTCCGATTAATTAATTCATCACAGAATATGATTTCAGGGGAGAGTATAGCTCTCCCCTTTTGCTCACATCAGCCACGACCAGGCTGACTTGGTGATGGCC
Source organism: Aeromonas sp. 102P (assembly GCF_051920345.1). Taxonomy (NCBI): domain Bacteria; kingdom Pseudomonadati; phylum Pseudomonadota; class Gammaproteobacteria; order Aeromonadales; family Aeromonadaceae; genus Aeromonas; species Aeromonas sp. 102P. The sequence goes on along the minus strand of NZ_JBQBCZ010000001.1, from coordinate 960,711 downwards.
GCACCGACCATGTAGCCAAACACCGCCAGTGCCGCCACACCGGCCACCAGCTTCTGACCGCGGGCCGGGCGCTTGAGCGCCATGACTCCCAGACCGATATAGAGTACCAGTGCCATCAGCTTGGCCATCAGCCAGGGTTGTTGACCCGGGCTCAACTGCAAGGCCACCGCCAGCAACACACCAAACAGCAGCAGGAAGGTGTCGTTGATATGCGGCAGGATCTTCAGCCACTTCTGCTGCAACCGATCGCTGCCGGCCAGCGCCAGACTCCAGCGATAGATAAAGAGCAGCAGACTGACCAGCGCCAGCGTCATATGCAGGTGTTTGAACATGGGATAATAGGCAATCATTTTGCTTCCTTGTCGTCGTCGGGTAGCCCGCTGTTCCAGTTGTGGGCATGGATACGCTCCTGCCCCTCCTCGTCGTCTTGCAACAGATCGGAGAGGATCTCCCGGTATTGCAGGCTCTTGTTGATATAAGTGTGTTCGTCGTCCAGATAGTTGACCTGCTCGCGCAACAGCCAGTTATCGTGCTGCTTGAAGGTCTGCCCCGCCCGCCAGGCCTGGTTGGCCCTAAACCCAAGCTGGGTCAGGGCTTCCACCCCCAGATCCACGGCGGAGCCCAGCGTCTCCCGATATACGCTGTCGACACCGTGGCGCAGGATCTCGTGGGCATGGGGACGATCCTGCGCCCGCGCCAGGATCTTCAGGTGCGGGAAGTGCTTCTGCACCATCTCGATCACCGCCAGCGAAGTGGCGCTGTCGTTGATGGAGAGCACCAGCAGCTTCGCCTTGTGCGCCCCGGCGGCATGGAGCAGGTCGATCCGGCTGGCATCGCCATAGAAGACCTGATAGCCATACTTGCGCAGGGTCTCTATCTGGCTGGCATCCTGCTCGAGGATGGTGGTACCGATGCCGTGACCGTGCAGCAGACGCCCCACGATCTGACCGAAGCGGCCGAAGCCCGCGATGATCACCGGATGCTCCACCAGCTCAGGTTGCTCATGCTGCGGCGCGTCGCTCTGGTTACGGTAATCGAACCAGGGCTGGATCACCCGATCATTGAGGATCAGCAGCAGCGGGGTGAGCGCCATGGAGAGCGCAACCACCAGCGTAAGCAGCGAGATGGTCTCGCCGGGCAGCACCCGGTTCTGGGCGGCAAACGAGAAGAGCACGAAGGCAAACTCACCGCCCTGTGCGAGCGCCAGCGCGAAGGTCCAGCGTTGGCTCGGCGAGATGCGGATGATGAAACCGAGTGCCATCAACACCAGCCATTTGAGCACCATCAGGCCAACCACCAGAGTGGGTATCAGGAAGGGGTGTTCGGCAAACAGCCCGAAGTCGATCCCCGCCCCCACCGACATGAAGAACAGGCCGAGCAGCAAGCCCTTGAACGGCTCTATGTCGGCCTCCAGCTCATGGCGATATTCGCTGTCGGCCAGCACCACACCGGCGAGGAAGGAGCCGAGAGCGGGCGAGAGCCCCACCGACTCCATCAGCACCGCGATGGCGATCACCAGCAGCAGGGCGGCGGCGACGAAGATCTCCCGCATATGGGACTGGGCGATGGCACGAAATACCGGCCGCATCAGGTAGTGGCCACCCAGCACTATGCCGGAGATGGCCGCGACTACCAGCAGACCATGCTGCCAACCCGCCAGCTCGGAGCCACCACTGCTGGCGACCGGTGCCATGGCCAGTAGCGGCAGCAGCGCCAGGATCGGAATGACCGCAATATCCTGAAACAGCAGCACCGCAAAGGCGGAGCGACCGCTCTCGCTCTGCATCAGCTTGCGCTCCTGCAGGCTCTGCAGAACTATGGCGGTGGAGGAGAGCGCCAGAATGAGGCCGATGGCCAGCCCCTGTTGTAGAGGTAGACCGATCAGGTGCGCCACGCCAGTCAGCGCCGCCGTGGTGAGCAGCACCTGCAGGCCGCCGGTGCCGAGGATCGGCCCCTTCAGCTGCCACAAGAGGGCCGGACGCAATTCAAGACCGACCAGAAACAGCATCAGCACCACGCCAAACTCGGCGAAGTGCATCACATCCTTCTGCTCCCCCACCAGCCCCAGCAGAAAGGGGCCTATGATGATCCCCGCCAGCAGGTAGCCGAGCACCGAACCCAGCCCCCAGCGTTTGGCCAGCGGCACCGCGATGACGGCGGCAGAGAGATAGATAAAGGCATCAAACAGGATCCCGTGGCCCATCAGTCAGCCCTCCGTTTGAACGTCTGATCCGACTCATAAGCTCGGCCAACAAGCTGTCCATGTGTCATCAGAGCACCTCCAGCAAGTCGCGTAGATAGGGGTGCCCGGCCAGTTGCTCTGGAGTCAGCTGATCGTCACGCAGGGCGCAAAGCAGCTGGCGGTAATCCTGTCCACAGCGGCGCAGGGCGGCGGGATCCTTGATCTTGTGAAAGGAGTGCAGCACGAAAGGGGGCAGCCAGTTCATGCCGCACAAGGTGGCCGCCTGCTGAAATGGCAGCAGAAAATCGAGCAGCGGTCGGCTGTTGTAACCCTCGCTGCAGTAGGACTCCGGCGCCCCGCCGGTGGTGATGGCGCTCAGCCACTGCTTGCCCTTGAGGGCCTGGGCTTCGGGGCCGTAGGCGTAGCCATACTCCAGTACCAGATCCATCCACTCTTTCATGATGGCCGGACAGGAGTACCAGTAAAACGGGTGCTGAAAGACGATGATGTCGTGCTCACAGAGCAGCGCCTGCTCCCGCTTCACATCGATAAACATGTCGGGATAGTGCTGATAGAGGTCGTGAACCGTGACCCCCTCCAGCCCCTCAATCGCCTGCAACAGCTGCTTGTTGGCCCGCGAGCTCTGCAGCGCGGGATGGGAAAAAATAACCAGAATGCGTTTCATGACCACATCACCCGAACAAAGCCTTGCGGAGCAAGGCGAGGTAAACAGAAAAGGGGAGTCTGGGGAGCTGCATCGTAAAGGTGCACAGGAGAGCGACCTTATCAGGAAGCGCCATAGCCTGCCAACTCGGGGATCAGCTCCCGCAGCGCCGGATTGAGGGTCTGGTGGGCGGGATAGCAGAGCCCGATCCGGCGAAACATCCGCGGCCCGCTCACCGGAAGGGTACAGAGCCCCGCCTCATCCTCCACCAGCCCGTCCGGCAGAAAACTGATGCCGACCCCCGCCAGCACCAGCGCCATCACCAACCCCTTGCTCTCGGCCTTGGCCACCAGATTGAGGGTAAGCCGGTCACAGGCCAGCAGGCCGATAGTCTGCTGATGGGCTTCGCAGGGCGGGCACTCAATAAAATCATAATGTTGCAGCTCGGCCAGCTCGATCCTTTCGCGACTGGCCAGGGGGTGATCGACCGGCACGCAGAGCACGTAATCCTCCTCCCACAGCGGCAGGAAGATCTCGTCCTCCCGACGCAAGGCATCCAGCGTCAAGCGGCAGTCGGCGAGCGTAGTGTAGTCGGAGAGGGTGAGATCCAGCTGCGGCAACACGCGCTGTACTTGCTGCAGCAGCCCGGCCACCCGGCGGCGACTCAAGTCCGGCATGATGGCGATATTGAGCCTCGCACGCGTCGCTTTCTGGCGAAACAGCTCCGGCAGACGGCGCGCCTCCTCCACCAGCTTGACCGCGTGGGGATAGAGATAGTGGGCCGGATCTTTCGCCACCACCCCTTTCTTGCCCCGGACAAACAGGCTGTCACCGAGCGCCTCTTCCAGCTGGCGCAGCCCCGCCGAGAGGGAGGGCTGGCTGACGTGGCAGCGCTCGGCCGCCGCCGTGATGTTCTTCTCTTCATAGATGGCGATGAAGAAACGCAGCAATCTCAAGTCCAGCATAAACCAACCATAGTTTTTTCAGATGATAACCAGCGGAAAACAATATTTATCACTTATAGATGCAGTGACTATAGTGATTGGGTTCCGTGCTGGCCAGCCACCTGTTTGCTCAAACCGACTCTTGAATCAGAAGGAAAGACCCATGTCCAAATCTCTCGTCGTGATCACCGGTGCCTCTGCCGGGATCGGTGCCGCCATCGCCCGAGCCTTCTCTGCCGCCGGTCATCCGCTGCTACTGCTGGCCCGCCGGGTCGAGCCGATGCAGGCACTGAACCTGCCCGATACCCTCTGCATCGGGGTCGATGTAACCGACACCGCTGCCATGAAGGCCGCCGTCCAGCAGGCAGAAGCCAAATTTGGCCCGGTCGGCTGCATGGTCAACAACGCCGGCGTCATGCTGCTGGGTCAGGCCGATGTGCAGGATCCCGCCGAGTGGCAGCAGATGCTCAACATCAACGTGATGGGGGTACTGAACGGCGTCCACGCAGTGCTGGCAGGCATGAAGGAGCGCCGCAGCGGTACCATCATCAACATCAGCTCCATCGCCGGTCGCAAGACCTTCCCGAACCATGCTGCCTACTGCGCCACCAAGTTCGCCGTGCACGCCCTGACCGAGAACATCCGGGAAGAGGTGGCCGATGTCGGCGTGCGTATGGTGACCATTGCCCCGGGTGCGGTCGAGACCGAGCTGCTCAGCCACACCACTGACGAGAGCATCAAGGCCGGTTACCACGACTGGAAAGATCAGATGGGTGGCGTCATTGCGCCGGAAGTGATCGCCGATGCCGTGCTCTACGCCTGGAACCAGCCTGCCAACGTCTGCGTGCGCGAGATCGTGCTGGCGGCGACCCGTCAGCAACCTTAATCCTGGCTGACTGACACCATGGGGAGGGCTTGACCCTCCCCCGGGGCACAGGGTTACCATGTGCCCCTTGTTATTTTCGAGTCATTCCATGGTTCTCACCCGTCGCCAACTCGCTCACGCCCGTCGCTGGCTCCCCTTGTGGAGTCTGGTGCTGGTGTTGATGTCGTTTGGCAGCCGGGCCGCAACCGACCTCTGTACCCTGACCACCCACTGCAGCCAGAGCGAGCGCACCCTGGAAAAAGCAATGCCCTGCGGCAGCTTTACCACCGCCCTCTCGATGACGCTGGTAGGCAACGACAGCCTGACGGTCGCCGTGCTGGAACCGGATACCCCCGACTTCGCCTCCCCCTCTCTCTTTATGCCGGACGCTCCGCGCGAGCGGCTCGAACGTCCCCCACGCATCCAGATCTGAAACGCATCCCGTATCGGGCATCTTTTCTTTCAATCTGAGGTGAGTGATGTACAAACCCCTGTTACTGGCCATGCTGGCCGGTACCGTCAGCTTTTCGGCTCTCGCGGCCGAAAAGATGACCGTTTACAAATCCAAATATTGTGGCTGCTGCCAAAGCTGGAACGAGCACATGGAGCAAAATGGCTTCGAACTGGAGGTCATCGAAACCGAACAGCTCGGCGCAGTGAAGCAGCAATACGGTATCGCGCCGGAACTGGCTTCTTGCCATACCGGTATCGTAAATGGCTATGTGATCGAGGGGCATGTACCGGCCGCCGATGTACAAAAGCTGCTCAGGGAAAAACCGGCGATCCGTGGCCTGACTATTCCGGGCATGCCCCAGAGTGCGCCGGGCATGGATATTCCGGGCCATCCCTATGAGGTACTGAGTATCAGCAACGAGGGCGCGACCAACCGCTGGTCGAGCTACCCCGGCTGACGAAAACTGGCCATGAGAGGGCACTCCCATATCATGTGAGGCACACCTGAGCGGACTCTTGCCGCTCATGGCCAGAAAGAGGGCCGCTATCGCGAGATAGCGGCTTTTTTGATTACATTTCCTGCAATAACAAGGGATTGCTTGCAACCACCGGCAACAAGGGGCAGATTTAACGCCAATTCATGGAGCCGATGCTCAGGTCTACCAACCCTTTCCAGCGCCAAGGATGCGACATGTTTACCTTTTCCCGAGGAGTTCTGCTGCTAGCCTTTCTGACAGTTCTCCCCCCCACTTATGCCAATGAAGAGCCCGCCATGCTGACAAGCGAACATCCAATCCAGCCGCCCGTGGCCGCCAAACATCCCCGCACTTTGAAAAAACACGGGGATACCCGCATCGACAATTACTACTGGCTGCGTGACGACGAGCGGCAGAAGCCCGAGGTGTTGGACTATCTCAAGGCCGAGAACGCCTATACCGAGGCCATGCTCAAGCCGACCCAGCCCCTGCGCGAACAGCTTTACAAAGAGATGGTCGCCCGCATCCCCCAGCAGGATGAGTCGGTGCCCTATGTGAAGAACGGCTACCGCTACCAGACCCGCTATGAGCCGGGCAAGGAGTACGGGATCTATTCGCGTACCAAGCTCGGTGAAGAGCAGGCGAGCCTGCTGCTCGACAGCAACCTGCGGGCTGAAGGGCACGAGTTCTATGCCCTCGGCGCCCTTGAAGTGAGCCGCAACAACCGCTGGCTGGCGGTGGCGGAAGATTTCCTCTCCCGTCGTCAGTACCAGATCCAGTTCCTCGATCTGGAGAGCGGCCAGTGGGCCACCGACAAACTGGAAAATACCTCCGGCAATCTGGTGTGGGCCAACGACAACAAGACCGTCTTCTATGTGCGCAAGCACCCGCAGACCCTGCTTCCGTATCAGGTCTATCGCCACACGCTAGGGACGGATCCGGCCACGGACAAGCTGGTCTACGAGGAGAAGGATGACTCCTTCTACATCAGCCTCTACGCCACCACCTCGGAAGATTTCATCGTCATCGCTCTCTCCAGCACCACCACCGGTGAAGCGCGGCTGATCGATGCCAACCAGCCGGAGCACGCCCCCCGCCTGTTCCTGCCCCGTCAGGTGGATCACGAATACAGCCTGGATCACTACCGCGGCCGCTTCTATGTGCGCTCCAACAAGGACGGCAAGAACTTCGGCCTCTACGAGACCAAAGAGAGCCCGGTCGATCGCTGGAAGGCGGTGATCGCCCCCAATCCGGAGGTGCTGCTGGAGAGCTACGCCCTGTTCAAGGATTGGCTGGTACTGGAAGAGCGCAACAAGGGGCTGACCCGACTGCGCCAGATCAACTGGCAGAGCGGTGACGAGAAGGAGATCGCCTTCGACGATCCCGCCTATGTCACCTGGCTCGCCTACAACCCGGAGCCGGATACCAGCGCCCTGCGCTATGGCTACTCCTCCATGACCACCCCCGCCTCTACCTATGAGCTGGATATGGCGAGCGGCAAGCGCACCCTGCTCAAGCAGCAGCCGGTGGCCGGCTTCAAGGCCGACCAGTACGCCAGCGAGCGGCTCTGGGTGACCGCCCGCGACGGCGTATCGGTGCCGGTGTCGCTGGTCTATCGCAAGGACAAGTTCAAGAAAGAGCAGGCCGAAGCGCCCAAGAATCCGCTGCTGGTCTATGGCTACGGCTCCTACGGCGCCAGCATGGATCCCGACTTCAGCAGCTCGCGCCTGAGCCTGCTGGACAGAGGCTTCGTCTACGCCATCGCCCATATCCGGGGTGGTGAAGAGCTGGGCCGTCACTGGTACGAAGATGGCAAACTGCTGAAAAAGCAGAACACCTTCAATGACTTTATCGATGTCACCAAGGCGCTGGTTGAGCAAGGCTACGGTGCCAAAGATCAGGTCTACGCCATGGGCGGCAGCGCCGGTGGCCTGCTGATGGGGGCGGTCATCAATCAGGCGCCCGAACTCTATCGCGGCGTGGTGGCGCAGGTGCCGTTCGTCGATGTGGTTACCACCATGCTGGACGAGTCCATTCCCCTCACCACCGGGGAGTATGACGAGTGGGGCAACCCGAACCAGAAGCGCTACTACGACTACATGAAGAGCTACAGCCCCTACGATCAGGTGAAGGCGCAAGCCTACCCCAACCTGCTGGTCACCACCGGGCTGCACGACTCGCAAGTGCAGTATTGGGAGCCCGCCAAGTGGGTCGCCAAGCTGCGCGAACTGAAGACAGATGATAACAAGTTGTTACTGAACACCGACATGGACGCCGGCCACGGCGGCAAGTCGGGCCGCTTCAAAGCCTACGAGGATATCGCGCTGGAATACGCCTTTATCCTGGATCTGGCCACCCCGGCCAACTGATCTCTCATGACTCCGGCCCTTGTCATTCAAGGGCCGCATAAGAATCCTCTCGTAGTTTTTCCCTCTTCCATTTCCCTTCATATCAAATTAATCTTCGGCAAGAAAATGAATGATCGAGGTCATGTTTCTCAAGATTTAACTCCGCTATTTTGCCATTTCGTTTGATTTATGTTGGGTGAATGTGCTTAATCGGAGTGCTTGCAACTTTTTATTTGGCCCCTCAGGGGCCAATTTATCTTCGACCGACAGGAGGTCGGTAGCCTCACCACAGGATGAGGGTGACTGCCGGAAAGGGGGTGATCAACTCCCCCGCTTTCGCGCAACGAGAAGAGCGGGCAAGCCCGGCGCAGAACGGGATTGCCATCAATTTATCCGGGGATCGGATAAACAAAATCAAAGAAAAGGGAGAAAAAATGAAAGGATTAACTTTGGCATGCGCCCTGTCGGCGGCTCTGGTCGGTGTCTCATTCGGTGGTCCGGTACAAGCGCAGGAGCACTTCGTGACCATAGGCACCGGCGGTCAGACCGGCGTCTACTATGTCGCTGGCCAGTCCATCTGCCGCTTCCTCAATCGCGGCGCCGCCGATCACCAGATCAAGTGCAACGCCCCGGCCAGTGGCGGTGGTGTTGCCAACGTCAACGGCATCCGCAGCGGTGAATTCAACTTCGGCATCATGCAATCCGACCACCAGTTCAAGGCGATGAAGGGGCTGCCGCCGTTCCAGGCCGAAGGGGCCATGGACGATATGCGCGCCGTCTTCTCCCTGCAGAGCGAGGTGTTCACCATCCTGGCTCGCCGCGATGCCAAGATCGCCAGCTTCGACGATCTGAAGGGCAAGCGCGTCAACATCGGCAACCCGGGCTCCGGCCAGCGTGACACCATGGAAGAGATCATGGCGGTCAAAGGCTGGAAGAAGGGTGACTTCGGTCTGGTCTCCGAGCTGAAGCCGGCCGAACAGGCCTCCGCCCTCGGTGACAACAACATCGACGCCATGAGCTACTTCGTCGGTCACCCGAACGGCGCCATTCAGGAAGCCTCCACCACCACAGATGCGGTACTGGTACCTGTGACCGGCGCCGACATCGACAAGCTGCTGGCCGAGAAGAGCTACTACAGCAAGGCCGAGATCCCGGGCGGCATCTACAAGGGCAGCGACAAGCCGACCCCCTCCATCGGTGGCAAAGCGGTGCTCTCCACCAGCGCCAAAACCGATCCGGAAGTGGTCTATCAGCTGGTCAAGTCGGTGTTCGACAACCTGGATCGTTTCAAGCGCCTGCACCCTGCCTTTGCCGACCTGAAAGAGGCCGACATGATCAAGGTAGGTCTCTCTGCACCGCTGCATGAAGGGGCTGCCCGCTACTACAAAGAGCGCGGCTGGCTCTGATTGAAGGCCCCGGGGCCTTTGTCACTCTCTTCGACACCCGTCTGCCGCCTGATTGCGGGGGCGGGTGTCGCTCTTGTTGTACTCGTTGGCACAAGTTAACCCTATGCAAGATAAACAACTCTCTACCGAGGAACTGATCGCCCAGGATGTGGGCGCTCGCCTGCCGCTGGGCATCATGGGCTGGCTCATCACAGCTCTGGCGCTGGCCTGGTCGCTGTTCCAGCTCTGGATCGCCTCGCCACTCCCCTTCATGGTGGGGTTTGGCGTACTCAATGACACCGAAACCCGCTCCATTCACCTCACCTTTGCCCTGTTGCTCGCTTTTCTGGTGTTCCCTGCATTTCGCTCCTCGCCGCGGGATCGGGTTCCCCTCGGTGATATCGCCCTCGGCCTGATCGCTGCTGGCGCCGCCTCTTACCTGTTCGTGATGTATGAAGCGCTGGCGCTGCGTCCCGGCACCCTCACCACCGCCGATCTGGTGACCGCCTGCATCGGCATTCCGCTGCTGCTGGAAGCGGCGCGCCGCGCCCTGGGGCCGGCACTGGCGGTCATCGCCATCGTCTTTCTGATCTACAGCCTGGCGGGCCCCTGGATGCCGGGACTGCTGGCACATCGCGGAGTAGGCTTTACCGCGCTGGCCAACCACCAGTGGATCACCACCGAAGGGGTGTTCGGCATCGCCCTTGGCGTCTCCACCAGCTTCGTGTTCCTGTTCGTGCTGTTCGGCGCCCTGCTGGAACGGGCCGGTGCCGGTCACTACTTTATCCAGCTCGCTTTCAGCCTGCTCGGTCACTTGCGCGGCGGCCCGGCCAAGGCGGCAGTGGTCGCCTCTGGCCTGACCGGCCTGATTTCCGGCTCGTCGATTGCCAACGTGGTGACCACCGGCACCTTCACCATCCCGATGATGAAGAAGGTGGGCTTCAGTTCAGAGAAAGCGGGGGCGGTTGAAGTGGCCTCCTCGGTCAACGGCCAGATCATGCCACCTGTGATGGGGGCTGCGGCTTTCCTGATGGTCGAATACGTGGGCATCCCCTATGTGGAGATCATCAAGCACGCCTTCCTGCCTGCCGCCATCTCCTACATAGCGCTGCTCTACATCGTCCATCTGGAGGCGTTGAAACTGGGCATGCAGCCCATCGGCAACCATCAACCCAAACCCTGGCTGCGTCGCCTGACCGGTTTTACCTTTGGCGCGGCCCTCATCAGCGGCCTGTCACTGGCGGTCTACTATGGCCTCGGCTGGCTCAAACCTGCACTGGGTGACTACGCTCTGCCGGGGATCTCGGTACTGCTGGCTGCCACCTATGTGGCCCTGTTGAAGATCGCCGCCAGCAATGAACCACTGCCTGCCGAAGATCCCGACAAGCCGCTCACCGAGTTGCCCAACACCCGCGCCGTGCTGCTCTCCGGCCTGCACTTCCTGCTGCCGGTGGTGGTACTGGTATGGTGCCTGATGGTGGAACGCCTCTCGCCGGGGCTGTCGGCCTTCTGGGGTACCGTGATGCTGGTGATCATCCTGCTGACTCAGCGCCCGCTGCTCAACTGGCTGCGCAAGGACGGCAAGCACGACTACGGCACCGTCGCTGACGGCGTGGTGGATCTGCGGGAAGGGCTGGTCGCCGGTGCCCGTAACATGATCGGTATCGGCATTGCCACCGCCACCGCGGGGATTATCGTGGGTGCGGTCTCCCAGACCGGTGTTGGTCTGGTGCTGGCGGATCTGGTGGAGTTCCTCTCCATGGGCAACCTGCTGCTGATGCTGCTGCTCACCGCCCTGCTGAGCCTGATCCTCGGCATGGGGCTGCCGACCACTGCCAACTACATCGTCGTCTCCAGCCTGCTGGCACCGGTGGTAGTGACGCTGGGGCAGCAAAACGGGCTGATCGTGCCGCTGATCGCGGTGCACCTGTTCGTCTTCTACTTCGGCATCATGGCGGATGTGACGCCGCCGGTGGGGCTGGCCTCCTTCGCGGCAGCGGCTGTCTCCAAGGGCGACCCCATCAAGACCGGGATCACGGCGTTTTACTACAGCCTGCGTACCGCGGCGCTGCCGTTCCTGTTTATCTTCAACACCGACCTGCTGCTGATCGACGTGGACTTCGCCCACGGGGTGCTGATCTTCATCGTGGCGACCATCGCCATGCTGATCTTCGCCGCCGCCACTCAGGGCTGGTTCCTGGTGAAGAGCCGCTGGTACGAGAGTGTGCTGCTGTTGCTGGTCGCCTTTACCCTGTTCCGCCCGGGTTTCTGGATGGACATGGTGCACGACCCCTATCGCGAGACCCCGCCTGCCCAGCTGGCCCAAACCATGGGTGAAGTGGAAGCGGAGAGCACCCTGCGGCTGCGGATCCTCGGTGAAGATGCAGTGGGCAAGCCACGCAAGTTCACCCTGCTGGTCGCCGTACCGGATGGGGCAAATGGCGAAGAGCGGCTGGCCAATCTGGGGCTGAGCCTCTATGAGCAGGATGGCAAGACGCTGATCGACAACGTCGCCTTTGGCAGCCCGGCCGCCACCATGGGACTGGAGTTCGATCAGGAGATCCTCACCGTCAAGGCGCCGACCGAGCGCTGGACCAAGGAGTGGATGTGGATCCCGGGCTTCCTGCTGTTCGGGGCGATCGTCTGGCTGCAGCGTCGCCGCAGCATCAAGGCCGGTTAACCCACCGGGCAGATGAGACTGAGGGCCGCTATTGCGGCCCTCTTTTTATTGCCTTGCCCTCTGCGGCTCTTGCGACGAGCAACAGTCATGGAAAAAGGTAAACGGTGGCGAGCGGCCAAAAAAGTGGGGTGACATGTCCATGTCACCCCCTCGCAAATAGCATGTTCCATATTGGAGTCCGGCCACGCCGGGTCTCTGTTTCACTTTCCGATAGTTCGCGACCCATCTGAAGTGCGCGCCAATTGAAGCGATGCAACCGACCAGCTACCCGTTACAACCTTCGTCCACACGGCAGACAGGCCGCCGTGTTTGTCCTTGCAACTGAAATATTACGCATAAAAACAAAATAAAAAACGTTTTTATGCTAATTCCATTCACATCAGAGTACAAAAAACAGCCTTATCATCACCGCTAAATTGTTATAAAACAGTAAGATAGGTTCATGCATGGTTATTCACCCGCAAAGGGCATCAGCAATGGCTTACAAGGCTTTGCGAGATCTCGCACAAAAAATGGCCGCCTCACAGCCAACGGCGCAGGGGCAACCAGTCGCTAAGGCGGGCTATCAGTCGCCTTGACCACCCTTCGGGTTTGCGCGGCAATCCACCCGCCTGCTCCTGCCAGTGAGCCAGCCACGTTCGCAGCGCCTCGCAGATCGGCGGGCAGTGCAGATGCAGCATCAGTTCGGTATTGAGAAAGAGTGAGCGAGGATCGAGGTTGAGGCTGCCGAACAGCGCCCGCTCCTCCCTCAGCAGGATCAACTTGGCGTGCAGGCTGCCGTGGCCATGGTCAAACTCGGCGACCCGGATCCCTTGGCGCAGCAACCAGCCGAGATAACGCTGATAGGCACCATAGACCAGTGGCACATCGGTGCTGGCCAGCGAGTTGGTGAGAATGTCGATGGCGACCCCCTGCTGGCGTAGCCGCGCCAGACGGTGCCGGAACCCGCGAGTAAGGATGAGGTAAGGGGTCACCAACCCCAGCGAGCCAGGATTGTCAGCCAGCTGGCGCCAGAGCTGACGGGCGGTGGTGGGACGGGAGATAAGCCCCTTGCCGGGACGGTCGAACCACACCTCTGCCCGCCCCTCGTGCCACTGCAGCGGTACATCGCTCTCGTCAAACAGCGCCGCGGGCAGATCGTAGACCGTCGCTACCGCCGGATCCGTCATGGTGAACAGGAAGTCGTTGACCACCTCTATTTCGGCGGGCAGCAACTCGCGGCGCAGCAGATGGCGGATGGGGTGACTCCAGCGGCTGTGCCAGAACTGCTCGAACCCCTGCACCATCTGCTGGCACAGTCCCCCCTGACAGGCGAGATCGAGATCCACGAAGGGAGCCTGCGGATCCAGACCGAAGTAGCGATCGCCTATGTTGCGCCCGCCGATCAGCGCCTGCTTGCCATCCACCAGCAGCAGCTTGTTGTGCATCCGGTGGTTGATGCGGCGAAAGCTGAGCAGCCCCTCCAGCAGCAGTGCCAGCGGGCGCCAGCCCCGCAGCCAGAAGGGGTTGAACAGCCGCACCTCGATCCCCGGGTAGTGAGCCACCATTTCCAGAAAGCGGTTGTCACCGGCATAGAGATCATCCACCAGCAGCTGCACCTTGACGCCGCGCCGAGCGGCGTGAAGCAGCTCGCTCAGCAGCAACTTGCCGCTGCTGTCCTCTTCCCAGCTGTAGTACTGCGCCTGGATCCGCTCGCGGGCATGGCGGATCCATTGACAACGCACCTTCAGCGCCAGCAGAGGATCGTCGATCAGGGCAAAGGATCCGGGGATCATGGTGTCATCCTGCTGTCATGGCCGGGTGTCATAACGCTGGCGAGCCTCTTCACATATTCAAAAGGAGTTGCTGATGGAACTGCATGATACCCCGATGTTGCGCTATCTGGGCCAGCTCAGCCAGCCAGATCTCATCCCGGCCACCGGCCCCGCCCACTGGTTTTTGCAACACAGGGACGGTGGCTGGCAATTGCCGACCGTGCAGGCGACCCTGCCGGTCAACCGGCTCAGGGCTGAGCCGCTTCGATAGCGGCAGCCTTGCCCTCGATCTGGGGCAGGCTGAAACGATAGGCCACGTAGTACTTGTAGATGGTGCCGACATAGTTGATCGGCCCCTGTCCGACTTCGTTGGCTACCAGCTGATCCACGTTGCCGAACCAGACGTTGGGATCGAGCCCCAGTTTCTCCGCCTTGCCTCGCAGCGCCTGCACCCGGTTCGGTCCGGCGTTGTAGGCGGCGAGGGCAAACAGGTGGCGGTTGAGCCGATCCAGCTTGGGATCATTGAAGTAGGTATCGAGGATCAACCGCATGTAGCGGCAGGCGGCCTCCACATTTCCCTCCAGCGTGGTGAGTCTGGCGCCGTTGATGCCGACCTCCCGCCCCGTACTGGGCAGCAGCTGCATGAGGCCCACGGCCCCCTTGGGCGAACGCGCCTTGGGATTGAGGCCGGACTCCTTGTAACCAAGCGCCGCCAGCATCAGCCAGTCAAGATCGTATTTATTGGCGTACTTCTCCAGCACCTTGCGAATGGTCGCGAGGCGCCCTATGGGATCCGGCGCCAGGATATTGCTCATCTGATCGCTGCGAACCAGCAGCCGGCGCAGGGTCATGTCGCTGTAAAGGCTGTTGCGGCTGACACTCGCCAGATAGCCATTGACCGCCTTGAGCAGCTCGGGGCTGTTCTTGCGCAGCGCCCAGGCACTGGTGCCGTTGCTGCGCAGGGGGATCAACTTGTGGGCCTTGAGGCCGGAGATCATGCCACCCAGCCAGATCCGCCCCTTGTAGCTGTCGGTCACTGTCAGGGGAATAATGCCGGCGGCCACCATCTCCAGCAGATCGCCATCCTGCAGGTATTCGGGCACCGTTTCGATATAGACGGGGGGCAACCCCAGCTCGCGAAACAACCAGTTGAGCTGGCGCAAACTCTCGTAGTAGCTGGAGCTGGCACGCACCCAGACCCGCCTGCCGGAGAGCTGGGTAATGCGGCTGAAGGCGGGCAGGCTCTGCTGGCTCACCACCCACTCCTCGATGGATGAAATGAGCGGCCGGGAGAAGGCCACCTGTTCACGCCGGGTCGGGGTCACCGTCATGGTTGCCGCCACCAGATCGCCGCGCCCCTCGGTCAGATAGTCCAGCAGCTTGTCCTGACGCACCGGGATGTAGACCACCTTGAGTTTGACCTTCTCTTTGGCGAGATAGGTCTTGTTCAGCCAGCGCTCGAACCCTTGCAGCTGATTGACCAGAATGCCGTACTGGGCGCCGCGATCGAGAAAATAGAAGCCGCGCTCATAGACCACCAGCGCCCTGAGTTCGCGCTTTTGCAGAATGCTTTCGAGATCCCCGGGTTGGGGCAGACGCTGTGGCTTGAGTTCAGCCGCCAGCAGGGGAAAACAGCAGAGGGCCAGCAGCGCCCAGATCCAGCGTCGCATCACGATGGCTGCCCCTGTGATGACGTCACACCTGCTGCCTGTTGGCAGCACGGATCACGATAGAGGGTAGGATTGGGGGCAGAGATCCATCGCTGCGTCATGATGTTTACGCCTTCTGTTGGCCGACTCGCGCCGGGCAAAAACGTCTGTGGGATAGAGTAACTATAGAACGCCGACCCACAGCAGAAGGGTCAACACGGCAGGCAAACCTGCCGCGTTATCAGACAACTCAGATAGAGCGGGCCCGCATTTCGAAAATCAGTTTTTCGGCAGTGCAGGTGAATTGCAGGCGGGCTTTCAGGATCACGCCGTTGGCGCCTTGGGTCAGTTCGCTGCTCACTTGAGCTTCGGCAGTGACCTGTTTGGCCAGTGCTTCATAGGCAGCCAGCTTGGCGCGGGCATCCGCCTCGGCAGCGGCTTCAATCACCAGATCCATCACATCGTCGCCTTCGCCGATGATGGTGCCAATCTCGGCAAAACAGCCGCAGCTGTCACAGGTTTCGTTCAGTTCAACTTTCTCGTCTACAGACATTTTCTACTCCTACTGCTTATTTCGGATGATTTGCGTCGTCACGCATCGCCTTGCGAAAATCTTTGATGGCGGTACCCAGATCCTCACCTGCACTGGCAAGACGCTTGCTGCCGAAGACCAGCACAACGACCAGCAAGAGGATCAGCATATGCCAGATGTGAATTCCACCGAGTCCCATAGGGATACTCCCTCACAAAGAGATATCTGTTACTTGTATCAAAATAGAGCGCAGGGATTGTTGGGCAAAATCAAGGCAGGTGCAAGTGAGCAAATAAATCATAGCCAAAAAATAGGGCGACCCAAAGGTCGCCATATTGATTGTGCTACATGTCCCCTCAACCGCTACATCCTGTACCAGTGGTTCATGCGAACCTGAGACCATTCGAGGATAAGATCGCCAAGATATGAAAACAAATGGTATAAATTCATCTTAGAATTGAAGAGGATTCATATCATGCTGCTGGAACAACTGGGTCGCATCGACCTCAATTTGCTGATTATCCTGCAGGTGCTGCTGGAGGAGCGCAACGGCAGCAAGGCGGCACGCCGCCTTCATCTGAGCCAGTCCGCCGTCAGCAAAGCCCTCGGCCGTCTGCGCGATACCTTCAATGATCCCCTCTTCATCCGCTCTGCCTACGGGCTGGAACCCACCGGCCGTGCCCTTGCACTGCAGCAGCAGTTGCAACCCATCCTGCTGTCGCTGGACAACCTGATCCAGCCGCCCGAGTTCGACCCCGCCAGCTCGGAGCGGGAGTTCGTCATCGCCAGCATGGACAGCGCCTTCACCCTGTTTGCCCCGCTCTACCTGAGCGAGCTGAAGCGGCAGGCACCAAGGATCCGCTTGCGTTACGAGGAGTGGACCGAGAACAGTCTGACCGAGATGAGTCAGGGTCAGGTGGACATCGCCTTCGCGGTGCGGGAGAACTGCATCAGCTCCGATTATCGGCTCGATACCCTGCCCGACAGCATCTGTCAGCGAGTGCTGGCGGTCGATGATCTCACCTGTCTGGTGCAGCAGCACCACCCCGCGCTGCGAGAGCCCAACTGGAATCTGGAGCACTACCTCAGCTATCCCCATGTGCAGACTTACTGCGAGGGGCGAGACCGCTGGATGCTGGATCACAAGCTGGCGGAGCAGGATCTCTACCGGCGTATCGAGGCAACCGTGCCCTCCTTCGAGGCGGCGCTGCGGATGGGGATGCACTCCGACATGATAGTGACCCTCTCCAGGCTCTACGCCCGCCACGCTACCCAGGTCTATCCGCTGTTGCAGCTGCCGCTGCCCATCGGGTTGGACAGCATCTCCCATCTGCTCATCTGGCATCAGCGTCACAGCGAGGATCCGGGCCACCGCTGGCTGCGGGAATTGCTGCTCTCCCTCATCATGAGCAAACTGGAACCCGCTGCGACCACTCACGAGTGACTGCACGTCCTCTCGGCGGCACAAAAAACGGGGCTCTGCGTAGCCCCGTTTCATTCACTTCAAGATGTAAACCGCTCAGCCCTGACCGGTCACCGCCAGATAGTGATGCACCCCGTCCAGCAGCATCTGTACCGAGATCATCACCAGCAGCATACCCATCAGCCGCTCCACCGCAGTGAGTCCCCGCTCACCCAGCAGCTTGTTGAATACCTCGTAGAACATCAGGATCACCGCGCTGGCAGCCCAGGCCAGAAAGAGTGCCAGCGACCAGTCCACCATGCGGGTCGGCTCCTGATTGGCCAGCAGCATCAAAGAGGCGAGGATCGAGGGGCCGGCAATCATCGGGATCGCCATCGGCACCAGGAAGGGCTCCTCGCCCGCCGCCAGCCCGGTCACGCCCCCCTCACTCGGGAAGATCATCTTGATGGCGATCAGGAACAGGATAATGCCCCCCGCAATGCTGACCGCCTCCTGCCGCAGGTTGAGGAAGCCGAGGATCTGCTGACCGACGAACAGGAACAGCATCATGATGGCCAGCGAGAAGAGCAACTCGCGCACCATCACCTTGCGACGTCGCTTGGGATCGATATGACGCAGTATAGAGAGGAAGACCGGCAGGTTGCCCAGCGGGTCCATGATCAGAAACAGCATGACTGCGGCAGAGAAAGTATCCATACAACGCCCGGGCTACGCCCTGAATAGGGAAAATAGAGGGGGCGAAATATAGCAAAGGGCGAAGAATTGAGCGAGCGCCATGATGCGCTCGCAGCGGGATTAACCGTGGTTGCAGATCTTGTCGGCGCGGGTCTGGAAACCCTCGGCCGAGTCGATGAATTTGCCGCGGGCAGCCAGAAAGTCGATCAGCTCTTCCGCATCCATCTCGCTGGCGCTGCAGGTATGAAAACGGGCCTCGGTACCGAACCGCTCGGCCATCGCCTGTTTCAGGCTGGCACGGGTAAATTGCCCCCCTTGTGCCAACATCATCTCCATCACTTCGTGACCATGAACCGATTGCGACATCTCTCACCTCAATAATGAACATATTTAATGCCAATTAAATATCTCCACGCCCGGAGGGATCTTGATATAGGCCAATAAATTGCGCATTACCTGGTCAGGGGAGTGGTCACCGCCACCGCTTTGTCGATAATGTGGCAACCCGCGTCAGGGATCGCTACACTGGCGCCCCTTTTTGGCCATCGCAGACAATGTATAAGGATATTGGCGTCATGCTGTTCCATGGAGAGGCTCTCAAGCCCTGGCAGATCTGGACCCGCCGACCACTCTGGCTCAAGACCCTGATCGGCATGCTGACAGGGGTGGGTCTGGGCGTCGGCTTTGAAGAGCAAGCTCTGTTGCTCAAGCCCCTTGGCGTCCTGTTCGTCAACACCATCCAGATGCTGATGGTGCCCCTCATTTTCTGCTCGGTCATCGCCGGTCTCACCTCGCTGCTCAAGGGCAAGGCCCTCGATCGCATCGGCAGCAAGGCGATCTGTCTCTACTTCTGTTCGACCGCCATCGCCATCTGCATCGGCCTGATGATGGGCTGGCTGCTGGAACCCGGCATGGGTGCCGACATGGGCCCCTATGAGCGGGTCGGTATGTCGGAACCACCCACCCTGGCCAGCGTGCTGAGCCATCTGGTGCCGAGTAACCCGGTACAGGCGATGGTGGATGGCAAGATCCTGCAAGTGATCGTCTTTGCGGTGGCGCTGGCGGTCGCCCTCAATGCCAGCGGTCGCCGTGGCCGCCCCGCCATCCTCTTCTTCACCTCGCTGGCCGAGGGGATGTTCAAGCTGACCCAGATGGTGATGGCGCTCGCCCCTTACGGTGTCTGCGCCCTGATGGCCTGGATGACCGGCAAGTACGGCCTCGACCTGCTGCTACCGCTGCTCAAGGTGATCGGCGCCGTCTACCTCGGCTGCCTGCTGCACGTGCTCGGGGTCTACAGCACCCTGCTGCTCCTGCTGGCACGGCTCAATCCGCTGCACTACTTCAAGAGCATCGTTGACGCTCAGGCGGTGGCCTTCACCAGCAGCTCCAGCAACTCCACCCTGCCCATCAGTCTGGCCTGCGCCGAGAAACGGCTGGGAGTCTCCCCCGCCATCACCGCCAAGGTGCTGCCCATCGGCGCCACCATCAACATGGATGGCACCGCACTCTATCAGGGAGTGACTGCGCTGTTCGTGGCTCAGGCATTCGGGGTGGATCTGCACCTGGTCGATTACCTGACCATCATCAGCATCGCCACCCTGGCCAGTATCGGCACCGCTGGCACCCCGGGCACCGGGTTGATGCTGCTGACCCTGACCCTGACTGCGGTGGGCTTGCCGCTGGAAGGGGTGGCACTGATTGCAGGCATTGACCGGATCCTCGACATGGCGCGCACCACGGTCAATGTTTCGGGGGATATTCTGGTGTCGGTTCTGATCGCCCGCAGCGAAAACGAGCTGGATCTGGCGACCTATCACGATGCCAGCGCAGGGGAAGATATCGAGTTCCCGCCGCGCTAGCGGAAGAGAGATCAGCTGTCGTGGGGATCGTGATGACAGCGCCAGCAGACGTCGAAGTTGGCGCCGTTCTCCTCCCCGCACTGGCCGCACAGCCAGCCGTTTCCCTGACGCTGCTGGTAACGCTCGATGACCCGTCCTGCCTTGCTGCGATCCTCGGCCCGCACCATCAGGGTCACCTGCAACATGTCGACCGGCAGCTCGCCAAGGGCGCCCGACAGCCCCTCGCCATTGAGGCGCACCAGCACCCCTTCCGCCTCCAGCGCCCCTTTCAACGCGTGTGCCTCCAGGGTGTGTGAGGCGCGATAGAGATTGATCCAGTTATCCATAGCTCCCCCTTACAACAACTTGTCGATGCCAAACTCGGCGCCATTTTCAATCATGAAATCGATGAATGCCCGCAACTTGCGCGGCATCAGTTGCCGCTCCGGAAACAGCAAATAAATCGGCACCCTGGGTTGCTGCCACTCTGGCAGCAGGATCACCAGCTCGCCGCTGGCCAGCTCATCCTGACAGAGCATAGCGGGTAACGAGGCCAACCCCAGCCCCGCCTTCGCAGCCTCCCGGGCACAGGTAATATTATTGACCCGAAAACGGGATGGGGGGTCAACCAGCACCTCTCTGCCATCCAGCTCGAAGCACCAGTGAGAGGCGAGAAACCCGCTGCTCACCGTCACTCGCTCGTGGTTGGCCAGATCCTCCGGCCGCTCGATGACCGGGCTGCGGGCCAGATAGTCCGGGCTGGCACAGAGCAGCCGCCCGGTGCTCCAGAGTCGGCGTGCAGCCAGATTGGAGTCGCTCATGTCGCCAATCCGCACCACCGCATCCAGCCCTTCGCTGATGGGGTCCACCACCCGGTTGGTCAGCTCCAGCTCCACCTGCAAGGCGGGATAAGCCTGCAAAAACTTGGCGACCAAGCGCCCAACCACCAGTTGCCCCGTCTCGATAGGCACCGCCAGTTTGAGGATGCCGGTCACCTCCTGCTGGCTGGCGCTCAGCATCAGCTCGGCTTCGGTCAGGGCATCGACCGCCTTGCTGCAGTGCAGGTAGTACTTCTCCCCCTCCTCGGTCAAAGTGAGCTGACGAGTGGAGCGATAGAGCAGACGCACTCCGAGCCGCTGTTCCAGTTCGGCGATGCGGCGGCTGACCATCGCCTTGGTCATCCCCAGCTCGCGGGCGGCCCCCGTAAACGAGCCCTTGTCGACGATACGCACCAGAATTAACGCGGCATTGAGATCCATTGTTGCACCAGTGAAACTGTATATCTCGTGAACCAATACTAATCGAAACAGTTGACCAGTGTTAGCCTGCGCCCCTTAAGTTCAGGAATCACAAAAATGAGTCAACACAAGAAAATTCCCCTGCTGGCAGCCATGATATTGGCTCTGCTCGGTCTGCTGTTCGCCGGTTACTGGTATCTTCACGGCCGCTATTTTGAAAGCACCGACAACGCCTATCTGCAAAGTGAAGTGACCGGGATCAGCTCCAAGCTGCCCGGCTATATCCGCGAAGTGCTGGTCACCGACAACCAGCCGGTCAAAGCGGGTCAGCTGATCGCCCGTCTCGATGATCGCGAATACAAAACCAGGGTCGCGGAGGCCGAAGCCGACCTGCGCCTCAATCAGGCGACGGCCGAAAATCTGGCCGCCACCCGCACCCAACAACTGAGCCTGATCCAGCAGGCCGAGGCCAAGGTCGCCTCCGCCAACGCCGAACAGCTGCGTGCCAGCCAGCAGGTCAACCGGATCAGTCAGCTCAACCAGCGCCACTACAGCTCGCAAGACAGTCTGGACGAAGTGCGTGCCGGGCTGCAGGTCAATCAGGCGCAAGCCCGGGAGGCCCAAGCCGCCCTGCAGGCGGCCCGTGAACGACTGCTGGTACTGGATGCCGAGCGCAAACAGAATCTGGCCAAGCTGGCATTGAGCGAAGCACAACTGGAGCAGGCCAAGCTGGAGCTCGGCTACACCGAACTGCGGGCGCCTGCTGACGGCATCATTGGCAAGCGCAGTCTGCGGGAAGGGCTCTACGTCCAGTCCGGTATGCAGGTCGCCAGCCTGGTGCCGCTGCAGCAGGTGTGGGTCGAAGCCAACTTCAAGGAGACCCAGCTCGCCCATATGCAGCCGGGCCAGAAGGTCGAAGTGGTGCTCGATGCCTACCCGGATCAACCGGTCGAGGGGATCATCGACAGCCTGGCCCCGGCGACCGGCGCCAAGTTCGCCCTGCTGCCGCCGGAGAATGCCACCGGCAACTTCACCAAAATCGTGCAACGGGTGCCGGTCAAGATCCACATCCCCGAGCCGGGCCCGCTGGCAGGCAAGCTGCTGCCGGGTCTCTCTACCGAAGTGATCGTGGATACCCGTACCCCTGATCCCGTGGTGGCTGCCAACTGATGGAACCCATTCCACGTCGCAACTGGATCGCGGTCATGGGGGGCCTTATCGGTGCCTTCATGGCCATCCTCGATATCCAGATCACCAATGCCTCCCTGAAGGACATTCAGGGGGCCCTGTCGGCCACCCTGAGCGAGAGCTCCTGGATCTCCACCTCCTATCTGGTGGCGGAGATGATCGCCATCCCCCTGAGCGGCTGGTTGAGCCGGGGGCTGAGCGTGCGCCGCTACCTGCTCTGGACCACCGGTGCCTTTATCGCCGCCTCTGTGCTCTGTTCGTTCAGTTGGAACCTCACCAGCATGATCGTCTTCCGGGCGCTGCAGGGCTTCACCGGCGGGGCGCTGATCCCGATGGCCTTCTCCCTCATCGTCACCCTGTTGCCGTTACAGAAGCGGGCCACCGGCATGGCGCTGTTTGGCCTCTGCGCTACCTTCGCCCCCGCCATCGGCCCGACCCTCGGTGGCTGGCTCACCGAGCAGATGTCGTGGCACTACATCTTCTATCTCAACGTGCCGCCGGGACTGCTGGTGATGGCCATGCTGGCCCACGGGCTGGATAAAAAACCGGTGGACTGGGCCGTGATCAAGCGGGTAGACCTCATCGGGATTGTCACCATGGCGCTTGGCCTCGGCTTGCTGGAGGTGGTACTGGAAGAGGGCAACCGGGAAGACTGGTTCGGCTCAAGCTTCATCGTGCGACTGGCGGTCATCTCGGCTGTGGCGCTGGTGTTCTTCGTCATCAGCCAGCTGATCCGCCGTCACCCGCTGGTCAATCTGCGGCTGCTGCACAACCCGCGCTTCGCGCTGGCCTGCTTCGCCTATCTGATCCTCGGCATGGCGCTGATGGGATCTATCTATGTGTTGCCGCTCTACATGACCCAGATCCACAACTACAACGCGCTGGAAATCGGCGAAGTCCTGATGTGGATGGGGCTGCCGCAACTGCTGGTGCTACCGCTGGTACCCAGGCTGACCCACAAGATAGACCCGCGCTATCTGGTGAGCTTCGGCTTCCTGATCTTCGCCGTCAGCTGCTTTATGAACGTCAACATGAGTGCCGACTACGCCGGGCCGCAGCTGATCCATTCGCTCATCGTGCGGGCGCTGGGACAGCCCTTCATCATGGTGCCGCTCTCCCTGGTCGCCACCGCCAGCCTGAGCCACGATGAGATCCCCTCCTCCTCGACCCTGCTCAACGTGCTGCGCAACCTGGGTGGTGCGTTCGGTATCGCCATCATCGCGACCCTGCTCGACAACGATACCCGCACCCATGTGTTGCAAATTGGCAGCACTCTGGCCGCCAGCAGTATCGAGGGGCAAAACTATCTGCTGCAACTGGCCCAGAGCATGATGGCGCAGGGTTCAGGCCCCGAGATTGCCCAGCAGCAAGCACGGGCCATGCTGGCCAATACCATCAACCGGGAGGCGGCCATCATGGCCTACAACCAGGTGTTCTACATCATGGGGATCTTCCTGCTGATCGCCAGCGCACTGATGCTGTTGCTCAAATCCCCCGCCCCACGGGCAGCAGATGCCGAACCGCTAGAGGCGTGAAACAACGCCGGGCATAAAACGAAAAACGGGCTAATGCCCGTTTTTCGTTATCTGTTACCTGCACTCAACCAGAAAGCGTTATCCCGCCAGCGACCCCGCAATCAGGAATTGCGCCGCGAAGTAGCTGCTCATCACCCAGGCACGAGCATGGGGAAAGGGGTGGCGGAAGCGATCGAGCGCCAGCATGCTGTCGGAGAAGAGGAACATCAGCGCCCCAACCAGAGCGGCGGCAGAACCGGCAGTGAGAGAGGCGTGCCAGGCACCGGCGGCCACCCAGGCCATGCCGATGATCACCAGCATGTAGCAGAAGACCGGGATCCGCATCTCCCCAAGCTTGCCCCACAGCAGGCCAAAGACCATGCCGGCGATCAGCAACAGCAGCAAACCATCCACCAGATTGAGCAACAACGGCCCTTGGGCAAAACCGACGATATAGCAGAGATGCGCGACAAGAAATGCCGCCAACCCCTGAATGAAGCGATCGCTTGGCAGCATCAGCAGCACATCGCCCGCCAGCGAGAGGCAGAGGCCGAGCAGGATCCAGGCGTGTGAACCATCGTGGTCATAACTCTGGTAGCCGAACGCCAACGCGATGATAAGCAGCATGGTCAGCGGCTTGCTGATATAGAACTGGCGGCTGTCTGAACCGTAGGCAGAACGGATGTGCCACCAACCTGAAGCGATGATCAAGAAACTCAATAACATGCCCTGCTCCTCACCTGTTGCTCGCAGTCATACGGCAACCGTTTTTATCATGATGCAGGGTAACAAATTCCCTCCCCCAGTGGCAGGGGTGCTGATCAAATGGACAGACTAAGCCTAAAGTCTAATTGCCGCCCCGAGTAGTTCAGGGCATAAGTGACGGGTCTGGAGGATCACCATGGAAGAAGCTATGAAGAACTATCTGCCCGCCATCGATATCATGATGTGCCATCTGGGGATCAGCTTTGAGCAGGCCTGTGAACAACTGGGTCTTAGCCAGCAGGAGCAACAGGCACTGGATCTGCTGCAGCAACAGCAGAGCCAAGCCAACTAAGCCCTCCCGTTATTGGATATCATGATGCGCCATCTGGGGATCAGCTTTGAGCTGGCCTGCGAACAACTGGGTCTCAGCCAGCAGGAACAACAGGCACTGGATCAGTTGCAGCAACAGCAGAGCCAAGCCAACTAGCTTGAGTTGAATCATAAAAGAGAAGACCGCCAGCAGGCGGTCTTCTCTTTTAGTCTCTGTGATAACCGGGTGGCATCATGCAATACCTGCCAGCAGGCGACTCCAGTTGCGTTTACCTGCGATAAAGCCGTCCCGCAGGGCCCGATACTCCAGTTGCAGCTTGAGGCGGTCATAGCGCGCCAGAGCCTTGCGCTTGCGTAGCTCAAGCAGCCGCTTGCGGCTAGCGTAATAGTGTTGCAACTGCTGGCTCAGCTTGTCGTACTCCTCCTGCAGCAGCGCCTGCCACAGTTCGCGATCTTCCTGCTTGCGCAACTTGGCTTGTGCCCGTTTCAGCTGCATCTGCAGCCGGGCTTGTTCGATACGCTCCTCCGGCGAGGATCTGAGATCCCCCGCCAGACCACACCAGGAGGCGAGCCGGATCAACCACTTGGTCGGATCGAACTGCCACCAGTGAATGCCGTTGCGGTAATCATTCTCGAACAGGTGGTGAAAGTTGTGATATCCCTCGCCAAAGGTGAAAAAAGCCAGGATGCCGTTATCGCGAGCGGTATTGCGGTCGGTATAGGGCTGACTGCCCCAGATATGGGCCAGCGAGTTGATGAAGAAGGTGGTGTGGTGAGTCATCACCATCCGCAGCACGC
Source organism: Aeromonas sp. 102P (assembly GCF_051920345.1). Lineage (NCBI taxonomy): Bacteria > Pseudomonadati > Pseudomonadota > Gammaproteobacteria > Aeromonadales > Aeromonadaceae > Aeromonas > Aeromonas sp. 102P. Next base: position 935,070 of record NZ_JBQBCZ010000001.1, on the reverse strand, counting down.
CCGCCAACAGCAACATGCCGAGCAAGTCCCCATGCCACAGGCCGAGCAGCAGCGGCAGCCCCAGATTGGCCGCCAGCGCCAGCGTCAGATAGTGACGGTGCTGAAACGCGACCACCGGGTTGTTCTGCAGATCACGCACATTGCTGTAATCGCCATAGCGATCTCCCTGATGTTCCCGCAGCATCCAGCCGATGTGGGAATACCAGAAACCGCGCCCCGCGCTGTAGGGGTCTTTATCGTTGTCATCCACATGACGATGGTGACGGCGGTGATCGGCCGACCAGTGCAGGGCAGAATTCTGCAGCGCCAACGCACCGCCGATGGCAAACAGCCACTGCAAAGCGGTGTGCGCCTTGTAGGCCTTGTGCGACCAGAGCCGGTGATAGCCTGCGGTGATGGAGAGACCACTCAGGCAGAACAACAACAGGAAACTGGCCCACTGCCAGAGATCGTAACCGTGGCTCATGCCGTACCAGGGTACGACAATCAACGCCACTATCCCGGAGAGGGAGAACAGCAGGGTATTGGTGAAAATAATGGGGGGTCTAGCCATCTCATTGCATCCTTTCAGCGAACAGCTGTTAGCCATTTTCTATGGTGATTTCCTCACGGTCAATGGTAAAAAAGTAGGATACAAACCTGATCCTGAGGCGCCTTCGGGTTATCATTTGTTCTCGTTAAGCTGAAGGTGACTGATTTCGTGGGTATTCGCGCTCAACAAAAAGAAAAAACCCGGCGTACATTGATCGATGCTGCATTCAGCCAACTGTGCGCCAATCGGAGTTTCTCCAATCTCAGCCTGCGGGAAGTCGCTCGCGAAGCGGGTATCGCTCCTACCTCTTTCTATCGCCACTTTCGCGATATGGAGGAGCTAGGCCTGACCCTGGTTGACGAAGGAGGTCTTACCCTGCGCCAACTGATGCGACAGGCACGCCAGCGCATTGCCGGTGGTGGCAGTGTCATCAGCACCTCGGTGCAGACCTTCATGGAGTTCGTCGAGAACAACCCCAACATCTTCCGGCTGCTGCTGCGGGAACGCTCCGGCACCTCGGCCGCCTTTCGTCAGGCAGTGGCTCGCGAAATCCAGCACTTTATCGCAGAGCTGACCGATTATCTGGAAGCTACCACCGAAGCACCACGGGAAGATGCCTACATCCAGGCAGAAGCCATGGTCACCATCGTCTTCAGTGCCGGTGCCGATGCACTCGACATGACCAGCGAAGAGTGCCGTGCACTCTCCGACCGAACAATTCGCCAACTGCGGATGATCGCCATGGGCGCCGAGGTACAAAACCAGAAGCGCCGTGAACCTCACCCATTACCACAGGATGGAGAACGATATGACTGAACAGCTTATGATTCCGAAAAAACCGCTCGCCATGGCCATGCTGATTGGTATCTGTGGCGATGCCTCTCTGGCCGTGCTGACCAACTCGGTTGTGCCTTTCTCCTTCTTCCCGCTGATTGCCCTCTGGCTGGCGGCCTATCAGCTGTTCCAGCACTATCGCCATGAACCCATGGTGGGCAACACCCCCATCTGCACCCTGCTCTGCTTCTTTATCGGTGCCTTCGGCCACTCCGCGCTGCTCAAGGTGCAATACCCGGAGCTTGGCAGCAACTTCTTCTCCCTGATCATGATGCTGCTGTTACTGGCAGCCCTCTCCATCAAGCTCGGCCTGAGCATTGGCAACAAAGAGAAGCGCTGATAAATCGACCGAGTGATGGTAATCAGCTGATAGATAAAACAAAGAGGCCTTCCCGTCGGGAAGGCCTCTTTGCTTGAACGGTACCTGATTAATCCGGCAATCTCGGTATTCCCAACCTAGCCAAGCTGCTAGGCTTCAAGATCGATGTGCAAATAGAAGAGAGGATGGTCAATATGGAGCTGCCCTGTAGTCAGCAGGCGGCAGAAGGCTGATTTGGCCCCCTGTAGAGTCATTCAAATAGCTATAAATGAAACTGATAAGACTCTGATATAGCCAGAAAATGATGGAAATAACCGGCTATCTGGCACTCTTACTTGGCAGGGAAAAGCCAGATATTGGTGGTTTAACGCGCTAAAAATACAAAAGCCCGGTCGTGAAGCCGGGCTTTTGTATTCGTTCTGGTATGCAAACCTGTGGGTCACTTGATAAAAACGCCCATAGCAAAAAGGCCTTCCCATCTGGGAAGGCCTTCAAATTAGTGGCGGAGCGGACGGGACTCGAACCCGCGACCCCCGGCGTGACAGGCCGGTATTCTAACCGACTGAACTACCGCTCCGCATTCGGTTAGCTTTCGCTAAATCTTCTGCTGCATTTTCTGAGGTGTCATCCTCGCAGCCAGTGACGTGATTCTTCACATCGCTGTTTAATTGAGTGCCTAGCAGTGTCCTACTCTCGCATGGCGAATGCCACACTACCATCGGCGCTACCGCGTTTCACTTCTGAGTTCGGCATGGGATCAGGTGGTTCCACGGCGCTATGGCCGCCAGGCAAAATCTTCAATCTGAGAAAGCTGACGTGAGTAGTGATGTTGCGCTTGGCTTGTCACTATCACTGAATTAGTAGTTCTTCGATTTGCTACAAGCCTTAGAACACTTCTTGGGTGTTGTATGGTTAAGCCTCACGGGTAATTAGTATGGGTTAGCTCAACACGTCGCCGCGCTTACACACCCCACCTATCAACGTTGTGGTCTCCAACGGCCCTTTAGGACCCTCAAGGGGTCAGGGATGACTCATCTCAGGGCTCGCTTCCCGCTTAGATGCTTTCAGCGGTTATCGATTCCGAACTTAGCTACCGGGCAGTGCCACTGGCGTGACAACCCGAACACCAGAGGTTCGTTCACTCCGGTCCTCTCGTACTAGGAGCAACTCCCTTCAATCATCCAACGCCCACGGCAGATAGGGACCGAACTGTCTCACGACGTTCTGAACCCAGCTCGCGTACCACTTTAAATGGCGAACAGCCATACCCTTGGGACCGACTTCAGCCCCAGGATGTGATGAGCCGACATCGAGGTGCCAAACACCGCCGTCGATATGAACTCTTGGGCGGTATCAGCCTGTTATCCCCGGAGTACCTTTTATCCGTTGAGCGATGGCCCTTCCATTCAGAACCACCGGATCACTATGACCTACTTTCGTACCTGCTCGACCTGTCCGTCTCGCAGTTAAGCTGGCTTATGCCATTGCACTAACCTCCTGATGTCCGACCAGGATTAGCCAACCTTCGTGCTCCTCCGTTACTCTTTGGGAGGAGACCGCCCCAGTCAAACTACCCACCAGGCACTGTCCGCGAGCCCGATTCAGGGCCCTGCGTTAGAACATCAAACATACAAGGGTGGTATTTCAAGGACGGCTCCAGCGCAACTGGCGTCACGCCTTCAAAGCCTCCCACCTATCCTACACATGTAGGTTCAATGTTCAGTGCCAAGCTGTAGTAAAGGTTCACGGGGTCTTTCCGTCTAGCCGCGGGTACACCGCATCTTCACGGCGAATTCGATTTCACTGAGTCTCGGGTGGAGACAGCATGGCCATGGTTACACCATTCGTGCAGGTCGGAACTTACCCGACAAGGAATTTCGCTACCTTAGGACCGTTATAGTTACGGCCGCCGTTTACCGGGGCTTCGATCAAGAGCTTCGCTTGCGCTAACCCCATCAATTAACCTTCCGGCACCGGGCAGGTGTCACACCCTATACGTCCACTTTCGTGTTTGCAGAGTGCTGTGTTTTTGATAAACAGTCCCAGCCATCTGGTCACTGCGACTCCCGACAGCTCCATCCGCAAGGGACTTCACCATCAAGAGCGAACCTTCTCCCGAAGTTACGGTTCTATTTTGCCTAGTTCCTTCACCCGAGTTCTCTCAAGCGCCTTGGTATTCTCTACCCGACCACCTGTGTCGGTTTGGGGTACGATGACTTGTAATCTGAAGCTTAGAGGCTTTTCCTGGAAGCAGGGCATCAATGGCTTCCACACCGTAGTGTGTTCGTCTCGTGTCTCAGTGTTGTATCAGCGGATTTGCCTACCGATACCACCTACGCACTTTCACCAGGACAACCGTCGCCTGGCCCACCTAGCCTTCTCCGTCCCCCCATCGCAATTACAAGTCGTGCAGGAATATTAACCTGCTTCCCATCGACTACGCCTTTCGGCCTCGCCTTAGGGGTCGACTCACCCTGCCCCGATTAACGTTGGACAGGAACCCTTGGTCTTCCGGCGAGGAGGCTTTTCACCCCCTTTATCGTTACTTACGTCAGCATTCGCACTTCTGATATCTCCAGCATACCTCTCGATACACCTTCGCAGACTTACAGAACGCTCCCCTACCACTTGCACTAAGTGCAAATCCGCGGCTTCGGTGCCTGGTTTGAGCCCCGTTACATCTTCCGCGCAGGCCGACTCGACTAGTGAGCTATTACGCTTTCTTTAAATGATGGCTGCTTCTAAGCCAACATCCTAGCTGTCTGAGCCTTCCCACATCGTTTCCCACTTAACCAGAACTTTGGGACCTTAGCCGGCGGTCTGGGTTGTTTCCCTCTTCACGACGGACGTTAGCACCCGCCGTGTGTCTCCCGGATAGTACTTACTGGTATTCGGAGTTTGCATGGGGTTGGTAAGTCGGGATGACCCCCTAGCCCAAACAGTGCTCTACCCCCAGTAGTATTCGTCCGAGGCGCTACCTAAATAGCTTTCGGGGAGAACCAGCTATCTCCGAGTTTGATTGGCCTTTCACCCCCAGCCACAGGTCATCCCCTAACTTTGCAACGTTAGTGGGTTCGGTCCTCCAGTTGATGTTACTCAACCTTCAACCTGCCCATGGCTAGATCACCCGGTTTCGGGTCTACACCTTGCAACTAGACGCCCAGTTAAGACTCGGTTTCCCTACGGCTCCCCTATACGGTTAACCTCGCTACAAAATGTAAGTCGCTGACCCATTATACAAAAGGTACGCAGTCACCCCGAAGGGCTCCCACTGCTTGTACGTACACGGTTTCAGGTTCTATTTCACTCCCCTCACAGGGGTTCTTTTCGCCTTTCCCTCACGGTACTGGTTCACTATCGGTCAGTCAGGAGTATTTAGCCTTGG
>NZ_JBQBCZ010000001.1:737500-925000 GCF_051920345.1 Aeromonas sp. 102P | reverse complement strand
ATAACGTCGCCCATGTAATCTTCCGGAGTTTCAACTTCTACTTTCATGATCGGTTCGAGCAGAACCGGGTTGGCTTTCATGAAGCCAGCCTTAAAGGCCATGGAAGCAGCGATTTTGAACGCAAGTTCGGAAGAGTCGACATCGTGGTAAGAACCGAAGTGCAGACGCACACCCAGATCCATAACCGGGTAACCAGCCAGCGGACCAGATTTGAGCTGCTCACGGATACCTTTATCAACACCCGGGATGAATTCACCAGGAATGACACCACCTTTGATGTCGTTGACGAATTCGTAGGCTTTGCCTTCTTCCAGCGGGTACATGTCGATAACAACATGACCGTACTGACCGCGACCACCAGACTGCTTGGCATGCTTGCCTTCGATGTCTTTAACGGTGGTACGGATGGTTTCACGGTAGGCAACCTGCGGCTTACCTACGTTGGCTTCAACCTTGAACTCGCGACGCATACGGTCAACGATGATGTCCAGGTGCAGCTCACCCATACCAGCGATGATGGTTTGACCTGACTCTTCGTCAGTCCATACGCGGAAGGATGGATCTTCCTGAGCCAGACGGCCCAGAGCCAGACCCATCTTCTCCTGGTCAGCCTTGGTTTTCGGCTCAACCGCGATAGAAATTACCGGCTCCGGGAATTCCATACGCTCGAGGATGATCGGTGCGTTCGGGTCACACAGGGTGTCACCAGTGGTCACGTCTTTCAGACCGATAGCAGCAGCGATGTCACCAGCGCGTACTTCTTTGATCTCTTCACGCTTGTTGGCATGCATCTGAACGATACGGCCAAAACGCTCGCGCTTGTCCTTGACGGAGTTCAGCACGGTGTCACCGGAGTTGATCACGCCAGAGTAGACACGGAAGAAGGTCAGGTTACCAACGAACGGGTCGGTAGCGATCTTGAACGCCAGAGCAGAGAACGGCTCGTCATCAGAAGCGTGACGCTCGTCTTTGGTCTCGCCGTCCATTTTCAGGCCGTCGATAGCAGCAACGTCGGTCGGAGCCGGCAGGTACTCGATCACGGCATCCAGCATTGCCTGTACGCCCTTGTTCTTGAACGCGGAGCCACAGGTTACCAGGATGATTTCGTTGTTCAGCACGCGCTGACGCAGAGCACCTTTGATCTCTTCCTCGGTCAGCTCTTCGCCGCCCAGGTATTTTTCCATCAGGTCTTCAGACGCTTCAGCAGCGGCTTCAACCAGATTCATGCGCATTTCTTGCGCCTGTTCCAGCAACTCGGCCGGGACGTCTTCGTAATCGAAGGATACGCCCTGATCAGCTTCATTCCAGTTGATGGCTTTCATCTTGACCAGGTCAACAACGCCCTTGAAGTTCTCTTCAGAGCCGATGTTCAGCTGAAGGGGAACCGGAGTACCTTTCAGACGGGTCTTGATGTGCTCAACGCAGCGCAGGAAGTTGGCACCGGTACGGTCCATCTTGTTGACGAACGCGATACGGGGAACCTTGTACTTGTTAGCCTGACGCCATACGGTTTCAGACTGTGGCTGTACGCCACCTACGGCACAGTACACCATCACGGCACCGTCCAGAACACGCATTGAACGCTCTACTTCGATAGTAAAGTCAACGTGGCCCGGGGTATCGATGATGTTGATACGGTGCGGTTGGAACTGTTTACCCATACCGGACCAGAAAGCGGTGGTCGCGGCGGAGGTGATGGTGATACCACGCTCTTGTTCCTGTTCCATCCAGTCCATGGTGGCAGCGCCATCGTGAACTTCACCGATCTTGTGACTTACACCGGTGTAAAACAGTACGCGCTCGGTAGTAGTAGTCTTACCGGCGTCAATGTGAGCGGAGATACCGATGTTACGATAACGCTCAATGGGGGTTGTACGAGCCATTGTCATCCTCTTACTAAGGCGCTTGTCCCTAGATAATTAAAGGTGCGCAGAGTCAAAAGACCCTGCGCAAGCGGATTACCAGCGGAAGTGAGCGAAGGCTTTGTTCGCTTCAGCCATACGGTGAACGTCTTCACGTTTCTTGACAGACGAACCCTTATTGTCAGCGGCATCCAGCAGCTCGCCAGCCAGACGCTGAGCCATTGATTTTTCACCACGTTTACGAGCGGCATCAACCAACCAGCGCATTGCCAGGGCATTGCGACGTACCGGACGAACTTCTACCGGCACCTGATAGGTTGCACCACCGACGCGACGAGATTTAACCTCGACCGCCGGACGAATGTTATCCAGAGCTTCTTCGAATACGGCCAGGTGCTCTTTGCCAGATTTGGTGGCAATGATGTCCAGGGCGCCATAAACAATGGCTTCTGCAACAGATTTCTTACCGTCAACCATTACTACGTTGACAAATTTAGCCAGCAGCTCTGATCCGAACTTGGGATCTGGCAGGATTTTACGCTGACCAACAACACGACGTCTTGGCATTTCAAATTCTCCGTAACTTCAGGGATTACCCAAAACTAGAAAGCTATCTAACTAGAAACGAATTAACGTTTGGCCTTACTTAACGGAGAACCATTAAGCTTTAGGACGCTTCACGCCATACTTGGAGCGAGCCTGCTTACGGTCTTTAACACCGGCACAGTCCAACGCACCACGAACGGTGTGATAACGAACACCTGGCAAGTCTTTTACACGACCGCCACGGATCAGAACAACAGAGTGCTCTTGCAGGTTGTGACCTTCACCGCCGATGTAGGAGGTGACTTCGAAGCCGTTGGTCAGACGTACACGGCACACTTTACGCAGTGCAGAGTTAGGCTTCTTCGGGGTGGTGGTATATACACGAGTGCATACGCCACGCTTCTGAGGGCACGCTTCCAGCGCCGGCACGTTGCTTTTCACAACGAGCTTGATGCGTGGCTTGCGAACCAACTGGTTAATAGTTGCCATCAAAAGGCTCCTGATAATGACTTCATAAACGTGTGGAAAATCCTCCCCGCAGATACGGGGACGCGAAATTTTATGCCCTGTTGTCTGGGGAGTCAAGATTTATACAATTTGCGTCACAAAAGGGCAGTTCGGATCCGTTTGATTTCACGACATCACCTTGAATTTTATTGGAAATGTGCTTCTCAGCCACCCCAGGTGCGCGGGGAACCTTTTTGCGCAATCAGTGCCACCAGACCCGCCATATCGAGCACATTGCCCACCCGATGCAGCAAACCGCGAGCTTGCAGATCTTCCTGCATCACATAAAGCGGGATACCCGCCAGCCGCGCACTCCACTGGGGAGCCGATGCCGCAATCACGGCATCCTGCATCAGTACCAGCTCATCCTCGGGCTGAAGGTATGAGAGCGCCTCTGCCAGAGCCTGACTCTGAAAGGGAGAGTTCAATATCAGATGCAACATGGAGACCTCAAAAGCTGATGTGAGTCGAACATTGTGCCCAGTGCCGAGCCAGTTCCTGGCGCGGCAGACTCTCGACGGGGATCAGCAGATCATCCACTGTCACGCCACGCTCTGCCAGCGAGTCAGCACAGACATAGACCTCTTCGATATCGTAGAGTTCCAGCATTTTGAAAGTGGGCGCGTAGTGGCGCTGCAAAATGGCGGCAGGTTGCTGCTCCTTGAGCAGTTGCAACACACCGTCCCCAATCAGGAAGAGGGCCAGCTCATCGGTCATGGCCGAGGTGGCCAGCAGGGCATCCAACCCTTCCCGGCCAGCGGCATGGCCATGGGGGCCACGACTGCAGATAAAGGCGATTTTCTTGCTCATGACTCCCCCTAGAACTGAACCAGCCGATCGGCGGTGAGCGCCGCCTCGGCCAACTGGCCCAGACCGCTCAGGCAAAATGGCGCTTGCAGATTGAAGTGCACCTGCCCTGCCCCCTTGGCCTCCTGCTCATCGAGCACACCGCGCCGCATGGCGGCGGCGACACAGACGTCGATACGGATCCCCTGCTCTGCTGCCAGCTCTCGCCACAGACGCACCAGGTCAGTCTCATCGGATGCTGGCAGATGCAAACCGTTGCCGTTGCAGACCCCGTCCTGATAGAAGAACAGGTGGGACAAGGTATGCCCCTGTGCCAACAGGGTGCGGGCAAAACGATAGGCTGTGCTGGCCGATTGGGTGCCATAGGCGGGCCCCGTGACCAGGATGGCAAAACTCAGACTCATAGCAGGACTCCTGTGCTGACCCGGTCCATTTTACGCCAAAAACAAAAAAGCCCCTGCCAGGAGGGGCTTGATTCAATCTGTTGATCAGAGATGGGCAATCGCCTCGACCTCGACCAGCACATCTTTCGGCAGACGAGCCACCTCCACGCAGGAGCGGGCTGGCGCCGCATCGCCAAAGTAGCGGGCATAGACCTGGTTGAAGGCAACGAAGTTGTTCATGTCGCTCAGGAAGCAGGTGGTTTTGACCACTTTGCTGGCATCGGCACCGGCAGCGTGCAACACGGCAACCAGGTTCTTCATCACCCGTTCGGCCTGCTCTTCAATGCCGCCAGCCACGATTTCCATGGTGGCAGGATCGAGCGGGATCTGCCCGGAGGTGAAGATCATCTCGCCAACCTTGGTAGCCTGAACATACGGACCAATCGCGGCAGGCGCCTTGTCGGTTGCAATCACTTCTTTAGCCATTCATCTATCCCCTTCTGGAATGAGTTACTCGTTCTCGTCTTCACCCTGCTTGCGCTGTCGGATGTAAAGATAAACGGTATGTTTTGAAATATTGAGTTTGTCCGCCACCAGATTGATCGAATCCTTGATGTCGAAAATGCCCTTCTCGAACAGCTGGGTCACGATGAAGCGATTCTTGGCATTGTTGGCCACGGTGGGATCGCGATTGATCTCGTCGATGGTGTTATCCACCGTCTGGGCAACCAGCTCTTCCACGCTGTTGGCGAAGGTCTCTGGTGACTGACGCGCCGCCTGCTGGGGCGTCGGGAAAAATTCGGCCACGAACTCGTGGAAAGGCGCATTGATGTGCAGGTTGATGCAGATAAGCCCCACAACTTGCCGCTCGCTGTTGCGAATGGCGATGGTGCTCGACTTCATCAGCGCGCCGGTACGGCTGCGAGCGAAATAGCTCTGGGTGTAATCCTGGCCGGTGCTCTCGATGTCCTTGAGCATGCGCAGGGCGAGATCGGTGATGGGCGCCCCGAGGGTGCGTCCGGTATTGAAGCCGTTGGCGATCTTGATCACCGACTCGTGCAGATTTTCCAGGGAGTGGAGAACCACTTCACAATGCTTGCCGAACAGCTCGGCCAAGCCATCGATGAGCCCATCGTATGAGCGCAACAATTCCCTGTCTTCATCTGTAAAAGTGCGGCTGATCAGCTGTTCTTCGGGAAGCATGGCTTCCTCGATACCGACAGTCATGTTCTACCCCTGTAATAACCATTCAACTTTCCCGAGTTTTAAATTGCAGGGGAGTAAAGTCAACTTTTTTTGATTTTTTACTCTACAACTTTGCTCTGGATCATCCTGAAACCCGCGCTGCGTCTACCTTTGCCGAGGAGTTGGCCAACAAAAAGGGCTCCTTGAAGGAGCCCTTTTTAATCACGGATGACGAGTTACTCTTCGTCGAAGCTACCGGCTGCGTTCAGCAGATCCGCCAGGTTCTGCTCCGCTTCATCAGCGGTCACCTGCGGGGTACCAACAGCACGAGCTGCGGCAGCACGCTGGTTGATCCGGCTGTGGTGGTAGGCAAAGCCAGTACCAGCCGGGATCAGACGACCCACGATGACGTTCTCTTTCAGACCACGCAGTTCATCACGCTTGCCACCTACGGCGGCTTCGGTCAGAACGCGAGTGGTTTCCTGGAAGGAAGCCGCGGAGATGAAGGACTCGGTGCTCAGAGATGCCTTGGTAATACCCATCAGTACATGACGGTAGGTCGCAGGGGTCTTGCCCTCGGCAACCAGCTTACGGTTGGCAATCTTCACACGAGCCACTTCAACCTGTTCGCCTTCGATCAGATCGGTATCGCCAGCGCTCAGGATCTCGCACTTGCGCAGCATCTGACGAACGATGACTTCGATGTGCTTGTCGTTGATCTTAACGCCTTGCAGACGGTAAACGTCCTGCACTTCGTTGGCGATGTAGTTGGCGACCGGGCTGATACCGCGCAGACGCAGGATGTCGTGAGCAGACTCAGGACCGTCCGCCAGCACTTCACCCTTCTCAACTTTTTCACCTTCGAACACGTTCAGGTTACGCCACTTCGGAATCATCTCTTCGTAGACGTTGCCACCATCAGTCGGGGTGATGACCAGACGGCGTTTGCCCTTGGTCTCTTTCCCGAAGGAGATGGTACCGGAGATCTCGGCCAGAATTGCCGGTTCCTTCGGTTGACGTGCTTCGAACAGATCCGCAACGCGCGGCAGACCACCGGTGATGTCCTTGGTACCGCCGGACTCTTGCGGGATACGCGCTACCGCGTCACCCACGCCCACGTTGGCACCATCTTCCAGGTTCACGATCGCCTTGCCCGGCAGGAAGTACTGGGCGGCTACATCGGTACCCGGGATCATCACGTCTTTGCCGTTCAGGTCGACCAGTTTAACGGTCGGACGCATCTCTTTACCGGCGCTCGGACGCTCGTTGACGTCCAGAACAACGATAGAAGAGAGACCGGTCAGCTCGTCGGTCTGACGAGTGATGGTCACGCCATCGATCATGTGTTCGAACTGCAGGCGACCTGCCACTTCGGTGATGATCGGGTGGGTGTGCGGATCCCAGTTGGCAACGGTCTCGCCAGCACTCACGGCCTGGCCGTCCTTCACTTCCAGTACGGAACCGTAAGGCAGCTTGTGGCTTTCCTTGGTACGGCCCATGTCGTCCATGATGGTCAGTTCAGTAGAACGTGAGGTGATAACCAGTTTGTCATCGCTGTTGTGAACGAACTTGGCGTTCTGCAGCTTGATGGTACCGGTGTTCTTGACCTGGATGCTGCTTTCAGCAGCGGCACGAGATGCAGCACCACCGATGTGGAAAGTACGCATCGTCAGCTGGGTACCCGGTTCACCGATGGACTGGGCGGCGATAACACCGACAGCCTCACCCTTGTTAACCAGGTGACCACGGGCCAGATCACGGCCGTAGCAGTGAGCACAGTTACCGAAGTCGGTTTCACAGGTGATGGCAGAACGTACCTTCACACGGTCAACGGAGTTGCGTTCCAGCAGGTCACACAGCTGCTCGTCGAGCAGGGTGTTGCGAGCGACCAGGATCTCGTCCTCGGTACCCGGCTTGATGACATCTTCTGCCACCACACGACCCAGCACGCGCTCACGCAGCGGCTCGACCACGTCGCCACCCTCGATCAGCGGAGTCATCCACAGACCGTCGGTAGTGCCGCAATCGTCCTCGGTGATCACCATGTCCTGCGCCACGTCTACCAGACGACGAGTCAGGTAACCGGAGTTCGCAGTCTTCAGTGCAGTATCCGCCAGACCCTTACGAGCACCGTGGGTAGAGATAAAGTACTGCAGTACGTTCAGACCTTCGCGGAAGTTCGCGATGATCGGGGTCTCGATGATGGAGCCATCCGGCTTGGCCATCAGGCCACGCATACCGGCCAGCTGACGGATCTGGGCGGCGGAACCACGCGCACCAGAGTCGGCCATCATAAAGATGCTGTTGAACGAGGCCTGCTCTTCTTCTTCACCCAGCGAGTTGACGTTACGCTCTTTGGACAAGTTCTCCATCATGGCCTTGGAGACGCGCTCGTTGGCGCTGGCCCAGATATCGATAACCTTGTTGTAACGCTCGCCCGCAGTTACCAGACCTGACAGGAACTGGTCCTGGATCTCGGCAACTTCGGCTTCGGCTGCTGCGATGATGTCTTTCTTGGCATCCGGGATGACCATGTCATCGATACCAACGGAAGCACCGGACAGGGCCGCGTAGTGGAAACCGGTATACATCAGCTGGTCAGCGAAGATAACGGTGTCCTTCAGGCCCTGCTTGCGATAGCAGGTGTTCAGCAGACGGGAGATGAGCTTTTTGCCCAGCGCCTTGTTGGATACGCACTTGATCCAGTTCTGCGGATTGGCATCCAGATCAGCCTGTTCTGCAGCAGTCAGCACCTTCGGCTCGTCGATCAGGGCGTATTCCATACCTTTCGGCAGGATCAGGCTCAGGATCGCACGACCAACGGTGGTGTTCTTCATCTCGGTGTGTTCACGCAGAGAACCGTCTTCCTGACGCAGGTATTCGGTAATGCGTACTTTCACACGAGCATGCAGATCGGCCAGACCGGCGCGATAAACTTTCTCGGCTTCTTTCGGGCCGGCCAGCACCATACCTTCGCCTTTGGCGTTGATACGGGCACGGGTCATGTAGTACAGACCCAAGACCACGTCCTGAGAAGGAACGATGATCGGCTCACCGGAGGCAGGCGACAGGATGTTGTTGGTAGACATCATCAGCGCACGCGCTTCCAGCTGGGCTTCCAGGGTCAGCGGTACGTGGACCGCCATCTGGTCACCATCGAAGTCCGCGTTATACGCAGCACAAACCAGCGGGTGCAGCTGGATTGCCTTGCCTTCGACCAGAGTCGGTTCGAATGCCTGGATACCCAGACGGTGCAGAGTCGGTGCACGGTTCAGCAGAACCGGGTGTTCGCGGATCACTTCGTCCAGGATATCCCAAACGACAGCTTCCTCGCGCTCCACCATCTTCTTGGCGGCCTTGATAGTGGTCGCCAGACCGCGGGTTTCCAGCTTGCCATAGATGAACGGCTTGAACAGTTCCAGAGCCATCTTCTTCGGCAGACCGCACTGATGCAGACGCAGAGTCGGGCCTACGGTGATAACGGAACGACCGGAGTAGTCGACACGCTTACCGAGCAAGTTCTGACGGAAACGACCCTGTTTACCCTTGATCATGTCGGCCAGGGATTTCAGCGGGCGCTTGTTGGAACCGGTGATGGCACGACCGCGACGGCCGTTATCCAGCAGCGCATCGACGGACTCTTGCAGCATACGCTTTTCGTTGCGCACGATGATGTCCGGAGCAGCCAGATCCAGCAGACGCTTCAAGCGGTTGTTACGGTTGATCACGCGACGGTACAGATCGTTCAGATCGGAAGTCGCGAAACGGCCGCCGTCCAGCGGTACCAGCGGACGCAGGTCCGGCGGCAGCACAGGCAGCACTGTCATGATCATCCACTCCGGCTTGTTGCCGGACTGCAGGAAAGCTTCCATCAGCTTCAGACGCTTGGTGGTCTTCTTGCGCTTGGTCTCGGAGTTGGTTTGATCCAGCTCCTCACGCATGGTTTTGACTTCACCTTCCAGATCGATAGCGCGCAGCAATGCCAGGATTGCTTCGGCACCCATCTTGGCGTCAAATTCGTCGCCCCACTCTTCCAGCGCATCCAGGTACTGCTCTTCAGAGAGCATCTGGCTGCGTTCGAGGTTGGTCATGCCCGGCTCGATTACGACGAAAGATTCGAAGTAGAGCACACGCTCGATGTCGCGCAGGGTCATGTCCAGCAGCAGACCGATACGGGACGGCAGGGACTTCAGGAACCAGATGTGGGCAGTCGGGCTGGCCAGCTCGATGTGGCCCATACGCTCACGACGGACCTTGGTCTGGGTCACTTCAACGCCGCACTTCTCACAGATCACACCACGGTGTTTCAGGCGCTTGTACTTGCCGCACAGACACTCGTAGTCCTTCACCGGTCCGAAGATACGGGCGCAGAACAGACCATCACGCTCCGGCTTGAAAGTCCGGTAGTTGATGGTCTCAGGCTTTTTGACCTCACCGAATGACCAGGAGCGGATCATGTCAGGAGAGGCCAGACCGATCTTGATACTGTCAAACTCTTCGGTCTTGGTCTGAGCCTTCAAAAACTTGAGTAAGTCTTTCACGTGTTTCCCCTGTCAGGAGTCTAACCTCGGCGCCCCGGCTGCCAAAACAGCGGGGCGCCCACGTCAATTCTCGAACAATAAGAGCGAGCTCTTACTCTTCGTCCAGCTCGATGTTGATACCCAGAGAGCGGATTTCCTTCAGCAATACGTTGAAGGATTCGGGCATGCCCGGCTCCATACGGTGGTCGCCATCCACGATGTTCTTATACATCTTGGTACGGCCATTCACATCGTCAGACTTGACGGTCAGCATTTCCTGCAGGGTATATGCCGCACCGTAAGCCTCCAGGGCCCACACTTCCATCTCACCGAAACGCTGACCACCGAACTGAGCCTTACCACCCAGCGGCTGCTGGGTAACCAGGCTGTAAGAACCGGTAGAACGCGCGTGCATCTTGTCGTCGACCAAGTGGTTCAGCTTCAGCATGTACATGTAACCAACGGTTACTTTACGCTCGAAGCGGTTACCGGTACGGCCATCGAACAGATCAATCTGACCGGACTCTGGCAGATCGGCCAGCTTCAGCAGGGCTTTGATTTCGCGCTCTTTGGCACCATCAAACACTGGAGTAGCGACCGGCAGACCCTTACGCAGGTTACCCACCAGGGTACGTACGTCGTCGTCAGACAGTTCGGCGATGTTCACTTGCTGGGTGTCCTTCTCGCCCAGGTCATAGACCTGCTGCAGGAAGTTGCGCATCTCGTGCAGCTCGCGCTGCTCTTTGACCATGCGATCGATCTTCTCGCCGATACCCTTGGCCGCAAGGCCCAGGTGCACTTCGAGGATCTGACCGATGTTCATACGGGATGGTACGCCCAACGGGTTCAGTACGATGTCGACCGGACGGCCGAACTCGTCATGAGGCATATCCTCGACCGGACAGATCTTGGAGATAACACCCTTGTTACCGTGACGGCCCGCCATCTTGTCACCCGGCTGGATGCGACGCTTGACTGCCAGATAAACCTTGACGATTTTCAGTACGCCCGGCGCCAGATCATCACCCTGGATAATCTTGCGACGCTTGTTCTCGAATTTCTTGTCGAACTCGGCTTTCAGCTCAACGTGCTGTTCAGCGATCTGTTCCAGTTCGGTCTGCTTGCCTTCGTCTTCGATGGCCAGTTCAAACCACTTGGAGCGATCGAGCTTGTTCAGACGATCTTCGCTGTAACCGGCGGCCAGCAGCAGGTTGCGGGAACGGCCGAAAATGCCGTCTTCCAGGATCTTGAACTCTTCGGTCAGGTCCTTCTTCGCTTCCTTCAGCTGCATCTCTTCGATTTCTTTGGCGCGCTTGTCTTTTTCCACGCCATCGCGGGTAAAGACTTGCACGTCAACCACGGTACCGTACACACCGTTCGGTACACGCAGGGAGGAGTCCTTCACATCGGACGCCTTCTCACCGAAGATGGCGCGCAGCAGCTTCTCTTCCGGCGTCAGCTGGGTTTCACCTTTCGGGGTTACCTTACCGACCAGAATGTCGCCGCCCTTCACTTCGGCACCCACGTAGACGATACCGGACTCGTCCAGCTTGGACAGAGCGGCTTCACCTACGTTCGGGATGTCAGCAGTGATCTCTTCCGGACCCAGCTTGGTGTCACGGGAGATACAAGCCAGTTCCTGGATATGGATGGTGGTCAGGCGATCTTCCTGAACAACACGCTCGTTCACCAGGATCGAGTCTTCGAAGTTGTAACCGTTCCACGGCATGAACGCGACGCGCATGTTCTGACCCAGCGCCAGTTCACCCAGGTCGGTGGACGGGCCGTCAGCCAGTACGTCGCCAGCCATGACCGGCTCACCCAACATCACGCAAGGACGCTGGTTGATACAGGTGTTCTGGTTGGAACGGGTGTATTTGGTCAGGTTGTAGATGTCGATACCGGCTTCGCCTGGCATCAGCTCATCTTCATTGACCTTCAGGACGATACGGGAGGCATCGACATAGTCGATTACGCCGCCACGCTTGGCTACTACGGTTACACCGGAGTCAACGGCCACAGCGCGTTCCATACCGGTACCTACCAGCGGCTTGTCAGCACGCAGAGTCGGTACAGCCTGACGTTGCATGTTTGAACCCATCAATGCGCGGTTCGCGTCATCGTGTTCCAGGAACGGGATCAGGGCCGCTGCCACAGATACGATCTGCTGCGGGCTCACGTCCATATACTGGATCTGGTCGGCGTTCATAAAGGTGGATTCACCTTTGTGACGGCACGGGATCAATTCATCTTTCAGACGGCCATCTTCGGTGGTCGCGGCGTTAGCCTGTGCGATCACGTACTTGCCTTCTTCAATAGCAGACAGGTAGTCCACTTCGTCGGTGATCACACCGTCAATGACCTTACGGTACGGGGTCTCGAGGAAACCGTACTCGTTGGTACGAGAGTACACGGACAGAGAGTTGATCAGACCGATGTTCGGACCTTCAGGAGTCTCGATAGGACACAGACGACCGTAGTGAGTCGGGTGTACGTCTCGGACTTCAAAGCCAGCACGCTCACGAGTCAAACCGCCCGGGCCCAGCGCGGAGATACGACGCTTGTGGGTCACTTCGGAGAGCGGGTTGTTCTGGTCCATAAACTGGGACAGCTGGCTGGAACCAAAGAACTCTTTGACTGCGGCGGAGATCGGCTTGGCATTGATCAGATCCTGCGGCATCAGGGTGTCCAGGTCGCCCAGGGAGAGACGCTCCTTGACCGCACGCTCGACACGCACCAGACCGACGCGGAACTGGTTTTCAGCCATTTCACCGACAGAACGAATACGACGGTTACCCAAGTGGTCGATATCATCCACTTCGTCGTTACCGTTACGGATGTCGATCAGGCGCTTCATCACATCGACGATGTCGTCTTTGGTCAGTACACCAGCGCCAGTCTCGTCTTCACGACCCAGACGGCGGTTGAACTTCATCCGACCTACGGTAGACAGGTCGTAACGCTCGGCGGAGAAGAACAGGTTTTCGAACAGCTGTTCTGCAGCTTCGCGAGTAGGCGGCTCGCCCGGACGCATCATGCGATAGATCTCGACCAGCGCTTCCAAACGGTTGGAGCTGGAGTCGACACGCAGGGTCTCGGACATGTAAGCACCGTGATCCAGTTCGTTGGTGAACAGAACCTCGAAATGCTTGAAGCCGGCTTGGGACAGGTTGGCGATCGCTTCCAGGCTCAGCGCCTGGTTGGCGGTCACGACCATCTCGCCAGTTTGCGGATGTGCGTAGTCCTTGGCAGCAACTTTGCCAACAACATACTCAACCGGTACCTCAATTTGGGTAACGGCGTCTTTTTCCAACTGACGGATGTGACGCGCAGTCACACGACGACCGGTCTCAACCACCACGGCGCCATTGGCCACGATGTCAAAGGTCGCAGTTTCACCACGCAGACGCTCCGGCACCAGATCCATCATCAACTTGCCATCTTTTACTTCAAAACCGATGGTCTCGAAGAAGGTGGCCAGGATTTGTTCGGAGGTGAAGTCCAGGGCGCGCAGAATAATGGATGCTGGCAGTTTGCGACGACGGTCGATACGGACAAACAGGTTGTCTTTCGCATCGAACTCGAAGTCCAGCCAGGAGCCACGGTAGGGGATAACGCGAGCGTTATACAGTACCTTACCGGATGAATGAGTTTTGCCTTTATCGTGGTCGAAGAAGACGCCCGGGCTGCGGTGCAGCTGGGAGACGATAACCCGCTCGGTACCATTGATAACAAAGGTGCCGTTCTCGGTCATGAGCGGAATTTCGCCCATGTATACTTCTTGTTCCTTGATGTCTTTGACGGTGCCGGCAGCTGCTTCACGGTCGTACAGAACCATACGAAGCTTGACACGCAGCGGCGCGGAGTAGGTCACTCCACGGATCTGGCATTCTTTTACGTCAAATACCGGCTCACCCAGGCGATAGCTGACATACTGAAGCTCAGCACTACCGGAGTAACTGGTGATCGGGAAAACGCTACGGAAAGCGGCCTCTAGGCCATATTCACCTTCCGGGTCAGCCTCGATGAACTGCTTGAAGGAGTCCAGCTGAATGGACAACAGATAAGGCGTGTCCAGTACCTGGTCTCGCTTACCGAAGTCCTTACGAATGCGTTTTTTTTCGGTATAAGAGTAAACCATAGGGTTCCTCAGCTCGCTGATAAGTGACCCACTCTGTCCCGCGGGACAGCTCTGTCTCAACACCGTTTTGTGTTGGCCCGGACGAAAGAAGACAGTCCGGATTGCTGGTGCACCGAGAGTCGTAAACGGTGTGAAATGCTCTCAGTCTACAGCGCAAAAAGGCTGGTGAACAAAAATTCACCAGCCCTAGCCTGTTTTATCAGGCTAATCTACATAAATGCAGATTATTTGATCTCAACAGAAGCACCGGCAGCTTCCAGCTCTTTCTTCAGAGCTTCAGCTTCGTCCTTGGACACGCCTTCCTTCAGGTTAGCCGGAGCAGCTTCTACCAGATCTTTGGCTTCTTTCAGGCCCAGACCGGTAGCGCCACGAACGGCTTTGATAACGGCAACTTTGTTGGCGCCAGCAGCAGTCAGAACTACGTCGAACTCGGTCTTCTCTTCTACTGCTTCAGCAGCAGCCGGGCCAGCCATTACGGCAGCAGCGGCAGAAACACCGAACTTCTCTTCCATAGCTTCGATCAGCTCAACAACTTCCATTACGGACATGGAAGCAACGGCTTCGATGATTTGGTCTTTAGTGATAGACATGACAAAAATTCCTGATGTTGAATAAACTCAAACAGCCTAAATAGGCGAGAATCAAGCAGCAGCTTGTTTCTGGTCGCGAACAGCAGCGATAGTACGAACCAGCTTGCCAGCAGAGGCTTCTTTCATAGTCGCCATCAACTTCGCAATTGCTTCTTCGTAAGTCGGCAGCGTGGCCAGACGATCAATTTGTGCTGCGGCGATAAACTCACCGTTAAAAGCGCCAGCCTTGATTTCGAACTTTTGGTTCGCTTTGGCAAACTCTTTGAACAGACGAGCAGCAGCGCCCGGGTGTTCGTTAGAGAAAGCAATCAAGGTAGGACCGGTAAATGCGTCGTTCAGGCACTCGTATTCGGTACCTTCTACCGCGCGACGCAGCAGGGTGTTACGCACAACGCGCATGTACACACCGGCTTCACGAGCGGTTTTACGCAGGACGGTCATCTTGTCTACAGTTACACCGCGAGAATCGGCCACAACTGCAGAAAGAGCGCCTTTGGCAGCTTCGTTGACTTCAGCAACAATTGCCTTTTTGTCTTCGAGTCCCAATGCCATTGGCTTAACTCCTGGATTGAATCCGGGTCTATTGACCCAGTACTGACACATCCCCCCTACCTTTACAACAGAGGGGAACGATGCGGTAGCAGGATTCCAGAAGAGAAAGAATCTTTCTCGCTGGGTTTCCGGCACCGTCTACGCAGGAAACATTAAGGCTTTGCAGCCTCCTGCGGTCTTGGACGGAGGTCGAAACCCCCAACCAATCAAGGCGCAAAATTATAGATTAAATTTTGCGCCTTGTAAAACCCATCAATTAGGCCTGAGCTTCCAGAGAAGCTTGGTCTACGGCAACACCGGCACCCATGGTGGTGGAGATGCTGACTTTCTTGATGAATTGACCTTTGGCGGAAGAGGGCTTGCCTTTTTTCAGGGCAACCAGCAGAGCTTCCAAGTTTTCTTTCAGCTGAACTTCGTTGAAAGAAACCTTACCCAGAGTGGTATGGATGATACCATTCTTGTCGTTACGGTAACGAACCTGACCAGCTTTGGCGTTCTTGACAGCTTCGGCAACGTTAGGAGTTACAGTACCAACTTTCGGGTTCGGCATCAGGCCGCGCGGGCCCAGGATTTGACCCAGTTGACCAACAACGCGCATGGCATCCGGGGATGCGATAACTACGTCGAAGTTCATCTCGCCTTTCTTAACCAGATCGGCCAGGTCATCCATACCTACCAGGTCAGCACCGGCAGCTTTAGCTGCTTCGGCGTTGGCACCTTGGGTAAATACGGCAACGCGTACATCACGACCGGTACCGTGCGGCAGTACAGTAGCACCACGTACGTTCTGGTCAGATTTACGAGCGTCGATACCCAGGTTGACAGCAACGTCAACGCTTTCAACGAACTTGGCGGTAGCCAGTTCTTTCAGCAGGGCAATGGCTTCGTTGATGGAGTACTCTTTGGTACCGTCAACTTTTTCGCGAATAACGCGCATACGCTTGGAAAGTTTAGCCATTGTCTTAATCCTCCACTACCAGACCCATGGAACGAGCGGAGCCTGCGATGCAACGTACTTTTGCATCCAGATCGGCACCAGTCATATCCGGCTCTTTGGTCTTGGCGATTTCTTGCAGCTGAGCAACGGTCACCTTACCAACCTTGTCTTTGTTCGGCTTGGAAGAACCAGACTTGATGCCAGCAGCTTTCTTCAGCAGGAAGGAAGCAGGCGGAGTCTTGGTTTCGAAGGTGAAGGAACGGTCGCTGTAAACGGTGATCACGACCGGAGTCGGTGAACCTTTTTCCAGCTTCTCTGTACGAGCGTTGAACGCCTTACAGAATTCCATGATGTTAACACCGTGTTGACCCAGTGCAGGACCAACGGGAGGAGACGGGTTGGCTGCACCAGCAGCAACCTGCAGCTTGATATAAGCTGTGACTTTCTTAGCCATTAGGAAAATACCTCAAAAATGGGTTCTAGCGCCTCGGAGACTTGCTCCTGCAAACGGCTCCCCAACTAATAAAGGGGCAGCGAATTATAGAGATATTCGCTGCCCCTGACAACCGTTAAACGTACAGAATTCAATCAGCCTTTTTCGACCTGACCAAAATCCAGTTCAACAGGAGTAGAACGACCGAAGATCAGTACAGAGACCTTCACGCGGCTCTTCTCATAATCTACCTCTTCAACGGTACCGTTGAAGTCGGCAAACGGACCATCGGCAACCCGCACCATTTCACCCGGTTCAAACAGGGTTTTCGGACGCGGCTTGTCGTGGGCATCCTGCAGACGGTTCAGGATGGCATCGGCCTCTTTGTCGGAGATCGGTGCCGGACGGTCGGAAGTACCGCCGATGAAGCCCATTACACGCGGTACGTTACGCACCAGGTGCCATGTGGTTTCATCCATGATCATCTGGACCAGGACATAACCCGGGAAAAACTTGCGCTCACTCTTGCGCTTCTGGCCAGCACGCATCTCGACCACTTCTTCGGTCGGAACCAGTACTTCACCGAACATGTCTTCCATGCCATGCATCTTGATATGTTCGCGCAGGGACTTGGCTACACGGCCTTCATAGCCGGAAAAAGCCTGCACGACATACCATCTCATACGTTGTTCACGTTGTTCAGTCATGGCTTATCCTTACACACCGGTAATCAGGTTGACCAACCAGACCAAGGCACCGTCCAGAACGAACAGCAGCAGCCCCATCACGGCGGTCACCGCCAGCACAATCAGGGTTGTCTGAATGGCTTCCTGACGGGTCGGCCATACGACCTTGCGGACTTCCAGGCGAGACTCACGGGCGAATGCCAGTGTTGCCTTTCCCTTGGTGGTTTGCAGGGCTACTGCACCGGCAGCAGCAATGACAACGACCACACCCAGGGCGCGGACGGCAGCGACAACATCGTTGAGCAGGTAATTACCCACTACAGCGGCCGCCAGGATAATGAAAACCAGGCCCCAAAGCAGGGTATCCTTGCTTCCGCCCTGGCTCTCAGAACTAACACTCATACAACCCACCTGTATCTGACGTAACCAAAGACACAAAAGCCCCGTACGAGACGAGGTATATGGCAGGGGCGGCAGGACTCGAACCCGCAACCATCGGTTTTGGAGACCGCTGTTCTACCAATTCGAACTACGCCCCTACACAAGAAAGCCCCTATTATAGGGGCTTTGCTTTATTTATGTAAGCCAAAGATTAAGCGATTACGCTGGCTACAACACCGGCACCTACGGTACGGCCACCTTCACGGATAGCGAAACGCAGGCCGTCGTCCATTGCGATCGGAGCAATCAGGGTAACAACCATTTTGATGTTGTCGCCCGGCATGACCATCTCTACGCCTTCCGGCAGTTCGATGGTACCGGTCACGTCGGTAGTACGGAAGTAGAACTGCGGACGGTAGCCTTTGAAGAACGGGGTATGACGACCACCTTCTTCTTTGGACAGTACGTACACTTCAGATTCGAACTTGGTGTGCGGCTTGATAGAACCCGGCTTGGCCAGTACCTGACCACGCTCTACGTCTTCACGCTTAACACCACGCAGCAGCGCGCCGATGTTCTCACCTGCACGACCTTCGTCCAGCAGCTTGCGGAACATTTCAACACCGGTACAGGTGGTAGAAACGGTATCTTTGATACCAACGATTTCTACGGTCTCACCTACTTTAACGATACCGCGCTCTACACGACCGGTAACTACGGTACCACGGCCAGCGATAGAGAATACGTCTTCGATAGGCATCAGGAACGGCTGGTCAATCGCGCGCTCCGGCTCCGGGATGTAGGTATCCAGGTGGCCAGCCAGCTCGATGATCTTCTCTTCCCACTGAGCGTCGCCTTCCAGCGCTTTCAGTGCGGAACCACGAACTACCGGCAGGTCATCACCCGGGAAGTCGTACTCGGTCAGCAGTTCACGAACTTCCATCTCTACCAGTTCGAGCAGCTCTTCGTCATCAACCATGTCACACTTGTTCATGAACACGATCATGTACGGGATACCAACCTGACGACCCAGCAGGATGTGCTCACGAGTCTGCGGCATCGGGCCGTCAGTCGCTGCTACTACCAGGATCGCGCCGTCCATCTGGGCAGCACCGGTGATCATGTTTTTAACGTAGTCGGCGTGACCCGGGCAGTCTACGTGGGCGTAGTGACGGGTAGCGGTGTCGTATTCTACGTGGGAGGTGTTGATGGTGATACCACGCTCACGCTCTTCCGGAGCCTTGTCGATCTGGTCGAAGGCGAAAGCTTTACCACCGAAGTGCTTGGCCAGCACGTTGGTGATAGCTGCAGTCAGGGTGGTTTTACCGTGGTCAACGTGGCCGATGGTACCCACGTTAACGTGCGGTTTATTACGCTCAAATTTTTCTTTAGACATGATCGTCCCTCTAAACTAACGCTGAGTACGCGGTGGCAAGCTAACCACAGAACAGTTTATATGATGGATTTGAATCTGGTGGGAAAGAGAGAGGTACTGATGGCTGGTTCGCTTGCCGAACTCACCCTAGGGTGCGGCTCTGCTAACGCCTGAGCCATATCAGCATCTTGGAGCGGGCAGCGGGAATCGAACCCGCATCATCAGCTTGGAAGGCTGAGGTAATAGCCATTATACGATGCCCGCATTTCTCTAACCCAAAGAACTCAAACCGCAGAGAAATATGGTGGAGGGAGAAGGATTCGAACCTTCGAAGGCAGAGCCGTCAGATTTACAGTCTGATCCCTTTGGCCGCTCGGGAACCCCTCCAGACGCCAGATTGTCACAACGGTAATTCTGCTTGCACCCGTTGTGTTTATCGCTTTTGCACGGCAAATAGACGACAGACAGTCAAGCGTCGCGCATTTTATTGTAAGGTTTTGGGGGATGCAACCATTGAACCCGGCAAAATATGCTTTATTGCTGGGAAGTTTGCAAAAAAGCGGGGGCAAACAAGCCAATCCTGCTGCGTCCCTTGTCGCCCCCCCACCCTTGGTGTATGGTCGCCGTGCCCAAGAAACAGTGATGACACCATGACGACAGAGCATAACCCCTATCTGCAATTCACCCGCGAACAATGGGCGTTATTGCGCGATTCGGTCCCCCTGACCCTGACCGAACACGATCTGCAGACCCTACGCGGGATCAACGAGAAGGTGTCATTGCGGGAAGTGGAAGAGATCTATCTGCCTCTCTCTCGCCTGCTCAATCTCTATGTCAAAGCCAAACAGCGTCGCAGCCGGGTGCTGGAGCAGTTTCTCGGCCAGTCCCGCGGCAAGGGCACCTACATCATCAGCATTGCCGGCAGCGTGGCGGGGGGCAAAAGTACCACGGCCCGTATTCTGCAGGCCCTGCTGGAGCGTTGGCCGGAACACCCTCGGGTGGAGCTGGTCACCACCGACGGCTTCCTCTATCCCAACAAGGTACTGGAAGAGCGCGGCCTGATGCGCCGCAAGGGGTTCCCGGAATCCTACGACATCCGCCATCTGGTGGAATTTGTCGCCAATATCCGCGCCGGTCACGAGAAGGTCGAAGCGCCGGTTTACTCCCACCTTATCTACGACATCATTCCCGATGAGAAGAAGGTGGTGGAGCAGCCGGACATCCTGATCCTGGAAGGGCTCAATGTGCTGCAAAGCGGCATGGATTACCCTCAGGAGCCCCATCGGGTCTTCGTGTCGGACTTTGTCGACTTCTCCATCTATGTGGATGCCGATGCCGAACTGCTGCGCACCTGGTATATCGAACGCTTCCTGAAATTCCGCAGCGGCGCCTTCTCGGATCCCGACTCCTACTTCCATAACTACGCCAAGCTGGCGGAGAGTGAGGCGACCCAGATCGCCAGCAACATCTGGCAAGATATCAACTATCTGAATTTGCAAGAAAATATCCTGCCAACGCGTGAGCGAGCCAACCTGATCATGACCAAGGGCCATGAGCACGCCATCGAGCAGATCAAACTGCGCAAATGATGACTGCAGTTGCCGGATAACGAAGAGGGGGCCCGCAGGCCCCCTCTTCTTGTTTGGCATCATGAGCGGCCTTACTGACCCTCAGTCGCCCCGGCGCAGGGAGAGTTCGCCCCCCAGATAGAATTTGATCCCTTCAGCTGTCTCCAGTCGCAGGGCGCCGCGATCGTCGATGCCACGGGCGATGCCGCGGATCTCCTGATCTCCCATCAGCAGGCGCACCGGGCGACCGGCAAAGTGATCGAGCCGATTCCACTCATCGACAAAGCTTGCCAACCCCTGCTGCTCAAAGGTGTGCAGCGCCCGCTGCAGATGGACGATCATCCGGGCCGCCAACTGATTGCGATCGACCAGCTCGGGATTGATGTGGCGCAGCTCGGCCCAGGCCTGATCGATCTTCTCCCCCTCGCGGGCAGGCATCGCCAGATTGAGACCGATGCCGATCACCAGATGACAACTGGCCCCGGCGCTACCGCTCATCTCCACCAGTATTCCCGCCAACTTGCGACCCTGATAGTAGAGGTCGTTCGGCCACTTGAGCTCGACGCCTTGATAGCCAAGGGACTCCAGCGCTTCAACCACTGCCACGCCGACCGCCAGACTCAACCCCATGGCTGCTGCCATGCCTTGTTCGAGTCGCCAGTACATGCTGAGGATCAGCTGGCAACCAAACGGCGAAATCCAGGGTTTGCCACGACGACCGCGCCCGGCTGTCTGACACTCGGCAAGACAGCTCTCGCCGGAGCGCAGCTCATTGACCCGATCCAACAGGTGTTGATTGGTCGAGCCAATGACCGGAAAACAGTGCACCGGCGCCATCGGGGCCAGTGCGTGCAAGGTAGCCTGATCATAGAGCGCCATCGGTACCGCCAACCGGTAGCCCTTGCCGGTCAGGCTAAAGAGATCCAACCCCAGCGCCTTAAGCGCCGCCATGTGTTTGCTCACCGCCGCCCGGCTGATGCCGAGCTGCTCGCCCAGCTGTTCGCCGGAGTGAAACTGGCCGTCGCTAAGCAGAGTGATCAGGGTCTGTCTGATGGGAGTCAACGTCATGAGATCACCTCGTCGAGCCAGGTTTCACCGTGCGCACCCATAAAACGCACCTCGTGCTCCAGTACCACGCCAAACGTCTGCTCCACGCTGTCGCGGACATGAGCCGCCAGCGCGATCAGCTCCATGGCACTGGCGCCCCCCAGATTGACCAGCACCAGCGCCTGCTCCTGATGAACGGCGGCGCGACCGATGGCGAAACCTTTCAGACCACACTGATCGATGAGCCAGCCCGCTGCCAGCTTGGACTGCCCTTCTCCGGCCGGATAGCAGGGCATCTGCGGATAGCGCGACTTGAGCGACTCCGCCAGCGCGGCAGGCACCACCGGATTTTTGAAGAAGCTGCCGGCATTGCCGAGCACGGCGGGATCCGGCAGCTTGGCCATGCGGGTGGCACAGACTGTATCGAAGATGGCCTGCGCCGAAGGCGCGTCACCGAGGGCTGCCAGCGGGCCATAGCCCAGCACCGGTTGCCACGCCTTGGGCAGTTTGAGCCCGACGGCGGTGATCAGGTGGGAATCCTGATACTCGTGTTTGAAGATGCTGTCGCGATAACCGAAGCGGCACTCTGCCGCCGCGATCCGCTCAATCTCGCCGCTCTGCCAGTTGAACGCCTCGACATAGGCGCAGAAGTCAGCCAGCTCAACGCCATACGCACCGATGTTCTGCACCGGCGCTGCACCGACCGTACCGGGAATGAGCGCCAGATTCTCCAGCCCGAACCAGCCCTGTTGCAAGGTATGGCGCACCAGCTGATGCCAATCTTCACCGGCCGCCA
Organism: Aeromonas sp. 102P; assembly: GCF_051920345.1. Lineage (NCBI taxonomy): Bacteria > Pseudomonadati > Pseudomonadota > Gammaproteobacteria > Aeromonadales > Aeromonadaceae > Aeromonas > Aeromonas sp. 102P. The sequence continues at coordinate 902,684 of NZ_JBQBCZ010000001.1, read as the reverse complement.
CATGGAGCAACCAGTGATCGCCGCCATCTTCAGCGGTAATCCCCTTGAGCCGGTTGAGCACCACCAGACCGAGAAAATCGGTGGTGAAGAGCATGTTGCTGCCGCCGCCCAGATTGAGGCGCGGCAGCTGGTTGAGCTGCGGATCGGCACGCAGGGTCGCCAGATCGGCAACCTGCTCCACCTCGGCCAGCCAGAGGCAGTACGCATCGAGGGCAAGGGTGTTGAGCTTCAACAAGGAGGCGTTGGCATTCAGTTTCATCGGTCTATCCCGGCTTGGTGCAAGGGCGCAGTCTACCTCAAGTTGCCCCATGACGAAAAACCCGAGCCCTTTTCGGGGGAATAGCAGTGGTTTAGAGTAGGCGACTTCAACTGCTGAGGAATAACTCATGAACAACCAGTTTGCCGTCATCGGCCTGGGCCTGTTTGGCAGCGCGCTGTGCGAAGAGCTGCAACGGCAAGATGCCGAAGTACTGGCCATCGATATCGACGAGAGCAAGACCCGGCAAATCGCCGCCCTCTGCAATCACGTTATCGTGGCGGATGCCACCGATGAGGCCACCGTGGCCGAGCTGGGACTGGCCAATTTCGATATCGTCTTCGTTGCCATCGGTGACAACCTGGAGACCAGCATCCTCACCACCCTCGTCTTGAAAGAGGCGGGCGTGAAGAAGGTGTGGGTCAAGGCGCGCGACAAGTTCCACGCCAAGATCCTGCAGAAAGTGGGCGCCGACAAAGTAATCAACCCGGAGTGGGACATGGGCCGCCGGGTCGCCCAGAGCATGCTGGACAACCGGCTGTTCGACTATCTGGAGCTGGGCCACGACATGGTGCTGACCGAGTTCGTGATTGGCCTGCAACAGAACGGCCGGGAACTAGGCGACTTCCACCTGCTGCAACAGAGCGATTTTCAGCTGCTCGCCATCAAGCGTGGTGACGTGCTGCACAACGTGCTGACCGGCAAGATGGAGCTGCAACTGGGCGACATCCTGATCCTGGCGGGCAACAAGCACGCCATCGACCACTGGCTCGAAACCCTATGATCAACTGGCGCAGCAGCTACGCCTTCGCCCTCCATCGGGAGCAGGACTCCCGCTGGAGCGAAGCCCGGCTGATCCTCGGCAGCTTTCTGATCATTCTGCTGATTGGCACCATCTTTCTGGTGCAACCCTCCAGCCACAATGGCGAGGTTACCTTCGTCAACGCCCTGTTTACCGCCACCTCGGCCATCAGCGTGACAGGTCTTGGCGTGGTGGACACCGGTACCGCCTTCACCCTGCAGGGGCAGATTTTCCTGCTGATACTGATGGAGATCGGCGGTCTGGGCCAGATGACCATGACCCTGCTGCTGATCGCCATCTTCAGCAAGCGGGTCGGTCTGCGCCAGCAGGTACTGGCCAAGGAGGCGCTGGGACAGGAAGGCTCGGTCAACATCATTCAGCTGGTCAAACGGATCGTGCTATTCGCCTTTATCGCCCAGCTGATCGGTACCGGCATCATGGCGATCCGCTGGGTGCCCGAGATGGGTTGGGTGCACGGCCTCTATGTCAGCTTCTTCCACGCGGTCTCGGCCTTCAACAACGCCGGGTTTTCGCTGTTTGCCAACAACCTGATGGACTATAGGGACGACCCTATCATCAGCCTGACCATCGCCGGTCTGCTGATCCTGGGGGGGATCGGCTTTACCGTCATCGTCGATCTGGTGCGCAACCGCCGCTGGCGCAAGCTGAAGCTGCACAGCAAGCTGATGCTGCTGATGACCCCGGCGCTGCTGCTGGCCGGTACCCTGATGTTCTGGCTACTGGAACACAACAACCCCGGCACCCTCGGCAAGGCCGGTGTCGGTGGCCAGCTGCTGGCGGCCTTCTTCCAGTCTGCCAGCGCCCGTACCGCCGGTTTCAATACCATAGATATCGGGCTGATGACCCCAGCGGCGTTGCTGTTCCTGATGATGCTGATGTTTATCGGTGCCGGCGCCACCTCGACCGGTGGCGGTATCAAAGTCACCACTTTCGCCGTGGTGCTACTGGCGACCAAGGCGTTTCTGACCAAACGACCCCATGTCACCGCTTTTGGCCGCACCCTGTCGCCCCAGATCGTGACCCGCTCGCTGGCCATCATCATCGTCAGCACCATGGTGCTGATGCTGGCGATGTTCCTGCTGATGGTGACCGAGGATCTGCCGTTCGACAAAATCATGTTCGAGACCATCTCGGCATTTGCCACCGTCGGCCTCTCCACCGGCATCACCGCCTCCCTGAGCGAGCCGGGCAAGCTGATCCTGGTACTGGTGATGATCTGCGGCCGTCTCGGCCCTCTGACCCTGGCCTTTATGCTGGCCCGCCCGGTCGAGACCCGCATCCGTTATCCGGAAGAGAACGTCTATACTGGCTGACCAGCCATGAACACGGGGCAGCCATTGGCTGCCCCGTTTTTTTTATTCGGCTTGTTGCTGCGCCTTGAGCCAGCGCCCCGGGCTCACCCCCAGCTCCCGCTCGAATGCCCTACCAAAGGCAACACTGCTGCTGTATCCCGCACCCAGCGCCACCTGCACCATGGGCTCCCCCGCCAGCAGTTGCTGGCAGGCGCGCGCCATGCGCCAGCGGGTCAGATAACCAAGCGGCGCTTGACCGACCCGCTCCTGAAACCTCGCGGCAAAGCGGGCCCGCGACATGCCGGCCTCCCGCGCCAGCGTGGCCACCGTCCAGGGTTCATCCCCACGCTGATGCATCACCGAGATCGCCTTGGCCAACTGGGGATCGGAAATACCTGCCAGCATCCCCTGCTGACACACCCCTTGCTCGACCAGATGACGCAGCAGCAGGATCAACAGTACCTCGAGCAAGCGGGAGATCAGCGGATCCTGCCCGTAGCGGGGGTGAAACGCCTCGTCAAACAGCTGGTTCAGCACCGGCGTCAGGGCAGGCAACTCACGTAGCGGCAGCACCAGCGAGCCCGGTAATGCCAGCTGCAACGGCGATGCGCCCCCCTTGCCGAATGCGACATTGGCGCACACCAAATCACAACCCCCCAGCGTTCTGGGTTCAAGCTTGTGGGGACGTCCCCGAGGGAACAGGATCAGGGTCGGCTCCTCGAGCAGCAAGCTGGTTCCCCCCTCTTCACGCAGCATGACGGCGCCGCTGCGCAGCAGATGAAGATGTCCGCCGCTCGGGTAATCATCACTGGAGGAGTTCTGGCACAGGTTGCCGGCGAAGAAGATCTTGGCTTCGGGGGAGGCATGAACCAACAGAGCAGAGAGCGGATCCATATTTGAGACGAATAGTGTTTATTTGCAGACGATGAGTGATAAACCGTATCACGAATGACGGCACACTGTCTCCCGTACCTTCACTACCACAGGAGAAGATCATGAGCCGTATCCAACCCGTATCCCAACCGCAACCCGCAGCCGCCCAGACCCTGGCCACCCTGCAACGCAATCTGGGTATGGTGCCCAACCTCTACGCCACCCTGGCCCACTCGCCAGCCCTGCTCAATGGCTTCCTGGCCTTTGCCGAGGCGCTTGGCAAGGGGCGCCTCACTGCCCCACAACGGGAGTTGCTGGCACTGGCCATAGGTCAAGCCAACGCCTGCCAATACTGTTTGTCTGCCCACACACTACTGGCGGGCAAGGCCGGATTCTCGGCTCAGGAGATCCGGGCTGCCCGGCTCGGCCAGGCCTCGGCTCCCCTTGATCACGCCCTGCTGCAACTGGCAACAGCGCTGGTCAGTCAGCGCGGGGTGATCAGTGACGAGCAGCTTGCTAGCGCCCGTGCCGCAGGCGTAGATGACGAGCTGCTGCTGGAGGTGCTCGGCCAGGTGGTGGTCAATACCCTGACCAACTATGGCAACCACCTGGCGGCGACCGAGATCGACTTCCCGCCCGTCACTCTGACCCCTTAAACAAGGAGCCCCCCCATGCAGCAACATGACAAAGGCTTTCTGGTCGCCCTGGCGGGCGTGGTATTGACCCTGCTCTGGATCGGCGTCTTCAAGTTTACCCCGACAGAGGCAGCCGCCATCAAACCACTGGTAGCCAGCCACCCCTTGATGAGCTGGCTCTATGGCCCCCTGTCGGAACAGAGCGTATCGAACCTGATCGGGGTGGTCGAGATAGTGATTGCCATCGGGCTGGTCGTGGGTCTGTGGCAACCTCGCATCGGTTACTGGTGCAGCATGGGGGCTATCGTCACCTTCCTGGTGACGCTGAGCTTCCTGCTGACCCTGACAGGTGTCTGGAAAGTGGTTGATGGCGTGCCAGTCACCGAGTTCTTCCTGTTCAAGGATCTGGTGTTTCTCGGTGTGGTTCTGCACTACCAGCACAGGATCCGTGCCAGCTTGTCCACTCAGGCAGCCTGACAACAATGCCTTTGGCGCCCAGGATGGGCGCCTTTTTTCGTTATGCAGCCCTGGTCTGGCGCTTGCTGGTCGTCTTGCGCGGTCGGGGTCCGCCAGTCGTGCTGGCCGCCGGACTCTTGCGCCTGGTAAAACGTCGCTTGCCGGCACCCGGCGCCTCCTTGGGCAGGGCGCTGAAGCTGGCGCCGGAGTCCTGCCGCGCCCCTTCAATCAGACCGTTGAGCTGCTCGGTGAGCGGCCCCATAAACTGCTGGTAGCTGCCGTGGCGCTCGGCGATCTGGCCGAGGCTCTGCTCCCACAGCGCCGTCATATCCGGCGTGGTGGCAGTAGCAGGCAGCGCCTGCACCAGCGCCCGCCCGGTCGGGGTCGCCTTGATGCTCTTGCCCTGACGCACCAGAAAGCGGCGCTTGAACAGCAGATCGATAATGCCCGCCCTGGTCGCCTCGGTGCCGAGACCGTCGGTATCGCGCAGGGTCTTGCGGATCTCGGGATCCTGCACATAACGGGCGATGCCGGTCATGGCCGCCAGCAGGGTGGCATCGGTGAATGACTTGGGCGGCTGGGTCATCTTCTCCTGCAGCTCGCCCCGCTCGCAGAGCAACTGCTCACCCTCCTTCAGCGCAGGTAGAGTGCCCGCCTTCTCTTCGTCGTCATCCTCCTCCACCCCGAGCAGCGCCTTCCAGCCCGCTTTGAGAATGCGCCGCGCCTTGGCCTGAAACAGACCACCGGCGATGCGCAGCAGCACCTTGCTGTCGTTGTATTCGAACGGGGGATAGAACTGCAGCAGATACTGGCGGGCAATCAGGCCATAGAGCTTCGCCTCGTCGGCCCCCAGCGTGGCAGGGTTGCCCTGCTTCTCGGTGGGTATGATGGCGTGGTGGGCATCCACCTTGCTGTCGTTCCACGCCTTGCTACGGATCTTGCCGTCCGCCTCGGCAACTGCCTTGGCCAGCGCGGGCGCTGTGGCGGCGATGGCGCTGCGCACCTGCTCGGCCCGCTTGAAGTGGTCGGTCGGCAGATAGCGGCTATCGGAGCGCGGATAGGTGATGAGCTTGTGGCGCTCGTAGAGGCTCTGGCAGATGTCGAGCACCCGCTTGGCATCCATGCCGAAGCGCTTGGCGGCATCGATCTGCAGGCTGGAGAGGTTGTAGGGCAGCGGCGCCGCCTGCTTGCGGGCCTGCTCCTCCACCGATTCGACCTGAGCGGGCTGGCCGTTGATCCGGCTCACCACCTTGTCGGCCAGCGCCCGGTTGAGCACCCGCCCCTCCTCGTCCTGCCACGGCAGGCAGGCTTCGGACGGCAGCCACTTGGCGGGGAAGCGCTCGTTGCTATCGGTCAGCAGATGGGCCAGCACCTCGTAGAAGGGTTTGGACACGAAGGCCTCGATCTCGAGATCCCGCCGCACCACCAGCCCCAGCAGCGGGGTCTGCACCCGACCGACCGAGAGCAGCTCGCTGCAACCCGCCTTGCGCCCGAGCAGGGTGTAGGCGCGGGTCATGTTGATGCCGTAGAGCCAGTCGGCCCGACTACGGGCCAGCGCGGAGACCGCCAGCGGCACGAACTCCTTGTTGTCCCTCAGCTTCTCGAGGGCGCGGCGCACCGCGGGCGGGTTGAGATCGCTGATGAGGCAACGCTGCACCGGCTTGGTTTTCGGGTAGCCGAGAAAGTCGATCACCTCGTCGACCAGCAGTTGCCCTTCCCGGTCCGGGTCACCGGCGTTGACCACGCAGTCGGCCTGCTTGATCAGCCGTTTTATGACGGTGAGCTGGGTTTTGGTCTTGGGCTTGGCCACCAGCTGCCACTGGGCGGGGATGATGGGGAGATGCTCCATCCGCCACTGCTTGAAGGCGGCGTCATAGGCATCGGGCTCGGCCTGCTCCAGCAGATGGCCGATGCACCAGGTGACCACATCCCCCTGGGCTGTTTCGATAAAACCGTCGCCCTTCTTGTGGGGCTTGGGCAGGGCATCGGCAATGGCGCGGCCCAGCGTGGGCTTCTCGGCGATAAAGAGTCGCATCGGTGGCTACCTGCAATACTGTATATGCAGACAGTATACAACTGCCACCGCGAAAGCCCAACTGCCCCTATTCGTCGAACGGGTGATCGTGGATGGCGGCAAACAGCCGCGCCTGATTGAGCAGCGGCGCATAGTGGAAGGCATTTTCGCCATCTTCCGCCAGCAGGTAGTCGGTCAGCTGTTCGCGCACCGCCTCTTGCAGGGTCTCCAGCTTCCACGGCTTGGCGAGGTAGTAGTGCAACCCGCCGCGATTGACCGCTTCGACGGTGGCCTCCAGCCCCGCTTGTCCGGTCAGCAGCAATTTGCGGCTGGCCCGGGTGGTGGCACGCCGGTTCAGCTCCACCAGAAAATCGACCCCCAGGGTTCCCGGCATGATGTGGTCACAAAGGATCAGCGCCAGCTTGTTGCCGTCGCGCTCCCACTCCTCCACCACCGCACGCGCCTCATCGACGCTCTCGGCGGCTTCCAGTTCGAAGTGGGAACGGAACGGGGCGAGATCGTGGATCACCGCATCCAGCACCTCCCGCTCATCGTCCACACACAGGATCAGATAGTGTTTGTTCATTGCTCCTCCTTGGTGACATGGTTTGGCACGCCGCGCGATTGATGCTGGCGACTGCTCAGGCCGCATGCTCCTTGTTGTGCTGAGGTTCGCCCCCGTAACCGGCCTGCCCCATGCCGTCCAACGGCAGACAGACCCGCATCCGGGTGTAACGGCCAGGCTCCGAGGCCACCTCAATCCGGCCGTGGTGCTGCTGAACTATCTGCAGCGAAACGCTCAGACCGATACCGAGGCCGAAATGGCCCTCCCGCTTGGTGGTGAAGTTGAGATCGAAGATCCGCTGCCACAGCTCGGGCTCGATGCCGCAACCGCTATCCTCTATCTCCACCATGACCCACTCGGGATCCAGCAATCCGGTACGGATGGTGAGTCGCCCCGGGCCGCTCATAGCATCCAGACTGTTGGCGATCAGGTTGGTCCACACCTGTTGCAGGGCGATGGGGTGACAGCGCACCAGCGGCAGCGGCTGGTACTCCTTGCAGAGCTCATGATGCTTGAGGCGGTTTTCGAAAATCATCAGGGTATCTTCCAACCCCTCGTGCAGGTCTACCAGCGAGGGCTCGGCCCGATCCTGCCGGGCATACTGCTTGAGGCTCTTGACCAGATCGCCGATGCGACGGGCACACACTTCGATATTGCGCAGGAAGCTGCCGGTCTGCTGGAACAGCTCCAGCCGGGAGAGCAGCGCCTCCCGCTCGTCGGCAGTGCGGCTGGCAAACCAGCGCTGCCAGTTCAGCTCGTCATCCAGATCATCTGCACCGCCAGCCGCGCCTGCTGGCGATCACCAAAGCGCCCCTCAGCCTGCCGGGTCTTGTCACGGATCTCGCTGGTCGAGACCGGCTGTGAGGAGAGCGCCTGACAGAGGGTCTGGTTGCCCAGCCCCTTGATGGGTGCTGGCAGCTCGAGATTGACCAGATCGGGGATGGCGGCCCGCAGGGTCTCGCTGCCACGGATAATGGCCGCCACCGGGTTGTTCAGCTCGTGGGCGACACCGGCCACCAGCTGACCCAGCATCGCCATTTTTTCGCTCTCCACCAGTTGGGCGTGAGCGGCATCGAGGGAGTTGAGGGTCTGTTGCAACCGCATCTCGGTGCGGATGCTGTTTTGCAGGCGGCGATTGAAGTGGCGCAGCAGCAGGTTGGTAAAGGAGGGGAGCAGTTCGCTGCGCGCCTGCATCACCCGGGAGAATTGCAGCTTGTCGAGCTTGATCACCTCGGCACCGGTCAGGGTCACGCCGGTGGTGAAGGCGGGTTCGCCGGTCACAAAGGACATGCCCCCCACCAGCGAGCCGGTACGGTAGTGCACCACCTCCTGATCGATCCCCTGCTCGTCCCGCTTGCGCAGCACCACCTCCCCCTTGGCGATAAACCAGAGGAAGCTGTTGGGCTCCCCCTCGCGGGTCAGCACATGGCCCGGACTGTAGTGGCGGCAGACCCGCTCCTCGTCATTGCCCTCGAAAAACTGGTAGAGACCGTCGATCACCACCCGGGAGAGTTCTTCATCGCTGCAGTGGGTGTAATCCATAAAGCCCTGCCGATAGGCTGCCAACTGGCGATCGACGTGGGCTCGCAGCAGCTTCTGGTTGTCGAGAACGGCGGCATAGCTCAGCAGGTCCGCCTCGGGACGCTGCAATACAAAGTGGCCCGCCTGCTCGATCACCGCCCGGCGCAGGCTGCCATCGCGCCAGGGGCGTTGCAGGTAGTAGTCGAGACGACCGAGGTTGACCGCCTCGATGATCGATTTCATCTCCGGCTGGCTTCCGAGCAGGATCTTGCGGCACGCCTCGTGACGGCTGCCGAGGCGGATCAGAAAATCGGCCCCTCGCCCATCCCCCAGCTCGCTGTCACACACCACTACGGCGGGTGGCTGCCCCTTGCGATCCAGCTCGTCCAAGGCCAGCTCAGCTGACCCCTGACCGACTACCACCACCAGCGCGAAATGGCCGAGCAGCGGAGCCAACTCCTGTTCGAATTCGGCCAGCAGTTGCACGTTGGCGGCGACACACAGCAGTGAGAAAGGGCTCATCAGCGACACTCCGTTGAGGCTCACTGCTCACTATATCAGCGAATCTTGTGGGGTTTTGCGAGGGGGCTAACAGCTGTCGCGGAAAGTGCACAAATAGATAAAACAGAAAACAACTGAATTTAATTCGATATTTAAATCAATAACAAAACAAAAGACAAAATGTGACAATAATCAAAAATATAAACCATGATGAAGGTCAACGCCTTATCCCTGTCATTACTACTACTATTGGACTAGTACTATGTAGGTAATTATTGACCGTAGGAAAACGCCGCCATGATTGGAAAACTGATAAGAAAAACCTGGTTCTGGCTCCTGCTGCTCGGGGCCCTGCTGGGTGTCGCGGCACTGGGTGTCACCGTGACCGTGCTGCACAAGACCAGCTCCACCGAATTCTGCGTCTCCTGCCACTCCATGCAGACTCCGCTCGCCGAGTATCAGGGCAGTGTCCACTTCCAGAACACCAAGGGGATCCGCGCCGAGTGCGCCGACTGCCACATCCCGGGCGACCCCACCTCCTACCTGTGGACCAAGATCCGCGCCGTGAAGGATATCTATCACGAGGCGATCGGCACGCTGGATACCCCGGAAAAGTATGAAGCCCACAAGCTGCGGATGGCCCAGTCCGTCTGGGACGAACTGAAAGCCAACGACTCCGCCACCTGCCGCAGCTGCCACAGCTACGAGGCGATGGACATTCTGGCCCAGCGCCCCAATGCCCGCGCCGAGCACCCGGTCGCCATCAAGGAGGGCCAGACCTGTATCGACTGCCACCGCGGTGTCGCCCACATCATGCCTGACATGAGCGGCCTGGCTGCCGCCGGTGCCAGCGAGCTGGCGCAGGCTGCGGCCCAGACTCCGGCCAACGTCACCACCCGCTACGCCATCGCCACCACCCCGCTGTTCCTCGATGCCGCCGCCAAGACCGACGAAGGCACCCTGATGCCCTCCACTAGGGTGGAAGTGCTGGCCAACGAAAACGGCCGCGCCAAGGTGCAGATCGAAGGCTGGCAACAGGATGGTGTGAGCGAAGTGTTCTACGCCGCACCGGGCAAGCGGATCCTCAGCGTACTGGTCGGCGATGCCGCCAAGAAAGCACTGGTCACCGGCCAGAGCGAAACCGACAGCGCCACCAACCTCACCTGGCATCAGGTCAAGCTGACCGCCTGGGTCGACCAAAGCCAGCTCATCGGCGATCAGGGCAAGCTGTGGCAATACGCCTCCACCCTGATGTCCAACAACTGTACCGGCTGCCACGGCCTCACCGCGCTGGATCACTTCAATGCCAACCAGTGGATCGGCGTCATCAAGGGGATGGAATCTCGTACCTCCCTGACCCCGGAACAGGCTCGCATGTTGACCCAGTATGTCCAGAAACACGCCAGTGACATGAGCGCGGCCCACTAAGGCTGGCACAGAGGAAAACCGTTATGACTTTTTTCAATGACAAGAAGACCAATCTGTCCCGCCGCAACCTGCTCAAGGGGCTCGGCGCCTGCGCAGCCCTGCCCCTGCTCGGCGGCATTTTTCCCAAGAGTGCGCTGGCGCAAGCCATCAGCACCGCATTGAGTCAGTTCCCGACCCTGGTGCCCGCCCAGAAGGGCATTCTGACTGGCGCCCACTGGGGTGCTTTCGAGGCGATCGTCGAAGATGGCCGCATGGTGCGCGTCCAGCCGGTGGCCGATGATCCGGCGCCAAACGATCTCATCGACATGGCGCCGTTCCAAGTCCACGCCAAGAACCGCATCAAATACCCCATGGTACGCAAGAGTTGGCTGGAGCACGGCCCGGGCGCCAAGCCGGAGCTGCGCGGCGCCGACGAGTGGGTGCGGGTGAGCTGGGAGAAAGCCATTGAACTGGTGGCCGGCGAGATCCAGCGCGTCCAGTCTGACTTCGGCCCGCAGGCGATCCACGCCGGTTCCTACGGCTGGAAGAGTGTCGGCATGTTCCACAACAGCCGCACCCTGCTGCACCGCCTGATGAACCTCTCCGGCGGCTTCACCGGTTATGCCGGTGACTACTCCACCGGTGCGGCTCAGGTGATCATGTCCCACGTGATGGGCTCCATCGAGGTGTACGAGCAGCAGACCGCCTGGCCCAACGTGGTGGAAAACGCCGAACTGGTGGTGCTGTGGGGGGTCAATGCTCAGGTCACCCTGAAGAACAGCTGGAACATGCCGGATCACGAAGGTCAGGCTGGCTTCAAGGCGCTAAAAGAAAAAGGCACCCGCGTCATCAGCATCGATCCGGTCTACAACGAGACCGCCAAGCTGGTCGGCGCCGAGTGGATTGCCCCGAACGCCTACACCGACGTGGCCATGATGCTGGGTGTGGCCCACACCCTCTACAGCGAGAAGAAGCACGATCAGGCCTTCCTCGATCGCTACACCGTCGGCTTCGACAAGTTCCTCGCCTATCTGCTCGGCAAGGATGACGGTCAGCCGAAGAGCGCCGAGTGGGCGAGCACTGTATGCGGCGTCGATGCCAAGGTGATCCGCCAGCTGGCCCTCGACATGGCCGCCAAGCGCACCATGATCATGGCCGGTTGGGGCATGCAGCGTCAGCAGCACGGCGAACAGCCCAACTGGATGCTGGTCACTCTGGCCTCCATGCTGGGCCAGATCGGCCTGCCGGGCGGCGGCTACGGCTTCAGCTACCACTACTCCTCCGGTGGCAGCCCCACCGCCAAAGGCGGCATTCTGGCGGGCATCTCCGCCGGCAACGCACCGAAGAACAGCCCGGCCCCGATCCCGGTGGCCCGCATTGCCGACTGTCTCGCCAACCCGGGCAAGACCATCGACTTCAACGGCCGCAAGGTGACCTATCCGGACATCAAGCTGGTCTACGTGGCGGGCGGCAACCCCTTCCACCACCATCAGGACACCAACAACCTGCTGCAGGCGTGGCGCAAGCCGCAGACCGTGATCGTCCACGAGCCTTACTGGACTGCCACCGCCAAGCACGCCGATATCGTGCTGCCGGTCACTACCAGCTACGAGCGCAACGATCTGGAGATGGGCGGGGACTACTCCCAGCGCTATGTGTTCCCGATGCACCAGTGCGTACCGCCGCAGTTTGAAGCCCGCAACGACTTCGATATCTTCAGCGCCATCGCCGCCAAGCTGGGCGTGCAGGAGCAGTACACCGAAGGGAAGGACGAGATGCTGTGGCTCAAGCAGATGTACGACGGCATGGCGGCACAGGCCCGCGGCGCCCGCGTGGCGCTGCCGCCGTTCAATATGTTCTGGGAATCCAACAACTACATCCGCTTCCCGATCCCGGAGGCCAACCGCCAGTGGATCCGTCACGCCGATTTTCGCGAGAACCCGCTGCTCAACCCGCTCGGTACCCCGTCCGGCAAGATCGAGATCTTCTCCAACACGGTGGCGGGGATGGGTTACGCCGACTGCGCCGGCCATCCCAAGTGGTATGAGCCCAGGGAGTGGGTGAAGAGTGAGGTGGCGGCGCGCTATCCGCTGTCGCTCAACACCTCCCACCCGACCCAGCGGCTGCACTCCCAACTCGACAACACCCCGCTGCGAGACAAGTTCGCCATCGCCGACCGCGAGGCGATCATGATCCATCCGCTGGATGCCAAGGCTCGTGGCATCGCCCAGGGGGATCTGGTGCGTGCCTTCAACGAGCGCGGCCAGATCCTGGTGGGCGCCCTGCTATCCGAGGATGTGCGCCAAGGCGTGGTGCGGATCTGCGAAGGGGCCTGGTATGACCCGGCCAAGCCGGGCGAAGCGGGCAGCATTTGCAAGAACGGCAACGTCAACTGCCTCACCTTCGACGAAGGCTCGTCCAGTCTGGCGCAAGGCAACTGCGGCCACATGGCCCAGCTGCAGATCGAGAAGTACACAGGCCCGGTGCTGGCCAACACCGCCCACGCGGTACCGGCCAACGGCTAAGGCGATTGCCACCCAATAAAAACGGCGCCATCAAGGCGCCGTTTCTTTATCTGTCTGCCAAAGAGCACACATAGTCCGGACGGATTTAAAAATCCCCCTCTTCCATATACTCCTGCGCGCACTCCACCAGCTGCGGCCACAGCTCTTCCGGCACCCAGGCGTCCGGGTCATCTTCATCCCCGTCGTACTGGCTCCAGAAATAGCGGCGCAGGCCGGAGGCAAACTCGTCGCTGATCTCGGCCAGCTCGGAGAGCGGCCCCAACCAGGCGATGCGACGCAGGCCGGAGGCGAGATCGTTGATGGCATCCATCAGGGTGCGATCGTCGAAGCTCTGCTCCACCAGCAGGGTGAAGCGCTCGCGCGCCTGCTCGGTCTGCTCCTCGTCCAGCTCGCCCACATCGGCCAGCAAGTCGACAAAATCTTCCAGCAGGAACGCGATCAGGCCATCCCTGTCTTCAAACCACTGGATCTGGGCGCCCTTGACCCCCAGTACAGAGGCATCGAATGAATCGTCAAGATGGCACAGGGCCCACGGATCGTCGGTCATGGTTCTCTTCCTCAGGCTAAAACAAATGCCATATCTTATGCCTAGCTCTCGACCCTTGCCACCTTGGGCAACGAGAGGGAGGCGGCCAGCCCGCCCAGTTCGGCGCGGCCCATAATAAAGCTGCCGCGATAGGCTTCCGCCAGATCGGAGACGATGTTGAGACCGAGACCGGAACCCGGCACCTTCTCGTCGAGCCGCACCCCGCGCAGCACCGCCTTGGCGATCTGATCCTCGCTCATGCCGGGGCCGTCATCCTCGATACGCAGGGTGATCCAGCCCCCCAGCTCGGCGCTGGAGATACGCAGCTCGCTGGCAGACCACTTGAAGGCGTTCTCCAGCAAATTGCCCACCATCTCGTCGAAATCCTGCTCCTCCACCCCGACCGCCAGATTGGCGGGTACCTGCAGATCCACCGTCTTGCCCGGATAGAGGCGGGAGAAGGCGCGGCAGATGTACTCCACCCGCGCCCGCACCGGGGTCGAGACCCCGAGGATCTTGGCGGCACCGGTCACCCGTGCCTTGCCAAGGTGATAGTCGATATGGCGCTGGATCTGGTCGAGCTGCTCGCCGATGGCGGCCTGATCCTCCGGCGGCAACTGGGCCACCTGATTGCGCATGATGCTGAGCGGCGTCTTGAGGGCGTGGGCCAGATTGCCGGTGTGGGATCGCGCCCGCTGCAGCAGCTCGCCGTAGTGGTGCAGCAGCCGGTTGATATCCTCCACCAGCGGCTGGATCTCCAGCGGATAGCGCAGCCGGAAGCCCTCCTGATGACCCTCGTGAACCCGCCCCAGTTCACGGCGCAGCAGGTGCAGCGGCCGCAAACCGTAGACGATCTGGAACATGAAGCCGAGCACCAGACCGGCGGCAGCAAAGCCGAGACCGAGGAACAGGCTGATGCGGGTCTTGTTGAGAGTCTGGGTCAGGGCGCTGCTGTCCTTGGCCATCACCAGAGTGAAGACCCGATCCGAACCGGGCAGCAGCACGGTACGGGTCATGATCAGCAGCGGCTCCTTGTTGGGCCCCTTGCCGACAAAGAGGTCGGGATCGCCAAACGCCGACTTGAGGCCATCGCTCTTCAGGTTGGTATCCCACAGGGAGCGGGAGCGCCCCACCACATCGCGGCCCAATTCCAGCTGCCAATAGTAGCCGGAGTAGGGTTGATTGAAGCGGGGATCGGAGAGGGAGCCGGTGACCACCGGCAGGCCGGTTTTGGCCACTTCCAGCCGGGAGAGCAGATCATAGAGCTGCAGGCGCAGACCGTCGGCCTCCGCCTCCTGCCAGTAGTTGCGCATCATGGTCTGCAGACTGAAACCGGTGGCGAACAGAAACAGCCCGCACCACACCAGCGCGATGGCGACCAGTCGCCCCCGCAGGGTTCTGACCAGCCTCATTCGTTGATCCGGTACCCGAGGCCGCGCACTGTCTCAATCAGATCGGGGTTGGTTTTCTTGCGGATCCGGCCGATGAACACCTCCACGGTATTGGAGTCGCGGTCAAAATCCTGAGCATAGATGTGGTCGATCAGCTCGCTGCGCGACACCACCTTGCCCCGATGCTGCATCAGGTAACCCAGCACACGGAACTCGTGGGCGGTCAGCTTGATGGGAGTCCCTTCGTACCACACCTGCGACGCCGCCATGTCGAGCCGCACCCCGCCGATCTCCAGAATGGAGCTGGCGTTACCCGCCGCCCGGCGCACCAGCGCATGGACCCGCGCCACCAGCTCGGCCACCTGGAACGGCTTGGTCAGGTAGTCATCGGCACCGGCGTTAAGCCCCTCGATCTTCTCGTGCAGTTGGCCACGGGCGGTCAGCACCAGCACAGGGGTATCGATCCCCTTGCTGCGCCACTCCTTCAGCACGCTCAAGCCATCGCGCCCCGGCAGACCGAGGTCGAGAATGATGGCATCGTAAGGTTCGGTCTCGCCGAGAAAACCGGCCTCGTTGCCGTCGTGGCATAGGTCGGTGACAAAGCCGGAGAGGCGCAGCTGTTCGGCTAGCTGGCCAGCCAGAATTTTTTCGTCTTCAACAATCAGAATTCGCATGAACAGGCTTCCACACAGGGGTTATTCATCATCCTCGACCGGGGGCTTTGGCGGTTCGAACAACCGCTCCAGATGGTGGCCCTTGGCCCACACCAGCTCAAGGTTGTCGGCCCGATAGGCTACCTTGATCACGCTGTTTTCCCGATCGATGACTCGCAGTTCATAGAGCCAGATACCATCCTCTTCCCCCAGATCCACCCGCAACACCCGCACCGGCAATCTGGCCGCCACCTCCATCATTTCATGGAAGGGCCGAACCCGTCCCTCATGGACAGCTTGCTGCAGCATGGCTTCATCAGGCGTGACCGCCTGTGCCAGCAACGGCAGCAATAACCCAAGCAGAGGGAGCGCTCTATTCATGGATGATTCATCTCCAAAAACCTAACATAATGGCGTTTATAGTCTGCCAGCCATGAATCCGGAATGAATATGATCCCGCGCAGTTTCCTGCTGATCCTTTGCCTGTTGAGTGCCACAAGCTGGGCGGCCCAGAGCCGTCTCGACATGGCCGGGCTGGTCAAACTCCTGCTGGCGCAAGGGTATCACGACATTCGGGAAGTGGAGCTGGAAGGGGACAAATTCGAGGTCAAAACCCTCAATCGCCGGGATCAGAAGGTACATCTCATCGTCGATGCCTACACTGGCGAGATCAAACAACAAGAGGCCGATTAGGCCTCTTTTGCATTCCAGCGTCCCCGCATGGGGCGCAGCAGTTTCTCCCGTCTCGGCCAGAGCAGGGCGCAGGCCAGCAGCAGGTAGATGAGGGGCTCACCCCAACCGCTCTTGAGCGACCACCAGTAGTGCACCGGCACCAGCAGGGCGATGGCATAGACCCAGTTGTGCAGCTTCTGCCATGCTGCGCCCATGCGGCGCTGCAATGCGGGCAGCGAAGTGATGCTGAGGGCGGCCAGCAGCAGCAATGCCACCATCCCCACCACGATATAGCTGCGCTTGACCAGCTCGCCGCCAATCAGGCCCCAGTCAAACTGCAGATCCAACCCCAGCCACGCCATGAAGTGGAGCAGCGCCCAGGCAAAACACCAGAGCCCGAGGGGGCGGCGCAGCTTGATGAGCTGCCCCTGCCGCCAGCGCTTGGCCAGCGGCGAGACCAGCAGGGTGAGCAGCAGCAGGTTGAGCGCCCCCTTGCCGAGGTAGTGGATAAGCTCGGGCACCGGATCGCCCCCCAGCAGACCCGCTGGAATGGCAAAAACCAGCCAAAGCAGGAAGCCGAGGGAGCTCAGATGCACCAGCGCCCGCAAACCGCTGATATGGGCCGGTTTCAATCTCAGTACCATTGGCGCAGATCCATCCCCTGATAGAGCGAGGCGACTTCGTCACCATAGCCGTTGAACATCAGGGTCGGCTGACGCTTGGCGCCAAACACTCCGCCCTCACCGATGAAACGCTCGCTGGCCTGACTCCAGCGCGGGTGATCCACCTGCGGATTGACGTTGGCGTAGAAGCCATATTCGTTGGGAGCCAGCAGGTTCCAGGTGGTCGGCGGCATCTCCTCTACCAGCCGGATCGAGACGATGCTCTTGATGCTCTTGAAGCCGTACTTCCACGGCACCACCAAGCGGATCGGCGCGCCATTCTGGGCGGGCAGGGTCTTGCCATAGAGCCCCATCGCAAGGAAAGAGAGAGGGTGCATCGCCTCGTCGATACGCAGCCCCTCAACGTAGGGATACTCTATACCGCCCCCCAGACTGGGGGCCTGCCCCGGCAGCTGTTTCGGATCAAACAGGGTTTCGAAGGCAACAAACTTGGCGCGACTGGTGGGCTCGGCACGGCGGATGATCTCCGCCAGCGAGATGCCGTTCCAGGGCAGTACCATGGACCAGGCTTCAACGCAGCGCAGCCGGTAGATCCGCTCCTCCAGCTCGCTCTTGTTGATGAGATCCCACACATCGAGGGTAAAGGGCTTGGCCACCTCCCCCTCCACCTTGAGGGTCCAGGGTTCGGGCTTGAGGTAATGGCCGTTGCGAGCCGGGTCGGACTTGTCGGTGCCTAGCTCATAGAAGTTGTTGTAACTGGTGGCCTTCTCTTCCGGTGTCAGCACCAGATTGGCCGGGCGATCGGCAGGCTTGCTGTTGAGCGGTTTGGTGGCTAACTGGGGAGCATCCTCTTTGCCGCGCAGCAGGTCGAGCACTCCGGCCTGAGTGGGAAATGCCAGGGTGGCGGCGCCCAGACCCAGCCCTTTGAGAATAAGGCGGCGGTCCTGATAGACGGCTTCCGGGGTGACATCCTGTTCGGTGAGGGGGTGGGCGGTACGACGCTTGATCAACATGAAAAACTCCCGGGGCTGAGTGAGGCAGTATGGATAAGACCCGCCCCGGCAGATTTTTATTTCACACAAATTTACATCATGTGGTGCAGGGGCAGTGCCTTGGCCATGGTGCCGACCAGAAACAGGACTACGAACACCAGCAGGGGAACGATCACATTTGGCGCCATCAGACTCACTCCATGAGCAGGACAGGGCCTCTAACTATGGCCGACTGTCAGGCCGGTCACCAATGAATTTTTTTCGCGAGCGCAAGCGTATTCCTGAGTTGAAAAAGGTGATGAAGATCACACACCATTCGGCCCCCGCTTGCCGCCCCAATTGCCGGGGGTAGGCTGCCCATTCTGCGAAGCCAACTGAAGAGTCGCCCCCATGAGCCCACTGATCGCCATCGCCATCACCACTGGAATTCTCTCCGCCGTCTGGGGCTGGATTGCCGTCGCGTTCGGCCTTATCTCCTGGGTCGGCTTTCTCGGCTGCACCAGCTATTTCGCGTCAAGCGGCGGCTACAAGGCGCTGCTGCAGACCATCTTCTGCAACACCAGCGGCATGCTGTGGGCACTGCTGCTGATCCATGGCGACAGTCTGTGGGGAGCGGGCGTGGCGGGTTATGTGATGACGGGGGTGGTCGCAACCCTGATGTGCGTTCAGGCCAAGCAGCAGTGGCTCGGCTACATTCCCGGCACCTTTGCCGGTTGCTGTGCCACCTTCGGAGCGGCTGGCGAGTGGCGGCTGATCCTGCCCTCCCTCATCATTGGCGCCTTGTTCGGTTACCTGATGAAGGCGAGCGGCCTCTGGCTCTCCCATAAAACTCAAAAAGCCGATGCCGCTCCGGCGGTGGTTGATCCCGCCTGATTTATCCCTTCGATTTGAAGTTTGCTGCTTCAATACCGTGCCGATTCAATAACTTGTAGAAATCGGTACGGTTTCTGCCCGCCATGTTGGCCGCCAGGGTCACGTTGCCCTCGGTGGTGCGCAGCAAACGGATCAGATACTCCTTCTCGAATTCGGCCCGCGCCTCGTTGAACGAGGGGATGCCGCCGCCACCACCGCTCAGGGCGGACTCCACCATGGAGACCCCGATCACCGGGCTGCAACAGAGGCTGGCGAGCTGCTCCACCACGTTGCAGAGCTGGCGCACGTTGCCGGGCCAGGCAGCGGCAGCCAGCATCGCCAGCGACTCGGGCGAAAATCCCATGGCGGCGCAGTCGCTGTGGCGGCTACGGTAATCGTCGAGGGCCTGTCGGGCCAGCAGGGGGATATCCTCGCTGCGGGCACTGAGAGACGGCAAGGTGATATTGGCGACGTTGAGACGATAGAAGAGATCTTCCCGAAAGCGCCCCTCCTCCATCGCCTTGACCAGATCCTGATGACTGGAGCTGAGCACCCTCACCTCCGGCGTGCCCTGACCATACTCCTCCATCACCTGCAGCAGCTTGGCCTGCAGGGATTCCGACAGGCTGCCAATCTCGTCGAGAAACAGGGTCGCCCCCTTGGCCTGCTCGAACAGACCGGACTGGCCATCTTCACCAAACAGCTGCAAGTCGAGTGACGCCCACGGAATGGCGGCACAGTTGATGGTATGGAGCGGCTTGTCGCGCCGCTGGCTGGCCTGATGCAGCGCCTGCGCCATCGCCCCCTTGCCGGAGCCTGACGGCCCCATGATCAGCACCGGCACCTCCATGGTCGCAATGCTGTGGGCCTGGATCAGCAGCTGTTCCAGCTGGGGATTGCGGGTCAGGATCAGCGACTGCCACTCCTGCTGCTGTTTAGGCCGGGTCAGACTCAGCGCATGTTCGATGGTGGCGAACAGCTCATCCTTGTTGATGGGTTTGGTCAGGAAGCTGAATACGCCGGAGCGGGTCGCCTGAATGGCGTCCGGGATGGTGCCATGGGCGGTCATGATGATCACCGGCAACCCCAGCCACTGAGCCTGGATCCGCTCGAACAGCGCCAGACCGTCCATGCCGGCCATCCGCAGATCGCTCAGCACCAGATCGGCCCGTTGCTGACGCAACCGGTCGAGGGCCCCTTCCGCGCTGTCGGCGGTATCCACTTCATAACCCTGACTGCGCAGCCGCATGCTCATCAGTTTGAGCAGGCTGACGTCGTCATCCACCAACAGGATCCGGCTCATGGTATTACCTCACGATTCTCGTTCAGCTTGCGCTGGTTGAGCTGGTCGTCGATAGCGGTCAGCTGCTCGATCTGGCGGCGCAGCCGCTGGATCTCCTGACTCTGGTCATCGCGACGGCTGTCGCGGGCCAGCAGCTGTTCGCCGAGGGCGATCCAGCTGCGTAAAAAGGCCTGCGCATCGAGACCCAGTTCGGGCAGCATCTGCTTCAGGCGCGCCAGACCGGCGGTGCGATTGGCCACCGATTCGGCGGGGTGGGAGTCCACCATCGCCAGACTGCCCCGGCTCTCCAGATCGTCGGCCCCTTTCAGACGCTGACGCTCCTGCACCCGTTGCTGGGGGTGACTGGCCAGCAGCCAGTCGGAGTATTGCAGACGCACCTGCATCTCCTTGTTGGCAAACTCCATCCGCTTGGCAAAAGCGATATCGGAGGACTCCCGCTGTGCCTGTTGCGGCAGCAAGGAGCAACCCGCGAGCAGCCCTGCCATCAGAGCTGGAAATACGCGTTGTATCTTCATAGTCCTCATTTCAACGTCAACCTGAAACAGACATCCGCCTGTTTATCCTCTACCAGAACCAGTTCCCCCCCAGGCTGTTGGCAGACTCGCGGGCGATGGAGAGGCCCATGCCCGAGCCTTTCAAGAGACCTTGCCGCACTGTGCTGCCCTGCTCGAAGGGTTCAAAAATGCGTTGCTGATCGGCCACGGGGATCTTGGGCCCCTCGTTGGCCACTTCCAGCCAGCTTATCTGTTCATTCTGCCCTGCCCTGATCCAGATATTGCCCCCGCTGGCGCCGTAACTGACGGCGTTGGAGAAGAGGTTATCGAGGATCAGTCGTAGCCGGTAGGACTCCGCCCACAGGGTAACCGGCACGGTCGGCAAGTGTACACGGATCTGCTTGGACTCCAATGCCAGCCGGTACTCGGCAGAAAGTTCCGACAACATCGGCAGCAGGGGGACGGGCTCCAGTTCGAAGGCCTCCTGCTGACTGAGCCGGTTGAAGTCGAGCAGCCGCTCGATCAGGGTCTGCAAACGCCGACTGTTCTCATCGAGCATCTGGCAGATCTCCAGCTGATCCGGCGTCAAAGGCCCGACCAGCTGCTCGCAGAGCAGATCCGTCCCCTCCCGCAGCACCGCCAGCGGGGTCTTGAGCTCGTGGGAAACATGACGCAGGAACTGGTATTTCTGCAGCTCCAGCTCCTTGAGTTTGTCGTGCAGCCAGACGATCCGCTCCCCCAGCAATACCAGCTCGGCAGGGCCGTCAACCGGCTTGGGATCGGGTTCGACCCCGGCACCCAGACTCAAGATGCGCGACTCAATCTGTCGTACCGGGTGGATGATGAGGTAGGTGAAGATAAAGACCATCAGCAGGCTTAGCGCCGCCACCGCTCCACTCACCCACCAGAGCTCGCTGGTCAGTCCGGCGATGGTGAGCTGCACCCGATCCATATGTTCGTCAACCCGGCTGCGGGTGACTATTTCAAGCTGCTTGTTGGCATCGTTGAACTGCTCGAGCTTGTCTCCCGCTACCGCCGCCCGGGCCAACGCGGCATCCTGCAGGCTGTCGAGCCAGGCCAGCCCCTGATCGAGCCCGCTGTAGAGCTGGCCGTCGGTGATGGAGTTGCGGTGTTCCGCCAGCAACACCCGATACCCGTCGAGTTGCTGCTGGTAGCTGGTGAGGCTGCGGCGATCACCCAGCACCGCGAAGCGGCGCAAGGTGCGTTCGATATCGATGGCCTGCGCCGTCAGTAGGGTGGCGCGGCGGGTATCCTTGACCGCCCGCTCCATCTCGTCGCTAGTTGTGTAAACCCACCAGGTTGTTCACAGATTGAAGACGACTGATGGGGGGCTGGTAGCCCAGACTGGCATGAGGACGATGCCAGTTGTACTCATGCAACCACGGTTGCAAGTGCTCTGCCCGTTGCTCTGACGAGTCATAGCTCCGTGCATAAGCCCACTCACGCAGGGCGGTCTGAATGAAGCGCTCTGCTTTGCCATTGGTTTGTGGTGTGTAAGGCTTGGTGCGCAGATGCTTGAGCCCCAGCCGACGACACAGCTTCTGGAAGCGTTTCGACCGGTAACAGGCTCCATTGTCCGTGAGTAGCCGACTGAAACAAATGCCGAGCCCGGCGTAGTAGCGAAGTGCCTGTAACAGCGCCAGGCAGGCACTGCGTCCCGTTTCATCAGGATGCAGAGCGCTGAACGCCACACGGGAGTGGTCATCAATCGCCACATGAACACACTCCCACCCTGCGCCGCGTGAGTCCTTGCTGCGGTCGCCGGTGATACGATGGCCGGGACGGTGGAAACGCCCCAACTTTTTGATGTCCAGATGCAGCAAGTCACCCGGTTTCTCATGTTCATAGCGTTGTACTGGAACAGCTGGGGCCAGATTGGCCAATCGATGAAGTCCCATGCGCTGCAAGATGCGGGCGACAGTACTGTGCCCTATGCCCAGATATTGGCTGATGTGCCGATAGGTCCGTCGCTGCTTGCGCAGTTCGATAATCCTCTGCTGGCGCTGGTCATCAATGGCATGAGGGCAAGATGCGGGTCGAGAAGAGCGATTGTACAAACCATCAGGTCCCTCCTGGCGATATCGAGTGAGCCACTTGTAAGCGGTGCGGATACTGACCCCGGCAGCGTGAGCGGCCTCTTCAACGCGCAGGCCCTGCTCAAGGATACGCTGGACAAGAAGCTGTCGACCAAAGACGGTTAATCGGGCATTTTTATGATTGTTCACTCGGGCACCTCGGATGATTGGTTTGGTTGGTGCCTCCAATTCTCCGGGAATGCCCCGAGTGAACAACCTACAGAGAGATCACAGCTAGTGAGTTGGCTGAGGTGGGCAAGGGAGGTGCTGTTGTGCCAGATCATGCCGCCCAGCGGCATCAATACCAGCACGAATCCCATCAATACCACCTGCAGCAGGGAGCGTGGGCGAACCTTGGTCATCATCTCTTCTCTTGCGTTCTCACCG
Source organism: Aeromonas sp. 102P (assembly GCF_051920345.1). Taxonomy (NCBI): domain Bacteria; kingdom Pseudomonadati; phylum Pseudomonadota; class Gammaproteobacteria; order Aeromonadales; family Aeromonadaceae; genus Aeromonas; species Aeromonas sp. 102P. The sequence continues at coordinate 879,827 of NZ_JBQBCZ010000001.1, read as the reverse complement.
GTGCGCCAGCATAGCTGCACCGCCCAGAAAAACAAAACCGGCCAACAGGCCGGTTTGGATTATCTGGATTGTGGTGATTCACGCCAACGCGACAGAGGCCAGACAGATAATCATGATCAGCGCCAGCGCACCCGAAGCGGTCAACAGCGCCCATTTCAGCTCCACACTCATGCAAACCTCCTTTCTGCCAATCAGTGCCGGATCACAATAGATAAGACAATGTTAAGCCATAGTTAATCCGATAACCGTGAGCTGCGTATACATTTCAGATGAGCCCAACCCCGGGAAGGTCAGCATGTTCTATCTGTGTAGCATTGGTTCCAATATTGACCCGCATATCCATGTCAGCCGCGCGCTGGCCGAGCTGTTTGAGAACGTCGGTCCCCTTCGGCTGAGTTCGGTGATCCGCACCAAGCCGGTGGGAATGCACTCCAGCCACGACTTTCTCAACTGCCTGCTGGTGGTGGAGAGCCCGCTCGATGCCGCCCGCCTCAAGCAGCACTTTGTCGCCCTCGAGGTGGCTCACGGCCGTGATCGCAGCGATCCGCTCTGCAAGGTGCACGATCGGCCGCTCGACATCGATATTCTGGCCAGCAACAGGAGCGGTGACTTTGCCTCGGCAGAGGTCGATTCCTATCTGGCGGAGCTGCTGGCAGAGCTCTACGGCCATGGCGAGGTGCATGACCCCAAGGTGGTGCTGCAAGTGACGCTCCCCGCCCAGTCGGGCAAGCTCAAACCCGGCAAGGGCTTGCTGACCCGGCAGGTCGGGCTGGGGCCGCTGGTGCTCGGCAACCCCTCAGAGGTTGGCCAGAGCACGCCCGCCATCTACCTTGATGCTGGCACCCGTCATATAACTGTTCCCCACCAGTAGCTGCACCGCCTGCCAGATGGGCTCAAGTCCACCCTCCCGCGCCAGCGGCGTTTTCGCCAACACCTGCTGGCGCCAGCTCTCGTCATGTTCATCGAGAAACAGGATCGGCCCTGGCTCTATGGTGTTGACCCGAACCGTGGGCGCCAGCTCGCGGGCAAAGCTCATGGCCAGCGAATGGGCTCCCGCCTTGGTGGCCACATAGCTGGCAAAACGGGGGGCCGGGGCATGGATATAGATATCGGTGATGTGAATGATGCTGGCGTTGGGGTTGCTGGCAAGCTGAGGGGCCAGCGCCCGGTTAAGCTGGAAGGGGGCCGCCATGTGTACCCGGTAGAACTGCTCGAACTGGGCCAGTTGCGCCGCCGGATCAGTTGCCTGAGGTTCGAAAGCAGAGGCGTTGTGGATCACCAGCGCCAGATCCTGATGGGCAGCCAGCACATCGATCAGCTTGCCAACGTCCTCTTCCCGGCCAAAATCCGCCTGCACCAGTTCGACCCCCAATGCAGCCAGCGTGGCCAGCTCCGGCCGCTCGCTGCGATAGCTGCCCGTCACCTGCCAACCCGCTGCCACCAGCTGTTCACAGAGATAAAATCCGAGTCGACGGCCGCAGCCCGTTACCAATGCACGCATATGATCTCCTTTCCCTTTCATGGTCTTGCATGAACGAAGCCCGCCTGCCAGCGGATCACCGCCGATGGCCGGTGCCTATCAATCTCTGCGGCACAAGCCATTGGTCGCGGGCCACCCACCCGCGTCATAGTGGCGGCATCCCCCTCTTGCGGAGTCACCACCATGCTGAAAGTACACCACCACATGGGTCGCCTGACCCACTCCCTCACTGCCGGACTCGGCCTGGCCGAGGCGCTGGATCGCCTGCATCAATCGGGTCTTGGCGGCCTGCCGGTGCTGGATGAGCAAAAACGGCTTATCGGCTTTCTTTCCGAACAAGACTGCATTCCCAGCCTGCTCACCGGCAGCTACCACTGCGATACCCGCACCAGGGTGGAGGATCTGATGAACCGCTCGCCCCTCTCGGTCGGGCCGGATGAGAGCATTCTGGATCTGGCTCGCCAGATGGCCGATGCCAAGCCCAAGATCTACCCGGTGCTGCAACAGGGCAAGGTGATCGGCATCATCAGCCGCCGTCAGGTGATGCAGGCCCTCAACCAGCAGATGAAGGTGTGCCAGCAGACCTAGATCTGGTAACGCCCCTTGTCACCGATATCGAAGTGCAGGGGCATCCGCCACTTGGCCAGCGCCAGCAAGGTCAACAGGGCCCCGCATACCAGCGCCACCAGTGCGGCGGCCCACTCCACCCGCAACCACTCCAGCAGCCATAACGCCGGCAGCAAAATGGGCACCAGCTTGATGCCGGGAATCGAGAAGCAAAACTGCTCCTTGAACGCCAGCCCGGAGAGGGTCGCCAAGGCCGCTCCCAGCACCAGCGCATCCGGCGCCCCCACCGCTGCCAGGGCCAGTGCGCCCCACCCAAATCCCTGTAGAATCAGGCGAATCCGCTTGTCGTAGATATGCAGCGAGAAGCCGCAGATTGCGCTTGCCACTGCCAGCGACATCAACCATTGTGCCGACGGGAGCAGTGCCATCCCGCTCAGCAGCGCCGCACCGCGGCAAAGCAGCAACAAGGCTGCCGCACTCAAGCCAAGGCGGTAGAGCGAGACGGTCAACTTGTCGATCCCGTCCAGCGGGCTCTCGATTTCAGGATTTGCCATAAACAGTCGCTTCTAACGGATCAGGTGCCATCCAATATACTGGAATCAGGTCTTGGAATATCTTCAAACGGGCTCAGGAGACGTAGTTTGCGTGTGATCCCCCTGTTTTGGTTGCTGTTTCCACTCGGATTGCCCGCCAAAGAGCTGGTGATCTGTGGCACCATGGAGCCCCCGCTCAAGTTTCTCGATGTCGATCAGAAACCCCGTGGGCTCGATATCGACATCGTCACCGCCATCTTCGACAAGCTGGAGACGCCTTTTAGGATCGAGCTGGCCGACTCCGGCGCCCGCCTCACCCGCAATGCCGAAACCGGCGCCTGCGACCTGGTGATGACCCACTCCTACAAGGCGGAGCGGGAAAGTTATCTCATCTATCCCCAACAGGCCCATCTTCGCCACAGCTGGCACTTCTTCGTGCGCAAGGCGGACCTGATGAAGATCCGCTACGAAACGCTGGCTGATCTCAAACCCTGGCGCATCGGCGTGACCAAGGATTTCTCCTACACCCCTGAACTGGCAGCGGCCATGACCGACCCGGCCTATCAGTTCCAGGAGATCACCATGAACCAGCTGCAACTGCGCAAACTGCTGGCCGGACGGATCGATACCGTGCCCATGCCGCTGGTCACCGCCTTCACCCAGACCAAGGAGGAGGGGCTGACGGGCAAGGTCGATTACCTGCCCAAACCGCTCAAGAGCAGCCCCTACTTCAACACCTGGGCCCGCGCACGGGCGGATGCACAGACCCCCGCCCTGATGGCGGCCTACGATGCCGAACTGCTGCGCATGAAACGCAACGGTAGCCTCAAGGCCCTCTACGACAAGTACGCCATCCCCTATATCGAACCCTGATCAAGGGGTCAGGGTTTCACATCCCGCAGGATCGGATTCTGCAGCGAAATCAGGGTTTCAGTGGACTGGATCTCGTCGATGGTCTGGATCTTGTTGATCAGCACTATCTGCAGCTCGTCTATGGAGCGGGTCATCACCTTCATGAAGATGCTGTAGTGGCCGGTGGTGTAGTAGGCCTCCACCACTTCGTCCAGCGCCTGCAGCTTGGCCAGCGCCGAGGGGTAATCCTTGGCACTCTTCAGATTGATCCCGATAAAGCAGCAGACGTCGTAACCCAACTTCTTGGGGTTAACCTGCACCCGTGTCCCCTCGATGATCCCCGCCTGTTTCATCTTCTCCACCCGCACATGGATGGTGCCCGGGCTGACCGCCAGTTGTTTCGCAAGTTCGGCGTAAGGGATCCGCGCATTCTCCATCAGAGCGGTGAGGATGGCCTGATCGAGATTATCGATCCGGTAATTTTCCGGCATTTTTTTGCACTCCCGTTGACGATACCTCATTAAAAAGCGGCTTATTTTGAAGAAAAAAATACATAAAGCCTATTTCTATTATCGAATATTGAATTTAGTTGGCATTCCGTTGAAGAATCACCACATCCAACGGGGTTTGAAACAGGAATTCAGCATGAAACAGCACTACATTCGCAGCCAACAGCAGATCAGCTTCGTCAAAGAGATGTTCTCCCGCCAACTCGCCCAGCAACTGGGTCTGATGGAGGTGCAAGCCCCCATTCTGAGCCGGGTCGGTGATGGTACTCAGGACAACCTCTCTGGCCACGAGAATGCAGTGCAGGTCAAAGTGAAGACCCTGCCGGAGCACAGCTACGAAGTGGTCCATTCACTGGCCAAATGGAAGCGCCAGACCCTGGGTCGCTTCGGCTTCGGCCCGGGCGAAGGGATCTACACCCACATGAAGGCGCTGCGTCCGGATGAAGACAAGCTCACCCCCATCCACTCCGTCTACGTGGATCAGTGGGACTGGGAGAAGGTGATGCCGAGCGAGCGCCGCGATCTCGCCTATCTGCAGGAAACCGTGCGCGGTATCTGGGCCGCCATCAAGGCCACCGAGCGCGCGGTCTGTGCCGAGCATGAGCTGACCCCCTTCCTGCCGGCAGAGATCCAGTTCCTGCACAGCGAAGAGCTGCTGGCCCGCTACCCGGATCTCGATGCCAAGGGGCGCGAGCGCGCCATCGCCAAAGAGCTGGGTGCCGTATTCCTGATCGGCATCGGCGGTGCCCTCTCCCACGGCGAGCGCCACGATGTCCGCGCCCCGGATTACGACGACTGGAGCAGCCACAGCGAGCTGGGTCTGGCCGGTCTGAACGGTGACATTCTGGTGTGGAACCCGGTACTGCAGGACAGCTTCGAAATCTCCTCCATGGGGATCCGGGTCGATGCCGAGGCGCTGAGCCGCCAGCTCGCCATCACAGGTGACGAGGAGCGCCTGCAGTACGACTGGCATCAGGAGCTGCTGGCCGCACGGATGCCGCAGACCATCGGCGGCGGCATCGGCCAATCTCGTCTGGCCATGCTGTTGCTGCAAAAAGAGCATATCGGTCAGGTGCAGGTTGGTGTCTGGCCAGCCGAGATGAAGGCCGCCATCCCGGGCATGCTGTAAACGCGTTGATTTCATCGGTCTGGCCTGTGCGCAGTGGCACGCGGGTCAGCCCTGAAGGTGTGTGGCGGTGCGGACTGAACGAGCGCAGTCCGGACATGCTGTAAGTCGCGTGGTCATCCCTGATGACCCACGGCGAAACCGGGGCTTGCCCCTGCGACCCGCTCAACCCACGTCAGGTCGCTTCACTACATTCCTCCCGGCAATCTTCGGATTGCCGTTTTTTTTATTTTCCATCGCCCAGATATGGCAACGCCAGCCCGAGGGCTGGCGTTGCAAACATAGATACGAGACTGGTTACTGGGTCATGGTGAGGCCGTTGCTGTCGGCTCCCAGCAGCAGTTTCTTGCCGGGGACGATGCGGCCGGAGAGCAGCGCCTGCGCCAGCGGGTTCTCCACCTTCTGCTGGATCGCCCGCTTGAGGGGACGCGCCCCATAGACGGGGTCGAACCCGGCATGCACCAGCTTCTCGAGCAGCGCTTCGCTCACCTCCACCTCGTAGCCCTGCGCCTCCAGTCGCCCCATCAGGCTCTTGAGCTGGATGCGGGCGATGGACTTGATGTGATCCTCGCCGAGGGGATGGAACACCACGGTCTCGTCGATCCGGTTGATAAATTCCGGCCGGAAACTGCGGGTCAGCACATCCATCAGCATGGCCTTCATCTCGTCGTAATCCTTCTCGGAGTGGTGCTCCTGAATCAGATCCGACCCGAGGTTGGAGGTCATGATCACCACCGAGTTGCGGAAATCGACGGTCCGACCCTGACCATCTGTCAGGCGGCCATCGTCCAGCACCTGCAACAGGATGTTGAAGACATCGGGATGTGCCTTCTCCACCTCGTCCAGCAGGATCACCGAGTAGGGACGACGGCGTACCGCCTCGGTCAGATAACCGCCCTCTTCATAACCCACATATCCGGGAGGCGCCCCCACCAGACGGGCCACGCTGTGTTTCTCCATGAACTCGGACATATCGATCCGCACCATGGCATCCTGGGTATCGAACAGGAACTCGGCCAGCGCCTTGCACAGCTCGGTCTTGCCCACTCCAGTGGGCCCCAGGAACAGGAAGGAGCCGATGGGGCGATTCGGATCGGAGAGACCGGCACGGGAGCGACGAATGGCGTTGGAGACCGCATCAACCGCCTCCTCCTGGCCAATCACCCGGCTGTGCAGCTGATCTTCCATCCGCAGCAGCTTGTCGCGTTCACCTTCCAGCATGCGGGCGACCGGAATCCCGGTCCAGCGGGCCAAGACGTCTGCGATCTCCACATCGGTGACCCGGTTGCGCAGCAGGCTGGTCTCCTGCATCTCGGCTTGAGTGGCGAGATCCAGCTGTTTCTCCAGCTCCGGAATGCGGCCGTACTGCAGCTCGGACATCCGGCCCAGGTCGCCTGCGCGGCGCGCCACGTCGAGATCCTGACGGGCCTGCTCCAGCGCTGCCTTGATATGCTGGGTGCCGGCAAGAGCGGCCTTCTCGGCCTTCCACACCTCGTCCAGCTCGTTGTATTCCCGATCTTTTTCGCCAATCTCCTGATTGATCAGCTCCAGCCGTTTGCGGCTGGCGTCGTCGTCCTCCTTCATCAGCGCCTGCTGCTCCAGCTTGAGCTGGATGATGCGCCGCTCGAGACGATCGAGCGCCTCCGGCTTGGAATCGATCTGCAGCCGGATGCTGGCTGCCGCCTCGTCAATCAGGTCGATAGCCTTGTCCGGCAGCTGGCGATCCGCGATATAGCGGTGTGACAGCTGGGCCGCCGCCACGATGGCGGGGTCGGTGATCTGCACATGGTGGTGCAGCTCGTAACGCTCTTTCAGGCCGCGCAGAATGGCGATGGTGTCCTCCACGCTCGGCTCTTCCACCAGCACCTTCTGGAAACGACGCTCCAGCGCGGCATCTTTCTCGATGTACTGACGGTACTCATCCAGGGTGGTGGCGCCGACGCAGTGCAGGTCGCCACGGGCCAGCGCAGGTTTCAGCATGTTGCCCGCGTCCATGGCCCCTTCGCCCTTGCCGGCGCCGACCATGGTGTGCAGCTCGTCGATAAAGAGGATGACGTTGCCTTCCTCCTTGGCGAGATCGGTCAGTACGGCCTTGAGCCGCTCTTCAAACTCGCCGCGATACTTGGCACCGGCCACCAGCGCCCCCATGTCCAGCGACAGCACCCGCTTGTTCTTGAGCCCTTCCGGCACTTCACCGTTGATGATGCGCTGGGCCAGTCCCTCGACGATGGCGGTTTTACCGACACCGGGGGCACCGATCAGCACGGGGTTGTTCTTGGTACGGCGTTGCAGCACCTGAATGGTGCGGCGGATCTCGTCATCACGGCCGATCACCGGGTCGAGCTTGCCGATTTCGGCCCGCTCGGTCAGATCGATGGTGTACTTCTCCAGCGCCTGACGGTTCTCCTCGGCGTTGGCATCCTCCACCTTCTTGCCGCCACGCACCTTGTCGATGGCCGCTTCGAGTTTCTCCTTGGTCAGCCCCTGGGCGCGCAGCAGCTCACCCAGCGTTCCCTTGTCATCGAGGGCAGCCAGCACGAACAGTTCGGAGGAGATGAACTGATCCTTGCGCTGCTGGGCCAGTTTGTCGCAGACGTTGAGCAGGCGGCCGAGGCCGTTGGAGAGCTGCACATCCCCTTCCACACCGCTGACGCGCGGCAGGCGATCCAGCTCCTCGCCAAGGCGGGAGCGCAGGGCATTGATATCCATCCCGGTCAGGGTGAGCAACGGACGGATAGAGCCGCCATCCTGATTGACCAGTGCGGTCATCAGGTGAACGGGTTCGATGAATTGGTGGTCACGACCCAGCGCAAGAGACTGGGCATCGGAAATAGCAATCTGGAATTTGCTGGTAAGGCGATCGAGGCGCATTGCACTCCCCCTTCAAACAGACAGACGCCGCTTGCGCGGCAAACAACATAACTTTCTGAGATGAAAGATGAGGCCCGTACGGGCTATTTCAAGGGCATGGACTGGTTATTTTTTCTGCAAGACGGGACAAGAACAGGATCCCCGCCTCTCTCATACGGATCTGTTCTTGAGAGAGACGGGCTATTACTTGGCGGGTGATTGCTTAGCGGGCCAACCAGATGAGGGAGGCCATCCGGCCGGTCTGGCCGTCGCGACGATAAGAGTAGAACTGCTCGCTATCGCTGAAGGTGCAGTATTCACCACCATAGACGGCGGTGACGCCAGCGTGGGCAAGGCGCAACCGCGCCAGCTGGTAGATATCCGCCAACCATTTGCCGTCGTTGGACGAAGGGACGAACGCCGCGACCGCTTCAGCCTGCTCAGCCATAAAGGCCTCGCGCACCTCGCCACCCACTTCAAATGCAGTGGGGCCGATGGCCGGGCCCAGCCAGGCCAGGATCTCGCCCGGCTCACAGCCCATGGCGGCGATGCTTGTCTCCAATACGCCCTCTTTCAGGCCACGCCAGCCCGCGTGAGCGGCAGCCACTACGGTACCCGCCCGATCGCAGAACAGCACCGGCAGACAGTCGGCAGTCATCACGATACAGGCCTGATCCGCCTCATGGGCGCAGGCGGCATCGGCATCCGGTGCTTGCTGATAATGGCTGCTGACCTGATGAACCACGGTGCCGTGCACCTGATTGAGCCAGTTGAGGGGCCCCGGGATGGCGGCCGCCTGCTGCAAGCGGGCGCGGTTAGACTCGACTCGCGCCGGTTCGTCACCCACATGGGCGCCCAGATTCAGCCCGGCGAAAAACCCCTCGCTTACCCCGCCATCCCGAGTAGTTGACAGGGCTCTGACATTGGCCGGAGCAGGCCAGTCAGGTTCGATCCATTTCATCTGTGACTCCTTCAATTTCACCGATATAAAAACGGGGCTCCTGCAAGGGAACCCCGTTTGGCATCTATTCGGGCCGGATGACGCCAGAAACCGACGCAGCAGGCCCTATCACATCAGTTCCAGACCAGATCATCCGGATTGGCGAGAGTATCCGCGCGCAGCACTTCCATCAGCTCCACCATGTCTTGCGGTGTAGCTGAGTGCCACTGCATCACTTCCCCCGTGATGGGGTGAGCCAGTTGCAGCATGGTGGCATGCAGCGCCTGACGGTTGAAGTTACGCAGTGCCTGGGTCAGCTCGGGGGTCGCGTTGCGCAGCGGGCGCAGACGACCACCATAAGCGGGATCACCCACCAGCGGGTGCTTGATGTGGGCCATGTGGACACGGATCTGGTGGGTACGGCCGGTCTCCAGACGCAGACGCAGACGGGTGTGGCCACGGAACTTCTCGTGAACCCGGTAGTGAGTTACGGAAGGACGACCATTGGGCACCACGGCCATATGAGTACGCTGGGTCGGGTGACGGCCGATGGGCGCATCGACGGTTCCACCTGCGGTCATGTGACCGATGGCGATCGCTTCGTACTCACGGGTGATCTGGCGCGCCTGCAACGCTTCCACCAGATGGGTCTGGGCGGGTACGGTTTTGGCAACCACCATCAAACCTGTGGTGTCTTTATCCAGACGGTGCACGATACCGGCGCGGGGCACCTCGGCAATGCCGGGGTAGCGGTGCAGCAGGGCGTTGAGGATGGTGCCATCCGGCGTACCTGCGCCCGGGTGAACCACCAGACCGGCCGGTTTGTCGATCACCAGAATGTGTTCATCTTCATAAACGATGTTGAGCTCGATATCCTGGGCATCCCAGCGAGTATCATCTTCCAGCTCGACATTCACATGCACCTGCTGCCCGGCCAGAATCTTCTCGCGCGGGGTGTTGGCAACCTGACCGTCCAGGGTCACTCTGTCCTGTAAAATCCACTCCTTGATGCGGGTGCGGGAGTAGTCTGGAAACAATTCGGCCAGGGCCTGGTCGAGTCGCTGCCCGAATTGGTGATCCTGGAATTCGCCTGTCAGTTCAATATGCTGGCTCATGTATGGTCTCTTGAGCGGGGGGTATCAATTCGAAATAATCCGGGTATTCTAGCTTTTCTTTTAGCCAAGCATAACGGATACTTTGCCAATTTCGTGGAAATGGACCGGATGTTGTTGATGGGAAAGAAGTCTCACCTGCTGATGTCGCTCGCCTTGGTCGCTACCTTGATCACAGGCTGTTCCAGCACCAAACCCAAGGTACCCGACGAACCGCCGGAGACCCTGTACCAGAAAGCACGCCTCAAACTGGACGTTGGCAATTACGTGCAAGCCACTGAATTGCTGGAGGCTTTGGACTCTCGCTACCCGTTCGGTGCCTACTCCAACCAGGTGCAGCTTGACCTCATCTATGCCTACTACAAGCAGGATGATACCGCTCAGGCGATCGCCAATATCGACCGTTTTATCCGCCTCAATCCGGCGCATAAAAATATCGATTACGTCTTCTATATGCGCGGCCTGACCAACATGGCGGCGGATTACAATTTCTTCCAGAGCCTGTTCGGTATCGATCGGGACGACAAAGACCCTGCTTATGCCCGTCAGGCATTCCAGGACTTCAAGACCCTGTTGCAGAACTACCCCAACAGCGTCTATGCCGCCGATGCCCGCGCTCGCATGATTGGCCTAAAGAATCGTCTGGCCCGATATGACCTGAGCGTGGCCGAGTATTACGTGAAGCGTGATGCACTGGTCGCGGCCGCCAACCGGGCCAAGCTGATTGTCGAAACCTACCCCGACACAGCCGAAACCGAGAAGGCATTGGAGATCATGGTCGAGTCTTACGACTCTCTGAAGATGCCGCAGCTGGCCAAGCATGCCCGCGAAGTGCTGGCCAAGAACTACCCGGAGAACCGCCTCGGCCGTGGCTGAGTGATACGGATAAACCGGTAACAAAAAACCGATGCCTTGGCATCGGTTTTTTTATCGCTGCAATTTACCCTCAACTGTTACCCGCAGATAGCTCTGTAGATCTAGTTCAGCGTGACGGCGCCCTCCCTGCACCGTCATAGCAGGGCGTTACTTCGCGACATTACCCGCCACGTTCAGGGCATCCCAGGTGCGGGAGAAGGGCGGCGCATAGGCAAAGTCCAGCATGCCGAGCTGCTCGGTGGTCACTCCCATGGTGATGGCCACCGCCAGCGCGTCGATGCGGTGTACCGCCCCCTTGCGACCGAGGATCTGGCCACCCAGCAGCCGCTTGCTGCCCGCCTCATAGACCAGCTTGACGTGAATGTCGGACTGGCCCGGGCAGTAGTTGGTATGGCACTTGTCCTTGATCACCACGGTGCGATAGTCGATCCCCATCGCCTTGGCTTCCTGCTCGGAGAGGCCGGTACGGCCCGCTTCCAGCCCCAGCACCTTGAGCGCCGCAGAACCGAGGGTACCCGGGAACTCCTGCTCGGCCCCCGCCAGGTTCTCACCCACCATGCGCCCCAGCTTGTTGGCGATGGTGGCGAGCGGCACATAGACCTGCTGCTGCTTCACGCTGTGCCAGACGCTGGCACAGTCACCGGCTGACCAGACGTTGGCCAGCGAGCTGCGCCCCTGACGATCCACCTTGATGGCACCGTTGCCGAGCCGCTCGATGCCGGTGTCGGCCAGAAACTCGGTGTTGGGCTTGACCCCGGTGCAGACCACCACGATATCGGCCTCGTACTCGCCCTGGCTGGTTCGTACACCGGTCACCCGGCCATCCCCCAGCAGTGCTTCAACTCGCTCACCCAGATGAAGAGAGACCCCCTGCTCGCGCAGTTCGGTTTCGATGTGCTGGGTGATCTCGCCATCAAACGCGTCGGGGATGACCCGAGCCGCCAGCTCGATGAGACGCACCTCTTTGCCCTGATGGACCAGCGCCTCGACCACCTCCAGCCCGATAAAGCCGGAGCCAATCACCACGGCGCGGCGATTGTGCTTGTCTTGCACCGCCGCCTTCAGCGCCAGCCCGTCGGCCATCCGGCGCAGACCGAATACCCCTTGCTGCTGCAGACCGGGGATGGGGGGCATCACTTCGCGGGCGCCGGTGGCGATCATCAGCCGATCGTAGCGATCGGTGAAGGTGTCGCCGTTGTGCTCCACTACCAGAGTCTGGGCCGCCGCGTCGACGCTCAGCACCTGATGGCCAATCTTGACCTCGATCCCCTTGGCGGCGAACTGCTCGGGGGTGAACTCGGCCATGTAGCCAGGCTCCTGAAACTCGTCGCCGACGAAGTAAGGCAGGCCGCAGGCACCGAAAGAGATCACCTCGGACGCCTCATACACCACGATGTCGGCATCTTTGGCCAGACGGCGCGCCTTGGCCGCCGCGCTCATACCGGCGGCTTCGCCACCGATGATCAGAATTCTCATTGTTTTTCCTCTCAATGGCGCAGGGAGGGCATGCCCTCCCTGCGGTCTATGACGGGAAAGGGTCACCCCTTTCCACAGGCAGATCAACCGACGCAAATCAGACGGTGGACTCTTCGCCGTCCAGACTCACTTCGTGATCGCTGTTGAACACATGCATGTCGGTCTCGCCCATCAGGCGGCTGGTGACCGTCCCTGCGGTGATGGAGCCGGAGACGTTGAGCGCGGTACGGCCCATGTCGATCAGCGGCTCGATGGAGATGAGCAGACCGGCCAGCGCCACTGGGAAGTCCAGCGCGGAGAGCACGATCAGCGCGGCAAATGTGGCGCCGCCGCCAATCCCGGCCACCCCGAAGGAGCTGACGGTGATGATAGCGATCAGGGTCATGATAAAGCCGGGATCCATCGGGTTGACCCCGACGGTCGGGGCAATCATCACGGCCAGCATGGCCGGATAGATACCGGCACAGCCGTTCTGGCCGATGGTGGAACCGAAGGAGGCGGCGAAGTTGGCGATCCCCTCAGGAATACCCAGCGACTTGGTCTGGGTTTGCACGTTCATCGGGATGGATCCCGCACTGGTGCGCGAGGTGAAGGCAAACGCCAGCACCGGAGTGATCTTCTTGAGGAAGCGCAGCGGGTTGATGCCGACCATGCTCACCAGCAGCAGGTGCACGACAAACATGATGGCGATGGCGCCGTAAGAGGCCATCACAAAGCTGAGCAGGTTGAGAATATCCGCATAGTTGGAGCCGGAGACCACCTTGGTCATCAGCGCCAGTACGCCAAACGGGGTCAGGCGCAGCACCAGAGTCACCATCCGCATCACGATGGCATGAGCCACGGCCACGAAGTGGCTGAAGCTGGCGAAGATCTCCGGCTTCTTGCGGGCGATGCCGGTAGCGGAAAGGCCGATGAAGATGGAGAAGATCACCACGGCGATGGTGGAGGTCTTGCGCGCCCCGGTCATGTCGAGGAAGGGGTTGGCCGGAATGAACTCCAGCATCATCTTGGCGAACGACATGCTCTCGACGCTACCGAGGGTTGTCTGCAGCGCAGCGCCACGGGCGCTCTCGGCGGCACCGGAGGTGAGCCCTTCAGCGGTCAGGCCAAACAGGTTGGACATCAGGATGCCTGCCCCGGCGGCGATGGCGGTGGTGAAGATCAGCACGCCTATGGTCATGGCACTGATCTTGCCCAGCGCGGTGCCGCCATTGAGCTTCAAGATAGCGCTGATGATGGAGACCATGATGAGCGGGATGATGATCATCTGCAGCAGCTTCACATAGCCGCTACCCACGATATCCAGATAGTCGATGGTCTGAACAATGACGGGCGAACCTGCACCGTAAAGCAGTTGCAACGCGGCGCCGAACAGAATACCGAGCCCCAGACCGGCAAATACCCGGCGGGTGAAGCTCACATGTTTTTCCTGTAACCGGTAGAGAAAGAACAGCAAGATGGCGGCGATGGCCAGATTGCCGATAACGCTAAATGTCATGGTATGACTCCCCAAAAAGCGGGCTTGGGCCCGAGAAACAAGAGCAAGCGCCATGCTTGCCCTGGCAACCGTGTCAGACGGTCTGCGCCGTCGTGACAAGAACAAGGGGGTCTATCGCCCCCTTGTCACAGATTCACTGCTTCTGCTGTTTCGCTCGCATGATGTTGATGATTTCAATGTCGGTATCCAGCATCCCCTCTTTGGAGAGGCGGCCCAGATTGGCGATGGTCTGGTCCACATCATCGGAAACGATCCCCTCGCTCTGGGGGACATGCAGGTTGTTGATGGCCATCAGCGAAGACTTTACCGCCGCCGAGGTGGAAGTGGAGACCTTCATGGAGCAGGCGCTGCCCGCGCCGTCGCAGATGATGCCGGAGACATCGCCAATCATGTTGTTGATGCAGTGGCTGATCTGCTGATACTGGCCGCCCAGCAGCCAGGTAATGGCGGCACCGGCACCCATGGCGGCGGTACTGGCGGCGCAGAGGGCCGACAGCTTGTTCTGATAGGTCTTGATGTAGATGGCCACCAGATGGCTCATCACCAGCGCCCGGGTCAGCTGCTCGTCGCTCGCCTTGAGGAAGCGGGCGGCCGCGACCACCGGCATGGTGGCGGCAATGCCCTGATTGCCAGAACCGGAGTTGGACATGGCGGGCAGCATGGCGCCATCCATCCGTGCATCGGAGGCGGCGGAGGAGAGGCGCATCGCCAGGGTCATCAGATCGTCGGAGAGCAGCTTGCGCTCCACCTGCTCGGTGAGGATCTTGCCAATCTTCAGGCCGTAACCCTGCAACCCTTCGTCCGCCAGCGCCTGATTCATGGTGGCGGCCTCGCGGATAAAGTCGATCTCCGCCAGCGGCACTTCCAATGCAAAATCGACGATCTCCCGCAGGGTCATGGCCGGTTTGGCGGATTTGGCCGGCTGGATCTGCACGCCGGGAGCGCTGGCCTGCGCCATCAGCACCTCGCCATCCTTCTCCATCAGGATGATGCGAGTGTGGTCGGTACAGATCACCACCCGGGCACTGTGCCCTTCAACTTCGGCCAGCACCTCGGCATAGAGCACGTCCGGCACATCCTTCACATCCACCTTGATGACCGGCAGCAACGTCTTGGCCGCTTCCACCTGTTCTGGTGTAAGGGTCTTGAGCACCTCCAGCCCGGCATCCGGGTTGCCGCCGGTGATGCCGACCGCAGCGGCCACCGGAAGACCGATCATGCCGGTGCCCGGCACTCCGACCCCCATGCCGTTCTTGAACAGATTGCCACTGACCCAGACGCTGATGCGGGTCGGAGTCTCCCCCAGCAGCTTGCGGCAGTTGGCCGCCGCCAGCGCCACCGACATCGGCTCGGTACAGCCCAGGGCCGGCACCACTTCACGCTTGAGCAGGGTAATAAAGTCGGTCCATTGTGGTTTCATCTGTGCATTCTCATCTTGGTGGCGCAATGCCTGTCATCGCCACAGGCAACAGCATGGCAAAAAAGGGTGACACGGGATCAACATCAAGCAGGAGCGCGTCGCCAAGGCGTCGCGAGAGAGGTGGCCGTCTGATGACTGCCCCATGCAAATCAACTTAATTTGATTCTAATATCAATAAAATCAAATTAAGTTGCGCAACATCGCTTTTTTAGCGCCATTATGCCCGTCTTTTAACAAAGCGCGACAATTTGTGATGCAACGCACAGACGATGGAGTCACCTAGAGATGATAGCGGGCCAGCAGCTGCTGGTAGGCCGGGGTCTGCTTGAACTGTTTCAAGGCGGCCGAGAAGCGCCTCGCCAACTGGTCATGGCCGGGCTTGTGGGTAAATCCGAGAAAGTTGCGGTTATCGTCGGTCAGCAGGCGGCGACCATTGAACACCTGATCCTGCAGCCCCTGGGTACGCAGCAGATAACGACCAACTTGTTCATTGAGCACGACACCATCCAGTCGGCCGGCCATCATCAGATGCAACTGCTTGACCATCTTGCCATCGCCCGTCATGGCGACCCTGATCACCCCTTCATCGGCCAGAAAATCGGGGCTGTAGGCATAGTCAGCCTGAATGCCGATCCGCAACCCCTTGAGGTCGGATAATTGCTCGAATTTCACCGGACGATCCACCGGATAGAAGAGCACTTCGCCACTACGAGAGAGCGGCTCTTCGGGATAGTGGAGCCACTCTTGGCGATCCTTGTTATAGAAGACGTCGAGTACCGCATCCCCCTGCCCGAGGCGGGCCTGTTGCAACACCCGCTTCCATGGCAGCACCTTCACCTCGGTGCGATAGCCGAGCTGCTGCAGCACGGTGCGAGCCAGCTCGAGATCTGCGCCCACCAGCTCCCCCTTGTCGCTGTGCATCACATAGGGGGGCCACAGTTCTGTCAATATGGTCAGGGTCGGCTTGTCATGAGCCATAGCCATGCCACCGACGAGAAGAGATGCCAGCAGCCAGCCGTACCACCCGATCCTTCGCCAACCCTGACACCACATCATGGAGATCCCTCATGGTCCGTATGGATTGAGGATATACAAGGGATGGGCAATAAAAAAGGAGGCCGAAGCCTCCTTGATATCCACTCTCTGAATGGCACTTACAGTGCTTTCAGGATTGCCTCGACGCTGGCCTTGGCATCGCCAAACAGCATCTGGGTATTTTCCTTGAAGAACAGCGGGTTCTGGACACCGGCGTAGCCAGTGTTCATGGAGCGCTTGAAGCCGATGACATTCTGCGCTTTCCACACTTCCAGCACCGGCATACCGGCGATCGGGCTGCCCGGATCTTCCATCGCGGCCGGGTTGACGGTGTCGTTGGCACCGATCACCAGCACGGTGTCGGTATCGGCGAAGTCCTCGTTGATCTCGTCCATTTCCAGCACGATGTCATACGGGACTTTCGCTTCCGCCAGCAGCACGTTCATGTGGCCAGGCAGACGACCGGCGACCGGGTGGATACCGAAGCGCACCTTGACGCCGCGGTCACGCAGCTTCTGGGTGATCTCGGCAACCGGATACTGAGCCTGTGCCACCGCCATACCGTAGCCCGGGGTGATGATGACGGAGCTGGAGTTCTTCAGCAGGTCAGCCACTTCCTCGGCGCTGGTTTCGCGGTATTCGCCCATCTCCTGATCAGCCGTGGAGGCCACGCCATCGGAGCCGAAGCCACCGGCGATCACGGAGATGAAGGAGCGGTTCATCGCCTTGCACATGATGTAAGAGAGGATGGCACCGGAGGAACCCACCAGCGCACCGGTGACGATCAGCAGGTCATTGGAGAGCATGAAGCCCGCCGCTGCTGCTGCCCAACCGGAGTAGGAGTTCAGCATGGAGACCACGACCGGCATGTCGGCACCACCGATGGAGGCAACCAGATGCCAGCCGAAGGCGAAGGCGATCAGGGTCATCACCAGCAGAGCGAAGGTGGAGCCACCGGCGTTGACGAAGTAGACCATCAGGGCCAAAGAGGCGACCACGGCCAGCAGGTTCAGCTTGTGGCGGTGCGGCAGCATCAGCGGCTTGGAGGAGATCAGACCGCGCAGTTTGCCGAAGGCAACCACGGAACCGGTAAAGGTTACGGCACCGATGAAGACGCCCAGGAAGATCTCGACCAGATGGATGTTCAGCATGGCGCCGGTCAGGTGCTCGACCTGAGCAACGCTGTTGGCCTGCTCGAACGCCGCACGGGCGGCTGCCAGGGTGGCATCCAGATTGGAACCGACGGAGACGACCACCTCAGCAGGTGCAGAGGGGTGCAGATCGATGAAGCTGTTGAAGCCCACCAGCACTGCCGCCATACCCACGAAGCTGTGCAGCACGGCCACCAGCTCGGGCATCTCGGTCATTTCGACCTTGAGCGCCAGACGCACGCCGATGGCACCGCCGATCACCATGGCCAGAATGATCCAGTGAACGCCACTGGTCTCCGGGTTGAATACGGTGGCGAGCAGGGCGATAGCCATACCCGCGATACCGAACAGGTTGCCATGCTTGGCCGTTTCTTGCTTCGACAGTCCCGCGAGACTGAGGATGAAGAGCACGGCGGCAACGATATAGGATGCTGTTACCAGTCCTTGAGACACGTTAAACCCCCTTAATCCTTACGGAACATCTTCAGCATGCGCTGAGTGACGGTGAAACCGCCGAAGATGTTGATACTGGCAATCAGCACGGCGATGAACGCCAGCGCGGTGACCAGGGTCGACCCTTGCCCGATCTGCAGCAGGGCACCGACCACGATAATGCCGGAGATGGCATTGGTGACCGACATCAGCGGCGTGTGCAGGGCGTGAGAGACGTTCCACACCACGTAGTAACCGACCACACAGGCCAGGATGAATACGGTGAAGTGGGAGAGGAAGGCTGCCGGGGCAACGGAGGCGATCCAGCCGAAGGCGGCGATGCCGAGGGCACCGAACACGAACTTCTTGTTGGAAGGCTTGGCCTCTTCCTTCTTGGCTGCCGGTTTGGCGGCGGCCGGTTTCTGCGGGGCGGCAGAGACGGAGATGGCGGGCGGCGGGAAGGTCACTTCACCGGCCTGGATCACCGTCATGTTGCGCTGAACCACGTCCTCGAAGTCGATGGCGACGTTGCCGTCCTTCTCCTTGCACATCAGCTTCATCAGGTTGACCAGGTTGGTACCGTAGAGCTGGGAGGACTGGGCAGGCAGACGACCCGGCAGATCGGTGTAACCGATCACCTTGACGCCGTTGGCAGTGACATGCAGTTCGCCCGGCACTGTGTATTCACAGTTACCGCCAGCCTGAGCGGCCATGTCCACAATGACGGAGCCCGGCTTCATGCTGTCGACCATCTCTTTGGTGATCAGCTTGGGAGCCGGCTTGCCCGGGATCAGGGCGGTGGTGATGATGATATCCACCTCTTTGGCCTGCTGTGCGAACAGCTCCATCTCGGCCTTGATGAACTCATCGGACATGACTTTGGCGTAACCATCGCTGGATGCACCGTCTTCGCCACCGAAGTCCAGCTTGAGGAATTCCCCACCCATGGATTCGATCTGCTCGGCCACTTCCAGACGGGTATCGAACGCACGCACGATGGCACCGAGGGAACCGGCCGTACCGATGGCGGCCAGACCGGCTACGCCGGCACCGATCACCAGTACCTTGGCAGGCGGCACTTTACCGGCTGCGGTGATTTGACCGGTGAAGAAGCGACCGAACTGGTGCGCAGCTTCAACCACGGCGCGATAGCCACCGATGTTGGCCATGGAGGAGAGGGCATCGAGGGACTGGGCACGGGAGATCCGCGGCACCATATCCATCGCCATCACATTGATGTTGCGCTCGGACAGCTTCTTGACCAGCTCAGGGTTCTGGGCAGGCCAGATGAAGCTCACCAGAGTGGAGCCATCTTTAATTTGTGCGATCTCGGCATCGGTCGGCGCATTGACCTTGAAGATAAGGTCGGCTTGCCAGACATTCGGCACCACGCTGGCACCGGCAGCCTCGAAGGCGGCATCATCGAAGCTGGCCGACAGGCCTGCGCCGGTCTCGATGGCGACCTCGAAGCCGAGCTTTTTCAGCTGCTCGACGGTAGCCGGGGTCGCTGCGACCCGGGTCTCACCGGCGAGACTCTCTCTCGGTATTCCAATCTGCATGACTATTCCCTGATGGTTAATAAACAATCGCTGCCCAGTGTCTCACTTCTGACGAAACAAGACATGACCAAAGTGCAGGTCCAGGGCTCTTTGTTATGAAAATCAGTAGGCTTTACCTCAACCTCCTGTCATGGTCAGGCCCCCGCTTTTCAGGCGCGAAGGTGATTAGTATCAAATTTTGGAGTTTTATTACAACCGCAGTCCCGACGGCACTCGTACAGAATTCAGCCCATCCCTGGCTACGATTAAAAAAAACAAACCAAATTAGAGGCTTATACCAGTAAAAACGGCTGAAAAAAGTGATCCAACCAGTCAAAAAAAATGTTTTACCGGCCCTCTATCTTAGCGTTTTTTGTTCTTACGAAATCCGCTTTCGTCTCACTTCTCGCAGCGAAACGCCGAAAAGTAACATTTTCCCAACAAAAGCGGGGCCGCTCAGCCGCCAGCTGGCGGGAAAGGGCCCCGGCAATTCAATCGTTTCGCCCGTTTGGCACCGATTGGTGGCCCTTACCAGGCCGCTTCATAAATATGCTGGCTCTGCACCAGATCGATATCGCTGTGCTCGCCCAGACGGGTCATGCCGTGCTCACCCAGCTTGCCGATCAGGGTGTCGATACCCAGATCTTTCAGACCGTAGTCGCGCAGTCGGGTCTTGACCCCCATCCGCTCGAAGAAGTCGCGGGTCGCGGCGATGGCATCATCGATGCGCTCCGCTTCGCTGCCGCTGTTCAGACCCCACACCCGCTCTGCGTATTGCAGCAGCTTGGCATGTTTCTGTTTGCGCTTGGCCTGCAGCAGGGCAGGCAGCACCACCGCCAGAGTCTGGGCGTGGTCGAGGCCATGCAGGGCGGTCAGTTCGTGACCCAGCATGTGGGTGGCCCAGTCCTGCGGCACACCGGCACCGATCAGGCCGTTCAACGCCATGGTAGCGCTCCACATGATGTTGGCGCGCACCTCATAGTTGTGCGGTTCGGCCAGCGCCTTGGGGCCCTCTTCGATCAGGGTTAGCAGCAAGCCTTCGGCGAAGCGATCCTGCACCTTGGCATTGACCGGATAGGTGAGGTACTGCTCCACGATGTGAACAAAGGCATCCACCACCCCGTTCGCCACCTGACGCTCGGGCAGGGTGTAGGTGAGCACCGGATCGAGCACGGCGAAGCGCGGCATCACGAACGGCGAGAAGAAGTGCACCTTGTCGCCACTGCTGCGACGGGTGATGACGGCGCCCATGTTCATTTCGGAACCGGTCGCCGGCAGGGTCAGCACGGAACCGAGCGGAATGGCGGAGCGCACTTCGCTGCCGACGGTCTCGAGAATGTGCCAGGGATCCTTGGCCAGATCGTAGTGCGCGGCAGCGGCGATAAACTTGGTGCCATCGAGCACGGAGCCACCGCCAACGGCGAGCAGGAAATCGACCCGCTCGGCACGGGCCAGCTCCACGGCGCCCATCAGGGTCTCGTAGGCCGGGTTCGGCTCGATGCCGCCAAATTCAAACAGGGTCATGCCAGCCAGCTCGTTGCGGATCTGTTCCAGCAGGCCGCTGCGCACCACGCTGCCGCCACCATAGGTGATCATGACGCGGGCGTCGCTCGGAAGCTGCTCGCGCAGCTGGGCGATCTGCCCTTGGCCGAACAGGATTTTGGTCGGGGTATGGAGAGTAAAGTTGTTCATCGACATTGCCTTCTTCTGATAGTCTGGGCGGCCTGGCCGCGAAATCGTGATTGCATTTTTCTCCAGAACAACCCTACTATCAAGACAACATCCTGCTTGATGCTTGCCTATTTCTACAAAGCAGCGAAAACCGGAACTGTCGAATCAAAGAGCCCCCATGCAAAACCGTTACAGCGACCTCGCAGCCAGATTGACCCGCCACGTCACCGCCCCCGGCATCACCCCATCACCGGTGAAACAGGTCAACCTCATCTATACCACCGAACACCATGGCCGCACCCCGGTGCTCTACCAACCGCGGATGATCGTAATCCTGCAGGGGCACAAGGTGGGTTATCTGGCGGATCAGGTGTTTCGCTACGACCCCAACCACTATCTGCTGATGACCCTGCCGCTGCCCTGCGAGTGCGAGTGCTTCGCCTCCCCCGAGCAGCCGCTTATCGGTTTTACCATCGAGATCGATCTGGTCACCCTGCAAGAGCTGTTGCTGGAGCTGGGCGATGCCTTGCCCGCCCCCGCGCCGCAAAAGAGCGGTGTCCACTCGGTCCCCCTGTCGGAAACCATGTTTTGCGCCGCCGAGCGACTGATCGAGCTGATGGATAACCCGTTGCACGCCAGGGTGCTGGGGCCGCAGACGGTGCGGGAGATGCTGTTCCACGCTCTCACCGAGGGGGGCGGCCCGGCGCTGCAGGCGCTCGCCAATCGCCACAACCATGTGGGCCAGATCGCCAGGGTGCTGCGTATGATAGAGTCCCGTTATGCCGACAACCTCACCATGGAGGAGCTGGCGCGAGAGGTGAACATGAGCGTCTCCGCCTTTCACCACCACTTCAAGGCGGTCACCGCTACCTCGCCGTTGCAGTACATCAAGTCGTTTCGCCTGCACAAGGCGCGAATGATGATGCTGCACGACGGCATCAAGGCGGGCACCGCGGCGGCCAGAGTCGGTTACGAGAGCAACTCCCAGTTCAGTCGGGAGTACAAGCGCTTCTTCGGCAGCACGCCGACAGATCAGGCCTCCCGCTTCCGGGATGGCCAGCTGCGCATCATCGAGGGATAACAAGAGAGGGATTACTTATGCGTTCATTGCTTTGCCTGTTCACCGCTTTGCTGCTGACGGCCTGTACCGGGATTGCCGACGGCATCCGCCCCGTTACCGGCTTCCAGCTCGATCGTTATCTTGGCACCTGGTACGAAATCGCCCGCCTCGACCACAGCTTCGAGCGGGGGCTGGAGCAGGTGAGCGCCACCTACAGCCTGCGGGACGATGGAGGCGTCAAGGTGCTCAACCGCGGCAAGCAGAGCGATGGCAGCTGGCGCGAAGCCGAGGGCAAGGCCTACTTCGTCGGCAACCCGGACGAGGCGCGGCTCAAGGTGAGTTTCTTCGGCCCCTTCTACGGCGGCTACAACGTCATCGACCTCGACCCCGATTACCAGCTCTCGCTGGTGACCAGCTACAACCACGACTACCTCTGGATCCTCTCCCGCTCACCCAACCCGCCCAAGACGAAGGTGGATGCGCTGGTCGCCAAAGCGAAGTCGCTGGGCTTTGCCACCGACCAGCTGATTTGGGTCAAGCAGACCCCTTAAGCCAGCCGTAAAATAACAAAGGGCAGCCCGCGGGCTGCCCTTTCTGTTGCTGGCGTGGCGGGATGATCAGAGCCGGAAGCGACCGATCTCCTGCTCCAGCCGCTCGGTCAGCGACTTGAGTTCGGCCGCCTGCGCCGCCTCGCTGCCCGCCTGCTCGGCCAGCTCTTGCGAGACGTGGCGGATATTCTCGGTATTGCGGCTGATTTCGCCGGTCACCGAGGTCTGCTCTTCGGCAGCCGCCGCGATCTGGGTCGCCATGTCGCTGATGGAGCCGATCGCCTCGTTGATCCGGGCAAGGCTCTGGTTGGCCGCTTCCGCATCCTCGACGCTGGTACCCGCCAGCTGACGGCTGGTCTCCATGCCACCCACGGCGCGACGGGTGGTCTGCTGCAGGGTCTCGATCATCTGCTGGATCTCGTCGGTGGAGTCATGGGTACGGCGCGACAGCACCCGCACCTCGTCCGCGACTACCGCAAAACCGCGGCCCTGCTCACCGGCCCGGGCAGCCTCGATGGCGGCGTTGAGCGCCAGCAGGTTGGTCTGCTCGGCGATGCCGCTGATGGTCGCCAGAATGCCGCTGATCTTCTGGGCATGGCTGTCGAGCTCGTTGATGATCTGGCTGGCATCGGCCACTTCGTCCGCCAGACCGGTAATGCTGCGCTGACTCTGGCCAACCTGGGATTGACCAGCGACCGCCAGTGCGACCGCATCGGTGGCGGTAGTGGCGGCAAACTCGGCGTTGCCGGCGATCTCCTGGGTAGCGGAAGCCATCTCAGTCACCGCGGTCGCCACCATCACGATCTCGTCCTGCTGCTGGCGAACCCGCTGACTGCGGGCCTGCGCCCCGGCCGCCTGAGCGCGAGACTGTGCCGCCAGCTCGACGGTCACATCCCGCAACCGGCTGACGATACCGTGCAGCCGCGCCACAAACTGGTTGAAGTTCTGGGCCAGCTGACCCACCTCATCCTTGCTGTGAGTGTTGATGTGAACGGTGAGATCCCCCTCGCCGTGGGCAATGTCGTGCAGGGCGTGCGCGACCCGACCGAGATCGGCGAACAGGTATTTGAAGGTGGCGGTGAGCAGAGCGCTGAACACCAGCATCAGCACCAGGGTCAGCCCCACCAGCTCCCACAGCAGGCTGCTGAGCGGCGCCTCCAGCACATCGCGATACATCACCATGGCCAGCAGCCAGTCGGTGCCCGGTACCGGTTGTACCGCCAGCAGCACATCCCGCCCGTCGAGGGTGGCGGCGTGCAGCTCGCTGTTTTCGCGGCCCCATTGCTGGAAGGTGGCGGCCGAGAGTCCCGGCGCCAGCTCGGCGATGGGCTTGAGCGCCAAATCCTTCTGCGGATGGCCGACGATAAGGCCGCTGCTGTCGAGCAGCATGGCGTAGCCCTCACCCTGCACCTTCATCGCCAGCACTTCGTCGATCAGCTTGTCGAGCGCCAGGTTGGCCCCCACGGCACCGACCAGCTCGCCCTGATGGCGTACCGGCTCGGAGAGGGTGACCACCAGCTTCTGCATGGTGACGCTGACATAGGGGGCAGTGACGATGAGCTGACCCGCTTTCACCGCATCCTGATACCAGGGGCGCTCGCGCGGGTCATAGTTGCCGGTGTTGAGGGAGGGGTCCTGCCGGGTCATCACCCCCTGCGCGGAGCCAAAATAGGTGAGCCCGAAGCCGCCCGAGGTGTAGGCCTGCTTCAGGTGCGGCACCAGCTCGGCTTGGGGGTTATCGCTGATCAGGTTGACCAGCGCATGGACGGTGTTCTTGCGATCCGTCATCCAGTCGCCGATGGCGACCGAGTAGGCGTGGCCATAGTTGACCGCCTCGCTCTGGATGGCGCTCATGGTGCGGGATTTTAGGGTGTGAAAGGCAACGATGCCGAGCAGTGATGCCATCAGCAGCACTACGCCAAGACTGGTGGCCAGCAGCTTGCCGCGCAGAGAGAGGGTCATGACGACGAATCCTTGTTGTTGTGTCAGGCAGGGAAAACCCTGATGTATCAAAGGCTATCGGCCGCAATATGAACAGACTTTAGTGAATCTGTATATTTTCCCATCTATCAACAACAGAACGCGCTATTCGTGTGAAGCAGATCGCTATTCCATGCTACTGACTCTTGTAACAACAAAGCAGCAGGCCGCCCGAAGGCGGCCTGCCACTTACCCCTGATATGCACCGGCGGAGTAGGTCAGCTCATAGCTGTGGCTGTAGATCTCGACGATATTGCCGAAGGGATCTTCCATGTAGACCATGCGGTAGGGCTTCTCACCCGGGTAGTACTCGCGCACCGGCATCCGCTGCTTGCCGCCCGCCGCGACGATGCGCGCCGCCAGCCCCTCGACATCCGGATCCTGCACGCTGAAGTGGAACACCCCGGTCTTCCAGAATTCGAAGTTGTTCTCACGGCGCTCGCTGTTGGGGAACTCGAACAGCTCGATGCCGATCTTGTCGCCGGTAGAGAGGTGGGCGATGCGAAAAGAACCCCAGCCCGGGCCGAACACGTCGTTGCACATCACGCCGATGGCGGAGTCATCCTCGGTGATGGTGGTCGCCGGCATGATGAGATACCAGCCCATCACCTTGGTATAGAACTCGACTGCCTTGTCGAGGTCAGTCACCGTGATGCCGATGTGGGAGAAGTTACGTGGATAGGTCATACGTCACCTTGAAATTGTGTGTGGGAAACAGGTGACATGATAGGAAGGGGCGACATAATGAAAAATAAGGTCAAACTAATTGAAGGCATAAATTAAATTTATGGTTAATCCACTCTGGCTCCATACCCTGGTGGTGGTGCATGAAACTGGCAGTTTTACCCGCGCCGCCGAGCGGCTGGATCTCACCCAGGCCGCCGTCAGTCAGCATATCTCGCGTCTCGAGGCCGAATTTGGCACCCTGCTACTGCGCAAGCCCCGTCAGCTGGAGCTCACTCCGCGCGGGCTGGTGCTGCTCGACTTCGCCCGCCAGCAGGCGCAGGCCGCCGAACAGCTGCGAGCGCGCCTCTCGGACGATGACCCTCACCACGGCGCCATCACCCTCACCACCCCCGGCAGCATCGGCCTGCTGCTCTATCCCCTGCTGCTCGACCAGCAACAGGAGCACCCCGGACTCACCATCCAGCACCGCTTTGCCCCCACCCCCGACATAGTGCAGGCAGTACTGGCGGGGCGCAGCGATCTGGGACTGGTGGATCAACCGCCGGAGCACCCCAGCATCGCCGCCGAGCCCTTCGCCCGCGAACCCCTCTGTCTGGTGGTACCCAACGACGGCGAGGAGCAGAGCTGGCAGCACCTCTGTCAGCTCGGCTTTATCGACCACCCGGATGGCCGCAGCATGGCACAACGCCTGTTGGGACGACGCTACCCCGGCCAGCGCGTTGACGAGATCCCACTGCGCGGCTTTACCAACCAGATCGGCCTGATCCTGGAGCCGGTCGCCCGCGGCCTCGGTTTTACCGTGCTACCCCGCTTCGCCGTCACCGCCTTTGCCCAACAGGAGAAGATCCGGGTGATCCAGAGCAGCATTGAAGTGATCGACACCCTCTTGCTGATCTACCGCGCCGAGTGGCCGCTCCCCGCCCGCCACCAGCGGCTGGTCACCGTCCTGAAACAGCGGGTTGCTGCACATTGAACGCTCTTGCGGCAGACATCGAGATCAATGTGGCCACAGTCACCGAGAGCTAGCGGCAAGAAGGAGAAGAGAAAGGAGAGAGGGATAAATTGGCGAACGCCGGAAATGCGAAAGTCCAGCTCAATGAGCTGGCCTTTCTGAAAATGGCAGGGGCGGCAGGACTCGAACCCGCAACCATCGGTTTTGGAGACCGCTGTTCTACCAATTGGAACTACGCCCCTGCAACAAACGAGGCGTAGTATACAAAGTGGAGATCAAAGGTAAAGGCTTTTTTTACGCTTTCGATGCGATTGCACAAATCCCGAACAAGTCGCGGTTGTTTGTGCAGCAAAGCGGGATAACTTGCTGTATTTGCAGCCCTGCCGGGGTAGGAATGGGACATAAATGGGGGTAGGGTGAAATCAGGTACCGGGAGGCCACTTATGCTCAATTACCGACTGCTCCAACAACTGGCGCCCCTCAACTTCAGGGATGAACGCAAAACAGAGTCCCTGCCCGCCTATCTTGAACGGGTCGCACCACTGGTGCCCTTTATTCCTGAAAATGTGCTTTCCCAGTGGATTTACCGCCATTGGCGCGGTTTTGAGTCCAACTGGAGCTTTATCGATCTCGCCAACCATCAGTTCACCTGTGAAAGCTGGCCCACCGCGCAACTGGTGGATCAGGTGGACTCCCGCCATATGGAGGTGATCGAGCGCTGGGGCGAGATGCTGCGCAGCAACCGGTATGTCCGCCGCTCCTGGCTCGGCGAGAAGATGCTGAGCGACGGCACCTGGCCCGAACCTGTCATCGTACTGGCGCCGGAGGAGGGAGCCAGCTACCCGAACGGCCATCCCCTGCCCCGCCCCTACTGCCTGCTGGAAGGACACCACAGACTCGGTTATTTGCGCGCCATGGTCCGCGATGGGGAATCGCTGCAAGAGACGCACAAGGTGTGGATTTGTCGTCATGTTTCCGCCACTTAAACGTTTTTCATGCTGAAATTGGCATCGGAAATAAAATTTTGACAATTAAAAAAGCGGCCCTATAATCTGTCCGGTTTTGAAAAAGGTCGGGACGAAACGATGCAGTTTTTGATTCAGAAAACAGCCTTGCAGACGGGTGGTGCGCACCAGAGCGGCCCCGTTGTTTCCGGTTCCCACCCCAACGATCCCCAGTTATTTTTAAAAAAAGCCCCTGTTTCAGGGGCTTTTTTTTGTGCCCGAAAAACCTCCAATGATGTCAAAGGGAATGCAGACGATGACCAATCCACTCTATAAGAAACATGTCATCTCCATTTCGGACCTGACCCGGTCAGAAATGGAACTGGTAGTCTCAACCGCACAACGGTTGAAGGCTGAACCTGACACCAGCCTGTTGAAAGACAAGCTGGTTGCCAGCTGCTTCTTCGAAGCCTCCACCCGCACCCGCCTCTCGTTCGAGACCGCGGTACAGCGCCTTGGCGGCAACATCATCGGCTTCGCCGACGGGGGCAACACCAGCGCCAAGAAGGGTGAGACGCTGGCTGACTCCATCAAGATCATCGGTTCCTACTCGGATGCGGTGGTGATGCGCCACCCGAAAGAGGGCGCGGCCCGTCTGGCCTCCGAGTTCTCCCGCGTGCCGGTCATCAACGGCGGCGACGGCTCCAACCAGCATCCGAGCCAGACCCTGCTCGACCTGTTCACCATCCATGAGACCCAGGGTCGTCTGGACAACCTCAACGTCGCCTTCGTCGGTGACCTGAAATATGGCCGCACCGTGCACTCGCTGGCCCAGGCCCTCAGCCTGTTCAGCTGCCGCTTCTTCTTCATCTCCCCGGAAGCGCTGGCAATGCCGGACTACATCTGCGAAGAGCTGGAAGAGAAGGGTATCCAGTTCAGCGTCCACCAGACCATGGAAGAGGTGATGCCGGAGCTGGACATTCTCTACATGACCCGCGTCCAGAAAGAGCGCTTCGACGAGACTGAATACAAGCACATGGCTGCCAAGTTCATTCTGGAGCTGGCGACTCTGGAAGGGGCCAAGCCCACCATGAAGATCCTGCATCCCCTGCCCCGCGTCGACGAGATCGATGTAGCGGTCGACAAGACTCCCCACGCTTGCTACTTCCAGCAGGCGGAGAACGGGGTCTATGCACGCCAGGCGCTGCTGGCACTGGTACTGAACGAAACTGTCTGAGCTTAGGGGAATATAATGTCTGACAAGAACCAACTGCAAGTCGAAGCCATCCGTCACGGCTCCGTCATCGATCACATCCCCGCTGGCCAGGGCATCAAGATCCTCAAGCTGTTCCAGCTGGTCGAAACCCAAGAGCGGATCACCGTCGGCTTCAACCTGAAATCCGGCGCGCTGGGCAAGAAGGATCTCATCAAGATTGAGAACACCCGCCTGACCGAGCAACAAGCCAACCAGCTGGCACTGTTCGCCCCGAAAGCGACCGTCAACATCATCGAAGACTTCAATGTGGTGAAGAAGCACCAGCTGGAGCTGCCGGAGTTCATCGCCGGGGTGTTCCACTGCCCCAACTCCAACTGCATCTCCCACAACGAGCCGGTGGACAGCTACTTCCGGGTGCGCGAAGTGAAAGGCGTGGTACGGATGAAGTGCAAATATTGCGAGAAGTCCTTCACTCAGGACATCGTCAGCGAGCGTTACTGATATCTGATTGGGCCCCGCGGGGCCCATTTTTGAACCCTGTCACATCACCGAATTTCCAGTCAGCTATAATTTGCCATCGCAAGATGGTAATGCCCGCTCATTCCCTGCATATAGATGGATTATCAGTGTTTTTGCCTGATAACTGACTGCTATGGCAGATATCGCGCGTTTACCTCCGGTCATCATCAAAGGAATTCGCCGTGGTCAAAACCCTCAGTCGTCCCGTTGCCCAAGAGCCCGATCTGGCCCAGCTGGATGCCTGTCGCCAGATCATCGGTCAGCACTGCTACAGCACCCAGGAAGAGATCCGTCGCGAGCTGTCGGAGCGCGGCTTTGCCGACATCAGCCAGTCCACCATCTCCCGCCTGCTGCGCCGTCTCGGCGTGGCCAAGGCGCAGAATGCCAACGGCAAGAAGGTCTACACCCTGGTCGATGAGCAGCTGGAACCCGCTGGAAGCACCCGCTCGATCCACGACATGGTGCGCGAAGTGGTACACAACCAGCAGATGGTGCTGATCCACACCACTCCGGGGGCCGCCACCGTGGTGGCTCGCCTGCTGGATCGCAACGCCAATCCCGAGATCATGGGCGCCGTCGCAGGCAATGACGTGGTGCTGGTCGCGCCGCGCCATATCAGCCGTACCCGTCAGGCCCATGCCGCCGTGGTGCGCACACTGGCGCAGGCCCGCTAACCCCTTCCATCGAATGCATCGAGGCGACCTGCGGGTCGCCTTTTTGTTGCCTGCTACTTTGTGCCCATCACTTCTTGCGCCCATAAAAAACGGGAGCCCACAGGCTCCCGTTTCATCTTGCTTGTTATCCCTCAGGAAAGCACGGCCCCCAGGCTCAGGCAGACCACGATCAGCACGGTCAGGATACCGAGCAGCGGAGCCACCCACTTCAGCCAGCGCACATAAGGCACCTTGGCGATGGCCAGACCGCCCATGACCACGGCGGAGGTCGGGGTCACCAGGTTCACCAGACCGGAGGCAGACTGGTAAGCAGTCACCACCAGATCGCGGCCCACGTTGGCGAAGTCGGCCAGCGGCGCCATGATCGGCATGGTCAGTACGGCCAGACCGGAGGAGGACGGCACCAAGAAGGAAAGCACCACTTCCAGCACGAACATCACGTTGATAAAGACGATGGTGGAGAGGCCGGTCACGATCCCTTCTGCACTGTGCAAAATGGTGTGAGTGATCATGCCGTTATCCATTACCACCACGATACCGCGGGCGATACCGATGATCAGCGCCACACCCAGCAGGTCGCGAGCACCGTCGATAAAGTTGGAGGTCAACTCCTCCTCGCTCATGCGGGAGATGAGACCAACAATGATGGCGGCAGCCAGGAACACGCCGGAGATCTGCGCCATCCACCAGCCCAGCACGGCCACACCGTAGATCATCACGGCGAAGGCGGCGACGAAGATACCCAGTACGATTTTACGGGTCAGGGTGAACTCCAGCATCTGGTCGCTCTTGTTGCCAAGGAAGTGGGCACGGTTCTCTTCCCACTTGTCAGCCACCAGAGATTTGCTCGGATCGCTGCGCACCATCTTGGCGTAACGCATGACGTAGGCGACGCAGAGCAGCCAACCAGCGACCAGCATGGCGACGCGCAGCCAGATACCGTCGGTGAAGGAGATACCGGCCGCGTTGGCGGCAATCACGGTGGCAAACGGGTTGATGGTGGAACCGAGAGTACCGATACCGGCACCCAGCAATACGGTTGCCGCGGCGACCACAGGGTCGAAGCGGGCGGCCATCATCACCGGCACCAGCAGGGTGTAGAAAGGCAGCGACTCTTCGGCCATCCCGTAGATGGTGCCCCCTGCGGCGAACAGCGCCATCAGGATCGGGATCATCCACTCTTCCCGGCCGCGCAGGCGGTCGGTCACACGTTCAATACCGGCATCGATGGCACCTGTCTTGGTCACAATGCCAAGAAAACCACCGATGATCAGGATAAAGAGGGAGACGTCGATGGCGCCTGCCTCATAGGTGTCGTGGTTGTAGAGGCCATCGATAGGTGCCAGCAGCACGTCGACGATCCCCTGGGGATTCCCCTCCACCAGTTTGTAGGTACCCGCCACCGGCACTTCTTTGCCGAGGGCTTCGTTCATGGTCATCTCATATTTGCCGGCCGGCACTATCCAGCTCAGGGCGGCCACCAGGGCGATCAGCACAAACAGTATCGTGTAGGCTGACGGGAACTTGAATTTGGTCATGGTCCAGCTTCCTTCTGTGGGTGTGGTATCCATGCAGGCTGCGGGTTGTAGGGTTAGAGGTATTATGCCGCTGTCACATGGTCGAAAAGCCGGGGGTCGCCCCCCGGCACCACTACTGCGACCTTAGTCGCCCAGCGTAGCAACCATCACTGCCTTGATGGTGTGCATCCGGTTTTCGGCCTCGTCGAACACGATGCTGTGCTCGGATTCGAACACGTCCTCGGTCACTTCCAGGCCTTTCATGCCATATTTGTCAGCCACTTCCTTGCCCATGGTGGTCTCGTCGTTGTGGAACGCCGGCAGGCAGTGCATGAACTTCACATCCGGGTTCTTGGTGGCATTGATGACATCCATGTTGACCTGATACGGAGTCATCAGTTTGACGCGCTGATCCCAGGCTTCTTTCGCTTCACCCATGGATACCCAGACGTCGGTGTAGAGGAAGTCCGCACCCAGCACGCCCTCTTTCACATCTTCGGTCAGGGTGATGCGTGCGCCGGTCTCTTCGGCGATCAGGCGGCACTTGGCAACCAGCTCCTCTTCCGGCCAGAAGGCTTTCGGTGCGACCAGACGGATGTCCATGCCCATTTTGGCGGCGCCGACCATCAGGGAGTTACCCATGTTGTTGCGGGCATCACCCAGGTAGGCAAACTTGATTTGATCCAGACGCTTGCCCTTGCCGTGCTCCAGCATGGTCATGAAGTCAGCCAGGATCTGGGTCGGGTGAAATTCGTTTGTCAGGCCGTTCCAGACCGGAACACCGGCGTAGGCGCCCAACTCTTCCACGATCTCCTGACCGTAGCCGCGGTATTCGATACCGTCATACATGCGACCCAGTACACGAGCGGTGTCCTTCATGGACTCCTTGTGACCGATTTGGGAACCGCTTGGGCCAAGGTAGGAGACTTGCGCGCCCTGGTCGAAGGCCGCCACTTCAAATGCACAACGGGTACGGGTGGAGGTCTTCTCGAAAATCAGGGCGATGTTTTTACCGACCAGATGCTTGCGCTCGTAGCCACCGTATTTGGCTTTTTTCAGGTCGATGGCCAGGTCGATCATGTATTGGATTTCGCGCGGGGTGAAGTCCAGCAGTTTCAGGAAGTTACGGTTACGCAGATTAAAAGCCATGATGAGTTCTCTCTATATATGTTTCAGACCAGTTCGGGCAGTAGTGTTGACTACGCATTCTCAGTACAGATATCGGTAATTACGCATGTACGGTGCGGGTGGCGACGATATTGGTGCCGGCTTCACCCTTGAGGATGGCAAGACCATCTTCCAGCGAGCCGATGCCAACCATGCCACCGGTCGCTTTGACAAATTCACAGGAGGCTTCGACTTTCGGTCCCATGGAACCTGCGTCGAACTTGACCCCGGCCAGCTCGTCCGGGCTGGTGACTCGCAGCGGACGCTGGGTCGGCTTGCCCCAATCCAGATAGACGGCATCGGCATCGGTCAGGATCAGCAGGGCGTCGGCCTTGATCTGCTTGGCCAGATAGGCGGCAGACATGTCCTTGTCGATGACGGCTTCGATACCGGTCAGGCTCTGGCCATCCCAGGTCACAGGGATACCGCCACCACCGGTACAGATGATGAGGTGGCCCTGGGCAATCAGGGTTTCGATGGCGTCGCCTTCCACGATGCGCTGGGGCAGCGGGGATGGCACTACACGGCGGAAGAACTTGCCGTCAGCCTTGACCACCCAGTGCTTCTCTTCTGCCAGGGTGCGGGCTTCAGCCTCTTCGTAGACGGGGCCGATAAATTTGGTCGGGTTGGCGAATGCCGGATCCTTGGGATCGACCTGCACCTGAGTCAGCAGCGCGGTGACGTTGCGGCTCGGCATCAGGTTCTTCAGTTCCTGGATCAGCATGTAGCCGATCATGCCCTGGGACTCGGCACCCAGCACATCCAGCGGATAGGGGGATACCTTGGTGTAGGCGCTATTCTGCAGGGCCAGCAGGCCGACTTGCGGGCCGTTGCCATGCACCAGCACCACGTTGTACTCCTGAGCGATCAGGGCGATGGTCTTGGCGGCGGTGGCGATGTTCTTGCGCTGGATATCCGCTTCCAGTGGCTCACCACGACGGAGCAGTGCATTGCCACCCAGAGCGACGACGACAGTTGGTTTTTTCATAGTGGTTAATCTCGAGTTTGGTTCTGTGTGGCGCCAGCTTCTGCCGGCGCCACGCCGTCTCATCAGATGCTGTCGCGTTCCATCGGGCAGCTCATGCAGCGGGCGCCGCCGCGGCCACGGCCCAGTTCATCACCCGGGATGGAGAGAACTGTGATACCGGCTTTGTCATACTTCTCGTTGGTGTAGGTATTGCGCTCGTAACCCACCACCACGCCTGGACGTACGGTCAGCACGTTGTTGGCGTCGTTCCACTGCTCGCGTTCTGCTTCGAAGCTGTCACCGCCAGTGGTGATGATCTTCAGCTGATCCACGCCCAGTGCTTTCTCGATAGCGGTGACGAAGTAACCCTCTTCCTTGATGTTCATGCCGGTGGCGCCGCCCGGAGTCAGGCTCCAGCACTGCACATCCTTGCGGATCACTTCCGGATAGACGGAGAAGGTGTCGATATCCATGTGGGTCATCACGGTATCCAGGTGCATGCAGCTGCGGTGTTTCGGCAGCTCCATGGCGATGACCTGTTTAGCCTGACCGTGTTTGAACAGGCTGCGAGCCAGGTGCTCGACACCTTGCGGGGTGGTGCGCTCGGACATGCCGATCAGCACGGCGCCGCGGCCGATCACCAGTACGTCGCCACCCTCGATGGTGGAGTTGTCGTAGTCACGCTCCTCGTCACCGAAGTACTTGATGAAGTCCTGACCGGCAAACATCGGGTGCCAGCGGTAGATGGCCTTCACATGGTTGGTCTCGCGGCGACGAGCCGGCTTGGCCATCGGGTTGATGGAGACGCCACCGTAAACCCAGCAGGAGGTGTCGCGGGTAAAGAGGTGGTTGGGCAGCGGCTCGATGATGAAATCGGTCGGAGCGTGCATGCCCACTACCATGTTGACGCCGCTGTAGGGCATCTCGGAGTAAGTGAGGCCGCCGGAGAGAATGCGGGCCAGTTCGCGGTGCGGCATGTCAGCCAGGAAGCAGCGCACGTCGTTGGCAAAAGAAGAGCCGAGGCGATAGTCGGAGACCTGATGTTGCAGCAGCCAGGTTTTGGCTTCCGGCACATCAAGTGTTTCGGCCAGCAGATTGGTCAGCAGGAAAACTTCGACATTCTGATCGCGCAGTACCTGAGCGAATTTGTCGTGCTCCTGACCGGCGCGTTCAACTGACAGTACGTCATCGAACAGCAGATCCTGGCAGTTGGAAGGAGTCAGACGCTTCAGACTGAGGTTGGGGCGGTGCAACATGACACGGCGCAATTGGCCAACTTCAGAACCTACATAAAATTTGCTCATGATTATATTCCGTCTAGCAGTGGTCCCTGCGAGTGATTGAATAGATTCCTTCTATTCATGCTCGTGGCTAAGGCGGGATATTCTTTATGTAGGGTAATCGGCTTATGTTCTATCCTGCCCTTGCCTTTCGAGACCGAGGTTAGCCCTGCGAATCACGACAAACTTAGACATTGATCACATTCACTCAGAACTGAATATATTCACCATCCAATCTATGACCCCGGTAGCAAATTGCGCATTTTCCACACAAATCGCACCGAATAACCATGCAAAATCACCCTGCTATATTTCAAATTGATTCATTTTTTATTCATGCCAGTTCACTGGGGTGATTAAATGCAAATAACAAAAACCGTTAAAAATCATTACCGTAAATAACTTTACAAATAGAATTTGAATATTACTCCCTAGGTATTGAATACATCGCCGTGACGGGAGGAACGCGGGAGAAATAAATACTCACATCTACCACATTCACTGCATAAATCTTTTCTTGTTCCAGATCATGGCATTGATGCCAACCCCATCAGGCTCGGCCTTATAAGTCATCACCTCTTTGTGCAGTTCAACTTAATATGCACAAAGTCCGCATCAAGGTGGGCAGCCATCCTCGTCGGTCATCACAACGCCTTTTGATACTTTTTTCATTAATTGAATTTATTCGTCTCACCTTGCGCTGGCGCCAACCTCGACTTAACTCAGAAAGTGATCCAGATCACACAGGAATGGCACTACCAAGGAGTTGTTATGAAGATGAAACCCATGCTGTTGCTCGCGACTTTGCTGCTCTCTGCGCTCCCCACCCTCAGTCAGGCTGAAGGAGCCCCTGCCATGCCCATGGTGGTATGCCATGTCGACAAGGCCCCTCAAATGCTGGTGCCTGACTATGTCTGCCGCTGGCAGGGAGGCAGCGTTCATTACTAGTCGAAACAACGAGAGGAGCATCACTCCTCTCGCCTTGTGATGAGACAGGCCCCTCCTATACTGAAATCAGCGGTTTTCTCATGGATAGGGGAACGTCATGATCTTGTTGGTCGGTGGAGAGAAGGGGGGGAGTGGCAAGAGCTGCCTGGCACAAAATCTGGCGGTCTACCTCAGATCCCAATTTCAGGGGGAGGTGTTACTGGTCGACTGCGACCCGCAGCGCACCACCTCTGACTGGATTCAGGAGCGCAATGACAACCCGGAGCTGCCACAAATCAACTGCGTACAGCTCTATGGCAATATTCGCAACGACCTGCTCAGCCTGAAAAACCGCTACGACTACGTCATCGTCGATTGCGGCGGGCAAGACAACCGGGCACTGCGCTCCACCATGGCTGTCGCCACCCATGCCCTGATCCCCTTGCGCCCGAAACGTCGCGACCTCAAGACCCTGCCCCACATGGAAGATCTCATCACCACCTGCAAGATGGTTAATCCGACGCTCAATGCAGCCGTAGTGCTGACCCAGTGCCCCGCCCTGCCCAATCAGGTAAAACGCATCCTGGAAGCGAAAGAGGTTTGCTCCTCGTTCGGTGTCGACGTCCTGAACGCCATCACCTACGGCCGCAATGTCTATGACGACAGCGAAGAGAAGGGACTGTCGGTGATGGAGATCGAGCCGGATGGCAAATCCGCCGAAGAGATCCGGGCCATCGCCAAAGAGTTCCTGCAAGTGGGGGTGTGAGATGGGTCTGGCCGATCTGAAGAAAAAGCACCAGCTGCATCACCAGAAGAAGTTCACCGTCGACGAATTTATCGAAGATGCGGAGTTCTACGCCAAGGGCAAACCCAAGGTGGTCAGCCTTGAACTGGGCCTGCATCGTGACGAGGCGTTGTCGGCGCTGGCCTTTATCGAGAGTGGTGAGCACCTGAAGCCCAGCTACAAAAAAGCCACCTTCTCCATGAGCACGGTGGCCATCGACGAGCTGGGTAATCTGACCCAGCAAGACGGCATGAACAAGTCCCTGTTGCTGCGCCTCTTTACCCACTACTTCTCTTCGCTGACTCCTGAAGAGCGCCAGACCATCTATGAGCGGCTCAACCAGCGCTCATAATTTCTCCATTCAACCGCTCTTTGTCTGCCTCACCAACTCACCCCGAATGAGCATCATCAGACAACAAAATCTGTTTCTGAAGCAACCAAAACGCACTGTAAGAGATCTGCTATTCCATATGTAAGCCAAAAGCCGAAAAGATCCCCGAGATAATCGGAAGATAAGATCTTAAAACATGAAGACGAGAAACTTAACTAGCTGTTTAAAAATGAATAAATCGAAACCCACCACTTTCGAAACAGCTAATGACAAAAACGTTTTCCAATCTGGCGTTGTAGCCGGTTAGAAAATCCTTATAGTTACTCATGCACGGACGCAATGAAGTCGGTCAGGAAGACTGGCTGCCAGGGTTGGGCAAATGGACTCACCACAGGATGTGGTAAAGGACACCTCCCAGGACGGAGAAAGTGCGACGGGACAGGATGACTCGTCAGGCCAAGATGGCTAAAGGACACCCCAAAGGATTGGGAAGGGGAAACCTAAAGGAAGAGGTAAACAGTCAGGGATTGCAGGGAGCAACCTCGTTCAAGGATATGAGCGATACGACTACCGGGGGCGACGCAAGTCGCCCCCATCTTTTTATCTGCATTTCACCGTCCCCTTGCTTGGCTCTCAATTGCTTGCCTCAGCGCAGAGACTTCTTACCAGAACCTTCCCGACCCGCTGCTTAAGCAAAAATACATATGAAAGGGGCGCCATGATGGCGCCCCTTTCTGTTTTCTGATCGGCAAACAAGCTTATATCACGCGAGAAAACTGCTGCTGGCGCGCCTTGTTGCGCAAGTACACGTCGAAACACATGCAGATATTGCGGATCAGCAGCTGCCCCGTGGAGGAGACCTCCAGACCATCCTCCGTCATACGCACCAATCCATCGTTGATGAAGGTCTGCAGCAGCTTGAGATCGTCGGCAAAATACTCTCTGAAATTGAGACCGTGTGCCTGCTCGACAGACGCAAAGTTCAGACGGAAATCACAGATAAGCCGCTTGATCACCTCACGTCGGATCAGGTCATCCTGATTGAGCGAGCAGCCTTTCCACTGGGCATGACCCAGCTCTGCAACCTGTGCGTAATAGGTCTTGAGCTCTTTCTGGTTCTGGGAGTAAGCATCACCGATCATGCTGATGGAGGAGACCCCCAGCCCCAGCAGATCGCAATCACCTTGAGTGGTATAGCCCTGGAAGTTGCGGTGCAGCTTGCCCTCGCGCTGCGCGACCGCCAGCTCGTCATCGGGTTTGGCAAAATGATCCATGCCGATAAACTGGTAACCCTGACCGGTGAGGAAGGCGATGGTGTCCTGCAGCATGGCCAGTTTCTCCTGCGGCGCAGGCATATCCACCTCTTTCAACTTGCGCTGGGCGGCAAAGCGACTCGGCAGATGGGCATAGTTGAAGATGGAGAGGCACGCCGGATCCGTCTTGAGCACCTCTTCCAGCGTATGGTGGAAACTGGCACGATCCTGATACGGCAGGCCATAGATAAGGTCGAGGTTGGTCGAGCGGAAGCCAAGTTCACGGGCCCGTTCCAGCATGGCTTTAATAAAGTCGTTGTCCTGCTCGCGGTTGACCGCAACCTGCACATCCTTGTTGAAGTCCTGCACCCCAAGGCTGATGCGGTTGAAGCCGACGTCTCGCAGCACATCCAGCATGGTAATGGCAATCTCGCGCGGATCGACCTCGATGCTGAACTCCCCCTCTTCGGCGAAATGGAAGTGCTCACGCAGCATGGCCATCAGACGGCGCGTTTGCGCTTCATCCAGATAGGTGGGTGTACCGCCCCCCCAGTGCAGCTGGGTAACCAGACGATGCTTGAAGAGCGGGGCTTGTGCCTTGATCTCCTGCTCCAGGTAGTCGAGATACTCGTCAGCCTTGTGCTGATGACGGGTAATGACCTTGTTGCAGCCGCAGTAGTAGCAGAGCTTGTGACAGAAAGGGATGTGCACGTAGAGCGACAGATTGCGCTCGGGATACTGGCCGGCAGCGCGGACAAAATCCGGATAGCCGAAGCTCTCGTTGAACTCCAGCGCAGTGGGATAAGAGGTGTATCGCGGGCCACTGTAGTTATATTTTTCGATCAGGGCCTGATCCCACACAATCTGTTCTGCTTGCACGCTCGCTTCCTCTCTTGTTGTTATTGTTGGCTCACCGACCTAACTGAAAATTCTTCAGCTGGGCCACATCCTTGAGGATCTGAGCCTCCAGCTCGGCCTCGTAGCCGCTGCGTTCGAGATCCATCTTCATCACTTCATTGCGCTTGAGGGCGCGTCTGGCCTCATGAGTCGGCATATCTTTCACCTTCTCATACAGCCCGTACAGACCCGGGAACTCGGCAACGAATGCTCGCCCCCCCTTGATCTGCAACGCATCCAGCAGATTGGTCAGCCGAATGGCGCCTTCGGAGTAATCGCACTGCCCCTCCTGCACCGCATGAGCAATGACCCGCACGCTCTCCAGAATTCGTTCATTGCGAGCTGTAATAGCCTGCAACTGCATCGCTTGCTGTCGTCTCAGTCTGGCCAGCAGCATGCCTGCATAGATGGCCAACCCTGACAAAATCAGGCCGCCCAACAGGGCGGCCAGCATCCATCCACTCATCACTTTTTCTTCGGCTCAGGCTTGGGTTCCGGCTTGAAATCGACCTGGTTGAAACGGTCCCACAACTCCTCTTCGGAGGCCGGTTTCTGCTCGTCGAACTCGGCGTCATCGCCATCATCAAACGGCAGCTCATCATCTTCATCATCGTCGTTGTCGATGATGCCCAGCTCATCCATCAGCTCCTGATAACGGTCGACACGCTGATCAACCCAGGCCTGCTCGGCCGCTTCCAGGGTTTCACCGGCATCAAGACGATCCAGCAGATCATTCAAGCGGTCATCGTTTTCGATGGAAGCCAGCTCCTGCTCGGGCGTCATAACCAGCTTCTTCTCTTTCACCGCCTTGGGGGCTGTCGGCTTCTTCTGTTTGTCATCCACCACCAGAACTACCGGCTTGCGGGAACCGATACGCGGATCTTTGGACTGGCTGTTGCCAGACTTGTTCTTCGGCTGTTCAACTTGCTGACGAGAACCCGCCTTCAGGCCCTTTCGCTTGGCAGCCCGTTTACGCTCACGGCCTTCCTGAGCACTGACATCAGATTCTTTGCGCTTGCCAGTAGGCTTGCGAGTGGGTTGTTTGGCAGACATGAATGGCAACTCCGAAAATAACTGGTTTGACCCGTACCCGGGATGATTTCACCCGGTGGGATACGATGCGAGGAACAGTAAGGCTGGAACAAAAGCAGGATTCCGCACCAATCCGGCCCAATCAGGCCACTGAACACCGCAGGATCGGTATCCTCTGGGCATGTTGCTGGTATTTTGACACAGAATGGCTAATCGGGTTAATGACCCAAAAGAAAAAAGGCAGCCGAAGCTGCCTTGATATGTTCATGCGTGCGCCATCCTGAATGGCAAAACAATCTGTTTCGTCCTCTCCGTGACAACTTGTCGCCGCATCATATCGTTGTGTGGTCATCCTGACCTTATATTGGTCGTTCCTGAATGTGCGTGTGCCTGTTTGACCCGTCTCGACCGCATCCTGCCATCGTGCCGGGGAGTCTGCATCCCGCAACCCCATCCCGCTCCGGAGATGGTCACCATCCTGATCCTTCAATCCTTTGCCAGCTCATCCGAGCCCATGGCATCCCGCCACGCCAGCCATCCTCTGCTCACAACACCCTGTCGTGAAACCGCCACCCAATCCGTGGGTGAATCCATTAAGCCTACTGTACCAACTCTATAAAGCGGCTCAATCCACTCAAAACATTCTCAACATGTCGAAAAATATCAATACTTATATAATCTGTTGATAAATAATGATTATTTAATATTTTATGCAATTTTATGAGCCTTGGCCTGCCTTGAGAATGGGAGATCTCTTACAGAACGGGGGGATTAAACCGAGAATTATCTGAAAGCCATAAAAACAACGGGGAGCCCAGGCTCCCCGTTTCAACTTAAATCGACCGTATCGACTATATCAGTGCAGACCCGCCACATATTTGGAGAGGGCTTCGATATCCTGATCAGTCAGTTTCTTGGCAACGTCCCGCATCATGCCATTCGGATCGTTGTCACGCGTCCCGGCACGGAATGCGGTGAGCTGAGCCTTGATATAGGCAGGATGCTGGCCGGACAGGTTTGGATACTTCGCCTGTTCGACACCCGAGCCACGGGGACCATGGCAAGCCGTACAAGCTGCCAGACCGCGACTCATGTCACCACCCATATAGAGTGCCTTGCCCGCTTCGACCACGTCGTCAGGGACAGCGATAGGGGTAACCTTCAGGCTGGAGAAATAAGCCGCCAGGTCATCCATGTCCTGTTCCGACAAAGGTAACGCCATCGGCCCCATCACTGGCGCAACCCGGCCAATTTGACCAGAAGCGGCAGCCTTCAGTTCAACTAACTGCTTTTTGATATATGATGCGTGCTGACCAGCAATTTTGGGGTACATATCAACCAGGCTGTTTCCGTCCGGTCCATGACAAGCCGCACAAACGGCAGCCTTGGTCTGTCCCGCAGCGGCATCGCCCTTGGCTTGTGCCATCCCCGTTACGCCAACCATCAGAGCAAGAGTAATGACTAGGTTCTTCATGGCGTTCCAACTTTTCGTTATTAGGCTTCCAGATCCCATGCCGCTGAAGGCATGTTAAAATAAACGCGTTTAAGCGACGCTATTTTACACCATTTTACAAAAAAGTAACTCTATAACCCTCTATCTCCATGGGGAATTTACGTTGGATACACAAACTCTGAATTTCAATAAGGTGCATTTTGTGACCAGCGCACCCGACATCCGTCACCTGCCAAATGATGGGGGTGTCGAGATCGCGTTTGCCGGCCGTTCCAACGCCGGTAAGTCATCTGCATTGAACACCTTAACCAAACACAAGAACCTGGCGCGCACCAGTAAGACTCCCGGTCGTACCCAGCTGATCAACCTGTTTGAGCTGGAACCGGGCAAGCGTCTGGTCGACTTGCCGGGTTATGGTTATGCGCAAGTTCCGCTGGAAATGAAGCTCAAGTGGCAAAAGTCACTGGCAGAGTATCTGCAGCGCCGTGAGTCATTGAAAGGTCTGGTGATCCTGATGGACATCCGCCACCCGCTCAAAGATACCGACATGAACATGCTGGAGTGGAGCTCACACCGTCAGTTGCCCGTCATGCTGCTGCTTACCAAGGCTGACAAACTGAGCCCCGGCCCGCGCAACAACCAGGTAATCAAGGTGCGCCAGGCCGTTGCCAACCTCGGTTCCCAGATCCAGGTCGAAGCATTCTCCTCTCTCACCAATATCGGTGTGGAGAAGCTGGCGCAAACCCTGACCGAATGGTACGTCAGTGGTGACGATACCGACCTGCTGGACGCTGACGAACAGCAACCTGCCGAGGAGTAATCTACTCCTCGCTCTCCTTGCAATTGGCGGAGCACTCCTCCGCTGATTGAAAGGGTTTCAGATTGCCGCTTTCACCTGCCTCACGACCAATACCCCGCATTCGCCTCCCCTGCTATATCCAATACTGCTTAAAGTTCATATAGATAGGCAGTTAATTCACAAAAATAATTAACTTAAATAGGCGTTGACAGCGTTTTCAAATTCGTTCTTTCAAAACGAACAAGAATTATAAAAAGAGACAAAAATGAAATTTAATTACAAGTTCTAACCGAAAGGGATAAAAATGAGGCCGGACGACAGTGATGCCATCCAGCCTGAAATAATAAGTTCAAAAAATTGGGAAGAAGCTGAATCTTGAGTACCAGACGACAGGTATTCCTCAAGAAGCAGCCTCATTCTATCAAATGCATCGCCAATTTAAAGCATTTACTCTAAATGGCACACATAAAAAAACACCCCGACGAGAACCTCATCGGGGCAGCTATTCAGCCACATTCAATTACGTGAAATAAAAGGTCTGAAAGATAGAACATCTTACCTCTGTACCCTACGCAGACAACTGTACAGCAAAGCAGCAGAAAGTGAAAGTAATTTATGTAATTTATGTAATTTATGTAAT
This sequence comes from Aeromonas sp. 102P, assembly GCF_051920345.1. Lineage (NCBI taxonomy): Bacteria > Pseudomonadati > Pseudomonadota > Gammaproteobacteria > Aeromonadales > Aeromonadaceae > Aeromonas > Aeromonas sp. 102P. The sequence goes on along the minus strand of NZ_JBQBCZ010000001.1, from coordinate 837,134 downwards.
TTAGTTTCATAACTTGCAGATTAAGAAAAAATCTTTTATTTTCATGCAGATAAAAAAAATCCCCAGTACGAATACCGGGGAGTTATAAAGGTGACTAGCTAGCACTTCCTCAACTATCTAGTTAGTCAGCGCCATTTCAAAGTAGTTCCGCTACAAAACAAAAAAACTTTGAAAAATCAGAGATAGATAGCACCATCTTCAGCAAACTCTTGTTCTTCAATGAGTTTTTCAGCCATGTCTTCAATATCAAAACGTACACTTTCGAAGGCTCTGATGATGTCATCCTCCCTCGTCAGCGCCAGACCTGTCATTCTCTCCAGCCGCCGCTGACTGATGTAACAATCTATCAGCGCCCCCATCTGCTGGGCAGGAAAACGCACCTGCTGTTCGTCAGCCTGCCACTCCATCAGGTCGGGAAACAGAATACCCTGGTTCATATCACCCCCAAGTTACGCTTCAACTCTCTCAATACCTGTTTAGTCCCGGGACGGATGCCGCGCCACACGGTAAAGGCTTCGGCAGCCTGCTCCACCAGCATGCCGAGTCCATCCATGGTTTGACGGGCCCCATGTCGCTTGGCCCAACTGATAAACGCCGTATCCGATGCGCCATACATCATGTCGTAGATGGCAATATCGGCGTGGATCAGGTCGGGTGCTAGCGGCGGCAGCTCCCCTTGCAGGCTGGCAGAAGTAGAGTTGATGATGAGATCGAACGGCCCTGCCAGCTGCTCATAAGTCTGGGCGGTCACAGGCCCCAGATCGTGAAACTCGGCAGCCAGCTGCTGTGCTTTTGCGTGAGTGCGGTTGGCAATCACCAGCTCGCTCGGCTGCTCGGCCAGCAGCGGTGCCAATGCACCGCGAGCCGCTCCGCCGGCGCCCAGCAGCAGGATCCGGCTATCTGCCAGCGTCACGCCATGGGACTTGAGATCGGCGACCAATCCGGCGCCATCGGTATTATCCCCCAGCAACACGCCATCATCGGTCAGTTTGATGGTGTTGACCGCGCCCGCCCGCTTGGCCCTCGGGCTCAAGCGATCGACCAGAGTGAATGCCTGCTCCTTGAAGGGAACGGTGACATTGCATCCCTTGCCCCCTTGGGCAAAGAAGACCTGCAGGGCGTTGGCAAACTCGTCGATGGCGGGTTCAGCCAGCCCATACTCCAGCTCTTGCTGGGTTTGTCTGGCAAACAGGGTGTGGATGAAGGGGGACTTGCTGTGGCGCACCGGGTGGCCAAAAACCAGATAACGATCCATCAAAGAGTTCCATCAGAGGGCAATATTCCGATTTAACGGGTTTTCGCACTCGGGAACAAGCCGAATATCGGCCAGTAAAAAGGGGCCATCATGGCCCCTCGGGTCACAGCCACTCTCGCGGCGTGAGGTAATCGGTGTAGAGCAAGGCTTCAGGAGTGCCCGCTTCCGGCTGCCAGTCATACTCCCAACGTGCCAGCGGTGGCATCGACATCAGGATCGACTCGGTACGTCCGCCGGTCTGCAGCCCGAACAGGGTGCCACGGTCATACACCAGATTGAACTCCACATAGCGACCACGACGATAGAGCTGGAACTCCCGCTCCCGCTCGCCATAGGGCAGTGCCTTGCGTCGCTCGATGATCGGCAGGTAGGCCTCGAGATAGCCCCGACCTACCGCCTGCATAAAGGCAAAGCAGTCGGCAAAGGGCCAGCGATTCAGATCGTCGAAGAAGAGACCGCCCACCCCTCGCGTCTCGTTGCGGTGTTTGAGGAAGAAGTAGCGATCACACCAGGATTTGAACTCGGGGTAGATCTCATCACCAAAGGGCTGGCAGAGATCACGGGAGACCTGATGCCAGTGCTGCACATCCTCGGCAAACGGGTAGAAGGGCGTCAAATCGAAGCCACCGCCAAACCACCAAATGGGATCTTCGCCTTCCTTCTCGGCAATGAAGAAACGGACATTGGCGTGGCTGGTCGGCACATAGGGGTTGTGCGGATGGATCACCAGCGACACGCCCATCGCCTCGAACTTGCGACCGGCCAACTCGGGCCGATGGGCTGTAGCAGAGGCAGGCATGGCATCGCCATAGACATGGGAGAAATTGACGCCCCCCTGCTCGATCACTTCGCCGTGGCGCAGCACACGGGTGCGGCCACCGCCACCGCCTTCACGGCTCCAGGCATCTTCCACAAAGAGTCCACTGCCGTCGGCCTGCTCCAGACCACGGCAGATCTCGTCCTGCAACTGCAACAGGAAGGCCTTGACCTGGGCCACATCCGGTTTGCTCATCTTGTCTCCAGTCAGGCAGGATCGTGAACGCCCTGTCCATTTTTATAGTTAAATCAATCCACTGAGCTCACCGTTCAGCGGATTGATAGCAAATCATGACGTATCCGCCTGCTCAGGAGGGGCGAATAATGGCGCCGGTTCGGGCGTCCTTGATCTCGGAGGGGTTGGCTTGACCACCCACTTCACCGGGCAGGATATAGGCCAACTTGCTTGCCAGCCGCTCACCAATATCGGCCACCCGACGGGCAGGCTCCTCACCGGTCAGGTTGGCGCTGGTAGAAACCAGCGGCTTGCCAAAGGCACGACACAACGCCTGCACCTGAGGATGAGCCGTCACGCGTACCGCGAGGGTCTCGAACTGCCCGGTCAGCCAGGCCGGCGTCGTTGCACGGGCAGGCATGATCCAGGTAAAGGGGCCGGGCCAGCTGGCTTCAACCCGAGCCAGTTGTTCACCACTAAGTTGGCTCAGATCGATGTAATCCTGCAATTGCTCTACGTCGGCAGCAATCAGGATCAACCCCTTCTCAACCGGACGCTGCTTGATGGCCAGCAGTCGCTGCACCGCAACTTCGGAGTCGGGATCACATCCCAGACCAAACACGGCCTCGGTCGCATAAGCAATCACCCCTTCCTGCTGGAGGGCGGCAACCGCCTGTTCAAATTCATTTGGCATAGGAAAAATGCGGCAGCCTGGCTGCCGCCTCGTCACTTAGTAGCAAGTTGAATCCGTATGGCGGCGACCATGGCAAAGTGACGTGTTGCTGTTGCACAGGAAAAATACGACACATCCGGATCGCCACCCGTTCACTTACTTGAGTTGAGCCTGCAGGGCGGCATCCTTGGCCATCACCTCTTCGGCATTCTTCTGGCGTTCGGCCCGAACCTTGGCCGCCAGTTCATCATCGGCTACTGCCAGCATCTGGGCTGCCAGATAACCTGCGTTCTTGGCACCGGCTTTGCCGATCGCCACGGTCGCCACCGGTACACCACCCGGCATCTGCACGGTGGAGAGCAGCGCATCCAGCCCCTTGAGCGGGCCACCATCGATGGGTACCCCGATCACAGGACGAGTCGTGATGCCGGCTACGGCACCCGCCAGATGCGCCGCCAGACCGGCAGCACAGATAAAGACCTTGCAGCCACGGGCCTCGGCATCGGTCACATACTGATGAGTCGCAGCCGGCGTGCGGTGCGCGGAGGTGACTTTGACTTCCACTGCGATATCAAATGACTTGAGCACCTCGAGGGTGGTCTGCATCACGGGGAAATCAGAATCAGAGCCCATCAATACGGCAACAAAGGGTTTATTCATGGTGGGAATTTCCTTACTCCAAGTGGGGGGTTGAAGTTCACCGAAAACGTTTCAATCCGGTTGCGGCGGCGGGATTATACCTGCTCACTTTGGTGGCCGCATTTCTTTTGCGGACAGACCCAACGCAGAGTTCCCCTCACTTTTTTCTCGATCATGATGCCCCAGCCACACGCGGGACAAGGCATGGGGATCGGCTTGTCGTTCACCACATATTTGCAATGGGGATAGCCATCACAGGAGTAAAACTGCTTGCCGTAGCGGGAGGTGCGGCTCACCAGATGACCCTTGCCGCACTCGGGGCAGAGGATCTGGGTATCATCGCTCTCCTGCAGGGATTCGATGTGCTGACAGGCCGGATACTGGGTACAACCGACAAACAGACCGTAACGCCCCTTCTTGATCGCCAGCGGCTCTCCGCAATCGGGACAGGCAGAGCCTTCGAGCACCTTTTCGATGTCGCGGCCGGATGGCGTCAGGGAGCGTATGTAATCACAGGCAGGATAGGCAGAACAGCCAAGAAAGGGGCCATGTTTGCCCTGGCGGATCACCAGCTCGGCCCCGCACTGCGGGCACGGCTCGCGCTCGAAGGCATGTTCGTGGGCTGAAAAGAGGTGATGATCGATTTTTGACATGGGCCGCGCCTTGAAATCCAGATGGCCTGAATTCTACCAGCGCGGCACCGGACTGTCAGTGAATGACGCCGTCTGACTCATCAAACACCAGCTCTTCCATCTGCTGGTAGGCATTTTCACTGCCCGGTACGTTGAACAGCACCATCATGACGACCCACTTCAGGTCATCCAGCTCGATATCCGGCTTGTCCAGTTCGAGCAGACGCTCGATACAGATCTCGCGGGTTTCGGCATTCAGCACCTGGGCCTGTTCCAGAAAGAGCAGGAAGCCGCGGCACTCGGTGCTGAGGCGTGCCAGCTCTTGCGGAGCATAGATACGCATCGAGCCTTGCGCGCTGGCGGTGACATAGACCTCCCGCTCGCTATCGTGCAGATTGGCCAGTCGCTCCAGCCAGTCGAGTGCCTTGTCGATCTCTTCTTTATCGAAACCGGCCCGGCTCAACTCGTCGGTGAGCTCATCCTGCTCGACCATCACATCTGCATCGCTGTGGATGTAGGTCTCGAAAAGGTACATCAATACATCAAACATGATTCGCCCTCCTCGCTCTGACGTATCCACCGGCTACCGCCATCACTGCACCGGCCAGCTCCAGCTCTACCAACCTGCCCAATACCACTTCGACAGGAAGCTGGGCCCGCTCGGCAACGGTATCCACGCTCGTGGTCTCATAATCTACGTTATCCAACAAATCGGCATAAGGCAATTCGCTATTATGCGGTTGCTCAGATGGTATGACCGACGAATGTGGCCGTGCGACCCACTCTGGCAACTCTTCCACTATATCGGCCGCACTCAGCACAAGTTTGGCCCCCTGCTGAATTAATCTGTTGCACCCTATCGCCTGGGCATTTTGCGGGGCGCCGGGTACCGCAAACACTTCGCGCCCCTGTTCAAGCGCATAGCGAGCGGTGATCAGCGAACCGCTCTGCTCGGTCGCCTCCACCACCAGAGTTCCCAGCGACAGACCACTGATAATACGGTTGCGACGAGGAAAATGTTCAGCCAGCGGCCCTTTATCCGGCGCCAGCTCGGAGATAAGCAAACCACCGCTCTCCAGAATCTGGCCTGCCAGCCCCTGGTGGCGTTTGGGGTAGAGGCAATCCAGCCCGGAACCCAACACGGCAAGGGTGATACCGCCACCAGCCAGCGCTTGCTGATGGCAGACACCATCGATACCGAGCGCAAGGCCCGAGGTGATGGCCAGCCCGCATCCAACCAGCTCGCTACAAAGGCGGGAGGCATTATCTTTGCCTGCATAGGTAGGATGGCGTGTCCCCACCATTGCCAGCTGGGGTAGCGACAGCGCAGCAAGATCGCCACGACAGTAGAGCAACAGGGGTGCCGCGGGAATTTCCCGCAACAAGGGTGGATAAATCGGGTGATCTTGCGGAATAAGGAGATTGTCAGGCAAAGCGGCCCAAGCCAGGCTCTGCTCAACCACCGGCGAGGGCCAGCGCAGTTGTTTGATCTGCTCTGACGACAACCCCATACCATGCAGCTGCGCTTCATCGCTCTGGAACAGGGTCTCAATACTTCCCCCGGCCCGCTCCAACAGACGTGCAGCGGTCACCGGACCGATACCGGTGACCGCATCGAGAGTTAGCCAGAGCGCCAGACGTGCGTCGGGGTAGTTCACGTCAGAAGTGAGTGACCTGATAGCCCGCACTCACCATGTCGTTACTCTGCATGATGAGACCGTAACTCAGCTTGTCATACACCTTGAACAACATGACACGGGCAATCGCTTCAGAGGGCAGTGGTGCCTTCTTGTTGCTGCTGTAAAACACCCGGTTAAAAACCGACGAGAGCTCCTTGTACTGTACATCGCCATTCTTGGTGACCAGAGCAGCACCGGGCCGTCTGACATCCAGTACATCCCCGGCGACTAGCTGATCGCGGCCGCCCCGGTTGATCAGTACCACATCAAACTTGCCACCGCCCCGGGTCTTGTTCGGCAAATCGATGATATAGCCCGGTGTGATGGCAGGGGCCGCTTTCGGTGTGAAGACGGCGGGCATGTTCTCCTGAGCCGGCAGCGGCATCACCTTGTCGCCCTGCAGCACTTCGCGCTGGTTATGAGTCAGAGTCACCTCGGTCCGATCGCCATCAAGACGCGCCACGGCCCGCACCACACCGGCAAAGATCGCCTCCTGGCCCAGCAGTTCACCGGTTTCGCGATCCTTGTAGACCACTCCGGGGTGATAAATGCCATAAACCTGCCCCGGCGTCAGGGAGCCCTGCACATAGAGGGTGTCCCCCTCCAGCATGCCGATATGTTTCTGATCCGACCCCAGCAGATAGGGCAGGGTTTTCTGCTGCTGGCTGTCAGCCAGAATATGGTCGGTTTGCAGGAAGGGGCCGATCTCGCTGATAGGCAGGGTCGGAATGGGGTTGGCTTTGTTCTCGTAACGGGTTTTCGGGCCGAGACGGATAACTTGCTTGCCACCCTGCATCGCCTTGCCGAGCCGGGGTTCACCATTGACCCAGCTCAGATGCAGTACATCACCGGGGTAGATCCAGTGAGGATTGGCAATCTGCGGATTGATGTTCCAGAGACGGGGCCAGAGCCAGGGTTCGGAAAGATACTTGCCGGAGATATCCCACAGGGTGTCGCCTTTTTGCACTACATAGCTTTCGGGGTAACCCGCTTTCAGCCTCAGCTGATCGGCCAGTGCTGCCTGACTCACGGTCACCAGCAGGCAGGCGAGGATGGTTTGCTTCAGATACATAACACTCCCTGTTACTTCTGTACGCAAAGTGTTGCTGTTTTTTGTCGGCGTAAATGACTAGAATTACGCCAATATTGACTGCATTTATACGAAACTAAAGAAAAAACTATGGCCATTCTAGATGTATTGCGTTTTCCCGATGAGCGCCTGCGCACCGTTGCAGCCCCTGTCGAGACCTTTACACCCGAGTTACAACAGATTGTAGATGATATGTTCGAAACCATGTACGCGGAGGAAGGCATTGGCCTGGCCGCGACTCAGGTCGACATTCACCAGCGCATCATAGTGATCGATGTCTCTGAAAACCGTGAAGATCCTCTGGTATTGATCAATCCGGAGGTCATCGAACAGTGCGGCAGCACCGGCATTGAAGAGGGTTGCCTCTCCGTGCCCGGCAGCCGTGCTCTGGTGCCTCGCGCTGAACAGATCAAAATCCGCGCCCTGGATCGCAACGGCAAGCCATTCGAGCTGGAAGCCGATGATCTGCTCGCCATCTGCATCCAGCATGAGATGGATCATCTGGTCGGCAAGCTGTTTGTGGATTACTTGTCCCCGCTCAAGCGCCAGCGCATTCGCCAGAAGCTGGAAAAGATGGCCCGTGAAGATCGCAAAGTCCTCTGAGGATCTGCCCCATTGAATAAGCTGAAACTGATTTTTGCCGGTACTCCCGACTTCGCCGCCCGTCACCTGGCGGCGTTGTTGTCTTCCGACCACGAGGTCGTTGCCGTTTATACCCAGCCCGACAAGCCTGCTGGCCGTGGTCAGAAGCTCACCGCCAGCCCGGTCAAAGAGCTGGCACTGGCCCACAACCTGCCGGTTTACCAACCTGCCTCTCTGCGCAAGGAAGAGGCGCAAGCCGAGCTTGCTGCACTGGGTGCAGACCTGATGGTGGTGGTGGCCTATGGTCTGATCCTGCCCAAGGTGGTACTCGATACCCCGCGGCTGGGCTGCATCAACGTCCATGGCTCCCTGCTGCCCCGCTGGCGCGGTGCCGCACCAATCCAGCGCTCTATCTGGGCGGGCGATGCCGAAACTGGCGTCACCATCATGCAGATGGATGTGGGGCTGGATACCGGCGCCATGATCCGCAAAGTGACCTGCCCCATCGCCGCCGACGAGACTTCCGCCAGCCTCTATGACAAGCTGGCCGAGCTGGGCCCGCAGGCACTGGTCGACACCATCAATGCCATGGCCGCCGGTGAAACCGCTGCCGAGGCACAAGATGATGCGCTGGCCAACTACGCCGAGAAGCTCTCCAAGGAAGAGGCCCGCATCGACTGGTCGATGGAGGCGGTTGCCATCGAACGCTGCATCCGCTCGTTCAACCCCTGGCCCATCAGCTGGTTTGAAGTGGCTGACCAGACCGTCAAGGTATGGCAAGCCGCCGTCATTGACAGCGACCACGGCCAACCCGCCGGCACCCTGCTCAAGGCCGACAAGCAGGGGATCGACATCGCCACCGGCAAAGGGGTACTGCGCCTGCTGACCCTGCAACCGCCCGGCAAGAAGGCGATGTCCGTTGCGGATCTGCTCAACTCTCGCCGCGACTGGTTTGAACCCGGCACGCAATTGAATTGAACTGGATTGAATTGACACAAGCGGGGCCCAGGCCCCGACTTGCGCATCTAAGGTAACTCTATGAAAACACGTGCACAGGCCGCTCTCGTTATTCAACAGGTGCTGGATCAGGGTCAATCCCTCTCCGCTGTTCTGCCTGCTGCCCAGGAGAAGGTTGCGCCCCGTGATCGCGCTCTCCTGCAAGAACTCTGCTACGGTACCCTGCGCTGGCTGCCCCGCCTCGATGCGGCAGTCAACGAGATGATGGACAAGCCGCTCAAGAACAAGAGCCGCATTTTCCACTACCTCATCCTGGTCGGTCTCTATCAGCTCATCTACACCCGCATTCCGGCTCACGCCGCGGTGGCCGAGACCGTCAACGCCGTCAAACTGCTCAAGGGCACCTCCCTGCGTGGCCTCATCAACGGCGTGCTGCGCAACTTCCAGCGCAGCGCCGAAGTCATTCTGCTGCGTATCGACCGCGTTCCCAGCATTCGCCTCGGTCATCCGGAGTGGCTCACCAAGCGCCTGCGTCAGGCCTATCACGATGAGTGGGAATTCATCATGGAGGCGAACAACCAGCGTCCCCCCATGTGGATCCGCAACAACAGCCAGCGCCAGAGCCGCGATGCCATGCTGGCTCGCATGGCCGAAGCCGGCATCAATGCCGTGGCCGGTGAAGAGGGCGAGGATTGCATCCTGCTGGAGCGTCCTTGCGATGTGACCAAGCTGCCCGGCTTTGAAGTGGGTGACTGCTCGGTACAGGATGGTGCCGCACAACAGGCTGCCGCCCTGCTCGACCCGCAACCGGGTGAGTGGGTACTGGATGCCTGCGCGGCACCCGGTGGCAAGACTGCCCACCTGCTGGAGCGTCAGCCCAAGCTGGCTGGCGTGGTTGCCGTCGATGCCGACGAGAACCGCCTCAAGCGGGTGCAGGAGAACCTGGATCGCATCGGCCTGACCGCCAAAGTGATCCACGGCGATGCCGCGGCACCGGAACAGTGGTGGCCGGAGGGCCAGTTCGACCGCATCCTGCTGGATGCCCCCTGCTCAGCCACCGGCGTCATCCGTCGCCACCCCGACATCAAGTGGCTGCGCCGTGATCAGGACATTCGCGAGCTGGCCGAGCTGCAGCGCCGCATTCTCAATGCCCTCTGGGGCAAGCTGAAAAGCGGCGGCACCCTGCTCTACGCTACCTGCTCCGTCCTGCCGGAAGAGAACCGCGAACAGATCCGCGCCTTCCTTGCCGCGACCAAAGATGCCAAATTGGTACCGTTGCACGAACAGGACACCCCGGACTGCCCGGGTCGCCAGTTCCTGCCGGGTGAAGCCGAGATGGATGGCTTCTACTACGCCAAACTGGTCAAGCTCTGAGCCGGGCATGACAAACCTAATTCGGGAGAGCCGCCAGCTCCGTTCTGGCGCTCCCCTTTACAGCCTCAACGTGAGTAGACGTTCCCTATGAAAATCATCATTTTGGGAGCCGGCCAGGTCGGCGGCACCCTGGCCGAGAACCTGGCCGGGGAGAACAACGACATCACCATCGTCGATACCGACAGCGAACGCCTGCGCGAACTGCAGGACAAGTTTGACCTGCGGGTGGTCAACGGGCACGGCGCCCACCCAAAGGTGCTGCGTGAAGCGGGTGCTCAGGATGCCGACATGCTGGTCGCCGTCACCAACAGTGACGAGACCAACATGATCGCCTGTCAGGTGGCCTACTCCCTGTTCAACACCCCGAACAAGGTGGCGCGGATCCGCTCGCCAGCCTATCTGACCGAACGGGATCGCCTGTTCCTGCCGGAATCGGTACCGGTGGATCACCTGATCGCGCCGGAGCAGTTGGTGACCGACTATGTGCGTCGCCTAATCGAATATCCGGGCGCCCTGCAAGTGGTTGATTTTGCAGGTGGCCGCGTCGGTCTGGTGGCGGTCAAGGCCTACTACGGTGGCCCGCTGGTGGGTAATGCCCTCTCCACCCTGCGCGAGCACATGCCCAACATCGAAACTCGGGTAGCGGCCATCTTCCGTCAGGGCCGCCCGATCCGTCCGCAAGGCACCACCATCATCGAAGCGGATGACGAGGTCTTCTTCGTCGCCGCCGCGGGCCATATCCGTGCCGTGATGTCAGAGCTGCAGCGCCTAGAGAGCCCCTACCGGCGCATCATGATCGTCGGTGGCGGCAACATCGGCGCTGGTCTCGCCCGCCAGCTGGAGAAGCGCTACAGCGTCAAGCTCATCGAGCGCAATCAGAAGCGGGCGGAGCAGCTCTCCGAACTGCTGGAGAACACCATCGTCTTCTGCGGCGATGCGGCGGATCAGGAGCTGCTGGCCGAGGAGCACATCGACCAGATCGACGTCTTCATCGCAGTGACCAACGAGGATGAGGCCAACATCATGTCGGCGCTGCTCGCCAAGAAGATGGGCGCCAAGAAGACCATGGTGCTGATCCAGCGCGGCGCCTACGTCGATCTGGTGCAGGGTGGCTCTATCGATATCGCCATCTCGCCCCAGCAGGCCACCATCTCGGCCCTGCTGACACACGTGCGTCGGGCCGATATCGCCAACGTCTACAGCCTGCGCCGCGGCGCGGCCGAGGCGATCGAGGCGATTGCCCACGGTGACGAGAACACCTCCAAGGTGGTCGGCAAGACGGTGGGCGAGCTCAAGCTGCCGCCGGGCACCACCATAGGTGCCGTAGTACGCGGAGATGAGGTGCTGATCGCCCACGATCGCACCAAGATCCAGCAGGATGACCACGTGGTCATGTTCCTGGTGGACAAGAAGTACATCCCGGAAGTGGAGCGGCTGTTCCAGCCAAGCCCCTTCTTCCTGTAACGTCTTCATGCGCACAGGCTGTCAAACCAGACCCGGCTCAACTCCCCCAAGGGGATGGTCCGGGTCTTTTGTTAATCAACGACCAGGTTATCGAACATGATCAAGCTGCGTCCCATTATCTTCACCCTCGGGCTGGTGCTCTCCAAGCTGGCGCTCTTCATGTGGCTGCCCACCTTGCTGGCACTGCTCACCGGGTCAGAGGGATTTGTCGAGTTTCTCAAGTCCGTGCTGATCACCCACGGCGCCGCCCTGCTCTGCCTCCACTATGGTCGCAAGGCGGAGTTTCATCTGGGGGTGCGGGAGATGTTCCTGCTCACCACCTCGGTCTGGGTGGTGGCCTGCATCTTCGGCGCCCTGCCCTTTGTCTTCATCACCCACATCAACTTTACCGACGCCTACTTCGAGACCATGTCGGGGGTGACCACCACGGGCTCTACCGTGCTCTCCGGCCTCGACAACATGGCCCACAGCATCCTGTTGTGGCGATCCATCCTGCAGTGGCTGGGCGGGGTCGGCTTTATCGTGATGGCGGTTGCCGTACTCCCCTATCTCAACGTCGGCGGCATGAAGCTGTTCCAGACCGAGAGCTCGGACTGGTCGGATAAAAGTGCGCCACGGGCCAAGACGGTCGCCAACAACATTGTCGTGGTCTATCTGGTGCTCTCCATGCTCTGCTTCATGGCCTACTGGGCCAGCGGCATGAATATGTTCGAGGCGATCAACCACGCCATGACCACCCTCAGTACCGGCGGCTACTCCACCTCCGATCAATCCATGTCCCACTTCTCCAACTCGGCACACTGGATTGGTACCCTGTTCATGTTCCTTGGCGGCCTGCCCTTCCTGCTCTATGTGCAGAGCCTCAACCACAGGGACTACAGCCTGCTCAAGGATGCCCAGGTGCGCGGCTTCTTCTGGCTGGTGGTGTGGGTCACCGTCATCATGACCTTCTATCTGTGGGAGAGAGATCTGTTCGGCTTCTGGGATGCCCTGCGCATCAGCTGTTTCAACATCGTCTCGGTACTCACCACCACCGGCTATGGCCTTGGTGACTTCGGCACCTGGGGGCCGCTCGCCAGCATCGTCTTCATCGTGCTGCTGGCTCTTGGGGCCTGCTCTGGCTCCACTGCGGGCGGCCTCAAGATCTTCCGGGTACAGGTAGCCTTTGCCCTGTTCAAGAAGCAGATGCGCCAACTGATGCACCCTTCCGGCGTATTTCCCCAGAAGTACAACGGCCGGACGGTCAATGACGCCATCATCCGCTCGATGATCTCCTTCGTATTGGCCTACTTCGCCATCATTCTGGTGATAGCCGCACTGCTGGGCGCCATCGGGCTTGACCCCCTGACGGCCATATCCAGCTCCATCACCGCCGTTGCCAACGTTGGCCCGGGCATGGGCCCTGTGGTCGGCCCCAGCACCAACTTTGCCAGCCTGCCGGAATCGGCCAAATGGCTGCTGTCATTCGGCATGCTGCTGGGACGACTGGAGATCCTGACGGTCGCCGTGCTCTTCTTCCCCTCCTTCTGGCGCCAGTAATCCCTTACTGCAAGCCAGCAAAAGCCGCAGCGTTCACCCGCTGCGGCTTTTTTATCTCACCCATCCCCACGACCTTCGCTCAACGCTCATCAGTCCACTCATCATCCATTGCTGATGGCCTGAACGAGCTCATCAGGATGGCCAGAGCGGATCACAGGCATAAAAAAACGGACCCAAACCAGAGGTTTGGGTCCGTTTATCAGTGAACCGTCAGCGGCCACGAAGGCTGCCGAGACTCAGCACATGGGCATTAACCACGGCCAGAGCGCTTGCGATCCAGCTCGGTCAGCAATTTCTTGCGGATACGGATGTTCTTCGGAGTCACTTCTACCAGTTCGTCGTTGTCGATGAACTCGAGAGCCTGTTCCAGAGTCATGCGGATCGGCGGAGTCAGCACTTGAGCTTCGTCAGTACCGGAGGCACGCATGTTGGTCAGCTGTTTGCCTTTCAGGCAGTTAACAGTCAGGTCGTTGGAACGGGAGTGAATACCGATCACCTGGCCTTCGTACACTTCGGTCGCGTGACCGATGAACAGACGACCACGGTCTTGCAGACCGAACAGGGCGTAGGTCAGAGCCTTACCGGTTGCGTTGGAGATCAGCACGCCGTTCTGACGCTCGCCGATGCTGCCACCCTTGTGCGGACCGTAGTGGTCGAAGGTGTGGTACAGCAGACCGGTACCTGAGGTCATGGTCATGAACTCGGTCTGGAAGCCGATCAGGCCACGGCTCGGGATCATGAAGTCCAGACGGACACGACCCTTGCCATCCGGGGTCATGTTGGTCATTTCGCCTTTACGCAGACCCAGTTGCTCCATCACGGAACCCTGGTGCGCTTCTTCAACGTCCACAGTTACGGTTTCGAACGGTTCTTGCAGTTCGCCGTCAACGGTACGCAGGATTACTTCCGGACGGGACACCGCCAGTTCGTAACCTTCGCGACGCATGTTTTCGATCAGGATGGAGAGGTGCAGCTCACCACGGCCGGATACACGGAACTTGTCCGGATCATCAGTCTCTTCCACGCGCAGGGCCACGTTGTGGACCAGCTCCTGGTTCAGACGCTCCAGAATGTTACGGGAGGTCACGAACTTGCCCTCTTTACCAGCAAACGGTGAGGTGTTGACCTGGAAGGTCATGTTCACGGTCGGCTCGTCAACGGAGAGCGGCGGCAGGGCTTCAACGGCACCGTTATCACAGATGGTGTCGGAGATTTTCAGCTCGCCCAGACCGGTGATAGCGATGATGTCACCCGCTTGCGCGTCGGTAACTTCAGTACGGGACAGACCCAGGTAACCCAGCACCTGACCGACTTTACCGTTACGGGTCTTGCCGTCAGCACCAACGATGGTGACTTGCTGGTTGGTCTTGACGCGACCACGAGTGATACGGCCGATACCGATAACGCCCACGTAGGAGTTGTAGTCCAGCTGGGAGATCTGCATCTGGAAACCACCTTCGGCATCAGCCTTCGGCGCTTCAACGTTGTCAACGATGGCCTGGAACAGCGGCTCCATGTTCTCGGACTCGACGTCCTGATCCATGGTGGCCCAACCGTTCAGAGCAGAGGCGTAAACAACTTTGAAATCCAGCTGTTCGTCAGTTGCGCCCAGGTTGTCGAACAGGTCGAATACCTGATCCATTACCCAGTCAGGACGAGCACCCGGACGGTCAACCTTGTTGATGACCACGATCGGCTTCAGACCCTGAGCGAACGCTTTCTGAGTCACGAAACGGGTTTGCGGCATCGGGCCGTCTACGGCGTCAACCAGCAGCAGCACGGAGTCAACCATGGACAGTACGCGCTCTACTTCACCACCGAAGTCGGCGTGACCCGGGGTATCAACGATGTTGATGCGGTAGTCATTCCAGCGGATCGCAGTGTTCTTGGCGAGAATGGTGATGCCACGTTCCCGTTCCAGATCATTGGAGTCCATGATCCGTTCCTGGCCTTCCGTGGAGCGGTCCAGGGTGCCGGACTGCTGCAGCAGCTTATCAACCAGAGTCGTTTTGCCGTGGTCAACGTGCGCAATAATCGCAATATTGCGTAAATTCTCTAACATTCTCGCCTCAATCACCGGGTAAAATTGGGCGCTAATTGTACTCTTGCCTTTGTGATCTGCCTAGCAGAATTGCAGTACATTCGCGCATAACAACAGATCTGGATCATAGACCTCTCTGACAAACCCTGCTTAGATGGGCGGTGACCGTATTTCGCGCACCATTACAGTGCACCAAAACGATCCACCATCGCACTAAATTGATGCAACGCGAGTCGAGATCGCCTGATTTTGGGGAGCCTCTTCAGCGAGATTGCCCTGAAATCAAGCTGTCACAAACTTGGCACGATACTGGCTTATGTGAATACGACGACGCATTCACCCAGAGAGTTTTAACACCGGAGGTTACTTAGCATGTCAGCCCAGAACGTTTTGGCCCTGATCCAGGAACACGAAGTCAAGTTTGTTGATCTGCGCTTTACCGACACCAAGGGTAAAGAGCAGCATGTATCCATCCCTGCTCACCAGGTTGATGAAGATTTCTTCGAAGACGGCAAGATGTTCGATGGTTCCTCCATCGGCGGCTGGAAGGGCATCAACGAATCCGACATGGTACTGATGCCGGACGCAGCCTCCGCCAAGCTGGACCCGTTCACCGAAGAGACCACCCTGAACATCGTTTGTGACGTGCTGGAGCCTGCCACCATGCAGGGCTATGACCGCGATCCGCGCTCCATCGCCAAACGTGCAGAAGATTTCCTGAAGTCCAGCGGCATTGCTGACACCGTGCTGTTCGGGCCGGAGCCGGAATTCTTCATGTTCGACAACATTACTTTCTCCAACACCATGGGCCACAGCTTCGTGAAAATCGAATCTGAAGAAGCCGCATGGAACTCCGGCACTGCCTATGAGCATGGCAACAAGGGTCACCGTCCGTTCGTGAAAGGCGGTTACTTCCCGGTTGCACCGGTCGACTCCTCCCAGGATATCCGCGCCGCCATGTGTCTGGTGCTGGAAGAGATGGGCCAGGTCGTTGAAGCTCACCACCACGAAGTGGCTACTGCCGGTCAGAACGAAATCGCTACCCGCTTCAACACTCTTACGCTGAAAGCTGACGAAGTGCAGGTACTGAAGTACGTGATCCACAACGTGGCCCACGCTTACAACAAGACCGTGACCTTCATGCCGAAACCCATGTTCGGTGACAACGGCTCCGGCATGCACTGCCACCAGTCTCTGGCCAAGAACGGCGTCAACCTGTTCGCTGGTGACCTGTACGGCGGTCTGTCCGAGATGGCTCTGCACTACATCGGCGGTATCATCAAGCACGCCAAGGCCATCAACGCCTTCGCCAACCCGACCACCAACTCTTACAAGCGTCTGGTTCCGGGTTATGAAGCACCGGTCATGCTGGCCTACTCTGCCCGCAACCGCTCTGCCTCCATCCGTATCCCGGTGGTACCGAGCCCGAAAGCCCGCCGTATCGAAGTGCGCTTCCCGGATCCGGCTGCCAACCCGTACCTGGCCTTCGCAGCCCAGCTGATGGCCGGTCTGGACGGTATCATCAACAAGATCCATCCGGGCGATGCCATGGACAAGAACTTGTACGACCTGCCGCCGGAAGAAGCCGCAGAAGTGCCGACCGTTGCCGGTTCTCTGGACGAAGCCCTGGCCGCTCTGGATGCTGACCGCGAGTTCCTGACCCGTGGCGGCGTGTTCAGCGATGACTTCATCAACTCCTATCTGGAACTGAAACAGCAGGATGTTGACCGTGTGCGCATGACCCCGCACCCGCTGGAGTTCGAACTGTACTACTCCGTCTAAGTCTCAGCAGACTGGCCGTTTAAATCAGGTCAGCTTGCTTAATCGTGACAAAACCCGCCATCTGGCGGGTTTTTTCTCTGATAGGATTAAGCAAAATACCGTCAAGGAGAGATGGATGAACAACAAGCATGGCATAGGGGTGCTCAGCCTCCTGTTGCTGACCTCGTTCGGTACGGATGCGGCCAAGGTCTACTCCTGGGTCGATGGCAATGGCATCACCCACTACTCGGATGCGCCACCACCCGGCAAAAACGCCAAAGAGGTCGATCTGCGGGTCGCCCCGCTGCTGGGCAGCAGCGCGCCCAGATCGGTGCAGGTGGATAACTTCAACAGCCTGACCGGCGCCGATGCCAAGAAAGAGAAAGAGGCGGCCAAGCTGACCATCGAACTGCTCTCCCCGGAACAGGGCAGCACCCTGCGCGACAACACAGGCAACATCGTCTTTCAGGGCACCATCAGCCCCAAACCTCCGACCCAGTATGATGTGCGCCTGACCCTGGATGGCAAAGCCGCCCCCATCGTCAGCAACAGCCTCTCTGTCCGGGTCGAAAACGTCGATCGCGGCGCCCACGAGGCTCAGCTCGAGCTGCTCGCTAAAGACGGTACGATCCTTGCTAAATCCAGTGCAGTCACCTTTTACCTGCATAGAGCGAGCGTGACGCCGGCTCCCAAACCCACCCCCAAAGCCGACTAGGGGTGATATAGCGCACCGATGCGGGTAAACTCTATGCACCATATCGGTGCATAACAGGTGTGTAGCACCGTTTTAGGGAGAAACCTGTGCCAACCCGCTCGGACAACGCCAAAACACTCTTGGATAATTTGCTGACCGCCGTGATCCTGATGGATGAGCGGCTCTGCATCCAGTTCGTCAACCCGGCGGCTGAACAGCTGCTCTCCCTCAGTGAACGCAGGCTGATCGGCATCGAACTGCCCCATCTGCTGGAACATATCTCCCTCGATTTGCAGCGGCTCAAGCAGTGCCTCGTGTCAGGGCAAGGCTTTACCGATAGCGAAGTGACTCTGGTGGTAGAGGGAGAACCGCGACTGGTGGAGCTGAGCGCCACCCCGATGGCCGACCACGAACAGCGTCTGCTGGTGGTGGAGCTGCGCAAGATCGACCAGCAGAAGAAGATCAGTCAGGAGCAGCAGCAACATGCCCAACAGCTGGCGGCCAAGGAGCTGGTGCGCGGGCTGGCCCACGAAATCAAGAATCCCCTCGGCGGCCTGCGCGGCGCGGCGCAGCTGCTGCAAAAAGAGCTGCCGGATCCGGCGCTGCGCGAATATACCGGCATCATCATCGAACAGGCCGACCGGCTGCGGGTACTGGTCGATCGGCTGCTCGGCCCCCAGCGCCCCGGCCGTCACCAGATGCACAATGTCCATTCGGTGCTGGAGCAGGTACGCCGACTGGTGGAGCTCGAACTCCCTCCCTCTGTTCACATCGAGCGGGATTACGACCCCAGCATCCCCGAATTCGAGATGGAGCCGGATCAGCTGCAGCAGGCGTTTCTCAACATAGTGCGCAATGCCGCCGAAGCACTGGGCGATCAGACCGGGCTTATCCGCATCAAGACCCGCACCGCGTTCCAGATCACCATCCACGGCCAGCGTTACCGGCTGGCAGCGGAGATCAAGATCATCGACAACGGCCCCGGCATTCCCGATGCCATTCGCGACACCCTGTTCTACCCCATGATCACCGGCAAGGAGGGGGGCACCGGGCTCGGCCTCTCCATCGCCCAGAACCTGATCGACCAGCACAAGGGGCGGATCGACTGCATCAGCTGGCCGGGTCACACCGAATTCACCATTTTTCTACCGCTTCGCAAGTAAGGGAACCCCATGACCGCCAAAGTGTGGATCGTCGATGACGACAGTTCTATCCGCTGGGTGCTGGAGCGCACTCTCGGCAGCGAAGGCTTCAACTGCGAGAGCTTTGCCGATGGCGAAGCCCTGCTGCACGCCCTTGAGCTGCGCTCGCCCGATGTGATCCTCTCCGATATCCGGATGCCGGGCATCGACGGCCTGAGCCTGCTGGAGCAGATCCACCGCCGTCAGGCCGATCTGCCCATCATCATCATGACCGCCCACTCGGATCTCGACAGCGCGGTCAACGCCTACCAGCGTGGCGCCTTCGAGTACCTGCCCAAACCGTTCGACATCGACGAAGCAGTGACCCTAGTGCGACGCGCCGAGAATCACCTCAAGGAGCAGCGCACCAAGCGCAAGTCTCGCCAGCAAGAGGCGACAGCCACCCCGGAGATCATCGGTGAGGCACCGGCGATGCAGGAGGTGTTTCGCGCCATCGGCCGCCTGTCGCGCTCCAGCATCTCGGTGCTGATCAACGGCCAGAGCGGTACCGGCAAGGAGCTGGTCGCCCATGCGCTGCACAAGCACAGCCCGCGTGCTCACAAGAACTTTATCGCCCTCAACATGGCGGCTATCCCCAAAGATCTCATCGAATCTGAGCTGTTCGGTCACGAGAAAGGGGCCTTCACCGGCGCCAACAACATCCGCCATGGCCGCTTCGAGCAGGCCGACGGCGGCACCCTGTTTCTCGACGAGATCGGCGACATGCCGCTGGATGTTCAGACCCGGCTGCTGCGGGTCTTGGCCGATGGCCAGTTCTACCGGGTCGGCGGCCACCAGCCGGTGCAGGTGGATGTACGGATCATCGCCGCCACCCACCAGAATCTGGAGAAACGGGTCGCCGATGGCGAGTTTCGCGAGGATCTGTTCCACCGCCTCAACGTCATCCGCATCCACATCCCCGCTCTCAAGGAGCGCCGTGAGGATATTCCCCAGCTGGCCCGTCACTTCCTGTTGCGCGCCGCCAAAGAGCTGAATGTGGAGGCCAAGAGCCTGCACCCCGATACCCAGGCCTATATCAGCCGCCTGCCCTGGCCGGGCAACGTGCGCCAGCTGGAGAACGTCTGCCGCTGGCTTACCGTGATGGCTTCGGGGCAAGAAGTGCTGGTCGGCGACCTGCCTGCCGAGCTGCTCACCCCCATCACCCACAACGCCGAACCGGGTCAACCGGCGTTGCCCGGTTGCTGGCAACAACAGTTGCAAGAGTGGGTGGCCAGCAAGTTGGCGCTGGGAGAGACAGACATCCTGGCCGATGCCATGCCCCAGTTCGAGCGGATCATGCTGGAGACGGCGCTGGAACACACCCATGGACACAAGCAGGAGGCCGCCCGCCTGCTCGGTTGGGGTCGCAACACCCTCACCCGCAAGCTGAAGGAACTCGATCTCTCCTGAGTCCCGGGGAAAAACGATTCCCATCACGCCCTGACAAATCACCGCCCGCCAGAACCCCGTTTAACCATAAACGGGGTATCTTTTTTGAAAGCCCCGCCTAGAATGGCAGGCTTTCAAACCTGACTCGACGAGGGCGCCCCCATGATTGACAGATCTCTCCCCCTGACCGACCTGCACCGCCATCTGGACGGCAACATCCGCCCGCAAACCATCCTCGAGCTGGGTCGCCAACACAATATCCAGCTACCCGCCTTTGAGCTGGAAGCGCTGCGCCCCCACGTACAGATCGTCGAAAACGAGCCGAGTCTGGTTGCCTTCCTGAAGAAGCTGGACTGGGGCGTGGCCGTGCTGGCTGACTATGACGCCTGCCGCCGGGTTGCCTACGAGAACGTGGAAGATCTGCTGCGCGCCGGTATCGACTATGCAGAACTGCGTTTCAGTCCGGCCTATATGGCGATGGCCCACAAGCTGCACCCGCAGGGCGTGGTGGAAGCCATCATCGACGGCGTGGCCGCGGGCAGCCGTGACTTCGGCATCAAGACCAACCTGATCGGCATCATGAGCCGCACCTTCGGCACCGAGCAGTGCAATCAGGAGCTGGCCGCCTGCTTGGCTCACCGCGACAAGCTGGTCGCCATCGATCTGGCCGGTGACGAACTGGGTTTCCCGGGCGAACTCTTTGTCGACCACTTCCGCAAGGTGCGCGATGCAGGCATGCGCGTCACCGTACACGCCGGTGAAGCCGCTGGCCCCGAGAGCATGTGGCAGGCCATTCGCGAGCTGGGCGCCGAGCGTATCGGCCACGGCGTCAAAGCGATTCAGGATCCGGCCCTGATGGCCTATCTGGCCGAACACCGCATCGGCATCGAATCCTGCCTCACCTCCAACGTTCAGACCACCACGGTAGCGAGCCTGACCGAGCACCCGATCCGCCAGTTCCTGGCCGCTGGAGTGCTGGCCTGCCTCAACACCGACGATCCGGCGGTGGAAGGGATCGACCTACCCCACGAATATGAAGTGGCCGCCCCAGCCGCCGGCATGACCGCGAGCGAAATCCGCACCGCCCAGCGGAACGGCCTGACCCTGGCCTTCCTGAGCGATAGCGAGAAAGCCGAACTGAGCGCCCGCGCAGCCAGCCGCTGATCCACACCGGCACTGCAAATAGAAACGGCCCACTTCGGTGGGCCGTTTGCTTTGCGGATTTCTGAAGATGTGTAAGCACTGGGCCAGCAGGCAGATAGCAAAAGGCCCAAACCGGGTTTGGGCCTTTTGCTGATGGCTGTAAGGGGAAAAACTACTCCCGCTCCTTGTCACGCTCCAGCGCCCGCTCCACCAGCGGCTCGGGCAGGCTCTTGGTCACCTCCACCCCCAACTCGCGGAAACGCTCGACCTGCGCGATCAGGTTGCCACGGCCGTTGACCAGCCGTCCCATTGCCTTGTCGTAGCTCTCCTGCGCCTTGTGCAGGCTGCCGCCCATCTGCTGCATCTCCTCGACAAACAGTCGCAGCTTCTCGTAGAGGCGACCGGCCCGCTCGGCAATCTGGCGGGCATTCTGGTTCTGCCGCTCGTAGCGCCACAGGTTCTCGATGGTGCGCAGCGCCACCATCAGGTTGGTGGGGCTCACCAGCAGGATGTTGTTGTCGAGACCGTAACGCACCAGCGAGGCATCGGCCTCCATCGCGGTAAGGAAGGCGGGCTCTACCGCCACGAACATCAGCACATAGTCGAGGGTGCGCACCCCGGGCAACTGCTGGTAATCCTTGCGGCCCAGCTCGCGGATATGGTTGCGCACCGAGGCGACGTGCTCCTTGAGCGCCACCGCCTTCTCCAGCTCGTCATCGGCGTTGTACCAGCGTTCGTAGGCGGTCAGCGACACCTTGGCGTCGATGATGATGTCCTTCTCCTGCGGCAGGTGGACAATCACGTCGGGCTGGTAGCGCTTGCCCTTCTCCACCTCGATATTGACCTGGGTGTGGTACTCGTGACCCTCGCGCAGGCCGCATTCGCTGAGGATCCGCGCCAGCACCACCTCGCCCCAGTTACCCTGCTGCTTGCTGTCACCCTTGAGGGCGCGGGTCAGCGCCGCCGCCTCTTCGGTCATGCGGGCGTTGAGCTCGGCGAGGCGCTCCAGCTCGAACTTGAGACTGTGGCGCTGGGCCGTCTCCTGGGCGTGGGTCTCCCCCACCTGACGGCGAAAACCCTCGAGCTGCTCCTTGAGCGGTGTGAGCAGCAGATCGAGGCTGTTCTGGTTCAATTCGCGGAAGTTACCGGAGTTTTGCTCGAAGATCCGGTTGGCGAGATTCTCGAACTGCTGGCTGAGGCGCTGCTCCGCCTCCTGTTGCAGTTGCAGCTTCTCGGCGGCGGCCAACCGTTCGCTGCGCAGGGTCGCTTCCGCATCCTTGAGGCGGGCGGTGAGCTTGATCAGCAGGGTCTGCTGCTGATCCAGCTTCTGCTGGCCCTGCATCCGCTCATCCTGCAACTCGTCGAAGCGATCCTGCAACGCTTGATGCCGCTCCTGCGCCAGCATCAGCTCCTGAGCCTGCGCCGTGGCGGTACGCCGCCCGATCAGCCAGCCAAGCCCGAGGGCCAGCACGGCGGCGGGCAACAAGATCCCCCAGAGTCCGGAGTCAATCATTTGCGGCTCCGCTGACGCAGGAAGAGTTCGAGATAGCGGTTAACCAGGATCCAGAGCACCACGTAGATGAGGTAGGCGGCGAGCACCACCCACTTGTGGGTGTTGACGCCGGTATCGAGCTCGGCGAACTCGATATCCTTGATGCGGCAGTAGGCCCACATCAGCAGGGGAAAGACATAGAGCAGGGACGCACGCCAGAGAAATAGCCACATATGATTTCATTCAACCACGTAAAAAGACCCGCCTAGCTTACACAAGGGCAACTGCGCTTGCGATCCTGACGGCCGCTATTCTCTGGCCTGCTTCCCGAAACTTCGATAAAATTAACCCCTAATAGGTATCAGGGGCGAGCATGACTCACTATTTCCTCCGTTGGCTGACACAAGGTTGGCAAGCTTCCCGCAAGCCCGCCGTGGTTTGCCATGAAGCGCGCCCGCCATGGGCCATCGAGGAGTCCCAGTACCTCTCCCTCTGCACCCGTTGTGGCGAGTGTTTCAAGGCCTGCCCGCGCGGTCTGCTCAAACCGGCCACCCAGGAGGAGTACGAGGGGAGCCCCATCGCTGGCACGCCGGTGCTCGATCTCGCCTGCGGCCAGTGCAGCTACTGCGGCAGCTGCGCCAGAGCCTGTCCCACCGGTGCCCTCGACCTTCAACTGGGCCGTCAGGTGCAGACCCGGGTGCAGATTGAAGAGAGCTGTCAGGCACGGCAGGGCTTCTACTGCCTGCTCTGTGAAGATGCCTGCCCACAACAGGCGATCAAGGCCACCGCCGACGGCATCAACGTCAATATGGATGCCTGCAATGGCTGCGGTGCCTGTGGCCTCGCCTGCCTGCACGGCGCCATTACCCTGATCCGCCAGCCAGGCAGTCGTTAAAAACCACCTGCGTACAAAAGCAAAAGGGGCCATCAGGCCCCTTTCACATCTTGTTCGATATCCACGCCCCGTCAGGCCATGGTCACAATAGTCTCTTGCTCGATACCCAGCAGGTGGCAGAGACGGTTCGGATCGCGCACCGCATCAGCCAGAGTGTACTCACCCAGCACTTCGAGGAAGGCGTTCATGGCGCGGCGCAGAATGCCCTGAATGCGGCAACCACCGGAGAGACGGCAGTTCTCGCGCTTGCAATCGACCGGACAGAGCACATGCTCCATGTCCATCACCACATCCCGCAGGTTAATGGAGACCGCTGAGCGACCGAGGCGGATGCCACCGTGCTTGCCGCGTACCGTCTCGATATACCCCTTGATGCCAAGCTGGTGCACAATTTTGACCACGTGGTTGCGAGAGATGCCGAAGGTATCGGCCACTTCGGTGATGGTCGACAGACGATCCCCCGGCTGAACCGCCAGGAAGGTCAGGGTACGCAGGGCGTAGTCGGTAAATCGTGTCAGTTGCATGGTCGCACTTGCCTCTTACTACAAGCCAGGAATCAGGACGACAACATTGAGCTAAGAGGCAGGAGACAACCGGTTGGCCTCTGTTTGCCCATTGGTTTGCCAGAGGGGGGCCTGTCTCTTAATCTGAGTTGCGGAGTGACAGGTTAAGAGCAGCACAACCGGGTGTCGATGAAGATGCACATAAATCGACACTTTCTTTGATTGATCGCAAACTTGCCGGGTTAGCCCGGCGTTTGCCCGCTTTATGGCGGGTAAATCTACCGAATAGTCCCCCTCGCCAAGCCCCTTCGACCAGCGGCCATATGGCCCGCAAACCGCCCCTCAATCGACCGTCAAAGAGGTGGTTCAGTGGGGCTGTTTCAGCCAGTTTTTCAGCGCAACCGAGGGGATGGAGCTCTCGGAGGCGACGGCAAACGCCCCCCAGTCCACCGCACACTGCAACGCATCCTTGATGGCCATGCCCCGCGCCAATCCGTGTATCAATCCGCCAGCGAAAGCATCCCCAGCCCCCGTAGTATCGACCACAGATACTGGCCGGGCGGCAACCCGGATCTGCTCATCGCCGTGGATGGCCACTGCGCCCGCCTTTCCTTCGGTCAGCACCAGCCATTCGAGCTGCTCTCCCGCCAGCTGGCGGGCATGTTGCCAAGGGTCGCTCACCTCGCCGAGATCGGAGCGGGAGGCCACCAGCACATGACAGGGACGGCGCGCTTGGCCGCCCTTGGGATACTGGGCCACCACGAAGCTCTTGCCGAGCATCTGGCGCATGTAGCTGATGATGGCGGTGCCGGGATAGTTCACATAGAGGCAGTCGATCCCCTCCAGCGGCAGATCGCCGGGCAGATCGGGGCGCCGTGGGCGGCGCAGTATGGTGCGCTCGCCAGTGGAGTCCACCAGGATCAGCAGCTCGCCGGTCTCGCCGCCAAAGCGCTCCACATGGCTGCAATCCAGCCCGTAACCGGCCGCCTGCTCCAGCAGCCAGTCGCCGGTCTCGTCCAGCCCGATACGGGAAGCAATGGTCACCTCGTGGCCCGCCCACACCAGCCCTATGCCGGTATTGGCGGCGCCACCGCCGAGCCTGCGCCCCTGATCCACATATTGCAGCCGTGCCCCCGCCACCAGCGGTTCGGAGAGGGAGAGCACATGATCACAGTTGAGATTGGCAAGCAGCAGAATGCGGGACATAGAGACCTCGGACGATGGAGATAGCCCAAAAGAGACAGGCTGAACCCCGAGTAGAGCCCAGCCTGACAGAAGAGACAACCGGCAGCGATCGGGAATCCGATCGGGATCAATAGATGGGCAGCTCTACCCCGGCCAGCAGCTCGTCGATGCGAGCCTGAGTCGGCTGCTGCATCACGCTCTGGATCACCTCCTTGGTGAGGTGAGGTGAGAATGAGCTGATGAAGTCATACATGTAGTTCTGCAGCAGGATGCTCTTGCTGAAGCAGATCTGCGCCGGGCAGGGCTTGAACAGGTGCTCCAGATTGATGGAGACCAGCCCCGGTGCATCTGTGTCATTGGCGACCAGCGAGGAGATGATGCCGATGCCAAAACCCAGCTCCACGTAGCGCTTGATCACCCCGGCGTCCATTACCGTCATGTAGTAGCTCGGGGTGAGACCGGCGGCATGGAACACCTCGTCCTGCACCTGACGGCCGGTTGCGCCACTCTCGTAGCTGAGGATCGGGTAGTGGCAGAGCTGCTCCAGGGTCGGCTTCTTCACCTTGGCCAGCGGGTGATCCTGCGGCACCACCAGAGAGAGAGTCCAGAGGTAGGCGGGCAGCGCGATCAGCTCCTTGTCGAAGCCAATCTCGTGGGCAACGATGGAGAAATCGGAGTAACCCTTGCTGATCTGCTCCTTGCTCGCCGACATCACCGGATGGAGGTGGAACGAGATCTTGGGATACTTCTTGGTGAAGTAGGTGACCGACTTGGGCAGCAGATAGCGGGCGATGGTGTGGGTGGTGTGAATATTAAGGGTGCCCACGGTCGGGTCCAGATATTCGCGGGAGATCGCCTTGATCTTGCTCTCGATGTTGAGCATCGCCTCGGCACACTTGATGATCTCCTCCCCCACAGGGGTGATGCGGTGCAAATGCTTGCCACGGCGCTCGAAGATCCGCACTCCCAGCTCGCTCTCCAGCAGGCCAATCTGTTTGCTGACCCCCGGCTGACTGGTGAAGAGCGCATCAGAAGCCACGGACACATTGAGGTTGTGGTCCCGGATCGCGATCAAATACTTCAATTGCTGTAGTTTCAAGGCGTCACACTCTCACACTGGTTTGGCTCAGACAGGTTTGGCTCAGGCCGGGACGGCAATCAAGCCAGACAAACAGGCCGCCACATGGGCGGCCAGTGTACCATCCGATCCCGACATCTCAGCGCTTGATCCTTCATTTTGCTACAAAATCTAGCATCCGAAGGGGTGGCTGACAAACCGGGCTCAGGCCGCGCCAGCCCGCAGCGGCAAGATCCCCAGAAACTGCAGCAGCCACTGCATCATGGTCGCCGAATCCACCTCCCCCTCCAGCGAGGAGAGGCTGCTCTGGTAGCGCTCGTCGGGCAACAGGCCGCGGCGTCGCTCGATCAGCGCCCGGTTGTACTCCACCGAAAATTCCGGATGTCCCTGAATGGCCACTATGTTGTTCCCCTGCAGGAACATGAAGTTGGGACAAAAATCGTTGCCCGCCAGTCGGGTCGCCCCCGGCGGCAGCAGGGCCACCTGATCCTGATGGCTGGCCAGAATGCGGATCTGATCCCGCGCTGGCGCCATCCAGGGCTCATCTGCCAGCATGGGATGCACCGACACTCCCAGCCCCCATCCCTTGGTGGACTTCACCACCTCTCCGCCCAGCGCTTGGGCGATCACCTGATGACCGAAGCAGACACCGGCCAGCTTGACGTCGGCATCGTGCGCCTGACGGATCCACGCCCGCAGCGCCTGGATCCAGGGGATATCGCTGTAAGCATCGTGGCGCGAGCCTGTGATGAGCCAGGCATCGCACTCGTGCAGATCCTCCGGCAGCTCCCCATCGAGAGCCGACCAGACCCGAAATTCCAGTTCGGGGGCCAGGGCCGCAAAGCCCCTGATAAACATCTCGGAGTAAACGGGGCCAAAACGATCCGCCAGATCGGGATCGAGCCGGTCACAATCGAGAATTCCCAATCGCATCTGTTGTTCCTTTACAGAGTTCGCCCCCGCCAATCATTGACCGGCGGGGGCAAGAGGTTAGGCCATGAACACGCGCCAGCGCGTCACTTCATGGTCGGCATGGAGAACTCGGCACCACTGCGCAGGCTCTGGGGCCAGCGCGCCGTCACCGTCTTCATCCGGGTATAAAAGCGAACCCCGTCCGGCCCGTGCATGTTGAGCGGCCCGAAGATGGAGCGCTTCCAGCCGCCAAAGCTGTGAAACGCCATCGGCACCGGAATGGGAACGTTCACCCCTACCATACCGACCTGCACCCGCGCCGTGAAGTCCCGCGCGGTGTCGCCGTCACAGGTAAAGATGGCGGTGCCGTTGCCGTACTCGTGCTCGTTGATGAGGCGCAGCGCCGTCTCGTAGTCCGGCACCCGCACGATGGAGAGCACAGGGCCGAAGATCTCCTCGCGATAGATACGCATCTCGGGGGTTACCTCATCAAACAGGCAGCCACCGATGAAGTAACCCTCATCGTGGCTCAGCGTGCGACCATCGACCCGCAGCGTGGCCCCTTCGGTCACCCCCTGCTCCACGTAGCCACGCACCTTGGCCAGATGCTCCTTGCTGATGAGCGGCCCCATCTCGTTCTCCGGGCTCTGGCCCAGCCCCGGGCCCACCCGCAGTTTTTCCACCAGCGGTGTCAGCTTGGCCACCAGCGCATCGGCGGTCTCGTCACCCACCACCACCGCCACCGAAATGGCCATGCAGCGCTCACCCGCTGCCCCATAAGCAGCCCCCATCAGGGCAGAGACCGCCTGATCGAGATCCGCATCCGGCATCACCACCATGTGGTTCTTGGCACCGCCCAGCGCCTGCACTCGCTTGCCGTGGGCCGAGGCGGTGGCATAGATGTACTGGGCGATGGGGGTGGAGCCGACAAACGACACAGCTCCGACCCGCGGGTCGGTCAGCAGCACATCCACCACCTCCTTGTCACCGTTCACCACGTTGAGCACGCCGTCAGGCAGACCGGCCTCCTTGAGCAGCTCGGCCATCCGCAACGAGAGGGAGGGATCCTTCTCGGAGGGCTTGAGAATGAAGGTGTTGCCGCAGGCGATGGCTACCGGGAACATCCAGAGCGGCACCATGGCCGGGAAGTTGAACGGGGTGATACCGGCGCAGACCCCCACCGGCTGCATCATGGAGTAGCTGTCTACCCCGCGACCGACGTTGAGGGAGTGCTCCCCCTTGAGCAGATGGGGAATGCCGCAGGCAAACTCCACCACCTCCAGCCCGCGGGTCAACTCGCCCTGCGCATCGGAGAAGACCTTGCCGTGCTCGCGACTGATAAGCTGGGCCAGCTCGTCCCTGTGCTGCTCCATCAACTCCTTGAAGCGGAAAAAGACCCGGGCCCGCACCAGCGGCGGGGTTTGCGACCAGTCGGCAAAGGCGCGCTCGGCGATGGCGATCGCCTCCTGACACTCGGCGGCGCTGGAAAGCCCGACACTCCCCTGCTGCTTGCCGCAGGCGGGATTGAAGATGGCCCCCTGGCGCTCGCTGCGACTCTCCTGCGGCTGGCCGTTGATGAAGTTGCTGACCCTGTATGTCATGTATCCTCCGTGATAATTGATGTGGTAAATGCGCTGAGCAAACCAACGCAAGGCCCCGCAGTGCGGGGCCATCAAATGGATTAAAGTTGTGCCTGCAGGGCATCCTGCAGCAGGGTGAAGAGATCGTCGATCTGGCTGCGCTCGATAATGAGAGGTGGCGACAGAGCGATGATGTCGCCGGTCACCCGGATCAGAGCCCCCTTCTCGAAGCAGCGAACAAACACCTCGTAGGCGCGCTTGCCCGGTGCATCCGGCATGGACTCAAGTTCGATACCGGCCACCAGCCCGTAGTTGCGTACATCCTTCACATGCTTGCAGCCCTTCAGCGAATGGGCCGCCTCCTCCCAGTAGCCCGCCAGATCGGCGGCGCGGCTGAGCAGGTTCTCGTTGCGATAGATCTCGAGGGTCGCGAGCCCTGCAGCTGCAGCCACCGGATGGCCGGAGTAGGTGTAGCCGTGGAACAGCTCGATGGCCCCCTTTCCTGCCGCCATCATGTCGTCATAAATGTGCTTCTGCACCAGTACCGCCCCCATGGGGATGGCACCGTTGGTGAGCCCCTTGGCGCAGGTGATCATGTCGGGGATGACATCGAACTCCTGTGCGGCGAAGGGGGAACCGAGGCGACCGAAACCGGTGATCACCTCGTCAAAAATCAGCAGGATGCCGTGCTTGGTGCAGATCTCCCGCAGCCGCTTGAGGTAGCCTTTGGGGGGCATCAGCACGCCAGTACTGCCAGCGATGGGCTCGACGATCACCGCCGCGATATTGCTGGCATCGTGCAGAAAGACGATCTTCTCCAGCTCGTCGGCCAGCGCCACATCCTCCTCGGGCAGCCCCTTGGTGAAGGCATTTTTGGCGATGTTGAGGGTATGGGGCAGATGATCCACCCCGGTCAGCAGGGAGCCGAACCACTTGCGATTGCCGGGAATCCCCCCCACCGAGATACCGCCAAAACCGACCCCGTGATAGCCACGCTCACGGCCAATCAGCCGGGTACGGGTGCCCTGACCGCGAGCCCGCTGCCAGGCCAGCGCGATTTTGAGCGCGGTATCGACCGACTCTGAGCCCGAGTTGGTGTAGAAGACGTGACCAAAGCCCTTGGGGGCGATCTCCACCAGCTTGTTGGCCAGCTCGAACGGCAGGGGGTGGCCCATCTGGAAAGTGGGGGCAAAATCGAGGTGGGAAATCTGCTGGGAGACCGCCTCGGCAATCTCGCGCCGACCATGGCCCGCGTTGCAACACCAGAGTCCGGCTGTGCCATCCAGTATCTTGCGGCCATCCTCTGAGTGATAATACATCCCCTCTGCCGACTTCAGGATGCGCGGCGCCGCCTTGAACTGCTGGTTGGCGGTGAACGGCATCCAGAAGGCGGACATGTCGGAGGGCGTATTGATGTCGCTGATCGGTTTCATGGTCACCTCATCCTTAAGGTGTTTAGCAACTGTCGGCCAATGCCTATTAAATTAAACACCTAAATCCATAAAAAAGGGCCCGTTATCGCCCTGTCTGGTGCCACCCCTAGCTAGACGCATCAGCAGGGTGGTATAAGATATTTAACACAATTTTAATAATAGTAAACAGTCAAGGAGTGTCTATAGATGGATATCGGTCACCGCCTCAAGGCGGTTCGCACCAAGGCGGCCCTCTCCCAGCGCGAGCTGGCCAAGCGCTCCGGTGTGACCAACGGATTTATCTCCCAGATCGAGAAAAATCAGGTGAGCCCCTCTGTCGCCTCCCTGCGCAAGGTGCTGGAAGGCATCCCCATGTCGCTGGCCAGCTTCTTCACCGAAGAGACTGAAATGGGCACCGAAGTGATCTTCCGCGCCGCCGATATGCCGGATCTCGGCACGCATCCCATCAGCTACCGGCTGGTCGGGCACAGCCGAGCCAACCGCGCCATCGGCATGTTGCAGGAGGTGCTGCCACCGGGCGCCGACACCGGCGACGACATGCTGAGCCACGAGGGTGAAGAGTGCGGCATCGTCATCAAGGGCGAAGTTGAAGTGACCGTGGGCGAGCAGATCTACCTGCTGGGCGCCGGGGATGGCTACTACTTCGACAGCCGCACCCCCCACCGTTTTCGCAATAGCGGCGAGCAGGAGTGCGTGCTGATTTCGGCCAACACCCCCGCCAGTTTCTGACATTCAGACGCGCATCGGCAGGGGGGCAATGTTTAATGAATTGTTACAAGGTGGATTTACAAGCGGCAGGATGTTTAGCATATTGATACGCGGAAACTGACTTTTGCCGGTTCAAGGAGTGAACATGAGTGACCTGACCCTGGCCCAGTGGCAACACAAGGCCTCCCATCTGACCCTGCCCTCGCAAGCCTTTATCAACGGCAGCTATCGGGATGCCGTCAATGGCGCCACCTTCGATTGCATCAACCCGGCCAACGGCAAGCTGCTGACCAAGGTGGCAGCCTGCGATGCCGCCGATGCCGAGTTGGCGGTACAGGCCGCTCGTGATGCCTTCAACGACAAGCGTTGGAGCGGCCTGCCGCCGAAACAGCGCAAACAGATCATGCAGCGCTTCGCCGAGCTGATGCGCCTCAACAAGGTGGAGCTGGCGCTGCTGGAGTCGCTGGATATGGGTAAACCCATCGGCGATGCCATGGGCTATGACGCCCCCGCCGCCGCCAACTGCATCGCCTGGAACGCCGAAGCCATCGACAAGATTTACGATCAGGTCGCCCCGGTGGAGGAGTCAGCACTGGCGCTGGTGACCCGCGAAGCGCTCGGGGTGGTTGCCGCCATAGTACCGTGGAACTTCCCGCTGGTGATGGCCTGCTGGAAGCTGGGCCCGGCGCTCGCTACCGGCAACTCGGTCATTCTCAAGCCTTCCGAGAAATCCCCCCTGACCGCCCTGCGTATCGCAGGTTTGGCCAAGGAGGCGGGCATTCCGGACGGTGTGTTCAACGTGCTGCCGGGCTTTGGCCACACCGTGGGCGAGGCGCTGGCCATGCATATGGATGTGGACTGCATCACCTTCACCGGCTCCACCAAGATCGGCAAACATCTGGTGGAGTGCTCCGGCAAGTCCAACCTCAAGCGAGCCTTTATGGAGTGCGGCGGCAAGAGCCCCAACATCATACTGGCGGATGCGCCGGATCTGGACGCCGCGGCCAAGAGCGCCGCTGGCGCCATCTTCTACAACCAGGGCGAGGTGTGCACCGCCGCCTCCCGCCTGCTGGTACAAAACAGCATCAAACCGCAATTTATGGAGCGACTGCTGGCCCATGCCCGCGAGTGGATCTCGGCCAACCCGCTCGACCCTGCGACCCGCATCGGCGCCATGGTGGATCACATCCAGATGGAGCAGGTGCTGCGCTATATCGAGATTGGCAAGCAGGAGGGGGCCAAACTGCTGCTGGGTGGCAACCGCACCAATATGGAGAGTGGCGGCTTCTATATCGAACCCACCATCTTTGACGACGTGACCCCGCAGATGCGCATCTTCCGCGAGGAGATCTTCGGCCCTGTGCTGGCGGTGACCGGCTTCGATACCCTGGAAGAGGCCATTGCGCTGGGCAACGACACCGACTATGGGCTGGCGGCGGCGATCTGGACGGCGGATCTCAACAAGGCGGTGAAAGGTTCCCGCGCTCTGCGCGCCGGTACCGTGTTCGTCAACAACTGGGACGGTGGCGACATGACCATGCCGTTTGGCGGCTTCAAACAGTCCGGCAACGGCCGCGACAAGTCACTTCATGCGCTGGAGAAGTACACCGAGTTGAAAAGCACCTGGATTCAGCTGGAATAACACGACAAAGCAGCACTATCGGATCAAAAAGGGGGAGAAATCCCCCTTTTGCATTTTTGGCCTTCCATCACCGGGCTCAATCCTTATAATGATAAAAAAGCCAACATGTTAAATATAAAGACAAAAATGCTATTTTTTCTGGGAAGCGTACTTTTTCTGGTGATCGGTTTGCCCCTGCTGTTCTTCGTGCTGGGGCACGGCGAGGCCTACGTGACCTGGGGCCCCTGGATCTCCGCCATCGCCCTGATGTTGTGGCTGTTGATGGACGTCGACAAGATCCGCCGTGGTAAAGGCTGACCTGCCAGCCACACTCCTCCTATCCCTCAAACTTCGTTTATTCGCTTCTTTCCCCGCAAAAGGATCGCTACACTGATTTTTTGCGATGTTTTCCCGCATCCAACGCTTCAGTAAAGGTCATCCGCATGCCGCAACAGATCCAGCGTCAGGGCGTCATCTACGCCCTGTGCGCCTATACCCTTTGGGGCATAGCCCCCATCTATTTCAAGACCATCTCTGCCGTCCCGGCCGCCGAAATCCTGACCCACCGGATGATCTGGTCCTGCGTGCTGCTGATGGTACTCACCCTGGCAGGGCGCCAGTGGCACAAGGTGCAGGCGGTGCTGCGCCAGCCAAAAGTGCTGCTTACCCTGGCGTTTACCTCGGTCACCGTCGGCGGCAACTGGCTGCTGTTCATCTGGGCCATCAACAACGGCCATATGCTGGATGCCAGCCTCGGCTACTACATCAACCCACTGTTCAACGTACTGTTGGGAATGGTGTTTCTGAGCGAGAAGCTGCGCCGCCTGCAGTGGTGGGCGGTGGCGCTGGCCTTTGCCGGCGTGGCCATCCAGCTTATCGCCTTTGGCTCCTTGCCCTGGATTGCGCTGGTGCTGGCGTCGAGCTTTGCCATCTATGGGCTGGTGCGCAAAAAACTGGCCCTCGATGCCCTCACCGGTCTGCTGATCGAAACCATGATCATGCTGCCACCAGCGGCCATCTATCTGTGGGGCTTTGCCGACAGCCCTACCAGCCATCTCACCCAGAACGACTGGCACCTCAACCTGCTGCTGATCGCCGCAGGCGCCGTCACCACGGCCCCCCTGCTCTGCTTCACCGCCGCCGCGACCCGGCTCAAGCTCTCCACCCTGGGCTTCTTCCAGTACATAGGCCCCAGCCTGATGTTTATCCTCGCAGTCACCCTCTATGGGGAAGCGCTGGCGATGGACAAACTGCTCACCTTCGCCTGCATCTGGAGCGCGCTGGTACTGTTCAGTCTGGATGGGCTGCGCAGCGGCAAAGCCACGCCAAGCCGGACCTGACACCGCCTCACCACCAGCGACCCCGGCTCATCAGCCGGGGTTCTTTTTCGTGCCACCGGAGGTTTTCAGACTGCGACTTCCCCCTCTCCAGAGCCGACTGACCATCAACAGACCACACCCGAGTCTCACTATCCCGCCAGAGAGCTATGCTATCCATGAACGGAGCCGAATGGAGGCAACATGCTCAAGCACATTCACGACAGATCCCTGCTTTTTGGTCAGGTTCTGGGGATCATGGTCATTATCACACTGATCTCCATCAGCTTTTTCGGGCTTTACTCGGTCCGGAGCGCAGCCGATCAGATGGGACAGGGGAAGGATGTGGTAGCCGATATTCTGCCGCCGCCTCTCTACCTCATCGAATCCCAGTTGCAGGTCTACACTCTGCTCCATGCCAAACCGGAGGAGCGGGAGCACCTGCTGCAAACCCTCACCCGGCTTCAGCAAGAGTTCGAGAGCCGTAACCGCTTCTGGCAAGAGAGCAGCCTGAACGAGCCCCTCAGGGAGCTGCTGCTGGGGGAGCAAAAAATGCAGGGGGAACTGTTCTGGCAGTTGCTCAACGACAAGTTTGTCCCCGCCATCAAGGCGGGGGATCTGGCGCAGGCGGGCGCGATTGCGGCACGCCTGCACACCCTCTATAACGCCCACCGGCTAGGGGTGGACGCCACCGTCATCCACGGCAACCAGTATGCCGCCGAGCAGATGGCCCATCTCGCCAACACCACCCGACTCTGCTACAGCCTGCTGTTGTGCGCTGCAATGCTGGGGGCCGGGCTCATCTTCTGGCTGGGACGCCCCACCCAACAGCGGCTGCTGGCCGCAGGCAAGGCGACCGCCGCCATCGCCGAAGGGGAGTTGAACCGCCCCATGCCGGAGCCAGGGCTTGATGCCATCGGCGAGCTGATCCACCAGATCGGGGCCATGCGTGACCAGCTGGCAACCCTGGTGGAATCGCTGCAACGCAGCGCCAGTACGCTGGATGATCGCGCCACCAGCCTGACCGCCATGGCACAACGGCACACCGATGACAGTCAGGCTCAGGTCGGGGCGGCCCACCATATCGAACAGGCCATCGAACAGCTCACCCACTCCATTGAACAGGCGGGTAGCCAGCTACACCAAGTGGGGGAGCAAACCCTGCAGTCAGCAGAGCGGGCACAAGAGGCGACGATCGCCATCCACACCGTGGAACAGGTGATCGGGGAGCAAGTCACGGGAGTGAAGCAGGTCTCCCATACCATTTCGGATCTGGCTGGCCTCTCGCAGCAGATTGCCGGGCTGGCGGGCGCCATTCACGATATTGCGGAGCAGACCAATCTGCTGGCGCTGAACGCGGCCATTGAAGCGGCGCGGGCAGGTGAACAGGGACGCGGTTTTGCCGTGGTGGCGGATGAAGTACGCTCGCTGGCGACCCGCACCGGCAGCGCCACCACCGAGATCAACACCATCATCGGCAAGATCCAGGATGTCAGCCTGCGCGCCGCCAGCGAGATGGATACCGAGCTGGCCCGGGTCGAACAGGCGGTCACTCACACGATGACAGCGCGCCAGAGCGTCGCCCGGATCGCGCAGAGCTGCGAGGAGATCAACCAGCGCATCGCTCAGGTCGATCAGTTGATGAGCGATGAGACCCGGCTGATACAAGGGATCCACCATCAGGTCGGCGAGATGTCGCGGTTGGCGGCCGAAGTCAATCAGAGCGCCAGCCACGCCGCCGAAGGGGCGACCATGGTCGCCCAGCACGCCCGCATCCTGACCAGGCAGACTCACCACTTCCATCTCGACACCACCCGCCATTGATCCCCGGCGCTGACGGGAGTCAGCGCTCCCCTTTTTCTCTGCACTGGTTAAATGGGTAGCATTAGACTCCATGAGGGAATAGGATCCGCCCCTCTGAAAACCAACTGCAAGGATCAACTGACATGACTCGAAAATGGTCGCTCCCCATCGTGATAATCGCGGGGGGAGCGTTACTCTGGCTTGGCAACACCTTTGGTATGAAATGGGCTCTGATGGCCCTGATCGGATTCGGCTTCGGCTTCACCCTCTCCTTCAGCCGCTTCGGCATCGTCTTCGGTTGGCGCGAAATGCTGACCAAGCGCAACAGTTACTATGTGCGGGTTCACCTGCTCACCATCGCCATCGAAATTCTGCTGTTCACCACCTTCCTCTCTTTTAGCCACGCCCTGTTTGGCGATGCCATGGTGGGTAACGTGATGGCTATCGGCATTCCCTTCATCGTCGGTGCCTTCCTGTTCGGCATCGGCATGCAGCTGGCAGGCGTCTGTGCCACCGGCACTCTTTATTGCTGCGGCGAGGGACAACCCCGCTTCTGGCTGGTACTGATCTGCTACGGCATCGGCACCCTTATCAGCAACCAGTTCCGCCCCGAACTGGAGGCCACCTTCTCCAGCCATGTGGTGCTGGCCAAGGATTTGACCGGCAATATCTGGAGCGGCATGCTGCTCAACCTGGCGCTGGTCGCCGCGCTGTTCCTGCTGTTTCGCAACAGCGAACTCAAGCGTACCGGCGAGCTCAAGCCCCTCTTCAGCGGCGGCAATCTGTTCTGGCGCGATGGCCGCTTCACCGTGCTGACCGGCGGCATCATCATCGCCATACTCAACTCCACTGTCGTCGCTCTGCACGGCTCGGCCTGGACCATCACCGGCGCCGTCTATGACATGGCGCTGCGCGGCGCCTCTCTGTTCGGCCTGTTCGAGGGGAACCCGAAACTGGCCCAGCCGCTCTTTATCAACCCCATGGTAGGCATGTTCTGGCTCGGTATTCTGGGGGCCATGCTGGCGCGCTGCCTGAGCGGTGGCGGCAACTTCGCCCCGATGCGGATCGGCAACAGTCTGGCCTCCATCCTCGGCGGCCTGTTGATGGGGATGGGCGCCATGTACGCCGCCTGCAACCTCGGCGGCTTCTTCGATGGCACCGCCTCTGGCAGCCTGCACGGCTGGGTCTGGATGTTGATGGCCCTCGCTGGCAGCTTGATCGGCATTCGCCTGCGGCCGCTGTTCGGGCTCTGAGGCTCAACATCGTAAACACCCCATAAGAAACGGGAGGCCAAGCCTCCCGTTTTTACATTTATTGCTCCCGTCGCTCTGCTTATTGGACAGGCTGGGAAACCCCTTCCAGATGGATTTCCACCCGGCGATCCGGTGCCAGACAGGCGATCAGCTCCTGCTTGGAGCGACTGGCACAGCTGCTGCCAGTGACCGGATTGGCCTTGCCACGTCCCTCGACCCGTACCTTGTCGGCATACAAGCCTTTGGATACCAGATAGCTGGCCACGCTCTGGGCCCGCTTCTCGGAGAGGGCCAGGTTGTAGTTGTCGGAACCGATGCGGTCGGTATAACCGATGACAGTTGCGACACCATCTTTCGGATTGGCCGCCACAATCTGGCTGAACAGGGCATCGAGCGCCTGATTGGCAGCCGGTTTCAGGGTCGCCTTGTTGAACTCGAACAGCACATCGGAACTCAGACTGAAGGTCTTGGGCTCAACCACGGCTACAGGTGCCGGTTCGGCGGCCGGAGCGGGCGCCGGTGCAACGACCTCGCCACCTTGCTGACCGAAGCGATAGAGCATCCCGAACGAGATCAGGCCGTTATCCATCTCGATACCGGAGCGATCGAGAGACGCATCACCCAGCGGCGTGGTGTACTGGTACTCCAGACGGGCGGCCCAGTCACGATCGATGGCATATTCGGCACCCAGCGCACCAACGAAGGCGGCGCCATGCTTGTTACCACTTTCCTTGATGAAATCGGTAGCAGTGCGGGCTGATAGCTCACTATTGGTCCAGGCATAGCCACCACCAATCCGGCCATACAGATCGAACACATCGTTAACCGGGAAGCTGATCTTCATGGTGGCCTGAATCATCTGGCTCTTAGCTTCGCCTTCGATCTTGACCCCACTCATCTCACCGGATGAGGTGTACTTGCCAAACCAGTCATAACCCAGCTCAAACGCCAGATTAGGGTTAACCTGGTACCCGGCAAACGCCCCCAATCCAAGAGCATCTTGGCTAGTACCTGTGTTGCCGAGCACTCCCAAGGTGCTGGAAACCACCTGCTTCTGATCGACGTCAAAATACTTTGACCAACCAGCCTTGCCACCGACATACCAGGTATTGTCCTGAGCGGCGGCCTGTACGGCTCCGGCCGCCAGCAAACCACTGACCAATACGGCAAGCATGGATTTATTCATATTTTCGCCTCTGCAATAAGTCGTTATGGGCGCCTGAGTGCGCACTTTCCCTGTGTGAAGCCGTCAGGCGGCCTCTCCGCTATTCAGGGTATCCCATCCGAACGCAGCCTCAAATGACCAGCAGCTCAGGAGTGTGAAGCGGCCTGCATTATCGCGGTATCGTCGGCCAAAATGGTCTTTGCCAGCATTCTGGCCTGCTCCAGCGCCAGTGGCTGCTGATAGCTGTGAGCCATCACGATCGCCCCCTCCAGCAACAGGCAAAGCTCGGTGGCCTGTGCCAGAGAGCAGTTGAGCTGGTTTATCACCCAGCCCAGTAACGCCTGCTTGTGGGCCATCACCAGCTTGCGCACCGGATGACGCGGGTCGGCAAATTCGGCGCTGGCGTTGATAAAGTTGCAGCCATAGAAATCAGTGCGGCCAAACCACTCTGCGAAACCATCAAACAACGCCTGCAGGCGATCTTCACGTCCGCTCACTCCGGCCAGCCGTTGGTCAAGCAGGGCGAAGAACTCCCGGTCACGAGCGAGCAGCACCTCCTCTATCAAGGCATCCTTGGTCGGGAAGTGGCGATAGAGGGTGCGCTTGGTACTCCCCGCCTCGGCCCAGATGCGATCTATGCCGGTGGCATGAAAGCCATGACGGTTGAACAGACGGTAGGCCGTCGCTACCAGTTGTTGACGCTTCTCGCTCAT
The DNA here is from genome assembly GCF_051920345.1 of Aeromonas sp. 102P. Lineage (NCBI taxonomy): Bacteria > Pseudomonadati > Pseudomonadota > Gammaproteobacteria > Aeromonadales > Aeromonadaceae > Aeromonas > Aeromonas sp. 102P. Next base: position 798,393 of record NZ_JBQBCZ010000001.1, on the reverse strand, counting down.
CATTTTCCTCTTGAAGTACACCGATCTGTCTACCTAATGTGCCTAAGCAGTTCTGACAAACCAAGAGGAAAACATGATGACAAAATGGTATGGCCCGCTATGGGCAGGTGTGGGCGCCGCACTCACCATCGGCATATTGGGATGGCTCAATCTTAGCTGGCATGTCGCGCTAGTCATGGCACCTTTCGGGGCCAGCTGTGTGTTGTTGTTTTCCCTGCCCGATAGCCCGCTGGCGCGCCCCAAAAATGTGCTGGGTGGTCACCTGCTGACGGCCTGCGTCGGACTGGTGATCGGCATGCTTCCCCTCCCCGCAGAAGTGCAGATGACTCTGGCAACCGGGCTGGCCATCGCCCTGATGCAGGGACTAAATATCCTCCACCCTCCAGCGGGCGCCAATCCCTTGCTGATCCTGATGACAGGACAAGAGCCAGCCTTCCTGTGGCAAACGGTACTGCCCGGCACCCTGCTACTGATGGCGCTGGCTTATGGATTTCAATGGCTCAGACAGAAGTGGCCAATTACAGCCTAAAAACAGAGGGAGGCCAACACCTCCCTCTCTCCTCATCGCAGCATCAACTGGCCAGAAACAGCCGGTAGGCGGGATCGTTGCTTACCTCTTTCCAGCCGTAGCCAATCTCGCGCAGGTAGTCGTGGAAAGCGGCCACGTCCTCGTCCGGCAGCTCGAAGGCGCAGAGCACCCGGCCGTAGTCGGCTCCGTGGTTGCGATAGTGGAACAGGCTGATGTTCCAACGACAGCCCAGGGTCTCGAGAAAGCGCATCAGGGCGCCAGGCTGCTCCGGAAACTTGAAGCTGTAGAGGCGTTCACCGAGGGGCCTGGCCGGGCGGCCGCCAATCATGTAACGCACGTGGTTCTTGGCCAGCTCGCTCTCGGTCATGTTGACCACCGGATAACCGTTGCCGCCGAGCTGATCGATGATCTGGCCCAGCTCCTCGTCACCGCCGGTGAGGCGCACCGAGACGAACAGCGACGCCTGCTCGGCATCCGCATAGCGATAGTTGAACTCGGTCACCATGCGGGGCCCGAGCTGACGGCAGAAGTCGAGGAAGGCCCCCTTGCGCTCGGGAATGGTCACCGCCAGCATGCCCTCGCGCTTCTCGCCAATCTCGCAGCGCTCCGACACGTAACGCAGGCTGTGGAAGTTGACGTTGGCACCGGACAAAATGGCCGCCATCCGCCCCCCTTTCACCTGCTCCCGCTCGCTGTAAGCCTTGAGGCCGGCCAGCGACAGGGCGCCCGAGGGTTCGGCAATGGCGCGGCAGTCATCGAAGATGTCTTTCAGTGCGGCGCAGATTTGATCGTTGGAGACGGTCACCACCTCATCCAGATACTGATTGCACAGGCGGAAGGTCTCCTCACCGATGCGCCTGACCGCCACCCCGTCGGCAAACAGCGAGACCCGCTCCAGATTGACCGGCTCGCCCGCTGCCATGGCCGCCTTGAGGCAGGCTGAGCCCTCCGCCTCCACCCCGATCACCTTCACATCCGGCAGCAGCTGCTTGATATAGACCGCCACCCCGGCGGCCAACCCGCCACCGCCCACCGGCACGAACACGTGAGTGAGGTGGGTATCCTGCTCCAGCAGCTCCTTGCCGATGGTACCCTGCCCGGCGATCACCTCGACGTCGTCAAACGGCGGGATCAGGGTGTAACCCTCAAGCGTGGCGAGGCGGCGACTCTCGGCATAGGCCTCGTCGAAGCTGTTGCCAAACAGCATGACGTTGCCGCCCTGACGGCGTACCGCGTCGATCTTGATGTCCGGCGTGGTCTTGGGCATCACGATGATCGCCTTGATACCGAGCTTGGCGGCCGACAGGGCGACCCCTTGGGCGTGGTTGCCAGCAGAGGCGGCGATAACGCCGCGCGCCTTCTGCTCCTCGGTGAGGGTGGCGATCTTGTGGTAGGCACCGCGCAACTTGAAAGAGTGGACCGGTTGCAGATCCTCCCGCTTCAGGCTGACATGGTTGCCGAGTCGCTCGGAGAGTTTCTTCAGGGTTTGCAAGGGGGTGACCCGCGCCGCCTCATAGACAGGAGAGAGCAGCACCTTGCGTAGATAATCAGCCGCAGAGACCATGACTTACTCCCCCAGCATCGAGCGATCACGCACCGCGCCCTTGTCGGCGCTGGTGGCGAACATGGCGTAGGCGCGCAGGGCAAAGGAGACCTGACGCTGACGATCGAGCGGCTTCCAGCCACGGGCTTCCACGGCGACACGGCGGGCAGCCAGCACGCTGTCGGCCACCTCCAGCACCATGCTGCGGGCCGGGATGTTGATGCTGATGATGTCGCCATCCTCCACCAGACCTATGGTGCCGCCAGAGGCTGCTTCCGGCGAGACGTGGCCGATGGAGAGGCCCGAGGTACCGCCAGAGAAGCGGCCATCGGTGATCAGGGCGCACGCCTTGCCGAGCCCCATGGACTTGAGATAAGTGGTGGGGTAGAGCATCTCCTGCATGCCGGGGCCCCCTTTCGGCCCTTCATAGCGGATCACAACCACCTCGCCCGCTTTCACGGTACCGTCGAGGATGCCGTTCACCGCGCTCTCCTGACTCTCGAATACCCGGGCCGGGCCACGGAAGGTGAGGTTCTCCTCATCCACCCCGGCAGTCTTGACGATGGCGCCGTTGACCGCGAGGTTACCTGAGAGCACCGCCAGGCCGCCCTCCTGGCTGTAGGCATTTTCCAGCGAGCGGATGCAGCCTTCGGCGCGGTCCAGATCCAGCTCCGGCCAGCGGCAATCCTGACTGAACGCCTTGGTGGTGCGGATGCCGGCCGGGCCAGCGCGGTAGAAGTCCACCACCTCCTGACTCGGCTGGCGGCTGACGTCATATTCATCGAGCTGTTCGACGAGGGAGCAACCCAGCACGGTACGGGTATCGCCATGCACCAGACCCGCTTTTTCCAGCTGGCCCAGAATGGCGACCACGCCACCGGCGCGGTGCACATCTTCCATATGGTATTTCTGAGTGGAGGGCGCCACCTTGCAGAGCTGTGGCACCTTGCGGGACATGCGGTCGATGTCAGCCATGGTGAAGTCGACACCCGCCTCCTGTGCTGCCGCCAGCAGGTGCAGCACGGTATTGGTGGATCCGCCCATGGCGATATCGAGCGCCATGGCGTTCTCGAACGCCGCCTTGGTGGCGATATTACGCGGCAGGGCGGTCTCGTCATCCTGCTCATACCAGCGCTTGGCCAAAGTCACGATGCGCTGGCCCGCCAGCTTGAACAGTTGCTCGCGGTCGCTGTGGGTAGCCAGCATGGAGCCGTTGCCCGGCTGGGAGAGGCCGAGCGCCTCGGTCAGACAGTTCATGGAGTTGGCGGTAAACATGCCGGAGCAGGAGCCGCAGGTGGGGCAGGCACTGCGCTCGATCTGATCGCTCTGGGCATCGGAGACCTTGGGGTCGGCGCCCTGGATCATGGCATCCACCAGATCCAGTTTGATGATCTGGTCGGAGAGCTTGGTCTTGCCCGCTTCCATCGGGCCGCCGGAGACGAAGATCACCGGGATGTTGATGCGCAGGGCGGCCATCAGCATCCCCGGGGTGATCTTGTCGCAGTTGGAGATGCAGACCATGGCATCGGCGCAGTGGGCATTGACCATGTACTCCACCGAGTCGGCGATCAGCTCCCGCGACGGCAGGGAGTAGAGCATGCCGCCGTGGCCCATGGCGATGCCGTCATCCACGGCGATGGTGTTGAACTCTTTGGCGACGCCACCCGCAGCTTCGATTTCGCGCGCCACCAGCTGGCCCAGATCCTTGAGGTGGACGTGACCCGGCACAAACTGGGTAAAGGAGTTGACCACGGCGATGATGGGTTTGCCGAAATCCTGATCGGTCATTCCGGTGGCGCGCCACAGGGCGCGGGCCCCGGCCATGTTACGTCCGTGGGTGGTGGTGGCGGATCTCAACTTCGGCATTGTCTCTACTCCCTGAATGCCCATATGGGCTCGATGCGTTATGCGGTGATGATACGAGTGGATCGGAATCGATCCTGGTGAAGGCTCCTCTGGGAAGCTCTCACCGGAAGCGACTCGGGGAGGCACAGCGCCTCCCCTCTCTCATCAGTCGTTGACGGGCGTCAGCCAACCCCACTTGTCCTCGGTCTTGCCATTGAACAGGCCGAAGAAGGCGTTCTGCAGCTGCTCGGTCACCGGGCCACGGCTGCCAGCGCCCACCTTCATCCGATCAACGGAGCGCACCGGGGTCACTTCGGCGGCGGTGCCGGTCATAAAGATCTCGTCGGCGACATAGAGCGCCTCGCGGGGCAGCGCCTGCTCACGCACCTCGTAACCCAGATCGCGGGCCAGCGTCATGATGGTGTCGCGGGTGATGCCGGGCAGGATGGCAGCGGTAGCAGGCGGGGTGAACAGCACGCCGTTCTTCACCAGAAACAGGTTCTCCCCCGCCCCTTCACTCAGATAGCCGTTCACGTCCAGCGCCAGCCCCTCGGCAAAGCCGTTGCGCTTGGCCTCGCGGCTGATCAGCTGGGATGACAAATAGTTGCCGCCCGCCTTGGCGCCAGTGGGAATGGTGTTGGGAGCGAGCCGGTTCCATGAGGTGACGCACACATCCACCCCGTTTTTCAGCCCCTCTTCCCCGAGGTAGGCGCCCCACGGCAGGGCAGCTACCATCAGGTCAGCCTTGGCATCCAGCGGCGGATGCAGCCCCAGCCCCACGTTGCCGACAAAGGCCAGCGGGCGCAGGTAGCCGCTTTTCAGGCCGTTCTCGCGCACCACGGTGCGGCAGGCTTCATTCACTTCGGACTCGCTGTAGGGGACGTCCATCCAGTAGATCTTGGCGGAATCGAACAGGCGGCGGGTGTGCTCCTGCAGACGGAAAATGCAGGTGCCTTTGGGGGTATCGTAGGCGCGTACCCCCTCGAACACCGAGGAGCCGTAGTGCAGGGCGTGGCTCATCACGTGCACCTGGGCATCCTGCCAGGGCACCAGTTTGCCGTTGAACCAGATGTATTGGGGGTGAGTGGCGGATTGGGAAGGCTGCGACATTGGCTTGGCTCCTTAAGCTCTGATCCGGGGTTGCTGTTCCAGTGCATCGACCCGGGAAACGTCCACCAACTTCACCAGCTGGCTCCACAACTGCTGGATGGGACGCACCGACTCGACAGTAACCGTGATCCGCAGCTGTTGGCAATCCTGCTCCATATTCAAGGCGCAGAGATTGAAGCCGCGGTGGCGCACCACCCGCAGAACCCGCTCCATCACTTCGGGTCTGGGCTGGGCGTGGATATGCAGGGTGTGTTGTGCAAATGCTGGCTGGGCAAGGGTGTGCGGGTTCATGGGCGTTGCTCCATCATCTTGTGGTTGGCGACTCCCGGCGGAACCAGGGGCCAGACGTTTTCTTCCTCTGAAATAGCCACATGCAGCAGGTAGGCACTCTCGCTTGCCAGCAGGCGATCGAGGGCTCCGGCTATCTGCTGCTTGCATGTGATGGTCTCACCCGGAATGCCGAAAGCGGCAGCCAGGGCGACGAAATCGGGGTTGTCGGAGAGGATGGTCTCGCTGTAGCGGCCGTCGAAGAACAGCTCCTGCCACTGGCGCACCATGCCGAGGCGCTGGTTATCCAGCAGCACCATCTTCACCTTGAGCTGGGCGCGGCGGATGGTGCCGAGCTCCTGCACGTTCATCATGAAAGAGCCGTCACCGCTTACCAGCACCACTTCATCCTCCGGGCGCGACATCTTGGCGCCGATGGCGGCGGGCAGACCGAAACCCATGGTGCCGAGACCGGCGCTGGAGAGGTGGTTGCGCGGGCTGGTGAAGCGCATGTGCTGGGCCACCCACATCTGATGCTGACCCACGTCGCAGGCCACCACGCTGCTCTCCGGCAACTTGGCAGAGAGCTGCTTGAGCAGGGCTGGAGCGTAGATGGCCTGACCCGGGTGGTCGTAGCGAAACGCATACTCGCAAGCCATGGCGGCACAGTGTTCACGCCAGGGGTCGATCGCAAGGGACATGGCGAGGCGCGGCAGCACCTGTTTGAGATCCGTGGAGATCCCCACCTCGGCGGCGCGGCGCTTGCCGAACTCGGCGGCATCTACATCGAGATGGATCACCTTGGCTTCGGGGGCGAACTCCTCCAGCTTGCCGGTCACCCTGTCGTCGAAACGGGCACCCACCACCAGCAGCAAGTCGCACTGCTGCACCGCATAGTTGGCCGCCTTGGTGCCGTGCATGCCGAGCATGCCCAGATAAACAGGGCTGTCAGGATCGAGCGCACCGATCCCCTTGAGAGTGGTGACCGCAGGCATGCCGGTGGCGGCAGCAAAGTCGCGCAATTGCTGCTCGGCATTGGCCATGCCCACCCCGCCACCGACGTAGAGCACCGGACGCTCGGCAGCGGCCAGCAGGGTGCGGGCTGCGGTCAGCTCCGAGGGGTTGAGCGCTTCCGGCTCTTCCACCGCAAACAGCGGGCTCTGAGTAGGCACTGCGGCCAGCTGCACATCCTTGGGGAGATCGATCAGCACAGGGCCGGGGCGCCCTTCGGTGGCGATGGCGAAAGCCTCTGCCAGCACCCGCCCCAGATCGGCAGCATCGGTCACCATGAAGGAGTGCTTGGTGCAGGAGAGGGACATGCCGAGCACGTCGACCTCCTGAAACGCATCGGTGCCTATGGCGGAACAGGGCACCTGACCGCTGATGGCCACCAGCGGCACCGAATCGAGCAGCGCCTCCGCCAGACCGGTCACCAGATTGGTGGCGCCGGGGCCAGAGGTAGCGATACAGACCCCCACCTGACCGGAGGCGCGGGCATAACCCACCGCCGCCATGGCAGCGCCCTGCTCGTGGCGGCAGAGCTGATGGGCCAGACCACCGTCATACAGGGCATCGTAGACCGGCATGATGGCTCCGCCCGGGTAACCAAACACCTGGGTCACACCCTGTTTCTTGAGAGCCTGTACCAAAAACTGCGCGCCGTTCATGTGGAAAATCCTGTCCTTTGGTCGAAAAAAAAACCCCCGAGCTGTGAGGCTCGGGGGTCGCTTGTTTCGTTCTGTCCGGTGGTGGGTCTATCCCTTGTTCCGTGCAGCTAAACGAGCCCCGAGCGGTGAGATAATAATCACCACTAGGACCACAATAATGCTGACGAAACGGGAGGCCATGTTCATAGTTACAACCGGAAATCCTGTGAAATTGGGGCGGTTTCTACCGCGAATGGCTATTAGAACTAGCACGGTGATTTTTATTGGGCAAGCCTTTTTTCTGTGACAACCCACTGATTTTGGCTATTCCTCAGCCGGAACTCTGGAATAAAAAACCAACAACAAGCAGTTAGTCAGAACATATATCAACTCAAGGACGGGATTTATGTCATTAGCTGTGGTTTATAGCCGTGCCAGCCTCGGGATCGCGGCCCCGCAAGTTACAGTGGAAGTTCACCTCTCCAACGGCCTGCCCGCCTTCAACATGGTCGGCCTGCCGGAGACCTCGGTGAAGGAGTCACGAGATCGGGTGCGCAGCGCCCTGCTCAACGGCAATTTCGAGTTCCCGAGCAAACACATCACCGTCAATCTGGCCCCCGCCGACCTGCCCAAGGAGGGGGGCCGCTTCGATCTGGCCATCGCCATCGGCATTCTCGCTGCTTCCAAGCAGATACCGGCAAAATACTTGCTCGATCATGAATTTTTGGGGGAGTTGGCCCTGACCGGCGAAATTCGCCCCGTGCTCGGGGTGCTGCCCGCCGTGCTCGCCTGCCGGGATGCGGGGCGCACTCTGCTGGTACCGCGGGAGAACGGCCCCGAAGCGTCCCTCATTCAGGATGCCGAAGTGCGCACCGCCCACCAACTGCTGGCCGTCACCGCCTGGCTGGCGGGTCAGTACGAACTGCCGCTGCCGGATCCCCAGAGCACGGAGAGCCTGCCAGATGTGCCGGACCTGCAGGATGTGATCGGCCAGTCACAGGCCAAGCGGGCGCTGGAGATCGCCGCCGCCGGCAGCCACAACCTGCTGTTCATCGGCCCGCCCGGCACCGGCAAGAGCATGCTGGCGAGCCGATTGCCCGGCATCTTGCCGCCGCTGAGCGAGCAGGAGGCGCAGCAGACCGCCGCCATCCACTCCATCGGTGGCCTCACCCCGCGCGCCGGTCACTGGCACCACAGGCCATACCGCACGCCCCACCACAGTGCCTCGGCAGTGGCGCTGGTGGGCGGTGGCAGCCACCCGCGGCCCGGCGAAATATCGTTGGCCCACAACGGGGTGCTGTTTCTGGATGAATTGCCCGAGTTCGAGCGCAAGGTGCTCGACTCCCTGCGCGAGCCGCTGGAGACGGGCCACATCACCATCAGCCGGGCCGCCCGTCAGGTAGATTTCCCCGCCTGCTTCCAGTTGGTCGGCGCCATGAATCCCAGCCCCTGCGGCCATTATGGCGATGGCCAGACCCGCTCCAGCCCGGATCAGATCCTGCGCTACCTCGGCAAGCTCTCCGGCCCCTTTCTCGACCGCTTCGACCTGACGGTGGAGGTGCCGCTGCTGCCCAAGGGGAGCCTCACCGGCAAGGCGGAGCGGGGGGAGTCGAGCCAGCAGATCCGCGCTCGGGTACTGGCGGCGCGAGAGCGCATGCTGAGTCGTAACGGCAAGCTCAACAACCTGCTGGATAGCCGTGAGATAGAGGATATTTGCCGCTTATCACCGCAAGATGCCGAATTTTTGGAGAACGCCATCCAGAAGCTGGGGCTCAGCATCCGGGCCTGGCATCGCATCCTGCGGGTGTCACGCACCATCGCCGATCTGGCCGGGCAACCCGCCATCGGCAAGGAGCATCTTATCGAGGCACTCGGTTACAGGGCCATGGACCGGCTGCTGTCGCGACTGCGCAGCAGCTGACAGGAGGGAAAAGGGTGAGTCCAACCCAGTAACGGCTCTGAATGGTCTCACGGGCAATCGGCTGATATTATGGCCACAGATCTGACCACTTGATGGCCCTTTATCGACAGCAAGACGGACCCGACTCATGCCCAACAAGCTGACAGAGCGACTGCGCGGCAGCCTCTCCACCCTGCTCTATTTTTTCAACACCCTCTTCTGGTTTGTCCCCATCTTCTCGCTGGGTCTGCTCAAGCTCCTGCTCCCCCTCAAGGGGTGGCGCACCCTCTGCAACTGGCTGCTGGATGGCTGTGCCAGCTGCTGGATCGGTTTCAACAATCTGATCCAGAAAACCATCATCAAAACCCCTTTCGAGGTGGTCGGAGTGGACAAAGGGCGCCGGAATGAGTGGTATATGGTGATTGCCAACCATCAATCCTGGGTCGACATACTGGTACTGCAGCGGGTTTTTAACCAAAAAATCCCCTTCCTGAAGTTTTTCCTCAAGAAAGAGCTGATTTGGGTACCTTTTCTCGGTCTGGCATGGTGGGCGCTCGACTTCCCCTTCATGCGGCGATATTCCAGAAAATTTCTGGAAAAACATCCCCATCTGAAGGGAAAAGACATAGAGACAACCCGTAAGGCCTGCGCCAGGTTCCGCCACATTCCGGTGAGTGTGATGAACTTCGTCGAAGGCACCCGCTTCACCGGCAGCAAGCATCAGAAACAGGGCTCGCCCTATCGTCATCTGCTGCTCCCGAAAGCGGGGGGCATCGCCTTTACTCTGGCCGCCATGGGTGATCAGTTGCATCAACTGGTGGATGTCACCATCGCCTATCCGGACGGCATCCCCAGCTACTGGGACTTCATGTGTGGCCGGGTCAGGCAAATCAAGGTTCAGGTCCGCTATTTGCCGATCGACCGCAAGCTGGTGGGGGATTACTTCAATGACCCCGAGTTCCAACAAGAGTTTCAACAGTGGTTGAACGGGATCTGGCACGAAAAGGACCAGACCCTGAGCCAACTGCTGGCAACCAAGGCGCAGTAAACATTCATGCTATCCCTGCTTCCCGGCCCGCTGGTGCTGATCATCAGCGCAGGCCTGACCATCCTTTTCACCGCCTTGTGCGCCAGCCTGATCCTGCTGGTGTCGCTGGCCAAACTAGTACTGCCGCTCCCGGCATTTGGCCGCGCCTGCAGCCGCCTCAACAACCGCTTCATGCGTCTGTGGCTGGCCTGCAATGCGCTGGTGATCCACCTCACCACCCGTATTGACTGGCAGGTGGAGGACAATACCAAGCTGCGCAAGGATGGCTGGTATCTCATCATCAGCAACCATATGAGCTGGACTGATATCGTGGTGCTCGGCCACCTGTTCCGGGATCGGTTGCCGGTGCCCAAGTTCTTTATGAAGCACGAGCTGATCTATATCCCGCTGCTGGGGCTCGCCTGCTGGGGGCTCGATATGCCCTTTATGCGCCGCTATTCACGGGAATTCCTGCTGCGCAACCCGCACCTGCGCGGCAAGGATATCGAGACCACCCGCAATGCCTGCGAGAAGTTTCGCCACACCCCTACTACCGTCATCAACTTCGTGGAAGGGACCCGCTTCACCGAGCAGAAACGGGACGCATCACGCTCCCGCTATCGTCACCTGATGCCCCCCAAGGCGGCGGGGCTGGCCTTCACGCTGGCCGCCATGGGCGAACAGTTCGACAGTCTGATCAACGTCACCATCCGCTATCCGGACAACGCCGAGACCCCGTTCAAGGACTTCCTGATGGGACGGGTAAAACGCATTCAGGTGCGGATTGAGGAGCTGCCGGTGAATGAACAGCTGATAGGAGATTACTTCAACGACAAGCAGTTCAAGCGCGGTTTTCAGGAGTGGCTAAACCAGCGCTGGCAGGAGAAGGACGAGGTGCTGGAGGGGTGGCAGAGCGGTCAGGTGCCGCTGCCGGTTGCCGCCAAATCCGGGGAGGAATCCAAAGAGAGCGCAGAAGCCAACTCGGCCAACTGATCTTCGGAAAAGACTGCAATCCCGTGGCGGCGCAGCAGGGCAGTGGTCTTGCCCTCGCCCGCTACAGAAACACCTTCGAAGCGGCCGTTATAGATACGGCCGCTGCCACATGAGGGGCTCCCCTCTTTCAGCAGGGCGAAGCGAATGCCCTGCGCCTGACAAATAGCCAACGCCAGCTCGGCGCCGCGATCAAACTCGGCAGTCACATCCAGCCCGCTCGCCGTCACTACCCGCTCGCCCTGCCGCTCGGCAGGAGGGCGCGGGGTCGGCAGACCGCCCGCCACTTCGGGGCAGAAGGCCAGCACCCGCCCCTCGGCACCCAGCGCACTCAGCCAGTCGCTGACAATCCCCTTGCTCTGGCCATCGTAACGCACCGGCTGACCCAGCAGGCAGGCACTCACCAGCACCTTGTGCACGCTGGTCTTACTCATGCTTCCGCTCCATGCATCACCTGATCGAACATCACGCAGCAGGGACTCTCCAGCCGATAGAGAATGGCGGGGCGCTGTTTGCCGGTGCGCTTGCGGCCGGTATCCACCAGAATGTCGGCGCGATGGATCCGCTTGCGAAAGGCGGCCGTATTCATGGGTGTTTGCAGGATGATTTCGAAGGCGCGCTGCACCTCGGAGAGGGTGAACTCGGGCCCCAGCAGTTGCAGCGGCAGGGTGCTGTAGCGGCTCTTGATCCGCAGCCGCTCCAACCCCTTGGCGATGAGCTGAACATGGTCGAAGGCGAGGCTCAGCCCCGGCAGGTTGGCGAGCGGATGCCAGCAACCGTGGATCGCTTCCACTTCCGGATCCACCAGACAGAGATAGACCAGGGTCGTGGACCAGCCGCGGGGATCCCGCTCCAGATTGCCGAGGGTGCAGACCTGCTCGCTGTAGCAGTGACCGAGCCCCCACTCCGCCAGCAGGCGGCGCTGGGCGGCATCCAGATCCCGATCCCGGGTCTCGTCGATGCGCAGCGCCGGCAGTTGCCAGCAGTGGGCAAAGGGGGGGCGATCGCGGGTCTCGAGGAGCAGCTCGAGCCGCTCCTCATGCAACCGCAGCACCACCATATCCAGACTCATTCTCAGCATGCCGATCGCCCTGCTCGCCTTCCATTAATGTTTGGTAGATAATATCACACGAATAGTATGTGCAGGAGCCAATCATGGGAACCGTCGCCAGCCTGGATATTGATGCGCAGAAGGGCTTTACTCCCCTCTGCCCGAACGAACTGCCCGTCGCGGGCGGTGATGATATTGTGGCTGCGCTCAACGCTCAGGCCACCCTCGCCACGCTGCGGATCGGCAGCAAGGACTCTCACCCCGCCAATGCCGATTGGGCCGTCTCTGACCCCGCAGGCATGCTGTTGCCGCTGGATCTGCCCAACGCCGACCTCACCTGGCCGGTGCACTGCGTTCCGGGTAGCAAAGGCTTCGAGCTGCTCGACGGCCTGCCCGCTCCCATCGACTATGACTTCTTCGTCTGGAAGGGGGTCGAGCCTGATCTGCATCCCTACGGCACCTGCTTCCACGACCTGGCCGAACGGCGCAGCACCGGACTCATCGAATTTCTGCAAGCCCGCCAGGTCGATACCGTACTGGTCGGCGGCCTCGCCACCGACTACTGTGTCAAAACCAGCGTGCTGCAACTGCGCCGCGCCGGTTTCCGGGTGATCGTCCATCTCGATGCCTGCCGTGGCATCGCCCCCGCGACGGTTGCCAGCGCCCACACCCAGATGATCGAGGCTGGCGCCGAACTGGCCCAGACCCTGATCGATGTACAACGCCTGCTGGACGCCTGATATGCCACCGATTCTTACCAGCCTGCTCGACACCGACGCCTGCACGTTACATATGCGGCAGGGGAGCTCCATCGTGCTCACCAGTCTGCGAGGAGCCTGATATGCCCCCAATCCTCACCAGCCTGCTCGACACCGACGCCTACAAGCTGCATATGCAGCAGGCGGTGTTCCATCGCTATCCGGATGCCGAGGTGGTGGCCGAGTTTCACAGCCGCAATGAAGAGGATCTGCTGCCCATGATGGGGCAGATCGAGGAGCAACTGCGCCTCGCCGGATCCCTGCGACTGATCAAGCCAGAGCTCGATTTTCTGGCCGAGCGTCCCTTCTTCACCCCTGACTACCTCGACCACCTGCGCCGCAAGCCGCTCGACGCCTCGCTACTCAAAGTGTTCGAGCAGGATGGCCGCATCAATGTGCGGGTCGAGGGCCCCTGGCAGGATGTGATCCTGTGGGAAATCCCGGTGCTCGCCATCATCAGCGAGATGCGCAACCGCTTCCGCTATCCCCAGTTCGGCGTCAGCCACGCACTGGAGCGGCTCGATCAGAAGATCGACAAGCTGGAGAAGGAGCTGAGCAGCGATGAGATGAGCGAGTTCAACCTCATCGACTTCGGCACCCGCCGCCGCTTCTCTCACGCGGTACAGGATGCGGTAGTGGGTCGCCTCAAGGAGCGGCTGCCGGCGTTTCGCGGCACCAGCAACTACATGCTGGCCCAGAAGTACAAGCTGCCCGCGGTCGGCACCCAGGCCCATGAGTGGTTCCAGGCGCACCAGCAGCTCGGCTTCCCGCTGGAGCACAGCCAACGCGCTGCCCTCACCAGCTGGCTGGACGAGTTCACCGACCATCTCGGTATCGCCCTGACCGACTGCATCACCATGGATGCCTTCCTGCGGGACTTCGACTTCGAGCTGGCCAGCAGCTATCAGGGCTTGCGTCACGACTCCGGCGATCCCGTGGTGTGGGGCGAGAAGGCGATCAGCCACTATCAGCGCCTTGGCATCGACCCCACCGACAAGACCCTGGTCTTCTCCGACGGGCTCAACCTCGACAAGGCGGTGCAGCTGTTCCGTCACTTCCGTGGCCGCATCAACACCAGTTTCGGCATCGGCACCAAGCTCACCTGCGATCTGCCCGGTGTCAACCCGATGAACATCGTCTTCAAGCTGATCGAGTGCAATGGCGGCCCGGTCGCCAAGATCTCCGACAGCCCGGGCAAGACCCTCTGTCGGGATGCGGAGTTTATCCGCAACCTCAAACAGGCGTTCCACGTCGGGGTCTGATCTTCCCGAACACCAGAAAACAAAAAGCCCGCCGGTTCGCACCGGCGGGCTTTTTTATCGACTCAAGGGGTATCAGTCTTTCTTGGCCAGCAGGAACTGCACCAGCTTGTTGAACTGCTCTTGAGAGGTGATGGATTCAATCTTCACCATGTACTTGCCGTTCACCAGGAAGGCCGGTACACCGCGAATGTTGTAGCTCTCGGTGTTGCGATCGAACTGGGAGACCATGCCGGAGACGGCGAAGCTGTCGACGGCACCGTCGAACTCTTCAGCCGGCACGCCGTTGTCCACGAAGATCTTCTTTACATCGTCACGGCTCATCGGCGGCTGACGCTGGGTGTGGATCTTGTTGAAGATGGCCGGAGTCAGCTTGGCTTCGGCGTTGAGCAGGCTGGCAACGGCATAGGCACGCTGCATCTCGGGGCCCATTTCGCGGCCGAGGAAGGCAACCGGGTTCTTCTTGAGGGGCACACCCTCTGGCAACCCGGCCTTCAACTGTTCAACGATCGGTTCGAAGGTGGCGCAGTGCGGGCAGTAGTAGGAGAAAAACTCCATCACTTCCGGCTGGGCACTGCCAGTCTGTTTGACCACATCGTAGTTGACGCCTTCCTTGAACTCGGGGGCGGCGTGAACCATGGGGATCATCAGCATGGCAGCAAGGAAAAATAGAACTTTTTTCATGATGTTTCCTGTTAAGGGATCACTGTGAGGCACGCCCGGCGAACCGAAGCAGTGCCAAGCCTATTGTTTCGCCATGCTGACGTCAATGGTCAGGGCCGGAGATCGAGTCCCGCTTTCCTCGCAAGATCCCTTCTATTTCACCAGTTTGGCATCAGGCTCAACGGTGGCGCCTTGAGTGCCTCCAGCTGATCGTGCAGGGTCGCTATCTGTTGACGCCAGTAGTGATCGGTATTGAACCAGGGGAAGTGACGGGGGAAGGCGGGATCTTCCCAACGCCGTGCCAGCCAGGCCATGTAGTGGACGATGCGCATCGCCCGCAGCGGCTCGATCAGCGCCAGCTCCCGCGAGTCGAACTCCATAAACTCCTCGTAGCCCGCCAGCAGGGTGTCGAGCTGGATCTGCTGCTCATGGCGCTCGCCGCTCAGCATCATCCAGAGATCCTGAATCGCGGGGCCGGTGCGGCAATCATCGAGATCGACAAACATGGGGCCATCGCGCCAGAGGATGTTGCCCGGGTGGCAGTCGCCATGCAGGGAGATCTGCGCCACATCCAGGGTCATGGCGTCGCTCACATGCTTGATCAGCTCGTCCAGCACCCCGAAGAATTGCTTAGCCAGCCCGCTTGGCAGCCACTCGCCAGACGCCAGCAGCTGACGCGGTTCGTGCAGCATGCTCTCCACATCGAGTCGCACCCGATGGTGGAACGGCTTGCTGGCGCCGATCTGATGAATGCGACCGAGGAAACGCCCCACCCACTCCAGCTGATCGAGGTTATCCACCTCGAACTGGCGACCACCGACGCTCTGCCAGATGGCAAAGGGGTAGCCCTCGTGCTCCAGCAGGGTCTCGCCCGCGCAGGCGAGCGGCGCGGCGACCGGGATCTCCGCCTCTGCGAGACGGATGGCAAACTCGTGCTCCTCGAGGATCTGGGCCCGACTCCAGCGGCCGGGACGGTAGAACTTCACCACATAGCGGCGACGATCCTCATCCTGAAACTGGTAGACCCGGTTTTCGTAGCTGTTGAGCTCGATAAGACCGGAGTCGAGCCGCAAGCCACTGAGATCGAGCGCATCCATGATGAGGTCGGGATTGAGGTCGGAATAGTTGAAACGCATGTCATCCACCATAAGAAAGGGGCGCCGTTGCGCCCCATTCTATCACTACTACCCGGCATTGCCGTGCTCGCTGGTGACCGGACTGGTGTCACGCCCCGCCCGTAGCCACACGCAGCTACAACCGGCTGATAAACTTACTGCCCTGGCGCAGGTTGCCCTTGCTGTCATCGGGCGCCGCCCCCTCCCGTTTCAGCACGAACTGGATATCCAGCGCCGGCCGTTTCAGGTTGTAGGGATCGACCGCCAGACTGACCGGCAGGGTGTAGATCTCGCCCGCCTTCAGGGTCACTTCACGGGGGCCGAACCACTGATACTCGGGCAAGCCCTCCACATCCAGCTGGTAGGTCTGGGACTGCAGGGTCTTGTTGAGGATCTTGAGGGTGTAGGTGTTCTCAATCAGCCCCTCGCTGTTTTCGCGGAACAGCTGGTTGCGATCCCGCAGGATATCGAGCCCCATCGGCATGATGGACATGGCGTTGTAGACAAATACCCCCAGCATCACCGCCATCACCAGCCCGTAACCAATCAGCTTGGGCCGCGCCACATGGGTGGAGTCGTTGGCCAGCTTGTGCTCGGTGGTGTAGCTGATGAGCCCTTTCGGGTAGCCCATCCGCTCCATGGTCTGGTCGCAGGCATCGACGCAGGCGCCGCAGTTGATGCACTCGTACTGCAGGCCATCGCGGATATCGATACCGGTCGGGCAGACCTGCACGCAAAGATCGCAGTCGATACAGTCGCCCAGCCCCATCGCCTTGGGATCCGCCTTGCGGGAGCGGGCGCCACGGGTCTCGCCACGCTTGGTGTCATAGCCGACGATGAAGGTGTCCTTGTCGAACATGGCGGACTGGAAGCGGGCATAGGGGCACATGTGGATACACATGATGGCACGCATCCAGCCAGCGTTGCCGTAGGTAATGATGGTGAAGAAGAGCACCCAGAACAGCACCCATCCGCTGGCCTGCAGGGTGAAGAGATCCGGCACCAGTTCAGTTACATCCTGGAAGTAGGCGACGAAAGTCAGGCCGGTCACCAGCGAGATCGCCAGCCAGGCCAGATGCTTGGCTCCCTTGCGGGCCAGCTTCTCGCCGCTCCAGGGCGCCTCGTCCAGCTTGCGCCGCTTGTTGGCGGGCCCTTCCAGCTTCTCTTCAAACCAGATGAACATGAAGGTCCAGACTGTCTGCGGGCAGAGATAGCCACACCAGACCCGACCGAGGAAGGTGGTAATAAAGAAGAGTCCGAAGGCGGCGATCATGAAGAGCCAGGCGAGCAGGGTCAGATCCTGCGGCCAGATGGTGGCGCCAAAGATATGGAACTGCTGGTGACCGAGGTCGAACAGCACCGCCTGTCGCCCGTCGTAACGCAGCCAGGGCAGCAGCACGAACAGCGCCACAAAGAACCAGCCCATGGCCTTGCGCATCCGCTGCCAATACCCTTTCTGGGCCCGCACATAGATGCGGTTACCCGGGTTGAATCTGTCGTCGCTGGCTTTGAACGTATTGGGGTTGAAGGTCCCGGTTACGCCCTTGTCGGTGACGTCCTTGATATCGATTTTATCGTGGTCGGCCATTGCAAGACATCGCTCCCTTATTTGTTATGGAGCGGATTATATCTTAAACAGCATGCTAATTGTGTGGATTAGATGTATCTAATATTGGGGTTGGATCGCAATTTTCGGCAACAAAAAAGCGCATCACCCCGAGGTGATGCGCTTCCGCTAAAGATTCACTTGATTCCACGTGCCTTGAGCAGTGCCTCTTTGAAATCGGGCACATGATCCTTGGCCAGACCGGGGATCATCGCCTGCTTGTCGGATTCCCGCATTTTGAGGTGATAGATCAGCATGTCGTCGGTCAGCTCGGACAGAGGCCCTTCAAATCCCGCTTCTTGGGCCAGTTTGGCAACAAACTGCACCAGGCTGAGATCCTGTTCCTTGATCCAGGCAGGCTGCAACAACTCCAGCAGCTCTTCGATACGATGACATTGCATAGACAACCTCTTTAATCTGTCACGTTAAATTCAGGCAACCTTACCCATCAAGGCTACTTCGATTCGATCCCGCCCATTATGCTTGGCCTGATAGAGTGCCGCATCCGCTTTTTGGATCAAATCGGCGATTTTCATGCTGTTGTCCGGTATCAGTGTCGCAACACCAAAACTACATGTGACCCGACCGGAGACCAGTGACTTCTGGTGCGGGATGGCCAGCTCCTTGAGCGCCTGCCGCACATTGTCCGCCACCTGCAGTGCCCCCTGCATGCCGGTGCAGGGCAGCAGCAATGCAAACTCTTCGCCACCGTAACGGGCCGCCAGATCATCCTCGCGCCGCTCCACCTCGGCCAGCAAGCCAGCCACCTGTTGCAGGCAGTCATCCCCCAGCTGATGGCCGTAGAGATCGTTGAACTGCTTGAAGTAATCCACATCCACCAGCACCAGCGACAACGGCGCCCGGGCGCGGTGACAGCGCCGCCAGGCCCGCTCCAGAGAGTCGTCGAGATGGGCGCGGTTGGCGATACCGGTCAGGCCGTCGAGGCGGGAGGTGAGACGCAAATGCTCGGAGACCGCCTTCAGTTCGGCAACCAGTTCGGCGTTCGAGAAGCGGTGGTGGAGCGAGGCGATCTGATCCCGCCGCATCCGGCGCAACAGGGTCGGCAGAAAGACAAAAAGATAGCCCGCCAGCATGCAGGAGACGATCCGCTCCTGCTCGTTGCCATTACCCAGCTCGAACAGCATCGCCATGCCCAGCGGCAGGGCGGAACCATAGAGGGTACGGCGGCTGCCAAACAGCATGATGGCGCTGCCGGTAAGAATGAGGCTGGAGAGCATCATCATGGCGGCCCGGTAGGTATCGGGCAGCTTGTCCATGTAGAGCAGCACCCCGAGGGCCCAGATGATGGAGGTGATGGTGGCTCCGATAAAGAGCTCCCGCTCCAGCACCGGCAGCGGTGTCTGGTGCAGGCGGGCTCGACGCCAGCGCAGGTGCCAGCCCCGCCCCAGCAACCACAGGAAAGTGCCTGCCAGCCAACCGAGCGCTTCGATGGCGGGTAGATAGTCGTGAAACAGCAGACTCCAGCCAAATGCCAACACGCCCAAACAGGGGAGACTGAACGATGCATGGGTATAGAGCTGGGCCATGATGGCCTGCTTAACCTGGCGTGTCACACTCTGGGTCAACTGAGTACTCCTGTACAAGAGCAGAGCAGTCTACCATTACCCCCTGACCCGCAACAATAAAGCGCCGCTTATTAAGAAGTTAATCAATCAATAACGATTTCTTCTGCGCTGACAGGTGAGTCCTTGCTCACCCCTTCTCCAATTCGTCGAGGATCGGACACTCGGGATTTTCATCCCCGTGGCAGCAACAGACCAGCCCTTCCAAGGAGGTAAGCATGGCCTGCAAACCGGCAATGCGAGCGCGCAGATCGACGATCTTCTCCTGCGCCAGCTTCTTCACCTGGGCGCTGGTTCTGTGCTCGTCCCGATAGAGTGCCAGCAGCTCCTGACACTCCTCCAGATTGAAGCCGGTCTCCCGCGCCCGCTTGACGAAGCGCAGCTCGCGCAACGCCCCCTCGGTGTAACTGCGGTAGCCGTTGTCGCTGCGCACCGGCGCCGAGATGAGGCCGATGCTCTCGTAGTAACGGATAGTCTTGGCGGTCAGTCCCGTGGCCTTGGCTACCTTGCTGATGTTCATGGATGACTCCTTAACGGTTCGATTGGGTGCTGACATTGTGGCTGACCTGGGCCATTGCCCGCGGCTGCCAGCGTTTCAGTAACAGGGAATTGCTCAAAACTGTGATGCTGCTCAGGGCCATGGCCGCCCCCGCCAGCTCGGGGCTAAGGTAGCCCAGTGCCGCCAACGGAATGCCGATGATATTGAACACGAAGGCCCAGAACAGATTCTGCTGGATGGTGCGCCAGGTCGCCGCCGAGATATCGATGGCATCGGCCACCAGCCGTGGGTCGGATCGCATCAGGGTGATGGCGGCGGTCTCCATCGCCACATCGGAGCCGGAGCCCATGGCGATGCCGACATCCGCCGCCGCCAGCGCGGGGGCGTCGTTCACCCCGTCCCCCACCATGGCCACCAGCCCGCGGGTTTGCGCCCGCAGCGCCGCGACCTTCTCCACCTTGCCGGCCGGCAGTACGGAGTCGAAGGCCCCGTCCAGCCCCAGCTTGGCGGCGATATGGGCCACCGGCGCCGGTGCATCGCCGCTCACCAGCCAGCTGGCGATGCCGCGCTGGCGCAGGGTGGCGATGGCTTCCGGGCTCTCGGGGCGCAGGGTATCAGCCAGCGCCGCGATACCAGCCACCACGCCGTCGATGGCCACCCAAACCCGGGTCGCCCCATCGGCGGCTTGTTCATCCTGTTGCGGCGGTTCAATGCCGAGCTGGGCCAGCAGGGAACCATTACCGATGGCGACCCTGTGACCAGCTACCTGACCGACAATACCGGCACCGACCCGTACTTCCACCGCGTCGGGCTGGGGCAGCGCCATCCCTTTGCCGACCGCCTCGCGCATCGCCAGTGCCAGCGGGTGTTCGCTCACCTGCTGCAGGGCGGCGGCGAGGCGCAGTTGTTCGTCATTGCCGCTCCAGCTCGCCAGCACGGGCTTGCCTTGAGTGAGCGTGCCGGTTTTGTCGAAGATGAGCGCCTTGATGGCGTGAGCCTTCTGCAGGGTATCGACATCCTTGATCAGGATGCCGTGACGGGCCGCCACCCCGGTGCCGGTGACGATGGCGGCAGGGGTCGCCAACCCCAGCGCGCAGGGACAGGCGATCACCAGCACCGCCACAGCCGCCAGCAGCGCCTGGCCGAAGTCGTTGCTGATGGCGTACCACACCAGCAGGGTGAACAGGGCGATGGCCATCACCACTGGCACGAACACGGCAGAGACCTTGTCCACCAGCTGCTGCAGCGGGGCCTTGCCCATCTGGGCGCTCTCCACCAGTGCGATGATCTTGTTGAGGCTGGAGTCCTCCCCCACGGTAGTGGCCTCGATCTCCAGCACGCCGGAGCGGTTGATGGCACCGCCCAGCACCTTGCCGCCCTCACTGCGCGGCACTGGCAGGCTCTCGCCGGTGAGGATCGACTCGTCCAGTTCGCTGGCGCCGCTCACGATTTTGCCATCCACCGGCACCCGCTCACCCACCAGCACCCGCAGCCGATCGCCACGCAGCACCTCGTCGATAGCGACGCTCTGCCAGCTCTCGCCACGCCAGACGGTGGCAGTTTCCGGTCGCAGCGCCATCAGTTCGCGAATGGCGGACTGGGTGCTGCGGCGGGCTCTCGCCTCCAGCAGTTTTCCCAACGAAATCAGGGTGATGATGATGGCACTCGCTTCGAAATAGAGCTTGCCGCTGGCTGCCATCCCCAGCGTCAACAACAGATAGAGGCTGTAGAAGTAGGCGGCGCTGGTGCCGGTTGCCACCAGCACATCCATATTGGCTGCGCGGTTCTTGATGGCGAGCCAGGCGCCGCGATAAAAACGGGCCCCGATCCAGAACTGCACCGGGGTGGCGAGCAGCAGCTCGAGCCAGGCGGGCAGATGCCAGGGAAACAACCCAGCCATGGCCAGCATCCCCACCAGCAGCGGCAAGGTCAGCAAAGCCGAGACGATGACCCGGGTCTGCGCCTGATGGGCAGTGGCGGCTTCCTGCGCTTCCCGCTCCAGCAACTGCTGGCGGCGGCCGCTGGCCGAGCCTTGTGCCAGCTGGGCGCCAAAGCCGAGTGCCTCGATCTGCTCGCGCAAAGCGGCGGGCGTCTGCATCCCGGGGACCAGTACGATGCGGGCCTGCTCGATGGAAAAGTTGACGTCAGCAGAGATAACGCCGGGCAGCGCCGCCAGCATCTTGTTCAGTCGAGCTGAACAACCGGCACAAGTCATACCGGTAATTTGGAACAAAAAGGTCTCGCTACCGTAGTCATAACCCTGACTCTTGATGCTGTCGAGCACCGCAGGCAGGCGGTCAGGGCTGGCCAGCTCGATGGCCGCCTGCTCCAGCGCGAAGTTGACGGTGGCCGATACCCCGTCGAGTTTGTTGAGGCTGGTCGCGATGCGGCCTGCACAGTTGGCGCAGCTCATGCCGCTGAGCGGCAACTGCAGATGAATGGGTGATTGAAGATGAGTGGTCATGTTGTTCCTCCCCGGAACCCGTCGGCACCACAAAACGCTGACTGGCAAACCCTAACCTTTACTGTAAGGGTAAGCTCAAGCCACATGATCCACTTTTTGCAGATGAAAAAACGGCGCCCGTTTGCTGCCAGAGAGCAAACGGGCGCCGCATTCAGCTATTGCTCGGTGTGAGCAGTGACTCAGATGCCGTACTGGGCGCGATAAGCCTTCATGGCCGCCAGTTGCTCGGCCAGCTCCGGCTGCTCGGCCTGCTTCTCTTCCAGATACTGGATCAAGTCGCTCATCTGGATGATGGCGATGATGTGGGCGCCGTAGTCACGCTCCACTTCCTGAATGGCGGAGAGTTCGCCCTTGCCCTTCTCCTGACGGTCCAGTGCGATCAGCACGCCCGCCAGCGAGGCGCCGTTGGCCTGGATCAGATCCATGGATTCGCGGATAGCGGTGCCGGCGGTGATGACATCGTCCACCAACATGATACGCCCCTTGAGCGGGCTGCCCACCAGATTGCCACCCTCGCCGTGATCCTTGGCCTCCTTGCGGTTGAAGCACCAGGGCACGTCCACATCGTGCTGCTCCACCAGCTGCACGGCGGTGGCGGAGGCGATGGGGATCCCCTTGTAGGCCGGGCCAAACAGCACATCGAACTCGATGCCGGCATCCATCAGGGCTGCGGCATAGAAGCGGCCGAGACGGGCCAGATCGCGGCCGCTGTTGAACAGACCGGCGTTGAAGAAGTAGGGGCTTTTACGACCGGATTTCAGGGTAAATTCACCGAATTTGAGGACCTGCTTCTCCAGGGCGAACTCGATAAATTGACGCTGGTAGGCTTTCATTCTGGCTCCTTGCTTGGCTTGTCGTTGTCTTGTGTGGGGGTATAAAAAAACGCGGTCAATGCCGCGTTTTTCAAAACAGAAATTAGGAGAGCGACTGCTTCTGCAGCGCAATGATGTCAGCGATGCCGCCCTTGGCGAGCGCCAGCATCTCCAGCAGCTCTTCATGGGTGAAGGGTTCGGCCTCCGCGGTACCCTGCACCTCGATGATGCGACCATCTTCGGTCATCACCACGTTCATGTCGGTCTCGGCGGCGGAGTCTTCGATGTACTCCAGATCGCAGATGGCTTCGCCCTGATACATGCCGACGGAAACGGCGGCGATCATCTGCTTGAGCGGGCTCTGCTTGATCATGCCCTTCTCGACCATCCAGTTCAGCGCATCCACCAGCGCCACACAGGCACCGGTAATGGAGGCTGTGCGGGTGCCGCCATCGGCTTGCAGCACGTCACAGTCAACTGTGATGGAGTGCTCGCCCAGCGCAGTCAGGTCTACCGCGGCGCGCAGGGAGCGGGCGATCAGACGAGAGATCTCCAGAGTGCGGCCACTCTGCTTGCCGGAGGCCGCTTCGCGGTTCATCCGGGAGTGGGTGGAGCGCGGCAGCATGCCGTACTCGGCGGTGACCCAGCCCTGGTTCTTCCCTTTCAGGAAGCGCGGCACGCTGGTGTCGACGCTGGCGGTGCAAAGCACGCGGGTGTTACCGAACTCCACCAGCACTGAGCCTTCTGCATGTTTGGTGAAATTGCGGGTAATGGTAACCGGGCGAAGTTGCGCGGCACTGCGATCGCTTGGACGTGACATGAAACGGACCTCTGGGCTGGCTCAAATTGGCGGGGGATTATAAGTGATCCCGCCCCAAATATCAGCCGCTAAAACCACGGCATCGGCTGACGAGCAGGGCCGGGCTGAGTATACTGGCCGCACACTTCATCAAGCCCGGAACAATCAATGATTCACAGCATGACCGCCTACGCCCGCAAGGAACTCAAGGGCGACTGGGGCACAGCCGTTTGGGAAATTCGTTCGGTCAACCAGCGTTATCTGGAGACCTACATTCGCCTGCCGGAGCAACTGCGCAGCCTGGAGCCGGTTCTGCGTGAGCGTTTCCGCGCCAAACTGCAGCGCGGCAAGGTGGAGTGCAACCTGCGCTTCGAGGCCGCTCAGGCCGCAGCCAGCCAGCTCCATATCAATGAAGAGCTGGCCAAGCTGATTATCGACAGCGCCAGCTGGGTAATGAAAGAGGCGGGTCAGGGCCAGCTCAATCCGGTCGACGTGCTGCGCTGGCCGGGCGTCATGGCTGCCGCCGAGCAGGACATGGACGCGGTCGCCACCGAGCTGCTCGGCGGTTTTGACCAGACCATGGAAGATTTCCTCGCCTCCCGCGCCAGCGAAGGGGCCAACCTCAAGGCGCTGATCGAACAGCGTCTGGCCGGCATTCAGGTTGAAGTGAAGAAGGTGCGCGTCCACCTGCCGCAGATCATCGAGTGGCAGCGCCAGAAGCTCACCGACCGGCTGGCCGAAGCCAAGGTGGAGCTGGATCCGGCCCGCATCGAGCAGGAGATCGTGCTGCTGGCCCAGAAGATCGACGTAGCCGAAGAGCTGGATCGTCTGGAGATGCACATCAGCGAGACCAACAAGATCATGAAGAAGGGTGGCGCCTGCGGTCGCCGTCTCGACTTCATGATGCAGGAGTTCAACCGCGAGTCGAACACGCTCGGTTCAAAATCGATCAACGCCGAAGTGACCCAGTCCGCCGTCGAGCTGAAGGTCCTTATCGAGCAGATGCGCGAGCAGATCCAAAACATCGAATAGTTTTTTTACCCGTCCAAGAATGTCTTAAAAGCCCTGTTATTTGCTTGTAAATACAGGGCTTTTTTATTTTCCCCGTCCAAATTGGTTTGCAGATGTCCGTTACCAACTACCTGTTTAGTGGTGGGCAGAATGGTGGGCAGCCCCCTCATTTTGGCTCAATAAGCGTTTTGCGGTGAGCAAATTGGTGAGCAGTAAGTTGCCCAATTTTCGCATTTAACTCGCCACCACAACAGGTTAGCTGCTGATTCAATAAGCAAATCGGTGGTGGGCAGCCATTATTGCCCCCTCCATTATTTCAGCAACTATGGAGTAAACATGGGAAAACTCACAGCAAAACAGGTTATTGCATACAGCAAAGCCGAACCAAAAAAATATTCAGACGGTGAAGGCCTATACTTTTGCGTCCGCAAACAGGGCTCGCCTTATTGGATGATCCGCTACACCACAGCCAAAGGAAGACGAGAAGCGACCTTGGGGCAATTTCCTTTAATGTCGTTGGCAGACGCTCGAATTGCCGCCGCATACTTTCGAAAGGAAGTACGTGACGGCATCGATCCTCTTCTAGAAAAACAGAAAATCGAGTTACCTGAGATTGAAACCGTGGATCAACTGTTCCATGACTGGTATCGAACCGATCTGAGTCGACGACTAAAGCACCCCAAGATCCCGTATCGGGTTTACACCAAAGAGATAAGCCCAGTCATTGGCATTAAGTGTATTTCTGAGGTGACCGCACGCGATGTGCGCGAAGTATTGGAACGCATTCGAGAAAGTAACCGCCCTACCATTGCCAACGACACCTTGATGTACATGAAGCAGTTATTTCGACATGCAATTAAGCTCGACTTAACGCTGAATAACCCAGCCGCAGCATTTACCGTGGACGATGCCGGTGGCGTGGAGTCCAGTAAAGACAGGATGCTCAGCAAAGAGGAAATTCACTACGCCTTTAGCGTGTTTCATACTCATATCAATAGCTTTGGCCGCGATAACTACCTCGCTTGCTGCCTGTTTTTGGTGTTGGGTGTGCGCAAAAGCGAATTGTGCGAAGCCATGTGGCGTGAAATGGATTTAACCACAGGCGTGTGGGATCTACCCAAAGAGCGCAGCAAAACCGGCGTGCCAATCAGCATCCCCTTACCGCGCCAAGCCATTACCTGGTTTAATGAGCTGCAAATCCGCGCTTGTGGCTCGCCTTATGTTTTCCCAGCCAGACGAGCAAGCCACCGTCCGCATATGGGGCCAGATACGCTGAATCGTGCAATTTCTAAGCTGTTTGGTCGCGAGCCTGGGCGCAAAAAGCAGCCACCCAATAAAATGGGCAAACTCGAACACTTTACCGTACACGATTTACGCCGCACCTTTCGCAGCCTTGCCGCCTCTTTAGGTATTGCAGGCAACGTGGCAGAACGCTGTCTTAACCATAAGCTAAAAGGCGTTGAGGGCATCTACGACCGCCACGATTACTTTGAAGAGCGCCGTATTGCCCATCAAACCGTGGCTGATGTGATCGAACCGCTGGTGAACTTTGAGCACCCTTCACAACACAAAACAGGAGGGCGTTAACATGCAATTTATGATGCGACTCGCCCCCATTACCTTTCCAATGGCCATACTGGCAAGCCTTGGCTGGTGTATTGGCATTTCCCTACTCGAACAGCCTCATGGCATAGGTTATGCAGTTACTCGATATTGCCTGACGACATTGGTGGTTCTCGCCCCGTGGCTGACGCTAAAACTCACGTTCTACGTGATTGTCAGCCTAGGACGTAAACTTGGACTCATCCCGCCTGCACGCCCAACGTATAGCCTTAGTTATGAAGAATCACTCTATTGGTTCAGAGTATTGGCGTTCTTCGATGGCAAACGCAGTCGTATGCCAAAAAAGCCAATCAGGTGAAATTAGCAAGCCCCCATTTGCTCACTTACTGTGGGCAGTTGGGACAATGGGGTAACACTAGATATAGCAAGCTTTAGAAGGTGAATAAAAGGGATTTGAACCGCCCCAAGGAATGGGGCTATTGGGGCTTTGATTGACAAAATAAGCCACCAAACATAATCTTCAAGCCAATATGACTGACGCCTCTACATTTTTGTACGCGTTGGTTCTCATGTTAGCGTAGCGGTATACTTCGTAAGTGTGTTTCGATGGCTTCAATCATCGACTTGGTAAGTGGTAAATGCGCTTTTTCTTTCGCCCAAATTTCGTAGAAGCCTGCCACAGTTTGCTTGGCAGTATCTAACACCAATTTTTCTGGCAACATGGCTTTAGCGGCTAAGTGTGATAGCTCATCCAGCGTGAAATCGCTGAATTTTTTGCTACGGCTAACCTTCAGCGATGCACTATCATCGGGGATATAAGGAATGGTTGAAACAAAGTCATAAGCAGGCGCAATAGACGCAGTGCGCTTATCTTTGTAAATCACAGACCAATTCTTCAAATGCATATCCGCATTGCCAATTAGGGTATTGAACACCAGTCGGCGAGTAAATTCAGCAATGTCTTCGTCTTGCCCTTCAATACCGATAACCTGAGCAATATTTCGCATACTGGCTTTTTTGTACTTATCTTGAGGATAAACTCCAAACACTTGCGCAAAGTCCTCAATGTGAACAGCTTGACCATCTGCACGGTCAAAACGCTTGATCACAAAAGCGCTATCGCCAAATTTACCAATACCATCTGGGATATTAGCAATCAGGTTAACCGGGAGTAGCTGCGTTTCTGGCACATCCATCCCCAACATGCGAGCCAATTCCATCATCGAATATTCATTTTCTGGCACAGCGTCAAAGCGAGACGATGGCAATTTCACAATCCAAGAGCCACCTTGACCGGTTGCTGGAATAGTCAAACCACCGTTTGCCTGTTGTACAGCTGAAAACTTCAACTGTACACCCGCTAATGAAAAACGCATTGGAACATCTATTTTCGTTTCTTCGTCAATGTCTTGATGCACATTAGGCGGCAGCGCTTCGCCATCAGCAGGTTCAACCGTGATCGCACCTGCTAAATCTTGTCCTAACACCCACAATAGAAAAAACTCCCGCGCTGGATTCACTCCGGCACGCTCTGCCAGGTAATGACGCATGGTTTCTTCTGGCAAAAGGTTAGAGAAAAACGGAGTTAACTTGGTTTGGGTCGGTTTAAAATTAGTCAGTAAGCCACCCAGAGCATCTTTGAAACCCAGCCCTAACACAGGCCGCGATTCGTCATTAATGTACGAATCCATAAAGGCAAAAAGCGTTCTGTCATTGCCCACGTTGGTGATCGTTGCTATGGGTTCACCATAGAGCAACACGTTGAGCGTAGAAACATGATTAGTCATCGTCGTCTTCCCCTAACTGATATGCGGGTGACATTGCCTCACCTTCATCGCTGATCCCTTGGCTGCTTCGAATGATCGACTTGATGGCAGGAACTGACTTTTTAGGCGCAACCAATAGCTCTAGGTCGAGTACACGGGCAAGTGCAATTAAACTGGATATTCTTAAATCAACGCCGCCAGACTCGATTTTCGAAATGTGACTTTGCGGCACCCCCGAACGCGCGCTTAACTCTCTTTGGCTAAACCCCTTGCGTACCCGAGCTTCTCGAAGACTTTCTAGTATCTGCTCTGTTACATAGCTCATTTCGATACGCCTTAATGCATCAATTAAGAATAATTATATACAAAAACATATCACCCTAATCCCGCAAACACAAGAATGATTAGCTATTATGTATCATCAAGCAATTTTTGATATGTAATTATACATTAACCGTAACGCACGAGCTCACTTACTGTGGGCAGGTGGACAATGGGGCAACACTTGCTATGACGAGCATTAGAGGGTGAATAAGAAGAAATTACATTGCCCCAAGGAATGGGGCAATTGGGGCTATGCAAAGTTTATAATTGGGTTAAACGCTGCTTTGCAAGCGCCCAAGGTAAGCGACGACCAGCTTTTGCCATTTTATCGTAGGCAGCTTGAGCTTCTTCAACTGACAATACACCATGGGTGACGAGCTGCTCAACAACCCATAGCGTACCTTGAACTAATATCGCTTCTTTTTCAGCCGCCTTCCTAAGCGCCATATCCCCAGTTAGCAATGGACACTGTTCTTGTTTCGCCAACGCAAGTGCAAAGCAATCGTTCATGCTAGGGCCAGCATACTTTTGCCTCAGTTCAAATGAGTACATCATAGACTCAGGGCTTAACTCTCCCAACAACAACCCTAACTCGAGTAAATAGCCATGTTGATCGCTTAGCTCCTCGTGGAATAACACATCTGGAACTTTGAACTGGTAAGGCAAATTGAAAAAGACGCCTAATAATTGGCCTTCTTCGAGATCAATGAGGATATTGGCATCACTGATCAACAAATACATTTAAACAGCCTCAGCCAACATTTGGCGTTGCTTATGCAATGCCATCACTGACATCTGTAACAGCTCAGCGGCTTTCGATTCACTAACAATTCCCTCTGCCAATGCACGATAAACCAACTGCTCAAACAATAATGTTTGTTCTTGTGGATAAGGATTCCCAGGCTCTTGCTTACGCCAACCGTTTTTTGAGAACTGTATAAATATTTGGCGTTTTTTCTCTTCGGTGATCACACCAAGGTCGGCACTGCGATACAAACAAGCTGCCATGCTTAAGCCATATTCGTGTTTCAGGAAATATAGCTCTTTGGGGTCTACGTTTGAACGTCGCTCTCCTAGATGCTGAAAAAGGCCTACTTCGGGCAGTAAAAACGCAGAAGCAAAGCGGTTGCAGGCCATCTCTTCGTCAAGGGATTCATCGAGTAAGTCATGTAAAACAAGGTGGCCAAGCTCATGCGCCAATGTGAACCGCTGGCGACAACCAGGCCAATGAGAAGACACAACAACAATTGGCTGCCCTGATATTTTGGCTTGTAACCCATCAAATTTATCGGCTTGGGGTACGTTACTGACAATCACCAAAATACCTTTAGACTCAAGCAAGTCGATTAAGTCTGGCAATGGATTCATACCTAACTGCCAATCAGTACGGACTTTGGCGGCAACCTGCTCTACTGCGTCTAAAGTACTTACAACAGGAACGTCGGGGTGGTAGTTAAAACTCGCTATCGGGAAGTTTGGCCATACATTTTTAAGCGCTAACCAGCGCTCTGCTTGGTCAACCACATCAGACTCAATCTTCTTTAGCAACTTAGCTGAAGCTGAGGCTTTTTTACGATACTCCACCTTACCCAAAGTCACCTGTGCTGGGCGAAAGAAGTATTCGGTACGAACCGACAAAGCCGACGCTAATTTAAGTAAAACTCCCGACGAAGGCATACTCTGGTCGTGCTCGTATTTTTTAACCATGTTGGCACTAATACCAACTTGCTCACCCAAGGCCTGCATCGACAGGCCAGCGGCTGCACGGGCTCGTTTTATGCGCTCTCCAATCATACAGACCTCTGGTTTATGAAAACTAAAATTATTTTAAAAATATAAACCAAGTTGGCGTTTTTGTCGATTGGTTTTACAGGGCAATCATTCGCGTGTTCGCGCGCGCACTTCCCCATGCCTTTACCCCCATACGCCAAAACCACTATCCGTTTGGCTTTTGGATCGAAACGCCAAACAGGGAAATCAGCCCATTTACTGTTTGGCTTCTCGATTGAAATCCAACGCTGCTAAGCCTTGCCATTACTGACTCAAAGCAAGGTTTGGCACTTTTTTCGCCCTAAACCAACCTCGAATCCAAAGTACAAACCGTTTGATTTTTTAAACCCAGAATGCAAACGATCGTTTGGCGTCTCGATTTTTTTGCATGGGCTAAATGCCGTCAAACAGCGCTGTATTGGACTATGTATATCAAACAGTTAGCCGCGCACAGGTCATCATAAAAAACCGATTTGACTGGTTAGTTTGATGGCCATTTCTTTCATCTAATTCACCACTGAGTCTGCACCCGACCACTGAAAATAGACGGCATGACGAACCAACAAGGTGATAAGTGAAGTGTTATGGGCAAGTGCTAACGATTGGGATAGAGAATGGATACAGCAGGTGGTCGCTTTACTGGTTGGGCATGGCGCGTTTACCCTCTACCCAGCATTAAGCCAGTGCGATAATGCCGCCGAACGTTTAACCCGCTGGTTGACCTATCAGTTACCGCGCGTTAAACAAGCGCATCCAGGCTGCCCCATTCACCAATGGCTGAATAGCATTGGCGCGCAAGTGATCGTAGAAAAATGGCAGAGCCCCGAGCAATGGCCAAACCTGTATTGGCTACCTTTACCTGAGGTTGAAGGCCACGCGCAAGGCGGGTTGGTTTTGTTACCGGCACATTTGTTACCGGTATATGCGGATTACACGAGCAAAACCAACACATTGAAAGCAAACACACCGGCCAACGCCTGTATCTTTTGGTGCGCTGCGCCTTTGTCTAAAACAGGAAAGCGCGCTACCTTGCACCCCAAACAGCAAAACCGCGGCTTTTGCCTGCCCTGCTCGCCAGAGCAAGTGGGCAAATCATGTACGGGGTTATTACTGAGAGGTTTTAGAAAGGAGAGCCAAAAACGAAACGGCAACGTGATCAGCCACAAGATAAACCTAGCTCTACTGCACCACCTTTGTGGGCCGGAGAGTGATGTGTGGTTGAAAGCGAATTTTGGTGCCATAACTCATTACGGTACCAAAAATTAGAAGCCTGAAAAAAGAGTAACCCCTCACAGGGCGCTGATCTAACGGGTAGCGAGAGGGGTGTTGTTGGTGCAATTTTAATATCAAAAGCGCCAAATAGCTCGATATCATTTGATGTCGCTTTTTAATTGGCAGTATGTATCAGACTGTTTTAAACACCTGCTTTTTAAAGGCATTCATGGCGAGCTTGTTAAAACGAGCTTCATCTGCACCTACCTGTTCACTGTTACAATAATCACACATTGAATACTGGCTTTCAATTTGGCCTTGTTGCCCCAAATGCACAACCGTAATCTTTTCAGTATACAGGATGAGTTGACCCATCTCACAAATTGAACAGGTTCGAGTATTCATCACATATCCTCCCACTGCATTGGCTAACAGCTAGAAAACGAGGCTGTCATTCTCTTAACCTTCTGCATAATTAATAACACTCGCTCACACCATTGCCGCTTCGTACACTTTTTCAACCTCGGTAAACTTAGTGACGCTCTCTAGGCGAGTTAAGGTTGTGAGTTTCATCGAGTTTTTCATTGGGCGATGTGGCACATTGGTCACTGGCGTTTGCAGTGATAGCGGTTTGCCAAGCTCAAATAAATAATACAAATCAGCAGAACCTGACTTCTTACCCGCTTGATCTTCGGTAATGGCGTAGCGTGGTAATACGGTGACTCGTTTAACCGGCCAAAGTTTGTCAATTTGCTTGGATGAACTTTGAGTGTCTGAGGTAGACGCCAACGCTAAATAGCGAATTTCCTCGGCAATATGCTGCTTAAATTTCTGTAAAAACGTGCTTTGCGGCAGGTGATACCACCGCGCTGTGCCTT
Organism: Aeromonas sp. 102P; assembly: GCF_051920345.1. Lineage (NCBI taxonomy): Bacteria > Pseudomonadati > Pseudomonadota > Gammaproteobacteria > Aeromonadales > Aeromonadaceae > Aeromonas > Aeromonas sp. 102P. The sequence goes on along the minus strand of NZ_JBQBCZ010000001.1, from coordinate 766,403 downwards.
GCTCAAATTGTTCAAAGTAGCCATTATCACGGCCACGCTGCCCACCTAATGCCACTGTCATCGTCAAATCAGGGTACAGTACTTGACGCATGCCGTAATACGGTATGCGTGCGGCTTCTTGTACGTAAAGCCTTTCCGCCATGCCAGCCACAGGATACATGGCCTCATTGCCTTGCCCTGTTTGTGCATTCGGCGCTGTGCCAATTTGCGTTTGCAAAAACTCTAACAACCACTGGTGACCGGAATAACGGCTCTTAGTCTGGGTTGATTCAGTTTGACTAAGTTCGTTTTGGCTAGGCCCATTTTGGCTAGGTAAGAGGGCAAATGCGCCAATACCCACTTCTTCTATCGCAGCTGCGTAGGGGTTGGGTGTTGTGGCTTGATCAAAAAAACCTGGGTATAAAGCAAACGCACCAAAAACTGGGCGGCTTTTTTTAGCAGGTTGTCCTTCGATTTTACTGGATGGTGACTCAGACAAGCGCGGCTCTGATAGACGAATCAAGGCATCCCGATAACGGTGCATTTGGTTAATGGCATCGTCTGGTACGTAATCGGTACTTTCGATATCTTCATTGCTGTCATCAAAGCGGTTTTTCTCGGTTTTAATACGGTACTTGGCATCAAATAGCCAAATAAACTGCTTTTCTTCTGATGAGTCTGCTTTTGTTAAATGGGCGCTTTTGGGCAGTGTCACTTCCAACACAATATCCGGCTTTTGGTTAACCAAATAAGACCGAATTACACCGTCTTTATTGAATACAGGCTCGTGTGCTAGCCTTGCAGTTACACCATCGCTACGTTTAAAACGAAAGGCGCCTTTCAAGCCATCTTCTTTAAATCTGTACTCAAAAAAATCATTTTGTTTTAGCTCTGCCGCCCCGTTTTCAACCAATTCAAAGCCGAGATCCTGCTCTAAAATCTGCTTCAAACACAAAAAGCACCATACTTCGTAAATCTCGGCCACTGATTTCATTGAAATGCTCGACTGATTGCCAAACATATCTAAATAAAATTTCAGCTCCTGCCAAATACGATATACCGCGCTGTAACCGGTTTTTTGCTGTAGCACTAACGACTCACGGTTTAACCCTGTGTATGCACCCACCTCTTTTAAAAAACTTTGGCCCAACACTTTTTGCAGCGGTTGTTGCCAACTATGCAGCTCATTTAAAAATGAATCCGACAACCGTTGCCGCTCTGGTGCTTGGTTACTTTGTCTAAGCTTTTGTTCAAACTCCGCTAATTGCCGCTTGCTTTTACTCACCGCCATTTTAATAAAGCGGTTTTCTGGGGTATCGACACTCAGTTGCTTTTTTTCGACTGCATAGCGCTTATCGTACTGGCCATTCGCAAAGTCTTGCTTAACTTTCTCGGCTAACTTATTTGGCAGGCGGCCTTTTAATTTGGCCGCTTTAATATTGGCTACCGTCGGTTGCAAACGGCTATGAGGGGCTGCACAAATCACTTTTAAGCCTTGCTCAAAACGCTCCCGTAACGCGGCAAAATTAGCCAACCACATCAGTGGAAAATGCCCGCGTTGCTGGCTGGTCGCTGCATCTTGCTCGGTTTTTTCGACCAAACTAAAGCGCCAAAGAGGGTAAACTTTGTCGATGGCTTGGTACATGGCGGGCAAGTCTTGGTGAAGTGCCATTTTGGTTGGCAGCACTTCAAAGGCTATGTGCTGAGTCTGTGTTTTACCATTGTGCTCAAAGGTAAGTGGCAAACGTAACCAGCCCACATCATTACCGGTATTAATGGTGCCGGTTAAACGTGCGGGCACCACGCCCCTTGCGGTTTTTACTTCGGGAGCAAAACGAAATGCCTCATTCACGTTTTGGCTTCGGTGAGTTAGCCGCGCATGGGTTACTTCACTAAAAAATACCCACTCAAACTGGTACTGAGTATTCTCAAAAAACAAGGGAGAATTTAATGTCAGCTCAGCGTGTTTCGCTAAGCCATTGGCAACAAGGTCACTTTCGGCTAAGTCACTTTCATCTAACCCACTTTGTACTAAACTACTTTGTACTAAACTACTTTGTACGAAAGCATCTGCAACAAGCCCTTGCGGTTCAATCGCATTGCTCAGCTGCGCTGCTGGCGCAAAGCGCAATTCGTAGCTAGGTTGTGCATGATTAGCGCTCGCCCTATGCGCCATTGTATTCTGGTACACACGCAACCGCTGGCTAATATCATTCGCCCAGACCGAAAACTCAAAGTCAGGGGTTTGTAATCGTATTAACTCCGGCATTCCCTACCACTCCTTACACCATCACTGTACGGGTTCTGCTTATAGGTTTCATTCATTGCAGAAGGCATCAAACAGCACCGACTCATTAAGGCCAGAAACTGGTAAAGGTCGCACTGGCTAATCGCTCGCTCATCCACTGCAACTTCGCTTTTGAACGGCAAGGTATACGCAGTACTTTTTCCTCTTCAGTAGCACCATCGGCCACGATTTTCTCGCGATACAAGTCAGGGCGTTGATTGGCTTCGTCTGCGTCAGACGCTAACCAAATAGGGGCAAACTGGTCTGCCAACACAGTATCAAGTTCAACCAACAAAGCCTTTCCATCAGATGTAGTCAGTTTGTCGGTATCGCCTTCGATACGCGGCAGAACCTTACACATCATAAAGTCGTCCCATACAGCTTTTAGAGTTAGGTCATCTTGTGGTTGGCTGCTAGCAACCGCGAGAAGAAGTTCATTGAGCGCACGAAATGCCAATTCAAACGGGGTATTTTTTAGCACGGCATTAACGGCCGATAAAAACGCAACGGTTTTTGTGCCATCCGCATCAAAGGTATTGTCTAAGTCTGCTTTGCTGGCGTTTGACCAAATAGGATAGCTAAGGCGTTTATTGCAACTTGTCGGAGTTCCAAAATCAGCAAACTCATCAAAGTTATTCGGGAAAAACGCACCAAAATCAAAGCTCAGCGCTCGGTCAATCACTTTGCGCGAAAAGCCGTGAGTGGTTTCATCCATATTCACTGTGCCTGCAACAAGCAGGTTAAACGGAATACCTAAACCATATTGGCAAATATGTGCCCACAGCTCATCGTATTGCGCGTCATCAAAACCTAGCGCTTCGCGCAGCTTTTCTTTATCAGCGACTTCTTTAATGGTGGCGGGTTTTAATAGGGCATCACAGCTGTAGGTAAAGCTATTACCTGTCCAACACCATTCGCGGGTTTCCAGTACCGATAAATAATCAGCAAAATATTGCTCAACAGGGGCTAGGTTCATTTCATCCAAACACAGCCAGTAAGGCAGCACCTTATCTAACGCATCACGTTCACCGGCCACAACTAAGCGCTTGCCTTGGTCTTCGTTCTCTTGCACTTCAACGGTTAAGTCGCTATCAGCAATGGCACGCCAAGCTGTGGCGATAAACTGCAATACATCGGTAGTGATGTATTCAGCAGCACCATTTAGGCGTGAAATATAACCCAGCAAATCGCTCGGCTCATGCCAATCGGGGCGTACTGAGGTTAAACAATAGGTTTCAGCAAACTGCTTTGATGTTTTTGCTTGCTCACGCACAAAGCGGGTTTTACCTGTGCCTGAGATACCTGCGAGAAGGAGGAAGGGTTTGGACAATCCCGTTTTAACTAAACTAAAAGGCTGACCAGATTTATTACTCAAATACAGCTTTATTGATATAGGTTTCTGGCTAGGCTTAACGATGAGAGCTGTTACACCATATGATTTTAAAATATCTACGACAGCCCCAAGCTCATCTTGCTGTTTCTCTATACCACCACAAGTCAAAAAAGCAAATCTAGTTTTTCCGCTTCTTCTTTTTCCGAATCGTTTTAAAACTGTTTGCCATTCGTTAATACTTGAACTAGTACACTCAAACTCCTCATTTGAATATGAAATTTTAAAAATACCATTCTCAAGATCTTTTTTGGCACCTAAAACAGAAATATCACTCAACTCAACGAAAACACTAAGCACATCATCTTCTGATATATATCTTTGCTTCTTACTATAATTGTTTAAAACGGTATCCTTGATGTAATTTCTTGAAAGTTTTTCCCCAGCAATTCTAATTAGTTCAGGATCATTTTCCAATTCATCTTGGAATTTACCAGACCTGGCTGAATCAAGCCCCATATAACCAACTTCATCGGCTTTCGAAAAAATATAAGAAAAAACCTCATCCCTATTTCCTTTCATATATTGATCAATCCTGTTTTAATAAAAATTCTTTGATTGATGTTGCCACCTCATATGACAACATAGGTGGGACTGCATTACCTATTTGCATAACATTTGAAGTAGCAGAATGAGGAAAAACAAAAGAGTCGGGGAACGTCTGTAGACGAGCACACTCCCTGATCGTTAGCCTTCTATCTAATTCATAATGAAATTGGACTCTAGACTTAGCGTTTGCCCTAATTGTGTATGATGGTTCATCTGCTTTGCAGTGCTCATCACCTTGCCCATTGCCTTTCTTGGCTTTTGATGCCTTGAAATACTGGCTTTGATTAGGAATGGTCTCATCAATAACTTTTTCCAAATCTTCGATTGCCCATTTTGTTCCGCGATGCATACCAACAAATTTTGGTTCTGGTTTTAGTGGCTCGCCTTCAAGATCATTTCTGGTACAAACAAAAAACAGCCTTCTACGGCTTTGCGGCACACCATAATCCGGAGCAAAAAGATCCCAAACTTGGACTTTATAACCTTGCTCGCTAAAATCATTAACTATAGTTTCTAGCACAGCACCTTTTTGCATTCGAGCTAAATTAGGAACATTTTCAGCGCATACAATTTTAGGTTTGTGATGTTGCATATATTTAACTAGAACTTTGTATAGCTGCCCCCTGTCAGAACTAAGACCTCTTTTAGGGCCACAAGAACTAAAGTCTTGGCATGGAAAACCACCTATTAACACATCAGCACTTGGAAAATCATTAACAAGCTCTTCAGATAACTCCACTTGGCTAATAGGTATATCTAAATTCTTCTTTATTGTTTCTACGCACTTTTCATCTTTCTCATAAGCAGCCAGGGTTGAGAATGGTTGACTTTCAAAGTATTTATCTTTGTATTTAAAGCCTCCTTCAAATCCCATATCTAGCCCACCAACACCTGTAAACATTGAGACCAAAGTAAATTTATTTTCTAACAAATCTTTTTTTCCACCACTAAAACTCAAATCACATAATATATTGAAATTACTATACTTAATCTTCGGCCTAATACTTTTCCCAAAGCTCTCAATATTAATGAGCCCATGTTTCTCCAACGTTTTAATAGTTCGAGAAAGATTACTTACTGCTCGCCCAGTTAATTCAGATAGCTCTGTAATATTTTCTGGTTTTTTATCTGCAATAATCTTTAGCAAATGCTGATTTTCTTCAGATAGAACCGATGCAATTGATTTAAGGGAGTCAAACCAAACATCTACTTGGTTTGTGGAACTTGGAGTTTGACCTTTAATACCAATAATACAGCTAGTCACGTCTATACCCACCTCTGACACAAAACACCCTTAATACTAGATAAATAAACAAATCGTATGTTATCAGTTAATGATAAGACGTCAACTGTAATTCTGGCGCTAATCATCTAAGATACTGCCTTTTACGCAGTACATTCGTGGGCGAGTGTTGTCAGGTAGGCTGACTTTTCGCTGTGGCCGGTTGCCATCGGGGATTAGGTAACCTGCGGCCATCAGTGCTTTGGCGGCGCGATCTGGGCTGAGGCCTTCGGTGGCTTCACGCCAGCCAGTTGGGTAAAACAGGTAGAGGGTTTGTGGGCCGCTGGTGTCTATCCACCCTGCGCGTTGGCGTACTTGGCTGCTGTAACCGGTTTGTTTAGGCGTAAAGCGGCTTTCGCCATGCTGCTCAATAAAGCTGCGCACCTGGCGAATGGCTTGTTGGTCTTCATTGGCGGCCACGCCACCGCGGGCAAGTATCCATTGGTTAAGCTGGCTTAAACAGGCTGCCTCGACACTTTGGGTTGGCCAATCGAGTACTTTGGCTTGAATGGCTAACAACCCAGCGCTGGCCAGTAAGGCAAACTTTTCGGCGACCCGGCGCACTTGGCCGTCAGCCTCGGTTGGTAAGCTGGTTAAAAAGCGTTGGCGTACGTTTTGGAAAACGGGTCGCACCTGTGCGCCGTGCTGCGTTAAATACCGTAACCAGTCCAAGGCCAAGCAGCCGTAATGTTGGCGACTTTGCTGTTTTAGATGATCGGCTAAATCGGCAGCGTTCATACCATGACTCTGGTTAAACACGCCCATTTGCGCTCCAGCATCGGCACTGAGATCAATCACGCGCACTTGCTGCCCTGCTTTTACACGCTTGCCGATACTGGCGAGGTGGCTTTCGAGCGTCACTTCGCCAGTGGATAAAAACACCAAGCGCCAACGGGCGGGTAAGCGCATTTCACCGTATTTGCCTGCTCGTGTTTTACCTTGGCCATTGGCAAGCATATAAGCGACATCACCCGCCTCTTTTGGATCAACTTCGCCCATTTCGTCTAGCGCCAGTAAGGCATCGTTATGCGCTAATGCTGTGCCTTCTAAACCGTTGGCCGTGGCACGCCAACTGTGGCGCAGCTGATTAGGTTCGCCCCACACCGATAATGCCGGATACAGCGCTGCGGTTTTACCAGTACTGCTGGCACCGTAGAGGTGTAAACCAAAACCATCCACCCCACACAAGTGCAACAAAGGCGCAGCCAGTGCAGCGCAGACACCAACAATTAATAGCGGGTTATCCAGACAATAGCGGCCAACGTGCTGCCGCCAACTGTCGCTACTGCCTTGTTGAATAAAGCCTTCTATCGGGTGCATGGTTTGCAGCACCATGCGCGGGTTGTTGCTGTGTTCGCTTGGGTAAAAGGTGAGGCGCGGATGCACATAAGCGTGGTGATGCCAGCCAATACAGTTCACGCTGATGGCCTTTTGCGTGGCCAGCTCGCCCATTTGTTGAATAAACAGGGAGAGCAACTGCCGCGCTTTGACACTGTTGCTTAGCCGCATGCCTCGGCTGAGTAGGATTCGGCGGTACTCGCTGCCGTCTCCGGCCAATAGTTCTGCGGGCATAGCCCAATAGCGATGGCGATTGTCATCGTCTAGCCAGTGCAATAAATAGCCGTAGTTGTCCCCTTGCGGATCGCGGGTGCGGGCGGCCACTTGCAGCCAAGAGCAGATTTTGACTGGGCTATCTTGCCCTGCCGGTTGCATCACCAGCCAGTTTTGCGCGTTATAGGCAAAACCAGCCGGTAATGTTGGCATGTTGTTATTTATCTCATTGGCAGGTAACGGGGTTGATGCTGATGGTTTATCCACGGCCATAAGCAGCACCGATACGGCGGGTTTCAATCCACTGGTCGATATCGCTTTCTAACCAGCCCACGGCACGCGCACCAATACGAATGGATCGCGGAAATTCACCATTGGCCATCAAGGCATAAATGGTGCTGCGGCCAAAGCCTGTTTTGGCCTTTACCTCGGGCAAGCGCAAAATCCGCTGCTGACGCGCTGGGTGTACTGAGTTTGTGGGTGATTGTGTGGTTGGGTTCATCGTTTGCTTCCTCACTGATCTGTTAAGTTCAGTTAGGAGTTTGCCAGTACTAAACGGACGCAGTAGGTAGATAAATGCCCGGATCGTGCAGCTTTCTGAGGGTACAAGTAGCTACTTGCCCCAGAATTTACATAATGCCCCAAGTCATAAATACCCTGTGGGCAGGGCTAGTGTGTGCCTAAGTGGCGTGAACTAAGGCTTTGCCCAGACTGCCCCAGATGCCCAAGGGATGAGTGCGAAAAGCTTTCTCAAAAAGGGAGAGTCTTGCTCAATTAGAACGCCACAACACTTTTACGCGCATAAAAATGTAAAATATCACACTTTTCTGCGCGTAAAAGTGTAGACTGAGTTATACTACAGGCAGTTAACAGTCTAAATTGGCGGGAAATGACAATGCAGCGCAACTTACTCAACGCCCTAATAGCATGGAAAAGTCAACCTGTGCGCAAGCCATTATTGATCGATGGCGCAAGACAAACAGGTAAAACCTATCTACTGCAAGAGTTGTTTGGGAATACCTTTGCCAACATCCTTCGTATCGACTTCCTTGAAAACCCAGCTTACAAAGAAGCGTTCGATGGCTCGTTGTCACCTGACGAGCTAGTAATGAACATTGAGTTGTTAACCAACCAAGCGTTCAATCCAGACACCGACTTGCTGATATTAGATGAAATTGGCGAATGTGAACGAGCCGTAACTTCGCTGAAGTATTTTGCCGAAAAAGCACCGTCCTATTTTGTCGCAGCCAGCGGTTCAAATATTGGTTTGCTCAACACCTTCCCTGTGGGCAAGGTAGAACAATACAATTTACGACCACTGACCTTCCAAGAATTTATTTACGCATCCAACGAGCAAGCACTGATCAAAGCATTTGATAGTCAAGCAAGCACACCGGCGGTGCACACTAAATTGATGGATAAACTAACCGACTATTTTTTTACCGGTGGTATGCCGGAAGCCGTTTCTGCTTGGTATCAGTTTAAGGATTCAAGCATTCTAGAGCGTGTTGAAAAAGTCACAAAAATTCATGCCGATTTAGTTGAAGGTTATCGCCGCGATTTCGGTAAGTACGCGGGCAAGGTCGATGCCACACTGATTGAATCGGTGTTTAATAGCATTCCAGCCCAGCTATCACTTGTCAGCGATGAGTCAGTTAAACGCTTTAAATTTAAGCATGTGCATGAGCGTAAATCTCGTTATAGCGATTTTGAAACCGCGATCCATTGGCTTAACTGCTGCCGCTTAGCTTTGCCAAACTACCCTATTGAAGGATTGCCGAAATCTCCGTTAGCGGCCTATAAAAAAGAAAATATGGTGAAACTGTTTCTGTTTGATGTGGGCCTGCTTAATCATATGCTCGGCAGCAGTTATAAAGAAATTAAGCAACAAAACTATGACCTCTCTGTTTATAGCTACAAAGGCTATGTGGCTGAAAACTTTGTGCAACAAGAGCTCACTGCCATTGGCGTTGACCCAAGCTATTCATGGAATGACGCACGCGCCGAAATCGAATTTATTTTGGCGACCGATGAAGGCGATATCGTCCCTGTTGAAGTCAAAAGTGGTAAACGTACAAGAGCAAAATCGTTGGCATCCTACGTTAAAAAATGTGCACCCAGTAAAACCTTTAAGTTAACGGGTACACAAGGCTCATCCGCATTAGAGCAAACCAATATCGTGATGCCTTTGTATTTTACGCAGTATTTACCACAAAGATGGTAAAAGCGCGTTGCTTAGACCCCGAGGTCTACACAAAGTGACTTCATAGGTAACAATTTGTAGACCTGAATGCCTACCATTCGACACTCTGATTTATCACTATTGGATATCATAGTATCCATATTGAGCTTATTTATATTAAAATGGACACCATAATATCCATTTTTGGTTAGGTGAGTTTCCTACTGACTCACCACTATCGCATAGAGCCAGTAAAAAAATGGCAAATCTATGTTGACAGAAATCGTGCTCGATAAAGCCTTTCAAAACTGCTATTTTTAAGTACTAACAGCAGCATAAAAACGGTACTGTTTTTCCATTGCTAACCACTAAGATTTGGTAAAAGCCAGAGGCAAGTGGTGGGCAGTTTGGTGGGCAAACAGGCATTTTTGAACAGTTTCTTTTCGATAAGCTATTGAGTTTATTAAGGTATAGGCCGCTACTCCATGAGCAGATCCAGAACATCGAGTGATGAGTCACTGACTATCCGGTTGTTACCTGCAAAAGAGCCCTTGATTCCTCAAGGGCTCTTTTATTTTCCGGCCATCGCACCTGTCGCCCGCCGCCAGTGAGTCAACGGGCAAGGAGCACCCTAGCCTATCGGCATCACCAGCGCCGGTTGGTGAGGGTCGCTCAGCCGCTCGGCGAGGTAGTCCACCAGCAGCCGCACCTTGGGGGAGAGGTGGCGGTTGTGGGGATAGAGGGCCCAGATCCCCTCCGCCGGCGCCCGCAGTTCGGGCAGCAGCTCGATCAGCTCCCCTCGGGCCAGATGGTCGCTCACGTAGTAGTCCGGCAGTTGGATGATGCCGATCCCCTTGAGCGCCGCATCCAGCAGGGCGTGGCCACTGTTGCACTGCAACAAGCCGCGCACCCGTACGCTGTGGGGGCGGCCATCCAGGGTGAAGTGCCACTCGTCGCTGTTGCCCACCAGACAGGTGTGGCGGGTCAGCTCGGAGAGGCTGTTGGGCATGCCGTGGCGGGCGGTGTAAGCCGGTGAGGCGCAGACATAGGGCACCCGCTGCGCCAGCTTGCGCGCCACCAGCGTCGAATCCTTGAGATGGCCGAGCCGCAGCGCCAGATCGTAACCCTCATGCACCAGATCCAGCAGCTGGTTGGTGAGGTTGAGAGTGACCTCCAGCTGGGGGAAACGCACCATGAAGTCGTTTACCAGCGGGGCGATGCGGCTTTCACCGTAAGAGACGGGCGCCGTGATGCGCAGCGACCCTTGCGGCACCGCCTGATGGCGCCCCACCGCCAGCTCCGCCTCGTAGAGGTTGTCCAGCAGCTGACGGCAGTGGCGATAGTAGATCTCGCCAAGCTCGGTGAGCCGCACCTGACGGGTGGTGCGCAGCAGCAGCTTGGCCTGCAGCCTGTCCTCCAGCTGCGCCACCTGACGGCTGACCTGCGCCACCGACACCCCCAGCTTGCGTGCCGCCGAAGTAAAGCCCCCCTGCTCCGCCACGCTGACAAATTCACAGATCCCTTCCCAGCCGAACATTATTACCTGTGTGTAAAAGTGATTTGAGATTTGCCCTCATTATCACCAAATCGGCGGGAAACTACACTGAATGCCCGAACTCATCTCTGTTCACCCTGCTCAACAAGAAGGATGTCATTCATGGCACAGGTTCAAAGCATCAAGTGTAAAGCCGCCATCGCCTGGGGCCCGGGTCAGCCCCTCTCCATCGAAGAGGTGGAAGTCATGCCACCGCAAGCGGGCGAGGTGCGGGTGCGCATCGTCGCGACCGGCGTCTGCCACACCGATGCCTTCACCCTCTCCGGTGAGGATCCGGAAGGGGTCTTCCCCTGCATTCTCGGCCACGAGGGGGGCGGCATCGTCGAATCCATCGGCGAAGGGGTCACCAGCGTCAAAGTCGGCGATCACGTGATCCCGCTCTACACCCCCGAATGCGGCGAGTGCAAATTCTGCAAATCCGGCAAGACCAACCTGTGCCAGAAGATCCGCGCCACCCAGGGCAAGGGGCTGATGCCGGACGGTACCACCCGCTTCTCGAAAGATGGCCAGCCCATCTATCACTACATGGGCACCTCCACCTTCAGCGAATACACGGTGCTGCCCGAGATCTCCATCGCCAAGGTCGACCCGGCCGCCCCGCTGGAAGAGGTCTGTCTGCTCGGTTGTGGCGTCACCACCGGCATCGGCGCCGTGATGAACACCGCCAAGGTGAAAGAGGGTGAGAGCGTCGCCATCTTCGGGCTGGGGGGCATCGGCCTCTCGGCGGTGATCGGTGCCCGTCTGGCCAAGGCCGGTCGCATCATCGCCATCGACATCAACGAGAGCAAGTTCGAACTGGCCCGCAAGCTGGGTGCCACCGACTGCATCAACCCGAACGATTACGACAAACCGATTCAGGAGGTGATCGTCGAACTGACCGACGGCGGCGTCGACTTCTCCTTCGAGTGCATCGGCAACGTCAAGGTAATGCGTGCGGCGCTGGAGTGCTGCCACAAGGGGTGGGGTGAATCGGTCATTATCGGCGTCGCCGGAGCGGGTCAGGAGATCAGTACCCGTCCGTTCCAGCTGGTGACCGGTCGGGTCTGGCGCGGCAGCGCCTTCGGCGGGGTTCGCGGTCGCAGCGAACTGCCGAGCTATGTGCAGCGCTACATGCAGGGTGAGTTCCGTCTCGATGACTTCATCACTCACACCATGGGGCTTGAGCAGATCAACGAGGCGTTCGAGTTGATGCACCAAGGCAAGAGCATCCGCACCGTCATCCACTACTGAGCATGATCACCCCGCCCGCCATCGTGGGCGGGGTGCAGGAGTCCTTCGATGAATCTGGAGATTATCAGCAGCAACAAGAGCTTCGACGGCTGGCACAAGCGCTATCGCCACCACGCCAGCGTGCTCGGCTGCGAGATGAATTTTGCCATCTATCTGCCGCCTCAGGCCCTCACCGGCCAGAAAGTCCCAGTACTCTACTGGCTCAGCGGCCTCACCTGCACCGATGAGAACTTTATGCAGAAGGCGGGTGCCCAGCGTATCGCCGCCGAGCTTGGCATCGCCCTGGTGGCGCCGGACACCAGCCCCCGCGGCGACGGCGTAGCGGACGATCCCGGTTATGACCTCGGCATGGGCGCGGGCTTTTACGTCAATGCCAGCCAGAGCCCCTGGCAGGCGCACTACCAGATGTATGACTACGTCACCCGCGAACTGCCTGACTTGATAGAGACCCACTTCCCGGTCTCGACCCGCCGCGCCATCAGTGGCCACTCCATGGGCGGTCACGGTGCGCTGATCGCCGCGCTGCGGGAGCCGGGTCGCTACCGCTCGGTCTCGGCCTTCAGCCCGATCTGCCACCCGAGCCGCTGCCCTTGGGGCCAGAAGGCGCTCGGCGCCTATCTCGGCAGCAATCCTCTGCTGTGGCAGGAGTGGGATGCCTGCCAGCTGCTGCGCCACCAGCCGGTCACGCCGCTACCAACCCTGGTGGATGTGGGGCTGGATGATCCCTTCCTCGCCGAGCAGCTGCATATCGATGCGCTGGCCGAGGTGGCGGCCAGCAAGGAGTGGCCACTGGAGCTCAACCGCCACGAGGGCTATGACCACAGCTACTACTTCGTGGCGAGCTTTATCGAGGCGCACCTGCGCTTTCACGCCCGCCACCTCTGATCAAAACAGGCCCGTTGCGGGCCTGTTTCAGTTGTGGTGATCGGTTGATATCAGCTGCCCGCTCGGGTCACGCCGCCGGAGCCTGCGATCTGCTGCTCTACCTTGGGATCGCCCCAGTAGGCGATGTTGCCTGAACCGGCGATGCCGACTTTCAGCGTCTCCTGCGCCCGTACCGTCACATCACCGCTGCCGGTGATATTGACCTCTACCTCGTTGCCGCGCATCTCGCTCCCGAGCACGTCGCCAGATCCGGCAATGTTCAGCTCGATGGCCTGCGCCGAACCGCTGCCCAGCTCCAGACTGCCGGTGCCAGCGATATTCCCTTCCAGCCGTTTCAGCTCCAGCTGACTGGCGACGATGTCACCGGTACCGGCCACCGACAGCACCAGCTCATCGCCCTTGAAGCCGCTCAGATCGCCGTTGCCGGTCCCGGCCAATGCCAGTTCGTTCAGCACAGGCAAGGTGATGGTCAGCTCCAGCGGCTCGGTAGGCTCGAGCCGGTAGCCCTCCTTCACCTCGATCTCCAGCTTGTCACCGCTCTCGGTCAGCACCAGATAGGGCAGCAGGTTCTCCTGCCCCTTGATCAGGATACCGCGCGGCTCCCCCGCAACCAGATGGAGGGTGGCAGGCACCCCCGCCAGCACCCGGGTCACCCCGTCACCAAGCGCCTGCTGGCGCTCGACCACAGCTCCCGTTCCGGTCACTCTGGTCTGATCCAGCCAGTGACAACCACTGAGCCCTGCCATCAACATGACAACCATCATCCATTTCATCGCTACTCTCCTCCTTATGTGTTGGCCATCCAGGGCCAATTGGTTTTCATGCTCTGCAAAGCGTGAGCCAAAAATTAACCTAATGATTCAAAAGGAAATAACCATTTCAACCAGAACAGACAGAAGAATCAAGAGAGCCATTTAGACCATATTTTGGTGAAAATAACCATTCTCGAACGGATATGATTGTGGCTGATTGGCGGGTCGTCCTGCCGGTCACTATGCTGACAGCCCGTGGAAGTTTTTAATTGCCCTGCCGGTCTGTTGAGCCAATAGTGGTACTTCGTGCGTACCAAGCTCTCTATTGCGGTAATGTCATTACCACTGTCTTGTCAGTCTTCACTGCCAACAAGGAGTCAGAGCGTGACCCAAGCAAGCCCTCTCTATTCCACTGCCACCGGTCTGCCGGAACCGACTCGCACCCCGTTGCTGACCGGCAATGATCCCGAGCAGAAACGGCGCGAGCTGCTCACCTACTTCTGCCAGACCTTCGATCTCTACGACTCACTGTTCGACTGTCTGGCCGATGAGCGGGCCTGGTTCAACAAGGCGATCCCGCTGCGCCACCCACTCATCTTCTACTACGGCCACACCGCCGCCTTCTTCATCAATAAACTGCTGGCGGCGCGCCTGATCGACCAGCGGCTGGATGCCCGCATCGAGGCCATGGTCGCCATCGGGGTGGACGAAATGAGCTGGGACGATCTGGACGAGACCCACTACGACTGGCCCAAAGTCAGCGAGCTACGCAGCTATCGGGCCAAAGTCCGTTCGCTGGTGTGCGATTTTATTCGCCAGATGCCGCTCACTCTGCCCATCGACTGGCAGAGCCCGGCCTGGGTGATCCTGATGGGGATAGAGCACGAGCGCATCCACCTCGAGACCTCCAGCGTGCTCATCCGCCAGTTGCCACTCGCCTGGGTGCGGCCACAGCCTTATTGGCCCACCTGTACCGAAGCCCGCCACCGCATTGATCAGGTGCCCGCCAACAGCCTGCTGCCGGTGGCCGGCGGCAAGGTGCGCCTTGGCAAGCAGGACGCCACCTACGGCTGGGACAACGAATATGGCGAGCGCCATATCGAGCTGGCCCCGTTTCAGGCCAGCCGCATGCTGGTGAGCAATGCCGAGTACCTCGCCTTCGTACAGGCGGGGGGCTACGGCCAGCAACAGTGGTGGGATGAGGAGGGATGGGGCTGGTGCCAGTACGCCAAGGCGCAGATGCCCACCTTCTGGGTCGGCGACCCCGCCGAACCCGGGCAGTTGCAGCTGCGGCTGATGACCGAGCAGGTCGCCATGCCATGGGACTGGCCGGTCGAGGTGAATCAGCTGGAGGCGGCAGCCTTCTGTCGCTGGAAGGCGGCCCGGACCGGACTCCCCATCCAGCTGCCGAGCGAGGCGGAGTGGATGCTGCTGCGCGAGCAGCTACCCGGCGATCAGCCGGACTGGACGGAGGCCCCCGGCAATATCAATCTGGCCCGTTTCGCCTCCTCCTGCCCGGTGGATGCCTGCCCGCAAGGGGAGTTCTTTGATCTGGTGGGCAATGTCTGGCAGTGGACCAGCACCGCCATCGATGGCTTCGACGGCTTTAAAATCCACCCGCTCTACGACGACTTCTCCACCCCCACCTTTGATGGCAAGCACACCCTGATCAAGGGTGGCAGCTGGATCAGCACGGGCAACGAAGCGCTCAAATCATCCCGTTACGCCTTCCGGCGTCACTTCTTCCAGCATGCGGGTTTCCGCTATCTGGTCTCCCGTTATCAGGAACCCGTTATCGTGAATCCCTATGAAACCGACACGCTCGTCGCTCAGTACCTCGACTTCCAGTACGGCCCGAGCCACTTCGGGGTAGCCAACTACGCCAAGACGCTTGCTGATCTTGCTGGCGAGCTCTGCAGCAACCACCAGCGGGCACTGGATATCGGCTGTGCCACCGGCCGCGCCAGCTTCGAACTGGCCCGCCACTTCCAGCATGTGGACGGGGTGGACTACTCGGCCCGCTTCATCGATGTGGCGCTGGCCCTCGCCAGTCAGGACAGTTTCCGCTACGCCATTCCGCTGGAGGGTGAACTGGTGGAGTATTGCGAGGCGCGCCTGTCGAGCCACGGGCTGGGGGCGAGTCAGGCTGAGCGCATCCACTTCAGTCAGGGGGATGCCTGCAACCTCAAGCCCAAATATGACCACTACGATCTGGTGCTCGCCTCCAACCTCATCGATCGGCTGCGGGAGCCCGCCCGCTTCCTGCGGGACATCGCCCCCCGGCTGCGCAGCGGTGGCCTGCTGGTGCTCACCAGCCCCTATACCTGGCTGGCGGATTATACCCCGCCCGCCAACTGGCTCGGCGGCATTCGCGAAAACGGCGAGGCGCTCACCACCTATCAGGCGCTGCAACGGCTGTTGGCGGCTGAGTTCGAGGAGCACTGCCCGCCGCGGGATGTGCCCTTCGTCATCCGCGAGACCGCCCGCAAATACCAGCACACGGTGGCGCAGCTCACCGTCTGGCGCAAACGCTAGCACGCCGGTCGACATGCAGATGAGAAGAGGGAGGCCAACGGGCCTCCCTCTTGTTATGGCAATAAAAACGGCGCGAGTATCAATGCCCCTGCTCGTGATAGCGGCGGGCCAGCACGGCGCAGACCATCAGCTGGATCTGGTGGAAGATCATCAGCGGCAGCACCATCACCCCGACGCTGGCGGCGGGGAACATGACGTTGGCCATCGGCACCCCGTTGGCGAGACTCTTCTTGGAGCCGCAGAAGACGATGGTGATCTCGTCCGCCTTGTCGAAGCCGAGGCGGCGGCTGATCCAGACGTTCCAGCAGAGCACCAGCGCCAGCAAGATGCAGCTCAGCAGCACGATACTGGCCAGATCGTACCAGCCTACCTGATGCCAAATCCCCTGCACCACCGCCTCGCTGAAGGCGACGTAGACCACCAGCAGGATGGAACTCTGATCCAGCTTGCCGATAAGCGGACGGTGGCTATCGACCCAGCGACCGATCAGCGGACGCGACAGGTGGCCCACCACGAACGGCAGCATCAGCTGCATCATGATGGACTGGATGGAGTGCCAGGTGTCGATCCCCTCCCCCTGCACGTGGATCATCATCCCCACCAGCACCGGCGAGAAAAAGATACCGAGGATGCTGGAGGCCGAGGCGCTGCACACCGCCGCCGACACATTGCCGCCAGCCATGGAGGTAAAGGCGATAGCCGACTGCACGGTGGCAGGCAGAGCGCAGAGATAGAGGAAGCCGAGGTAGATGGCCGGGCTCAGCCAGCTCGGCACCAGCGGGGTGAGCAGCAGCCCGAGCAGCGGAAAGAGCACGAAGGTGCTGAGCATCACCACCAGATGAAGCCGCCAGTGACCGAGGCCCGCCAACAGGTTCTGGCGCGACAGCTTGGCGCCATGCATGAAGAACAAGAGCGCCACCGCCAGCTTGGTCAGCAGACCGAACCAGACGGCCACCTGCCCCTCGCAGGGAAAGAGGGAGGCCAGGGTGACCACCGCAATCAGCACAACAGTAAAGGGATCCAGACGCACGAAAGGTCTCCATCAGAAGGGCATCCTGCTGCCGTGGCGACAGTCAGGATTGGGGAGGACAAGAAACAGAGCGGGAGATGTCTGGCACCTCCCGCTAAAACGAACCTCCAGCTTACCCCGATAACAGAGAGGCGCAACGTTGTGCAGCGGTTAATTGTTCATCAATGCTTAACGCCTTTGCTTTGTCGAATAGCGGAAGTTGATGAGCCGCGGCCAGATAGCGCCAAACCGGCGCGAAATGGATAAAAAAACGGGCGACCCAGGCCGCCCGTCTCGCTTTTTCGTTCTGCCGATCAGCGCTGGCTGGCCAGCTTGCCGTTGCCGGTTTTCTTCTCATTGCCGGCGAGCTTGCGAGCCTGCCGCTTCTCGAAGCGGGAGATCCACCAGTAGGCCAGCGCCGAGAAGACCGCGGTCATAAAGACGTTGATGAAGAAGGCGCGCACCAGATCCACCCCGGCCGGGAAGGCGGAGGCACTCATGCTCACCACGAAGATGGCGATCAGCACCGACACCACGCCCATCCCGAACTTGCGCGACCCCATACGGAAGTCACGGGGGGTATCGTCATGTTTCCAGCGGAACACGAAGTAGGCCACCATGATGAAGATCGGCGGCAACATGGCGGTGCCGGCGGTAAGGTTGATGGCGGTGTTCATCATCTGCTGCACCGACTCGGAACCGAAGCCGTTGACCACCAGCATCACGAATACAAAGGCAAACTGCCACCAAGCGGCGCGCACCGGCACGCCGTGCTCGTTGAGCTGGGTGGTCTTCTCGCCGTAAACCCCCTGCGGGATCTCGGAGAAGTGGATCTTCACCGGCGCCGAGGTCCACATCATCATGGAGCCGAACATGGCGATGAACAGCACCACGCCGACGAAGCGGCCCACCAGCGCCTCGGAGAGCCCGAAATACTGCGCCATACCGGTGAAGATCTCCACCATGCCGCCGGCATAGGTGAGGCTCTCCCGCGCCACGAACACGTTCACCAGCAGGGAACCGACCGCATACATGGCACCGATGACGATGCCCGCACTGATGATCACCTTGATGAAGGACTTCTGGCCCCCCTTCACGTCATTGAGGTAGGCCGCCGCCGTCTCGGCACCGCCCGCCGCCTGGAAGATCCAGCACATGATGCCGAGGGTCGCCCAATTGACGGTGGGAGTCATCGCCTCCAGCGTGATGGGCTGGGCCGGCACATGATCGCCACTCAGAGCCATCAGGGCACCCAGCACATAGATGGCGAACAGGGCAAACACCCCATAGGCCACTATTTCGGCAATCTTGCCAAGCCAGCTCGCCCCCTTGGTGGAGATATGGGTCGCCGCCGCAAACAGCACGATGGAGATGATCGAAGTGACCATGGGCGAGAAGCTGTACTCATAGCCCAGCATGGCGTAGGAGGCGTAGGCGATGACGTTGGGTAGCAGAGAGACGAACCAGAACAGGTTTACGAACCAGTAGAGAAACGAACCCAGATAGGCCATCCGGGTGCCGAGCGGCTTTTTCAGCCAGTCGTACATCCCCGACTCGGAGTTTTTATTGGCCGAAACGAACTCGGCGATGATGAAGACGAACGGAATGAAGTAGACGATGGTCGCCAGCAGGAAAATGGGGGCGGAGCTGAGCCCCAGCTCGATGTTGTTGTTGACGATGTTGCGCACGTTGAACACGGCGGCAAAGGTCATCGACAACAGGGCAAACTTGCCTATGGTGCCGCGTACGGATTCAGACATGGTGTCCTCCTGTGGACTAGCGCTCCCTGCGGGTAACGCGGTGACTCTGTGATGTGTTCGGCAAGGGTCTGTCGGCCCCGCGCTTTACTCTCTTGTTATGATCGGGCCGCGTGGACGGCCTCGTTGGTGAACCGGTGCCGTCTCCCGCACCGGCTCGCAATACCATTCAGACGATCGGGGTGCCCGGAGCCATCGGCACCCGCGGCTGCAACAGCACGCTCTGGCTCTCGTCCGGGGTCTCGGCGCAGAGCAACATGCACTCGGAGCGCTCGCCGCGCATCCTGGTGGGCTTGAGGTTGGTCAGTACCACCACTTCGCTGCCCATCAGCTCCGCTTCGCTGTAGTAAGGCACCAGACTGGTGACGGTCTGCAGCGGCCGCTCGCCACCCACGTCGATCTGGACGATGTAGAGTTTGTCGGCCCCGGGGTGGCGCACCACCTCCAGCACCTTGCCCACCTTCATCTCGACCCGTTTGAATTCGGCAAACTCGATCGTCTCGCTCATGCTCTTTTCCTTTTCTGGTTCAACGGTTTGCGGGTGGCCAACGGCCACCCGGTTTGATTGGAATTCAATGCAGTGGCTATGGCGTCTGCATGGCAACCTGCGCTGTCGGCTGGGCCTCTTTGGCACGCGCTTCGGCACTGAGGGAAGCCTCGTACCTGTTGTATTTCCACCAGGCGAAGCCGAGGAAGATCACGATCCCGCCGACGTTGTAGAAGATGATGGTCATGATGTCGGCGCCGGTCGGGAAGGTGGAGGCGAGGAAGCCCACCGAGAAGATGGCGATCAGCACCGAGACCACGGCGATGCCGGTGGTGCGCGAGCCCATCTTGAACTCCCGCGGCAGGTGGTCGAGCTTCAGCCGCAGATTGAGGTAGGCCAGCATGATGAACAGCGGCGGCAGCATGGAGGCGGCAGCGGTCATGTTGATGACGGTGTTCATCAGATCCTGCGCGGTGTTGGAGCCCAGGGTCGGGATCACCATCAGCGGCAGCACGATGAGGTACTGGATCCAGGCTGCACGGGCAGGCACGCCGTTCTCGTTCAGCTCGACCGTCTTCTTGCCGAAGATGCCGGCCGGGATCTCGGAGAAGAAGATCTTCACCGGGGTCGCCGTCCACATCAGCAGGGAGCCGAACATGGCGGTGAAGGAGACCAGCCCAACGAAGCGGTTCATCAGGATCTCCGGCAGGCCGAAGTAGGCCGCCAGCCCCTCGAACACCTGCACCGAGCCGCCGGTATATTTCAGGGTACCGCTCGGTACGAACACGTTGATCAACAGCGATGCGATGGAGTAGAGCACCCCGATAAAGATCCCGGCGATGATGATCACCTTCACGAATGACTTGGAGCCACCCTTCACGTCATTGACGTAGACCGCCACCGACTCGGCGCCACCGGCTGCCATAAAGATCCAGGTGGTGATACCGAGGAAGGCCCAGCTGAAATCGGGGATCATGGCCTCTACCGTGATGGGGTCGGCCGGTTGCACACCGCCCACCAGTGCCGCACCCGCCAGCAGGATGTAGGAGAGGGTCAGCAGCAGCATCAGGGACGAGGTCACCGAGGTGATGGGGCCGAGCATCTTGGCGCCGTTGGTGGAGACATAGGTGGCAAAGGCAAACAGCACCATGCTCAATGCCGTGGTCGCCACCGGGGTGAGAATGTACTCGTAACCGAGGAAAGCATAGGAGGCGTAGGCGATAACCCGCGGCAGCAGCGAGGTGAAGAAGAAGAGGTTCACGAACCAGTAGGTGTAGGCCGAGATAAAGGCCCAGCGACCGCCAAGGGAACTCTTCACCCAGGCATAAACCCCCGCTTCGGAGTTCTTATTCAGCGACACAAATTCAGCAATGATCAGGCAGAACGGAATGAAGTAAAAAATGGTGGCCAGAAAGAACATCGGGGCGGAGGCCAGACCGATCTCGATGTTGTTGTTGATGACGTTGTTGAAGCTGAATACCGCCGCGAAGGTGAGCGACAGCAGACCAAACTTGCCTATCGTATTGCGTTTGGAATCAGACATGGTGCATCTCCAGACCTGTAGTTATTGCTGCGAAAGAGCGGGGCATGATTTGTAGGGTGAGCCCCGCCCTTCCGGCTTTGTCAGTGCAGAACCGGCGGCTTGTTATTTGTTCTTGAAGTAGCCGCCTTCGACGGTGACCTTGATGATCACCTTTCGTACCGACCCGTCGCCGACGAACCGGTAGGCTTCATCGTTCTCGAAGATCACCACCTGACCGTTGCCGACTTTCTGGCACTCACGCACCTCACCGGCCAGCCACTCGCGGTCGGTGGTGTCGTCATAGCCCTGCTCGACCGCCAGCTCGCTCTTGGCTGCCCACTCCACCGTCTCTTCCCCTTCCAGGTAGTAGTGAACGTCGAAGTAGCGGCGCTGCCCCTCAAACAGGGAGGTGGCCGGGCTGGCCCCCTCCTGCAAGCGATAGGTGAGGGAGTCACCGATGGAGTGGCAGATGCCGGGCTTGAGGTTGGCCAGGTTGTTGATGGCCTCCACGCAGCGGCCCCACTTCTTGCCCTCCCGGTAGATGTTTTTGAACAGGGTCAGGTTGTCCAGAGTGATCATGCGAGGTTCCTCCCGCCGTTGATGGTGAGATCGAGCCCGGCCAGCGCAGCCGGATTGAGGTTGCCACGGGCGATGGGCAGCAGGGTCAGGCCGAAGCTGAACGGCTCGAAGCGCACCCGCCAGGAGTCCAGCACCTCGGAGCCCCAGGAGTTGGAGCCGAGCCCCAGCACCTTGTGATCCAGATTAAGGGTGAGATAACCGCTCGGTTCCAGCTCGTTGATGTGCTGCGCCGCGTGGATATGCTCCCAGCTGTAGGGCCAGACGCTCAGGTTGATGGGGGCATCGGGCCGCACGTAGAGGCCGGCGCCGTGACGGTTGGTCAGGGTCGCCCAGCGCACCTGCTGGCGGTTGCCGTTGTCCTGCGGGAACGGGTAGTGCTCCCACATCTCGCGGACTGTGCTCTGGAAACTGTCGATCCAGTTGCTCTGGCGGCTGTCCTGATAGTTTTCACCCGGCCCCATGCCGTAGTAGTGCACCCGGTCGAGATCCTGACGAATGCCCAGCTCGAAGCCGATCTTGGGGATGATGTCGTCATAACCGCCGTAGGGCTGACCGGACAGTGCCACGTGCAGTTGGCCGTTCGGGCTCAGGGTGTAGACGTAGCGGCAGCGCATGCCGAAGTCGAACACCGGCGGCGCGATCAGACTCTCGACCGTCACCTCGACCGCCTCGCCCAGCTGACGCCAGCTCAGAGTGCGGAAGTGCTCCTGCATGATCTGCAGGTGGTTCGGGTGCCACAGGCTCTCGTACTCCTGCTTGTGGTTGTCGATCATCGGCTTGAAGAAGGTGAGGCGTGGCGCCCGCTCAATCAGCTCATTGCCATCCTGCTGCCAGCTCACCAGCTTGCCGTCGAGGCGTGAGAAACGCAGGGCAAAGCCGCTGCCACTCAGGGTCAGATCAAGCCTCTCATCGGCAATCTGCAGCGCAGTAGCGTTGGGATTGGCAAAGGGCAGCAGCTGGCGAGTCGACTCTTTCAGCCGGAACTGGTACTGGCCCAGCTCGTGCTCCGCCGCGCTGTAGCGGGTGGCACTGGCCTTGATGACCCGCAGCTGGACGAAGGTTTCCCGCCCATCGAGCGTGGGCAGCTCGAGTTGCAACTCGGTGATGGCACCGGGAGCCACCCCTTCCAGCCGGATTTGCTGGCTGGCCAGCAGCTCGCCCTCGGCCTTCACCTCGACCAGCAGGCGGATATCGTCGAGAGTGGAGAACCAGTAGCGGTTTTCCACCGCCAGCTTGCCGCAGGCCAGATCCAGAGCGCGCACCTTGACCGGGCAGATCACCTGCTTGTATTCGCGCAGGCCAGGCCCCGGGGTCTGATC
Source organism: Aeromonas sp. 102P (assembly GCF_051920345.1). Lineage (NCBI taxonomy): Bacteria > Pseudomonadati > Pseudomonadota > Gammaproteobacteria > Aeromonadales > Aeromonadaceae > Aeromonas > Aeromonas sp. 102P. The sequence continues at coordinate 743,553 of NZ_JBQBCZ010000001.1, read as the reverse complement.
CGGATAGATGAGGCCATCCATGCAGAAGTTGTAGTTGTTGGGGTAGTCACCGTAGTCGCCGCCGTACTTGTAGACCGGGCGGCCCTGCTCGTCCTGATCCAGAATGCCGTGATCGCACCACTCCCAGATGTAGTGGCCCTGAATGTGGGGATGGCGGTCGAACACCTGCTGGTATTCACTCAGGCCACCCGGGCCGTTGCCCATGGCGTGGGCGTATTCGCAGAGAATGCGCGGCTTCGCCATCGGGAACTCGCCGAAGCAGTTCATCTGGGAGACGCGGGAATACATGGTGCTCACCACATCCACCACCTCGGCATCGCGATCCTCTTCGTAATGCACCAGCCGGGTCGGGTCGATCGCCTTGCAGCGCTGGTACATGGCCCTGATGTTGCAGCCGTAGCCGGACTCGTTGCCGAGCGACCAGATGATGATGGAGGGGTGGTTCTTCTGGGCGTGCACGTGGCGCTCGATGCGATCCACGAACACCGGCTCCCAGAAGGGGTCATCGGTGATGCGGCTGAGATCGCCGACGTTGGCAAAGCCGTGGGTCTCCACGTCGCTCTCCGCCATCACGAACAGACCGTACTGGTCGCACAGCTCATAGAAGCGCGGGTCATTCGGGTAGTGGGCGGTGCGCACCGAGTTGAGGTTGTGCTGCTTCATCAGCACAATATCGCGCTCCACCCGATCCATGCCGACCGCGCGGCTCTTGAGGTGGTCGTTGTCGTGGCGGTTCACCCCGTGCAGCTTGAGGTAGTGGCCGTTGACGTAGAAGAGGCCATCCTTGACCTTGATTTCACGCACCCCGACCCGCTGCGGGATCACCTCCAGCAGCTCACCCTGACCGTTGTAGAGGGAGAGTTGCAGCTGATAGAGGTAAGGATCTTCGGCGCTCCACAGATGGGGGTTGGCCAGATCCAGCGTGAAGCGGCAATCACACTTGCCATCGATGGCGAGATGGTCGAGCGAGCCGCTGGCGATCTCGCGGCCCTGATCCAGCAGCGACCAGACCAGACGGTGATCTCGGGCAGCAGCCCCCAGATTTTCCAGCTGGATATCGCAGCTCAGGGTAGCGCTTTGATTGTCATCCGCCAGCGCGGTGCGGATGAAAAAATCCTGCACGTGGGCGGCCGGTTTGCCCACCAGATAGACGTCGCGGAAGATCCCCGCCATCCACCACATGTCCTGATCTTCGATATAGGTGGAGTCGGCCCACTGCATCACCCGCACTGACAGCAGGTTCTCGCCAACCTTGGCGTAGGCGCTGATATCGAACTCGGCGGTGAGACGGCTCCCCTTGCTGAAGCCGACATAGTGGCCGTTTACATAGACCTCAAAGTAGGTCTCCACCCCGTCAAACTTGATGATCACCTGCTCGCCGTCCCAGGCCGGGCTCAGCGTGAAGCTGCGCTGATAGGCGCCGGTGGGGTTGTTGGTCGGCACGAAGGGCACGTCGATGGGGAAGGGAAAACCTTCGTCGGTGTACTGCAAGTTGCCATGTCCTTCCATCTGCCACATGTTGGGCACTGTGATCTGGCCCCATTCGTTCATGGGGCTGTAATAGAAGGCCTCCGGTACCTGCAGGGGGTGGTCGAAGTAGTGGAACTGCCACTGGCCGCTAAGGCTCAGAAAACGGCGACTCAGCTCGCGCTGCATGGTGGCCGCCAGCCCGTGGTCGGCATAAGAGAAGAAGTAGGCGCGCGGAGCCAGCCTGTTTTCACCAACGAATTGGACGTTTTCCCAGTTATTCACATGTCCTCCCGGAACAAGGCAACGTTAACTGGGTAAACTCTAGATAAACATTTACTAAATATCAGCTTTGGATTGGTAAAGTTTTAACCTGATCACAATGAACAGATGGTTTTGTGAGCGAGATCAGAAGCGGGAGATAAAGGAGGGCAAGATATGGATGAGTGGCATGGATGTTGATAAGAGTTGGCTGATTAGCAATAAAATCAACTATAAAACAATATGATATGACGTAATGGGATGATGTAGGAAAGAGGTTTACTTGGGAGAGGTGTCGCACCACCGCAAGATGGTGCGACTAAAAAGCCCTGAGTTTTACTAAAATCAGCGAGTGGTGCCACGCAGGGTCAACTTGCTCGGTACCAGCACCCGAAGGGGAATATCCCGCTCGTCTCGCAGCCGCTCAACCAGCAGATTGACCCCCTGGGAGCCCATCAACTCGGAGTGGATCCGCACCGTAGAGAGCGGCGGGAAGGTGAACTTGGCGGTCGGAATATCGTTGACGCTGATAAGCTCGATCTGCTGGGGAATCGCCAATCCCTTCTCATGAATGGCACGCAGCACACCAATGGCGATGGAATCGGAGGCGACGAACAGCGCCTTGGGCCAATCCCCTGCCAGCATCTCCTTCGCCAACTGGTAGCCGGAGGCGCTGGAGAAATCGCCGCGATAGAGATCGCTCTCCTGCACCACCCCCAGCCGCTGGCCATAATCCCGGAAGGCCAGTTCGCGCAGATCCGGACTCTCATCCTGGCCACCGATATAACCGATACGCTGGTGCCCCTGCGCGATGAAGTAATCGACAACCTGCTGGCTGATCAGGGCAAGATCCACATCGACCGAGTCGAACTCTCCCTGTGAACGGCAGTCGACAAACACCAGCTGGCTGGAACAAGCCCTTAGCTGGACGAGACGTTCTGCTGTGAGTGTGCCGACCACCAGAATGCCATCCACGGCGCTAAGCTCGCGCCCTTCACCACAGTTGTAGAGATGAGTCAGCTCGATATTGAGGCGGGCACTCTGGGTCTCGATGCCATAACGGATAGCGAGATAGTAAGGGTCGTTGACCTCGGTACTCTGGGGATAGGCATAGACCACCAGAAAGTGCAGCTTGCTCTTGTGCACCCCCTTGCGGGCGCTGCTGGTCTTGTACTCCAGCCGTTCGGCAATCTCGAAGATCCGCTGCTTGGTCTCTTCCTTGACGCTCAGGCTGGGATCCTCGTTCAGTACCCGGGATACCGTGGCGAGAGAAACCCCCGCTTCCTGTGCAATTTCCTTCAACGTAGCCATCAATACCTCGCTGGCAGCATCACGTGTTAATCGGCAACGGCTAAAGAGTAACGGGCAATCCCTTGATAGCCCAGCACTTTTACTAAAATGCCGGCGGCATGACAGATTTTTGGAACGCAGAAATGCAAAAAGGCCTCCCGAATGGGAGGCCTCTTCTAAATAGGTGCCTGACAGTGTCCTACTCTCGCATGGCGAATGCCACACTACCATCGGCGCTACCGCGTTTCACTTCTGAGTTCGGCATGGGATCAGGTGGTTCCACGGCGCTATTGCCGTCAGGCAAAAGCTTTTAAAACTAACTTGAAAATGGTGCTGATACCCAGAATCGAACTGGGGACCTCATCCTTACCAAGGATGCGCTCTACCGACTGAGCCATATCAGCACACTAACCGGTAAAGACCACGCTGGGCGTAATCTTGAAATTGGGTGCCTGGCAGTGTCCTACTCTCGCATGGCGAATGCCACACTACCATCGGCGCTACCGCGTTTCACTTCTGAGTTCGGCATGGGATCAGGTGGTTCCACGGCGCTATGGCCGCCAGGCAAATTCTTAATCTGAAAAGCTGACGTGAATAACAACTTGGCTAGTTTGCTTTGTCATTACCACTGAATTTTGAGTAGTTCGCTTGGTATCTGTTACAAGCCTTAGAACACTTCTTGGGTGTTGTATGGTTAAGCCTCACGGGTAATTAGTATGGGTTAGCTCAACACGTCGCCGCGCTTACACACCCCACCTATCAACGTTGTGGTCTCCAACGGCCCTTTAGGACCCTCAAGGGGTCAGGGATGACTCATCTCAGGGCTCGCTTCCCGCTTAGATGCTTTCAGCGGTTATCGATTCCGAACTTAGCTACCGGGCAGTGCCACTGGCGTGACAACCCGAACACCAGAGGTTCGTTCACTCCGGTCCTCTCGTACTAGGAGCAACTCCCTTCAATCATCCAACGCCCACGGCAGATAGGGACCGAACTGTCTCACGACGTTCTGAACCCAGCTCGCGTACCACTTTAAATGGCGAACAGCCATACCCTTGGGACCGACTTCAGCCCCAGGATGTGATGAGCCGACATCGAGGTGCCAAACACCGCCGTCGATATGAACTCTTGGGCGGTATCAGCCTGTTATCCCCGGAGTACCTTTTATCCGTTGAGCGATGGCCCTTCCATTCAGAACCACCGGATCACTATGACCTACTTTCGTACCTGCTCGACCTGTCCGTCTCGCAGTTAAGCTGGCTTATGCCATTGCACTAACCTCCTGATGTCCGACCAGGATTAGCCAACCTTCGTGCTCCTCCGTTACTCTTTGGGAGGAGACCGCCCCAGTCAAACTACCCACCAGGCACTGTCCGCGAGCCCGATTCAGGGCCCTGCGTTAGAACATCAAACATACAAGGGTGGTATTTCAAGGACGGCTCCAGCGCAACTGGCGTCACGCCTTCAAAGCCTCCCACCTATCCTACACATGTAGGTTCAATGTTCAGTGCCAAGCTGTAGTAAAGGTTCACGGGGTCTTTCCGTCTAGCCGCGGGTACACCGCATCTTCACGGCGAATTCGATTTCACTGAGTCTCGGGTGGAGACAGCATGGCCATGGTTACACCATTCGTGCAGGTCGGAACTTACCCGACAAGGAATTTCGCTACCTTAGGACCGTTATAGTTACGGCCGCCGTTTACCGGGGCTTCGATCAAGAGCTTCGCTTGCGCTAACCCCATCAATTAACCTTCCGGCACCGGGCAGGTGTCACACCCTATACGTCCACTTTCGTGTTTGCAGAGTGCTGTGTTTTTGATAAACAGTCCCAGCCATCTGGTCACTGCGACTCCCGACAGCTCCATCCGCAAGGGACTTCACCATCAAGAGCGAACCTTCTCCCGAAGTTACGGTTCTATTTTGCCTAGTTCCTTCACCCGAGTTCTCTCAAGCGCCTTGGTATTCTCTACCCGACCACCTGTGTCGGTTTGGGGTACGATGACTTGTAATCTGAAGCTTAGAGGCTTTTCCTGGAAGCAGGGCATCAATGGCTTCCACACCGTAGTGTGTTCGTCTCGTGTCTCAGTGTTGTATCAGCGGATTTGCCTACCGATACCACCTACGCACTTTCACCAGGACAACCGTCGCCTGGCCCACCTAGCCTTCTCCGTCCCCCCATCGCAATTACAAGTCGTGCAGGAATATTAACCTGCTTCCCATCGACTACGCCTTTCGGCCTCGCCTTAGGGGTCGACTCACCCTGCCCCGATTAACGTTGGACAGGAACCCTTGGTCTTCCGGCGAGGAGGCTTTTCACCCCCTTTATCGTTACTTACGTCAGCATTCGCACTTCTGATATCTCCAGCATACCTCTCGATACACCTTCGCAGACTTACAGAACGCTCCCCTACCACTCACACATAAGTGTGAATCCGCGGCTTCGGTGCCTGGTTTGAGCCCCGTTACATCTTCCGCGCAGGCCGACTCGACTAGTGAGCTATTACGCTTTCTTTAAATGATGGCTGCTTCTAAGCCAACATCCTAGCTGTCTGAGCCTTCCCACATCGTTTCCCACTTAACCAGAACTTTGGGACCTTAGCCGGCGGTCTGGGTTGTTTCCCTCTTCACGACGGACGTTAGCACCCGCCGTGTGTCTCCCGGATATTACTTACTGGTATTCGGAGTTTGCATGGGGTTGGTAAGTCGGGATGACCCCCTAGCCCAAACAGTGCTCTACCCCCAGTAGTATTCGTCCGAGGCGCTACCTAAATAGCTTTCGGGGAGAACCAGCTATCTCCGAGTTTGATTGGCCTTTCACCCCCAGCCACAGGTCATCCCCTAACTTTGCAACGTTAGTGGGTTCGGTCCTCCAGTTGATGTTACTCAACCTTCAACCTGCCCATGGCTAGATCACCCGGTTTCGGGTCTACACCTTGCAACTAGACGCCCAGTTAAGACTCGGTTTCCCTACGGCTCCCCTATACGGTTAACCTCGCTACAAAATGTAAGTCGCTGACCCATTATACAAAAGGTACGCAG
>NZ_JBQBCZ010000001.1:687500-732500 GCF_051920345.1 Aeromonas sp. 102P | reverse complement strand
TGGGGCAGCCTGCTCCAGCTCGATCTGGTTGAAGGTGAGCTGTTTCACCCCTTTGCCTGCGATATCTTCAAACGAGATGGTCTCGACTCCGAGATAACGCTTGGCCAGCGAATCCATGTCGTGACGGCTGGCGGTAGAGTTGAGCACATAGGACTCGAGCATGGTGTCGTAGGCAATGCCCTGCAGGTCGATGTCGTGGTTGAGCAGCACGTTGCGGTCGTACTTGAGGTTCTGCCCCACCTTAAGACGGGTCGGATCTTCCAACAGCGGCTTGAGCTTGCCCAACACCACGGCCTCGCTCAGCTGTACCGGTGCCCCCAGATAGTCGTGGCCAAACGGCACATAAGCGGCCTTGCCCTGCTCAACCGCGAAGGAGACGCCGACGATCCGCGCCTCCATATAGTCGAGACTGGTGGTTTCGGTATCGAAGGCAAACAACGGTGCCGCTTTCAGCTGTTCCAGCCAGCCGTCAAACTCGGCTTCGTCCAGAATGCAGCGGTAGTCGGTTTCGATGGCGGCAACCGGAGCGGCACTCTCATCGCCAGCCTCGTCTTGTCCGGCGCTCTCGCTGCCCTCTTCACCACCGGATTCCAGCTCCTTGATCAGGTTGCGCAGCTCGTATTCGCGATAGACCGCCAGCAGGGACTCCTTGTCGACCGGTTTGAGCAACAGCTCTTCCAGACTCTGTTCCAGCTCGACATCGGTCTTGATGGTCGCCAGTCGATAGGAGAGACGAACCTGCTCCTCCTGCTCGCGAAACTTGTCAGCGAACGCCTTGGAGCCACGGAAGCCGAGGGCGGCGACCTTGTCGAGGTTGGCGGCAATCTCGTCGATGCTGCCAATCCCCTGCAGCAGGGCCAGTGCGGTCTTCTCGCCGACACCGGTCATGCCGGGAATGTTGTCGACCTTGTCACCCATCAGGGCCAGGTAGTCGATGATGAGCTCGGGCGGCACGCCGAACTTCTCGATCACCCCTTCCCGATCGGTCTTCACATCTTTCATGGTGTCGATCAGGGTGACATGGTCGGAGACCAGCTGTGCCATATCCTTGTCACCGGTGCTGATCAGCACCGGTAGCTGCTTCTCGGTCGCCTGACGGGCCAGGGTGCCGATCACGTCGTCGGCCTCCACCCCTTCCACCATCAGGAAGGGGAAGCCCATCGCCTTGATCATCTGGTGGATCGGGGCGACCTGGCTGCGCAGATCGTCCGGCATGCTGGCGCGGGTCGCCTTGTACTCGGGGTAGATGTCGTCGCGGAAAGTCTTGCCCTTGGCATCAAACACCACGGCCACATGACAGTCAGGATATTGCTTGCGCAGGCTGCGCATCATGTTGGCCATGACACGGACGGCGCCGCTCGGCAAACCGGTCGATGTGCGCAGATCAGCCTGCTGGGAGGCGAAGAAGGCGCGGTAAAGATAAGAGGAGCCGTCGACCAGAATAAGGGGGTTGCTAGGGGCCATGAAATCGTCCTGCCAGAGATAAACAGCCGCTAGGATGCCACAGGGCCCCCCTCACACCAAGGGGCGCAGCAACAGCACACAGCGCCTGATAAAGGGACTCAATCTGTGGATAACTCTGTGTTCAAAAATGGGGCGCATCAGAGCGCACAGTGATAAAACTGTGCATAAGAATATAAAAAGCCATTAAAAACAATGCGTTGAGATCGTAAAAACCGATCGTGAGACAGTTAGAATGATCTCGATCAATGTGGAAAAAGATTTAAGGGAGTAGGTACGGCAGGATCCAAAACGAAACAATCCTAGCACAGCAAGATGACTTGACCAGCGGAGGGCGAGCGATAACCATACAAAAGTACAACAATCCATCCTGGCTCACATTTTCAACAACGAGGAGTTTGCCATGAAAAAAGTGGCCGTGATTTTGAGTGGCTGCGGTGTCTTTGACGGGGCCGAAATCCACGAGGCCGTCATCAGCCTGCTGGCGTTGGCCCGTCAGGGAGCCGCCGTCCAGTGCTTCGCCCCGAACGTGGCGCAACTCCATGTCATCAACCACCTGACCGGTGAAGTGAGCGAGGGAGAGAGCCGCAACGTGCTGGTCGAAGCGGCCCGTATCTGCCGTGGCCAGATCAAGGATGTGGCCGAGCTGGATGCGGCCGATTACGACGCGCTGCTGGTGCCCGGCGGCTTTGGCGCGGCCAAAAACCTGTGCGACTTCGCTATCAAAGGAGCCGAATGCCAGATCCAGCCCGATGTGCTGAAAGCGTGCCAGAGCTTTGCCAAAGCCAACAAACCGGCCGCCTATATCTGCATCGCACCCGCCATGATCCCGCTGATCTATGGTGCCGGGACGCTGGTGACCATCGGCCATGACGAGGGTACCGCCAACGCCATCGAGGCGATGGGTGGCAGCCATCTCAACTGCCCGGTCAACGAATTCGTGGTGGATCAGGAGCGCAAGGTGATCTCCACCCCCGCCTACATGCTGGCCAACAACATAGTCGAAGCGGCAAACGGCATCGAGAAGACAGTCAAGCAGCTGCTGACGCTGTAATCCCCGCCCTGCCAAAAACAGACGGGCCGCTCATGGAGCGGCCCGTTTTCAATTCTGCCTGAAGGCGATGAATTAGATGGTTTCGCCCATCTGATCCATCTTGCCCAGCAGAGCACGCAGACGCTCCTGCCATGCAGTGTGCTCGTTGCGCAGCTGATGGTTCTCGTCTTGCAGCTTGCTGTTCTGCTCTTTCAGCTCGTCCAGCTCCATCTTCAGCAAGGAGATGTTGTCGACGGCGGATTGTACTTTGGATTCGAGTTGCTCAAGGACTTCTAGTGACATATGCATACCTGTATGTTCAATTGCGATGCCCCACAGAGGGCGATTCAAGCGCGTGAAGCCAGCATACCCCGAGCGCATCGGCACAAACAAGCCAGTGCGCTGTAAAATGCGCCTTCCATAGATGTATTGTCTAAATATGCGTCTATTTTTCTCGCATCCTGCGCCCGAGCCGCGACAACACACTGAACCGTGCGTAAAAAGCCCCGCCACCCGCGCATCATTGGCACCCTCTCGACGGAATCGCCGTTATCCATGCAAGGCGATATAAGCCCCCAGCAACAGACAGGCGACCACATACATCAGCAGGCCGTAGAGCAGGTTCCAGCGCAGGATCAGCCCGGCACTGAGGTTGTAGCGAGAGGCCAGCGCCAGATTGGATCCGGAGAGCGGACTGGTGCCGGTGGCAAGCCCCCATCCCAGCAGGAAACACATGCCGAGCAGGCTGGGATCCGGCGCCAGCGGCCAGAGCAGCGGCGCCAGCCCGGAGATACTGATAAGCGGATGCACCCCGACGATGGCCACCAGCAGGATCAGCAGCAAAGTGAGGGACGCCTCAAGCCAGCCAAAGTGGTTGAACAGTGGCAGGCCATGACCGGCACCGAGATCGATGACCGACAGCGCGCTGTTGATGCCTGCCGCCAGCAAACCGGCCCCCAGAAACAGCACCAGCTGACCGCCGATGGCGGGAAAGCGTTCCACCACCTGCCGCTTGAGGGCCGCCTTGCGCCCGACCCTCGGCATAAAGAGCAGCGCCAGCAGCGGGGCCACCAGCGCGATCACCGCCAGAATGCCGAGCTGGGGCCAGATCTGCTTGATGAGCAGTACCAGCAGCGCCAGCGTGACCGGCAACCCCAGGGTCTGCAGCCGCAGCGGATAACCGGCAAAGTCGGCCACCCCGATCCGCTCCACCTGCCAGGCGGTCAGCCCCATCGCCAGCAAGGCGGCGAGGATCCCGAACGGCAGAATATGGGAGAGCTGCAAACCCGGCGCATAGGTGAGCGCCACCGCCATGGCGACAAAGAAGGGTGACCAGAAGGCGGCGGCACAGAAGATCCGGCTCAGTACCATCACTTGGCGCCGCTCCAGGGTGCCATTGCGCTCCAGCCGATCGCCGATGATAAAGAGCACCGAGAGATTGATGACCGCCCCCAGCAGATTGAGGCTGGCCATGGTGCTCCACAGCCCCTTGCGCCCGGTCCAGGAGGTGGTGCCGGTCAAGAGACCCGAGGTGGCGAGATTGAGGGTGCTCACCGCGGCAAACATGGTGAGCATATTGATGTTGGGCAGCAGCCAGTCACCGGCGGTGAGGGTCGCTCCCTGCCACCAGGAGAAGAAGAGCAGCAAGAGCGCCGCACCATACAAGGCCAGCGCCTGCCGCTTGGCGGCCCCCACCAGCCAGGGCCAGGTGAGCAGTGACGCCCCCCAAGCCGCAATGGCAGCAGGCCAGGGGGAGAGCCCCAGATAGAGATGCAGCAGGTTGAGCAGCCACATCCCAAGGATCAGATAACCCGACCAGCGCTTGGCCATCGACTACTCCGGCCGAGAGATCAGAGACACTGATCCATATCCAGTGAAGGCTTGTCGCACTCCGGACGGCCGACGATCTTGGCAGGTACGCCAGCGACCGTGGTATGAGGCGGCACCGGGTTGATCACCACGCTGCCCGCGCCAATTTTGGCGCCCACGCCCACTTCGATATTGCCGAGCACCTTGGCGCCCGCCCCTATCATCACCCCTTCGCGGATCTTGGGATGGCGATCGCCGCTCTCCTTGCCGGTACCACCGAGGGTCACGCTCTGCAGGATGGAGACATCATCTTCAATCACCGCCGTCTCGCCGACCACTATGCCGGTGGCATGGTCAAACATGATGCCCTTGCCGATGCGGGCGGCCGGGTGCACATCCACCCCGAACACCACCGAGATCTGGTTCTGCAGATAAAGAGCCAGCGAGCGGCGCCCCTGACGCCACAGCCAGTTGGCGACCCGATACCCCTGCAGGGCATGGAACCCCTTGAGGTAGAGCAGCGGGGTGGAGAAGAGGTCGACCGCAGGATCCCGCTCCTGCACGGCGCAGATGTCGGCCGCCACTACCGTCAGCAGCTCGGGCTCGCTGCGCAGGGCCAGCTCGATCACCTCGCGCAGGGCGATGGCGGGCATGGTGGCGCTGTCGAGTTTGTTGGCCAACTGGAAGCTCAGCGCCGAACGCAGATTCTTGTGATTGAGAATGGTGGAGTGGAAGAAGCTGGCCAGCATCGGCTCCTGGGCCGCCATGCACTCCGCTTCTTGCTGAATTTTGTGCCAGGTTTTGGCAACCAGTTCATCCATGTTGCAGCCTACTGTTGTTCTGGGTGAGGGCTCTGTTGTTCTTTTGTCAGCACCGAGATGGGGTCCATGTGGATGATGACATCCATCCGCTCGAATGCCTGGCGAACCGCCAGTTCGGCTTCATCGGCGATCTGATGGGCCTTGACCAGGGGGATCTGATCATCCAGTTCAAGATGCAACTGTACGAATCGGGTCGGCCCGGATTGACGGGTGCGCAGGTCATGTACGCCGTGTACACCTTCTACGGCACAGCAGAGCGCCATTATTCTCGCTTGTTCTTCCGCTGGCAACTGACGATCGAGCAGGGCCTGCACCGACTCGTAGCCGATGTGTCCCGCCCCCCACAGCAGGAACAGCCCGATCAGGATGGCAAACAGGCCATCGGCCCAGTACCACCCCTGCCCCGCCAGCACCAGCGCCAGCAAGACACCGGCATTGAGCAGCAGATCGGAACGGTAGTGCAGCATATCGGCCTTGATGGCCACGCTGTTGGTCTTGCGAATGACAAAGCCCTGGAAGCTGACCAGCAGCAGGGTCAGCACGATGGAGCCACCGCTGACCCAGAGACCCGCCTCCAGCCGCAGGATAGGCGCCTGATTGAGCAGGGATGAAATTCCGTGCATCACCAGCAGCAGGGCGGAGCCGGAGATAAAGGCTGACTGGATCAGCCCCGCCAGCGACTCCGCCTTGCCGTGACCGAAACGGTGTTCGTCATCGGCGGGGGCAAGCGCATAGCGAATGGCCAGCAGGTTGATGATGGAGGCACTCACATCCATGAAGGAGTCGGTGAGCGACGCCAGCAGGGTCGACGAGTCGGTCATCAGCCAGGCGATCAGTTTGCCGATGATCAGCAAGGTAGCGGTGGTGACCGCCGCTATGCTGGCAAAGGTCACCCAACGGGAATATTGTTGATGGCTCAAAACCGGCTTTCCTCTGGCGATGAAAAACTTATTATACCCTGACCCCGGCGTCAGTTTGGCGCGAAAATCTGCGGAATAACACCCGATGAACAGAATACTCCTGGTCGACGACGATCTTGAATTGACCCAGCTGCTCACCGAAATTCTGACCCTGGAAGGATTTCAGGTCACGGTCGCCGAGGATGGTGAAGAGGGGCTGCAACGGCTGGCGGAGCAGAGCTTCGATCTGGTGTTGCTGGACGTGATGATGCCCAAGCTCAACGGCTTTGCCATGCTGACCAAGCTGCGCAAGACCCACGATACCCCGGTGCTGATGCTGACCGCCCGCGGTGACAGTCAGGATCGGGTCAACGGTCTGGAAGCAGGTGCCGACGACTATCTGGCCAAGCCGTTCGATGACAGGGAACTGCTGGCCCGGGTACGCGCCATCCTGCGCCGTACCCAGAGCGCCCCGCCCCAGCGCGGCAACTCCTCCGACGAAGTGCACTTCATGGATATCGTGCTGCAACCCGGCCTGCAGCAGGCCCGCTGCGGCGAACAACTGCTGGAGCTGACCGCCACCGAGTTTGGCCTGCTGGAGTGTCTGCTGCGTAATCCCGGCCAGATCGTCAGCAAGAGCCACCTCTCCGAGCAGGTGCTGGGCAAGAAGCTGGAGCCCTTCGATCGGGCCATCGACATGCACCTGAGCAACCTGCGCAAGAAGCTGCCGGACCGCACCGATGGCCAGCCCCGCTTCAAAACCGTACGGGGGCGCGGTTACCTGTGGCTAGAGCAAGAATAGAGCGCATCAACTCCCTCAACGGGATCTCGACCCACATCTTCCTCTGGTTCTGGTTCATGCTGCTGGTGATGCTGGCCGCCGTGATCAGCCTGCCGACCCTGGATCCCCGCAACCAGATCCCGCTGCCGACCCATGAAGTGGCGCGGATGCAGAACAACGTGCAGGCCCTGCTCAACGCCGCCGAGCCGGATCAGGATTTCGATCTGGCCAAGGCGATGGACAAGATCGCCATGCTGCCGGTGGACAACGTCTACCTGCGCGACGAGAAGGGGCAGATCCAGTCCACCACCCATCCACGCAAGTTCGTGGTGCGCTTTATGGTGGATGCCGATGACCCGGCCAACCCCATGCTGGGCAATGAGGATCGCAAGGCGATCGCCGGCCCCTTCCTGATGGAGCACCACGGTCATCGCTATCACGTCTATTTCGGCCTCAATGCCGAGAATCCCTACCTGTTCCTGTTTATTCAGGTGCTGGATCACCCGATCCGCATTCTGGGCATCTCGATGCTGGTCAGCACCCCGCTCTGCCTGCTGCTCGCCTGGCGGCTGACCCGCCCCATCCTGCAGTTGCAGAAGTCGGTCTCCCAACTGGCGGCTGGCAATCTGGAGGTACAGATCCCCAACCTGGGACGGGGCGACGAGATCGGCCAGCTGGCGGATAACGTCAGCCGCATGGTGGAGACACTCAAGAGCATGATCCAGAAGCAGAAACAGCTGCTTTCCGATATCTCCCACGAGCTGCGCAGCCCCCTCACCCGGATGCAACTGGCGCAGGCGCTGATCCGCCGCAAGCAGGGTGACAGCGCCGAGCTGGCGCGGATCGAATCGGAGATTGGGCGGCTGGACAAGCTGATCGGCGATCTGCTGGATCTGTCGCGAGTGCAGCAGCATGTTGAGGCACCAGTGGTGCACCCGCTGGCCGACCTGCTGGAGCCCATCCTCGAAGATGCCATGTTCGAGGCAAACCAGAGCGGCAAACAGCTCAGACTGCCGCCACTGCCTGCAGAGTCGATCCAGATGTGGCCCGAGCTGCTGGCCCGGGCGGTGGAGAACCCCCTGCGCAACGCCCTCAAATATGCCCGCGAGTTCATCAAGGTGGACTGGTATCGGGAGGGGCAGGAGTGGGTGATGACCATTCGGGATGACGGCCCCGGGGTGCCTGACGAGCAGCAGGCGCTGCTGTTCCAGCCCTTCTTCCGGGTCGATGATGCCCGCAACGCCAAAACTGGCGGCACCGGGCTGGGGCTGGCCATCGCCTCGGAGGCAATACAGCGCCACGGCGGCACCATTGCGGCCAGCAACAATCACCCGACCGGGCTGACCATCACCATCCGCTTGCCCATCGCCTGATCCTTTTCATCCGGACGGGCGCTGGGTATGCTGGCGCCCCTTCTTGGCTTTACATCTCTTTGCAGGAGCTCGTCATGCTCGATATCGTCCTCTACCAGCCGGAAATTCCGCCCAACACCGGCAATATCATCCGGCTCTGCGCCAATACCGGTTACCGGCTCCATCTGATTGAGCCGCTGGGATTTGAGTGGGATGACAAGCGGGTAAAGCGGGCGGGACTCGACTATCACGAATTTGCCGAGGTGAAGCGCTGGCCGAGCTATGAGGCCTTTCTGGCCGCCGTTGCGCCCAAACGGGTGTTTGCCTGCACCACCAAGGGCCGCACCGCGCACTCGGCAGCACAATATGCCCTTGGCGACGCCCTGCTGTTTGGCCCGGAGAGTCGCGGCCTGCCCATCGAGATCATCGAGAGTCTGCCATTCGAGCAGCGGCTGCGCATCCCTATGGTGCCCCAGAGCCGCAGCATGAACCTATCCAACGCGGTGTCTATCTTTGTCTACGAGAGCTGGCGCCAGCTCGGCTACGACGGTGCCATGTAAGCGCCACCGATGATCAGTGGCGGGCGTCGAGCAGATGCCCGCTGCGCTCCAGCCGCCAGCAAGTGACCCCCAGCGACAGGCCACGCCCCACCATCAGCGTCGCCATCGCCGCCCATAACGCGGCCACGCCCCACGACTGACAGAGCCACCAGATCGGGAAGAAGCCGCCAAACGCGGCCAGCAACATGCTGTTGCGCATCTCCCGCGCCCGGGTCGCCCCGATAAATACGCCATCCAGCAGGAAGCACCAGACCGCCAGCAAGGGCATGGCGATCAGCCAGGGCAGCTGATGATTTGCCTCCGCCACCACGGCCGGAATGTCGGTGATATAGCCGATAAGGTGGGCACCAAAGAGGGCAAACACCAGGGTAAAACCACTGGCAATGAGGGCGGCCCAGCCCAGATTGAGCACGATGGCCTCCCGCAGTTTCTGCCGATCCCGCTGACCGATAGCTCGTCCTACCATGGCCTCCACCGCATAGGCAAAACCATCGAGTCCGTAGGAGATAAGCATCAGGAAGTTGAGCAGCACCGCATTGGCGGCCACCGCCACATCCCCCAGCCGTGCCCCTTGCAGAGTCATGAAGGCGAAGCAGAGTTGCAAACAGAGGGAGCGCAGGAAGATATCGCGGTTGAGGCCGAGCAACCGCACCATGGGCGCAAGCTGTCGCCAGCGCTGCCAGCCATCCTGCCACACCGTCGGCGCCAGTTGCCGCAGCTGACGGCGTACCAGCCAGATGCCGACTGCCAGCGCGCAGTAGTCCGCCATGACCGAGGCTGCCGCCACACCCCGCACCTGCCAGCCGAGCCCGAGCACAAACAGGGCGTCGAGCGCCATATTGACCAGATTGGTGAGGATCAGCATCACCATGGGGCTGCGGGCATCCTGCATCCCCAACAGCCAGCCCATGATCACCAGATTGCAGAGCGCCGCCGGGGCGCTCCAGATCCGCACCGCCACATATTGGCCCGCATAGAGCTGCACCTCGGGCGAGCCGCCACTCAGGGCGATCAGTCGTGGCAACAGGGGGAAGAGCAACAACAGCAGCGCCAGGCCAAGAGCAATGGCCAGCCCCAGCGCCCGCAGCAGGGTATCGAGCTGGGCACGACCATCGGCGGCGCCGTGCGCCTGCGCCGTCAGCCCGGTGGTCGACATCCGCAAAAAACCGAGCAACCAGAAGATGAGGTTGATCAGGGTCGCACCGACCGACACGCCCCCCAGAAACCAGGCCTGACCAAGATGACCGATCACCCAGGTGTCCACCAGCCCCAGCAAGGGGGTGGTGATATTGGAGAAAACCATGGGCAGGGCGAGCGCAAACACAGCGCGGTGGCGAGAGGGATCTCGCCACCGGGGGGCAACAGCTGGGGTCACGCTCAGTGGCCTGCCAGCTTCAGGATGCGGGCGAAGTCAGAGAGCATGGTGGCCATCTGCACTCGTGGCACCTGACCCGGCGCCACCTGCGGACGGAATACCGCCTGCAGCTTGCCCTTGGGATTGATGAGCACGATGGAGGCGGAGTGATCGATCAGGTAATCCTTCTCCCCCTGATTGGCGATGGAGTAGATCAGCCCCAGATTGCGCACAAACGGGAACAGCTTGTCGTGGGGGGCGGTGGCCGCCTTGAATTCGGGATTGAAGAAGGCGGTATAGGTCTTGAGACGGGGAATATCGTCACGCTGGGGATCCGCCGAGATAAACACTACCTGACTGTCGGGCGCCATCTTCTTCAGCTGGTCATAGACGGAGCGCATATCTGCCAGAGTGGTGGGGCAGATATCGGGGCAGAAGGTGTAACCGACAAACAGGAAGGTCCAGTGCCCCTTCAGGTTGGCAGGGGTGAACGGCTGATTGTCCGCATCGGTAAAGGCAAAATCATTGATGTCCCGCCCCGCCGGATAATAATCGGCCTGTTCCGGCTGCTCTGGCTGCGTGGCGTAAAACACCAGGATCAGACAGGCTGTCAGCAGCAGAAAGAGCAGGGGATAGCGGAGCTTCATCATAACAAGAGACCCTTTCAGTTCGAGGCAGATGGCCAGCAGTGACCGGACAAGAGGGAGGCATTGTACCCCAGCGAGCCGCCAAGGTGGTTCAACCTTGTGCAACGCCCTGTCAGGAGTCGACCATTTGGCATAATTAATCGCCAGTTGCGGCCATAAAAAAACCGGCCCCCTCGGGTGCCGGTTATGGATGGATTTGTTTGTCTCTTCTGCTCAGAGGCGAGCGTTGCGTCCCTGCTGCAACATCTTGCCGATGGCCCGCACGCCGATGGGAATCACGGGGGCCAGCCAGCCCTCTTCCCCCTGGCGATCGCCATGACCACGTTTGAACAGCAGCACCAGACGCACCACCTTCTCTTTCGGACATCCCAGCCAGAGCGTCCAGTGCGAACCACGATGGTGCAGCCAGAGACCGTAAAACCAGGTCATCCGGCTACCTTTGACAAAACGGGTGATTGACGATTCCGCTGGCGCAGCCCCAGCCTCTGAATCCCATGGCGATCTTGATGCCATACCAGTCCTCCTTGACCGACAGGTCATGTTGCTTCGTCGGCCTGAACTGGGAACAGGCCCGTCACGACTATCTGCAACCATTACGAGTGGTCCCCTTTGCCTGACAAGGCTCGGGATCTCCCCACTCCCCCTTCATATCCCGTGAAGGTGTACTGCCCGATTCTCGTTGTTACCGGCCCTCCCGTACCGACGCATTGTGATGGTCAGAGGGAGGCGCCAAGCCCTGTCTCGGCGACAGGGCACTGATCTGAGCATATATCTGAAATGGATGATTGGTAGCCGGTCGCGCAGGACAAAAATGCCGCCACCGATGATCTGTTTGATATGACAGGGAAAGTGCGCCAGAAACAGCACGACCTCCCGAAGGAGGCCGTGTGGCAAACGCAGTTGGCGGAGATGATTACATCCAGTCGGCGTTGCGGATCACCCCGACAGCCAGTCCCTCGATGGTGAGCTGCTGGCAGGAGAGGTCCACCTCGATGGGGGAGAGCTCTTCATTCTCCGGCAGCAGCCATACCTGACTGCCCTTGCGCTGGAAGCGCTTGACGGTGACATCCTCATCGAGACGGGCGACCACTACCTGACCGTTGCGCACCTCCTGGGTCTTGTGCACCGCCAGCAGATCGCCATCCAGAATGCCGATGTTCTTCATGCTCATCCCCTGCACCCGCAGCAGAAAATCAGCGCGCGGGTGGAACAGGGCGGGATCAACCTGATAGTGGCTCTCGATATGCTCCTGAGCCAGGATGGGTTCACCGGCAGCCACCTTGCCGATGAGCGGCAGGCCGCTCTCTTCCAGCACCTCTTCCTCTTCGAGCAACAGGCGAATGCCGCGGGACGTGCCCGGCATGATCTCGATGACCCCTTTTTTGGCCAGGGCCTTCAGATGTTCTTCGGCCGCATTGGCCGACTTGAAACCAAGCTTCTGGGCAATCTCGGCACGAGTCGGCGGCATACCGGTCTCGCTCATGTTCACCTTGATCAGCTCCAGCACTTCGGCCTGGCGGGGGGTAAGGGGTTTCATAGAATTGGCACCTGTCTTTTTATACAGCACACTGGCAGTATATACAGTGCAGTGGCCAAGGCAAGGCGCAGCTGACATTTGTCGCAACCAACCCCTCATTTACTACTGTTTTGATCCTGCGCAGCCGACTCATCGTACCTCTCGGCGACAAGGGGCTGTCGATTTGCTATGCTCACGCCGCATTTTTTTGGAGAGCAGACGCACATGTCCCTAGGACAGAAGATTTCCAGAGCCATCTTGCAATGGCCGGTCAGCGGCTTGGTCAATCACAAGAGCCTGCCGGAAAATCCCATCACAGAACTCAATCTGGATCCGGCCAGACCCATCGTCTATGCCCTGAAAACCAGTTCGATCACCGACCTGATGACCCTGCAGCAGTGCTGCGAGGATCTCGGTCTGCCCGGCCCCTTCACGCCGCTGGAACTGAACGGCCAGCTGCTGCCGCGCTATGTCTGTCTGGACCGTCCGCCTCCCCTGTTTGGCAAACGCAGCAAACCGCTCCCCTTCCTGCAGGAGTTCCACCAGCTGCTGGATCTGCACAAGCAGGATCCCGAGCTGGATATCCAGGTGGTGCCCGTCACCCTGTTCTGGGGCCGCGCTCCGGGTCGGGAAGGCGAGGAGGCCTCCGGCCTCAACATCATCAGCAGCCTGGCGCCAAACCGGCTGAAGAAGGCGCTCATCGTGATCCTCAAGGGTCGCGAGAATCTGGTGCGCTTCTCGCCGCCGCTCTCCCTGCGCTACATGGCCGACAAGCACGGCACCGACGAGGCGATCGCCCACAAGCTGGCGCGAGTGGCCCGTACCCACTTCAGCCGTCAGCAGCTGGCTGCCACCGGCCCGAAACTGCCGAACCGCAACCTGCTGTTCAAGCAGCTGCTCGACTCCGCGGTGATCCAGCAGGCGATTGAAGAGGAGGCCCAGCGCGAGGGGATCAGCCTCGAGAAGGCGCAAAAGCGTGCCCATGGCTACATGGACGAGATCGCCTCCAACTTCTCCTACCGGCTGATCCGCCTGGGCGAGAGCTTCCTCGGCTGGCTGTGGAACAAGCTCTATCGCGGTTTGTCGGTCAATGGCGCCGAGAAGGTGCGCCAGCTGGCGCAGGAAGGGCACGAGATCGTCTACGTCCCCTGCCACCGCAGCCACATGGACTACCTGCTGCTCTCCTACGTCATCTACCACCAGGGGATGGTGCCGCCCCATATCGCGGCAGGCATCAACCTCAACTTCTGGCCGGCGGGCCCGATTTTCCGCCACGGCGGCGCCTTCTTCATTCGCCGCACCTTCAAGGGCAACCCGCTCTACAGCACGGTATTCCGGGAATACCTCAACCTGCTGTTTGCCAAGGGTTACTCGGTGGAGTTCTTCACCGAAGGCGGTCGCTCCCGTACCGGTCGCCTGCTGCCGCCCAAGACCGGCATGCTGGCGATGACCCTGCAGGCAATGATGCGCGGGCTGGACAGGCCGGTGACTCTGGTGCCGGTCTATCTGGGCTACGAGCACGTGATGGAGGTGAACACCTACCACAACGAGCTCAAGGGCAGCCGCAAGGAGAAGGAGAGCTTCCTGCAGGTGCTCGGCATCCTGCGCAAGCTGCGCAACTATGGCCGTGGTTTCGTCAACTTCGGCGAGCCGCTGACTCTCAACAGCTACCTGAGCGAACATATCCCCGACTGGAAAAAGCACATCGGGGAAGAGGAGCGTCCGGAGTGGATGGCGGGCACCGTCAACAATCTGGCCGAACTGCTGATGACCCGTATCAACGGCGCGGCCGCGGTCAACGGCCTGACCCTGAGTGCGCTGGCGCTGCTGGCCGCCGAGCGCCACGCCCTGACCCGCGACGAATTGCAGGCCCAGCTCAACACCTATCTGGATCTGCTCAAGGCGGTGCCCTACAGCCCGCAGAGCACCATTCCGGATGAGGATGCCAAGACCCTGCTGGATCAGGCGATGGAGCTCAACAAGTTCGAGGTGAGCGAGGACAAGCTGGGGCAGATCATCAGTCTCGACCGCTATCAGGCGATCCTGCTGACCTACTACCGCAACAACATCCTCCACCTGTTCGCCATGCCCTCTCTGGTGGCGGCACTGATCGAACGGTGCGAGGGGATCTCCCGCAGCGAGATCATGGCCCGCTGCATCGACATCTATCCGCTGCTCAAGACCGAGCTGTTCCTGCGTTATGAAGAGGATGAGTTGCCGGCGCTGGTCGACAGCCTGCTCGATGCCCTGCAGGCCCAGCAACTGATCGAGACCCGCGATGACGGCTACTGGGTCAATCCGGCCAACCAGATGCGCCTGCTGCTGCTGGCGGAGAGCATTCAGGAGACCCTGCAACGCTACGCCATCGTGCTGACCCGGGTGCTGGCCCAGCCTCATATCGAAGCAGAGCAACTGGAAGCGGACGGCCTGATGATGGCAGAGCGCCTCGGCACCCTGCACGGCATCAACGCCCCCGAGTTCTTCGACCAGAAGCTGTTCAGCACCCTGATCCACACGCTGCGCAAGGAGGGTTACCTCTCTCCCGAGTGCAAGCCGGATCTCGGCCGCTTCCAGGCGCTGGCCGACAACATAGTACCGCTGCTGAGCAACAAGATCCGCCGCACCATTCAGGCGGGCAATCAGCTCTAATCTGCAACGCAAACAAAGAAGGCCGCATGATGCGGCCTTCTTTTTATCCAGTTTTACTCGGGGCGCAATCACGCCAGCAGGTAGTCAAGCACCAGACCGGCAAACACCAGCGCCCCCACATAGTTGTTGTTGAGAAACGCCTGGAAGCAGGCTTCCCGCTGCCGCTCGCGAATAAGCCGCTGCTGATAGACAAACAGCACCGCCGCTCCCAGCAATCCCCAGTAATACCAACCCCCCAGCGTCATCAGTTGCCCGACCGCCAGCAACAGCAGCAGCGTCGAGAGTTGCAATGCACCGATGATCCGTTTGTCGTAACGACCAAACAGGATGGCGCTGGACTTGAGGCCGATCTTGAGGTCGTCATCCCGATCCACCATGGCGTACTGGGTGTCGTAAGCCACCGTCCAGAGCAGGTTGACAAAGAAGAGCAGCCAGGCCACCAGCGGCAGGGCATCCGCCTGCGCCGCATAGGCCATCGGGATCGACCAGGAGAAGGCCATCCCGAGCACCAGCTGGGGGTTGGAGATAAAGCGCTTCATGAAGGGGTAGCTCACCGCCAGCAGCAGGGCGACAAACGACAGGCCGATGGTGAGCGGATTCATGGTCAGCACCAGACCAAACGAAATAAGCACCAGCACGAAGAAGAGCGCCAGCACCTCCCACGGCTTGACTCTGCCCGTGGGCAAAGGGCGACCAGCGGTGCGTTTGACGTGGCCATCGAAGTTGCGATCCGCATAGTCGTTGATCACGCACCCTGCCGAGCGCATCAGAAAGACGCCGACCACAAACACGGTCAGCACCCAGAGATTGGGCAGGCCACCGGCGGCCAGCCAGAGCGCCCACAGGGTTGGCCACAGTAGCAGCAGAGTGCCTATGGGTTTGTCGACGCGGGCCAACTGCATGTAGGCAAGTCCCCGCTCCTTGGTTAACAGATTCACTCCAGCTCCTTGTCACAGACGAGAGAGGGCAGAAACAGCTCGTGCACCAGCAGTGGCCACTGCCCCAGAAACAGACGGGAACGACGCCCCCAGACAGTGGCGGCCGGGCAACGGGGATTGGCGGCAATATCGAAACGGGCCAGTTGCAGATGATCGCGACGGGCAGGCTCATGGCCAAATACCCGCTCACCCAGCGGCTGCTCGCCAAGCTCGGCAATGCCGCTCCCTTGCAATGCGTCATCGGCAAACAGGGTCCAGCCCAGCACGGCGGGCCCACGATCCCCGTGCAGGATCACCTCGCGGCAGGTGCCGGCCGGCGAGGCCGAATCCACCAGCCACTGCTCATCGGCAGTAAGGGCGACCGGGTGATTGCCCAGCCACTCGACCGAAAAGTGGCGATTGTGCTGACGCAGACGCCGAGTCATGGAGCCGGGCTCCAGCAGCCAGGGGCGCAAGCTGGCGGGCAATTCGCAACATTCGGGGGCCAGCCACCCGCTTAACGGCGTGAGGGGAACAGTCAACTCGGACTTCACAGCTTCACCATCCAGAGATTTCCGTGTTCAGGTTAAAATCCGGTTTATTATCCGTAAATCAATAGCGAAATGTAAGAACATCCGTGCTTGACGGCCCCGATGGCAACATCAAAAATGGGTTATCTCTTGCTGATGAGCCATCTATATGAAGATCTTCAAAATTCTGCTGGTGTTGTTACTGAGCTGTGGCGCCCTGCAGCAGCAAGCTCTGGCTGAAGATGAGCCGCCCGCCGAGGGCGCAGAGGGCGCAGCCAAGCCTGGTTTCTCCTACCACGCGCTCGATCCCGACATCATCACCAACTACCTGAGTGATAGCAAAACCCTCGGTTATATCCGGGTCACGGTAGAGCTGATGGCGGAAAACGAGGCCGATCTCAAGCTGCTGGAGCAGCATGACCCGCTGATCCGCGATGCCATCATCCGCCTGATTGGCAGCAAAAATGCCGATCAAGTGAAGTCCCTGACCAACCGAGAAGAGCTGCGCAAGGAGTGCGAGACAACCGTCAACGAACTGCTGGTGAAAGAGACCGGCAAGAAAGCGGTGCGCGAGCTTATCTTCACCAAGTTCCTATACCAGTAATCCCTCCCGAAACAATCGCTTATTGGCATATCGGCCAATAAGCGAGCGTTGCCGGTTTATTCGAAATGAAAATCGATTACAATACGGCCGTCAAGTCGTAGAGGTAGTCGTTATGGGCAGCAAAACCCTGTGTGAATGGCGCCGTCACGAGATCCCCACCGATCTCAAGGCGTTGCGCAAGATAGTCCGCAAACCCAAGTTTGTCTGCAGCAAATGTGCCCGCAGTGCCAATGACAAGGGTTACCTCTGCCAGCCGCTGCGCTTGAAAGAGGAGTAACGCCCCTCCCTGTCAGGGCGTTATTGATCGGTCCACCCCTGACGCCCCTGTTCGAACAATCTGCGTGCCTGGGTATCATTCGGGCAAACGCCGCGATACTCCTCGCCGGAACGGCCAGCCAGATAGAGATGCTCGGGGCGGCAATACCATGCCAATCCCTTCTGATGTCCCTGCTTCCACAGTTCGGCATCCACCTTCTTGCCACACTGGCCCTGATGGAACTCGATCCGCTCGGTGGTGAAGCCCAGCTTGCCATCCGCCTCCCCAACCTCACTCCATACCTTCTCGCAGGGATCATCGTTGGAGACACAGCCACCCAGCAGGGCAGCCAACAATATGATGGTGAATCGCATAGTCATCCTTGAGCGTCATTTGGGCAGTTCATTCTACCCAGCGGCCCGCCCCTGACCAAGGACGAACGCTCAGCCGTGTGAGCGCGGCAAAAAATCAGGCGGGCCCAAAGCCCGCCTGTTCGTTCAATGCCGTGGTTCACTGGTCATCGAAAGTGTCATCATCCTGCCAGCTTTCATCTTCCCACTGATCCAGCTCTTCTTCCCAGGAATCCGGCTCCCAATCCTCATCAGAGGAGTCGTAGTCCGGCTTGTGTCCACCCATCTTCACTCTCCTTGGATAGTTCACCCGCACTCCAATTTTATCCGGAATTGTCGGGCTCGCCAGTTAGAGAGAGTTCAAAGTTTGACCAGAGTCCGGCCGGCGATCTGGCCTTGCATGATGGCCTCGGCGGCCTCCACTACCTGCTCCAGCCCAATCTCGGTAACCGCCTGTTCAAAGAAGCTGGCGGGCAGATCCCGTGCCAGTCGCTGCCACGCCAGTTGACGACGTTCAAACGGGCACATCACCGAATCGACCCCCTGCAACCGCACGTTGCGCAGGATGAAGGGCATCACACTGGTCGGCAGATCGAAACCGCCCGCTAGCCCGCAGGCCGCCACAGCGCCGCCATAGTTCATCTGGGCCAGCAGCTTGGCCAGCACCTGACTGCCAACGGTGTCGATAGCACCGGCCCACAGCTGCTTCTCCAGCGGCTTGGCAGGCACTAGCAGTTCGCTGCGCGGCACGATGCGGCTGGCACCCAGTGCGGTCAGCATGGCGCCCTGCTCTTCGGGACGACCGGTCAGCGCCGCCACCTGATAGCCAAGGGCCGCCAGCAGGGCAACCGAGGTGGAGCCCACGCCGCCAGCCGCGCCGGTGACCAGCACCTCGCCACTTGCGGGAGTAATACCCGCCTCTTCCAATGCCAGCACGCAGAGCATGGCGGTGAGACCGGCGGTACCGATGCACATGGCCTGCCGTTCATCCAGCCCGGCGTGCAACGGCACCAGCCAGTCCCCTTTGACCCGCGCCTGTTCGGCCATGCCGCCCCAGTGGCCTTCACCCACACCCCAACCGGTCAGCACCACCTTGTCGCCGGTCTGATAGCGGCTGTCGGCAGATTCGAGCACGGTACCGGCGAAGTCGATACCGGGCACCAGCGGCCACTGACGCACGATCTTGCCCTTGCCGGTGATCGCCAGCCCGTCCTTGTAGTTGATGGAGCTGTAAGCGACCGCTACCCGCACCTCACCTTCCGGCAACTGGCTCTCGGCCAGCCGGGTCAGAGTCGGTACAGTCTTGCCGTCTTGGTTTTCCAGTAACAGAGCCTTGAACATGGTTGCCTCTTTGATGACGTGTGAAACGGGGATCAGCTGCTTTGACGCTTTTGCAGTTGAAAATCGAGAGCCAGCGCGGTGCCCATCACGGGCTCCCCGGCCAGTTGGCGCAGGATCAGCTCGGCGGCCTCCTGCCCCATTTTTCGATAGGGGATCCTGACCGAAGTAAGGGTTGGATAACAGGCGCGCGCCACATCCAGATCGTCAAATCCGGCGATGGCGAGTTTACCCGGCACATTCAAATGGCGACGCTGGCACTCGAACAGTACCCCGGCCGCCAGTTCATCGTTGACGCAGATCAGCGCGTCCAGCTCGGGCCAGCGCAGCAGAAATTCACCCAGCATGGTGGCGCCGGTGCTGAAACTGGGCCGCTCAGAGGTGTTGATGATGGCATCGGGGGAGAGGTAGTTGTCGAGCAACGCCTTCTGCCAGCCCTGCATCCGCTGTTGCAGCATCCACTGCTCCTGACGGGCACAGAGAAAACCGATATTGCGGTAGCCCCGCTCGATCAGGTGGCGGGTGAGCTGATAACCGGCATCGAAGTTGGAGACTCCCACATTCATGTCGATGGGGCTGCGGGCCATGGCACCCACTTCCACCACCGGCAGGCGGGAGGCTTTCAGGCGAGTACGGATCGTCTCGCCGGGATCGCCACCAAACAGCACCACCGCCGCCGGATTGTGCTGCAAAAAGCTGGTCAGCAGGCTCTCTTCCTGCTGTTTCAGATGCTGGGCATCCCCCAGCATGATCTGGTAACCCTCGTCGAGCAGGGTCTGTTGCAGGCCAGCGATCATCTCGCCACAGCCCGCTTCCGCCAGACTCGGGACGATCACTACGATGGTCTGGGAAGTCGCAGAGGCCAACGCCCCTGCGGCCCGATTGGGGATATAGCCGAGCTCTTCCACCGCAGCTTCGATGCGCTCGCGCATCCTGTCGGAGACCATCTCCGGCGTGCGCAGGGCACGGGAAACCGTCATGGCCCCCACACCAGCCAGCTGGGCCACATCGTTGAGGGTCACCCGACCCGTGCTACGGCGCTTCTTTGCTTCTGACATCCATCCCATCCTCGACTTGCGGCTGCTCACTTTAAGGCAAAAGAGCGCCACTGACCATTTGCTCAGGGCCGATTCTACCCTCTTTCCCGGATCACGGGGGCAAGATGACTCCCGTTAATGGGTGAAGTGATAGCGCTATCACAGTTTGATGTTAGCGCTATCTGATAGCGCTAACTTTCGCGATCACCCTCACAGTTTCACCACCGCAAGATCGATAGATTGGCGCCATCTTAACTAGCCGGATCACCACCATGCTGACTCAACTGCTGACCGAGGATGTCATCCGCATCGAACCCGCCGCGCGCGACTGGCGTCACGCCATCGAACTGGCGACGGCGCCCCTGCTGGCCAATGGCACCATCGAACCCTCCTACGTGGCGGCGCTGTTTCGCTCTCATGAAGAGCTCGGCCCCTACTACGTGCTGGGCCCCGGTCTGGCGATGCCCCACGCTCGCCCCGAGGACGGCGTCAACCGGCTGGGTCTGGGGCTGACCGTCATCAAGCAGGGGGTCAACTTCGACTCCGAGGACAACGACCCGATCCAGCTGCTGATCACCCTGGCCGCCAGCGACAGCAACTCCCACGTGGAGACCATCGCCCAGCTGGCCGAGCTGTTTATGAATGAAGAGGACGTGGCGGCCATCATTGCGGCCGACACCAAAGACGACATCCTGCGCATTCTGGCGCGCTACTGATCTGCGCCACGGCGCACCTGACAGAGGAAGAGACAATGAAAATTCTGGTTGTATGCGGTCACGGTCTGGGTACCAGCCTGATGATGGAGATGAGCATCAAGAGCATCCTGAAAGAGCTGGCAGTCACCGCCGAGGTGGATCACCGCGATCTGGCCTCCGCCGGCAGCGAAACCGCCGAGATCTTTGTCGCCACCCGCGACATCGCCGAGCAGCTGCAATCCATGGGGGTCAACGGCCGTCTGGTGGCCCTCGACAACATGGTCGACAAGGCCGCGATGAAAGAGAAGCTCGCCACCGCCCTGCGCGAACTGGGCGCCCTCTAAGGATCCTCCATGCGGCCTGCGGGCCGCATCTTCCATTGCCAGGAGCTGACCATGGAATTTTTCAACTTTCTGATGTTTGACGTGCTGTCCGAGCCCGCCGTGCTGGTCGGCCTGATCGCGCTTATCGGCCTGATTGCCCAGAAGAAACCGGTGACCGAGTGCATCAAGGGCACGGTCAAGACCATCATGGGTTTCATCATTCTGGGGGCCGGTGCCACCCTGGTGATCAACTCGCTGGGTGACTTTGCCGTCATCTTCCAGCACGCCTTCGGCATCAAGGGGGTCGTCCCCAACAACGAGGCCATCGTCTCCATCGCCCAGACCTCGTTTGGCAAGGAGATGGCGATGATCATGTTCTTCGCCATGCTGGTGAATATCCTGATCGCCCGTCTGACCCCGTGGAAATTCATCTTCCTGACCGGTCATCACACCCTGTTCATGTCGATGATGGTGGCGGTGATCCTCTCTGCCGGCGGCATGAGCGGTGTGCCGCTGATCGCAGTCGGCAGTCTGGTGGTCGGCGTCGCCATGGTCTTCTTCCCGGCCATCGCCCACCCCTTCATGAAGCAGATCACCGGCTCCGATGACGTGGCGCTGGGCCACTTCTCCACCTGCTCCTACGTGCTCTCCGCCCTGATCGGCGCCAAGTTCGGCAACAAGGCCCACAGCTGCGAAGATGTACAGGTGCCCAAGAGCCTGCTGTTCCTGCGCGATACCCCGGTGGCCATCTCCTTCACCATGGGTATCATCTTCCTGGTGACCTCCGCCTTCGCCGGCCCCGAGTTTGTCTCCAGCGTCGCCAAGGGCAAGCACTGGTTCATGTTCTCCCTGATGCAGTCCATCACCTTCGCCGCCGGTGTCTACGTCATCCTGCAGGGTGTACGGATGGTCATCGCCGAGATCGTTCCGGCCTTCAAGGGGATCTCCGACAAGCTGGTACCGAACGCCAAGCCGGCACTCGACTGCCCCATCGTCTTCCCCTACGCCCCCAACGCCGTGCTGATCGGCTTCCTGTCGAGCTTTGCCGCCGGTCTGGTGGGGATGGCGCTGCTCTACGCCATGGGCCTGACCGTCATCATCCCGGGCGTGGTACCGCACTTCTTCGTCGGCGCTGCTGCCGGGGTGTTCGGCAACGCCACCGGTGGTCGTCGCGGCGCCATTCTGGGTGCCTTCGCCAACGGCCTGCTGCTGCTCACCATTCTGCCGGTGTTCCTGCTGCCGGTGCTGGGCGACCTCGGTTTCGCCAACACCACCTTCAGCGACTCCGACTTCGGTGTGGTCGGCATCCTGCTGGGACTGATCGTTCGCTAATTCCGGCAACCGCCAAAAACAAAACGGAGCGCATCGCGCTCCGTTTTTTTATGGCTGAGATGTATGAAAGGCTGAAACTCAGTCGTTCTCCAACGCAGTGAGGCAGTGCGAGAGGGTACGCGCCAGCGCACCCTGATTGCGCAGCACCACGGCGCGAGCCTGCTCCCCCATCTCGTGGCGGGCGTTGCCGTCGGCAAACAGCTGGCTCACCTGCTCGCCCAGCTCGGCGGCATCGGCCACGATGGCGGCGCCCCCCTGAGCCACCAGCTGGCGGGTGATATCGCTGAAGTTGAAGTAGGCGGGCCCCGTCAGGCAGGGCTTGCCGAGGGCTGCCGGCTCCAGCAGGTTGTGACCGCCAATCTTCACCAGACTGCCACCGACAAAGGCCACATCGGCCGCCGCCAGCATCAGTGGCAGCTCGCCCATGGTATCGCCGAGATAGACCTTATCCTCCGCACGCACCACAACACCATCAGTGCGCCGCACGCAGCCGTAAGGGGCACACAATTCGGCCACCCGGTCGAACCGCTCGGGGTGACGCGGCACCAGAATGAGCAGCGCATCGGGATGGCGTTTGAGCAGCAGATCGAAGGCGGCCAGCACCTGCTCATCCTCCCCCTGATGGGTGCTGGCGGCGATCCAGACCGGCCGATCCGCCCCCAGCTGCTGGCGCAGGGCGCGCCCTTTTGCCTGCACCTCGTCACCAAACTGGATATCGAACTTGATAGAGCCGGTCACCGCCAGCCGCGAACGCTCGATGCCGAGGCGGGCGAAGCGGTCGGCGTCATCCTGATGCTGACAGAGCAGATGGGTCAGCGGCCGGCTCAGGGCGTCGAAGGCACCGTGGAAGCGGGCATAACGCTGGCAGGAACGCTCGGAGAGGCGGGCGTTGATGATGGTCACCGGCAGGTGGCGCGCCTCACAGGCGGCCAGCCAGTTCGGCCACAGCTCGGTCTCCATCACCCAGAGCGCGCGCGGCTTGAAGGTGTCGAGAAAGGCCGCAATGGCCCAGGGGTAGTCGAGCGGCGCGTAGCGATGGATCACCAGATCCCCCAGCTTGGCAGCCTGATCGGCGCCGGTGCGGGTGGTGGTGGTGAGCAGGATCGGCAGATCGGGCCGCTCCGCCTTGAGGGCGCGAATGAGCGGCGTGATGGCCAGCGTCTCCCCCACGCTCACCGCATGGATCCAGAGCGGCGCCTCCTGCCCGGTGGCAGGCAACCGCCCGAGATGCTCGGCCCAACGCTTGCCAAAGCCGGGCTTGCCTTTCTTCGGCTTGTAGAGGGCCAGCAGCGCCAGCGGCAATCCCAGATGGATCAGCAGGTTGTAGAGCAGACGGTAGGGCATCTTACTGACTCTGCTCCAGCTTCTTGCAGGCATCGACCACCTGCTCCGGCGCCAGGTCGATCAAACACTTGAGATGGCCGAACTTGCAGGTGCGCTTGAAGCAGGGGCGGCACTCGATGTCGGTGTGAACGATCTCGACCCGATCCGCCAGCGGCGGGGTGTAGAGCGGCGAGGTGGAGCCATAGACGCCCACCAGCGGCCGGTTGAGGGCGGCAGCGATGTGCATCAGGCCGGAGTCGTTGGAGATGACCCGGCTGGCCAGCGCCATCAGATCGATCGCCTCGTGCAGGCTGGTCTTGCCCGCCAGCACGTGGCAGTTGGGGCGAGTTAGCAGGTTGACCCGATCCCGGATGGTATTGGCTACCGGGACATCCTTGTTGGAGCCGAAGATCCACACCTGCCACCCTTCGTCCAGATGCTGCTGGGCCACCACGGCATAGTGTCCCTCCGGCCAGCGCTTGGCCGGGCCAAACTCGGCACCGGGGCAGAGCACCAGCACCGGGCGAGCGCGATCCAGTCCCAGCCGCTCCAGCGCCTTGCTCTGGTTGATCAAATCGACGTGGAGAGCCGGGTGCGGAATGGTCGGAATATCGGCCCGGCTCTTCATCTGCGCCTTGGGATAGGCGAGCGCCAGATAGCCCTCCACCATCAGCGGAAAAGCAGACTTGTTGCTGCGCAGGTCGTTGAGCAGACCGTAGCGGCTCTCGCCCTTCCAGCCGGTACGGACCGGAATGCGGGCAAACCAGGGGATCAGCGCCGACTTCATGGAGTTGGGCTGGACGATGGCCTGATCGTACTTCTCCGCCGCCAGCTGCTTGCCGAGGCGGCGGCGTGCCACCAGCTTGAAGTCACCGTGGCCAAGGGGCATGGTGATCGCCTTGTCCACCTCCGGCATCCGCTCCAGCAGGGCGCAGCACCAGGCGGGGGCCATCACGTGCAGCTCGCACTCCGGATGGTTGGCCTTGATCGTCTTGTAGAGACTCTGGGACATCACCATATCGCCGACCCAGGAGGGGCCGATCACCAATATTTTCATTACGCGTCTTCTCTCGGGTCTGGCCCGGCTGTTAATCATCACTGGGCGAGATTATGCCCCAAGAATGACTGGATAAATAACAGAAGATCCTTGGCAGACGCTGCCGTCACCCCATTTTTCCAGCGGTGGCCCGCTTCCAACCGGACGAGAGGAGACAGTCAAACAGCTGATGGAAACGGGCAATGGCGGCTCTCTCTTTGGCCCATTTTTCCGTTAGAATGGCCCATCAATACGCATTCGACCCGCCAGCCGGGCAATAACCGTGAGCCCACATTCGTGAAAAAACCGACTCTGGCTGCCGTTCTGATCGTCAAGAATGAAGCCGACAACCTGCGCAAGTGCCTCGCCTCCCTCGACGGACTGGTGGACGAGATCGTCATTCTGGACTCAGGCAGTCAGGACGAGACCTCGGCCATCGCCGCCGAATTTGGCGCCCGCTTCTTCGTCAACGCCAAGTGGCCTGGCTTTGGCAAACAGCGCCGACTGGCCCAGTCCCACGTGCAGTCCGACTGGGTGCTGTGGCTGGATGCCGACGAGCGGCTCACCCCCGAGCTGAAAACCGCCATCGCCGAGGTGATGGCCAATCCGGCCAGCGATACCATCTACTCGATCCCGCGCCTCTCCTGGGTGTTTGGCCGCTTTATCCGCCACAGCGGCTGGTATCCTGATCGGGTGCTGCGTCTCTATCCCAAGGCGCTCACCAGCTACAACGAGGCGCTGGTGCACGAAAAGGTGGAAGTGCGGGCCAACATGAAGATCGTCAATATTCATGGCGACCTGCTCCACTTCACCTATCGGGATCTGGAGCACTATCTGGTGAAATCGGCCGGTTATGCCCGCGCCTGGGCCGATCAGCGCACCGCTCGCGGCAAGAAGGGCTCTCTCAGTCAGGGGCTGATCCACGCTGTCGGCTGCTTCCTCAAGATGTACCTGCTCAAAGCGGGCTTCCTCGACGGCAAGCAGGGGTTGCTGCTGGCGATCCTCTCCGCCCATTCCACCTTCGTCAAATACGCCGACCTCTGGGTGCGCCAGCAGCCGCAGCAGCCGGAATAACCGTCATACGAAACAGGGCCCCGCGGGGCCCTGTTTGCATTACTGCATACCTTACTTGCGCCAGAAAGGCGCCGCCCAGCGGGCCATCACCGGCACCATGGCCTTGGGATCGAGCTGGCTCATATCCTCAGGATGGTCGCTATCCTCCGGCGGGCTGAAGGCGAGGTGACGCCCTTCGCTGTTGAGGGGCTTCCAGCGCAGCGGAGTAGCGGAGCGGCGCATCGGGAAGAAGCCGATGGTCGGCACATCGAGCGCGCCAGCGATATGGAGCGGGCCAGTACTGCCTGCAACGAACAGGGCGGCGTTAGCCAGCACCTGACAGAACATCGGCAGACCATCGCTGGAGCGGTAGATCCAGCCGTTGCCGCCGTGGGCCAGCAACTCGGCCGCCAGCTGTTCGGCCATCTTCTCCTCACCCGGGCCTGCGGTCAGCACGCACTGCAGCTCGGGGCAGGCCTGATTGAGCTTGATGATGATGCGGGCATACTGCTCGATGGAGAGGTTGTTGGCCGAACCGCCGCTACCGGCATGCACCATCAGCCAGGGGCGGCTGGCATCGAGCTTGAGCTTGAGTGCCAGCTGTTCGCGCACCTGTCGCAGGGTCTCGTCATCGAACTGCAGGAAGGGGGTCTGGGGCTCCACCACGGCCACCTGCTGATCGGCCAGGAAGCGGCGGATCAGCTCCAGGTTGTACTCGGACTCCGGCTTCTGGGAGCGGGAACGGCGCTGCACCAGTCGCTGGTTGTAGAGCACCTGCGCCAGCTTGGTCGCCGGGGCCAGCCGGTAAGGGATATGTGCCTTCCACACCAGCATGGCGTTGCGGGAGTTGGAGAAGAGGCAGATGGACGCGTCGAACGCCGCCGCCTTGATCCGCGCCAGCAGCGCTCGCTGTTGCTCCTTGTCGGCCCGCACGCCCGGATCGATGATCACCTCGTCAATCCAGGGGCAGAGCCGGGCCAGCGGCGCCGTGTAGGCCGGAACCAGGGCAGTCACATGACACTCCATGGAGCCTTTTAGCATGGCGAAGCTAGGCCACGCCAGCATGAAGTCACCAATCTTGTCATTGCGAACGACCAGAATACGTTTCATAAAAAATCCCTTTGCTCCCTGTCACCAATGCAAGGAGGCTTGATGCGCGATGGCGTATTCTTGCCTGATGCACTGCTATTCTCAAGCGACGACCTTATAATGCGACCAAATTTCCAGGTTGCAGGACCGCAAAGATGACTACCAGGGTGATTTATCCCGGGACATTTGATCCCGTTACCAATGGCCACGCCGATCTCATCGGCCGCGCCGCCAAGCTGTTTGACGAGGTGGTGGTCGGGGTCGCCAACAGCCCGAGCAAGCGCCCGCTGTTCGATCTGGCAGAACGTGTCCAGCTTGTCCAGCAAGTGACCAGCACGCTTCCCAACGTCAAGGTGGTGGGCTTCTCCGGGCTGCTGGTCGATTTTGCCAAAGAGCATCAGGCCAACGTGCTGATCCGCGGCCTGCGCGCCGTCTCCGACTTCGAGTACGAGTTCCAGCTGGCCAACATGAACCGCCGCCTGATGCCGGAGCTGGAGAGCGTCTTCCTCACCCCAGCCGAGGAGAACTCCTTTATCTCCTCCACCCTGGTGAAAGAGGTGGCGCTGCACGGTGGCGACATTCGTCAGTTTGTCGATCCCGTGGTGGCCCAGGCCATCGCAGCCAAACAGCAACAGCGCTAATCCCTCCCCTGATTGGCAGAAACGAACAAGGGCTACCCGCGGGTAGCCCTTGTTGTATCTCTCTCGCATGGAGAGGTCAGCCTGCTTGCCGGTTACTGACGGGCAAACCGCTCATTCATCTCCTGCACCAGCTGATCGAGCCACTCGTAGCGGCGCCGATACATAGCCCGCTTCTTGGAGGCGATCTCCTCCAGCGGCTTGCGCGGCTGGGCTTGCAGGGCGACGAAGTTGGCATCCACATCCCGGGCGTCGAACTCCTGCCACAGCTCGTCATAATCGGCCTGCAAATTGGCTTTCTGCTTGCTGCTGTAGCGCTTGGCCTGAAACACATGGGCCCGCTTGCGTACCGCCAGCACCTCCGCCGCCCCCATGCTCTGCGCCAGTTGCAGCACCAGCTGCACCAGCAGGGATTTGGGCCGCAGGCCGTGTCCCTCTTTGGTCAGCTCGCGCACCCGATCCTGGGCATTGTCGACCGCAGGCTCCGGCCCCTGCATGGAGCCGATCATCAGAATCAAACGATCCACGCTGCCCGCCAGCGAAAAGGCGCAGCTGTAGAGGCGCTGCCCCTCGCCGTTGACGATGGAGAGCGCCAGCTCGGCCTCGCGGCGGAAGGTGCCATCGTGGCGCAGCAGAATGCGGCAGCCGCTCTGGGGATAGTGCCCAAGTTCGATCCCCTCGCCCAGATAGAGCGGGTCGATCAGCTGCGGGTAGCACTCCAGCAGCAACCGATAGTGATTTTCCAGCATCTCGGCCCGCTCACGGGCGCTGGCACAGGCGAAGCGATAGGGTCGCATCGGCTTGTCGAGCAGCTCGGGATAGACCGCTGGCAGCGCCTTGAGCGAGTCGCACTGAAACAGACTGAAGACCCGACTCAGCGACTTGCGATAGAGCAGGCTGCGCAGCACAAACTTGCCGCGATTGAAGGTTTTTCGGTCACATCCCTCGGGGTAGAGGAAGCGGGCCATGGATTTTGCGCAATAGCGCTCCTGCCGGGATAAATATTCCCAGTCTATTGATTTAACTGTCATTTTTATATTCTCAAACCGCCTGAACGGTCGGGATACTAGTGACAGCTGTGCAAATCTTCAACAGAGTGGAAATACGCTGTTACAACTTCCCCCGGATCGGGGCAAAAAGTGCGCTCAGCGCTGGCAATGACTGCAAAAAACCGTGGTGCGCTGGCCCATTCTTGTCTCGGTCAGCAGGGTGTGACAGTGGAAACAGGGCTGACCGCCACGGCCGTAGACCTGCAACTGCTGCACGAAATAGCCCGGCTTGCCATCGGCACTGGTGAAATCCTTGAGAGTGGTGCCGCCCTGGCGAATTGCCTCGGCCAACACGCGCTTGATCTCGGCCACCAGGGTTCCCAGCCGCTCGGCGCTGATATTACCCGCCGCCCGTTTGGGGTGAATGCCGGCAGCATAGAGCGCCTCGTTCGCGTAGATGTTGCCCACCCCGACCACCACCTGATTGTCCATCAGGAACTGTTTGATGGCGGTGCTGCGTCCCTTGGCGCGCTCACGCAGGTAATCAGCACTGAAGGCATCGGTGAGCGGCTCGGGCCCCAGCTTGGCGAGCAGCGCATGGGCTTCGGCCGGTTCGCGAGTCCAGAGCAGGGCGCCGAAGCGGCGCGGATCGTTGAGCCGCAGCAGCTTGCCATTCTCCAGCTCGATATCCACGTGGTCGTGCTTCTCGGCCGGGGTGCCGATATCCAGTACCCGCAGACTGCCGGACATCCCCAGATGGAGGATTGCTGTGCCGAAATCGGTCTCCAGCAGCAGGTATTTGGCACGGCGACGCACCCGATGGATGGTGAGGTCCACCAGCTCCTGAATCTCACCAGGGATCGGCCAGCGCAGACGGCCATCCCGCACCACTACACGCGTCACCTTGATACCGGTGAGCCAGGGGGAGATCCCCTGACGACTGACTTCAACTTCTGGCAATTCAGGCATGGGCACCTCGCAAGGAAAAGGAACTCAGGGGGCAGGACGCAGCAGATCGCGATACTGCTCGGCAGTGAGGGCGAGCCAGAGACCGGAGGGCAGCTGAGCGCCATATTGGCCGCTGTTCTGATAGAGGCCGATCTCGACCGGATCGTTCTGGCCGGCAATCCACACCTTGATGGCCACCGAGGTGCCGCGCACCACCTCGCCGGGGGGCAGCAACCAGCTCTGCCAGCGCGCCAGACGGGCATCCAGCTGAGCCGTGTCGAGCCCCAGATCCGGCACGCTGCGCCAGCCCTGACCAATCCGCTCAATCTGCCAGCTCGGCCCCTGCCAAGTGAGCACCACGGCCGCATCCGGCAGCAAGGGGCGAGCCCGCTTGGCGCTGTTCTCCTGCTGGGCAGTCTCCATACGATGCAACAGGGTGATCACGATCAGCACCACCACAATGATCACGTTATTCCAGCCTTTGCGGCTCAATTTGAACATGGCAAGCCTCCCTTTGAACCGGCAGTGTACTGAATTCGGCGCATAAAAAAACCCGGCACGAAGCCGGGTTTTTGGGAATGCAGCATCAAGTAATTACTTGATTTTGCCTTCCTTGTAGATCACATGCTGACGAACAACGGGATCAAACTTTTTGATCTCCATTTTTTCGGGCATGGTGCGCTTGTTTTTGGTAGTGGTATAGAAGTGACCAGTACCGGCGCTGGAGTTCAGGCGAATTTTCTCGCGAATACCTTTAGCCATGATCTAATTCCTTATACCTTAACACCGCTGGCGCGCAGTTCAGCCAGAACCACTTCAACGCCACGCTTGTCGATGATACGCATGCCTTTTGCGGATACGCGCAGGCTTACGAAGCGTTTTTCACTCTCAACCCAGAAACGGTGAGTGTGCAGGTTCGGCAGGAAACGACGCTTGGTGGCGTTGTTAGCGTGCGAACGGTTGTTACCAACTGCCGGGCGCTTGCCGGTTACTTGGCATACTCTAGACATGTCAGTCTCTCCAAATCTTACTTCATTGCTCGAGCAAATATCTGCCCCGCTGGCCTTCGATTGCGGGGCAAACAGAAGGCGGCATTTTATACAGCATCCGTGATCAAAGATCAACTAATACGGTGCCAGAGCACAGTTATAGCCAACCGCGCTCGGCAAAAGAAACCGTGATGCCATCACCGATCACCAAGTGATCCAGCACTCTGATATCGATCAGGGCCAAAGCGGCCGTGATCCGATCCGTGATCTGGCGGTCGGCCCTGCTGGGCTCGGCGACGCCGGACGGGTGATTATGCGCCAGAATCACCGCGGCTGCATTATGTTTGAGCGCGATCTGCACGATTTCTCTTGGCCAGACGCTCGCCGAGTCGATGGTGCCGAAAAAAAGCTCAACAAATTGAATGACTCTGTGCTGATTGTCGAGCAACAGCAGGGCAAACACCTCACGCGGCCGATCCCGCAGCTGGGCCTGCAGATAGTCGCGGGTCAGCTGGGGCGAGGTGAGCGCATCGCCCCGCTGCAACTGCTCGGCCAGATGGCGTCTGGCCATCTCCAGCACCGCCTGCAACTGGGCATATTTGGCCGGGCCAAGGCCGTGCGCCTCGCAGAATGCCCGTTGATCCGCGCCCAGCAAGCTGCGCAAAGAGCCGAATTGATTCAATAGATTACGTGAAAGATCCACTGCACTCAGGCCATTAACACCGGTGCGCAGAAAAATGGCGAGCAGCTCGGCATCGGAGAGCGCCGCAGGCCCCTGACGCAGCAGCTTCTCTCTGGGGCGTTCATCTTCCGGCCACTCTTTGATGCTCATTTGTCTCTCCCTCATCCCTGTTGAGAAAAAACATAGCAAAAAATTGCGCGCGCCCGACCACGCCCCTTGATGCCAACCCCTGTCGTCATCCATTGCGTGTGGTATCTTAGCCGACCAGTCAGAATGAGCCGGATAGAGAAACAGCAGATGAGATTGGCCGATAAACGCATCCTGTTGGGTGTCAGCGGCGGGATCGCCGCCTACAAGAGTGCCGAGCTGGTACGCCGCCTGAAAGATCAGGGCGCCGAAGTGCGGGTGGTGATGACACGCTCCGCCAAGGAGTTCATCACCCCGCTGACCCTGCAGGCGGTCTCCGGTCATCCGGTGGCCTACAGCCTGCTGGACCCCTCTGCCGAAGCGGGCATGGGCCATATCGAGCTGGCCAAGTGGGCCGATCTGGTACTGATCGCCCCCGCCAGCGCCAACCTGATGGCGCGGATGGCTGCAGGCATGGCCGATGAACTGCTGACCACCCTCTGTCTGGCCACTCCGGCGCCCATCGCGCTGGCACCCGCCATGAACCAGCAGATGTATCTCAACGCCGCGACCCAGGCCAACCTCAAGACCCTGGCCAGCCGCGGCATTCTGCTGTGGGGGCCGGATGCAGGAAGCCAGGCCTGTGGCGATGTGGGCCCGGGCCGGATGCTGGATCCCCTCGAACTGGTGGATCGCTGCTGCCAGCAGCTGGCCGCCGAGCCCTTGCTGGCGGGCGTCAAGCTGCTGCTCACCGCAGGTCCGACCCGCGAGGCACTGGATCCGGTGCGCTACATCAGCAACCACAGCTCCGGCAAGATGGGCTACGCCATCGCCCGAGCTGCCCGTGAAGCGGGCGCCGAAGTGACGCTGGTGAGCGGCCCGGTGACGCTAGCTACGCCTGCTGGCGTGACCCGTGTCGATGTCGAGAGCGCGGAGCAAATGCATCAGGCGGTGATGAGCCGGGTCGGCGAGTGCGACCTCTTCATCGGCTGCGCCGCGGTAGCCGACTATCGCCCCGAGCAGGTCGCCAGCCAGAAGATCAAGAAAACCGGCGACAACGACCAGATGGTGGTGAAGCTGGTGAAAAATCCCGACATTATCGCGGCCGTCGGCGCCCTTTCAGACAAACCCTTCACCGTCGGATTTGCCGCCGAAACCGTGGATGTGGAACAATACGCCCTCGACAAGTTGCAGCGTAAGCGGCTGGACATGATCGCCGCCAACGATGTGTCCCGCGAGGGGCAAGGCTTCAACGCCGATGACAACGCCCTGACCGTGTTCTGGCAAGGGGGCCAGGCCCCGCTGCCGCTGGCCGACAAGCTGACGCTGGCCCGTCACCTGATCGCCCTGATTGCGCGCCACTACCGGCACTGAGCGTCCCGAAAGAACAAGACTCACGGCACCCCGCCTGCCAAGAGGGGCGCCAATACAAGATCCAACTGAAAAAGCGATTCATGACTACACAAATTGAACTGAAGATTCTGGATGCCCGTATCGGTACCGAGTTCCCGCTGCCCGCCTACGCCACACCGGGCTCTGCCGGCATGGATCTGCGCGCACTGCTGGATGCGCCGCTGACTCTGGCTCCGGGTGATACCACCCTGGTGCCGACCGGTCTGGCCATTCACATCCAGGATCCGGGTCTGTGTGCCACCATCCTGCCCCGCTCCGGCCTCGGCCATAAGCACGGCATCGTGCTGGGCAACCTGGTCGGTCTGATCGATTCCGATTACCAGGGTCAGCTGATGGTCTCGGTCTGGAACCGCGGCAAGGATGAGTTCACCATGCAACCCGGCGAGCGCATCGCCCAGCTGGTGATCATGCCGGTAGTTCAGGCCAGCTTCCAACTGGTCGATGAGTTCAATCAGAGCGAACGGGGTGAAGGCGGTTTTGGTTCTTCTGGTCGCCAATAACAGACCACACCAGCCCGATGGGCGGTGCCTAATAACAGAATCAAGCCATTGTTTTTTTAGGGGAATCCATGGCAAGCAGTAATCAGAAACAGAGTCGGCGCGATCAGATCCTGCAAGCGCTCGCCCATATGCTGGAAACCAGTCCGGGTCAGCGCATCACCACGGCCCGTCTGGCGGCCGAGGTCGGCGTCTCTGAAGCAGCCCTCTATCGACATTTTCCCAGCAAGGCGCGGATGTTCGAGGGGCTGATCGACTTTATCGAGGATTCCCTGCTGTCACGGGTCAATCTGATCATGGCGGAAGAGAAGGACACCATGGCGCGCTGCCACCATATCCTGCAGCTGCTGCTGGTGTTCGCCGAGCGCAATCCCGGCATTACCCGCATCCTCAATGGCGACGCCCTGCTGGGTGAGCACGATCGGCTGCGGGATCGCATCAGCATCCTGTTCGACAAGCTGGAGACCCAGATCAAGCAGGTACTGCGCGAAAAGCGGCTGCGCGAAGGTCAAGGCTTCCAGCTAGACGAGACCATGCTGGCCAATCTGCTGCTGGCCTACACCGAAGGTCGCATCAGCCAGTTCGTGCGCTCCGAGTTCAAGCTCAAGCCCACCGCCGGTTTCGAAGATCAGTGGCAATTTATCCGCAGCCAACTGCTGCAGAGCTGATGGTTTTTTCGCATCATTCAGCAAAAAGAAGGGAGGCTTTGGCCTCCCTTCTTTTTTGTGTCAGGTTTTTATGGCAGAAAAGAAGTACCAGATGCGACCCGTACTGTCGCGCTGCGGTGTTAGATTTATCCACCATAAACCTTTTAGAACCTGACAGGACATCCTATGGAACCCGAAATCATTACCGAAGCGCAGACCTGGCTGGTCAATAATCAGGGACTGCTGATCGAATACGGCGTCAATATCGCCGCCGCCCTGCTGACCCTGCTGGTCGGCTATATCGCCGCCAACCTCATCAGCGGTGGCGTGGTCAAGGTGATGCAGGCCCGCAAGCTGGACACCACAGTCACCCACTTCGTCGGCAGCATCCTCAAATACGCCATTCTGGTGTTCGTAGTGATCGCCGCGCTGGGCCGTGTCGGCGTGCAGACCGCCTCCTTCGTCGCCATTATCGGTGCCGCCGGTCTGGCCATCGGTCTGGCGCTGCAAGGCTCGCTCTCCAACTTCGCTGCCGGCTTCCTGCTGATCATCTTCCGCCCCATCAAGGCGGGCGAGTTTATCGAAGTGGCAGGTACCGCGGGTGTAGTACAGTCCGTTCAGCTCTTTACCACTACCCTCACCTCAGGTGACAACAAGATGGTGGTAGTACCGAACTCCGCCATCCTCAACGG
Source organism: Aeromonas sp. 102P (assembly GCF_051920345.1). NCBI lineage: Bacteria > Pseudomonadati > Pseudomonadota > Gammaproteobacteria > Aeromonadales > Aeromonadaceae > Aeromonas > Aeromonas sp. 102P. Next base: position 698,114 of record NZ_JBQBCZ010000001.1, on the reverse strand, counting down.
CACCATCGTCAACTACTCGCGCATGGATACCCGCCGCGTCGATATGACCTTTGGCATCGGCTACGGCTCTGACCTGCGCAAGGCCAAACAGGTCCTCGAGCGTCTGGTGAGCGAAGAGCCGCGCATCCTGAAAGATCCGGCAGCCACCATCGCCGTTGCCGCGCTGGCCGACTCCTCGGTCAATATCGTGGTGCGCCCCTGGGTGAAAACCGCTGACTACTGGGGTGTCTGGTTCGACTTCCACGAGAAGGTGAAACTGACCTTTGATGCCGAAGGGATCGAAATTCCCTTCCCGCAGATGGTGATGCACATGCAAAAAACGCAGGCGTGATCGCGGTTCTGCTGCAACAGACAATGCCAGCCTTCGGGCTGGCATTGTCGTTTCTGGCCCCACCCCATGGCCGTGTCGGTGCATAACCACGCCAACCGGATGAAAACAATTTCAGGCCATCGGGGTGGCCCCAATCATGAGCAAGCGCAAGATCCGCCTTGCTTTCGTGACACATAATCCCAATGTTCTGGTTGTATGCTCCCGACAGTGACCCATTGCGGTAAAAGACAATCGGTAAAAATCTGTTACACGGGCCGCCCGATCGGCTCGCTATAATGCTCGGATAATAAGGTTTGGCGGGACCTTGCCTGCAAGGTTCAAACACAACTTGGCATTTCAGGAATCCTATGAAAAACATCAATCCAACCCAAACCCAGGCCTGGCAGGCACTGGAAGCCCACTTTGCAGCAAACAAAGAGACCCGACTCAAGGATCTGTTCGCGCAGGACCCGAAGCGCTTTGACAAGTTTTCCCTTACCTTCGGCGGCGACATCCTGGTTGATTACTCGAAGAACCTGATCACCGAAGAAACCCTCAAGTTGCTGGTTGATCTGGCCAAAGAGACCGATCTTCGCAGCGCGATCGATGCCATGTTCAATGGCGACAAGATCAACATGACCGAAGGCCGCTCCGTACTGCACGTGGCCCTGCGCAACCGCTCCGACCGCCCCATCGAGTGCGACGGCAAGGACGTGATGCCGGAAGTGAACGCCGTACTGGCCAAGATGAAAGGCTTCTGCGAGAAGATCATCTCCGGCGAGTGGAAAGGCTACACCGGCAAAGCGATCCAGCACGTGGTCAACATCGGTATCGGTGGCTCAGATCTGGGCCCGGTGATGATCACCGAGGCACTGCGTCCCTACAAAAACCACCTGCAGATGCACTTCGTCTCCAACGTCGATGGTACCCACATCGCCGAGACCCTGAAGAAGATCGATCCGGAAACCACCCTGTTCCTGGTGGCCTCCAAGACCTTCACCACCCAGGAGACCATGACCAACGCCCTGACCGCCCGCGACTGGTTTATCAATATCGCCGGTGACAAGGCCCACGTTGCCAAGCACTTCGCTGCCCTCTCCACCAACGGCAAGGCCGTGGCCGAGTTCGGTATCGACACCAACAACATGTTCGAGTTCTGGGACTGGGTTGGCGGCCGCTACTCCTCCTGGTCTGCCATCGGCATGCCCATCGCCCTGTCTGTCGGTTTCGAGAACTTCGAAGCCCTGCTGCAAGGCGCCTTCGAGATGGACATGCACTTCGCCACTGCCTCCTATGAGCAGAACGTGCCGGTGCTGCTGGCGCTGATCGGCCTGTGGTACAACAACTTCTACGGTGCCGAGTCCGAAGCCATTCTGCCGTACGATCAGTACATGCACCGCTTCCCTGCCTACTTCCAGCAGGGCAACATGGAATCCAACGGCAAGTACGTGGATCGCAACGGCAAGCCGGTTGACTACCAGACTGGCCCCATCATTTGGGGTGAGCCGGGCACCAACGGCCAGCACGCCTTCTACCAGCTGATCCATCAGGGCACCAAGTTGATCCCCTGTGACTTCCTGGCGCCAGCCATCAGCCACAACCCAATCGGTGACCACCACCCGAAACTGCTGGCCAACTTCTTCGCCCAGACCGAGGCGCTGGCCTTCGGCAAGAGCAAGGAAGAGGTCGAAGCCGAGTTTCTGGCGGCTGGCAAAACCCTGGAGCAGGTCAAGGATCTGGTGCCGTTCAAAGTGTTCGAAGGCAACCGCCCGACCAACTCCATCCTGTTCAAGAGCCTGACCCCGAAAACCCTGGGTGCCCTGATCGCCATGTACGAGCACAAGATCTTCGTACAGGGCGCAATCTGGAACATCTTCTCCTTCGACCAGTGGGGCGTGGAGCTGGGCAAACAGCTGGCCAACAAGATCCTGCCGGAGCTGGGCAACAACGAGGCTGTCACCAGCCACGACTGCTCTACCAACGGCCTGATCAACACCTGGAAAGCGTGGAAAGCCTGATTTATCCAGCCTTTCTGAATGCAAAAGCCCCGCTCGATGAGCGGGGCTTTTTTATGACTGTCAGGCTGGTTTTTCTGGCTGGCCGGTCGGGTGTCCAGTCCGACCGGCGATGGGGATCGTCATCCCCGCCCCTTCATCCTCCAGCCCGATGCTGGCTTAACCACCAACAGCGATGCGCTTCATGTCCTTCATGTAGCCACGCAGTACCTGACCGATTTTCTCGATCGGGTGGTTGCGGGTCGCTTCGTTGGCCGCCAGCAGCGCCAGGTTGTCGACGCTCTGCCCTTCCGCCTTGCTGGCACCCAGATCGCCCGCTTTCAGGGTCGGCATGAAGTGCTCGCGCAGCAACGGCACGGCGGCGTTGGCGAACAGGTAGTTGCCGTACTCGGCGGTGTCGGAGATGACCACGTTCATCTCGTACAGACGCTTGCGAGCAACTGTGTTGGCGATCAGCGGCAGCTCGTGCAGGGATTCGTAGTAGGCAGACTCCTCGTAGATACCGGAAGCCACCATGGTCTCGAACGCCAGCTCGACACCCGCCTTGACCATGGCCACCATCACCACGCCATTGTCGAAGTACTCCTGCTCGGCAATCTTGCCTGCAAACGCCGGCGCATTTTCGAAGGCAGATTTGCCGGTCTCTTCGCGCCAGCCGAACAGCTTGGCATCGTCTTCGGCCCAGTCGGCCATCATGCCGCGGGAGAACTCACCGGCGATGATGTCGTCCATGTGCTTCTCGAACAACGGGCGCATCAGGGTCTTGAGCTGCTCGGAGAGCTCGAAGGCGCGCAGCTTGGCCGGGTTGGACAAGCGGTCCATCATCAGACTGATGCCACCCTGTTTCAGGGCTTCGGTGATGGTCTCCCAGCCGAACTGGATCAGCTTGCCGGCGTAGGCCGGGTCTGTCCCTTCGGCAACCAGCTTGTCGTAGCAGAGCAGAGAACCGGCCTGCAGCATGCCGCAGAGGATGGTCTGCTCGCCCATCAGGTCGGATTTCACTTCCGCCACGAAGGAGGACGCCAGCACGCCAGCACGGTCGCCGCCGGTGGCAGAGGCCCACGCCTTGGCGATGGCCATGCCTTCGCCTTTCGGGTCATTTTCCGGGTGAACGGCGATCAGGGTCGGTACGCCGAAGCCGCGCTTGTACTCCTCACGAACTTCGGTGCCCGGACACTTGGGCGCCACCATCACGACAGTGATGTCGGAGCGGATCTGCTGACCCTCTTCCACCACGTTGAAGCCGTGGGAGTAACCCAATGCGGCGCCCTGCTTCATCAGCGGCATCACGGTTTTCACCACGTCGGAGTGCTGCTTGTCCGGAGTCAGGTTCAGCACCAGATCTGCGGTCGGGATCAACTCTTCATAGGTGCCGACCGCGAAGCCGTTATCGGTAGCTTTCTGCCAGGAGGCACGCTTCTCGGTGATGGCGGCCTTGCGCAGGGCGTAGGAGATATCCAGCCCGGAGTCACGCATGTTCAGACCCTGGTTCAGACCCTGGGCACCACAGCCCACAATCACCACCTTCTTGCCCTTCAGCACGTTGCAGCCGTCCGCGAATTCTTCGCGCTGCATGAAACGACACTTGCCCAGCTGGGCCAACTGCTGACGCAGGTTCAAGGTGTTGAAATAGTTAGCCATGGTGATTGCTCCGTTCGATTGATTCCATGCCGGATAGCGGCGTTGTCTGAACCACTATAGCGCGGGACACTTATTGCCTGAACTGATATATTCGAAACAGTACGTTGCAATAACTGAAAGACTCACCCTTCATAATTGCCTGCTGAATGTACCGCGAGATGGCAGAAACAAGCCACCAACCGCTGGGTATCGGGCACACAAGCCGCGCCAGGAGCTGAAAGATGGACCTTCGCAATCTCGAGCTGTTTCTCCACCTCGCCGACTCCCTTCATTTCGGCAAGAGTGCCGATGCCATGGCGGTCAGCCCCTCCACCCTGAGCCGCGCCATCCAGCGACTGGAACAGGAGACCGGCTGCATCCTGTTCGAGCGGGACAACCGCTCGGTACGGCTCACCCCCGCCGGCGAGAAGCTGCGCGAATTCGGCGGCGGCCTGTTGCAGGAGTGGCGTCAGCTCAAGCAGGAGCTCAAACGCAGCGATGAACCGCTGCAGGGGCGGCTGCGGGTATTCTGCTCGGTCACTGCCAGTTACTTTCTGCTGCCCGAGGTGCTGGAGCGCTTTCGCCGCCGCTACCCCCAGCTGGAGATCAAGCTGGAGACCGGTGACCCGGCGCTGGCGGTGGACAAGATCCTGGCCGACGAGGCCGATCTCGCCATCGCTGCCCGCCCCGATGCCCTGCCCGCCAAGCTGGAGTTCGCCAGCCTGCAGCAGGTGCCGCTGGTCTTTATCGCGCCGCGCAACGCCCCGCAACTGAACCAGTGGTTCCGTCAGGGAGAACCTGATTGGGAGCAACTGCCAGTCATCCTCTCCGAACAGGGACTGGCCCGCAAACGCAGCGACCAATGGTTTCGCAACAAGGGGATAGCGCCCAACATCTATGCCGAAGTGGCGGGTAACGAGGGGATTGTCGCCATGGTGGCGCTCGGCTGTGGCGTAGGATTGGTACCTGCGGCGGTAATCGACCATAGCCCGCTCGGTGACAAGGTGCGGATCATCGACCTCAAGCCAGCCTTCAAGCCATTTGATGTGGGGATCGGGGTGCTCAAGAAGCGGCTGGAGGAACCGCTGATCCGCGCCTTCTGGGATACCGCGCAGAATCAGGGGTCACTGCGCTGACACCGGATTATAGATAAGGGCCGGATCGGCCATCATGATGCGGCTGGGCAGCGGCAAGTCGGGGTTGTGCAGCTCGAGGCGCACCCGCTCATCCAGTTTCAGCCGCCGAATGGTGCTGCCAAATCCCTCTTCAAAGACCCGGTCAAAAGCACCAGACTGCCGCGCCCGCAGCAGGCCGAGCTCGATACGCTGCGCCAGCTCCGGATATTTTGGCGAGACAAAGAAGAGCAGCGCCAGCGGATAGCGAAACACCAGACGGGGCTCGATGGCGAGATCGGGATGCTGCCTGAGCTCATCCTCGATCTCGATGACCGAGCGCAGGAAGCAATCAAAACGCTTCTTGCGCAGCATGTTGAAGAGCGCCTCATAAAGATTGCCCACCGTCACCTTGAGGCCGTTAGCCCGCAGCAACTGGGTGTCTGGCCAGGACCTGTGCTGACCAATGGAGAGCCCGGCGCGATGCCAGTCCGCCAACGATCCGATCGCGGCAAAACGCCCCTCATCCCCCTGCCGAACCAGACACACCCGCCACCCCAGCAGCCCCTTGGCCAGCGGAATGTGGATTGCCAGCAACTCCCGTTCTCGCTCACCATCGGGGGCAAAAACACCGACCTGAACCAGCTCGCCGCTGCGCAGCTCCTTCACCGCCCGCCCCTGCTCCATCTGCGGGCTGGAGACCAGCTGGTAGGGGCCATATTCGGGTACGGTGAGATCGAGGGAGAGGCGCAGCAACTGGACGACGGCGGGGTTGGGATGATCCAGCAGCAGATTCCAGGCGCGGATAGGCTGCTCGACTGCCGATACGCCAACCGTCCACAGTGCCATGCACCACCACCAGACTCTGATCATCCTGCGCACCATCCGTGCCTCATGCTCCTCGCCATACTATAACGCCAGCCAGCGCCTCAACGGCGCCCTCTCTGAAAGATGTGTGAGCGCTCTCGTGTCAAATCTCATGTCAAAAGTGACAATAGGCAAACCCGGCAGGTCATCGCAGACTGGGCGTTCATCAACAAACGCCAAGGCGCAGGGAGGAGAACCATGAAACAGCATCTGGTAGAGATCAAGGGTTCAACCCTGTTTGACGAGTATCTGCAAAGCATGGGCGTACCCAGCACGGCGCTCGATCGGGAGCAGGATATCTATCTGCAGGAACGCCACCTGGGAGCCATTCGCCGGGTGCAGGGCGAACTGCGCTTTTATCTGCGTGCCAATGCCCTCAACAAACGGTGATCAGGATCCGGTCACAGAACCCGCAGCAAAGGCGTATTAGACTGGTATCTTCCCCCTTTTGTCGGGAGTGCCCATGAAAGCAAGCGGTCTGGATCGGCTGTTCAAACCCCACTCAATCGCCGTGATCGGCGCCTCGACCGACCCGCTCAAGGCGGGTCATGTGATCGTGCGCCACCTGCTGGCGGGCCAGTTCAAAGGGCCCATCCTCCCCGTCACCCCGCGCAACAAGTCCATCGCCGGTGTGCTGGCCTATCCCGATATCGCCAGCCTGCCGCTAACCCCGGATCTCGCCATCATCTGCACCAGGCGGGAGCGGGTCTTGCCGTTGCTGGAAGCGCTCGGCCAGAAGGGCGCGGGGGCGGCCATCATACTGGCCGCCGACTTTTCCCCCGAGGAGCGACTGGAGCTGAAACGGGTCTGCCAACAATATGGCATTCGCCTGCTCGGCCCCAACAGCATGGGGATGCTGCTGCCCGGCCAGGGGATCAACGCCAGCTTTTCCCCCATTGCCGCCAAGCCGGGGCAGGTCGCCTTTCTCTCGCAATCCGCCGCCGTCAGCACCACCATTCTGGATTGGGCCAAGCAGCATGAGCTGGGCTTCTCCGCCTTCATCTCCCTGGGTGATCACTGCGACATCGACTTCGGCCAGCTGCTGGATCAGCTCTCCCGCGACAGCGTCACCCGCGCCATCTTGATCTACATGGACAAGCTGCACGACGCCCGCCACTTTCTCTCGGCGGCGCGGGCAGCCTCGCGCAACAAGCCGATCCTGGTGCTGAAAAGCGGGCGCCACGATCCGGCCCACGGTCTCGACAATGTCTATGATGCCGCCATCCGTCGCGCCGGCATGCTGCGGGTACGGGATACCCACGAACTGTTTGCCGCGGTGGAAACCCTCAGCCACTCCATGACCCTCAAGGGAGAGCGACTCGCCATCATCTCCAACGGCCGCGGACTGGCCAATATGGCGGTGGATGTGCTGCTGGAGCGGTGCGGCAAGCTGGCTCGCCCGCCACTCGATATCGGCAGCGATGCCACCATCACCACCTATCAGGAGGCACTGGACAACGTGTTGCAGGAAGATGGCATCGACGCCATCCTGATCATCCACGCCCCCTCGCTCACGGCACCGAGCGCGCCGCTGGCCAGCCATCTTATTGCCCATCTGAAACAGCATCCCAGAGCGCGCCGTTTCAACATCCTCACCAACTGGGCGGGCGAATACTCGGCGCAGGAGGGGCGCAAACTCTTTACCGAGGCGGGCTTCCCGACCTACCGCACGCCGGAAAGCGCCATGGCCGCCTTCATGCACATGGTGGAATACCGCCGCAACCAGAAGCAGTTGATGGAGACACCGGCATCCCTGCATGGCAACCAGCTCAATGTCGATCTGTGCCAGCAGCTGATCCGCCAAGCGCAGGAGCGCAAACAGCTAAGATTGGATACCCATCTGGTGCACCCGATTTTACAAGCCGCCGGTCTCTCGACCCTGCCAACCTGGATCGTCACCGACGCCATCGAGGCAACCCTGACTGCCGAGCAAATCGGCTACCCGGTAGCAGTCAAACTCCGTTCGCCCGATATCCTGCACAAGTCTGCCGTACACGGGGTGGTCCTCAATCTGCGCACCTCGGCCGAAGTGGCGCAAGCTGCAGATGCCATTCTGGACAGGGTCAAACAGCATGATCCGGGCGCCCGCATCGAAGGGTTGCTGGTGCAGCGGATGGCTCGCCGCAGCGGCGGCCTCGAGCTGCGGGTACGGATCCAGCAAGACGCCATCTTTGGCCCCGTCATTCTGTTGGGTGAATCTGGTGCGGAACCGCAGGAGATGATGGCAGCGTTACCGCCGCTCAATCAGGCGCTGGCCCGTTACCAGATCATCGGAGCCCTCAAGAGCCGCAAGATCCGTGAGCAGGCCACACCGGAACGACTGGATATCGATGCCCTCGGTCAGGTGCTCTGCCAACTATCCGAACTATTGCTCGCCTTTCCTGAGATTCAGGAACTGGACCTGCACCCGCTGCAAGCGTGCGGCGCAGAGATGGTGGTGCTAGATGCCAGCCTCACACTGGCTAACCCCGCCATCCCGACCAGCAACCGACTGGCGATCCGCCCCTATCCTACCGAACTGGAGGAGGGGGCCTGGCTTAAAGATCAGCGCCATATCCTGCTGCGCCCGATCCGGCCGGAAGATGAACCGGCTCACAAGCAATTCGTGCTGCAGGTCTCCGATGAAGACAGGTACAAACGCTTCTTCGCCGATGTCGGCGAACTGGGCCATGAAGAGCTGGCTCGCATGACCCAGATCGATTACGACCGAGAGATGGCCTTCGTAGCGGTGGGGCAAGATGGCGAGCTGCAGGATCATATCCTCGGCGTGGTACGCGCCATTTCGAGCCCGGACCAGAGCGATGCCGAGTTTGCCATTCTGGTGCGATCGGACTTGAAAGGGGTGGGGCTCGGTAAATTGATGATGGAGAAGATCATCCGTTACGCCAAAGAGCAGGGGATTGGCAAGTTATCCGGCATGACCATGCCCAGCAATCGCGGCATGGTCAACCTCGCCAAACGGCTTGGCTTCAAGATCGACGTGCAAATGGAAGAGGGGGTGGTCAATATGGAACTTCCCTGTAGTCAGCAGGCAGCAGAAGGCTGATTTGACCATCTGTAGAGCTGTTCAAATGGCTGTGAATGAAACTGATAAGGCTCTGATATAGCCAGAAAATGGTGGAAATAAACGGCTATCTGGCTCTCTTTTGGCAGGAAAAAACCAAACGTTGACTGTTTAACACGCTAAAAATACAAAAGCCCGGTTATGAAGCCGGGCCTTGCTGTTCGTTCTGGTGTGCAAACCTGTGGCTCTTATGGGCAAAAAACGCCCATAGCAAAAAGGCCTTCCCAATCGGGAAGGCCTTAAAATTAGTGGCGGAGCGGACGGGACTCGAACCCGCGACCCCCGGCGTGACAGGCCGGTATTCTAACCGACTGAACTACCGCTCCGCATTCGGTTAGCTTTCGCTAAATCTTCTGCTGCATTTTCTGAGGTGTCATCCTCGCAGCCAGTGACGTGATTCTTCACATCGCTGTTTAATTGAGTGCCTGGCAGTGTCCTACTCTCGCATGGCGAATGCCACACTACCATCGGCGCTACCGCGTTTCACTTCTGAGTTCGGCATGGGATCAGGTGGTTCCACGGCGCTATGGCCGCCAGGCAAATTCTTAATCTAGAAAGCTGACGTGAATAACGACTAGGTCATTATCACTGAATTAGTAGTTCGCTTGGTATCTGTTACAAGCCTTAGAACACTTCTTGGGTGTTGTATGGTTAAGCCTCACGGGTAATTAGTACGGGTTAGCTCAATGCATCGCTGCACTTACACACCCCGCCTATCAACGTTGTGGTCTCCAACGGCCCTTTAGGACCCTCAAGGGGTCAGGGATGACTCATCTCAGGGCTCGCTTCCCGCTTAGATGCTTTCAGCGGTTATCGATTCCGAACTTAGCTACCGGGCAGTGCCACTGGCGTGACAACCCGAACACCAGAGGTTCGTTCACTCCGGTCCTCTCGTACTAGGAGCAACTCCCTTCAATCATCCAACGCCCACGGCAGATAGGGACCGAACTGTCTCACGACGTTCTGAACCCAGCTCGCGTACCACTTTAAATGGCGAACAGCCATACCCTTGGGACCGACTTCAGCCCCAGGATGTGATGAGCCGACATCGAGGTGCCAAACACCGCCGTCGATATGAACTCTTGGGCGGTATCAGCCTGTTATCCCCGGAGTACCTTTTATCCGTTGAGCGATGGCCCTTCCATTCAGAACCACCGGATCACTATGACCTACTTTCGTACCTGCTCGACCTGTCCGTCTCGCAGTTAAGCTGGCTTATGCCATTGCACTAACCTCCTGATGTCCGACCAGGATTAGCCAACCTTCGTGCTCCTCCGTTACTCTTTGGGAGGAGACCGCCCCAGTCAAACTACCCACCAGGCACTGTCCGCGAGCCCGATTCAGGGCCCTGCGTTAGAACATCAAACATACAAGGGTGGTATTTCAAGGACGGCTCCAGCGCAACTGGCGTCACGCCTTCAAAGCCTCCCACCTATCCTACACATGTAGGTTCAATGTTCAGTGCCAAGCTGTAGTAAAGGTTCACGGGGTCTTTCCGTCTAGCCGCGGGTACACCGCATCTTCACGGCGAATTCGATTTCACTGAGTCTCGGGTGGAGACAGCATGGCCATGGTTACACCATTCGTGCAGGTCGGAACTTACCCGACAAGGAATTTCGCTACCTT
>NZ_JBQBCZ010000001.1:560000-682500 GCF_051920345.1 Aeromonas sp. 102P | reverse complement strand
TTTGAATGACAAAGAGTATCAGCAGCGCACCCTAAAGGTGCGTGAAGCAAATGACAAACGTGATAAAGAGGAAAGAGAAGGTAGCGAAACTGACGCCTAACCGCTCGTCAGTACTTCACCTCTTCCAATGATGACAGCCCCCATGCTTGCAAGGGGGCTGTCAGTTTTTGGGCCTCCCCATCCAGCCGGGTACAGTAAGCCCTGGCAATAACCTCTTCTATATGTACAGGCTGCACGACGGTATGCCCGCCATTGTTCAGCAACCAGGCCACCCGTTTGGCAACAGCACTGCCCGAGTCAATAAGCTGACATTGCGGCATCAGTTGCCCAATCTCTTCATTGAGTAGCGGGAAGTGAGTGCAACCGAGCACCAGCGTATCCGGCTTCTCTTCCCCCTCCAGCCAATCGGCCAATACCTCGCGCAGTAGCGCCATATTGACCGGTAGGCCCGCCAGCTTGTGTTCGGCTTCTATAACCAGCTCGGTGGTGCCCTTGAGCAGCACCTGCTTGCCGGGAGCAAACTGGGCGATCAGTTCATGGGTATAGTCGCGGCTGACGGTGCCTGGAGTGGCCAGCAGACCGATACAACCGTTGCGAGTCTGTGCAGCGGCGGGCTTGATGGCTGGCACCACCCCCACCACGGGAATATCCAGTGCCTCACGCAAGGCCGGCAGCGCTATGGTGCTGGCCGTGTTGCAGGCAATCACCACCAGATCGATATGATGACGGGCTACCATGGTGGTCACCAAGCGGGTGCAGGCAGCAATCAGGGCGGGCTCGCTCAATTCACCATAGGGGAAGTTGGCGTTGTCGAAGCAGTAGAAATAGTTGTGTGCCGGCAGAACGCGGCGGATCTCGCGGTAGATGGTCAGGCCACCCATACCGGAATCAAACACGAGAATATTGGCCACTTGAGCTCCCCTTTGGTGCAAGGCGGCGATCATACTCCCGCCTGCCGCCAATAGAAAAGGCCCTGCCAATGGCAGGGCCTCGGTTTTTCAAGGATGAACCGAATAAAGCATCAGAAGCGGTAGTCGGCAGTTACTTTGAACTCGGTACCCGGTGAGGCATAACCATAGGCAGCGGCGTAATCACGATCGAACAAGTTGTCTATACGGCCTCCCAAGGTAAATTGCTGAGTCACCTCGTAACTTGCAGCCAGGTTCAACAGCGTATAGGCACTGAGTTCCACCCGCTGGCTAGTCGCCCAGTTGTTGTCATAGCGCTTGCCCACATAGAGCAGTTCAGCAGTTAGTGTTGCGGCATCGAATCGGGTATCTGCGATCCAGCTGCCTTTATGTTCAGCTCTACGCAGCAGCTGCAAATCCTGGTTACCCGTATCTTTGGCTCTGGTGTAGTCGTAGCTCAAACGATGATGCACTGGTCCGGTGTCGATGCCGAGCTCCGTTTCCACTCCTTTGATATCCGCCGTGGTATTTTTGGGGTTGCAGGTGTAGCTCATGCTGGTCAGGCAATAAATCAGATTGTCGATGCGGTTGCGATACAGATTCACAGACCAATCCCATGCTGAATAGCGACCTGACAGACCCAACTCCAGGTTTTTGCTCTCTTCCGGCTTGAGTGTCGGATTCTCAAACCCAGGATAATAGAGCTGGTTGAAGGTGGGCGCTTTGAAGCCAGTACCGTAGCTCAGCCGGACATTATGGTTCTCATCGATATCCAACCCGCTGGCGGCAGACCAGGTGTTGTGACGACCATATTGCTGGTTGTCATCGGTACGACCTGACAGCTCCCACAGCAGCGCCTGCCAACGGTAGCTCCCTACGGCAAACAGACCGGTATTGTCGCGGTCGGGGGCATTGAAAGCTTTATTAGACCCTCGAGAGTCTGACTTCATCTCCTCACGCTGCCAATCTGCACCGCCTGTCAGGCTGACCCCTTCAATACCACTCCAGCTATTGATCCAGGATAAGCGTGTCAAACCTGTATGAATGGGCTGGCCAGTCTCTTCCCCATTACTCTCCAGCCAGTTCTTCAGCTTGTTCTCACCGTAACTGGCTTCAAATCGACTGATCAGATCCTTACTCTGGAACTTAAGACCACCGTCATATTGGAAAGCCTGAACCCGACTTTGATCTGATGATGGAACGCCGGGCGCAAGCCAGTCTTCACCACCATCTATATCAGTGAGGTTGTTATAACCCTGCGCGTTAATGTCGGCACTCCAAGCATCATTGAAACGGTGATTCAGACCAATCTGGCCATTCAAACCAGCAAACCCATCCCGATCAGGCTGTATAGGGGTAGAGCCATCTTGCGCCTTAATATCAAAACCATCGGTACGCTCGTAGCCGATCAGCATGTTCATATCGGTTTTTTGACCCAATGACTGAACCGTTCTGAGCTCGCCTTGGCCATAACCATTGCTGCCAGCACCGCCCTTCAGGTGTGTCTCACTGCCATTCTTGGCGGATGTTTTGGTGATGAGGTTGATAACGCCGCCAATGGCATCGGAACCATACACAGCCGCGCGTGGGCCACGGATATATTCGATGCGCTCGATATTGCCGAGGGGGATTTGGCTGAGATCGGGCGTACCCGCCACCATGGCGGCAATCGGGCGACCATTCATCAAAACCAGAGAGTGGTTGGAGTTGGTTCCACGGACAAACAGGCTGCTGATGTGCCCTCGGCCTCCCAGAGTCGCCATCTGCACGCCGGGCAGGGTTTTCAGCAAATCAGGCAAACTCTGCACCTGACGAGATTCGATCTCGGCGCGATCGATCACCACAACGGGCGCCAGCACCGAGCTGACCGGTTGTTCCACGCGGTTGGCTGTGATTACCAGAGTCGGATTGATAGGGATGGTGGTTTGGGCAAACGCCGCCGTCGGCAACAGGGCAGCCGCCAGAAATTTCTTCGACATGAGAGATCCTTAAGTTCGCGTAAGTATCTACTTCGTGGCCGGTTTCTCTCGGCCCGAAATACGAACTCTGGCAGGTCTTCGGGCTCGGGGGCTGATAGCCTACGGCGACGGCTTCCCGCCTGACGGCAGTGCCCTGATGTCGCTTCGTTCCCCCTTACCGCTGCGCGCCAGCTCCGGATTTTCACCGGATTCCCTATTAAGCATGATGCGCCAAAGCGGGAGGATTATAGGCAGAGCCAAGCTGGATGTATAGCCATCCAGATTTCTATTTATTACCAGCCAGCGCTGCCAGCCGCTGCTGTGCCCCCTCCATCACCGCCTGCACCCCTGGATGGGAGAGATGGCGCCCTGCCGAGACCAGATAGTAAGAGAGTGTGACGTCGGTGAGGGTTGCAATCCGTTCCACCCCATAGAGACGGCCAATCTCGTCAGCCATCGCCAGCGGTGCCGGGAAAATGCCCATCCCCGCCTTGCCAAACGACTTCATCAGGGTAGAGTCATCAAACTGCCCCACCAGATGGGGATGAATGCCCTGCTGGCGATACCACTCCAGCAACCGATCGTGGGTGGCAGACTTCTCTCCGGGGATCAGCAACGGCAACCCCTCCAGCGAGGCGGGAAAGCCATCCCGCGCCCGCGCCGCCAGCTCCGGGCTGGCAAACAGCGCCAGCGGGCTGCGCCCCAGCTCGTGGTTATAGCCACGTACACCACTGTCGGGGGGAAGCGGGCGATCGATCAGCACCATATCCAGCTTGTGACGGGCCAGCTCGCTGAACAGCTGCTCGGCCCGCTCCTCGTGACACACCAGCCGCAGCGGGGTCGCCAGCGCCATGGCGGGGGCCAGCAGCTCGAACGCCAGGGTGCGGGGTACCGAATCGGCGATCCCCACCTGCATGGTCAGCTCCTGACTGGCGTGGCGCAGGGTATGCTCCAGCTCGGCGCCGAGCGAGAAAATGGCCCCCGCCTGCTCCTGCGCCTGCCGTCCGGCGGCGGTCAGCACCAGACGCCGCCCCACCCGGTTGAACAGCGCCACCCCGAGGGACAGCTCCAGCTCGGCCACCTGACCGCTGATGGTCTGCGGCGTGAGATGCAGCTGTTCGGCGGCCTGCGTCACGCTGCCGCAGCGCGCCACATGCCAGAAGTAGTAGAGCTGTTTGTAGTTGAGCATGCCGTTCCCTATCAGTTTTTACCGAACAACCATCAGCGAGAATCTGATTTTATCGAAACATTACGGGCTCTAGCATGCAACCATTATCTGAACTGCCCTGCGAACCATCATGCTGGACGTCGTTGTTCTCTTTTTTCTGTTTGGCCTGCTGGCCGGCCTGGTGCGCTCCGAGCTCAAGCTGCCGCCCGCCCTCTACGACACCCTATCCCTCTTTCTGCTGCTGGCCATCGGCCTCAAGGGCGGCGTCGGTCTGGCCCAGCAATCCCTGCAACCTCTGCTGCCGCAACTGGCGCTGGTGATCCTGCTCGGCGTGGTGCAGACCCTGCTCGGCTTTGCCGTGCTGCGCCTCAAGATGAACCGGGTGGATGCCGCAGCCACCGCCGCCCACTACGGTTCGGTCAGCGTCGCCACCTTTGCGGTCGGGGTGAACTGGCTCACCGAGCGGGGCATCAGCTTTGAATCCCAGCTCTCCATCTTTCTCGCGGTGATGGAGATCCCGGCCATTCTGGTGGGCATAGTGCTGGCCCGCGGCATCAGCCGCGAGACTCGCTGGCGCATGCTGGCCCACGAGACCTTCCTCGGCAAAGGGGTAACTCTGCTGCTGGGCGGCATGGCCATCGGCTATCTGGCCGGACCGGATGGGATTGCCCCGCTCAAACCGCTGTTTGTCGACCTGTTCAAGGGAGCGCTAGCGCTGTTCCTGCTGGAGATGGGCCTCATCGTCGCCCGTCAGTGTCAGGATCTGCGCCGCCACGGCCTGTTCCTGCTCGGCTTCGCCCTGTTGATGCCGCTCGCCTCGGCGGGACTGGGATTGGCAGCTGGCCAGCTGATGGGCCTCTCCCTCGGCGGCCTGACCCTGCTGGCCACCCTGGCGGCCAGCGCCTCCTATATTGCCGTGCCGGCTACCATGCGCATCGCCGTGCCCCAGGCCAACCCGGGGCTGTCCCTCAGCGCCGTGCTGGGGGTCACCTTCCCGTTCAACATCATGCTGGGGATCCCGCTCTACCACAGCTGGGCCCGCCACTTCACGGAGTAGCCACATGCAGACCGAGACCCGCACCCTGCTGACCGTCATTACGGAAGCCAATCTGGAGCCGACCCTGCTGCGCACCCTCACCCGCGAGGGGTTGCGCGGCTACACCATCACAGATGCCCGCGGTCGTGGCGATCATGGTGAGCGCAACGCCAGCTGGAGCGAGAGCGGCAACATCCGGCTGGAAGCGATCTGCAGCCGGGAGCAGGCGGAGCGGCTGCTGGCCCACCTGCAGAGTCGCTACTACCCCGATTACGCCATGATCGCCTTTCTGCAACCGGTCGAAATCGTGCGACCCGAGAAATTCTGAGCCGGCTTGCCGGCTCTTTTTGCCCACCAAAAGCAAACGTTTAACAGCAAGGAACCAGAAAAGATGAACACCCCTCCGCTGATCGGCCTGGTAATGGGCTCCGACTCCGACTGGCCCGTGCTGCAGGCTGCCGCCCGCATCCTCAAGGAGCACGGCGTGCCCTACGAGGCGCAGGTAGTCTCGGCCCATCGCACCCCGGATCTGCTGTTCGAGTATGCCGCCACTGCCCGCGAGCGCGGCCTGCGCGCCATCATCGCCGGAGCCGGTGGCGCCGCCCACCTGCCGGGTATGGTCGCCGCCAAGACCACTCTTCCGGTGCTGGGGGTGCCCATCCCATCACGCCATCTCAAGGGAATGGACTCGCTACTCTCCATCGTGCAGATGCCCAAAGGGGTGCCAGTCGCCACCTTCGCCATCGGCGAAGCGGGGGCTGCCAACGCCGCCCTGTTTGCGGTCTCTCTGCTCTCCGTTGCACAAGACGACGACGCCCCACGCTACCGGCAGCAGCTCGACGACTTCCGCACCCGCGAGCGCGACCGGGTGCTGGCCCTCACGCTGGAGGAGCCGACATGATCCTGCCTCCCGCCACCCTCGGCATGCTGGGGGGCGGCCAGCTTGGCCGCTACTTCGTGATGGCCGCCCACCGCCTTGGCTACAAGGTGGTGGTACTGGATCCCGATCCGGCCAGCATCGCCGGTGCCACCGCCGATCACCATATTGTCGCTTCCTATGATGACCAGACCGCCCTGCACGAGCTGGCTAGCCGCTGCGAGGCCATCAGCTGCGAGTTCGAGAATGTGCCCGCCACCACCCTGGCACTGCTCGAAAAACAAAAGCCGGTACGCCCGGGCGCCAGCGCGGTGCGCATCTGTCAGGATCGCCGCGAGGAGAAAGCCTTTCTGCGCGGAGCTGACATCCCGGTCGCCCCCTCTCTGGCGCTACTGCCAGAAGAGCCCATCCCCGCACAGGCCAGCGAACTCTTGCCCGCCATCCTCAAGACGGCCCGCGAAGGGTACGACGGCAAGGGGCAGTGGCAAGTGAGCAATCTGGATGAGCTGGCGACGGCGCTGGCAGCTAGTGGCGTGCCCTGCGTGCTGGAAAAACGGTTGGCACTGGAGGGGGAATTTGCCCTGACCCTGGCGCGCAGCCCGAACGGTGCCATCAGCTCCCTGCCGCTGGTGCAGAACTGGCACTGCGGCGGCATTCTCGACCAGACCCGCTCCCCGGCCAAGGTGCCGGCGCTCGAGAGCGAAGCCAAAGGGATCGCCGAGCAGCTGATCACCGCCCTCGATTATGTCGGGGTGCTGACGGTGGAGTTCTTTCTGGTGGAAGGCAAATTGCTGGTCAACGAGCTGGCGCCCCGCCCCCACAACTCGGGCCACCCCAGCCTCGACAACGCTGCGTGCAGCCAGTTCGAGTTGCAGGTGCGGGCCCTGTGCGATCTGCCGCTGCCAGAGCAGATCGCCGTGCGCCCCGCCCTGTTAATCAACCTGCTGGGGGATCTCTGGCAGAACGGCACGCCCGACTGGGCCGCCCTGCTGGCGTTGCCCGGCCTGCATCTGCACCTCTATGGCAAAGGCGAACCCCGCCCCGGCCGCAAGATGGGCCACATCACGGTAACCGGTGATGAGTGGTCAACGGTGGAAGAGAGCTGCCGTCAGGCCCGCCAGCTGCTGGGGTTACCGCCGCGCTGATCGACCATCGGAAATGCAAAGACCCGGGCATGGCCCGGGTCTCTGTTTTTGCTTGCTGTGGCAGGGAGGCTTATCAGGCCCGCTCCACCGCTACCGCTACCGGTGCCGGCAGGCGGATGGTGAGGGAGAGCACCAGCGCCACCACCAGTAACACCAGGATCAGGTGGAAGGTCGCCATAAAGCCGCCAAACAGGGAGGCCACGATGGAGCCGATGATGCTGCCCAGACCAAAGCCCAGATAGATGACACCATAGTTCTTGGTCAGGTTGTTGAGACCGAAGAAGTCGCTCACCAGCGAGGGGTAGACGGTGATGGTGCCACCGAAGCTGAAGGCCACACAGGCAACCGCCACGAAGAACAGGTTGGCATTGAGCGGCACGAACAGCAGCAGCGCCATGCCCGCCAGGGTAATCAGCTGGGCGATTGTGATAACCCGGATGCGGGACATCTTGTCGGAGAGGATACCCAGCACCAGACGGCCACCCAGGTTGGCCATGGCGATGATGGCGACGGCGTTGGCGGCCACCACGGCTGGCAGACCCACCATCTTCTCGCCGATATCCTTGGCCACACCGATGACGTAGAGGCCGCTCATGCAGGCGGTGAGGAACATCAGCGCCAGCATCCAGTACTGCGGCTTGCGCATCGCCTCGGCCAGAGTGAAGTCACGGCTCTCGCTCTGCTGTACGGAGGCGGCCTGCTTGGGCGCATCCTTCATCAGCATGCCGCCCACCAGCACCATGGACATGGCGATCAGCCCCCACAGCTGGAAGGTGGTCTCAAGGCCGGAGCTGGAGAGCAGCAGCAGGTTGATGTATTTGAAACCGAGACTGCCGAGACCATAGGCCCCGATGGAACAGGCGGAGATCAGCCCCTTGCGCTCCGGGAACCATTTCACGCAGTTGGAGAGGGTCATCAGGTAGCCGGTGCCGTCGGCAAAACCGACCAGAATGCCCGCGCAGAGGTAGAGCATCGCCAAGTTGCTGGCGTGGGCAGTGAGGAAGAAGCCGATACCGAGCAGCACGCCAGCGCCCAGGGTCACGTTGCGCACCCCGAATCGCTCCTGCAGCTTGCCCGCCATGGAGGAGGCGACTGCCAGCGACAGGCTGAGCAGGCCGAAAGCGAAAGCGACCTGACTCACCGGCTCGTCCAGCTTGTCGGAGAGCTGGGCGTTGAACAGGCTCCAGGTGTAGACAGAACCCAGTGCAAACTGGGTGATGATGGTACCGATCAGTGTCAGGTACCGGGTGCGATTCAGATCGATGGTCATGATGCGTCTCGGTCGATGGCCTTAAGGAAACTGGGGCCACTATAGACAAGACGCAGTTCGCGCCGATCGATTAAGGCATGAAATGCAGATCGGCGGGAATGAATGACAATCAGAGCCGCATCAGCTGACGGAACGCCTTGATGTTGCTGCGACTGACCGGCACCTCGAACGGCAGATCATGGAGCCGGATGAGATAGGTGCTGTTAAACCAGGGGACGATTTCGCGGATCTTGTTGATGTTGACGCAGTAGGAACGGTGGCAACGGAAGAACCCCTCGGCAGGCAGCCGGCTGACAAACTCGCTGATGGTCATGGTCATCACGTAGCGGTCATCACGGGTGTAGACATAGGTGAGCTTCTCGTCGGCTTCCGCGTAGTAGATCTGCTCGCAGGGGGTGACGATGATGCGCTCCCCCTTCACCAGATTGACGGTGCGATTGTGCGGGCTGCTCCCCTCGCCGCTCGCCTCCCCCGTGGTGGCTGGCTGCGACTTGCCCGCATGCTCGAGCTTTTGCAGCAGATTGATGAGGCGCGGCTCGTTGTAGGGCTTGAGGATGTAGTCGAACGCCTCCAGCTCGAACGCCTCCACCGCAAACTCCTTGTAGGCGGTAACGAAGACAATGTGGGGCGGATGGCTCGACTTGTGCAGGTTCTTGGCCAGCAGCAGGCCATCGATGGAGGGGATCTGGATATCCAGAAACACCACATCCACCTCGTGATCCTGCAGGTATTTGAACGCCTCCAGCCCATCCTCGAAGCTCGCCACTATCTCGATCTGGCTGTGCTGATTCACCAGATAGATCAACTCCTCGCGAGCCAGATACTCGTCTTCCACAATGATCGCTTTCAACATGACATTGCCCCCTGAAGGAGCACAGGAGAGGCAAGCTCCTCACGAATCAAACATTCGTCTTCCACAATGATCGCTTTCAGCATGACAACACCTCTCGCGGCACACACTTATCCTCAACCATGATGGCTCTCAGCATGGCATCGACTCCTGATCCGGCAGATAGAAACTCACTTCGGTACCCGGCTCCAACCGCTTGAGGTGCAGGCCATCGCCATAGAGCAACTTGACCCGCTGATGCACGTTCATCAGGCCGATGCTGCGGCTCTCCACCCGACCGGCGGCCACCCCGTCGATCACCGCCTGGCTGATGCCGTAACCGGTATCCCGCACCGATACCCGGATGCCGCCCGCCAGCTGTTTCACCTCGATGGTGACCCGACCCGGGGCGCTGCGGGGCTGGATGCCGTGCAGGATGGCGTTTTCCACCAGCGGCTGCAACAGCAGGCTCGGCACCTGAATGTGGACATCGTCCACCTCGAACACCACCTCCAGCTTGTCGCCGAAGCGGGCCTGCTCGATGGCCACGTAGTCGCGCACCTGCTGCAGCTCCTCCTGAATGTCGATGAGCTCATCCCCCTTGTTGAGGTTGTAGCGCAGATAATCCGCCAGATTGGCAATGAGCTGGCGCGCCTGCTGGGGCCGGATGCGGATCAGCGACGAGATGGCGTTGAGGGCATTGAACAGGAAGTGCGGGTTGATCTTGCTCTGCAGCGCGGTGAACTCCGCCTTGCGGGTCATCTCCTTGAGTTGCTCGATGCGCGACACCTCCATCTGGGTGGAGATGAGCTGGGAGAGGCCCACCGCCATCTCCCGCAGGGAGCTGGTGATGCTGTGGGTGCGGCGGTAATAGATCTTGAGGGTGCCGCTCACCGAGCCGTTTTCCCGCAGCGGAATAATGATGACCGAGTGAAAATCGGAGAGGTGATACTGGCGCAGATCGTTGTTGATGATGATCTGGTCGAGCAGCACCGCCTGCTGGGTCATGCCGCTGATGGCGTGGTGCTCGTCCAGCTCGTAATAGTCCTTGCCCACACCGACATAAGCCAGCACGTCATGGGTATCTGTGATGGCCACCGCATCGGCGCTGATGTCGCGCCGGATCACATCGCACACCTGACTGAGGGAGTGGCGATCGATGTTCTGGAAGAAGGGCAGCGTCTTGTTGGCGATATCGAGCGCCAGCTTGGCCTGCTTGGCAGCAATCAGCTCCTTCTCGTCATCCAGATCCTGCACCAGCTTGATGATAAGGCCGATGCAGAGCGCCCCGGCGATCATCGGATAGGCGATATGGTTAACGATCTCCACCCCGACTTCGTGGGGCTCGGTCAGCAGCCAGATCAGCAGCATGGTCAGCCCTTCGCACAGCATCCCCGCCAGAATGCCGTAGAGCCAGAGCCGCGACTTGCGGCAGCGCAGGTGCAGCCAGGTCGCCAGCAGACCGGCAATGATGCTGGCGATAAGACAAGGGATGGAGGTGTGACCATCCATGTCGATGAGATAGCGGTGCAGGCCGGAGATGACCCCGGCCGGAATGCCGACCCAGGGGCCGAACAGGATGCCGCCGGAGATGATGGCAATGATCCGCACGTTGATCAGCGCCCCCTCCACCGGAATGCCGGTGTAGGTACTGAACACCGCAAACAGGCCGAAGATGGAGGCCACCAGCACCAGCTCGGCCGGGGTGTGATCCCGCTTCTGAAACAACCGCTGGAACGGCCGGGTGCGGGTCAGGAAGAAGAGGGTCATCAGCATCAGCGCCGCCCGCTCGAACACCGCCAACAACATCATCTGATTCTCAAGCATCTGCGCCCCCTTGCGGCAACCCGACCGATCACCATAACCCCGACCAATAAATCGGGGCCGGATAAACCAGCCCCTGTGACATCAACAGTACTGACCGGCCACCCAGCCGGAAGACCAGGCCCACTGGAAGTTGTAGCCACCGAGCCAGCCGGTCACGTCCACCACCTCGCCGATGAAGTAGAGGCCGGGCACCTTGCGCGTCTCCATGGTCTTGGAGGAAAGCTCGTTGGTATCGACGCCGCCCAGGGTCACTTCGGCGGTGCGATACCCCTCCGTGCCGTTGGGCAGGATCTGCCAGTCACCCAGCAGATTGGCCACCGCTTCCAGTTCACGCTCGTTGTACTGGCGCATCGGCTTGCTGACCAGCAGGCCCAGTTCCACCAGTTTGTCGACGAAGCGCTTGGGCAGCTCGCGCCCCAGCACGGTTTTCAGCTCCTGCGCCGGGTGCGCCTGCGCCCACTCGCGCAGGGCAGCCGAAATATCCAGCTCCGGCAGCAGGTTGATGTGGATCTTCTCGCCGGCGTGCCAGTAGGAGGAGATCTGCAGGATGACGGGGCCGGAGAGGCCGCGATGGGTGAACAGCATCGCCTCCTTGAAGCGGGTGCCATCCTCGGCGGTCACCGCCACCGGCAGGCTGATGCCCGCCAGATCGGCAAACGCCTCTTTCTCCGCCTGATGGAGGGTAAAGGGCACCAGACCGGCACGGGTCGGCAGCACCTTGAGACCGAACTGCTCCGCCAGCTTGAAGCCGTAGGGGGTAGCACCCAGCTTGGGCATGGAGAGACCGCCGGTCGCCACCACCAGCGAGTGACAGCCGATCTCACCCTTGCTGGTGGTCAGCACGAAACCCTCATCCTGTTTGCTGACGGTGAGGATCTCGGTCTGGAACTGCAGGGTCACCCCGGCCCAGTCACACTCGGTGAGCAGCACATCGACGATATCCTTGGCACTCTCGAGACAGAACAGCTGCCCCAGAGTGCGCTCGTGATAGTTGACCCCGTGGCGGTCCACCAGATCGATAAAGTCCTGCTGGGTGTAGCGGGCCAGCGCCGACTTGCTGAAGTGGGGATTCTCCGACAGGTAGGCGTGAGCGCCCGCCTGATGGTTGGTGAAGTTGCAGCGGCCACCGCCACTGATGAGGATCTTGCGGCCCGGCTTCTTGGCGTTATCGAGCACCAGCACGGAGCGACCACGGTAGCCCGCCTGCGCCGCACACATCAATCCGGCCGCACCGGCCCCGATCACCACCACATCGACCTGCTTCATCATCACTCACTTATCAAAATAGAAACGGCACCTGGCCAGAACCGAGATTACCTCTGGCGGAACAGAACCATAGTGGCTGCCCACCAGAATAAACAACGGCCCTTAAAAGGGCCGTTATTGTACTGGCTGAACACTAAGTGTCCACGACTATCAGGCGTTGCTGTCCATGATGCTGGCCGGGGCGCCCTTGGCCAGCTCGGCCAGCTCCTTGTCGATGAAGTAGAGGCCTTTGCCATCTTCACCCACCAGACCCAGACGGTCGACGATGCTCTTGAACAGCTTCTCCTCTTCATGCTGCTCGGCCACATACCACTGCAGGAAGTTGAAGGTGGAGTAGTCCTGAGTGGTGAAAGCTACGTGGGCCAGACCATTGATGCACTTGGTGATGTGATACTCGTGCTCCAGGGTGGTACGGAACACGTCACCCAGCGACTTGAACTCGTGGGGAGGGGCATCGATGGCACCCAGCTTGGGCATGGCGCCGGTCTCGCTCACATAGGTGAACAAACGCTCCATGTGCTGGCGCTCCTCGACCGCGTGCTGGCGCAGGAAGGTCGCCGCCCCTTCAAAGCCCTTGTCTTCGCACCAGGCGCTCATCTGCAGATAGAGATTGGAGGAGTAGAACTCCAGGTTAATCTGCTCGTTCAACTTCTCGATCATGGCTTGGGCCAGCATCTTGTTTCTCCTCAGTGATTTGGTATCGATTGTCGCCACACTCCCGCCGCGAATCAACCCGCCAACGAGAGGGAGATCCCGTTTCTTTCAGCTCAGGGGGTCAGCTCCCCAAGGGAGGCGACATCCACCGGCGCAGCATAATCGACGCCCGGCAGCTCGAAGCCGTTGAGTTGCATGAAGTCCTGCCGCAGCCCTGCAAAGTCCCCCAGCGCGTGGAAATTGTCCGGCGTCACCTTGGGCCAGAGCGCCGAGACGGCGGCCTGAATGGCCGGGTCGAGCTCGTGGTCATCCATCCGGATCAGCCGGTTACCATCGGCCACCACCCCATTGGGCCCGTACATCTTTGCGGCAAACAGTCGCTGCATCTGCTCGATGCAGCCTTCGTGTACACCGCGCTCCTTCATCACCCCCATCAGCAGGCCCAGATAAACCGGCAGCACAGGAATATAGGCGCTCGCCTTGGTCACCAGCGCCTTGCAGACCGACACCCAGGCATGGCCACCAATCTCGGCCAGTTGCAGGTTGATGGTCTCGGCGGTGGCGTGCAGATGCTCCTTGGCATAACCGATGGTGCCATCCCGATAGAGGGGATAGGTGGACTCGGGGCCGATATAGGAGTAGGCCACGGTTTGGGCACCGGGGGCGAGACAACCGGCCTGCTGCAACGCCTGCATCCAGAGCTGCCAATCCTCGCCCCCCATCACGGTGACGGTATCGCGGATCTCCTCCGGCGTGGCAGGTGCCAGCGACTGCTGCACCAAGGTATCGAGCTCCAGATCCAGCCCCCAACCGCTGAATGGCTGGCCGGTGGTCTTGAGCACCGAGCGCACTTGCGTGCCATCGGGCAGCACCCGGATGCCGCTTGCGAGCGAATAGATCACCAGATCCACCTGCCCAAGCTGCTGGCGGATGGTGTCGATGGCCTGCTGGCGCATGCCGTCGGAGAAGGCATCGCCAATCAGGTTGATGGCGATACGCCCCTCCTGCTCCGCCTCCTTGCGAAACCAGATGTTGTTGTACCAACCGGCGCTGCCCAATCCTTTGTCGGAAGGGCCGCGCTCGAAGGAGATGCCGATGGTGTCGGCACCAGCCCCGAAGGCGAGTGCAATGCGCGACGCCAGTCCAAACCCGGAGGAAGCCCCCAGCACCAGCACCCGCTTGGGGCCGTTGAACGGGCCAGCGGCCTTGATCCGTTCGATCTGCTGCTGCACGGCGGCGCGACAGCCGATGGGGTGACAGTTGCGGGCAACACAACCTTGAATCTGGGGATGAATGATCATGGGAAGGCCTCCAAAGAAACTGGCTACAGCATAACCAAATCGAAGGAGATTAACTTGATGCCGGATCGCTATCAGTCAGAAAATCAGCGGGAATTGAGGCAGAAAAACAAAAGGGAGCACGTGGCTCCCCAAAGCGGTATTCAGATGCTTTTTGTTGTTTTGTGTTCATTGCGAAGCACGGGCCCATCCTATGCCTCTCCCCCCTGATCGGCAAGCCGAGGGGTGTGACCGGCGTCAAACTCTTGTTTAATTTATAGGCAAATAGTGGTTAATAACTGAGTGGCTGACCCTGTGTCACACGTCATTAAACTCATTTAAATCCCAAAACTGTGCCTGAGGCACCATTTTAGTTTCAGCAGAGATTGGTATAGTGGGCTGAAGGATCGGTAAGGAGAACCCCCATGAGTGGAACAACCTATTACAAGCATATTCTGGCCGCGATCGACCTCTCTGAAGACAACCGCAAGGTGATCGACAAGGCGGTGGACAGAGCCCGCTCCAACGGCGCCAAGCTGTCGGTTATCCATGTCGATGTGGACCTCAAGGATCTCTACACCGAGATGATCGATATCGACATCGACAACGTGCAGGATCAGGTGATCGCCGAAGCGAAAGAGAAGCTGGAGGCATTTCTGGCCTCGGTGGACTACCCCATCGAGAAGAAGCTGGTGATCTGCGGCGATCTGAGCGAGCGGGTCAATCAGGCGGTCAAGGAGTATGAGATCGACCTGCTGGTGTGCGGCCATCGCCAGAGTTTCTGGAGCCTGCTCACCTCCAGCGCCCGCCAGCTGATGAATACGGTGCCCTGCGATCTGCTGGTCGTCCCCTTGCAGAAGTAATGAAACCGGCGTAGTTTGATTTGCTATGAACATGACCGCATTCAATCACAACTACTGGTGGTGCTGCTCCTAAACAGGCGGTACCGCGTTTCTATTGTAAATTTCCCAAAGAAAACACCGTGACCGCCGAGAGGCGGTCAACTGTTTTTATCCCTTTGTCGCCTCCCGGCTCACCCAACTGGAGAGAGTGACATGCACAACCCCGTTATCCTGACTGGCGATCGTCCCACCGGCAAACTGCACATCGGCCACTATGTCGGTTCCCTGCGCCAGCGCGTCGAAGCCCAGCACCACTACCGTCAATTCGTGATGATCGCCGATCTGCAGGCGTTGACCGACAACGGCCACAATCCGGCCAAGGTGACCGACAACGTGCTGGAGGTGATGGCCGACTATCTGGCGGTCGGCCTCGACCCGGCCAAGACCACCTTCTGCCTGCAGAGCGCCCTGCCCGCCCTCGCCGAACTCACCTGCTACTACCTCAATCTGGTCAGCGTCGCCCGGCTGGAGCGCAACCCCACCGTCAAGGCAGAGATCCAGCAAAAAGGGTTCGAACGCACGCTGCCGGCCGGTTTTCTGGTCTATCCGGTGAGTCAGGCCGCCGACATCACCGCCTTTCGCGCCAGCCATGTGCCGGTCGGGGAAGATCAGCTGCCGATGCTGGAGCAGACCAACGAGATCGTCCGCCGCTTCAACTCTCTGGTAGGCAAAGAGGTGCTGACCGAATGCCAACCGATCCTGAGTGACACCGGCCGCCTGCCCGGCATCGACGGCAAGGCCAAGATGTCCAAGTCTCTCGGCAACACCATAGAGCTCGGCATGTCGGCGGAAGAGGTCAAACAGGCGGTGTTCGCCATGTATACCGACCCCAACCACCTCAAGGTGAGCGATCCCGGTCAGGTGGAGGGAAATACGGTGTTCGCCTATCTCGATGCCTTCCATCCCGACAAGGAGCTGGTCGCCGAGATGAAGGCGCACTACCGGCTCGGCGGACTGGGGGACATGCGCTGCAAGCAGGTGCTGAACGACTGCCTGCAAACCCTGCTCGCCCCGATGCGGGAGCGCCGTGCCGCGGCCATTGCCGACAAGAAGATGCTGCTGGAACTGCTCTATCAGGGCACCGAGCAGGCTCGCATCATCACCGATGAGGTATTGGCAGAGGTGAAAAGCGCCATGGGGCTCGACTACTTCGCCAGCATCCGCTGAGCGGGAGTCCCGAGCGCATCGTTGCCGTAGAGGTCGAACACCAGCTGGTGCAACAGGCTCTTGAACCAGCCGATCGCCTCGTCATGGGCGGTCAGCGGGTGGCCCGCCATCAGATAGACGATGGGGATCTCCGGATCCAGCTGATGCATCCGCAGCGGGTAGTAGCGGCAGAAGTGGCGCCCGATCATCTCGGGCACCACCACCAGATAGCGGCCGGTCGCCATCAGCGGCGGCACCGCCATAAAGCTCGGTAACCTGACCCCTAGCTCCCGCTCCACCCCGAAGCGGGCCAGCCAGAGCTCCACCATCGCCTGGCTGTGACCCCAGCTGGAGGTGTGGATGTGGGGACGGCTCACCAGCTCAACCGGGGTCAGCACATCGGGCAACTCGCTGCCGAGCGGCGACAGGCAGACCAGCGGGTTGTTGAACCACTCCTCCCGCCACAAGCGCGGTGAGAGGTGATTCGCCCCGGCAAAACCGATCACCAGATCCAGCTCACCCTTTTCCAACTCCCGCTCGTAGTCGCTGTCCGCCAGCTCGCACACCTCAAGACGACAGTGAGGGGCCTGCCGATGGAGCCTCTCCACCAGCACCGGCACCAGCCCGTGCTCCACCGAGCCCGGGGTGGCGATGCGGAAAATCCGCCGCGCAGTGGCGGGATCAAACCCCTTGGCCTGGCGCAATCCCTGCTCCAGCATCGCCAGCGCCTGGCGCACCGGACCGGCCAGCGCCTTGGCTCGCTCGGTCGGCATCATCTCGCGCCGACTCATCACGAACAGCGGGTCATCCAGCGCGATCCGCAACCGACCCAGCGCATGGCTGACGGTGGATTGGGAGAGATGCAGCCGTTCGGCGGCGCGGGTGACATTGCGCTCCTGCATCAGCATGTCGAATACGGCGAGCAGGTTGAGGTCAAGACGGGCGAGCGAGCTATCCATCGATATTAGCCATAGTTAAATGCCAACAATTCATTTTTACCATAGTAACAGATTGCCTAGAATGCGCTGGCTTAATACATCGGAGATTCAAATGCGTAGCTATCTGTTATTGCTGGCCATTGGCCTGCTGTGGGGTTCCCAGTTCATTTTCATGCACCAGGCCGTCGCCGAGTTGCCCCCCATTCTGGTGGCTGCCGGTCGTGCCCTGTGCGGCAGTCTTACCCTGGGTCTGCTCTGCCTGTTCATGCGGCTCAAGAGTGAGCACACCCCGTGGCGCACCTATATGCTGATCGCCCTGCTGGATGCCACCATCCCCTTCATCATGGTCGCTTGGGGCCAGCAGTATGTGGATAGTGCCATCGCCGCCGTGGTCATGGGTTGTATCCCGTTTGTGACCATTCTGGCTGCACCGCTGTTTATTTCTGGTGAAAGAATCACCAAAACCGGTCTGCTTTCCGTGATCATCGGTTTTGCCGGTGTACTCACCCTGTTCTGGCCGAAACTCTCCCAGGGCATGAACGCCGGCCTGCTCGGTGCCATGGCCATCCTGCTGGGTGCCAGCTGCTTCGCCATCGGCCTGCTGATGATCAAGCGCTTCGCCAAGGACCATCCGGTCGTGGTCGCCCGCAATATCCTGATCTCCTCGGCAATCCAGTTGCTGCTGGTCGCCCCCTTCATGGTTGATCTCGGCAGCCTGACCCTGCCGAGCACCCAGGCCCTGAGCGCGATTACCGTGCTGGGTACCCTCTGTACCGGTCTGGTCTACTTCCTCTACATGGCGCTGATCCAGAAGGCCGGCCCGACATTCGCCTCCTTCAGCAACTATCTGGTGCCGCTGTTCGGCGTGATGCTGGGTGCCCTGTTCCTCGGCGAGCAGATCCACCCCACTACCGGCGTGGCTCTGGCCCTGATCCTCGGCTCGGTCGCCATGAACCAGTGGGCGCAACAGCGTCGCATGCAGCGCGAGGTCTCCCTATGTCAGGCATCCTGACCACACTGTGCGGTGGTCTGGTACTGATTGCCGGCTGGCAGTATCGCCAGCGGCTGGCCGGGATCCTGGGCCTGCTGATGGTACTGCTGCCCTGGTTCTTCGATAGCAAGCTGCAAGCCATGCTGAGCTATGCCCTGAATGCCTGAAGTCCATCTCTGAATGTGTGACGAGAGTCTATCTCTCCTGTTTTTGGGACTGTTTTAAAAAACCTCCGATTTGTCCCCCGCTACCGGCGCTCTGCGCCGGTTTTTTTATGCCTGCCAGCCGGCGTCAGATCAGATAGCGATAGCTGAGTCGCTCGTTCTTGCGCGGCCCGGTGATCTGCCAGCTCAGCAGAAAACCGCCGTCGATCTCGATCAACTCGGCGCTGTAGTGATCCGCCCCGCACAGATGGGGCTCGGCGGTCAGCCAGCGGCCATCCCCCTGCGGCAGCAGCTCGAACAGCTCGACCGGCGCTTGATAACGCAGATGGGAGAGACGGATCCCCGCGCACTGCGCTGCCACCAGAAGCGGTTGTGCATGGCGAGTTCCCTGCCATGAGGCGTGATGTAACGGCCCTGCTCGTTAAACAGCCAGCCACCATGATGATCGGTCACCTGCACACGCCCCTCGCCCCGACCATTCCAGTCGGTCGCCGACCCCTCGCCATTGCTGGCGGTAAAGGAAAATGCTCCGACCTGTGGCAATCGCGTCCATAAACGCTGGATTGCCGCTTCCATCTCGGCCATCATAGCCCCCTTAAAATTGACAACTGACGATAAATCAAACACATGAACTACTTGATAGGGGTCACCCTGCTCTGGTCATTCTCCTTCAGCCTGATCGGGGTCTACCTCGCCGGTCAGGTGGATGCCTACTTCTCGGTGCTGACCCGCATCGCCCTCGCCAGTCTGGTGTTTCTCCCCTTCCTGCGCCGCCGCTGGCTGCGCCCCGATCTGGCGGCCAAGCTGATGGCCCTCGGCGCCATCCAGCTCGGCATCATGTATCTCTTCTACTACCACTCCTTCCTGCTGCTGACGGTGCCGGAAGTGCTGGTCTTTACCATCTTCACCCCCATCTACGTCACCCTGCTCCACGATCTGCTGGAGCGCCGCTTCAAGCCTACCTATCTGTGGGGCGCCCTGCTGGCGGTGCTCGGGGCAGCCGTCATCCGCTTCGACGGCCTGACCGAAAGCTATGTGCTGGGATTTCTGGTAGTGCAGGGGGCCAACCTCTGTTTCGCCCTGGGTCAAGTGGGCTACAAGGTAATGCTGGCACGGGAGGCGGAGCAACCGCCGCAACTGGCGGTGTTCGGCTGCTTCTATCTGGGAGCGCTGGTGATCGCACTGCCCGCCTGGTGGCTACTGGGCAAGCCGCAATACCCAACGTCAGGGTTGCAGTGGGGCATTCTGCTCTGGCTGGGGGTGGGTGCCTCCGGCCTCGGCTACTTCCTCTGGAACAAGGGGGCGACGCAGGTCACCAGCGGGGTGCTGGCCATCATGAACAATGCGCTCATTCCGGCCGGCTTGCTGGTCAATCTGCTGCTCTGGGGCAAGGATACCGACCTGACCCGACTGACCATCGGCGGCCTGCTGATGCTGGCCTCGCTCTGGGTCTGCCAGCGTGACAAGCGCGGCCAACCCTGACCGCACTCAGCCGACGACGGTGTTGTGCTCCCGTCTGGCCTGACTGTGACAGCTGGCCAGCCGGGCCAGCAGATGATCGAGCTGCTCGCCAGCCTGACTCTGCACCAGCCCGATGCTGACGGTGACCGGCCGCTGTGACAGCAGGCTGGCATCGGCAATCTCGAGGCGCAGCCGCTCGGCGATCTCCAGCGCACTCATCCGCTCGGTCTGGGAGAGCATCAGGATAAAACCGTCCTCATCCCAGCGGGCGAAGGGATCTTCCCGCCGCAGTTCGTGACGCACGATACGCGCCAGCTTGGCCAGCATGGCGTCGCAAGCAGCTTCGCCAAACAATTGCTGGATTTTGGCCATATGATCGACCGAAAACTGCAGCAGACTGAAAGTGCCACTCTCGGTCGCCAGCCGATCCTCCAGCAGTTGCTCGAAGCGGCCACGGCTCTCCAAACCGGTCAGCGGATCGGTGCCATGTCGCTCCTCCACCAGCACGGCTGCGGGATCGAGGTGACGGACAACCCCCAGCAGATAGCCCCGCTCATCGCGACGCATCCGCTCTTCCAGCCGGATGTAGTGACCGTGATGATGCAGAATGCGGTATTCGAGGCGCAGACCGCTGCTGCGGCCGCTCTGGCAGGCGAGCAGGGCATCTTCCAGCCGGGCAACATCGTCGGGATGAACCCGATCCAGCCAGCCGAGATCATCCGGCCAACACTCTCCCAATCCCAACAGGCGCAGGCAGGAGGGATCACGCTGCAGTCCATGTTGGGCTGACCAGCTCCAGATCCCCGCCTCCAGCAGCGCCATGGCATCAGACAGCAGACCCGGATCAAGCCGGACAGTCACATCGACCAAAGGTGTCTTGAGCATTTCCATGGGGCGCCTCGAAACAGGATCTGAATACCTGCTCAATAAGTAACATTGGCGTTCACGCCGAGCAACAGGGTCAGAGTGCTTTTCCCTGATACCCGTTCATCAAGGTCTGCCAGTTCTCCGGTACGAAGTGGAAACTGGTATGCAGTTGAGACTCTTTATTGAATGAACGGAGCAAGCGTTCCAGATTGGCCTTCTGCCACTCGCCGGGGGAGCGGATCGCCCCCTTGTCAAAATCGATCACCCACACCTTGCCCTCTTTATCGAGCAGCAGGTTGTGGCTGTTGAGATCGGCGTGATAGACCCCGGCATCGTGCAGCTGGCGCACCGTCTGGCCTATCTTGTGCCACACCTCGGTCGCCACCGGCCCCTGCTTGAGCAGCGCCACCATATCCTTGGCACCGCGAATTCGCTCAATCAGGATATCGGCACGATAGAATGGGCCCTGTTTGACCATGCGGGCACCAAACGGACGCGGCACCGGCAACCCCAGCTCACACAGCTTGGCCAGCAGGGTGTATTCGGCCATGGCACGGCTCGACTCGACCCCTTCGAACCAGAAGCGATCCCGCACCACCTTGCCCACCATGCCGCCGCGATAGTAGTGGCGCAGCACCAGATGGCGGGACTCATCCTTGACGAACCAGGTCACTCCCCGTCCGATGGAGGTCCCTACCACCTGACGGTTGTTCTGCCACCAGGCAGGATCGAATAACTGGGGAGAGGGGTCGCGAAAGGCCCCTTCGGCATACCAGCAGATCTGGTTGTGTTCGGTCTGTACTCGCATCGTGGAGATCCCGCTCGGTGGGTCATGGATCGCAATTTTTCAATTGGCGATGAGGCTGCCGCTCTGGCATGCCCGCAATAGTGGCCTTTAATCAACGACGTGCAGAAACAGGTCATGGCGCTGGGCCCGGCCTATCCCGGCTGACGATTGTGCGCAATTTTACAATCCAGAGGGGAGTTTGCATAATGCCATCCACCCTTTTTGCCAGCCGTACGCCACAACATGCCGCTATTTCAAACGCCCCCTTCCTCCATCTGCATCCTGCGGCTCTCCGCCATCGGGGATTGCTGCCACGCACTGGCGCTGGTGCGCGTCATCCAGCGGGAGTGGCCACAGACCCGCATCACCTGGATCACCGGCAAAATCGAAGCAACCCTGTTTGCCGATCTGCCCGGGGTCGAGGTGATCCCCTTCGACAAGAGCAAGGGGTGGCGCGGCTATCGCGATCTCTGGCAGACCCTCAAGGGGCGCAAATTCGATGCCCTGCTCCACCTGCAGGCGGCGATGCGGGCCAGCATTGCCACCCTCGGCATCAGCGCCAAGGTCAAACTCGGGTTTGATCGGGAGCGAGCCAACGACGGCCAGTGGCTGTTCACCAACCACAAGGTGCCTTCGCCTGCCTCCCCCCATGTGCTGGACGGTTTCCTCGCTTTCGCCAAAGAGCTCGGCATCAAGGATCTGACCCCGGATTGGCAACTGCCCATCAGCGCCGAACATCAGGCGTGGGCAAGGGAGAAGATTGGCGGCAAACCGACCCTGCTGATCTGCGCCGCCGCCAGCAAGGCGTTCAAGAACTGGACGGCCGCAGGCTATGCCGCGCTGGCGGATCACGCCGCCAGCAAGGGCTTTCAGGTCTATCTCTGTGGCGGGCCGGCCAAGCTGGAGCAGGATCTGGCTGCCGAGATCCAGCGCTTAAGCCAGAGCAAGCCGGTCGATCTGGTGGGGCAGACCAACCTCAAGCAGTTATTGGCACTGATTGGTGAGGCGAGTCTGGTGCTGGCCCCCGATACCGGCCCCACCCATATGGCCACCATAGTGGGCACGCCGGTGATCGGTCTCTATGCCCACCACAATCCGGCCCGCACCGGCCCATATCTGTGCCGCGACTACGTGGTCAGCGTCTATCGGGAGCTGGTCGAGCAGGAGACCGGCAAGCCGCTGGCCGAATTGAGCTGGCGCACCCGTCTCAAAGACCCGGAGGCCATGCGAAAAATCACCAGCGAGCAGGTGATCGCCGCATTCGACCGCCTCTGTGCCGATCGTCAGCTGCCGCAGTGACAGGGCAACTCGGGAATTCCGAGCCATCAGGCAGGGATAACCTGATAGCCTCTGCCCTCAGCCAAAGGCACAATGCAGGCTGATGTGGGTTACGCTCCCGCAGCAAGCTACGAATACTTTGATCGGCTGGAATATGATTCCGGCCGTTTTTTTATTCGCCGCATTCTGGTAAAATTCGCCGCCTTTACATCCTCCTGACTCAAGAATTTTCCGCGTTTTGCGTTTGGCTGTCTCCCTTTCGGGCACAAGACGGCGGTCTCTGCTACAACCAAAACAGCGGTTTCGATTAAAGGTAATAATATGGCGCAACAAGGCACTCTCTATATCATCTCTTCTCCGAGCGGCGCGGGTAAATCCAGTCTGCTCAATGCCTTGCTGACCAACCACAATCAAGCTGGCAAGATGCAGCTGTCGGTTTCCCACACCACTCGCGCCACCCGTCCTGGCGAAGAGCACGGCGTACACTACCACTTCGTTCAGGTGGAAGAGTTCAAGGCGCTGATCGAGCGCGGTGATTTTCTGGAGTGGGCCGAAGTGTTCGGCAACTACTACGGCACCTCACGCGCCGCCATCGAAGCCTGTCTGGCCAAGGGGATCGACGTATTCCTCGACATCGACTGGCAAGGTGCCCGCCAGATCCGCGAGCAGATGCCGACCAAATCCATTTTCATCCTGCCCCCCAGCCGCGAAGAGCTGGAACGCCGCCTGATTGGGCGCGGTCAGGACAGCGCCGAAGTGATTGCCGGCCGGATGGCGAAAGCCATTGCCGAAATGGTGCACTACGACGAGTATGACTATGTCATTATCAATGAAGACTTCGAGCAGGCGCTGTTCCAGCTCAGGTCCATTATTGAGTGCCAACGGCTGGAGATGCGTCACCAGCAACAGGCTCAAAAAAACTTGCTGCAACAGCTACTGGCAGAGTAAGCCAAAAACAAGTAAACTTTTGCGTCATTTTTAAACACTGCTTTTCTAAATACAGAAAGCCCAAACACTGGAGTCCTGCATGGCACGCGTTACTGTAGAAGATGCTGTAAAACAGGTAGGTAACCGTTTTGACCTGGTGCTGGTCGCCGCGCGCCGCGCTCGTCAAATCGCGGTACAAGGCAAAGATCCCCTGGTCGACGAAGAGAACGACAAGCCGACTGTGATCGCCCTGCGTGAGATCGAGCTGGGTCTGGTGAACAATCAAGTGATGGACACCCAGGACCGCTACGAACAGCAAGAGCAGGAAGCCGCCGAGCTGGCTGCCGTTGCTGCCATCGCCGAAGGCCGCGGTTAAGTTATTCCTCCGGTTGGCACCCGCCCGGGTGCCGACTGTTCATCCCCATTTACAACCGCTCGAAAACCTCGCAAACTCAGGGCTATACCCTCAATTCCACGAATTGCCGTTTCACCGCTGCGGGGACTGTCTTGTATTTATTTGAAAACCTTAAAGAAATAGCCAGTTCCTACCTGCCGCCAGAGCAGGTTGAGAAGCTCAAGCAAGCCTATGTGGTGGCCCGTGATGCCCACCAGGGCCAGATGCGTTCCAGTGGCGAACCCTATATCACCCACCCTGTTGCCGTTGCCCGAATCCTGGGTGACATGCGCCTCGATCATGAAACCCTGATGGCCGCCGTGCTGCACGACGTCATCGAAGACACCTCTGTCACCAAGGCCGATCTGGCCGAACAATTCGGCAACGCGGTTGCAGAACTGGTGGCCGGGGTCTCCAAGCTCGACAAGCTGAAGTTTCGCGATCGCAAAGAGGCGCAGGCCGAGAACTTCCGCAAGATGGTGATGGCGATGACCCAGGATATCCGGGTCATTCTGATCAAGCTGGCCGACCGCACCCACAATATGCGCACCTTGGGCTCCCTGCGACCGGACAAGCGCCGCCGCATCGCCCGGGAAACCCTCGAAATCTTCGCCCCCATCGCCAACCGCCTCGGTATTCACACCATGAAGAACGAGCTGGAAGAGCTGGGCTTCGAGGCGCTCTATCCGATGCGCTCCCGCGTGTTGCGCGAATCGGTGCGCCGCGCCCGTGGCAATCGCCGCGAGATTATCGACTCCATCCAGAGCGAAATCAGCGGTCGTCTGAAAGAGGCGGGGATCGAGCATCAGGTCAGTGGCCGCGAGAAGAACCTGTTCTCCATCTACAACAAGATGGAGAAAAAAGAGCTGCAATTTCATGAGGTAATGGATATCTACGCCTTTCGGGTCAAGGTGAAGGACATAGATACCTGTTACCGGGTGCTGGGGCAGATGCACAGCCTCTACAAGCCGCGCCCCGGCCGCTTCAAGGATTACATCGCCATCCCCAAGACCAACGGCTACCAGTCGCTGCACACCTCTCTGGTGGGGCCGCACGGGGTACCGGTAGAGGTGCAAATTCGCACCGAGTTCATGGATCAGATGGCCGACAAAGGGGTTGCCGCCCACTGGGCCTACAAGCAGGATGGCGACAGCTCGGGCACCACGGCCCAGATCCGAGCCCAGCGCTGGATGCAGAGCCTGCTGGAATTGCAGCAGAGCGCTGGCAGCTCCTTTGAATTTATCGAGGGGGTCAAAACCGACCTCTTCCCCGACGAGATCTACGTGTTTACGCCGGAAGGACGCATCATGGAGCTGCCCGCTGGCGCCACGCCGGTGGACTTCGCCTATACGGTGCACACCGACATCGGCCACGCCTGCGTCGGTTCGCGGGTCGACCGCCATCCCTACCCGCTCAGCAGCCCGCTGCACTCGGGTCAGACGGTGGAGATCATCACGGCGCCGGGCGCTCGCCCCAACGCGGCCTGGCTCAACTTCGTGGTGACCACCAAGGCACGATCCAAGATCCGCCAGTTCCTCAAAAACCTGCGCACCGAAGAGTCGGTGGTGCTGGGTCGCCGCCTGCTCAACCATGCGCTGGGTGCCAAGAATATCGAAGATATTCCCGAGCCACGCATCAAGCAGGTGCTGGCCGATACCAAGCACGAAAATCTGCAGGGGCTGCTGGCCGATGTGGGCCTCGGCAACGCCATGAGCGTCATGGTGGCGCGCCGCATGCTGGGGGATGAACTGCCGCCGGAAGAGCAGCCCAAAACCAGCAGCAAGAAGATGCCGATCAAGGGTGCCGACGGCATGCTGGTCACCTTCGCCAACTGCTGCCGTCCGATCCCGGGAGATGCCATCATCGCCCACATCAGCCCAGGCAAGGGTCTGGTGATCCACCAGGAAGCCTGTCGCAACATCAAGGGCTACAGCAAGGAGCCGGACAAGTACCTGCCGGTGCAGTGGGAAGTGGACAAGGAGCAGGAGCAGGAACAGGAGTTCCGCACCGGCATCAGCATCGAGATCGTCAACCATCAGGGTGCGCTGGCCGAGCTGGCCAACGTGATTGCCGCCACCGGCGCCAATATTCACGCCATCAGCACCGAAGAGAAGGATGGCCGGGTCTATCAGGTCAGCCTGCTCATCACCACCAAGAGCCGCATCCACCTGGCCAACATCATGCGCAAGATCCGCGTGATGCCCAACGTGCTCAAGGTGAGCCGACAGAAGAACTGAACACAGGCGGCGCAAGCCGCCTGCTGCTTTTATAGAGACAAGCCATGACCCCCGAACGCTTCAAGCGCATCACCGATATGCTGGCCCAGCGTCAGCTCGATTTGACCGTCTGTATGGAAGAGGTACACAAACCTCACAATCTGGCCGCCATCGTGCGTACCGCCGATGCCATCGGCATCCACCGGGTACACGCCGTCTGGCCCAAAACCTGGATCCACAAACGCAAGGGCACCGCCCGCGGCAGCCAGAACTGGGTGGATGTAAAACTGCACCCGGACATCGGCAGCGCCGTTGCCGAGCTGAAAGCTTCAGGCATGCAGATCCTGGCAACCCACCTCTCCGACAGCTCCGTCGATTTTCGCGCTATCGACTACACCAAACCGACCGCCATTCTGGTGGGTCAGGAGAAGCACGGCATCGGTGAAGAGGCGCTGGCGCTGGCCGACCACCATATCGTCATCCCCATGGTGGGCATGGTGCAGTCCCTCAACGTCTCGGTGGCTGCCGCCGCTATCCTCTACGAGGCGCAGCGCCAGCGCGAGCTGGCCGGTTGCTATCAACGCGGCTGCCCGCTCACGCTGGAGGAGCAGAACAGCATCCTGTTCGAGGGGGGTTATCCTATCTATGCCCAGCTCTGCAAAGAGAAAGAGATGCCCTACCCCCAGCTCGGCCCGGCCGGTGAAATTCTGGCGGACGAAGAGTGGTGGCAACGGATGCAGCTGACCCGCAAAGGGTGGGCGCAGCAGAGCGAACAGGACGATCCGCAGGAGGAGTGATGGAGAACCCTTTTGGCAGCTGGCTGGAATCGCAAATCATCCGGGATCACCTGACCAACCCGAACATAGAGGCCGGTGACTACAGCTACTACTCCGGCTATTACCACGGCAAGCCGTTCGAGGATCACTGCGTCCGCTACCTGCTCGGCGATGGCTCGACCCGCGACACCTGGGAGAGCGGCCTCTGGGGCGAGGTGGATCGGCTGATCATCGGCAAGTTCTGCTCCATCGGCTCGGGCGCCACCTTCATGTTGGCGGGCAATCAGGGCCACCGGCTGGATTGGGTCTCAACCTTCCCGTTCAACCCCGACACCTTTGGCGAAGGGGCCCGCAGCGGCTTCCAGCGCAAGGGGGACACCCGGATTGGCAACGATGTCTGGATCGGCTCGGAAGTGATGATCATGCCCGGCATCACCATAGGTGATGGCGCCGTCATCGCCACCCGCGCCGTGGTGACCAGGGATGTGGCCCCTTACACCATAGTCGGCGGCAACCCGGCCCAGCCGATCCGCCGTCGCTTCAGTGATGAGCAGATCCTCATGCTGCAAGAGATGCAGTGGTGGGACTGGCCACTGCCCCGCTTGCAAGCCAGCATGGCGCTACTCTGCTCGGGGGATATCGCCGCCCTTTATCACCATTGGCAACAGGAGTGTGCCTGATGAAATCCCTCTCTCTTTCCCTGTTGGCCCTGACCCTGTTTTCTGCCGGAGCCCTTGCCGTGACCAATACCTATCAGCTCACCAGCGAAGCCGATGTACCCAGCCTCTACCAGGAAACCCTGCCCGACTTCTGGCGCCAGCATGCGGTTGAAGGGGAGTTCAAGGGCAAGGATGGGGTGACCATCCGCTATGCTGCGCTGCGGCAGGAGAAGGTTGATCGCGCCATCCTGATCGTCAATGGCAGGGTCGAGAGCTACCTCAAGTATCAGGAGCTGGCGTGGGATCTCTGGCGTCAGGGCTACAGCCTCTATCTCATCGACCATCGCGGTCAGGGGATGTCTGGCCGGATGCTGAATGACCCGCAGAAGGGATATGTCGACCAGTTCGACGATTATGTGGTCGATCTGAAACAGTTTCACGACCAGATCATCATGGCGGACCAGCCTGCCAAGCTGTTCCTGCTGGCCCACTCCATGGGCGGCGCCATCTCGGCCCGCTATCTGGAACGCTGGCCCGATGATATCAAGGCGGCCGTGCTCTCCTCCCCCATGCTGGGCATCAATCTCGGCGGTCTGCCCAAGTGGCTGGCCAAGGGATTGGCGAGCACCATAGGCACGGTCGGCGGCTGGCTTGGCGAGCCTCCCTACGGCCCCGGTCAGGGCGCCTATCAGGATCACGGCTTTGCCGATAACGAACTGACTCACAGCCAGCCCCGCTATCAGGCCTTCCGCCAAATCTACGAGCGGCACCCGCAGATCAAGCTGGGTGGCGCGACCGTCCACTGGATTTATCAAGGGATCACTGGTGCCGATGCCGCCATCGCCGATGCGGGCGCCATCAAAACCCCGTTGCTGGTGCTGCAAGCTGGCAGCGACAGCGTGGTGGACAATGCCGCGCAGGATCGCTTCTGCACCATTGCCAAGTGCGAAGGGGGCAAACCGCTGCGCATCGAGGGAGCCTGGCACGAACTGTTTATCGAATCCGATGACAAACGCCAGCCCGCCCTGACCGCGATGGTCGACTTTTTCGCCCGCTTCTGAGCTGACTATTTTTTGTAACCCTAAATAAATGGGGTGACAGTGCGGGCTAAGGTAAACTGCCCCTGTTTTCAATCGATGCCGAGGTAATGATGTTCAAGGTAGTTGTATCCGATCTCGATGGCACTCTGCTCAACAAGCAGCACCAGATCTCTCCCCGTACCCGGGATACCCTGCACCGCCTGGTAGAACAAGGTGTGAAATTCGTAGTCGCCACCGGCCGTCATCACGTTGACGTTCGCAGCTTCCGCGATGCGCTGGGGATGGACATCTACCTCATTACCTCCAATGGCGCCGTGGTCCATGACAAACAGGATCAGCTGATTTTCAACCAGCCGCTGCCGACCGAGATCGCCGCCGAACTGATTGCGCTGGAGCGCGACCCCTCTATCCACCTCAATGTCTATCAGGGTGATGACTGGGTGGTGGAAGAAGAGCTGCCCTGGCTGCTGCAATTCCATGACGAATCCGGCTTCACCTACCGTCTGGTCGATGACCTGAAACAGGAACCGAAAGAGCAGATCAACAAGGTGTTCTACATCGGCGACCACGAGAAACTGCTGAAGATTGAGGCGCACCTCAACCAGCGCTATGGCGACCAGCTCAACGTCACCTTCTCATTGCCAGACTGCCTCGAAGTGATGCACGCCGGGGTGCACAAGGGTAATGCGGTGCGTGCCGTGCTGGAGCAGAACGGGTTCGATATGTCCGAGGCGATCGCCTTCGGGGATGGCATGAACGACTTCGAGATGTTGACCATGGTGGGACGCGGTATCGTGATGGGCAACGCCCATGACCGCCTGAAAATGGCGCTGCCGGAGTATGAGCAGACCCTCACCTCCGATGAAGATGGCGTTGCCGTCTATCTGGAAAAGCTGTTCGAGCTGGAGAACGTCAGCGCAGCCTGATCCTCTTCCTCCCGACATCCGATTCAGCAAAGCCTCACCATGTGAGGCTTTGTTTTTTCAGGGTTTCCAGCCAGGGATTGGGCCGCTGCCAGCTGAAGCTCTGGTTCGCCCCGCCGTAGCATTCGGCCAGCCGCAGCGGCGTGCCGGGAGTATGGCGTCGTCCGGCCACATCGAGGCAGCGGGAGACCTTGCTGTTGAACAGCCTGTCTTTCTGCCACTCCCACTGCGCCTGACCGTCACAGGGTGCCAGCATCACTTCGCTGTCGTTTTTGGCTTGCAAACAGAGATCCTGCAGGCGCAACTCACCCAGATCCCACTCGAACAGTTGATCGTCTTTTCCGCTGCAAGGTTGTGCCAACACCTTCTGCTGGGACACCGCAACGCAAAAATCACCGCTGGTCAGCAAGGGGGAGAGAGAACGTTCCTCCTGCGGTTGTGATGCAATGGAGCCCATCATCACATCGGTGGATGGCGGCTTGATGGTACAGCCCCCTAGCAGCAAGGCAGCCAGCAGGGCGGGAGAGCAAGCAAAGGAAATTTTGTCATTCATGGAAAAATGCCTGAAATGGGCCGATGACATCCGGTTGTCAGTGACTCGAGGCTGAAGCATAACCGAAAGGCGGGGCGCGCTGCCCAAATAGAGTGTAAACAGACGTAACAGGGAGAGAGTACTGGCCCAGCGGAGGCCAGAAAGCAAAAAACCCCGCCGAAGCGAGGTTTTTCTAAATGTGGTCGGTGATAAAGGATTCGAACCTTTGACCCTCTGGTCCCAAACCAGATGCGCTACCGGACTGCGCTAATCACCGAGGCTATTTCTTTCAAAATAGTTTACTTCAAAAAACAAAGACGACCTGATGGTCATCCTCGTCATACAGCAAGTATGGTGCGAAGAGAGGGACTCGAACCCTCACACCCGGGGGGCACTAACACCTGAAGCTAGCGCGTCTACCAATTCCGCCACCTTCGCGTACCTGACAAGCTGTAAAATGGGGTGGCTGATGGGGCTCGAACCCACGACAACCGGAATCACAATCCGGGACTCTACCAACTGAGCTACAGCCACCACAGCTGTTTTCGTTCCACAACAACGCCCGTTTAACCGACGCACTTTTTGATGGTGCGCCCGACAGGATTCGAACCTGTGACCTCTGCCTCCGGAGGGCAGCGCTCTATCCAGCTGAGCTACGGGCGCTACGCTGTCGAACGGGGCGCATTATTAATGATGGTTGCTGGTTTGTCTACACTTTTCTGTCACCGAAACACTGTTCGTTGTTTTTTCAAGCACATTGCGCACTTTTCTTCCACTATTCCCCTGCTGACAGCCGAAAAGGGGCAGATCGCAGTCGCAAATCGCCTTGCTGCCTTGACTTGATTTGATGCCCATCTAGAATGAATGAACGTTCATTCAATCGAAAGTCACACTGATGATTCTGGATAAAAAAGAGAGCATCTTCAACGCGGCCCATGAGGTGCTGGGTGAACGGGGTTTTCATGGTCTGTCGATTGCAGAAGTCGCCAAGAAGGCCAATGTTGCCACCGGCACCATCTATCGCTACTTCGGCGACAAGGATGATCTGATCCGGCAACTGCACCAGCACACTATCTTGCAGTGTGTGCCCATGGTCATGGCCGATGTAGCAATCGATAAAGTTTCATTTCAACAATTTCGCCAATTATGGCTCAATATTCATGCCATTTTTGTTAACGAACCCAACGCTATCCGGTGCAAATTGCAGTACGAGAGCTCTCCGCTAGGGGCAGAATTGGAGACCAATCCTGTCATTCTGGCTGCCTGGGAGCCTCTGGACCGATTTTTTGAACAGGGCGTTGAACAAGGATTGTTTATTGATTTACCGATACGGGCACTCCAGGTGTTGAGTCTGGACAGTGTCATGCATCTGGCCCTGCAGTGCAGGGTGCACAACATCACGCTGACCGAATCGCAGTTGGAAACCGCGATCCGGGCCAGCTGGAATGCCATTTTATCCCCCAATCTTTCCACCTCAGGAGCCTGTTCATGAAAAAGTGGATGGCCATTATGTTGCTGATAGCGATCGCCTTGTTTGGCAGCGTCATCGGCTTCAATTTGTTCAAACAGAAGATGATTGCCCAATACATGGCCAACCGGCCGGAACCCGAGTTCCCCGTCACCGCCATGGTGACCAAGGCGCAGGATTGGGTACCGACCATCGAAGCGATCGGCTTCATCGAGCCGAATCAGGGGGTGACCCTCTCCACCGAACTGGCAGGTACCATTGACGCCATCACCTTCGAATCAGGCAAACCGGTCAAGGCTGACCAGCTGCTGCTGAGCCTGGACTCCACCGTGGAGCGGGCCAATCTGCGCGCCTCCCAGGCCAAGCTGCCGGCGGCAAAAGCCAAGTTCGATCGTTTCCAGAACCTCTACAAGACCAGCTCCATCTCCAAAGAGCAGCTGGATGAAGCCGAAGCGGCCTATCGCTCGCTGGAAGCAGATATCGAGAGTCTGAAGGCGACCATTGCCCGTCGTGAAGTCCGTGCGCCCTTTAGCGGCGTGGTCGGCCTGCGCAATGTGTTCCTCGGTCAGTATCTGCAGCCGGGCACAGATATCGTGCGCCTGGAAGATACCAGCGTGATGCGCCTGCGCTTCACCGTGCCCCAGACCGATATCTCCAAAATCAAGCTGGGCCAGACCATCAAGATCAATGTGGATGCCTATCCGCAAACCCAGTTTGATGGTCACATCACCGCCATCGAACCTGCGGTCAACTTCCAGAGCGGCCTGATCCAGGTACAGGCAGACATTCCGAACAACGACGGTCAGCTCCGTTCCGGTATGTTCGCCCGCGCCAGCATCATTCTGCCGACGGTGAAAGATCAGATCGTGATCCCGCAGAGCGCTATCTCCTTCACCCTTTACGGTCAGAACGTCTACGTGCTCAAAGAGGGCGAAGAGACCGACAAAGAGGGTAACAAGGTGAAAGTGCTGCGAGCCAAGCAGGTTGTGGTCAAGGCCGGTGAGCGCCGTGGCAACGATGTGCATGTGCTCTCCGGCATCCAGGCCGGTGACCAGATCGTACTGTCGGGTCAGGTTCGCCTGAGCAACGACACCAAGGTGCATGTGGTCGAGAACGACGCCCTGGCCGTTCCGGCACAAACCCCGATGCTGTAAGCGCGGAGATCTGCGATGCGATTTACTGACATATTTATAAAACGGCCTGTGCTGGCGATCTCGCTCAGCTTCCTGATCGCCTTGCTGGGCTTTCAGGCCATCTTCAAGATGCAGGTACGGGAATACCCCGAGGTGACCAACACGGTGATCACCGTCAGCACTGGCTACTATGGCGCCAGTTCTGATCTGATCCAGGGGTTCATCACCCAGCCGCTGGAACAGGCGGTCGCGCAAGCCGACAACATCGACTTCATGACCTCCTCCAGCCAGCTGGGCAGCTCAACCATCACTGCGTACATGAAGCTCAACACCGACCCCAACGCCGCGTTGTCCGACATCCTGGCGAAGGTGAACTCGGTGCGCTCCCAGTTGCCGAAAGAGGCGGAAGACCCGTCGGTTACCTCCTCCACCGGTTCAACCACGGCGGTGCTCTACCTCGGCTTTACCAGCCCGGAGCTCAACTCCAGCCAGATCACCGACTATCTGGAGCGGGTTATCAAGCCGCAGCTCTTTACCGTGGGCGGTGTCTCCAAGGTTGACCTCTACGGCGGTGTCGAGTTTGCCCTGCGGGTATGGCTGGATCCGGCCAAGATGGCGGCCTTCAACCTGACGGCCAGCGATGTGATGACGGTGCTCAACAGCAACAACTATCAGTCCGCGACAGGTCAGGCGACCGGTTACTTCACCCTGTTCAACGGCAACGCCGAGACCCAGGTCAAGGATGTCGACGAGCTGAAGCGTCTGGTCGTTGCTACCCGTGACGGCAAGGTGATCCGCCTTTCCGACATTGCCAAGGTGACCCTCGAGAAGAGCCACGACATCTATCGCGCCAGCGCCAACGGCCGCGAAGCAGTGGTCATGGCGGTCAACGCCGCGCCGACAGCCAACCCCATCAACATCGCACACGATGTGCTGGCGTTGCTGCCGAGCCTTGAGCGCAATATGCCGAGCACCATGCGTCTCAACGTGATGTATGACTCCACCGTGGCGATCAACGAGTCCATCCACGAGGTTATCAAGACCATACTTGAGGCAGCCGCCATCGTTCTGGTGGTCATCACCCTGTTCCTCGGTTCGTTCCGCGCGGTCATCATCCCGATCA
This sequence comes from Aeromonas sp. 102P, assembly GCF_051920345.1. NCBI lineage: Bacteria > Pseudomonadati > Pseudomonadota > Gammaproteobacteria > Aeromonadales > Aeromonadaceae > Aeromonas > Aeromonas sp. 102P. The sequence continues at coordinate 648,560 of NZ_JBQBCZ010000001.1, read as the reverse complement.
TCACCATTCCGCTCAGTCTTATCGGCGTAGTGATGATGATGGATATGTTCGGCTTCTCGATAAACCTGATGACCCTGCTGGCGATGGTGCTGGCGATCGGTCTGGTGGTGGATGACGCCATCGTGGTGCTGGAGAACGTCGACCGTCATATCAAGGAGGGGGAAGAACCGTTCCGGGCAGCCATTATCGGTACCCGCGAGATCGCGGTACCGGTTATCGCCATGACGGTCACCCTGGCGGCGGTATACGCGCCTATCGCCCTGATGGGGGGTATCACAGGCTCCCTGTTCAAGGAGTTTGCCCTGACGCTGGCCGGTGCAGTGTTCGTCTCGGGCATCATCGCCCTAACTCTGTCACCGATGATGTGTTCCAAGATGCTCAAGGCCAACGAGAAGCCGGGCAAATTCGAGAGCACTGTCCATCACCTGCTGGAGCGGATGACCGATCGCTACGACAGCATGCTGCACGCAGTGATGAAAAAGCGCCCCGTCATCGTGGTGTTCGCCGTCATCGTCTTCGCCAGCCTGCCGCTGCTGTTCAAGTTCATCCCGAGCGAACTGGCACCGTCAGAGGACAAGGGGGTAATGGCCGTGCTGGGTACCGCACCGTCCAACGCCAACCTGGACTACATCGAAAACACCATGGCGGATGTGAACAAGATCCTGGACGACCAGCCCGAGATCGCCTTCTCCCAGGTCTTCTCCGGGGTGTTCAATGCCAACCAGGCGTTCGGTATCGCCTCCATGGTGCCCTGGAGCCAGCGTGAAGCGAGTCAGAAAGAGGTGCTGGACCGGGTCGCCAATCTGGTGAAAGACATCCCGGGTATGGCCATCACCACCTTCCAGTTCCCGGAACTGCCGGGTGCATCGAGTGGTCTGCCGATCCAGTTCGTCATCACCACCCCGAACAGCTTCGAAAGCCTGTTCCTGGTGGCCGGTGAAATTCTGGCAGCGGCGCAGAGTAACGGTCAGTTCGTCTATTCGGATCTCGATCTGAACTACGACTCCGCCACCATGAAGATCCGCATCGACAAGGACAAGGCGGGTGCCTATGGCATCACCATGCAGGATATCGGTATCACCATGGGCACCATGATGGCGGACGGTTACGTCAACCGTATCGACCTGGATGGCCGCTCCTACGAGGTGATCCCGCAGGTCGAGCGCAAATACCGTCTCAATCCGGAATCAATCAAGGGCTATTACGTGCGGGCCGCAGACGGCAAGTCGATCCCGCTCGGCAGCCTGATCAGCATTGAAGTGGTCGGTGAGCCTCGCGCCCTGCCCCACTTCAACCAGCTGAACTCTGCCACCATAGGCGCTGTTCCGGCTCCGGGAGTGGCCATGGGTGATGCGATCAACTGGTTCCAGACCACCGCCGACGAGAAGCTGCCGCAAGGCTATCGTTACGACTTCATGGGTGAAGCCCGTCAGTTCGTCACCGAAGGCAATGCGCTCTATGCCACCTTCGCGCTGGCACTGGCCATCATCTTCCTGGTGCTGGCAATCCAGTTCGAGTCGGTGCGTGACCCGCTGGTCATCATGGTCTCTGTACCGCTCGCCATCAGCGGGGCCTTGATTGCCTTGGCTTGGGGACTGGCGACCATGAACATCTACTCCCAGGTGGGCCTCATCACCCTGGTGGGTCTGATTACCAAGCACGGTATCCTGATCTGTGAAGTAGCGAAGGAAGAGCAGCTACTGCGTGGCATGAACCGGATGGAAGCCGTTATGCAGGCCGCCAAGGTGCGTCTGCGTCCGATCCTGATGACCACCGCCGCCATGATTGCCGGTCTGATCCCGCTGCTCTACGCCGCTGGTGCCGGTGCGGCACAGCGTTTCAGCATTGGTATCGTCATCGTGGCCGGTCTTGCCATCGGTACCCTGTTCACCCTGTTCGTGCTACCAGTGATCTATACCTATCTGGCTTCCGAGCACAAACCCTTGCCGGTATTCGATGAAACCATTCCGCCCAAAGCAAACGGCGGACATTAATCATCAATGACATGCAAAGGCCCCGTATCGGGGCCTTTTTTATGCTTTGCAGGAAAGACGACATAAGTGCATGAAGCAGTTAAACTAAAAAACACCACATCCAGACCGCAAGGACGCCATGTCAGGACTCTTCTCCAAGACCGCCAGGGCCGTAGGCCGCAACGGACTCTCATATCGCCTGCTCTCCTACATTCTGGTCTGCAGTACCGTATTGGCGATGATCATTACGGCGCTGCAACTCGCGTGGGATTACCGCAAGGATGTCGCCGTTATCGAAGACAGCATCGGCCAGATCGAGGCCTCGTTCCTGCAACCCATCGCCGCCAGCTTGTGGAACCTGGATGAAGAGCAGGTCAAAGTGCAAATTGAAGGGATCATGAACCTGCCCAACATGCAGTTCGTGATGGTCAAGGAGATGCTCGGCAACTCCGAAGTCCCGCTGCTGACCCAGGGGGTCGAGCGGGAAAGCTATGATATCTCCCGAGAATTCAACCTCACCTATCAGGGGGAGATTGTCGGCAAGCTGTTCGTTGCCGCCTCTCTCGAGCAGATCTACCAGCGCCTCATCGAAAAATCGGTGCTGATCATGGTCAGCCAGACCATCAAGACCCTGGTGGTCTCATTTTGCATCCTGATCATCATTTACTATCTGGTGGTCAGGCACATCAACCGCATCGCCAACTACGCCCAGAAGTTCAACCTCGATCGGCTCGACATGGAGCTGGAGCTGGAAGGCCGCCCGCAGCCACGCAAGAAACCCGATGAGCTGGATACCCTGGTCTCCACCCTCAACCAGATGCGCACCCGACTGCGTGACGAGCTGGTTGCCCGCCATCAGGCGGTCGAACAACTGCAAAAGGAACGGGACTTCTCCGCCACCCTGATCAACTCCGCCAACATGGTCATCTGCTGCATGGAACCGGATTTGACCATCGCCAGCATCAACCCGGCAGCCATCTTGCTGACCGGCTACCACCAGCAGGAGCTGTTGCAACACAACTGGCTGGATCTCTTTGTCAGCCCGGCGCAACGGGAAGAGCTGAACGATATTCTGGCAGCGGAAGGTTCATTGGCCGACAAAGAGGTCATCATGCATGACCAGCAGGCCCATGAGCTGGTACTGCAATGGACCTTCGTCCCCTTCTACGATGGTCCCAACCTCAAGTACCAGATCGGCTTCGGCTACGACATCACCCAGCTGAAAAAGGTCGAGCGGGAGATAATCCAGCTCAACGAACAGCTGGAAGGCAAGGTGGTGGAGCGTACCCGCAGCCTGAGCGAAGCCAACAACCAGCTGGGCAAGGCGTACGACGACCTGAAGCAGGCCCAGCAGACTCTGGTGGAGTCCGAGAAGATGGCCTCCCTCGGCTCGCTGGTGGCCGGGGTGGCACACGAGATCAACACTCCGATCGGCATCAGCGTGACCGCCTCCTCCTACCTGCAAGAGCGGGTCGCCGACTTCAAGTCCCATATCGACTCCAAACAACTGTCGCGCTCCTATCTCAACGAGTTCACCGTCAACCTCGACGAGTCGATGCAGCTGCTGCAGAGCAACCTGCGGCGCGCCTCCGAGCTGATCGCCAGCTTCAAACAGGTAGCGGTCGATCAGTCATCGGAAGCGCGCTACAACTTCAGTCTCGCCGACAACCTCCATCAGGTAGTGGTCTCGCTTGGCCACAAATTGAAGAAGAGCCAGTGCGAAGTGGATATTCAGTGCGATCCCAAGCTGTCGATCTTCTCCTTCCCGGGCAGCTTTACCCAGATCTACTCGAACCTGATCCTCAACTCCATCAACCACGGGTTCGACAACTGGGACAAACCGAAGAAGATCACCATCAAGGTGGAACAGCAGGGAGAGGAGCTGTTTATCGACTATTCGGACAACGGCCGCGGCATCCCGCCGGAAATCTTGCCGCGCATCTTCGATCCCTTCGTCACCTCCAAGCGGGGTCAGGGCGGCAGCGGTCTTGGCACCCACATCATCTACAACCTGGTGGTGCAACTGCTGAAAGGCCGTATCAGCAGTGCCAGCGAACCGGGCCAGGGCGCCCAGTTCCATATTCGCCTGCCGATACAACATAACTGAGCGCTGGCTCTTGTGAGCCAGCCGCTTTATCCCCATCATGCTGTGATTGCATTCTTAATGAGCGGAGAACCTCGCAATGGCACAGCATTTTGACTATATCGCCATCGGCGGCGGCAGCGGCGGTATTGCTTCTGCCAACCGGGCTGCCATGTACGGTAAGAAAGTTGCCCTGATTGAAGCCAAAGAGTTGGGTGGAACCTGCGTCAACGTAGGCTGCGTACCGAAGAAGGCCATGTGGTATGCAGGCCAGATCGCCGATGCCCTGAAATATGGCGCCGACTACGGCTTTGACACCACCCTCAACCACTTCAACTGGGCCAAGCTGGTCGAGTCCCGCCAGGCCTACATCGGCCGCATTCACCAGTCCTATCAGAACGTGCTGGGCAAGAACCAGATCACCGTCATCAAGGGCTTCGCCCGCTTCGTCAGCAGCAACACCATCGAGGTTAATGGCGAGCACTACACGGCTGATCACATCCTGATCGCCACCGGTGGCCGCCCGGAAATTCCGGCGATCCCGGGTGCCGAGCTGGGTATCGACTCCGACGGTTTCTTTGACCTGCAAAGCCAACCCAAGCGGGTTGCCGTAGTGGGTGCGGGCTACATCGCAGTCGAGATCGCAGGGGTGATGCAGGCACTCGGCTCAGAGACCCATCTGGTGGTGCGCAAGCACGCACCGCTGCGCAACTTCGACCCTATGATCCACGAGACACTGGTCGAAATCATGGCGCAGGAAGGGCCCAAGCTGCACACCCACGCCATTCCCAAAGCCGTGCTCAAGAACGCTGACAACAGCCTGACCCTGCAACTGGAAGATGGCCGCCATCTCACCGTCGACTGCCTGATCTGGGCCATCGGCCGGGTACCGGCTACCGAGAACCTCAATCTGGCTGCCGCTGGCATCACGCTGGACGAGAGGGGCTTTATCCCGACCGACAAGTTCCAGAACACCGCCGTCGCCAACATCTATGCAGTGGGCGACAACACGGGTCGCATCCAGCTCACCCCAGTGGCCGTCGCCGCGGGCCGTCGCCTCTCCGAACGGCTGTTCAACAACAAGCCGAACGAGCACCTCAACTACGATCTGGTGCCGACCGTGGTGTTCAGCCACCCGCCCATCGGCACCATCGGCCTGACCGAACCGGAAGCCATCGCCGAATACGGCGAGGACCTGGTGAAGGTCTACCGCAGCCAGTTCACCGCCATGTACTCGGCACTGACCCAGCATCGCCAGCCCACCCGGATGAAGCTGGTCTGTGTCGGCCCGGAAGAGAAGGTGGTCGGTCTGCATGGCATCGGCTTTGCGATGGACGAGATCCTGCAAGGTTTCGGCGTCGCCATGAAGATGGGTGCCACCAAGGCGGACTTCGACAACTGCGTCGCAATCCACCCCACCAGTGCGGAAGAGTTTGTCACTATGCGTTAAGAGCAGATGAAGTTGGCCTGTCACGAGCGGCCGGCTTCTACAGCCATGTAATCCCTTCATCCAAACCCGGCTCAGGCCGGGTTTTTTTGATCCCTCCTCGCCATTTCTCTCGCAAATCCGTCGTTCTTTACGCCGATTTTACGCCTGCCACATGGCGCTTTATGGCGCCTTTACGCCTGTTTTACATACCCTTTTCAGCGTCAATGACACCAACAGAGTCGATATGGTCTTACATCGGCTCTCGCAGCTAATTATCTCAATGGAGTCGATATGAATTGGCTATATCTGCTGCTCGTCCTCGCCTTGATGGCCTATCTGATGCGCGCACTCACGCGCAGTCACGAGTGAGGGACTACCTATATGCAGCAAGAAATTATCTATCCGGTGGCCAGCAAACTGCCGAGCCTCGTGAGCAAACCAATGCGTGCCCTGACGCACCGTGACCACGAGTGAGGAACTAGAACATGTGGCAAGAAATAATCTATCCGGTGGCCTTCGTGCTGCTGGTTCTGCTGCCGGCACCGCTGCTGGGCAACTACATCTACCGGGTATTTGAAGGCAAAATCCGCTGGCTGGCACCGGTCGAGCGCGCCACGCTTGCTTGCTGTGGCACCGATGGGCGGGAGCAGGACTGGAAGTCCTACGCCCTCAGCCTGCTGGCCTTCAACGGCGCCGGTTTCGGTCTGCTGTTCCTGATCCTGATGGCGCAGGGGTTGCTGCCCCTCAACCCGCAACAACTGCCGGGTCTGAGCTGGCAACTGGCATTCAACACCGCGGTCAGCTTTATGACCAACACCAACTGGCAAGCCTATTCCGGTGAGGCCAGCCTCTCCTACTTCAGCCAGATGGTAGGCCTGACCACCCAGAACTTCGTCTCCGCAGGGACGGGCGCCGCCGTCGCCATTGCCCTGTTCCGCGGCATCGCCCGCCAGCAGACCATCAACCTTGGCAATTTCTGGCAGGATCTGGTTCGTTTCTGCCTCTATGTGCTGCTGCCCATCGCGCTGATCATGGCGCTGGTGCTGGTATGGCAAGGGGTGCCGCAAAGCCTCTCCGCCTATCTGCCGTTCCACGGTGTGGAGGGTCAGGAGCAGCTGCTGCCGCTCGGCCCGGCGGCCTCTCAGATCGCCATCAAGCAGCTTGGCTCCAACGGCGGCGGCTTCTTCGGCATCAACTCGGCACATCCGTTCGAGAACCCGACAGCCCTCTCCAACTGGCTGGAGATGGTCGCCCTGCTCACCATCGCCGCCGCAATGGTCTTTACTCTGGGCCGCTATGTGAAAGACATGGCCCACAGCCGCGCCATTCTCGGCGCCATGACCCTCATGCTGGTGCTGGGGCTCTTCGTCTCACTCTCTCAGGAGCTGAAACCGGATCCCACCCTCGCCCAGCTCACCACTGACGCCAGCAACATGGCTGGCAACTGGGAAGGCAAGGAGAGCCGCTTCGGCCCTGTGCTCTCCAGCATCTGGGAAGTGGCGACTACTGCTGCCTCCAACGGTGCCGTCAACGCCATGCACGACAGCTTTACTCCGCTCGGCGGCATGGTGGGCATGATCAACATGCTGCTGGGTGAGGTCATCTTCGGCGGGGTCGGCTCCGGTATCTACGGCATGATGCTGTTCGTACTGCTGACCGTGTTCCTGTGCGGCCTGATGGTGGGACGTACCCCGACCTATCTGGGCAAACGCCTCGGCATAACCGAAATGAAGTGGGTCGTCGCCAGCATGCTGGTCATGCCGGTGGGGGTTTTGGTGATCGGCGGCGTCACCCTGCTGATGCCGGATGCCAGCACCATCATCGGCCATGATGGCCCGCACGGTCTGTCACGCCTCATCTATGCCTACGCCTCGGCTGCCGGCAACAACGGCTCCGCCTTCGCCGGTTTTGCCGCCGGTGACAACTGGCAGTGCATCGCCATCGGTCTGGCCATGCTGCTCGGTCGCTTCGGCTACATCATTCCGGTACTGGCCATCGCCGGTCAGCTGGCCCGTGCACCCCGTCAGGAGACGAGCGAAGGAGACTTCCCCATCAGCGGCCCGCTGTTCGTTACCCTGCTGATCATCACCGTCCTGCTGATAGGTGGCCTCTCCTTCCTGCCGGTGCTGGCACTGGGCCCGGTGGCCGAACACCTGAGCCTGATCGGAGGGGCATTCTGATGAACCTGACCCTGTCGATCACCATCCGGATGCCAATGGCCAACTATCTGATGCTGGGAGCTTTCCAATGAGCAAGTCCACTTCAATGAGTCCCGACACCATGCTGGTGAAGGGCAAAAAACAGCAATCGCAGATCCTGCAGGCCATGGTTGAAGCCATCTATCGCTTCAATCCCAAGGCGCTGTTTGGCAGCCCCATCCTGTTCACCCTCTGGCTGGCCGCAGTCATGGCGACGGTGGAGTCCCTGCTGGGGCAGCCTTTCTCCGGCGTTGCTCCCTCACTGGCCTGGCAGCTGACCGCCTGGCTCTGGCTGACCCTCTGGTTTGCCAACTTCGCGGAAACCCTGGCCGAGGGGCGCGGCAAGGCCCGCGCCGACAGCCTGAAAGCGGGCATGAGCCAGCTCAAGGCCCGTCGGGTGGCGAATGCCAAAGATGGTCAGGGCGAGTGGGTACCCGCCACCAGCCTGATGAAGGGGGATCTGGTGCTGGTCCGCAGCGGCGAGATGATCCCGGCCGACGGTGAAGTAATCGCCGGCATCGCCTCGGTCAACGAGGCCGCCATCACCGGCGAATCCGCCCCCGTCATCCGCGAGTCGGGTACCGACCGCAGCGGCGTGACCGGCAACACGACGGTCGTCTCCGACGAGATCTGGGTGCGCGTCAGCAACAATCCGGGCGAGAGCACGCTGGATCGGATGATCGCACTGGTGGAAGGGGCCAAGCGCCAGAAGACCCCCAACGAGATGGCGCTCGACGCCCTGCTGGTGGGCCTGACCCTGATCTTCCTGTTGGTGGTCGCCACCCTGCCCTGGTTCCTCGACTACAACGGCACCCAGGTCCCGCGTCTCTACCTGATCGCTCTCTTTATCACCCTGATCCCGACCACCATCGGCGGCCTGCTCTCCGCCATCGGCATTGCCGGTATGGATCGACTGGTGAAGCTGAACGTCATCGCCAAGTCTGGCCGTGCCGTGGAAGCAGCTGGTGACGTGCGCACCCTGCTGCTGGACAAGACCGGCACCATCACCTTCGGCAACCGGATGGCCGACGAGTTGATCCCGGCACCGGGTGTCGACCCCGCCCTGCTGGCACAAGCCGCCATGCTGGCCTCGCTGGGTGACAACACCCCGGAGGGCAAATCCATCCTGACTCTGGCCAGCAAGAGCATGGCCAAGCCGAGCCAGCAGGAGAGCGACAAGGTGATCCCTTTCAGCGCCGAGACTCGCCTGAGCGGACTGGATCGCAACGGTCATCAATATCGCAAGGGTGCGGTGGATGCCGTGTTGAACTACCTCAGCCTCGACCGCAAGGCGGTGCCGGAGCTGGTGCTCAAGTCAGTCGACAGCATCGCCCGTCAGGGTGGCACCCCGCTGCTGGTCTGCACTCAGGAGAAACTGCTGGGGGTGGTCTACCTCAAGGACATCATCAAGCCCGGTATCAAGGCTCGCTTCCAGATCCTGCGCCATATGGGGATCCGTACCGTGATGATCACCGGCGACAACCCGAAAACCGCCGCCGCCATCGCCGCCGAAGCCGGGGTGGATGACTTCATCGCCGAAGCGACGCCGGAGAAGAAGCTCGCCTATATCCGGCAGGAGCAGGCTGATGGTCGTCTGGTTGCCATGTGCGGCGACGGTGCCAACGATGCACCGGCACTGGCACAGGCTGATGTGGGTCTGGCCATGAACGAGGGTACCCAGGCCGCCAAGGAGGCGGGCAATCTGGTGGATCTCGACTCCAACCCCACCAAACTGCTGGATGTGGTGCTGGTCGGCAAACAGCTGCTGGTGACCCGTGGCGCCCTGACCACCTTCTCCATCGCCAACGACGTGGCCAAGTACTTTGCCATCCTGCCAGCCCTGTTCATCGCCGCCTACCCGCAACTGGGGGCGCTGAACCTGATGCAGCTGGGCAGCCCGCAGAGCGCCATCCTGTCGGCCATCATCTTCAACGCCCTGATCATTGTGGCGCTGGTACCGCTGGCCCTGCGTGGTGTCGACCTGAAAGGCTCGGCTGCCAGCCTGCTGCGCCGCAACCTGCTGATATACGGTGTCGGTGGCCTGCTGGTGCCGTTTATCGGCATCAAGCTGATCGATCTGGTCATTACCGGCCTGGGTCTGGTGTAACGACATAACCGGGATGCGGGTCAGACCCGCATCCCCAGCCATCCTTTTGGAGCAAGAGAATCATGATAGCAATCAGAACCCTGTTGACCCTGACCCTGCTGCTGGGCGTGGGTTATCCGCTGGCGGTCACCGGGCTGGCCCAACTGCTGTTCCCCTGGCAGGCCAACGGCAGCCAGCTGACCGACAGCAAGCAGCAACTCATCGGTAGCGCCCTGCTGGGGCAGAAATTCGAGCGGGCTGACTACTTCCATCCCCGTCCCTCAGCCAGCGATTTCAACACCATTGGCGGCAGCGCCAGCAATCTGGGGATGAGCTCACCGCTGCGGGCAGCGTTTGCCGAACAGGTGGCCAAGGCACAGCCTGGAACCCGCTCCCCCGCCATGCTGACCCGCTCCGCCTCCGGCCTCGATCCCCACCTGCCGCTGGATGCGGTGCTGGCTCAGGTCGACCGCGTCGCCAAAGAACGTGGACTGGATCCCGCCCAACTGACGGAGCAGGTCAAGTCGGCCACACAAGCTGGTATCCTTGGCCCGCAGGTGGTCAACATTCTCCAGCTGAATCTGCAACTGGATCATAAAAAGGGCGCCTGATGGCGCCCATTCCGGTTTGGTGATGACCTCGATTTTCGCAACGGGCAGTTGGCTCGATAGGGATAACAATGGCTGATGTAGCAAGCGCTGACGCCCTGCTGACGAGTCTGATGCAGGAGCATGAGGATGCGTGATGAGGTAAGGGCCGACGCCCTGCTGGCAAGTCTGGAGCAAGAGCACAAGGGCAAGCTGAAGGTGTTTCTCGGCGCAGCTCCCGGCGTGGGAAAGACCTACGCCATGTTGCAGGCGGTGCGGGAACAGGCCAAGGAGGGGGTCGACATCCTGATCGGCGTGGTGGAGACCCACGGCCGTCAGGAGACCCTGGCTCTGCTCGACAAGCTCGCCATCATGCCGCGCAAGATCCACATGCACCGCCAGCAGCGACTGGAGGAGATGGATCTCGACGGCCTGCTCGCCCGCAAACCGGCCATTGCCGTGGTGGACGAGCTGGCCCACAGCAACGCCCCCGGCAGCCGCCACGAGAAGCGCTGGCAGGATGTGGAGGAGCTGCTCAACGCCGGGATCGACGTCTACACCACCCTCAACGTGCAGCATCTGGAGAGCCTCAACGATCTGGTGTGGCAGCTGACCGGGGTCAGGGTGAAAGAGACCCTGCCCGACCAGGTGCTGCTGGAAGCCGACAGTCTGGTGCTGATCGACCTGCCCCCCAAGGAGCTGCTCGGCCGCCTCAAGGAGGGCAAGGTCTATGTGCCCCATCAGGCCAAGGCTGCGTTGCAATCCTTCTTCTCCCTCAACAACCTCACCGCATTGCGGGAGCTGGCGATGCAGACCGCCGCCAGCCATGTGGAGGGCGATCTGCAACTGCAATGGCAGGCAGCAGGCAAGAGCACCTTGCCGCTGCGGGGCAAGTTGATGGTTTGCCTCGGCGACCTGCACGGCTCGGCGCTGGTGCGCTACGGCCACCGCTTTGCCCAGCGCCGCCAACTTCCCTGGCTGGTAGTGCATGTCGACAGCAATGGCCGCCGCTCGGCCGATGTGGAGCAGGCGCTGGCGCTCGCCTCCCACCTCGGTGCCAAGGTGCTGACCCTCTCTAGTCCGGCGGTCGCCAACACCCTGCTGGAGACCGCCGAACAGCAGCAGGTCTCCCAGCTGCTGCTCGGCAAACCCCACAAGGCACCGTGGCGTCGTTCGCTGGTGCAACACCTGCTCAAGCAGGCTCAGGGGCTCGAAATCACGCTGGTCGATACCGAGAAGCAGAAGCCCGAAGTGGGGATGCGCGTCCCGACCCCGAAGGATATTCACCACAGCCTGCTGGCGGTGACCATCATGGGGATCACCTCGGCCGCCGCCTGGGGGCTCTCCTACTGGCTGCCGCCCGCGGCGTTGCCGCTCATCTTTGTACTGGGGGTGCTGGCGACTGCCCTCACCACCAGTCTGGTGCCCGCCACACTGGCGGCAGTGCTGGGCTTTATCGCCCACAATCTGCTGTTCACCGCCCCCTACTTCTCCCTGAGCGTCGCCAACCACAGCGACCTGCTCACCCTGTTTGTGCTGCTTATCGTCGGCATGACGGCGGGACGGCTCGCCTCCCGCCAGCGGCAACAGCTGATCGGTCTGCGCGAAACCCAGCAGTTGGGCAATGCCCTGCTCTCCCTCAGTCAGGGGTTGGCCACTGCCAGCAGCCCGGAGGAGGTGCTCAGACAAGGGGCACAAGCGATCTCGCTGGCACTGGGCCAGCCGACCGTGGTGATCGACAAGGAGTTCAACGATCGCCTCGGCAACGAGAAGCACAGACCCGGCCAGACCGACAAGGCGGCCATCGACTGGTGTCTGGCCCAGAAGCAGAGCGCCGGTGCCCACACCGCCACTCTCAATGCCGCCGAGGCCCAGTATCACCACCTCAGTGATGACCTGGTGATCGGCATAACGCTGGCCAATCCGCTCTCCTCCTCTGCCGAGCATCAGCTGCAGGCGCTGCTCACCGACATTCGCGCCGCGCTGGCGCGGATAGACCTCAACGAGCGGCTGGCCGACAGCCAGTTGCAGGCGGAGACCGACCGGATGCGGGCCGCCCTGCTCTCCTCGGTCTCCCACGATTTGAAGACGCCGCTGGCCACCATCATGGGGGCTGGCAGCACCCTGCTGGAATATGGTGACCGGATCCCCGCCGAAGACCGTGACGAACTGCTCCACTCGGTGCAGGAGGAGGCGCGCCGCCTGCACAGCTATGTGCAGAATCTGCTGGATATGACCCGCATCGGCTCCCCCGACTTCCAGCTGAAACGGGACTGGGTCGATCTGGCAGATCTGGTGGAGAGCGCCCGCAAGCGGCTCGACTCCTCCTGGCGCCAGCACAAGCTGCGGGTCCATTTCGATCAGCATGTGCCCCAGCTCTATGTGCACGGCGCCCTGATCGAGCAGGTGCTGGTCAACATCCTCGACAACGCCTCCCGCTACTCGCCAGCTGGCACCCCCATCGAGTTCAAGGTGATGGTGGCCGAACCCGACCTTATCATCGATATAATCGATATCGGGGTCGGTATCGCCGAGTCGGATCGGGAGAAGATCTTCAACCTCTTCTACACCCAGCCAGTTGGCGATTGCGGCAGCCGTGGCACCGGGCTTGGCCTCGCCATTTCCCGCGCTATGATAGAGGCCCACGGCGGCAAGATTTGGGCCTTCTCCGGCCCCAATGGCAACGGCACCTGCATGCGCATCTCCCTGCCGCTCGCCCTCAATTCACCGGAGGTCTGATGGCTGACCGCCAGATCGGGTCAATCAGCCCCTCCCACCATTCGCCTCTGGAGGTTCGATGGCACACATTCTGGTCATAGATGATGAAGCGGCGATCCGTCGCTTTCTGCGGATCAGCCTGATTGCCGAGGGGCATCAGGTGAGTGAGGCGGTGGGGGTCAATGAAGGGCTGGAGCAGTACCGCCATCTCAACCCCGATCTGGTGATCCTCGATCTCGGCCTGCCTGATGGCGATGGTATTCAGGTACTGCAGGCCATTCGCGAACACCACCCCAATCCTGTGCTGGTGTTGTCGGCCCGTGATTCGGAGCAGGAGAAAGTGCGCTTGCTGGATGCCGGTGCCAACGACTACATGAGCAAGCCGTTTGGCATCGGCGAGATGATGGCCCGCATTCGCGTACTCTTGCGCCAGCGGGCTGGCGTCAGCAGTGGCGAGCGGCGCCACTTCCCCCAATGCGGCCTGACGCTGGATATCAGCAGCCACAAGGTGACCATGAAGGAGGAGGAGATCCCCCTCTCCCGCAAGGAGTTCGCCCTGCTGCAGGCGCTGGTGTGCCACCCCGGCAAGCTGGTGATGCAGACCCAGCTGCTCAATGACATCTGGGGGCCGAGCCACAAGGAGGATACCCACTACCTGCGCATCGTCATCGCCAGCCTGCGCAAAAAGCTGGGGGATAACCCCCAGCAACCGACGCTTATCGAGACCGAATCCGGTATTGGCTACCGCTTTGTCGGCAACTGACGTTTCACGTGGAACGACGCCCGCAGCAAATCAGCGCCAACAGACCACAGCCACTCAGCAACAGGCCGAGATCCTGCAATCCGGCCGCCACCGCCAATCCCAAACTGAGCAGCAGGTAGTAGCCAAGCCCGAACAGGGCGCCAGCACTGCCTGCCACCTCGCGATAGGCCAACAGTGCCTGACTCAGCACATTGGGGATAGCCAGCCCATAGGCCACCACGATTCCCATCATGGGCAACAGGAACCAGAGGCTGGACTGACTCGCCCAGACCAGCAGCCCGGCGACCAGCGCCAGAGCGCAAGCCAGTCTGACCAGAGAGAACGGCAGCCACCCCCTCCCCAGCAGATGCTTGTTGAGCAGGCTGCCGAGCAGAGTCGCCAGCGCCAGCAAGATCCCCGAATAGCCAAACTCGCCGGTGCTCAACCCCAACCCAGCAAACAGGAATGGGGCCAGACTGTAGTAGCCAAACAGCATGGTGTTGAACAGGGCGACCAGCATGGCACTGCGCCAGAGCCCGCCATCCTTCATCATCCGGCACGCCAGCGGCCAGAGTGCGACTTTCCGGGTGGTGGCCGGGCGGGTTTCCGGCAGCTGCCAGCAGGCAACCAGCAGCAAGCCTACCGCCAGGACCAGCAGACCGCTGAACACCCCGAGATAGCCGAACCAGCTCGCCAGCTGGCCGCCACTGAGCAACCCCAGCACCGGGCTGAGTGAGAGCGCAATGCCCATCACCGAGAAGACCCGCGCCAGATCGCTGCCCTGATAGCTATCGCGCAGCATGGTCTGGGTCACCACAGATCCCACCGCAGCGCCAAAGGCCGAGATAACCCGGGCCAGCAGCAGGGTTTCAAACTGGTTGGCCAGCAGCGCCAGCAGGGTGCCGACACCATAGGTGAGCAGACCCGCCAGCATGGCGGGACGCCGCCCGATCAGATCGCAGAGCCGCCCCCAGCAGACCACGCCCACCGCAAACGCCAGAAAATAGACCGACAGGGTCTGGGATGCCTGCCCCTCGCTCACCCGAAACTGGGTGGCGATGTGGGTCAGTACCGGGCTGTAGATGGTCTCCACAATTTGGGGAAACATCATCAACCCCACCACCAGCCAGAGCGGTGGCAACTTGTTGTTCATGACAAACCTCCTTCACAAGAGGTCACCAGTCTAGAGAGATTCAGATTGTCTGATTACAATAAGCAGGACTATAAACATCAAAAATCGGACATATGGCCTTTATTCTTCCCGATCACCCTTTTGACCCCGACCAGCTGACGGGCAGCGTGATCGGCATCGCCTCCGCCCTCGGTTGGCACGACTCGGGCCTGCATCAACATCAGCGCCATCAGCTGCTGTTCGCCCAATCCGGCTGCATGACCATGGAGCTGGAAGGTCGGGTCTGCCTGCTGCCGCCCACCCGCGCAGCCTGGCTGCCAGCGGGCACTGCCCACCGGGTACTGATGCGTGGTGTGGTGGCCTACCGCTCACTCTACTTCCAGCCGCACCCCGAGTTGCCCGGCACGGTGGAGGTGCTGGCGGTCAATCCGCTGCTGCACGAACTGATCGAACGGATGGCGCTCTGGCCGTGGGACAAACCGCAAGAGCAGCAGCAACGGACGGTGGCTCTGTTTATGGAGGAGTTGGGGCAGGCGCCGCGGGAGTCGTGGCAGTTGCCGCTGCCGACCGATCCCAGACTGGGCGACTGGCTACAGCAGTTGAAACGGGGAGATACCCTGCCCGATCGACTCAACCGGCTGGCCGAACGGGTAGGTGCCAGTGACAAGACCATTGGCCGCATCTTCATGCGGGAGACCGGCATGAGCTATCAGGCGTGGCGTCAGCAGTGGCGGCTGTTGCGCGCCATGGAGCTGCTGGCAGAAAGCGAGTCCATCAGCCGGATTGCCGCTGCGCTGGAGTTCTCCAGCGACAGCGCCTTTATCAGCTTCTTCAAACAACATACGGGACAGACCCCCCTGCGCTACCTCAACTCTCGGGGTGAGTCGCCACAGCCTGACTCGCCTCCACCACCAGGGTATCCAGCGCCAGCGGCTTGAGATTGTGCAGCGCATCCTGCACCACTGCATGGGATGCCTGTTGCAACTCGCTCTGCACATCCTGCTCCAGCTGGACACTCTCCAGCTCGGGCCGCGGGTTTTCGTTGGCCATCACGTTCAGGCTCAGGGCACTCACAATCAGGGTAGCGATCAGGCTTTTCATCTGGTTTGCTCCGGTATGGTTGAGATGACCAGATAGCTATTCCAATAGTTGTGCCAATCCTCACGCAATTCATAACATTATGATTTTGTTTAAATTAACTATATCTCGATACCAAATTGAGTCGCAAAATGCATCCCGCTCGGTCATTTTTAAACCAACAGTTGGTGCTTTTAACCACGCTTGATTTTTGCACCATGTTCCACGTGGAACGTCCCATCTTTTTGATCGACACCCGCTTTTAAACTGAGCTATGGTGCTACATCTTCGTAACTGACTCTGGATCTGTCACCGAATGGAATTTTCCTTGTTCGGCGAGAAGTTCACTCGCCACGCCGGTATTACCCAACTCATGGATGACCTCAATCAGGGGCTGACCAATCCGGACGCCATCATGCTGGGTGGCGGCAATCCGGCCCCCATCCCCGCGATGCTGGAACGCTTTCAGGCGGAAGCCAAGAGCCTGCTCGACAACGGCGAGCTGGTCAAAGCGATGGCCAACTACGACGGCCCACAGGGCAAAGACAGGTTCACCAAGGCGCTGGCCGCCCTGCTCAGCAAAGAGCTGGGCTGGGATATCTCGGCCCGCAATATCGCCCTGACCAACGGCAGCCAGAATGCCTTCTTCTACCTGTTCAACCTGCTGGCCGGTGAATTTGCCGATGGCCGCAAGAAGAAGGTGCTGTTCCCGCTCGCCCCCGAATACATCGGCTATGCCGACTCGGCGCTGGCGGACGACTACTTCGTGGCCTACAAGCCCACCATCGAGAAGCTGCCCGATGGCCAGTTCAAATACCACGTGGATTTCGAGAGTCTGCAGGTAGGTGACGATATCGGGGTGATCTGCGTCTCCCGCCCAACCAACCCGACCGGCAATGTGCTCACCGACGAAGAGATCGAACATCTCGATCAGATCGCCCGCGACAAGGGGATTCCGCTGCTGATCGACAACGCCTACGGCGTCCCCTTCCCGGGCATCATCTTCAGCGAAGCCAAGCCGTTCTGGAAAGCCAACACCATCCTCTGCATGAGCCTCTCCAAGCTCGGCCTGCCGGGCACCCGCTGCGGCATCGTCATCGCCAACGAGAAGATCATCCAGGCCATCACCAACCTGAGCGGCATCATCAATCTGGCGCCGGGCAGTCTGGGGCCCGCCATCACCATCCCGATGATCGAGAGCGGCGACATAATCACTCTCAGCGAACAGGTGGTGAAACCCTTCTATCAGCAGAAGGCGGAGCTGGCGGTGCAGCTGCTGCGCGAAGCGATCCCCGACCCGCGCTTCCACATTCACAAGCCGGAAGGCGCCCTCTTCCTCTGGCTCTGGTTTGAAGGCTTGCCGATCCACTGTCAGGAGCTGTACGAGCGACTGAAGGTGAAAAACCTGCTGATCGTGCCGGGTCACTACTTCTTCCCCGGCATCGATGACCCCGAGTGGCGCCACAGCCAGGAGTGCATCCGCCTCAACTACTCCCAGAGCGAGGAGCTGGTGCGTCGCGGCATCGCCATTCTGGCCGATGAAATCAACGCCCTCTACGCCGGCTAAGTCAGTCCAGCCAGCCAAAAACAGAAAGGCCTGCAAATGCAGGCCTCTCTTGTTTATCGCTATCAGGTTTGCTTAACCGGGCAGCGCCAGCTGCTCGGGTTTACCGATGGGGATGGCGCGGGGCTTGAGCGCCTCCGGCAGCTCACGAGCCAGATCTATGGTCAGCAGACCATGCTCCAGTTTGGCGCCCTGCACTTCCACGTGCTGGCTCAGCTTGAAGGCAAGCTCGAAGTCGCGCTCGGCAATCCCCTGATGGAGGAACTGACGCTCACCGGCAGCAGCCCCTTTGCGCCCCTTCACCTTGAGGGTGCCGTTTTCGGTCTCCAGCTCCAGCTCTTCGCGCTCGAAGCCAGCCACGGCGACCGTGATGCGATAGCCATCCTGATCGCACTTTTCAATGTTGTACGGGGGGTAAGCGGCGGTCTTCTGCTCGAACAGACCTTCCAGCTCGCGGGCCATCCGCTCGAAGCCGACGGCGTTGGAATAGAGATGAGAAAAATCGAGGTTACGCATAATCCTATCCTTCTAATAAGCAACAGGTTCAACTCTCCACAGGCCCGTCATCGGCACCCGGGAAATTTTAAAATTTCAGTGAATTCAGGCTATCAGCCGTTGATCTCGATCTTGCGCGGCTTCATAGCCTCGGGCACTTCACGCACCAGTTCGATGTGCAGCAAGCCGTTTTTCAGGTCGGCCCCTTTCACCCGCACATAGTCGGCCAGCTGGAAGCGGCGCTCGAAACCACGTTCGGCGATCCCCTGATAGAGATAGTTGCGCCCGGTATCGGCCTGCTTGTTGCCCTTCACCGTCAACAGATTTTCCTGGAAGCTCAGCTCCAGCTCTTCCTGGGTAAAGCCCGCCACCGCCATGCTGATGCGGTAGTCGTTGTCACCCAGCTGCTCGATGTTGTAGGGGGGATAACCGGCATTGCCATTGCTGGCCGCAGATTCGATGAGATTGGCCAGACGATCGAAACCGATGGCAGAACGATAGAGCGGAGAAAAGTCGATAGAGCGCATAGTATTACCCTCTTGTGAGCGATAACGGATGTTTTGCCCTCCTTATGGACGGGCGCCTGGTCGAAACCTCTGTCGAGCGTTCCGGCCTTGTTACCTATATAGGGGCTCACTTTTTCCTTTCAAGGGGATTTTTTCAAATTTTTAAATGGCCGCGCCGACCTGTAGAACATCAACCTGTTGGCCCGATAGTGATGATAATCGACCCGTGGGCCACTGATGACAACTCGCTCCGTCTCCCATAATTGGTTGCATATCCACCAGCCAACATGGAGCCATCCCATGAAGATTACTCAGGTTCGCAACGCCACCTTGCTGCTCGACTATGCCGGCACCCGCTTTCTGATCGACCCCATGCTCTCGGCCAAGGGGGCCTTCCCCGGCTTTGAGGGCACCGCCAACAGCCAGCTGCGCAATCCGCTGGTCGAGCTGCCGCTGCCGATCAATGAGCTGGTCGATGTGGACGCCGTTATCGTCACCCACGACCATCCCGACCACTGGGATGATGCCGCCAGAGCCCTGATCCCCAAACATCTGCCGCTCTTGGTACAACATCAGAAAGATGCTGATGCCATTCGTGCCAGTGGCTTTGAGGATGTGCGCCTGCTGAGCGACCAGCCCGAGTTTGCCGGCATTCGCCTGCAGCAGACCGGTGGCCAGCACGGCAGCGACCAGTTGATGGCGGTACTGGGCGAGCGCATGGGAGAAGTGTGCGGCGTGGTCTTCTCCCACCCCGATGAACAGTGCCTCTATCTGGCCGGTGATACCATCTGGCATCCCCGGGTCAAGCAAGCCCTGCAACAGCATCAACCCGAGGTCATTATCCTCAACTGCGGCGATGCACACGTGCCCGGGCTCGGTTCCATCATCATGGGCAAGGAGGATGTCGCCGCCGTTTATCAGGCCGCACCGCAAGCCACGCTGATCGCCAGCCATATGGAGGCGGTCAACCACGCCGTGCTGTCACGCCAGGAGCTGCGCGACTATCTGGCGGTACGGGGCATGACGGATCGGGTACGGGTGCCAGAAGATGGCGAGGCTCTCTCGCTGTAACTGACTGGGCCATGCCGAACAGCGCGCATGGCCCTTCGGCTTTCACTGCCGAACGCTTATGATGAGAGGTCTGCGCGCAGAGAGGAGTCAACATAATGCCCACCCCGATCGTTGCCGTGGTGACCTTCGATCACTTCAGCCCTTTTCACTGCGCCGTCCCCTGCCTCATCTTCGGCGACATCCTGCCGGGCCAGCCACTGTTCGAGCTCAAGATCTGCTGCGGCGATGGCAACCGCCACGCACACTCGGCACAAGGCTTCACCATTCAGGCGCCCCATGGGCTGGAGGTGCTGGCCGAGGCGGAGATCATCGTCATTCCCTTCTGGCACGACCCGGCAGCCCGACCACCCGCACCGCTGCTCGATGCCCTGATTGCCGCCAGAGCCAGAGGTGCCAGGCTGGTCGGGCTCTGTCTTGGCACCTATGTGCTCGCCTACGCCGGACTACTTAATGGTCGCAAAGCATCGACCCACTGGGAGTACGAACAGGATTTCTGCCGCCGCTTTCCCTGCGTGCAGCTCGATACCAACGCCCTCTATGTGGATGACGATGGGCTGGTCACCTCGGCAGGCACTGCCGCCGGGTTGGACTGCTGCCTCTATCTGGTACGCCAGTACCACGGCTCGGCCATCGCCAACAAGGTGGCGCGGCGGCTGGTGATCCCGCCTCACCGGGAAGGGGGCCAAGCCCAGTTTATCGAACAGCCGGTGCCCGCCTCCACTCGCGATGTCAGGATGAACCAGTTGCTCGATCACCTGCGTGCCCATCTGGCCGAACCCCACACCCTGGATTCTCTGGCGGCCCACACCCTGATGAGCCGCCGCACCTTTACCCGCCGTTTTCATCAGGCTACCGGCCTCTCGGTGGGTGGATGGCTGCTGGCGGAGCGGCTCAGGCGCAGTCAGGAGTTACTGGAAGTGAGCGGTCATTCCATCGATCGCATCGCCGAGCTGGTCGGCTTCAAGAGTGCCACCTCTCTGCGCAACCACTTCCGCGCCCGCTTTGCCATCTCCCCCAGCGAGTGGCGACGATCTTTTCGTGGCAACAATGTCTGATGACATCCTCTATACCCGCTCACTCCGCTATGGCAGGCTAACCAGAAATCCCGAGGAGTCATCCCATGTCCCGTTCCGAACGCCTGCTGACCCTGCTCCAGCTACTGCGCGGCCACCGTTACGCCATCACTGGCGCGGAACTGGCCAGCCAGCTTGGCATCAGCCTGCGCACCCTCTATCGGGATATCGCCACCCTGCAGGCGCAAGGTGCCCATATCGAGGGCGAACCGGGGATCGGCTATGTGTTGCGTCCCGGCTTCATGCTGCCGCCATTGATGTTCAGCGAGGAGGAGCTGGATGCGCTGGTACTGGGGTCACGTTGGGTCGTCGCCCACGGTGATGGAGCCTTGAGTGCATCGGCCAGCAGTGCGCTGGCCAAGATAGAAGCCGTGCTGCCCGCCGGCTATCGCCAGCAGCTCCAGAGCAATGCCCTGCTGATCGGCACCTCCCGCGACGACAGCCTCACCGATGAAGCCCCGCTGCGCAGCGCCATCCGCCAGCAACGCAAGGTGACCCTGAGTTATCGTGACTTCAAGGATGAGGCCTCAGAGCGTACCATCTGGCCCTTTGCCCTCGGCTACTTCGAGCAGGTGCGGGTACTGGTGGCCTGGTGTGAACTGCGTCAGAGCTTTCGCCACTTTCGGGTCGATCGCATCACCCGGATGCAGCCGCAAGATTGCCGCTATCCAAAAAGCAGAGAGAGCCTGCTGAAGGAGTGGCGCGCCACCCAGCAGATCCCGCAGCCGAAATTCATTGCTGACAGAAACTGACAGCAGGTAGGCGCCATGCTGACGAGGTCGGCGCCGATGCGCCATCTCATCAGCAAGGAGCATCACCATGTTAGTCCCCAGTTCACCATCCTCTACGTTACCAATCCGACCCGCAGCGCGCTCTTCTACCGCGAGTTGTTCGGGCGTGAACCGGTGGAGGAGTCACCTACCTTTGCCATGTTCGTGTTCGAATCGGGCGCCAGACTGGCACTCTGGTCCAGCGCCACAGTTGAACCTGCCGTGACCCAAACGGCCGGAGCGATGGAGCTGGCCTTCGCCCTCCCGGATGATGATGCCGTCGATCGCCTGTCTGCCGAGTGGCTGGCGCGCGGGCTCACCCTGATCCAAGCGCCGACCAAGATGGAGTTTGGCTACACCTGCATGGCCCTCGATCCGGATGGCCATCGTCTGCGCCTCTACTGCCTAGCACCAGAACTGGGCTGAGTTAGAACCATCAACACCAAGCTGTTTCATGTTTCACGTGGAACGTGCAACTTCTTCCGCCCAAAAACAAAAAGCCGCTCACAGGGAGCGGCTTTTGTATATCGAGCTGACAGCATCGATTAGACGTCGAGGTTGGCTACGCGCAGGGCGTTGGTCTCGATAAAGTCGCGACGGGGCTCAACGGCATCACCCATCAGGGTGGAGAAGAGCTGGTCAGCGCCGACGGCGTCGTCGATGGTGACGCGCAGCATGCGGCGGGCTTCCGGATCCATGGTGGTTTCCCACAGCTGGTCCGGGTTCATCTCACCCAGCCCTTTATAGCGCTGGATGTAGATGCCGCGCTTGCCTTCGCCCATCAGCCACTCGACGGCTTCCACGAAGTTGGCAACCGGTTTGACCTTCTCGCCACGCTTGATGAAACCACCTTCCTCGATCAGGTTGGCGATCTCCTTGCCCAGCGAAACCAACTGACGGTACTCACCGGACTGCAGGAAGTCGTAGCTGAGCGGATATTCGCGATCGACACCGTGCTGACGTACCACGGCGTGCGGCACGTACAGGCTGCGCTCTTCGTCACGACGAACCTGGATCTGGTACTGGATACCGTGGTTGCTCTCGTTGAGCACGGCTTCCATCCCCTGACACCAGGCCAGCAGATCGCTCTCGCTGTTCAGCAGCGCTTCGTTCAACTCCGGCTGATAGATCAGCTGGGTCAGTACCGCTTCCGGCGCACGACGAGACATGCGGGTGATCAGGTGAGTCACCGAGCGGTGCTGGTTGACCAGGCGCTCCAGTGCCTCGCCACCGATAGCCGGGGCAGACTCGTTAACGTGCAGAGTGGCACCATCCAGCGCCATGGCGGTCTGGTACTGCAGCAGCGCGTCTTCGTCTTTCAGATACTGCTCCTGCTTGCCCTTCTTCACTTTGTAGAGCGGCGGCTGGGCGATGTAGACGTAGCCACGTTCGATGATTTCCGGCATCTGACGATAGAAGAAGGTCAGCAGCAGGGTTCGGATGTGCGCACCATCGACGTCCGCATCGGTCATGATGATGATGTTGTGATAACGCAGCTTGTCCGGGTTGTACTCGTCGCGACCGATACCGCAACCCAGTGCGGTGATCAGGGTGCCCACCTCTTGCGAGGAGATCATCTTGTCGAAACGGGCCTTCTCTACGTTCAGGATTTTACCCTTGAGCGGCAGGATGGCCTGGTTTTTACGGTTGCGACCCTGCTTGGCGGAACCGCCAGCAGAGTCCCCTTCCACTATGTAGAGTTCGGAGAGAGCCGGGTCTTTTTCCTGACAGTCAGCCAGCTTGCCGGGCAGACCGGCGATATCCAGCGCGCCTTTGCGGCGGGTCAGTTCGCGGGCTTTGCGGGCCGCTTCACGGGCACGGGCCGCATCGATGATCTTGTTGACCACGATCTTGGCATCGCCCGGGTTTTCCAGCAGGAAGTCCGCCAGCTTCTCACCCATCGCCTGTTCAACGGCGGTCTTCACTTCGGAAGAGACCAGCTTGTCTTTGGTCTGGGATGAGAACTTGGGATCCGGCACCTTGACGGAGATAACGGCTATCAGACCTTCACGCACGTCGTCGCCACTGGCGGCAGACTTGGCCTTCTTGCTGTAGTCCTCTTTGTCCATATAGGAGTTCAGAGTACGGGTCAGCGCGGTACGGAAGCCAACGAGGTGAGTACCACCATCCCGCTGCGGGATGTTGTTGGTGAAGCAGTAGACCCCTTCCTGATAGGCGTCGTTCCACTGCATCGCCACTTCCACGCCGATACCATCCTGCTCGGTGGTGAAATGGAACACCTTCGGGTGGATCGGGGTCTTGTTCTGGTTCAGGTACTCAACGAATGCCTTGATGCCACCCTCGTAGCAGAAATGCGCCTCGCGGCCATCACGCTCGTCTTGCAGACGGATGGAGACACCGGAGTTGAGGAAGGAAAGCTCACGCAGGCGCTTGGCCAGGATCTCGTAGTGGAACAGGGTATCGCTGAAAATGGCCGGGCTCGGCCAGAAGCGAACTTCGGTCCCGGTACCGGTGCTGTCGCCAATCTGCTTGAGCGGCGCTTGCGGCTCACCCAGATGATAGGTCTGCTCGTAGACGTGGCCGTTACGACGAATAGTCAGCAACAGCTTGTCAGAGAGGGCGTTAACTACCGAGACACCCACGCCGTGCAGGCCGCCGGATACCTTGTAGGAGTTGTCATCAAACTTACCGCCAGCGTGCAGCACGGTCATGATGACCTCTGCGGCTGAGCGGCCCTCCTCCTCGTGCATGTCTACCGGGATACCCCGGCCATTGTCACGCACAGAGACAGAACCGTCGGAATGGATCTTGACCAGAATATCGGAGCAGTAGCCAGCGAGCGCCTCGTCAATGGAGTTATCGACGACCTCGAACACCATGTGGTGCAGACCCGAGCCATCATCCGTATCGCCGATATACATCCCCGGGCGCTTGCGGACCGCATCCAGGCCCTTCAGCACCTTGATATTCGAGGAGTCGTAAGTATTTTCACTCATAGCTTACTCTCTGCCTTCTCTAACGTTTCGGAGATTTTACCCTGTTCCACGTGGAACAACTTACAGTCATTCGCATCCATCATGTCTGCGAGCTGACCGGTGTCGATGGCGGTGATAAACACCTGGGACGCACACTGCTTCAGCCTTGCGGCCAGCAAGCGGCGCTTGTCGACATCCAGTTCAGAGGCAAAATCGTCAATTAAAAAAATACAGCCACGGCTGCTATGTTGATTCAAATAGAGCCCTTGGGCCAGTCGCATGGCGCAGACCAGCAACTTCAGCTGACCCCGGGACAAAATATCCTGAGCGGGCACCCCGTTCGCCTTGAGGCGCACATCGGCTTTTTGTGGACCGACACCGGTATAGCCCAGCGCCCGATCCCGCTCAAACCCCGCCTCCAGCAGATCGCCGAGGGGAGTGTCTTTCTCCCAGCCCCGGTAAAAGCCGAGACTGATATCGAATTCCGGCAGAAAATCCGCCGTCATCTCCTTGATCAGGGGCGTAATGGCCTGACAATAACTGGCGCGAAACTCGGCCAGCTCACCACCCAGCCGCACCAGCTCCTGATCCCAGAACGCCAGCTGGCGGTACTGGGTACTCTGGCGCAGCAGCGCATTGCGCTGTTTCAGCAGCCGCCGCACTCGTCCCCACAGGGCAAAGAAGGTCGGCTCCTGATGGAAGACTCCCCAATCGAGCCAGGCGCGGCGAGCCTGGGGCCCGCCCGTCAGCAAGTTGAAACCATCGGGATGGATCAACTGCACCGGCAACAGCTCCGCCAAATCGGCCAGCCGCTGGGCCTGCGCCCCGGCAATCTTGAGCTGGGTCTCGCCACTCTTGTCTTTGGCAAGACCGATCGGTACCTGACGTCCCTCCAGTTCACACTGGGCAAACAGGGTAAAGGCCCTCTCCCCCTGGCGGATTACCCGCCCGGTCAAATGAGTGCGAAAGGAGCGCCCCAGACCAAGGTAGTGAATGGCTTCCAGCACGCTGGTCTTGCCGCTGCCATTGCACCCGACCAGAATGTTGAGGCCGGGCGACAGCTTGAGGCTGGCTTGCTGGATATTGCGAAAGTCGCTGAGCTGGAGTTTGACCAGGGACACGACTAGATCCGCATCGGCATCACCACGTACTGAGCATCTTGATGTTCAAAATCCTCAATAATGGCACTGCTGATGGAATCGCTCAGGCTAATCCGAATTTGGTCACATTTTAACGTATTCAGCACGTCGAGCACATAAGAGACGTTAAAGCCGATCTCCATCTCGCCAGCGGCATATTGTACGTCAAGCAGCTCTTCGGCTTCTTCCTGTTCCGGGTTGTTCGCGGTGATGCGCAGCAGGTTTTCCTGCAGATTGAGACGCACCCCACGGAATTTCTCGTTGGAGAGGATGGCGGCGCGGGCAAACGCCTGACGCAGATCCTCACGGCCGGCGATGAGCGCCTTGTCGCTGTTGCGCGGAATGACGCGGCGCCAGTCCGGGAAGCGGCCATCAACCAGCTTGGAGGTGAAGATGAAGCCGTCCAGCGCAGCACGCAGGTTGCTGCGACCGATCTGCAGACGTACCGGCTTGTCTTCCGCTTCCAGCAGACGCACCAGCTCCAGTACCCCTTTGCGCGGCAGGATAACTTGATGATCGGGCAGCGATTCCCCTACTACCTCGCGGCGGCAGGTGGCCAGACGGTGACCGTCGGTCGCTACGGTACGCAGACCGTGACCTTCGCTCTCGAACAGCATGCCGTTCAGGTAGTAACGCACGTCCTGGCTGGCCATGGAGAACTGGGTCGCATCGATCAGCTTCTTCAGCTCCAGCTGGCTGATATCGAACTCGAGCACGGATTCCCAATCCTCGATGTTCGGATACTCGGTCGCCGGCAGGGTCGAGAGGTTGAAGCGGGAACGACCGGAGCGGATGATCAGGCGCTCGCCTTCGGTATTGAGACGGATCTCGGCGCCTTCCGGCAAACCACGGCAGATATCCAGCAGCTTGCGCGCCGGTACTGTGGTGCGGCCATCTTCGCTGGCCCCGTTCAGATAGACCTGACCGATCATCTCTACTTCGAGATCGGTACCGGTCAGTGACAACAGACCGTTGCTGACATCAAGCAGCACGTTGCCGAGGATCGGCAGGGTCGGTCGGCCGCCGAGGGCGCCGGACACCAGTTGCAGAGGACGTAACAGGGCCTCACGGCTAATTTCGAGCTGCATCTGTGCTCTCCGTTGTGATTAGGAGGAAAAGATTCGGATCAGGTTGGAATATTCGCGCTGCATCTGTCCACTCGATTCCGTTATCAGGAAGAAAGGGTACGGATCAGGTTGGAATAGTCCTCCTTGATGTCGTGACTCTCCTCCTTCAGCTGCTCGATCTTGCGGCAGGCATGAAGAACGGTAGTGTGGTCACGGCCACCAAAGGCATCACCTATCTCCGGCAAACTGTGGTTGGTCAGCTCCTTGGCCAGTGCCATCGCCAGCTGGCGCGGACGGGCAACGGAGCGGGAACGACGCTTGGAGAGCAGATCCGCCAGCTTGATCTTGTAGTACTCCGCCACCGTCTTCTGGATATTGTCGATGGTGACCAGCTTCTCCTGCAGTGCCAACAGGTCGCGCAGCGCTTCGCGCACGAAATCGATGTTGATGGCACGGCCGGTGAAGTTGGCGTTGGCGATCACCCGGTTGAGGGCACCTTCCAATTCACGGACGTTGGATCGCAGACGTTTGGCAATGAAGAAGGCCACTTCGTCCGGCAGATGGATCTGGTTCTCGTCTGCCTTGCGCATCAGGATCGCGACGCGGGTCTCCAGCTCCGGCGGTTCGATCGCCACGGTCAGGCCCCAGCCGAAGCGGGACTTGAGGCGATCCTCGACACCGTTGATCTCCTTCGGATAGCGATCCGAGGTCAAGATGATCTGCTGGTTACCTTCCAGCAAGGCATTGAAGGTATGGAAGAACTCCTCCTGGGAGCGCTCCTTGTTGGCGAAGAACTGGATGTCATCGATGAGCAGGGCATCGACGCTGCGGTAGTAACGCTTGAACTCTTCAATGGCGTTGTTTTGCAGCGCTTTCACCATGTCCTGAACAAACCGCTCGGAGTGCATATAGATGACTTTGGCATCTTTTTTACTCTCCTTGATGGCATTGCCAACGGCGTGCAGCAGGTGGGTTTTACCCAGGCCGGTGCCGCCATAGAGGAACAACGGGTTGTAAGCACCACCCGGATTGTCCGCTACCTGACGGGCAGCCGCACGCGCCAACTGGTTGGACTTACCCTCGACGAAATTCTCGAAGGTATAGTTCACGTTGGTGTTGCTCTTGTGGTTCGGCTCGGGCTTGGCTTCAGCCTTGCTTTCCCAGCTCTTCTGCAAGTTATTCACAGGCGCGGCACCCTGTACCGGCGCTCTGGCGACAGCAACAGGATGGGGACGATTACCTATATCAAAACGCAGGGCGGGGCCGTCGACCCCGCAGAGTTCGTTGATGATGCCGTTAACCCGGATGAGATACTTGTCTCGTACCCAGTCCAGAACAAAGCGATTCGGTGCATACAGGGTCAGAGTATTGTCACTCAACTCCGCTTGAAGCGGCCGGATCCACATGCTGAATTCTGCCGAGGGCAACTCATCTTGCAGCCGGTTAAGGCACTGCTGCCATAGCGAAGCAGTCACTCTAAACTCCTGTCGATTGATTAACTAAAGACCGGCTATTCTACGTTTTTAGCCGCCGGATCTCCAGCCATCGCCCGGTGGATCCAGCAAATAAGATCCTTGACTTTCAAGGATCCAGCGCCTTTGGATCGGATTTCATCCCCAAAGTTACCCACAGCTTGATCCACCGTCCGGATTGGTCGATCCCGTGCTTCTCTCCTGTTATTTCATATAACCAAATGTCATTTATTTTTTAAATTTTATTCCAATAACATCAGGGCCAAACCAGTTATTACAACTACAAATACAAGACATTGAGAGAGAGAAACACCATGAAAACATCCATCAAACTGATTTCCGGCGCAGCCATCCTGCTCGCCACCCTGTCCGGTCAGGCCATCGCCCAGGAGACCATCAAGGTCGGCATGTCTGGCAAATATTTCCCGTTCACCTTCGTCAAGCAGGACAAGCTGCAAGGGTTTGAAGTGGATATGTGGAACCAGATCGGCGAGCGCACCGGCTACAAGGTCGAATTCGTGACCGCCAGCTTCTCCGGCCTGTTCGGCATGCTGGAAACCGGCCGCATCGACACCATCTCCAACCAGATCACTATCACCGACGAGCGCAAGGCGAAGTACGACTTCTCCCAGCCTTACGTCTATGACGGCGCCCAGATTGTGGTACGCAAGGGCAACAGCACCATCCACGGCATCAAGGATCTGGAAGGCAAGAAGGTGGCAGTGAACCTGGGTTCCAACTTCGAAGAGCTGCTGCGCAAGAACGACCCGAACAAGAAGATCGACATCCGCACCTATGACTCCGCCTTCGAGCAGGATGTCGCCCTGGGTCGCATCGATGCCTTCGTGATGGACCGCGTCTCCACCGCCCAGCTGATCAAAGAGTCCAAGCTGCCGCTGCAACAGGCTGGCGCACCGTTCGAGACTATCGAGAACGCCCTGCCCTTCCTGAAGACCCCGGAGAAACAGGCGCTGCTGAAGAAGGTCGACGAGGCCCTGACCGCCATGCGCAAGGATGGCTCCCTGCGTCAGATCTCCGAGAAATGGTTCGCTTCCGACATCACCGACAAATAAATGATGGAATTTGACCTCGAATACACGCTGGGGCTGTTTCCCATCCTGCTCAAATACCTGGGCACCACGATGGAAATGGCCCTGTGGGGATTCGTGCTGGCACTCGTATTCTCGCTGGCCCTGGCGATAGTACGGGTGTTTCGCGTCCCTGCGATTCACTGGCTGGCGATGCTCTATATCTCGTTCTTTCGGGGTACACCGCTACTCGTTCAGCTGTTCCTGCTCTACTACGGACTGCCGCAGCTGTTCCCGATCTTCGTGGGGATGGATGCCTTTACCGCCGCCATCGTCGGTCTAACCCTGCACTTCGCCGCCTACATGGCCGAGTCGATCCGCGCAGCCATCCTCGGCATTCACAAAAGCCAGATGGAAGCGGCGCTCAGTATCGGCATGAGCCGTTATCAGGCGATGCAGCGGATCATCCTGCCGCAGGCGGCCCGTATCGCCACCCCGTCGCTGATGAACTACTTCATCGACATGATCAAGAGTACCTCGCTGGCATTCACGCTGGGGGTGGCCGAGATCATGGGCAAGGCGCAAATGGAAGCCTCCTCCTCCTTCAAGTTCTTCGAGAGCTTTATGGCGGTGGCGCTGATCTACTGGGTAGTGGTGATCTTCTTTACCCGCTTGCAGCATCTGCTGGAAATTCGTCTCAACCGTGCCTATTAAAGGAGGGCTCTCATGATCAAGCTAACCGGCCTCTCCAAGGCATATCACGGCAATCAGGTGCTCAACGGCATCGATCTGGAGGTCAAAAAGGGGGAAATTGTCGTCATTATCGGTCCCTCCGGCACCGGCAAGTCGACCCTGTTGCGCTGCCTGAACCTGCTGGAGACCCCGGATGCGGGCACCCTTGCCATCGACGATCTTGAGCTGAATCTGGCCAAGGCCAGCGAACAGCAGGCGATCGAGCTGCGCAAACGGGCCTCCTTCGTGTTCCAGAACTACGCCCTGTTTGCCAACAAGACGGCGCTCGACAACATCGCCGAAGGGCTGATCACCGTCTGGAAGCAGCCAAAAGCGGAGGCCCGCGCCACAGCGCTCGGCATCCTCAAGGACATTGGCCTCGCCGACAAGCAGGATGCCTATCCGGCCTCCCTCTCCGGTGGCCAACAACAACGGGTCGGCATTGGCCGCGCCATGGCGGCCCACTCCAAGGTGATCCTGTTTGACGAGCCCACCTCGGCCCTCGATCCCGAGTGGGTCGACGAGGTTTTGGGGCTGATGAAAGAGTTGGCCCGCCAGCACCAGACCATGGTGGTGGTGACTCATGAGATTGAATTTGCTCGTGATGTTGCCGATCGGGTGATCTTCATGGAAGGGGGGCGGATCGTCGAGCAGGCCCCGCCGGATCAGATATTGGTCGATCCCAAGGATCCCCGTACCCGGGAGTTCTTGCGGAAAGTCCTTAAATAGCTCTCTCTTTGGCGGCCTGGCCGCCTTTTTTATTGAGGGATCCCTTGTTTAACACCGGGTTGCCAGTATAATCCGGAGCCCTTGATCCTCTGGATCCTCACGCTCGGCAGTGGCCTTTTCAAGGCCATGGCAGGATGAGAGGGAACGGCGGATTGACTAAAAGCCGAACTCTGTTTAGAATTCGGCCTCTTTTGCTAGTCGTCACACGCTATAGCTGGCGCGTCGGCTAAGTGTGACAATCAAAACTGTACAGAAATACGGAATCGAATCATGAAACGTACTTTTCAACCGTCCAACCTGAAGCGCAAGCGCTCTCACGGTTTCCGCGCCCGCATGGCAACTGCCAACGGTCGTAAAGTTCTGGCCGCTCGTCGTGCCAAGGGTCGTGCCCGCCTGGTAGTCTAATGCCTACCCAGCACACCTTCTCTCGGGAGTTACGTCTGTTAACTCCCGAACACTTCAAACGCGTTTTCGCCGAGCCTGTCCGGGCCGCCTCTCCGCAGATTACCCTTCTCGCTTCTCCCAATTCGCTCGAACACCCTCGTCTTGGTCTCGCTGTGCCCAAAAAAGCACTCAAGCGTGCCGTTTGGCGTAATCGTGTCAAACGGGTGGTTCGGGAAAGTTTCCGCCTCAAACAACATCAGCTGCCCGCTATCGACATCGTGGTGATCGCCAAGGCCGGTGTGAAAGAGATGGATAACGAGGAACTGTTCAAGTTACTGGAAAAGCTATGGCGCACCCTGTCACGCCGTTGCAATGGGTAGCTATCAAACTGATACGCCTGTATCAGCTAATCATTAGCCCTCTGCTCGGGCCGCGCTGCCGTTTTACCCCAACTTGTTCCCAATTTGCGATAGAAGCCATCCGACTTCACGGTTTCATAAAAGGCGTTTGGTTAGCCAGCAAACGTCTATTAAAATGCCATCCCTTATCCGAGGGTGGTTATGACCCGGTTCCGCAACCAAAGCGAAGAAACTGAAAACTATGGAATCACAACGCAATCTACTCCTGATCGGTTTGCTGTTCGTGAGCTTTCTGCTCTGGCAACAGTGGGAGTCCGACAAGGCTCCGAAGCCGGCCCCGACTACCGTGGCCCAAACCGAACATTTCGTACCTGAAGCCGGTCAGACCGGTGATATTCCTCAGGTTTCCGAGCAAGCCAATGCGACTGCCGCACGCAAGCTGATCACCGTCTCCTCTGACGTGCTCAAGCTGACCCTGGATACCCAGGGTGGCGACATCGTGTCTGCCGAACTGCTGTCTCACAAACTGGAAGAGGGCAAGGACCAACCGTTCGTGCTGCTGACCAGCAAGCCTGAGCACCTCTATATCGCCCAGAGCGGTCTGGTGGGTCGCAACGGTCCGGACAGTCAGGCCGAAGGTCGTCCTACCTATGAAGCCGCCCAGACCAGCTATCAGCTGGCCGCTGGTCAGGATCAAGTCGTCGTTCCGATGACCTGGACCGACAGCAAGGGCGTGGTCTTCACCAAGGAGTTCATCCTCAAGCGTGGCGACTATGCCGTTGGCGTTGATTACAAGATCGACAACAAATCTGCCGAGCCGGTTCAGGTGCAGTTCTATGGTCAGCTGAAGCAGACCGTAGCCACACCGAAGGATCAGGAAGGTCATGCCATGGTAGCCAGCGCTTACCGTGGTGGTGCCTTCTCCACTGAAGATACCCGCTACAAGAAGTACACCTTCGACGAGATGAAGGATGCCGACCTGAACAAGACCACCAAGGGTGGTTGGGTCGCCATGCTGCAACACTACTTCGTCTCCGCCTGGGCACCGAATGCCGACGATACCAACAGCTTCTACAGCCGTGTGATCCCTGGTAAAGGCCAGGCCATCATCGGTTACAAGGCGCCGCTGGTTGACGTGGCTGCCGGCCAACAGGCTGAAGTAACCAGCAAGCTGTGGGTCGGTCCCAAGCTGCAAGACCAGATGGCCAAGGTGGCTAACCACCTCGACCTGACCGTCGACTACGGCTGGCTGTGGTTCATCGCCCAACCGCTGCACTGGCTGCTGAC
Organism: Aeromonas sp. 102P; assembly: GCF_051920345.1. Taxonomy (NCBI): domain Bacteria; kingdom Pseudomonadati; phylum Pseudomonadota; class Gammaproteobacteria; order Aeromonadales; family Aeromonadaceae; genus Aeromonas; species Aeromonas sp. 102P. The sequence goes on along the minus strand of NZ_JBQBCZ010000001.1, from coordinate 615,923 downwards.
CGTGTTCCACGGTTTCGTCCAGAACTGGGGGCTGGCCATCATCATGCTGACCCTGCTGGTACGCGGCATCATGTTCCCGCTGACCAAGGCCCAGTACACCTCCATGGCCAAGATGCGCATGCTGCAACCCAAGATTGCGGCCCTGCGCGAGCGCTTCGGCGATGACCGCCAGAAGATGTCTCAGGGCATGATGGAGCTGTACAAGAAGGAGAAGGTCAACCCGCTGGGTGGCTGCCTGCCGATCCTGGTTCAGATGCCGATCTTCATCGCCCTCTACTGGGCACTGATGGAGTCCGTTGAACTGCGTCACGCGCCGTTTGCCCTGTGGATCACTGACCTGTCAGTGAAGGACCCCTTCTTCGTGCTGCCAATCCTCATGGGTGCCTCCATGTGGTATCTGCAGAAGATGAGCCCGACCACCGTAACCGACCCGATGCAGCAGAAAGTGATGCAGTTCATGCCGATCATCTTCACTTTCATGTTCCTCTGGTTCCCGGCTGGTCTGACTCTCTACTGGCTGGTGAGCAACGTCATCTCCATCATCCAGCAGACCATCATCTATCGTCAGCTGGAGAAGAAAGGACTGCATTCACGCAGCTAATCTTCCCGTGATGACAAAAGAGGCGGCCTTCGGGCCGCCTTTTTTATTACAATGTCTCCCACTACGTTTTCCTATCAGCGAACAAACGAGCCAAGCAAGATGACAACAGATACGATCGTGGCCCAGGCCACCGCGCCAGGCCGTGGTGGCGTCGGCATAGTCCGGGTCTCCGGCCCCGCCGCCGAACAGGTCGCCGGGATAGTGCTCGGCAAGCTCCCGCGGGTGCGCTACGCCGAATATCTGCCGTTCAAGGATGAGCAAGGCCAGGTACTGGATCAGGGCATCGCCCTGCTGTTCAAAGCTCCCAACAGCTTCACCGGCGAGGATGTGCTGGAGCTACAGGGCCACGGCGGCCCCGTCATCATGGATATGCTGATCCGCCGCATTCTGAAAATCGATGGCATCCGCCCTGCCCGCCCCGGCGAGTTCAGCGAGCGCGCCTTCATCAACGACAAGCTGGATCTGGCCCAAGCCGAAGCTATCGCTGACCTTATTGAAGCCTCCAGCGAACAGGCCGCCCGCAGCGCCATGCACTCCCTGCAGGGGCAGTTCTCCAGCAAAATCCAGCAACTGGTGGAGAGCCTGATCCGGCTGCGTATCTATGTGGAAGCGGCCATCGACTTCCCGGACGAGGAGATCGACTTCCTCTCCGATGGCAAGGTGGCGGGCGACCTCTATAGCATCATGTCCGAGCTGGACGACGTGCGCGGGGAAGCCAAACAGGGCGCTCTGCTGCGGGAAGGGATGAAGGTGGTGATCGCCGGTCGTCCCAACGCCGGCAAATCGAGCCTGCTCAACGCCCTGGCTGGGCGCGAGTCGGCCATCGTCACCGAGATTGCCGGCACCACCCGCGACGTACTGCGCGAGCATATCCATCTCGATGGCATGCCGCTGCACATCATCGACACCGCCGGTCTGCGCGACACCCAGGACAAGGTGGAGCAGATCGGTATCGAGCGCGCCTGGGCCGAGATAGAACAGGCCGACCGGGTGCTGTTTATGGTGGATGGCACCACCACAGACGCGGTTGACCCGCGGGAGATCTGGCCGGAATTTGTTGATCGGTTGCCAAAAAACATCGGCCTCACCGTCATTCGCAACAAGGCCGATCTGACAGGCGAGGATCTGGCACCGAGCCAGGAGCAGGGCCACGCCGTCTACCGTATCTCCGCCAAGACCGAGCTGGGGCTGCCTGCCCTGCGCGAGCACCTTAAACAGTGCATGGGCTTCCAGGGCAACACCGAAGGGGGCTTTATGGCCCGCCGCCGCCATCTGGATGCGCTGGAGCGCGCCGCCGAGCGCCTGCTGGTGGCCAAAGAGCAGCTGGAAGTGTTCGTGGCCGGCGAGCTGGTGGCCGAAGAGTTGCGCCTGGCGCAGGAGTCCCTCTCCGAGATCACCGGCGAATTCAGCTCCGACGATCTGCTGGGTCGTATCTTCTCCAGCTTCTGCATCGGCAAGTAATGTGGTGAAAAATCAGCAATAAAAAGCAGCCAGTGAGAACATAAGATATTGTAAATATTGGACTTTGTTTTTTACTGGCTGTTCTTGCCTGATCTTGTTTCGTGAGAATTTACCCCGAGAGTACCCCGAAGTAACCTCTCGGGGTACTTTCGGGGGACAATTATGAAGATCAGCATCGAATTCCGCGAACCGGACGCCGAAGGCAAGCGCGCTCTGCGCTTAACCTATTACGCCGGCTCCTACCTTGACCCAACCACGGGCATCCGCAAGCACAAACGCAGCAGAGAGCCCCTGGATCTCTTCCTGTACGACAAGCCGCGAACCCCAGCACAGCGGCTCCACAACAAAGAAACCCTGCGAGCAGCCGAAGCCATCCGCGCCAAGCGGCTCTTCGAGTACGAGACAGGTAAACACCATCTGGATTTCTCGAACGCCTACAAGGCCAGCTTCTTCGAGTACTTCCAAGAGGTTACAGACCAAAAAGCGGCAGGCAGCAAGAGCAACCACTCTATCTGGATATCAGCCCTCAAGCATTTGCGCCAGTACCATAAACTGCCAGAGCTGACTTTCGAGGAAGTAGATCAGCTGTTCCTGGAGGGGTTTCGGCACTACCTGATGCACAAGGCCCGCACCAAAAGCGGCACACCACTGAGCCGCAACACCCAGAGTGCCTATTTCAACAAGTTGAGAGCAGCCTTGAACCAGGCAGAGCAGGATCGGCTGCTGCCGGATAATCCGGTACGACGTGTCAAAGCTATCCAGGGGGAGAAGAACAAGCGGGTTTATCTGACCGAAGATGAGGTTCGGGCCATGGCCCAGGCTGAGTGCCGCTATGACGTTCTTAAGCGCGCCTTTCTGTTCTCTTGTTGCACTGGCTTGCGCTGGTCCGACATTCACAAGCTGACCTGGGCCGAGCTGGAGCCCTTCTATGGCCATTACCGTATCGTCTTCACCCAGAAAAAGACCAGCGGCCTGCAATACCTGGATTTGAATGACATGGCGATGCAGCTGATGGGGCGCTCAGGCAAGGCAACAGAGCGGATCTTCAAGGGCCTCAAGTACTCGGCTTGGCACAACATGGAGCTCACCCGGTGGGCGTTGCAGGCGGGTATAACCAAGAAGGTAACCTTCCACAGCGCGCGTCATACCTTCGCCGTCATCCAGCTTAACCGCGGCGTCGATATCTATGCCCTCTCCCGCTTGCTGGGACACAGTGAGCTGAGAACCACAGAGATCTATGCAGACATCCTTGAATCACGGCGTAGAGATGCCATGCTCGATTTTCCCAACGTATTGGAGTGATAGAAGCACCCTCGACGAGATCATGGCCAGGAAAAGCCAACAAATAGGCCAGCGCGACCATGCGCTGGCCTAGATTATCTTAGATAATATAGATCGGATTTCAGGATCGCCCTGCAGCCCAAGCGGTAACTGGGTTTCACTGAATTGGCTTGTGACCGTTATCGTGAACTTTGTGACCACTTTCGTGATAGTTTGTGACCGTTATCGTGATAGTGCAGGCCGGCCGATGGTAAACCGCCCCTTGGCATGTTCGCAGATAGACCAGCCCAAAGCAGTCAGCTCATCCAATGCCTTACGAACTCGTGATTGCCGCTTGCGATGGGTGGCCGTGCTGACCTCATCGGGAAAGGCATAAGCGACCAAGGTGTCTAACTGCACTGCCCTTTTCTGACCACAATCCACCCAGGCACATAGCCGCTGATGCAACAACCGAGCGATGCTGCCATTCAAGTGCCGAACTTCTGTCATGTCGATACGAACATGGCGACCATTACCCATAATGGCGTAGGTCAGCAAGGGATTAAGCGCCAAAAAAAGTCCATCAGTCTGAGTGTCACTGACATAGTTCGCCAATAAGCGAAAGCCGCTACGCTGGCCAGCCACCTTTGCGATCACCGACACCTTCCACAATCGCTCGATACAGCAACGTACAGTATTGGTATCCCGAGGATTGGCGTATCCAACCTCCTTGGCCAGTTTGCGCAGGCTGCTTCTGACCACCAATACCCTTTGCTGGTTGGCAGCCCAACGAAGATCCAGAAGATCTCGCAATATCGCCCCAGTTTCGCTCACCGCAACTGGCTCAATCTCGTTACTTTGTGACTCAAGTCCAGCCAGGGCAACCAACCCCTGAAGCACACGGAGGTCATCTGCACCCAGCGGCTCAGGCCCGGAGAACTCGATCTGATTGCCACCACCGAAACGGTAAATCACCTCCAGCTTGTCACGGCGGCGTTGGCCATGCGAGATCGCCCTAAACAACCCGGGTGCAAGACAGTGCATATGGTCATGCCTAGCATGGGTCAATTCAAAGCAAGACACGTTTGCCTCCCGCTCGGCGTGTTACGCCCAACCTAGCGGGAGCGGGATACAGCACGCCACCTTCCCCCCGCACCAACCAGCGCTCCGGTAGTGGCGGCCCATAATTACTTTTGCTTACCCCAAACCGCACGTGAAGCTTGCTCTTCTCTGCCGATACACCCAGCTGCTGCGCCTCTTTCTTGGTCATAGTGGCGAGGTAGCCCTGCCAGCGCACATTGTCTACCAGCACCGACGAACCACGGCTTGCCTGCTGCAGATCGCCAACTTCTTGGAATACTGCGGATTTGCTGGTGTGGTGTACAAACAACACAGCGCATCCCAGCCTCATGGCCAGCCGCTCCAACTGACCCAGTACCTGCGTCATGGCACAGGCCGCGTTCTCGTCGGCATCGTGGAAGCGCCTCAAAGTATCGATGACAATCAACCTCACCCCTTCAGCCCATATAGCAATCGCTTCCCACCAATGGCTATCCAGCACATTCGGACTGGAGCCATGCAGCGGTATAAGACGAAGGTTTCGTTCGACGTTGGCACGAAGTTCAGCATCAAGACCTCCGCCCAAGGCAAACAAGCGCTGGTGCAGTACAGGCCAAGGGTCCTCAGCAGGCAGGTAGAGCACGGTTCCCCTGCCCAGCTTGCCAAGTCCAATCCAATCCGGCCCACCGGCGATCTGCATTGCCAGTTGCAATGCCAACATCGATTTGCCCACCCCTCCCGGTGATACCAACGCACCAACGCAGCCAACAGGCAGCCCCGGGAGGACAAAATCGAGGGGTTTCGGAGGTTCAATAAAAGCCGACCGGAGATCCTGGGGGCAGAGAGATGTAATCAGATCCTGTGTCATACCCACCTCACAACCGCCCATGGCTAGCTTGCCGCACACGCTTGGTTACATGCTCGGTGAGTTCGGCGTCTGGTGAAATGCGGTGGGAGAGCAGCCAGTCCAGCAGCTCAACGCGCTTGAAGTAGATCTTTTTGCCTTGTGGCTTGTAATGCGGCAGACGCTTTTCACTGGTCAGCCGGTACACATAGCAGACAGAAACCCCCAGCAACTCAGCGCACTCCTCGGCAGAAAGCACCTCTTTTTGCGCCTGTCCTTGCTGGATTACCAACTGCTTAAGCTCATAAAGCTCTTTCAGGATTGCCCCATTCGGATCACTGAAAACTGACGAATTTTGTTCGCGCATGCAGATTGTCTCCTAGTTACAAACATCAGCATGCAAGAGCGTACTGGGGGCTAGGCGAAAACCTCGTTGCTGTAGTTGTCCAATTTGGGCACCAAGAGCGATTTTTACGGAGGGAAAACTTTCACATGTGAGAGCCACACAACAAGATTCATCGCCATTGATGCAAAAAAAGATCGAACATTGTCTTGACGGAACAAAGTCTCATCAGAGACACTAAGCATCAGCATCATTAGCGATGACGAGATTTTTTGTGAAATTACACCTGAACCAAATCGCCACTATCAGCGCTGGTTATCCGTTTCGCGGCAAGATCCCCGAGTATCCAGAGGGGAATCTGGCCGTTGTGCAGATGAAAGACACCTCGTCAGAGTTCGGTGTCGACTGGATGAGCTGCTTGCGCAGTGAGGCAACTGGCAAAAAAGCACCGGACTGGCTGCAAACTGGAGATATTCTGGTGGCAGCACGGGGCAACCAAAACTATGCCGTGCTGGTTGATACTCGGCATGCCCCACTGCCAGCTGTGGCGGCCCCCCACTTTTATGTGGTACGGCCACAATCTGATGCACTGATCCCGGAGTTCCTCGCCTGGCAGCTCAATCAGCAGCCCTGCCAGCGTTACTTCGAACTGCATGCCGAAGGCACCCTGACCAAGAGTATTCGCCGCCAGGTGTTGGAAGAGGCCTTGATTGGGCTTCCATCACTGGCAGAACAACAAACCATTTTGGCAATGGCTCGCACGCTGCAGGAGGAGCGCCAATTGATGCAGCGCCTCCAGCACAATGGCGAGCAGATGATGCATGCCATCGCGACTCGCCTACTTGAACAATCCGATAGAGATGCCTCTTGAGGCTCGCATACCCGTTATTACGCCAAGGAAACCCCCTTTATGACCGAACAGATCAATCAGGACGTTATCAACAACACCGTTTGGGGCGCCTGCGATATCTTCCGTGGCACCATCAGCCCCGATACCTACAAGGATTTCATCCTCACCATGCTGTTCCTGAAGTACATCTCTGATGTCTGGCAGGACCATTACGACAGCTACAAGAAGCAGTACGGCGATGCGCCAGAGCTTATCGAAGAGATGATGAAGAGCGAGCGCTTTGTACTGCCCATCGCCGAAATCAAGGATCAGGATGACAAGGTAGTTCAGTCCTTCAAGGCTAACTTTTACAGCTTGTACGAGAAGCGATTCGAGCCCGGTAACGGCGAGCGCATCGATGTCTGCCTGCACGCTATCGAAGAAGCCAACGGCACCAAGCTCAAAGATGGCAACAAGAGTGTGTTTCAGGACATCAGCTTCAACAGCGATCGCCTCGGCGAAGAGAAGCAGAAGAACACCATACTGCGCTACCTGCTGGAGGCATTTGCCAAACCGGAGCTCAACCTGAAACCAAGCCGGGTCGGTAACCTCGACGTGATTGGTAACGCCTACGAGTACCTGATCGGCAAGTTTGCCGCCAACAGCGGCCAGAAAGCTGGCGAGTACTACACCCCGCCCGAAGTCTCCGATCTGATGGCCGAACTGCTGGATCCGCAGCTCGGCGATACCATCTGCGATCCCGCCTGTGGTTCCGGGTCGCTGCTGATGAAATGCGGCCGCAAAGTAGTGCAAAACTACGGCCAGAAACGTTATGCCCTCTACGGGCAGGAGGCCATCGGTTCCACCTGGTCGCTGGCCAAGATGAACATGTTCCTGCACGGGGAAGACAACCACAAGATCGAGTGGGGCGATACCATCCGCAACCCCAAGCTGCTGGATAAAAACGGCGACCTGATGCGCTTCGATATCGTGACCGCCAACCCGCCGTTTTCCCTCGACAAGTGGGGTCATGACGAGGCTGGAATTGATAAATATGGCCGCTTCAAGCGCGGCATTCCGCCCAAGACCAAGGGGGATTACGCCTTTATCCTCCATATGATCGAAACCCTGAACCCCAAGAGCGGCCGTATGGGTGTCGTGGTGCCCCACGGCGTGCTGTTCCGGGGCTCAAGCGAGGGCAAGATCCGCCAAAAGCTGATCGACGAGAACTTGCTCGATGCGGTGATCGGTCTGCCGGAAAAGCTGTTCTTTGGCACCGGCATCCCCGCCGCCATCCTGATCTTTAAAAAAGAGAAGGTGGACGATAACGTGCTGTTTATCGACGCCAGCAACGACTTCAAGCCGGGCAAGAACCAGAACGTGCTGAGCCCGGAGAATATCTCCAAGATCGTCAAGACCTACCGCAACGGCGGCAATGTCGAGAAATACGCCTACCTTGCCTCGCTCAAAGAGATCAAAGAGAACGACTACAACCTCAATATCCCCCGCTATGTGGACACCTTCGAGGAAGAGGAAGAGATCGATCTGCTGGCGGTGCGTGCCGAGCGGGAGCAGCTCAAAGCCCAACTGACCGAGCTGGAAACCGAGATGGCCAACTTTCTCGCCGAACTGGGTTATCTGGATCACAACGCATAAGGAGCTCTTGCAATGGAACAACAACAAATTCAGGCATTAACGACTAGTTTCGAAGGCCATGCAGAGCAAACCGACACGGGCGTTGAGTATTGGCTAGCGAGGGATCTGCAACACCTGCTGGGCTATGGCAAATGGGATAACTTCACCAGCGTCATCTCGAAAGCCAAAACAGCCTGTGAAGTCAGTGGCCACGGGGTGTCGGACCATTTTGCCGACGTCGGGAAAATGGTCGAACTTGGCTCGGGTAGCCAACGAGAGATCGATGACATCATGCTGACCCGCTACGCCTGCTACCTGATTGCTCAAAACGGTGATCCCCGAAAGCAGCAAATCGCCTTCGCCCAAACCTACTTTGCCATGCAAACCCGCAAGGCGGAGCTGATTGAACAACGGCTGCTGGAAACTGAGCGGGTGCAAGCACGCCAAAAGCTCTCAGCCACAGAAAAAGAGCTCTCCAGCGTCATTTATGAGCAGACCGGTGGTAATCAGAACTTTGCACTGATCCGCAGCAAAGGGGATCACGCCTTGTTTGGCAAAAGCACGCAAGCGATGAAAGCCCAATGGAAGGTTCCAGATAGCCGACCATTGGCTGACTTTGCCCCAACCATCATTCTCAAGGCCAAAGACTTTGCCACCGAGATCACGATCCACAACGCCCGCACTCAACAGATGACCCGGGAGACGCAAATTTCCAACGAGCACGTCACCAACAATCAGGCGGTGCGTCAAACCCTACTCAGCCGCGGCATTCAGCCAGAGCAGTTGCCAGCTGCCGAGGATGTAAAAAAGGTGGAACGCCGTCTGGCCTCGGCCGACAAAAAATCGCTGAAAAATCCTGCGCGGCTGGATAACGGGAGTACGGACGATGAATAAGAAAACAGCACTGCGTACGCTCAAAATGCAACTCACCACGCAGGAAAGCGAGATGGCCAACTATCTGGAGGGGCTCGGTTATGGTGCCTAAGGGATGGATCGCCTCCCAAATTGGGGACATTGCTAAGTTTTCCTCTGGTGGAACACCAAGTAAACAGAGCGCTCATTTCTGGGGGGGAACAGAGCCATGGATATCAGGTAAAGACCTAAAAACTCACTACCTTGCAACAAGTATTGATACTCTGACAGAAGATGGTTTTAAGGTGGCTAAAAAAGCGCCAAAAGGATCATCTTTAATCCTTGTTCGCGGTATGACGTTATTGAAAGACTTTCCTGTTGGCTATGCCACAAGAGAGGTCGCATTTAATCAGGATTTAAAGGCGCTTATTCCTAACAAGGATATTGATGGGCTTTTTCTCTCTTTTATGCTGGCAGCTGAAAAAAACAAAATACTCCAGCTGGTTAGCACCGCTGGCCATGGCACTGGACGTCTGGATACTGAATCCATAAAAGCATATCCAGTAAATATTCCGCCTCTTTCTGAACAGAATAAAATAGCTGAAATTCTTTCCACTTGGGATAAGGCCATCACCACCACCGAGCAACTGCTGACCAATAGCCAGCAGCAGAAAAAGGCGCTGATGCAACAACTGCTTACCGGCAAAAAACGCCTGCTGGATAAGAATGGAGTTAGGTTTAGTGGGGAATGGAAAATTTACAAATTCAGCAGTTTGTTCAATGAGCGAGTTGAAACTGGTCGGGATGATCTGCCCCTGCTGTCGATTACGGCTGACGATGGCGTTGTTTACCAGGAAGATACCGGTAGAAAAAACACCTCCAATGAAGACAAGTCAAAGTATCGCAGAATTTGCGTGAATGACATTGGCTACAACACCATGCGCATGTGGCAAGGCCGATCTAGCTTGTCAGATAAAGAAGGGATTGTTAGTCCTGCTTATACAATTGTCACACCAACGGGCAAAGTTTGTCCTGCTTATGCTGCGTATTTATTTAAGTTCCCAGCCCTTGTCCATATCTTCTACAGGCATTCTCAAGGCCTTGTTTCAGATACTTGGAATTTGAAATTTAACCACTTTAAGAATATTAGCTGGCAAGTACCTAGTATTGATGAACAACAAAAAATAGCCGCAGTCTTGTCCACCGCCGATAAAGAAGTTACTGCGCTGCAACAAAAGCTCGACGCCTTAAAGCAGGAGAAACAGGCGCTGATGCAACAACTGCTGACCGGCAAACGACGGGTCAAGGTAGAGGAGGCCGCATGAAAAAAGTGACCATTCACCCCATGACCGAGGCCGAAGTGGAATGGCTGGAGCAGCGACTGATGGACTATGGCAATGACGACGCGATGCTGAGTCTGTCGGCGCTCGACGGCTTTCTGACTGCGGTACTCTCCGGCCCCGACCTGGTGCCACCCAGCCAGTGGTGGCAGGTACTCTGGGGTGGCACGCCCCCAGAGTGGTCGTCCGAGCGGGATATGAAACGGGCGCTGGATTTGATCCTCGGCCATATGAATATTCTGGCCCATACCCTCTGTTATCAGCCCGAGCACTTTATCCCGGTGCTGATGGCCAACTATGTCGAAGGGCAGGAGATCTGCAACGCCGAGGAGTGGTGCTTTGGCTATCTGCGTGGCATGGCGCTGGGGAACTGGCCAGCCTTGCCAGAGGAGCTGGATACTTGGCTTGAGGTGATCCGCCTGCATGGCAGCGATGACCAATTGCCACTGCTTGCCAGCCTGTCGCTACCGGAACATCAGCAGAGCGTGGCCGAGGTGGGCACCGCCGCCTTGCGACTGCACGCCCATTTTCTGGCCCAACGGGGGCCAAGCACAGCGCCGATAGCCGCACCAGCCCTCACACCAGTAACCCTGCCGGTTAGAGCGGCCTCCAAGATCGGGCGCAATGACCCCTGCCCCTGTGGCAGCGGCAAGAAGTTCAAACAGTGCTGTTTGCACTGAGTTGAGATCGCAAGACCCCGAACAGACGCCATCGGTAGCACACAGTTGAAGGAGCGTTCAAAGGCATGATCGAATTTACCCCGGAGCAGTTGCTGGCTCAGTTGCGCGAGCTGGATGAGTGTCCCCGTATCGAGGCCAAGCGAGGCAGCGACATCGGTTCATCCGTCATGCAGTCGATCTGTGCCTTTGCCAATGAGCCTGGCCTTGGTGGTGGCTATCTGCTGCTCGGGGTTAACGAGCCAGATGACACACACGACACCTTTTCGGTATGCGGTGTCAGCCACAGTGACCAGCTCCTCAACACCCTGCAAACCAACTGCCGTGATCAGTTTGAACAGCCGATCCCGGTACAGGCACAAGCCCATCAGCTGGAGGGAAAACGTGTGCTAGTCGTCTTTGTCCCCGAACTGGAGCCGGCAGCCAAGCCTTGCACCTTTAAAGGGAAATACGACAGCAAGAACAAGCGCAAGAGCGGCGTCTGGCGACGGGGATTGAACGGTGATTACGAATGCTCCCAGCTGGATCTGGAGCCCTTGCTGCTCGCCAAAAATGGCCTGGGGTTCGAGCAGGTTCTGCTGCCTGACGCCCACTGGGATGATCTCGATCCCCACGCCATCGAGCTCTATCGCACGCTGCGCAGCAAGGTTCGCCCTCATGCTGAAGAGTTGCAGGCCAGTGACAGTGAGATGCTCCAATCCCTCAATCTGGTGAAAAAGCGCCAAGGTGAATGGGTACCCACTATCGCCGGCTTGTTGCTCCTTGGCAAACCGCTGGCGCTGCGAAGACTGTTACCCGCCATGCGCGTGGACTATGTGCGCGTCGCCGGCACTCAGTGGGTGGAAGACCCTCAACAGCGCTTCGACACCACGCTGGATCTGCGTGAACCCCTGCTGACGCTGATCCCCAAACTGGAGGCCACCATTCTGGATGACTTGCCAAAGCATTTTCGTCTGGAAGAGGGCAAAACCCAGCGAGACGACCAGCCCTTGCTGCCACAGAAGGTGATTCGCGAAGCGGTGGTCAACGCCGTCATGCACCGTGATTATCAGGTCAATCAGCCCATCATAGTGGTGCGCTTTAGCAACCGTCTCGAGATACGCAACGCCGGCTACTCTCTCAAGCCCGAGGCGATGCTGGGGGAGATGGGCTCTATCCTGCGCAATCCGGTGCTGGCTTCTGTGCTCTACGACGTCAGCTTTGCCGAGACCAAAGGCTCCGGCATCCGCACCATGCGACGTCTGCTGGACCAGGTGGGTCTGACCGCGCCTGTTTTTATGAGTCAGGTCATCCAGAACCAGTTTCTGGCAACCTATCTATTGCATCAGCTGATGGGCGAAGAGCAGTTGGCCTGGCTCAAACAATTCGCTCATTTCACCTTGAACAACGATGAGGCCAAAGCACTGATCCTGGCCAAAGAGACGGGAGCGGTGGATAACGCAGGCCTTCGAGCCATTACCGGCCTTGATACGCTCGCCGCCAGCCAGATACTGGGAAGATTGCATCATCAGTACCAGTTGCTGGTCAAAGGGGGGGCAGGCTCCTCCACTTACTACGAGCTGTCAGCGCCTCACGAACTCCCGCTGTTTGCTGCTGCCAATGATGAGGGCCCCCGCTCAAATGCGGGTGACCCCGTGGCAAATACGGGTGACCTCGACGCAAATACGGGTGACCTCGCGGCAAATAGAGGTGACCTCTGCTCAAATGCGGGTGACCTCCCGTCAGATCTGCTCGCTCGTATAGACCAGCTCACCCCCAAAGCACGCAGAAATAACCTGTGGCCAGTGATTCTGTGGCTCTGTGCCATGCGTCCTTACAAGACTGAACAACTGGCCAAAACGCTGAACCGGCGAGAAAACGCACTAAAGGCGTCCCATTTGAACATTATGAGGGAACAAGAGGGCTTGATTGGCTATGCCTACCCAGAAGTACCCAATCATCCGGAACAGGCTTACCAAACCACAGAGAAAGGGCGCCAATGGCTCGCTGCACGGGGAATTGAACTCAATGACTGATCATCACCACGCACCCAAGTTTCAAGAAGAGTTCAGCGCCAAGATCCCGGCCCTGACCCTGCTGACCCAGCTGGGCTGGACTTTTCTGCCCCCCAAGCAGGCACTGGCAGCCCGTAACAATAAATATGACCAGGTCGTGCTGAGCCAAATTCTGCGCGAGGAGCTGAGCAAACGCGCCTTTGTGTATGCTGGCAAGAGGTATCCGCTGTCCGCCAAGTCAGTCGACAATCTGGTAAGTGAGCTGTGTACTCCAGCGCTTAACGAAGGGCTGATGACCGCCAATGAACGGACCTATAACCATTTGCTCTATGGCATGTCGGTCACCGAATTCATTGACGGCAAGAAGGTGAACCCGACCATTGCCCTGATCGACTGGCATCACCCGCACAATAACCGCTTCACCTTTACCGAAGAGTTTCACGTCACCCGAGCCAGTGGTATAGAGTCTCGTCGCCCCGATATCGTCTGCTTCGTCAATGGCCTGCCATTGGCGGTGATCGAGGCAAAACGCCCGGATAGCAACGCCAAGAAGGGACCTACCGTCAAGGAGGGGATCTCCCAGACTATTCGCAACCAGCTACACGGTGAGATCCCGCTGTTGTTCGCCTATAGCCAGTTGCTGCTATCCATCAGCGGTATCGAAGGACGCTATGGCACCTGCGGCACACCGGAAAAATTCTGGGCAGCTTGGCGTGAAGAAGACATAAGTGACGCGCAGATGGCCGAGATCAAGAATCGGCCGATTCCCCAAGAAACCCTCTCGACACTGTTTGATCATCGCCCAACGGCCACACTGGATTGGTACCAGACCCTATTGGCCGCCGGCGAGTTGGCTGTGACGGACCAGGATCGGCTGCTAATCAGCCTGCTGTCACCTGATCGGCTGCTGGATATGACCCGTCTGTTTACCCTGTTTGACAAGAAAGCCGGCAAAATAGTGGCCCGCTATCAGCAGGTGTTCGGCATCAAGCGACTGATCGAGCGGATCAGCCACAAGCGCCCTGATGGCGGCCGCCAAGGCGGGGTGATCTGGCACACCACAGGCTCAGGCAAGTCGTTCACCATGGTCTTCCTGAGCAAGGCGATGATCCTGCATGATGCGCTGAAAGCCTGCCGCATCATTGTCGTGACCGACCGGGTGGATCTGGAAAGCCAGCTCAGCAAGACCTTCTCATCCAGTGGTGAACTGGCTGGCAAGAAGGACAAGGACGCGGCGATGGCCACCTCGGGCAAGCGACTGGCTGAGCAAATAGGCAAGGGTACCGAGCGCATCATTTTCTCGCTGATCCAGAAGTTCAACACTGCTACCAAATTGCCTGAGTGCGTCAACAAGAGCTCGGACCTCATCGTGCTGATTGATGAGGGGCACCGTAGCCAAGGGGGCGAAAACAATATTCGCATGCAACTGGCCCTGCCCAATGCCGCCTTTGTGGCCTTTACCGGCACCCCTCTACTGAAAAACGACAAGACGACCAACAAGTTTGGCCCCATCCTGCACGCTTACACCATGCAGCGAGCCGTTGAGGACAAAGCGGTCACCCCCCTGCTCTATGAAGAACGCATCCCGGATCTCGATGTGAACGACAGGGCGATTGATGCCGGTTTTAACCGCATCGCCACCAACCTGACCGAGGAGCAAAAGGCTGACCTGAAGCGCAAATACACACGCAAAGGCGAGCTCTACAAAGCCGATGACCGGCTCCAGCTTATCGCTCGCGACATAGCCGAACACTTCGACAAGAACATTCCGGAAGGGCTGAAAGGTCAGCTCGCCTGCGACAGTAAGTCTTCCGCCATCAAGTACAAGCAATATCTCGATGAGGTTGGATTGTTCGAATCCGCCATTGTTATCAGCTCCCCCGATAGCCGGGAGGGCAATACCGATGTCGATGAATCTAACCTCCCTCTGGTCGTGCAGTGGTGGAAAGATAACGTGGGTAGCCAGGATGAGCAGCTCTACACCAAGCAGATTATCGAACGCTTCGCCGACAAGGATGATCCGCTCAAGCTCTTGATCGTGGTAGACAAGTTACTGACCGGTTTCGATGAGCCCAAGAATACGGTGCTTTACATCGACAAACCCTTGAAGGAGCACAACCTGATCCAGGCCATCGCCCGGGTCAACCGGCTGCACCCGGACAAAGAGTTTGGCTTGCTCATCGACTACCGCGGCATTCTCTCGGAGCTAGATACCACTATCGCCAAGTATCAGGATCTCGCCTCACGCACTCAGGGTGGCTACGACCTTGACGACATCGCCGGCCTCTACAACCAGATGAGCTCTGAATACAAGCGCCTGCCACAGCTCTACAAGGACCTGTGGAACATCTTTGCCGGGGTAAAGAACAAGCAGGACATAGAGCAACTGCGCCAGGTGCTGGTACCCCGAATGGAAGAGGTTGAGGGAGAGCTGGTAGATGTGCATCTCAAGGTGCGTGAAGACTTCTATGAGGCACTCTCCCGCTTTGCCAGTTGCCTGAAAGTAGCTCTACAGTCGGCCTCGTTCTTCGAGGACACCGCCTTTACCGAAGCGGATCGCCGCCATTACAAAGAGACGCTGCAGCAGTTCTCCAGCCTGCGGCAAACCGTGCAACAGGATGCAGGTGAAAGAGTCGACTACCACGAGTACGCCCAGCAGGTGAAAAAGCTGCTCGACAAGCATGTGGTTGGCGTCGAGGTCAAAGAGCCCGGTGGTGTGTATGAAGTCGGCAAGATGGGACTGCAAAAACCGCCGGAAGAGTGGAGCAAAGAGAAGACCCGCAACGAGACTGACATCATCAAGACTCGCGTCACGCGCATGATTGAGCAGGATCTCAGGGATGACCCTTATGCTCAGGAGTCTTTCTCAACCTTGTTGCGCCTCGCCATTGCAGAGGCGGAAAAACTGTTTGATCACCCTCTCAAGCAGTACATGCTGTTCCGCGAGTTTGAAGAGCAGGTACAGGAACGCCGCCTGAACGATATGCCTGATGCGTTTGGCACTAACCGCCATGCTCAGGCCTACTTCGGGGTCTTCAAAAAGAACCTGCCACAACTGTTTGACAGCCAGGATGCTCAGGTTGAAGAAAAGTGGGTCAAACTCGCTTTCGAGATCGACCGGTTGGTTGATGCCTCGGTCGCTGAACACTCTATCAACCCGCAAAATATTGAAGCCGATATTCGCAAGAAGCTGCTGCCATTGCTGTTCACCGAGTGCAAGGCCATCGGCTGTGGCATGGATCAAGCCAAGCGCATGGTGGAAATGGTCGTGCAGATTACCCGAGTTGGTCACAGTGGGATGTAACTGCAGATGAGTACCTCCGGCAACATGACCAATAGGCTCCAGCACTTTTCCTATGGCAGCGAGCTCATCCGGTTCGAACGGCTTACCAGACCCAAGGCCGGCAAACTGCTGATCAAGGTGCATCCTGACTGTCGGGTTGAGGTGATGGCCCCACCGCAAACGCCAGATGAAGAGGTGCTTGCGGCGGTAAAAAAACGTGCCCGCTGGATCTACGAGCAGTTGCGTGACTTTCGTCAGCAGTTGGAACATGTTACGCCACGCCGTTATGTCAGTGGCGAGAGTCACCTTTACCTCGGCAAGCAATACCTGCTCAAGGTCATCGTTGCACCAAGCAGTGTGCAAGGGGTCAAACTGCTGCGAGGCAAGCTGGAAGTATCAGTCAGGCAGCCAGGACCCGAGACAGTGAAGGCTCAACTGACCCAGTGGTATAGAACCCGCGCCAGAGAGCTTTTCGCCAAACGTCTCGATGCCATGTTGGAACAATCCTTGTGGGTTGTGGATCGCCCTCCGCTACGCCTGCTGAATATGCAAACCCAATGGGGAAGCTGCTCGCCCAATGGCCGGATCACACTCAATCCTCATCTGGTAAAAGCCCCCAGAGAGTGCATTGATTACGTCATCCTCCACGAGCTTTGCCACCTAGCCGAACACAACCACAGCGAGCGATTCTGGCGGTTGCTCAGCCAGGTGATGCCGACCTGGGAGAAGACCAAACAGCTGCTCGACGGGATGGCCCACCGACTGCTGACATCCTGAAATATGAGGGGCAAAATTCCAGATAGATAGGAATCCGCCCCCATCAATTCCAGCACACCAAGGTCCATCATCCCTTCAAATAAGACGACCAACATTCCAGAGCGAAAAACAACACGAACATTCCAGATAGATGGGAAGGCCCCTATCAATATTCCAGGTGCTCGTTCTGAAGCGAAATTCCACTATCTGGAATATCCTCACCAAGATTCCAGATAGATAGTTATGTGGAGGGGAACTGGACAGGGGTTGGCCGGGAATGAGGGCGCTGATTCCGCTGGTCAATAAACCACTGGATTCCATAGTTCCAACTTTGTCACTAACGAACAAACTCAACATTTTCAATAAGTTGATTGAACGCCAACACCTTCAGTGCCATGCTGAAATTATCTTCAGTGGTGGAGCAAAACGATGGATGCGTTCAGTTGGGGGATGGCGGGCTTATTGGCCTTCTTCACGCTTGTTTTCGTGTGGAGTCTGTATAGCTACAAAGCGCATGCAAAAGAGCGGCACCATGAAACCGATCGCTGATATCGCCCTCATGGCGGTGGTTGCGCTGGGCTTGATGGCACTTGGCGACACGTTGTTTGCATGGCTGCTGATCTGCCTGCCACCGGTTTACTGGTGCTGGCCAATACTGGCCTGGGCCACCAGACGCCCCATCACGGCCAGGTTGCAGTTAATGGCTCTTGCCGCACTCACCTGCTGGCACTGGCCCGCCGGGCTGTTCACTGCGCTGAGCATCGCTCTTATCTGGACAGCGAAAACCCTCAAGACAACCCCACGCTCAAAACGCAAGGGTGGGCCGGTCATCAAAAATTACTACTTCTGGAGCTAACTGCGCGCCTCCTTGGCCACACTGGCGATAAGGTACCTTGAGCAACCAAGCATCTCCTGAATCGCGGAATAACTGTGGCCAGTCACCAACAGCCTGGCGATGTGCTGACGCTTCTTCTCATCCTTCTGCCTACCACGGTATTTCCCTTCATCCCTGGCCTTGGCAATACCCTGCTGCTGCCTGCGACGGCGATCTTCATAGTCTTTACGAGCGACGGCTGCGAGCATATCCAACAGCATGCCATTTACAGCCTGCAAGATGGCGCTGGTGAACTCGGAGCGGCTGTCCCCCTGTAATGCCACCCAGGAAGTCGGAAGCTCAGGAGAAACGATGGAGAGCTGTTTCTGTGCCAAAAGCTGCTTCAGTGTTTGCCAATCCGTCTGATTGAGACGGGCCAGACGATCAATCTGCTCTACCAGCACAATGTCACGATCTGCAGCGTCGCGGATCAGCCTCATAAGCTCAGGCCTGTCCAGCGTCGCTCCCGACTCATTCTCCACATAGAAACTGGCAATCTGATGGCCATGCTCAGCAGCAAAACCAATCAGCAGCTTTCGTGCCCGCTCAGCATCCTGTTCCATAGTCGATGCACGTAAATACGCCCGTATGAACATTGAAACCCCCATCAGTCTGTTTAAAGTGGTTCTTAATTATTGGTTCAATATAAGTGGTTTCAATATTTCTTTCGAGAGGATATCGAGTGGTTTTTATGGGGTATACCTTTTTAGAACCACCACATGACGATCGAAATACGACCTTTCGATAGCCTTCTGATCTGACAGAACAAACTTTAAGTGTGATCCGTCATCACAAAGTCGCTTTTGAGTTGTATTTGAGTATTTAAGCGACGTTGCTCACCATTCCTGATCTGCTGAATGGGATGCCAAAGGAGGAAATCTACAGAAGCTGGGCTTTGAGGTGAGTCATCTTTTCGACTCACCGAACAAGCCAGCAGCCAAGCGCAGCGCGGCAGGCTATTGAACGTTACGTACAAAAGCCCAACCATGTGACACCATACTAACCAGTATTCTGTCTCAAACTACCAAATGACCGTACCAAGGGGACAGCTTGCCCTAGCACCAACTGGGATCTGGCGGTGGCCTTTGCTCCGACTAAACAGAGTGGACTACTGGATACAGCACTCAAGAACTGCTGGCGCTGTAGTGGCAATGAGTTCTGGGGAAAACTCTCGGTTATCGATATCAATAAACATTAAGTAGAGAAGTAGAGATGAGCGATAACGCTTATATCGGCGCTTTGCGCACCAGCTTGTCGCGCTACCAGGCCGAGCTGTCAGAGATCCGGGCAATTCTGGCGCTTCGTACCCTTTCCAATCTGGAGTACCGCGCCGCCGAGCGAATCCTGCAAGTTTCTATCGAAGCAAGTATTGGCGTGGCAAAACACTGGGCCAAAACGCTGGCAGGCCATACCCCACAGGATGCCTATCAGGCATTCGAGTTCCTTGTCCTACGTGGTGAGCTATGCCCCGACACTCTGATCTGTTGGAGCAAGCTCATTAGCCTTCGCATTGCGCTGGTGCACGACTATCTGAATATTGACCCCGAGATCATCCGTAGCGTCATTGCTCAAGGCTATAGCGACCAGCTGTTCACGTTTGCAGAGCAAGGTCTCGACTGGTTGGCTGCCCATATTGATTGAAACTTCGACGTCATATCTCCGTTTACCGTTCTCTTACCCGCTATAGGGGATAACTGTTAAATACCGCCTATAGCGTGTAAGTTATATTTACCTCCTATAACAGGTAAACATTGATATACCTGCCATAGCGTGTAAATTGGAAGAAGGCATGCTACCAGGTTGTCAAATCATGAAAGTAACCAGCGCCAAGCAGCTGAGCGCCTGTATCAAGGATGCCAGGCTTTCGCAAAAGCTCTCTCAAGGCAAAGTGGCCGAGAAAGTGGGGATTAGGCAAGACACAGTATCCAGCTTCGAGCTCAACCCTGAGTCCACCAAGCTGGAAACCCTGTTCAAGATCCTCGCGGCACTCGAATTGTCACTGGACATCAAACCCCGCAATGAGTCATCCGATAGTCCGACATCGGGCTGGAAGGAGGAGTGGTAATGGCCAATCTGGCTGTCTACATGAACGGCTATCGGGTAGGCACATTCACCAAAACTACCAGCGGTGCCCATCAGTTTCAGTACCATGAGTCCTGGCTGGCACAACCAGGCAGCCGTCCCATCTCACTCTCCATGCCATTGCGCCATCAGGCCTACCGAGGCGATGAAGCATATAACTTCTTTGATAACCTGCTGCCAGATAATACGGAGGTGAGGAACAGGGTTGTAGCACGCTATCAGGCGGTATCAACCCAGCCCTTCGATCTGCTCAGTTGCATTGGCCAGGATAGCGTAGGGGCATTACAGCTGGTTACCGAAGGACACGATGTTCCAGATGTCAGGCGAATCGACTACAAGGCCCTTTCCGATGACGAGCTCGAGCAGATCCTGACCAGCTACAAATCAGGAATCCCTTTGGGGATGGTCAGGGAACAAGAGGAGTTTCGGATCTCTATCGCCGGGGCGCAAGAAAAGACTGCGCTGCTCTATCTCGATGGCCTTTGGTACTTGCCACTCAACGCAACGCCGACAACCCACATTATCAAACTCCCTATCGGCAAGATTGAAAGCCACTCCTACTCGATAGACCTCTCCCAAAGCGTAGAAAACGAATATCTCTGCACTCTGATTGCCAAGGAGTTTGGTCTACCCGTACCTCACTGCTTCATGATGCAGGTTGGCCAGGTCAAAGCACTGGCTGTGGAACGCTTCGACAGACGTTACGCTGCCGATCGCAGTTGGATCATGCGCCTTCCCCAAGAAGATTTCTGTCAGGTATTGAATGTTCCGTCAGCACGGAAATACGAGAGCCATGGAGGACCAGGGATCACTGACATCATGGAAACCTTGCTGGGCTCTGCGACACCAGAACAGGATCGCTACCTGTTCATGAAATCTCAGGTCCTGTTCTGGCTGCTGGCGGCCACCGATGGCCATGCAAAGAACTTCTCGGTCTTTATTGAACCGGAAGGGCGTTTTCGCCTGACCCCTTTTTACGACATCCTATCTGTCTATCCAGTGTTTGGCGGCCGAGGCCTCAACCGAAGGGACGCCAAGCTCGCTATGGGCCTAGCAAGCAGCAAGGGAAAGAAGTACTCCATTGAGCAGATATTCCCGCGTCATTTCTTCCAAACGGCAAAAACTGTGGGATTTGAGCGTTCTGCTATGGAAGAGATCCTGACAGAACTGGCCAACTCCGTTGATGATGTTATTGAGCGCGTTACCCAGCAATTGCCAGCAGACTTCCCCGACACCATCAGCAGCACCATTCTAGAGGGCCTAAAAGCCCGCTCAGCCAGGCTGATAAAGGGTTGGGATTAAATTGGCGTTATGTGGGATGACTGCACGGTTAGCCAAACTACCTATGGGAAACTTGCACGGTTCGAAGAGTAAAGCGGCTTTCCAGGCACCGGACGATGCTATAGTCGGTTCAAAATATGTTCAAAACTCACCTAAAAAGCGGTTTTGAGTGCGTGTGGTGGCATCGCGTTGATTCATATGGGAAGGCTGCACGATCGAGAATGGACTATGTGGGAACGCTGCACGATGACAGAAACCCGTGAGCGGCCTCTCAATATGCTGTTTTAGTTACTTTTACCCCAAGTGGCCCCCGAAAAGTCACTAACATATTGAAGATAATAAATTATTTACATTCTGCATCGGCAAGTAAGCCGGTTCGGCAAACAATAAAAAGCCCGGGCTCATCCCGGGCTTTTTGTTGTGCGTTTTTTGTCCGCGAACCTAGAGGCGGCGCAGGCACCACATGAAGTAAGCGCCCCCTAACAGGGTGGATACCAGCCCGACCGGCACCTCCTGCGGGAAGAGGATCTGCTGGCCGACCCAGTCCGCCGATACCATCAACAGGGCGCCGGAAGCGGCGGCCCCAAGCAGGTGCCAGCGTGCCCGCACCAACCCCATCAGCTTGGCCATATGTGGCGCCAACAGACCGACGAAGGAGAGCGGCCCGACCACCAGGGTGGCACTGGCGGTGAGCACGGCCACCAGCAGCAGGATGGCAAGCTGGGCACGGTTGAGGTGAATGCCCAGCGCGGTCGCCACCGCACTCCCCATTGGCAGCAGATCGAGCCAGCGGCTGACAAGCAGGCAGGCGGCCAGCATCAACAGCGCCAGCCCCACCAGCCCATAGGCCACCGGCAGGGTGACGTAGTAGGTGGAACCGGACATCCATGAGAGCAGTTGCTGCACCCGCAGGTCACCGTTGGCCAACGCGATGGCCTGCAGCGGCTCAAACAACGCCGTGATGGCGATACCTGAGAGCAGGATCCGCTCCGGCTGGAAGCCGTGCTTGCGATTGACCACTACCAGCAGCAAGAGACAAGCGAAGGCCCCGATCAGGCCGCCCAGCAGCATTATGGGCAACGGCAAAGCTGGCAGCAGTAAGGCCGTCGCTATCACCCCCATAAAGGTGCCGCCGCTCACCCCCAGCAACTCCGGGCTCGCCATCGGGTTGTTGCTGACCCGCTGCAACAGGGTGCCCGCCAGCGCCAGCAGCACGCCAGCCGCCCCCGCCGCCAGAGTGCGCGGCAGCCGCCACTCCAGCTGGGCCTGCCAGCGGAGCCAGCTTGGCCAACTCCAGCCCGTCATCCCCTGTCCAACCAGCAGGGAGGCGACCACGGCCAGCATCAGCCCGACCAGCAACAGGCCGATAAGGCGAGCCGGAGCCGGATGGCGAGCCACCAGCAGGCCGGCGTTTGCCTTAGGCGCACCCGACTTGATGCCAAGGCGCGGGATCAGCCAGAGCAGCAGCGGCGCCCCCAGTAGAGCGGTCATGGCGCCGGTGGGGATCAGCACCGGCCAGAAGCGACTCAGACTCTGCAGCAGCAGATCGGTCGCCGCCAGCATCAGGGCGCCGAGGATTGGAGCCCACAGCAGCCGCTGGCCAAGCTGGCGGATCCCGAGCAGCCGCACCATGGCGGGCGCCGCCAGCCCGATAAAGCCGATCAGCCCCACCACGCTCACCACGCAAGCGGTGACAAACACCGCCAGCCCCAGTCCGGCAAAACGCAGATGCTGCAGGGAGACCCCCAGACTGCGGGCGCTGGCATCATCCAGCTCCAGCACTGCCAGCGGGCGTACCAGCACAACGGCCAGCGCAGCGGCTACCAGCAGGCGGGGTAACAGGTAACTCACCCCGCTCCAGCTGTTCTGAACTAGCGAGCCACTGCCCCACACCAGCAAGCCTTTCAGCTCCTCCTGAAAGAACAGCAAGAGCCCCATGCTGATGGCCGCCAGATAGAGGTTGATCACCAGCCCGGCAAAGACGATGACCACCGGATTGAGCTGGCGACGCCAGGCCAGGGCAAACACCAGTGCCATCGCGAGGCTGCCACCGGCCATGGCGATCCACTCCCGCCCCAGCAGCAACCAGGAGGGGGCAAACAGGGTCACCATCATCAACGCCAGTTGGGCACCGGAGGCCACCCCCAAGGTGGTCGGTGACGCGAGCGGGTTGCGCAGCACCTGCTGCATCAGGGTGCCCGCCAGCCCGAGCGCCGCCCCAGCCAGCAGGGTTACCGCCAAGCGGGGCAGCCAGCTGAAATGCACCACCGCTTGGCTGACATCATCCAGATTGGGGGTGAACAGGCTCTGCCACCAGAGCGCACCTGGCAGCTGGCGAGCCAGCTCCCAATACGCGAGCAAGAGGGTCAACCCCAGCAGGATCGAGACCGGCCGCAGCAGCGGCGATGTGAGCAGTCGCTTCATCGGCTCGCCTCCATACGCTCGGCATCTTGCAGCAATGCATCGCTGAGCAGACCGGCGAAACGGCGGGCTGCAAGTACGCCGCCAAAACTCCAGACCGCAGGCAGATGCAGCACGGGCGCCTGCCGTACCAGCGGCAGATGCTGCCACAGCCCAGGCTCCTGCAGCCGTTCGCTCACCCCTACCGGGATGGGATCGACCACCACCAGCCGCGCGGTTGGCAAGGTCATAAACTGCTCGATGCTGACCACCGAGAACCCCCAGTCATTGGTCTGCTCCTGCCAGCCATTGCGCAGGCCGAGCCGCGTCATCACCGCATCGAACAGGCTGTGGCGACCAAACACCCGCACATGGCGCTCATCGATAAACTGCACCACCAGCAGGGGCGGCAGATCCGCAGGCAATCTGGCCTGCATACTGGCGAGATCCAGATCCAGCCCGGCCAGCAGCCGCTCTCCCTCGGCGGTTTTGTCCACCATACGGGCGAGGGTCAGGGTCACCTCGTGCAGCCGCTGCCACAGATCGGTTTGCCCATCATAGAGGGCGATGGTACTCACCGGCTCGATGCGGGAAAGAGTTGGCGCCAGCGGGGCCGCCAGCGGCGAGATGAGGATGCGATCGGGTTTGAGCTCCGCCAGCAGCTCACGGTTGGGCTGGGTGCGCAGGCCGATATCCACCACTCCGGCAGGTAGCCGTGGCTCGCCGACCCATGCCTGATAGGGGCCTGCATCCCCAACGGCCAGCGGCGTCACCCCGAGCGCCAGCAGGGTCTCGGCTATGGTCCAGTCGACGGTGGCGATACGGGGTGGCGCGCTGGTGGCCTCGTTTGTTGCGGATGATTGTGCAGCCTGCAACGGGAGCGCCAGCAGCAGGCTAACGATGCAAGGGACCATCTTCAATAAAAGGTTCAAGTATGCCCCCGGTCAGACGATGGCGATGGGATGAGCATGGGCCGGGTGGCGAATGACCTCCATCGGAATGCCATAGATAGCGTGCAGGGTCTCGCTGGTCATGAGCCCCTCAGGTTCGCCGTGGGTAAGCAGGCGGCCGGAGTGAAGCGCCACCAGCCGATTACAGAAGCGGGAGGCCATATTGATGTCGTGAATGACGATGATGACCCCGAGGTTGAGCTGACGGCTCAACTGCTTGACGAGCGTCAGCACCTCCACCTGATGGGCCACATCCAGCGCGGCCAGCGGCTCGTCCAGCAGGATGAAGCGGCTCTCCTGGGCCAGCAGCATCGCCAGCCAGACCCGCCCCCGCTCGCCACCGGAGAGGGTATCCACCAGCCGATCGGCAAAGCGTTCGGTATGGGTAAGGGCAATGGCCCGATCGACCTGACGGTGATCCTCCGCCCCCATCCGGCCCAGCAGGCCGCGCCAGGGGTAGCGCCCCATATCCACCAGCTCCCGCCCGAGCAGATTCTCGGCGCTCGGCAGATGCTGGGGCAGATAGGCCACCTGACGGGCAAACTCCCGATTGCCCCAGTCGGGCAGCGGCTTGCCATCGAACAGGATCTCGCCGTCGCTGAGGGGTTGCTGGCGTGCCAGCAGCTTGAGCAGGGTCGATTTGCCCGACCCATTGTGGCCGATGAGGCCATAGACTTGTCCCTGCTCGAAACGCAGGTCGGTGGGGTGCAGCAGCGTGCGGTCATTGACCGTGAAGCTGGCTGATTTCATCTCGAACATAAGCAATTCCTGTGCTGGCTTGCCGCCAGTCTCATCGGTGCCAGCATCATGCCGGCACCTCGCAATCCAGGTGGGCGATCGCATCACGGCTCACTGCGGCGCGGCGCGCCCCGGTCAGTTCGGTGAGCTGACCCTGACGCATCTCCAGCAGGCGATCGGCCAGCGGGAAGTAGTGATCATCGTGACTGATGGCAATCACCGTCTTGCCCATCTCCTTGAGGCGCGGCAGCAGCACCTGATAGAAGATGCGGCGGAACTGGGGATCCTGATCCGCAGCCCACTCGTCAAACAGCATCACCTCGCGCTGCTCGGCCAGCGCCAGCAGCAGGGCGACCCGCTTGCGCTGCCCCTGAGAGAGTTCTATATCGGCGATAAAGCCATCCTCGATGGTGAGCTTGCTGCCCATCTGCAACCGCTCCAGCCACTCGGCCACCAGCTCATCCTTGGGTTCCGGCCCCAGCAGGTGCTGGAACAGGTGATAGTCGGTAAAGATGGCGGAGAAGAGAGCCAGATAGCCGTTGCGATCGGTGATCGGCTCACCATCCAGCAGGATCCGGCCCGATACTGGCTGGTAAAGGCCGGTCAACAGCATGGCCAGCGTCGACTTGCCGGATCCATTGCCACCGATGATGAAGATCTGCTCCCCCTTTTCGATGACCAGATCAATGGGGCCAACGGCAAAACCGCCCTCCCCCTGATAGTGAAAGCTCACCTGCTCCAGCTCGATACGCTGCCAGGGGCGGATGGCGGGCGGCAGCGGGAAGCCCGCATCCGGCTCGGCCAGATTGAGGGCGGCGATCTTGTCGAAGGCCACCTGAGCGGCAAGCAGGGTCGGCAGTGCGCCAATTCCCTGCAACAGCGGGGTGCGCAGGAACAGCAGGGTAAGGGCGAAGGTGGCGGCCACATTGGTGTTGGCCCAGCCAAGGCCGTTGGCCAGAAAGAAGACCAGACCGATGGCCCCCAGCATCATGATATTCGACCAGTTCACCGCGCTCAGGTGATAGGTGTCGGCGCGGATGATCTGCTGGCGGTAGTCACGGGCATTCTGCTCATAGAGCTGGTAGTAAACGAAGTGAGCCCGCTCGCGGTTGAGCGCCAGCTCCTTGCTGCCAGCGATGATGGCCTGATAGTTCTGATAGAGCCGATCTTCAGCCTGACGCATTTGGGAGAGATGGCGATAAACACGGTTCACCAGCAACCAGCCCACCACCATGGTGACGGTGACCCAGAGTGCGGTCACCCCGAGTAATGCAGGAGAGAGCCAGCCAAGATAGAGGGCAGAACCCAGCGTGAGCACCAGCCCCTGCACCAGCTCCGGCAGGCGCACGAAGGCGATGGTGATCTGGCCGATATCGCTGGAGAGGGAGGCCAGCAGCGGCCCCTGACCAATCTGGCGAATGCGGGCGACATCGGTATCCAGCAGTTGCTTGAGCAGACGGCCACGCAACCGGTAGACAAAATGGTGACCGATAGTGGTCAGGGCCAGCTGAGATCCGAGCGTGATCACCAGCAGCAACACAATCAGGCAGACCAGCTGACAGAGGATCGGCAGCGGATCACCTATAGATTCGATAAGAGACTGATTAATAAAAGCAATGACGCCAATCCCGCTGACGGCACTGAGCAGACTGAGCAGGGTAATGGCGATAAAAGGCCAACGATATTGGCGATAAACCAGAGACAAGAGTTCCATAACGAACCGATATTCCAGATATATCAGAACAACTGCGGGTGAAAAGAAGGGCGGGAACCCGGTTCCCGCCCGACTTCGATTACCAGCGGTAGTTGATGCTGCCCACTACGCTGCGCGGCTCGCCGTAGTAGCAGTAGTAGTCACAACTGGCCACGTAGGTTTCACCCAGCAGGTTGTTGACGTTGAGCTGGGCACGCCAGTTCTTGGCAAAGTCATACCCGATCATCGCATCCCACACGGTATGGGCCGACACCTCGGCAGAGCCGTAGATGGGGGTGTAGTCCGCATTCACGGCGCCAATACCCACACTGGAACCGATATAACGCACGCCAGTCCCCAGCTCCAGACCCGAAGCCACCCCTTGCTGCAGCTTGTAGTTACCCCAGAAGGAGGCGATGTGGCGCGGGATCAGGCTGGCACGGCGATCGCCACTGCCGGTGTCGTTGGTTTTGGCATCTGTGTAGGTATAAGCAGCGGTCAGACGCAGCGCATCTGTCACCTGCACGCTCCCTTCCAGCTCAATCCCCTGGGAGGTCATCTCGCCAGCCTGGGTCTGCTGGCCTGAGCCACTGGAAACCAGTGCGTTACTTTGCTCCAGATCGAACAGCGCCAGATTGATGTAACCGTCGAGGAAGGCAGGCGCATATTTGACGCCTGCTTCATACAATTTTCCCTCACGGGATTTATATGAAGTTTTGGTATTCGGATCGATCCCGGGCAACATCAAGAACGACTCAGAATAAGCAAGATATGGCGAGATGCCGTTGTCGGCCAGATACATCAAGCTGCCGGAAAGGGATAGCGCATGATCGTACTGCTTTTCATCTCTATCATATGTTTTGCTGATGTTATGGGTCTCGACATAGTCAAAGCGACCACCTCCTGTCAGCAACCAGCGATCGTCCCAACGGATCTGATGCTGGGCATAGACCCCCTCTTGAGCCATAGTTGTTTTCTGGTAAGTGGCCGTTGACTCATCAAATCCAGGGAAGCCGCTGTAATCCGGGTTCATGGTATTGATGGAGCCCATACCGTAGTTGTCGGCCTCGACCCCTTCATTGACGTGACGCTGCAGATCCACCCCCAGCAGCAAGGTCTGTTCGGTGCTGTCAGTGTTCCAGTAACCCACCATCTGGTTATCCATGGTGGCACTCTTGGTATTGCCATCACGGTAAACCAGGCCACGACTGGCGGTTGTGCCTTCATAGGTCGGGAAGATATAGGTCTGGCGCAGCAGCAGATCGTTATAGTTGAACCGAACCTTCTGCTTGAACTCCCAGCTCTGGTTGAGCTGGTGGGCCAACTCATAACCGGTGGAGAGCTGGGTATTGCGGTTGCGATCGTAATCCGGCTGGCTCAGGTTGGTGGAGGGATCAATCTGGCCACCTGAAGTATTCAGGGTGCCATAGACCGGGAAGAAGCCGTTGGTCGGGACTCCTTCGTCGTGCAGGAAACTGGCCAGCAGGGTCAGGCTGGTACGATCCGAAAGATCGAAGGCGACGCTCGGCGCCAGATAAACCCGATCGTTGTAAGTACCGGTAAGCACCCCATCACGCTCTTTATAGAGAGCAACCATGCGATAGCGGCTGTTGTCGGAGAGCGCATCAGAGACGTCCACCCCGACCTGACGATGATCCCGGCTGCCAAGCTGCAGATCCACCAGCCCTTGCGGCGTGGTGGTCGGTCGCTTGCTGATGGCATTGATCACCCCGCCCGGAGGCGCTACGCCGTAGAGCATTGAAGCGGGCCCCTTCAGCACTTCCAGACTCTCCAGGCCGAACGGTTCCGGCGTCCAAAGATAGTAACCAGAGCCAAACAGGATGCTTCCATCGAGATAGGAAGCAGCATCGAAGCCACGCACCTTGAACCAGTCGGTGTTGTTGTCGGAGCCATAGAGGCCGGTCAATACACCGGAACGGTAGCGAATCGCTTCATCCAGCTGCAACACGGCGTGCTGATCCAGCTCCTCGCGATTAACCACGGAGACGGCGCGAGGGGTCTCTGCCATCGGCACTTCAACCTTCATGGCCGTACCGGTCACCACCATGGTTTCGCTGGCTTTGGGCAGCTCAGCGGTGGTTTGTTCGGCCATCAGCGGCAGGGAGACGAGCAAACCGGAGAGCGAAAGCACGCCGAAGGCGCCCTTCTTGCCGGGTCCTGTAGTGTATTTTTGCGCAATCATATTAAAGTCTCGTTTATCAATGAGTTATGTTGTTTTAATTGTTATTTGTGGTCGTTTGTCACGACATCACCCTGTTCCATGGGCGAATAAAGCAGCGCAATCCTACTACAGGAGCCGTGATCGAATCGATTCAATAATTGCTAATCATTTGCATCTACATTGTTATCTATCTGCATCGTTGGCAGGATTTCGCGGGAGATGGGAGCCATCAGGAGAGCCATTAGCGGAGAAGAAAATGGAGAGGAATATAAAGAAGCAGAAAAAAGATCGACGGGATGGATCCGGTGGCATTATCTGACTGGATCCATTATCCCCAAGCTTTATCCATATTTATCCACACCCTTTGGCGGTAGAATCCGGCTTTCCGTTTCTTTGTCTGAAATCAGGATCCATTCCATGGCCAAACTCAATCTCGTCGTCGGCTCCATGCTGGGCGCCGCCGAATATGTCGCAGACCACGTCGCCAACCTGCTGGAACAGGCTGGCCACCAGACCCGGATCCACAACCCGGCCAAGCTGGCAGAGGTGCTGGATGATGCGGGATCCATCCTGCTGGTGGTCACTTCCACCCATGGTGCCGGGGATGTGCCCGACAACCTGCAACCCTTCGCCAAGGATCTTGCCGAGCAGCATCCGGATCTTAATTCATTGAAATATGGCGTGATCGCCCTTGGTGACAGCAGTTATGACACCTTTTGCCAGGGTGGCAAGACGCTGGATCGGCTGCTGGCCGAGTGCGGTGCCAGCCGGATCGGCGAGCGGCTCGACATCGATGTGACCCAACACGAGATCCCCGAAGATGCGGCAGAAGTGTGGATCCGCGACTGGATGACGATGATCGCCTGATCAGCGTGCGGGAGATCCTGAAAAAAAGCTTGATCTCCCCACTTATCCCCAGATCGACTATCCACCATGTTATTAACAGATTGATCCGGGGGAGTTGTTCTACAAGGTTACCCACAATGCCCAGGGGTAATGTGCATAACTACGGTGTAAAGCTCTGCAAAACCTATAGTTATCCATGTATTAGATCCAGACCGACAGACCTCTGTGTATAAAAGTCCTGGTTATCCCCTCGTTCACCGGGCCAGGATCCAAGCTTTTCCACAAGCTAGGATCGTCCTTAAATTAATGATCTTTATGATCAAAAAGTGCTTATCAACAGAAAGGGCGGATCCTAATAAGAGATCCAGTAAAAGATCGATCTAAAGATCCTTAAGATCCTTAAGATCTAATTAGTGGATCCTCCCTTCATACTGAACGTTAAGTAGACGTTCCCCTCAGGACGCGAAACAGATAGAATGTTCCGCCCTTTAGCCCAGGCAAATAAAGATCTTCAGGCGTGCAGATCAAGGTGATCCCAATGCAATACCATGAACAATTTGATGTGATCGTCGTCGGTGGC
This sequence comes from Aeromonas sp. 102P, assembly GCF_051920345.1. Lineage (NCBI taxonomy): Bacteria > Pseudomonadati > Pseudomonadota > Gammaproteobacteria > Aeromonadales > Aeromonadaceae > Aeromonas > Aeromonas sp. 102P. The sequence continues at coordinate 585,363 of NZ_JBQBCZ010000001.1, read as the reverse complement.
GGTCATGCCGGAACCGAAGCAGCAACAGCGGCAGCCCGTATGGGCATGAACACTCTGTTGCTGACCCACAATATCGATACGCTGGGACACATGTCCTGTAATCCGGCGATCGGCGGGATCGGCAAGGGACACCTGGTCAGGGAAGTTGACGCACTCGGCGGGATCATGGCGCGTGCCATCGATCTTGGCGGGATCCAGTTCCGCACCCTCAACTCATCCAAGGGCCCGGCAGTGCGAGCCACTCGTGCCCAGGCGGATCGCCTGCTCTACAAGGCCGTCGTTCGTCAGATGCTGGAGAACTACCCGAACCTGAAGATCTTCCAGCAGGCCTGTGACGATCTGATCATGGACGGGGATCGTGTTGCCGGTGTGGTCACCCAGAGCGGGATCCGCATCAGCGGCAAGACTGTGGTGCTGACGGTCGGTACCTTCCTGAATGGTTTGATCCACATAGGGATGGAAAACTACAAGGGCGGCCGTGCCGGGGATCCTCCCTCGATCGCCTTGGCCCAGCGCCTGCGCGAACTGCCGCTGCGCATCGATCGCCTCAAGACGGGCACCCCGCCGCGCATCGATGCCCGCAGCGTCGATTTCTCCGTAATGCAGGAACAGCACGGCGACGATCCGCGTCCGGTCTTCTCGTTTATTGGCGATGCCAGCCAGCATCCCCGTCAGGTGCCCTGCTACGTCACCCACACCAACGAGCGTACCCACGAAGTGATCCGCAATAACCTGGATCGCAGCCCCATGTACGCCGGGGTGATCGAGGGGATCGGCCCGCGCTACTGCCCGTCGATCGAAGACAAGATCACCCGTTTCGCCGACAAGACTGCGCACCAGATCTTCGTCGAACCGGAAGGCCTGACCACCCACGAGCTTTACCCGAACGGGATCTCCACCAGCTTGCCGTTTGACGTGCAGGTGCAGATCGTTCGCTCCGTGCGTGGCTTCGAGAATGCCCACATCACCCGCCCGGGCTATGCCATCGAATATGATTTCTTCGATCCGCGGGATCTCAAGGCCAACATGGAGAGCAAATGCATTCCAAACCTGTTCTTCGCCGGCCAGATCAACGGGACGACCGGTTACGAAGAGGCGGCGGCACAAGGCCTGATGGCCGGCCTGAACGCGGCCCTGCGTGCCCAGGACAAGGATCCCTGGAACCCGCGTCGGGATCAGGCCTATATGGGCGTGATGATGGACGATCTCTCCACCCTGGGGACCCGCGAGCCTTACCGCATGTTCACCAGCCGCGCCGAATATCGCCTGCTGCTACGGGAAGACAACGCTGATATCCGCCTGACAACCATCGGTCGCGAGCTGGGTCTGGTGGATGACGATCGCTGGAGCAAATTCAACGCCAAGATGGAACTGGTCGAGCTGGAGCGTCAGCGCATGCGTTCAACCTGGATCCACCCGCAACACCCGTCACTGGAAGCGGTCAACGCCCTGGTCAACACCCCGCTGACCCGCGAACAGAGTCTGGAAGAGCTGCTGCGTCGCCCCGAGGTAACCTATGATGCGCTGATGGCCATCGAAGGTGTCGGCCCTTCCGTGACCGATCCTGCCGCGGCCGAACAGGTTGAGATCCAGATCAAGTACGCCGGTTACATCGAGCGTCAGCACGATGAAGTGGAAAAGCAGCTGCGCAACGAGAACACCCTGCTGCCGCTGGATCTGGACTATCGCGAGGTGAACGGCCTCTCCAACGAGGTGAAAGCCAAGCTGAACGATGCCAAGCCGCAGACCATTGGTCAGGCTTCCCGCATCTCCGGCATCACCCCGGCGGCCATCTCCATCCTGCTGGTTCACCTGAAAAAACACGGCCTGCTGCGTAAAACCGCCTGAGGATTCTTACCGTTGGAAAATATGCTGGAAAGATTGAACGGCCTGCTCAAGCAGGCCGAAATTGTTATAACCGATACCCAAAAGAGCCAACTGGTGCAGTTGGTCGAGTTGCTGCACAAGTGGAACAAGGCTTACAATCTCACCTCGGTGCGAGATCCGGACGCCATGCTGGTCAAGCATATCCTCGATAGCCTGGTGGTAAGCCCCCACTTGCACGGTGAGCGCTTCATCGATGTGGGGACAGGTCCCGGCCTGCCGGGATTGCCGCTGGCGATTATCAATCCGGACAAGCAGTTCGTCCTGCTCGACAGTCTGGGCAAGCGGATCAACTTCATCCGCCAGGTGATCCAGGAGCTGGGTCTGACCAATGTGACGCCGGTCAAATCCCGGGTTGAAGAGTATCAACCCGAGGTGGGATTTGATGGTGTACTGAGTCGGGCATTTGCCTCTCTGGAGGACATGCTGAGCTGGTGTCACCACCTGCCGTCAGAACAGGGCAGCTTCCTGGCGCTCAAGGGACAATATCCCGAGCAGGAGCTGGCCCAGTTGCCTGCCAATATCCGTCTGGTAGCCTGTCATGAGTTGCGGGTGCCGGAGCTGGAAGGCGAACGTCATCTGCTGGAATTCAAACATATCCAGCCCGAATAGGGTCGCAGTTTCATTTAGGGGATCGTGTGGGAAAAGTCATCGCCATAGCCAACCAGAAGGGTGGAGTGGGTAAAACCACCACCTGTGTGAATCTGGCCGCCTCCATGGCTGCCACCCGGCGCAAGGTGCTGGTGATCGATCTGGATCCGCAGGGCAATGCCACCATGGGCAGCGGTGTCGACAAGTATGATGTCGAGCGCACAGCCTATGAGCTGCTGATCGAGGATGCCCCCATCAGCGAAGTGATCATCCCCGAAACCACCGGGGGCTATCACCTGATTGCCGCCAACGCCGACGTGACCGCGGCCGAAATCCGTCTGATGGAATTTTTCGCCCGCGAAATCCGCCTGCGCAATGCGCTGGCTTCGGTGCGGGACAAATACGACTACGTCTTCATCGACTGCCCGCCCTCTCTCAACATGCTGACCGTGAACGCCATGGCCGCCGCCGACTCCGTGCTGGTGCCCATGCAGTGCGAATATTACGCGCTGGAGGGGCTCACCGCCCTGGTCGACACCATCAGCAAGCTGGCCGCCGTGGTCAATCCGGATCTCAAGATCGAAGGGGTGCTGCGCACCATGTTCGATCATCGCAACCGGCTGGCCAATGATGTGTCCGATCAGCTAAAACAGCACTTTGGCGACAAAGTCTACCGCACCATCATTCCCCGCAACGTCAGACTGGCTGAAGCCCCGAGTTTCGGTGCCCCGGCCATGCACTATGACAAATCATCGGTGGGCGCCAAGGCCTACCTGGCACTGGCTGGCGAGATCCTGCGCCGCCAGGAGCAGGAACGTCAGGCGACCATCGCAGACCGAGAGAGCATATGACTCCGAAAAAACGTGGACTGGGCAAGGGGCTGGATGCCCTGCTCAGTACCAGCACGGCTGCCCGCCAGAAACAGGTGATGAGCGATCAACGTACTGAAGAGGCCATGCTTCCAGCCCATCAGACCGAGCTGCGCAAGCTGCCGGTGGAGTGGTTGCAGTCCGGCAAGTACCAGCCCCGCAAAGACATGTCCCAGGATGCACTGGAAGAGCTTGCCAACTCCATCCGCGCTCAGGGGGTGATCCAGCCCATCGTGGTACGCCCTCTCGGCGAACAATCCTTCGAAATCATTGCCGGTGAGCGGCGCTGGCGCGCGTCCCAGCTGGCGCGGCTTGAGGTGGTGCCCTGTATCGTCAAGGATGTACCCGACGAGGCTGCCGTCGCCATCGCGCTGATAGAGAATATTCAGCGGGAAGACCTCAATGCCATCGAAGAGGCGGTCGCTTTACAAAGACTGCTGACCGAATTCGAGCTCACCCACCAGCAGGTGGCCGAGGCGGTGGGCAAGTCCCGCACCACGGTGACCAACCTGTTGCGTCTCAACCAGCTCAACGACGATGTGAAGCGTTTCGTCGAGCACGGCGACCTCGATATGGGCCATGCCCGTGCCCTGCTGGCCCTGAGCGGCCAGGCACAGTCTGAACTGGCCAAGCTGGTTGCCCAGAAAGGGCTGACCGTACGCGATACCGAGAAGCTGGTGCAAAAAGCGCTCGAACCGGCAAAAGCCAGGGTCGAACCGGCCCGTGATCCGCAGATCGGCTACTTGGAGCGCCAACTGGCAGAAAAAATTGGCAATCAGGTGCAACTTCAGCCTGGCAAGCGGGATAGCGGGAAGTTAGTAATAAGTTACGAGAATTTATCCGATTTGGACCGTATATTGGGCTATTTTGACGTGTCAGAATCGTGATTTTTACGCTTTTTGTAGTAATAAAACATCCATTACTTTTGATATGTACAGAACCTGAATTTAGCGCCGAAGGCCGCAAAAATTAAGGATTTATGTCATATTGCAATAGCTGCCCTCAAGGGTATAATTTGACCGGCTTTAAGAGCTGTTGAATCGTTGATATCAATGTTCGATTTTTACAGTTCTGTAATGTTCAGGGGGAGTATGGTGTATCGAAGAGAAGCCTGGAAAGGATTGACTCTTGCCTTGGCTATCTTGGGTTGCCAGCTGCTTCTGATCCTGGCTGTGAGCTCCGCATGGGTTTACCTGAAAGGAGTTCCGGCCGGATATTCTTCCCTCTATGGGGGAGGGATATATGTGATCCCACAACTGCTGTTCAGTCTTTTTGCTCTGAATAGACAACTTGGCCCCGGGAGTGCGGGTTGGGTGTTGTGGGATTTTTATGTTGGCGCAGGGATTAAGCTGGTAAGTACAGTCGCACTTTTTGTGGTTGTTCTCACGAACGTGGAGTCGGAGCATCTTCCGCTCTATGTCACTTATGCACTTTCCTTGTGTTTCCAATGGGTCATTACGATCGTTCTCAATAACCGCTACTAGGAAAACTCATGGCTGCAACCGGAGAAGCCCTGACTACTCAGGGATACATCTCCCACCACCTGCACCATCTGCAAGTGGGTTCGGGGTTCTGGGCGGTAAATATCGACTCCATGATATTTTCCGTTGTCCTCGGCGCTCTGTTTATCTGGATATTCCGTAAAGTTGCCGCTACGGCGACCAGCGGTGTGCCAGGCAAACTGCAGTGTTTTGTAGAAATGGTTGTCGAGTTTGTGGATGACACCGTCAAGGGTATCTTCCACGGTAAGGACCGGCTGATTGCTCCGCTGGCTCTGACCGTGTTCATCTGGGTTTTCCTGATGAACCTGATGGATCTTATCCCGGTTGACTACCTGCCCTACACAGCACAAGTGCTGGGCATCCCCTACTTGCGAGTAGTTCCTTCCGCCGATGTTAACATCACCATGTCCATGGCCTTGGGTGTCTTCGCCTTGATCATTATTTACAGTATCAAGATGAAAGGTGTCTCGGGTTTTGCGAAAGAGTTGACTCTCAATCCTTTCAATCACTGGGCATTGATACCTGTTAACCTCGCGCTGGAGTTGGTTACCCTGCTCTCCAAGCCCATATCTTTGGGTTTGCGACTGTTTGGTAACATGTATGCCGGTGAACTGGTGTTTATCCTGATCGCTGGTCTGCTACCGTGGTGGTCCCAATGGCTGCTTAGCGTGCCTTGGGCGCTATTCCACATTCTGGTAATTACTCTGCAAGCCTTTATCTTCATGGTGTTGACCATCGTCTATTTGTCGATGGCCAGTGAAGACCATTAATCCTGTTACGTTTACTCGCTCTAGTTTGGAGAATATAAAGATGGAAATGATTTACTTCGCCGCTGCAATCATGCTGGGTATGGCCGCTGTCGGTGCTGCTATCGGTATCTCTCTGCTGGGTGGCAAGTTCCTGGAAGGTGCTGCTCGCCAGCCTGACCTGATGCCTATCCTGCGTACCAACTTCTTCATCGTAATGGGTCTGGTTGATGCTATCCCGATGATCGTGGTTGGTATGGCTCTGTACCTGATCTTCGGTGTTGCAGCCTGATAAGTGATGCGGTTGTTGTCACTTTCTTTTTAAATTTCACATAGAGAGGTCTTGGTTGTGAGTATCAACGCCACCCTCCTTGGCCAGACAATTGCTTTCATTATTTTTGTCTGGTGCTGCATGAAGTTTGTATGGCCGCCGCTGATTGCAGCCATCGAAGCCCGTCAGAAAGCTATTGCTGACGGTCTCTCTTCTGCCGAACGTGCCAAGAAAGATCTGGATTTGGCCAAGGCCAATGCCACCGATCAGCTGAAAGAAGCCAAGCTGCAGGCTGCTGAAATCATTGAGCAGGCTAACAAACGTAAAGCCCAGATCATTGATGAAGCTGCCGCTGGTGCCCAGTCTGAGCGGGAAAAAATCCTGGCTCAGGGCCGTGCCGAGATCGAAGCTGAACGTCATCGTGCCAAAGAAGAACTGCGTAAGCAGGTTGCTGCTCTTGCCATTGCTGGTGCAGAGAAGATCCTGGCGCGTCAAATCGACCAGGCTGCCAACAGCGACATCGTCGACAAACTGGTAGCAGAACTGTAACGGGAACGGGGCTATGTCTGAACTGACTACAATCGCTCGCCCCTACGCCAAGGCTGCTTTCGAGTTTGCCGTTGAGCACAAGGCGGTTGACCAGTGGCTGGGTATGCTCGGTTTCGCTGCGCAAGTAGTGGAAAACGAGACCATGCACAACCTGGTAAACGGCTCTGTGGCCGCCGAAGAGCTGGCAACGCTGTTTGTCGGTGTCTGCGGTGAGCAACTCGACGTGCATGGCCAGAACCTGATCCGGGTGATGGCCGAGAATGGTCGCTTGGGTGTGCTGCCGGCGGTCGTTGCTGAATTTGTCGCGTTCAAAGCTGAACTGGATAAAGAGGTTCAGGCTGACGTGATTTCGGCGATCGAACTGACCGACCAGCAGAAAGCCAATATTCAGGCTTCTCTGGAACAACGTCTCGCGCGCAAAGTGAAGCTGAATTGCAGCATCGATGCGTCCTTGATGGCCGGGGTGCTCATCAAGGCCGGTGATCTGGTAATCGACGGCACAGTCCGCGGTAAGCTGGATCGCATGGCTGACGCGCTGCAATCTTGATTGGGGTATTAGAGCATGCAACTGAATTCCACTGAAATCGCCGAGCTGATCAAGCAGCGCATTGCGCAGTTTGATGTAAAGAGCGAAGCGCGTAACGAAGGTACTATCGTCTCTGTGAGCGACGGTATCATTCGTATTCACGGCCTGGCTGATGCCATGCAGGGTGAGATGATCGAGCTGCCGGGCAACCGCTACGCTCTGGCATTGAACCTGGAGCGTGACTCCGTCGGTGCGGTGATTATGGGTTCCTATGACGGTCTGTCAGAAGGAATGAAAGTAAAAGGTACTGGCCGTATTCTGGAAGTGCCTGTAGGTCGTGGTCTGTTGGGCCGGGTGTTGAACACCCTGGGTCAGCCGATCGACGGTAAAGGTCCGATCGACAACGACGGCTTCTCGCCGATCGAAGTGATCGCACCGGGCGTTATCGAGCGTAAGTCTGTTGACCAGCCGGTCCAGACCGGTCTGAAAGCCATCGATGCCATGATCCCAATCGGTCGTGGCCAGCGTGAGCTGATCATCGGTGACCGTCAGGTTGGTAAGACCGCCATCGCGATCGACACCATCATCAACCAGAAAGATTCCGGCATTAAGTGTGTCTACGTTGCGATTGGCCAGAAGGCCTCCACCATCGCCAACGTGGTGCGCAAGCTGGAAGAGCACGGCGCCCTGGCCAACACCATCGTGGTCGTTGCCTCTGCCTCCGAAGCTGCTGCCCTGCAGTACCTGGCTCCGTATGCCGGTTGCTCCATGGGTGAGTACTTCCGTGACCGCGGTGAAGACGCGCTGATCATCTATGATGACCTGTCCAAGCAGGCCGTAGCTTATCGCCAGATCTCCCTGCTGCTGCGCCGTCCGCCAGGACGTGAAGCCTACCCGGGTGACGTTTTCTATCTGCACTCCCGTCTGCTGGAGCGTGCTGCTCGCGTTAACGCCGAGTACGTAGAGAAGTTCACCAAGGGTGAAGTGAAAGGCAAGACCGGCTCTCTGACCGCGCTGCCGATCATCGAAACCCAGGCGGGTGACGTATCTGCGTTCGTTCCGACCAACGTGATCTCCATCACCGATGGTCAGATCTTCCTGACTTCACAGCTGTTCAACTCCGGTATTCGTCCGGCGGTTGATCCGGGTATCTCCGTATCCCGTGTGGGTGGTGCTGCTCAGACCAAGATCGTCAAGAAGCTGTCCGGTGGTATCCGTACCGCGTTGGCCCAGTATCGCGAACTGGCGGCATTTGCCCAGTTCTCTTCCGATCTGGACGAAGCGACTCGCAAGCAGCTTGATCACGGTGTGAAAGTGACCGAGTTGATGAAGCAGAAGCAGTACTCGCCGATGAATGTCGCCCAGCAATCACTGGTGCTGTTCGCCGCCGAGAAAGGCTATCTCTCCGATGTCGAGCTGAACAAGATCGTCGACTTCGAAGCTGCTCTGCTCTCTTACGCCAATACCCAGCATGGTTCGCTGATGGCTGACATCAATGCCAAGGCAGACTACAACGACGAGATCGTTGGCAAGCTGACTGCGTTGCTGGATGACTTCAAGGCAACCCAGACCTGGTAAGCGTGTGTGGCAGCGCGAGCTGCCACCTGATGGAGAGTAAGAGATGGCCGGCGCAAAAGAGATACGTAACAAGATCGGGAGTGTGAAAAGCACTCAGAAGATCACCGGTGCTATGGAAATGGTGGCAGCAAGCAAGATGCGCCGTGCGCAAGATCGCATGTCTGCCAGCCGTCCGTACGCTGAAACCATGCGCAAGGTGATCGGCCATATCGCCCAGGGAAACTTGGAATACAAGCACCCCTACCTCATCGAACGTGAGGTCAAGCGAGTGGGTTACATCGTCGTCTCCACCGACCGTGGCCTGTGTGGCGGTTTGAACATCAACCTGTTCAAGGCTGCCCTCAATGATATGAAGCAGTGGAGTGTGAAAGGAGCCAAAATAGACACGGCTCTGATCGGTAGCAAGGCCTCCACCTTCTTTGAACGGCACGGCGCCAAGGTGAAAGCTCATGTCGCAGGACTGGGCGATAATCCGAGCGTCAATGACCTGATTGGTTCAGTCAAGGTCATGCTGAAGGCTTACGACAACGGTGAGATTGACAAGCTGTATCTGGTGTACAACAAGTTCGTTAACACCATGGTGCAGCAACCACGGGTCGATCAACTGCTGCCTTTGCCCGTAACGGAAGACAGCAAGCTCGCCAAGAAACACCACTGGGATTACCTCTATGAGCCGGATCCCAAGAAGTTGCTGGATACCCTGCTGGTTCGCTATGTCGAATCCCAGGTGTACCAGGGGGTAGTGGAAAACTTGGCAAGTGAACAGGCAGCCCGAATGGTTGCCATGCAAGCCGCGACTGACAACGCCAATAACCTGATTAACGATCTGCAACTGGTATACAACAAGGCCCGTCAGGCCAGTATTACCCAGGAGCTGACAGAGATCGTATCCGGTGCTGCAGCAGTGTAAGGCAAGGGTTATCAAAGGTTTAGAGGATTTGACATGAGTAACGGTTTCATCGTCCAAATCATCGGCGCTGTGGTGGACATCGAGTTCCCGCAGAATGCCGTGCCCCAGGTGTACGATGCACTAAAGGTCGTTAGCGAAGGTCAAGGCCAGGGTCTGGTGCTGGAAGTCCAGCAACAGATCGGTGGCGGCGTCGTTCGTTGCATCACCATGGGCTCCTCCGACGGTCTGCGTCGTGGGTTGGAAGTAGTGAATAGCGGTAAATCCATCCAGGTTCCGGTCGGTACTGCGACTCTGGGTCGGATCATGAACGTACTGGGCGAGCCAATCGACGAAAAAGGTCCGATCGGTGAAGAAGAGTGCTGGTCTATCCACCGCGCTGCCCCCAGCTACGAAGATCAGTCCAACAGCAACGATCTGCTGGAGACTGGCATCAAGGTTATCGACCTGGTATGCCCGTTCGCCAAGGGTGGTAAAGTTGGTCTGTTCGGTGGTGCAGGTGTAGGCAAAACCGTAAACATGATGGAGCTGATCCGTAACATCGCGATCGAGCACAGTGGTTACTCTGTGTTCGCCGGTGTAGGTGAGCGTACTCGTGAGGGTAACGACTTCTACCACGAGATGATGGAGTCCAACGTACTGGACAAAGTATCTCTGGTTTACGGTCAGATGAACGAGCCGCCCGGAAACCGTCTGCGTGTTGCGCTGACCGGCCTGACCATGGCCGAGAAGTTCCGTGACGAGGGTCGTGACGTGCTGTTCTTCGTGGACAACATCTACCGTTACACCCTGGCCGGTACCGAAGTATCCGCACTGCTGGGCCGTATGCCTTCCGCAGTAGGTTACCAGCCGACCCTGGCCGAGGAGATGGGTGTTCTGCAAGAACGTATCACCTCCACCAAGACCGGTTCCATCACCTCCGTACAGGCCGTTTACGTGCCTGCGGATGACTTGACCGACCCGTCTCCGGCGACCACCTTCGCCCACCTGGATGCGACCGTCGTACTGTCCCGTCAAATCGCGGCACTGGGTATCTACCCGGCCGTTGACCCGCTGGACTCTACCTCTCGTCAGCTGGATCCGCTGGTGGTTGGCAAAGAGCACTACGAGACCGCTCGTGGCGTTCAGACCGTACTGCAGCGCTACAAAGAGCTGAAGGACATCATCGCCATCCTGGGTATGGATGAACTGTCAGAAGAAGACAAACTGACCGTAGCCCGTGCCCGTAAGATCGAGCGTTTCCTGTCCCAGCCGTTCTTCGTAGCAGAAGTGTTTACCGGTTCTCCGGGTAAATACGTGCCGCTGAAAGAGACCATTCGTGGTTTCCAGGGCATCCTGAAAGGCGAGTATGACGATCTGCCCGAGCAGGCGTTCTACATGGTTGGCGGTATCGACGAAGTCGTTGAGAAATCCAAGAAACTGTAAGCCTCGACAGGAGGGCCCATGGCAGAGATGATCTCCTTTCACCTGGACGTGGTGAGTGCCGAAGGAAAACTTTTTTCCGGTCGCGTGCAATCCGCTCAGGTATCAGGCTCCGAAGGTGAGTTGGGTCTCCGCCACGGTCATGCTCCGTTGCTGACTGCCATCAAGCCGGGCCTGGTCCGCTTGGTGAAGCAGAACGGAACTGAAGAGGTGCTGTACATCTCCGGCGGTATGCTGGAAGTACAACCTGAATCCGTGACCGTGCTGGCGGACACCGCGATTCGTGCTGACGACTTGGATGAGGCGAAAGCCCAGGAAGCCAAGCGCGCAGCCGAAGAGCGGATCCACAGCTCCCATGGTGATATCGACTACGCCCAGGCCGCCACCGAGCTGGCCAAGGCGATGGCTCAACTGCGAGTCATCGATATCGTCAAAAAGAATTACCGCTAATAACGGTGATGTAAAAAGCGACCTTCGGGTCGCTTTTTTTTTACCCGTTCGATAGACTCCGCCGAGTATTTCCACACAAGTTCAAGGTCGAAGTCATGTCTCTCAACGTCGTGATCCTGGCGGCGGGTAAAGGTACCCGTATGCGCTCTTCCCTGCCCAAGGTACTCCACCCGGTAGCCAACAAACCCATGGTCTCCCATGTGATCGATACCGCCCGTCAGGTCGGTGCCGAGCAGTTGCATCTGGTTTATGGCCACGGTGCCGAGCTGCTGAAAGAGCGGATCGTTGCGGCCGATGTGAACTGGGTGCTGCAAGCTCAGCAGTTGGGGACAGGTCATGCGGTCGCCCAGGCCATCCCGTTCTGGAAGGATGAAGACGACGTGCTGGTGCTGTACGGCGATACCCCGCTGATCCAGCCAGAGACTCTGCAACGACTGCTGGCTGCCAAGGCAAGCGATGGCATGGCACTGCTGACCGTGGTGCTGGACAACCCCACCGGCTATGGCCGCATTGTCCGTGAAAACGGTCAGGTGGTCGGCATCGTCGAGCAGAAAGATGCCAACGCCGAGCAACTGACCATCCGCGAAGTGAACACCGGCGTGCTGGTGGCCAACGGCGGCCAGCTGCGCAGCTGGCTCTCCCGTCTGGACAACAAGAATGCCCAGGGCGAGTTCTACCTGACCGATGTGATCGCCATGGCGCACGGCGATGGCTGCCCGATCGCGACGGTCCATCCGGAGCGTGCCGCCGAGGTGGAAGGGGCCAACAACCGGGTCCAGCTGGCAGCCCTTGAGCGCAGCTACCAGCAGATGCAGGCCGAGAAGCTGATGATCGCCGGCGCTACCCTGATCGACCCGGCCCGCTTCGATCTACGCGGAACCCTCGAGATCGGTGAAGAGGTGGTGATCGACGTCAACGTCATCATCGAAGGCAAGGTAACCCTCGGCAACCACGTCCGTATCGGTGCCGGTGCCGTGCTGAAGGATTGCGTCATTGGCGATCACACCGAGGTGAAGCCCTACTCCATCGTTGAAGGGGCTCAGGTGGCGGATCAATGTTCGGTCGGCCCGTTTGCCCGTCTGCGCCCGGGTGCCGTGCTGGAGCAGGATGCCCACGTCGGCAACTTCGTCGAGATGAAGAAGGCCCGTCTGGGGGTTGGTTCCAAGTGTGGTCACCTCACCTATCTGGGGGATGCCGAGGTGGGTGCCAAGGTGAATATTGGTGCCGGTACCATCACCTGCAACTACGACGGCGTGAACAAGTTCCAGACCATCATCGAGGATGATGTGTTTGTCGGTTCCGATACCCAGCTGGTGGCGCCGGTGCGCATCGGCAAGGGTGCAACCCTGGGGGCGGGTTCCACCATCACCAAGGATGTGGCCGAGAACGAGTTGGTGATCACCCGGGTGCCCCAGCGTCACATCAAAAACTGGGCTCGTCCGGTCAAGAAGAAGTGATGCCCGATCAATAAAATAGAACCGGCGCCTCATGGCGCCGGTTTTTTTTGGCTTATGACTGATGGTTGGTGTCACTGGTCGATGACTGGGGGGCCGCCCATGTGGTCGCGGGTGCGCTGTAGTCCATCACCTGATACCAGTCGAGCTTGCGGGTCAGCATCATGATCAGCGCCAGGGTGGCGAACAGGAGCAGGGCCCCGAGCAGCAGAGCAATCTCTTCGGCTTGCAGCAAGCTGTAGAGGATGGCATAGACCAGCCCGAGCAGCGATGCGAAGCCGATCCCCTGTTTCGGGCCGCCCAGCACATGGCTTAGATAGAAGCCGTTGAGCAGCACGCTAGCCAGCGCGGCCACCAGATAGGCCCAGCCAAAACCGAGGTGTTCGGTCAGCGCCAGCAGCACTAGATAGAAAATGGCCAGCCCCATCCCTACCAGCGCGTACTGGATCGGGTGAACCCTCAGCCCCTTGAGCAGCTCGAACATGAAGAAGCTGATAAAGGTGAGGCCGATAAACAGCAGGGCATATTTGGCTGCCCGTTCGTTGAGCTGATAGTGATCCACCGGCTGCACCAGACTGACGCTGAAGGTGGAGAGATTGCTATCGCCACCGTTCATCATCCGGTTGAAGCGGGTCTCCATGTCGCTGGCGAACCAGCTGGTTTGCCAGTTGGCCTCAAACCCTTGCGGGCTCAGGGTGCGACTGCCCGGCAGAAAGTCACCGATAAAGTTGGGGTGGGGCCAGTTGCCCGCCAGCTGCAGGGTGCTCTCCTTGCCCAGCGGGACTATGTCGAGGGCGTTCATCCCCTGTAGATTGAGCTCCAGATGGAAGGTGCCATCCTGCTGCGGCAGGCTGTCGAGTGGGGCATGGATACCCGCCAGCGCATCACCGAGGCGGGCGCCGGGGGCAAACGGGATCCGCTGTGTGCCGAGTTGCAGTTCGGGCACGCTGTTGATACCGCGGGCATCGGAGAGCACCAGGCTCAGGTAGGGTTTGCCCGCCACCAGCTCGGCCGTTTCACCGAGCGGTGAGGTCGCGTCATTCAGCAAACTCTGCCGGGTGGGCAGGCGGCCGGATAGGGTGATGCGGGTCTGGTAGACCTGCGCCTGATAGATGCCCAGCTTGCGCGGGGTGACCTCCATGTTGGCCTTGATATCCAACTGCTCCGGCAGCAGGTAGCGGTAGAGCTGCTCCTGACGGACGAAGCGCTTGCCCTCCTGCTCGACCGTCACCGAACGGGTATAGGGCTGCACGATAATGGGCCCCATCAGTCGTTGCGGGCCGCTGCTGCTGGCCATGATGCTGTGAATGGCCTGACTGCGGTAAGCCTGACGCTCCCGGTTCAGCTCCATGATGGATTGCACTGGCACCATCAACAGCAGGCTGAGCAACAGCAGCAGAAATATCTTGTGGGTGAATATCTGTTTGACCATGACACGTCTCCTTGTTGGATGGAGTGAGTCTGTCAGTCCGGCGTGAAGTGGTGATGGGCTTGTGTGAAGTGGCGGTGAACTGTTGAAAAACGGCGCCATCAGGCGCCGCGGGATTGTTCAGGGGCGGGAGCGCACCAGTCGGGCGGCTTGGGCGAAACGATCGGTGTGGCCGTCGATGAGTCCGTGCATAAAGTCGATGTAATAGACCAGTTCCGGCATCTCCTCAATGGAGCTGGAGGTCCAGTAGGGGGCTGAATTTTCCCCGTTGTCATGGATATCGGAGAAGAAGCGCGGGTCTGTCATCGGCGCCCGGCAATCTTCGTCGAGCAGGGTGAAGAGCTCCTCGATGGTGGGGAGTCGCCACCCCTCGCCAAGGCGGGCTGCTTCATCCTTTGCTTCAAGCAGTGTCAGCAGGGCCGGTGTGCCCACGCACCCTTTCCCCTCCAGCCACTGGCTGCCGAGGCTGCACGCCTGCCATTCTAGTTGGTTGAGCCGATCATGGATGACTTCTCCCTGCCGCGTCAGGCGGTCGGAGAGATCACAGGCAGCAAGCGCCATGCTGGCCGGAAGCCAGAGCAGCAATAGAAATAATTTCATGTTTGTCTCGTTTACGAATGGCGGTCAGCCCATCGCTGGTGGGCTGACCGTGGTTATCGGGGTTTATCTGGCGGGAAGCGAGCTCACTGCTTTTTAAGTTGTGCAGGCAGGGCGGCCAGCACCTCCTCTTTTGCCTTGAGGGAGGCGAACTGCTTGCCGGGTTTTTGCACCACGGTATGGACGAAGATCAGCTGTTTGCCCGGTTTGCTGGCCCAGCCGACGAACCAGCCGATCTGCTGATCGCGGTTGAGGCTGCCATCCAGCTTCTTCGGGTAGCCCATGCCGGTTTTGCCGTGGATCTGCCAGCCGTCGATCTCGCTCACCTTGAGGATATTGGCGGTGTACTGCAGGGTCTGCGCCGAGACCGGCAGCTTGCCGCTGAGCATCTTGCCGAGGAAGCGGGCCTGCTCCTCCGGACTGATGGCGAGGCTGGAGCTGAGCCAGGCCTGGGTCAGGCCGTCATGTTTGCCCGGATTACCGGAGAGATCCCGATTGCCGTAGTCGAAGCGGTCGACATATTGCTGGAAGCGCTCCATCCCCAGCCATTCGGTGAGCTGCTGGGAAAACCAGACCACCGAGTAGGTTTCCCAGCGGCGCGGGGTAGTGGTTTCGCGCCAGGCGGGCAGCCAGCCGTCATAGCTCGGTTTGTAAGGCAGTGCCGGATGCTCTTCATCCACCAGATAGCCACTGTCGTAACCCATCAGCGCCAGCGGGATCTTGAAGGTGGACGCGGGCGGTAGCTGGCTGGAGCAGTCCCCTTCGCTGGAGAGTGTCTGGCCGTTGCCGTCAGCATAGAGAAAGCAGCCGCTGGCGGCGGAGGCAGGCAGGGCTGCGAGCAGACCGGCAGCCAGCAGGCTGGAGAGAAGCAGGCGGGACATAGCATTTCCTTGAGCAAATGGATGAGATAAAGCGGCAGTCTAATGCCGCTTTGTGTGGGGAATGTGAAGTTGCGGGGGGACTAGGCGAACGGCAGCCAGAGTTCCGCCAGCGCGCCTCCCTCTGGCCGGTTGCTCAGGGTCAGACGACCGCCATGCTGGTGGGCCACCTCATGGGCGAAGCTGAGCCCCAGACCACTGCTCTTGCCCTTGTCGGGGCGCGGCAGGGAGTAGAAGCGCTCGAAGATGCGCGGCAGGGCGTAGTCGGGAATGCCGGGGCCGCAGTCGGTGACCCGAAAACAGTAGCCCTCCTCCTGCTGGCTGCCGCTTAGGGTGACCAGCCCGTTGGCGGGAGAGAAGTCGATGGCGTTATCCAACAGGTTGCCGATGGCCTGCTCCACCAGCAGTGGATCCCACTTCTGTTTCGGCGCGCTGGTCAGCTCGGCCACCAACTCGACCTGACGGCGCTGGGCGATGATCTGGCGGGCATCGAGGGTGCGCTTGCCCAGTTTTGCCGGTTCCACCGACTGGCGATCCAGCCCCTGCCCCGACTCCAGCCGCGCCAGTTGCAGCATTCGCTCGATCAGCTGCTGCATGCGTGCAGTTTCCAGATTGATGTTGCCGATAAAGCGTTTGGCAACCTCGGGGGGCGGCGTTTCGGCCAAAATCTCCCCCGCCCCGCGAATGGCGGCCAGCGGGCTCTTCAGCTCGTGGGTCAGGCTGTGCACATAGGCTTCGATGTAGCTTTTGCCATCGAGCTGGTGGCGCATGGTCTCCAGTGAGCGGCCGAGCCGATCCAGCTCGACGGTGTGCAGCTGTGGCAGCGGTGCCGCCTCCCCCTTGCTGACCGAGTCGGCGTAGTGTACCAGCTTGCCGATGGCGCGGTTTAGCCACCACACCAGCAGGCTGCCGATCAGCAGCGAGATGAGCAGCATCTGGCCGCCGGCCCGCAGCAGCTCCTGTTCCCCCCGCTCAATGGCGGGCATCAGGGTGCGGTTGGGTTTGGCGACGGTGAGGGAGCCGATGATCTCGGCCCCTTCCCGCAGCGGCGCCGCCACATACATGGTCGAACTGGCGGCATCGTCGGGATCGGTGCGGGTGCTGCGGGCGCCATACTGGCCGCGCAGAGTGCGGTAGACATCGTTCCAGCGGGAATAGTCTTTGCCCAGATCCGTGCCGTCGGAGTCGTAAATCACCATGCCCTTCTGGTCAGTGACATAGATGCGGTACTCCGCCTGCTGCTTGAGGTGGCCATCGATCATCGCATTGATGGGATTCTGGTTGAGGCGGGCGAAGGCGCTGGCCAACCGCCCGTTCATCATATTGCCCTCTTTCAGATCATCGAGCGCCAGCGGCGCCAGCAGCTGGGTCATGTCTACCAGAGTATCCTCGGTGGCGCTGCGCACCCCGGGTTTGATCTCCTCGACGAAGATTTCCAGCACGAACCAGGCGGCCAGCGCGAAGATCAGCAGCAGGCCGCACAGCAGTTGCAGTCCGAGTCTCATGCCAGCTCCAAGCTGTAGCCCAGCCCGCGGTGGGTGAGGATCAGGTTGGCCTCGGGATCATGTTCGCGCAGCTTGGCGCGGATGGTCTTGATGTGGGTATCGACGGTGCGATCCAGACTCTCCTCCGCATCCTGCCACACCAGATCCATCAGCTGCTGGCGGGAGTAGACCCGGCCCGGCGCCTGCATCAGGGTCTTGAGCAGCAGATATTCGTAGCGGGTGAGGGCCAGCGATTGGCCGCGAAAATGGATGCGGGCCCGCTCCTCATCCAGTACCAGCAGGGCGCTGGGTTGGGGAGCGACGGGTTGGCTGCGGCGCAGGATGACCCGCACCCGGGCACACACTTCCCGTGGCGAGAAGGGTTTGGCCACATAGTCGTCGGCACCGATCTCCAGCCCGATCAGCCGGTCTATCTCCTCGCTGCGGGCGGTGAGGAACATCAGGGGAATATCGGTCAGCGCCCTCACCTGCTTGCAGAGTTCGAAGCCGCTGATGTCGGGCAGCCCCACATCGAGGATCAGGAAGTCGGGTCGCGTCTGTTCCAGTCGTGTCAGCAACTGCTGGCCCAGCATGAACCACTCCACCTCGAACCCATCGGTCTGCAGGGCGTAAATCAGGGTGTCGGCGATGCTGGCCTCATCCTCCACCAGCCAGATGACTCTCTTTTGCATGGCATCCTCGTCGCAAATTGGCACCCCATTCTGGCATCGAACCAAATCGGATCCTATTTGCTGTTTTATTTTTCCGAAAAAGGGGCTAATATTTCGATGTTCTTTCGAATCGAAACTTAAAAATGACCAAACGTAATACTCAACAACGCCGACACACCATAGTGACCCTGGTACAAGAGCAGGGTGAAGTGAGCGTCGACGCCCTCGCCAAACACTTTTCTACCTCCGAAGTGACTATCCGTAAAGATCTGGCGGTACTGGAGACCGGTGGTCTGCTGCTGCGCCGTTACGGTGGTGCAGTCCCTTTGCCGAGCGAGATGGTGGTCGAGGCCAATCCCGAACAAGTTTCGAACCGAAAGTTAGCCATTGCCCGTGCGGCGGCCGAGCGGCTGCGTGATCACAACCGCGTCATCATCGACAGCGGCAGCACCACCAGCGCCATGATCCCCATGCTGGGCAACAAGCGCGGCCTCATCGTGATGACCAACTCCCTCAATGTGGCCGGTGCCCTGCGCGAGCTGGAAAATGAGCCTACCCTGTTAATGACCGGTGGCACTTGGGACCCTCACTCCGAATCTTTTCAGGGTCAGGTGGCGGAACAGGTGTTGCGATCTTACGACTTCGACCAGCTCTTTATCGGTGCCGATGGCATCGATCCGGAGCGTGGCACCACCACGTTCAACGAGCTGGTGGGCCTGTCGCGGGTGATGGCCGAGGTGTCGCGGGAGGTGATTGTGATGGTCGAGTCGGAAAAGATCGGCCGCAAGATCCCCAATCTCGAACTTCCCTGGTCGAGCATCCATACCCTGGTGACCGACGAGGGGCTGGCCAGCGAGGCCAGAGAACAGATTCAAGCCCAGGGGGTGACGCTTATCTGCGCCCCGGTCACTTGCTGACATCGAGCTCTGAACCATCCAACTGACTTTACGATTTGCATCTCAAGGAGAAGTGTATGTGTGGCATCGTCGGGGCTGTTGCCCAACGTGATGTGGCTGAAATTCTGGTAGAGGGCCTGCGCCGTCTGGAGTACCGCGGTTATGACTCAGCCGGTGTGGCCGTGTTCAGCGCCAACCAGCCGTTGCAGCGGGTTCGCCGTCTGGGCAAGGTGGCCGAGCTGGCCAAGGCGCTCGACGAGCAGTCCGTCCATGGTGGTACCGGCATCGCTCATACCCGCTGGGCCACTCACGGCGAGCCTTCCGAGCGCAATGCCCACCCCCACGTCTCCGAGCATATCGTGGTGGTACACAACGGCATCATCGAGAACCACGAAGATCTGCGGGAAGAGTTGAAGGCGCTGGGTTATGTGTTCAGCTCCGACACTGATACCGAGGTGATTGCCCATCTGGTCCATCATGAGCTGAAGAGCGCCGGCAGCCTGCTGGCCGCCATGCAGACTGCGGTGAAGCAGCTGCGCGGTGCCTACGGTACCGTGGTGATGGACAGCCGCGACGACAGCCGCGTGGTGGTGGCCCGCTCCGGTTCACCGCTGGTGATCGGCCGCGGTATCGGCGAGAACTTTATCGCCTCCGACCAGATGGCGCTGCTGCCGGTGACCCGCCGTTTCATCTTCCTGGAAGAGGGTGATGTGGCCGAAGTGACCCGCCGCGACGTGCACATCTTCGATACCAACGGCAACGCCGTGGTGCGCGAAGAGCAGGAGTCCGAACTCTCCCACGATGCCGGTGACAAGGGTGAATACCGTCACTACATGCTCAAAGAGATCCACGAGCAACCCAAAGCGATCACCAACACCCTGGAAGGGCGTCTGGGCAGCGATCACGTGGTGGTCGAATCGTTCGGTAACGGTGCGCGCGCCATCTTTGACAAGGTCGAGCACGTGCAGATCGTCGCCTGCGGCACCTCCTACCACTCCGGCATGGTGGCTCGCTACTGGTTCGAAGAGATCGCTGGCGTCTCCTGTGATGTAGAGATCGCCTCCGAGTTCCGCTATCGCAAATCGGTAGTGCGTCCCAACAGCCTGCTGGTGACCCTCTCCCAGAGTGGTGAGACCGCCGATACCCTGGCGGCGCTGCGTCTGGCCAAGGAATCCGGCTACATGAGCTCGCTGGCTATCTGCAACGTGCCGGGCTCCTCGCTGGTGCGTGAATCGGATTTGGCCTTTATGACTCGCGCGGGGGCAGAAATTGGAGTGGCCTCCACCAAGGCGTTCACCACCCAGCTGGCTGGCCTGCTGATGCTGGTGGCCTCGGTCGGTCACTGCCGTGGCCACCTGAGCGCCGCCGCCGAGGCTGAACTGGTCAAGGCGCTGCAAGCCCTGCCGCTGCGTATTAAAGAGAGTCTGGCGCTGGCCAAGGATATCGAAACCCTGGCCGAAGAGTTTGCCGACAAGCAGCACAGCCTGTTCCTCGGCCGTGGCAGCCAGTACCCCATCGCCATGGAAGGGGCGCTCAAGCTCAAAGAGATATCATACATCCACGCCGAAGCCTACGCCGCTGGTGAACTGAAGCATGGCCCGCTGGCGCTGATCGATGCCGAGATGCCCATCATTGTGGTGGCGCCGAACAACGATCTGCTGGAAAAGCTCAAGTCCAACGTGGAAGAGGTGCGCGCCCGTGGCGGTATCCTCTACGTGTTCGCCGATGCCGATACCGGCTTCAAGAGCGACGAGACCATGCGGGTCATGAACCTCAACCATGTGGAAGAGGTGATCGCCCCCATCGTCTATACCGTGCCGCTGCAGCTGCTCTCCTACCACGTCGCCCTGATCAAGGGCACTGACGTCGACCAGCCGCGCAACCTGGCAAAATCGGTGACCGTTGAGTAAGTCACTTTTGATAAGTCACTTTCTGAAATAAAAAAGAGCCGCAATTGCGGCTCTTTTTGTTGCTGCTGAGGGGTTACGACAGCCGCAGGTTGGTGATGGTGACCTCGTCGAGGGAGGGCACTATGATGCCGCTGGTGATCCCTTTGGCGATGGCCTGACTGCGGTTCTTTGAGTCGGTCTTGTTGGTCACCTGGGTCAGGTGAAAGTTGACTGTCCGCTCACTGATGCCGAGGATGGTGGCGATCTCCCAGGAGGTCTTGCCCTCGCTGGCCCAGAACAGGCACTCCTTCTCCCGATCCGACAGTTCGGTCAGGTATTTCATCATATCCGGTCTGCTTTTGATCAGTTGCAGTGCGGAGTTGAAGATGTAGCTGGCGCAGAACGACAGCAGCGGAACATTTTCAAACATCAGATCGGAGTTGGATTTCTCCTTGGTGATGAATGAGAGGATGCCGTGCTCCCCCTGCGGGGTGTGCAGCGGAAAGGAGACGCCATTGCGTACCCCGAAATCGGCGGCCAGGTTCATCACGTCGCGGCTGGCGCTGGGCAGCCAGGGCGAGTCGCAGTCGAGCTTGTTCCAGAAGATCGGCTGGGTCTGTTTCAGCCCCAGATAGACCACCGGATCCTGGGTCAGATACTGGTTTTCGCTATAGGCGTCAAACCAGGTGGTCGGACAGTTGTTGAACAGTGCCACGTGGGATTTTTGCATGCTGATGGGGAAAATAATCAGCAGCCGAAAGTAATCAAAGCCCATTTGATGACTGAAGCGCTCCAGCAGTTGCTGGATATCGCTGGTTTTTGTTGCCTTGGTGAACTTGTCGATATGTTCCCAGATCGCATCGTTGAGCATTACTTTCTCCTTTTTCGATCTCTATCACACTGATCGAAAAGATTTTTTATCGTTATTTATATTTGTGCGGTGGCTATTGGCGCCACTTATTCCGTGCGTGCTTAAAAATTATCCTGTTTTTGTGCATAAAGGCCAAGAAAATCCTCTCGTTGCCAGTCCGCCCTGCATTTGAGATAATGATAATAGTTATCATTAGTAAGATGTATTTCAATGAACAAATTATGGGGTGTGGCCCTGCTGCCACTGTCAGTCCACTTTGCTGCCATCGGGGATGAGCTGGTTGCTCCCGCCCTCAAGAACAGCATAGCTGCCGGGAAAGCCTCCCAGCAGCGAGTGGAAAAAGCCGCCGATGCCGCCGTTGCCGCACGACTGGAGCTGCAAAACGCCCAGCTGCAACTGCGTGACCTCGAAGCCTACAACCGCTACATGCAATCTCTGGTGGCCGATCAGCAAAATGAGCTGGGTAAATTGAGCCAGCAGCTGGAAGCGGTGCAAGAGACCCGTCAGGGCTTGATCCCGCTGATGTTGCAGATGCAGGCAGATCTGGAACAGCTGGTGCAAAATGACATCCCGCTGCGCAAGGAAGATCGGCTGGCGCGGGTTGAACAGTTGAAAGCGACCCTGGCTCGCGCAGACGTTAGCGAGGCAGAGAAATTCCGTCAGCTGCTGCAGGCCTATCAGATCGAAGCCGAGTACGGCAGCCGGATGGACAGCTATTCCGCCGAGCTGGAGCTGGATGGTGCTCCGCGTCGGGTCGATGTGCTGGCGCTGGGTCGGGTCTCCCTGCTGGCAATGACGGCCGATCGCAGTCAGGCATGGCGCTGGTCTGCCGAGGCGAAGCAGTGGCAAGCCCTCGATAGCCAGTGGCTCTCCCCTATCGCCGAGGCGATGGATGTGGCCGCCGACAAGAAAGTTCCCCAGTTGCTCAATGTCCCCCTCTCTGTCAGCCGCAGTCAGGAGGCCCAATCATGAGAGTCACCATGAAGTGGTTCCCCCTCCTTATTGCCCTCTCCTGCGGTACCAACGCCGCTGTCGCCGATGAGTGGCAGCAGCAGGAACAGGCTCGTGAACAGCAGGCTCAGCAAGATCTGGCGACCGTTGCCAAGGAGCTCGGCACTGCCCGTGCCAGACTGGCCGAGGCCCAGCGCCTGAGCAAGGAGCTGGCTGGCAAGTTCGCCAGCAACGAGAAGCAGCTGGTCGAGCTTAACGCCCAGTGGGAGCAAGCCTCCGGCGACATGAACGAGATCTTCGCGGTCACCCGTCAGGGCGCCAGCGATGCGGTCAAGCTGCTGAGCGAATCCGCCGTCGAGGGCCAGTACCCGGAGCGTCTCGCCCCGCTGAAAACCATGGCACATGATAAACAGGTGCCGGATCGCGCCGCCCTCGCCCTGCTGCCCGCCACGCTGCTGCAGGAGATCCGCGAATCTGGCCGGATTGCTCAGTTCAACGGCAAGGTGCTCGATGCCCAGGGGGCTGCCAGCGAGCAGTCGCTGACCCGGGTTGGCAGTTTTGCCCTGCTGGGGAGCGAAGGCTTCCTGCAACCGACCGCCGAAGGCTTGAGCCCGGTACTGGGTCTGCCCGGTAGCGTGCTCTCTGCCGTTGCGGCTTATCAGGGTCAGGAAGGGGAAGTGCTGCCGCTGGATCCTTCTCATGGCACTCTGCTGGCGATGCTGGCACAGGCGCCCACCTTCTGGCAGCAGGTACAACAGGGTGGTCAGGTTGGCGCCATTATCGTGCTGCTGGCTGCCATCGGCTTGGGGATCGCAGCGGTACGGCTGTGGAGCCTCTCCCGCGAACTGGGTCGGGTGCGCCGCCAGCTCAAGAGCGGCGAGTATCACGCCGACAACGCCCTCGGCCGGGTGCTGACGGTGGCGGACAAACACCCCGAGCTGAGCATGGAGACCCTCGAGCTGCGTCTTGATGAGGCGATCCTGCAGGAGACTCCTCGCATGGAGCGCGGCATCGGCATGGTCAAGGTGATCGCGGCCATCGCCCCCATGCTGGGTCTGCTCGGTACCGTAACCGGGATGATCGGCACCTTCCAGGCGATCACCCAGTTTGGTACCGGCGATCCCAAGATCATGGCGGGCGGCATCTCCATGGCGCTGGTTACCACGGTACAGGGTCTGGTGGCGGCCATTCCGCTGATCCTGGCCCACAGCCTGCTGCAATCGCGCTTCACCGAGCTCTCCAATGTACTGGAGCAGCAGGTAGCCGGCATTCTGGCCGAGCGCGCCGAGAGCAATAACGGCGGGATGGAGCGAGCAGCATGATGCTCGACATCTGGCAACAGCTGCAGAGCTTCATGGGCCGTGGCGGCCCGGTGCTCTGGGTCATTCTGGCCCTGCTGGTGCTGATGTGGATTTTGATGATCGAGCGGTTGCTCTACCTCAATCTGGGTTTTGGCCCCTTGCAGCAACAGCTGCTCGGCCGCTGGAAGGCCCGCAGCGAGCGCCACAGCTGGCACGCCCGAGCGATCCGCAGCCGCTGGCTGGCACAGGCGGAGCTGGAACTGAACCGTCATCTGATCTTCATCCGCACCCTGGTGGTGCTCTGCCCCATGCTGGGGCTGCTGGGCACTGTGACCGGCATGATCGGCGTATTCGATGCGTTGGCTGCGGCCAACCGCTTTAACCCGGAGAGCATGGCGGGCGGGATCTCCCGCGCCACTATCCCCACCATGGCGGGCATGGTGGTGGCGCTCTCCGGCGTGTTGTTACTCAGTCGGCTCGAGAGTCAGGCCAAGCGTGCGCTGGCCAAGACCCGGGACGGCCTGCGAGAAGAGAAGGTAATGCAATGAGACGGCAATCCAAACGCCAGCGTGACGAAGTGCAGATCGACATGACCCCCATGCTGGATATCGTGTTCATCATGCTGATCTTCTTTATTGTCACCACCTCCTTCGTGCGTGAAGCCGGACTCGAGGTGCACAGACCCCAGGCCAGTCAGGCCAAGGCGCAGAAATCCTCCAGCATCATGCTGGCGATTGGGGCTCAGGGTCAGATCTTCCTCGACCGCAAGCAGATCGATGTGGAGCGGGTACAGGCCACCATCGCCCGCCTGCTGGCGGAGCAGCCCGATGCCAGTCTGGTGATCCAGGCCGATGAGCGGGTGCCCCACGGCAAGGTGGTGCGGGTGATGGATGAGGCCAAGGCGGCGGGTATCGCCAATATCGCCGTGGCGGTGGCGCCAAAATGAAATACAAGCTGATGAGCCTGGGGCTGGGGATTGCCCTCAGTCTGGGCATCCTGCTGTTTATGGCCACGCTGGTTGAACCGCCCCGGGGCGAGAAGGTGGCGAGCGAACAGAAGCCCATCGTCATCAATATGCAGAACGAGGTGACCGAGGTGCAGGTGCGCGAGCGTCCGGTGCCGCAGGAACCCGAACCTCTGCCAGAGCCCCCTGCCGCATTGGCCTCCACACCGCTGCCGATGCCTGCAGCGGCCCCCTTGGCGGCCGTTGAGCCGAGTCTGGATCTGGTCTCCAGCCTCAGCGCGGTGCAGGTCTATGCCCCTGGTGTGGCGACCAGTACCGCACCGGTATTGAGTGGCAACTACCACGGCCAGCAGCAGGGAGCGGGTATCGGCGCAGGTGACATGCTGATGCCGCTGCAACGGATCGAGCCGGTCTACCCCTATCGTGCCCAGCAGTCAGGGATCGAAGGATTCGTCACCCTGCGCTTTAGCGTGAATGCCGAAGGTGGCGTGCAAGATGTGGAAGTGGTCGAGGCCAAGCCCAAGCGTCAGTTCGAGCGGGCGGCCATTCAGGCGATCAACAAGTGGCGCTATCAGCCGAGACCGGGCGCTACCGACAAGCTGGTGCAAGTCATCACGCTCAAATTCAAACTGGAGTCATAACTATGTTGCGGATCTGGATCTGTCTGCTGGCCCTGGTTGGCC
>NZ_JBQBCZ010000001.1:487500-555000 GCF_051920345.1 Aeromonas sp. 102P | reverse complement strand
GAGAAGGCTAGGTGGGCCAGGCGACGGTTGTCCTGGTGAAAGTGCGTAGGTGGTATCGGTAGGCAAATCCGCTGATACAACACTGAGACACGAGACGAACACACTACGGTGTGGAAGCCATTGATGCCCTGCTTCCAGGAAAAGCCTCTAAGCTTCAGATTACAAGTCATCGTACCCCAAACCGACACAGGTGGTCGGGTAGAGAATACCAAGGCGCTTGAGAGAACTCGGGTGAAGGAACTAGGCAAAATAGAACCGTAACTTCGGGAGAAGGTTCGCTCTTGACAGTGAAGTCCCTTGCGGATGGAGCAGTTGGGAGTCGCAGTGACCAGATGGCTGGGACTGTTTATCAAAAACACAGCACTCTGCAAACACGAAAGTGGACGTATAGGGTGTGACACCTGCCCGGTGCCGGAAGGTTAATTGATGGGGTTAGCGCAAGCGAAGCTCTTGATCGAAGCCCCGGTAAACGGCGGCCGTAACTATAACGGTCCTAAGGTAGCGAAATTCCTTGTCGGGTAAGTTCCGACCTGCACGAATGGTGTAACCATGGCCATGCTGTCTCCACCCGAGACTCAGTGAAATCGAATTCGCCGTGAAGATGCGGTGTACCCGCGGCTAGACGGAAAGACCCCGTGAACCTTTACTACAGCTTGGCACTGAACATTGAACCTACATGTGTAGGATAGGTGGGAGGCTTTGAAGGCGTGACGCCAGTTGCGCTGGAGCCGTCCTTGAAATACCACCCTTGTATGTTTGATGTTCTAACGCAGGGCCCTGAATCGGGCTCGCGGACAGTGCCTGGTGGGTAGTTTGACTGGGGCGGTCTCCTCCCAAAGAGTAACGGAGGAGCACGAAGGTTGGCTAATCCTGGTCGGACATCAGGAGGTTAGTGCAATGGCATAAGCCAGCTTAACTGCGAGACGGACAGGTCGAGCAGGTACGAAAGTAGGTCATAGTGATCCGGTGGTTCTGAATGGAAGGGCCATCGCTCAACGGATAAAAGGTACTCCGGGGATAACAGGCTGATACCGCCCAAGAGTTCATATCGACGGCGGTGTTTGGCACCTCGATGTCGGCTCATCACATCCTGGGGCTGAAGTCGGTCCCAAGGGTATGGCTGTTCGCCATTTAAAGTGGTACGCGAGCTGGGTTCAGAACGTCGTGAGACAGTTCGGTCCCTATCTGCCGTGGGCGTTGGATGATTGAAGGGAGTTGCTCCTAGTACGAGAGGACCGGAGTGAACGAACCTCTGGTGTTCGGGTTGTCACGCCAGTGGCACTGCCCGGTAGCTAAGTTCGGAATCGATAACCGCTGAAAGCATCTAAGCGGGAAGCGAGCCCTGAGATGAGTCATCCCTGACCCCTTGAGGGTCCTAAAGGGCCGTTGGAGACCACAACGTTGATAGGCGGGGTGTGTAAGTGCAGCGATGCATTGAGCTAACCCGTACTAATTACCCGTGAGGCTTAACCATACAACACCCAAGAAGTGTTCTAAGGCTTGTAACAGATACCAAGCGAACTACTAATTCAGTGATAATGACCTAGTCGTTATTCACGTCAGCTTTCTAGATTAAGAATTTGCCTGGCGGCCATAGCGCCGTGGAACCACCTGATCCCATGCCGAACTCAGAAGTGAAACGCGGTAGCGCCGATGGTAGTGTGGCATTCGCCATGCGAGAGTAGGACACTGCCAGGCACCCAATTTCAAGATTACGCCCAGCGTGGTCTTTACCGGTTAGTGTGCTGATATGGCTCAGTCGGTAGAGCGCATCCTTGGTAAGGATGAGGTCCCCAGTTCGATTCTGGGTATCAGCACCATTAAATAGAAAGCCTCCCTGAAAAGGGAGGCTTTTTTGCATCCGTCATTTTTTGATATCCCCTTACATTCCCTATTCCCGCAACCCCTTCTGCTTGCAGCCGACACTGTTTATCTGCTGGTTTGAGTCCTAATGTGTTACTCATTTGACTGCTATTGATGGTTTTATCCAGAGATTTAACCATGATTGATTGACGTAAAACGTTTTACATGTAAAATCCGGCGCGTTTTGCCTATTACGTGGAGAGAGAGCATGGCGCAGGATAACGAATACTGTTTGGGGGCGGTACCCGCCAAAGGGCGCAAAGGTGTGCTGTCGCTGATGCTGGTGATGCTCGGCCTGACCTTCTTCTCTGCCAGCATGTGGACCGGTGGTGCGCTTGGTACCGGGCTGGTATTCGATGACTTCATCAAGGCGGTACTTATCGGCAACTTGTTGCTGGGTATCTACACCGCTTGTCTCGGTTATATCGGTGCCTCAACCGGCCTCTCTACCCATCTGCTGGCTCGTTACTCCTTTGGGGTGAAAGGTTCCTGGCTGCCATCCCTGCTGCTCGGCGGTACTCAGGTCGGCTGGTTTGGCGTTGGTGTGGCGATGTTTGCCCTACCGGTGCAGAAGGCGACCGGCATAGATGTGAACTGGCTGATCGCCATTTCGGGCATGTTGATGACGGTGACCGTCTACTTCGGCATCTCCGCCCTGATGGTGCTGAGCTTTGTGGCCGTACCGGCCATTGCACTGCTTGGCGGCTACTCGGTCTGGCTGGCGGTGACCTCGACCGGTGGCATGGCTGCACTGCAGCAGGTACAACCAAGCAATCCCATCGAGTTCACCACGGCGTTGACCATGGTGGTCGGTTCCTTTATCAGTGCAGGAACCCTGACCGCCGACTTTGTTCGCTTTGGTCGCAAACCCTGGGGCGCCGTCATGATTACCATGGTGGCGTTTTTTTTGGGCAACACGCTAATGTTCGTCTTCGGTGCTGCCGGTGCGGCCGTGACCGGTCAGGCCGATATCTCGGAAGTGATGCTGATGCAGGGGCTGTTGATCCCCGCCATTCTGGTGCTGGGCCTCAATATCTGGACTACCAACGACAACGCTCTCTACGCCTCCGGCCTCGGTTTTGCCAACATTACCGGTCTCAAGAGCAAGCCACTCAGCGTGATCAACGGCCTCATCGGTACGGCTTGTGCCCTCTGGCTTTACAACAACTTTGTCGGCTGGCTGGCCTTTTTGAGTACGGCAATTCCGCCGATCGGTGGCATTATCATCATGGATTTCCTGCTCAATCGTGAGCGTTACCGTCAGTTTGCCGATCAGCAGTTCGAGACGGTGCGCTGGCAGGCGCTGGTCGCCACGGCAGTCGGGGTGGCTGTCGGCAAGTGGCTGCCGGGCATAGTGCCACTCAACGCGGTATTGGGCGCCGCCTTCACCTATTTCATTCTGGTTCGCCTCACCCAGCGGCCGGTTCTGGTACAGGAAGCTAACAAATGCTGATTCAACATATTCGTTTGGCCGATCGGGAAGGGTTGTGGCAGATCCGCTGTCAGGATGGGGTCATCACCGCCATCGAACCCCATGACGAACATGCCGTCGCCGGTCGGGTGCTGGACGGGGAGGGCGGTCTGGCGATCGCCCCCTTTATCGAACCCCACATTCACCTCGATACCACCCAGACGGCGGGTGAGCCGAGCTGGAACCTCTCCGGCACCCTGTTCGAGGGGATCGAGCGCTGGGCCGAGCGCAAGGCGCTGCTGACCCATGAGGATGTGAAGCTGCGCGCCATCCAGACACTGAAGTGGCAGATCGCCAACGGCATCCAGTTTGTGCGTACTCACGTCGATGTCTCCGACCCCAATCTGGTGGCGCTCAAGGCAATGCTGGAGGTGCGGGAGGAGATGAAGGAGTGGGTGGAGCTGCAGATCGTCGCCTTCCCGCAGGAGGGGATCCTCTCCTACCCCAATGGCAAGGCACTGCTGGAGGAGGCGCTCAAGCTGGGTGCCGACGTGATTGGTGCGATACCCCACTTCGAGTTTACCCGGGAATATGGGGTCGAAAGTCTGCACTACATCTTCGATCTTGCGGAGAAGTATCAGGTTCTGGTCGATGTGCACTGCGATGAGATCGATGACGAGCAGTCCCGCTTTATCGAGACGCTGGCGACTCTCGCCTACGAGCGGGGTATCGGCCATCGGGTGACGGCCAGTCACACCACCGCCATGCACTCTTACAACGGCGCTTATGCTTCCCGCCTGTTCCGTCTGCTCAAGATGGCAGACATCAACTTCGTGGCCAATCCGCTGGTGAACATTCACCTGCAGGGACGGTTCGATACCTATCCCAAGCGCCGCGGCATTACCCGGGTGAAGGAGATGCTGGAGGCGAACATCAACGTCTGCTTCGGTCACGATGACGTGTTCGATCCCTGGTACCCCATGGGCACCGCCAACATGTTGCAGGTGCTGCACATGGGGCTGCATGTCTGCCAGGTCATGGGTTACGAGCAGATCAACGACGGTCTGAAGCTGATCAGCTGCCACAGTGCCCGCACCCTGAACGTGCAGGATCGCTATGGTATCGAGGTGGGCAAACCGGCCAACCTGCTGATCCTGCCTGCCGAGAACGGCTTCGATGCGGTGCGCCGTCAGGTGCCGGTGCGTTACTCGATCCGCCACGGCAAGGTGATTGCCCAGACCCGCCCGGCCCAGACCGAAATCGTGCTGGGTCAGCCAGAGCCGATCGATTTTCGCCGCTGAGATTTCAATCAGGCTGGATGTCGATTAGTTCCGCCTCTGGGCACAAGGGCCGCCATTGCGACATAATGGCGGTCTGACCCTGAGGGAGTGACACCATGCAAACCTGGTTCTATGTTGCTGCAGGGGGCGCCATCGGCGCCTGCCTTCGTTTTGGGATTGCCGAACTGATGGCCTTGCTGCTGGGGCGCCACTTTCCTTACGGGACTCTGGTGGTCAACGTGGTGGGCTCTTTCATCATGGGGGTGGCATTCGCCCTCATCAGTCATGGTCATGTGGTAGAACACCCGATGAAGCCGCTGCTGATGGTGGGGATCCTCGGTGCCCTGACTACTTTCTCTTCCTTTGCCCTCGATACGGTGGTGCTGGCTCAACATGGGGCCTATCTGAAAGCGCTGCTCAATATCGGTCTCAATCTCTTCCTCTGTCTGGCCATGGTGGTGCTGGGCATGCAGTTGGTTGCGAGCCGGGTTTAAGGTGTCCGGACGCCAGTGGCTCTGGTAAACTGGCGGCCATTCTTTGCTCTATGGGTGTTTAAGGGATGTCAGAACAAGCAACGACAACGCATTTTGGCTTTAAAACCGTGGCCGCGACCGAGAAGGAAACTCTGGTAGCAGGTGTCTTCCATTCGGTAGCAGCCAAGTATGATCTGATGAACGATCTGATGTCGTTCGGCATCCACCGCCTGTGGAAGCGCTTCACCATCGACTGCTCCGGTGTGCGCAAGGGCCAGAAGGTGCTGGATCTGGCCGGTGGTACCGGTGACTTGACCGCCAAGTTCTCCCGCATCGTCGGCGAGACCGGTCAGGTGGTGCTGGCGGATATCA
Organism: Aeromonas sp. 102P; assembly: GCF_051920345.1. NCBI lineage: Bacteria > Pseudomonadati > Pseudomonadota > Gammaproteobacteria > Aeromonadales > Aeromonadaceae > Aeromonas > Aeromonas sp. 102P. Next base: position 549,601 of record NZ_JBQBCZ010000001.1, on the reverse strand, counting down.
ATGATTCCATGCTGAAAGTGGGCCGGGATAAGCTGCGCAATCTGGGGGTCGCCAACAACGTCTCCTACGTGCAGGCCAATGCCGAGGCACTCCCCTTCCCGGATAACCACTTCGACGTCATCACCATCGGCTTCGGCCTGCGCAACGTCACCGACAAGGACAAGGCGCTCGCCTCCATGTTCCGGGTGCTCAAGCCGGGTGGCCGTCTGCTGGTGCTGGAGTTCTCCAAGCCGGTCAGTGACGTGATCGCCAAGCTCTATGACCTCTACTCCTTCAAACTGCTGCCGAAAATGGGCGAAATCGTCGCGAACGACAGTGAAAGCTACAAATATCTGGCAGAGTCCATCCGTATGCACCCGGATCAGCAAACCCTGGCTGGCATGATGGAAAATGTCGGTTTCGAGCAGGTGGAGTACTTCAATCTGACTCAGGGTGTGGTCGCCCTGCACCGCGGTTACAAGTTTTAAGGTTGCCTATGCCGATGGATGCCATGGTCACCGCGGTGATCGAAACCAGCCTCAACCAGTTGCTGGCGCTGGACAAACAGAGCCCGGAGCGGCTGCGCAAACTGGTGGGCAAGGTGCTCAAGCTGGAGCTGCGTGAACTCAAGCCACTCTGGTTTGTCTTCTCCGAGCGTCGGCTGGATGTGCTGGCCCAGCATGAAGGGGAGGCCGATGCGGTGCTCAGCCTGTCGCTGACCGCCCTCGGTCTGCTGAAAGAACCGTCCGCTCTGACCCGCTATATCCGTGAGGAGAAGCTGGATCTGAGCGGTGATCCCCAGCTGGTACAGGCATTCAGCGTGCTGTTGGGCGAGCTGGATATTGACTGGGAAGAGGAGCTGTCGCGCTATACCGGCGACGTGCTGGCCCATACCCTGTTCAGTGGTGCCCGTCAGGCGCGTCGTCTGGTCGGCCGCGAGCTGTGCCGCACCCGCAGCCAGCTGGCGGAATATCTGACCGAAGAGGCCCGCCTCGCCCCCGGCCCGCTGGAAGTGGCGAGTTTCAACGATGATGTCGAGGTGCTGGCCCAGCAGCTCAAGGCCGTCGAACTGCGGCTGGCCCGCTTCGAACAGCAGGTGACCTGATGACCCCGAAGGAGTTCAAACGCCTCTATCGCATCATCACCATCCTGCTGGAGCAGGGCATCGACGAACTGGTGCCCGCCCGCTATCAACCCTGGCCGGGTCGTCTGGCCCGTCGCTCCCTGTTCTGGCTCAAGAACAAGCAACCGGATCTCAGCCGCGGTGCCCGCATCCGCCTCGCCTTCGAGGCCCTTGGCCCCATCTTCATCAAGTTTGGCCAGATGCTCTCGACCCGCCGCGACCTGCTGCCGCCGGATATCGCCGAGGAGCTGGCTCTGCTGCAGGACAGGGTGCCCCCCTTCTGTGGTCAGGCGGCGCGCCAGCAGATCGAGCTGAGCCTGGGTTGTCCCATCGAAACCCTGTTTGACGACTTCGACGAGACGCCGCTGGCGTCGGCCTCCATCGCACAGGTGCATACTGCCCGCCTGAAGGAGAGTGGCCGCGAGATCGTCATCAAGGTGATCCGTCCCGACATCGAGCCGGTTATCGAGGCTGACCTGCGGCTGATGCAGGCGCTGGCCCGTCTGGTGGCCCGTTTTGTGCCCCAGAGCGCGCGACTGCGCCCCATCGAGGTGGTGGAGGAGTATCGCAAGACCATCCTCGACGAGCTGAATTTGATGCGCGAAGCGGCCAACGCCATCCAGCTACGCCGCAACTTCACCGGCTCCGAGGCGCTCTATGTGCCTGAAATCATCACCGACCTCTGCCGCGAGCAGGTGCTGGTGATGGAGCGCATCTACGGTATTCCGGTCTCCGATATACCGGCGCTGGAAGCCAACGGCACCAATATGAAGCTGCTGGCCGAGCGCGGGGTCGAGGTCTTCTTCACCCAGGTGTTCCGCGACAGCTTCTTCCATGCCGACATGCACCCGGGCAACATCTTCGTCTCTTACGAACATCCGGAAAACCCGCTCTGGATCGGCATCGACTGCGGCATCGTCGGTACCCTCAATCGGGAAGATAAACGCTATCTGGCTGAGAACTTCCTCGCCTTCTTCAACCGTGACTATCGCCGCGTGGCAGAGCTGCACGTGGAGTCGGGCTGGGTACCGGCAGACACCAAGGTGGATGAGTTCGAGTTCGCCATCCGCACCGTGCTGGAGCCCATCTTCGAGAAGCCGCTCTCCGAAATTTCGTTCGGTCACGTGCTGCTCAACCTGTTCAACACCGCGCGTCGCTTCCATATGACGGTGCAGCCGCAGCTGGTGCTGCTGCAAAAGACCCTGCTCTATGTGGAAGGGTTGGGGCGTCAGCTCTACCCGCAGCTCGATTTGTGGCAGACCGCCAAGCCGTTCCTCGAGAACTGGATGCACGAACAGGTCGGGCCCAAGTCGGTATTGAACGCTATCAAGGAGAAGGCGCCATTCTGGGCGGAGAAGCTGCCGGAGCTGCCGGAGCTGGTCTATGAGACTCTGCGCCAGACCCGTCATCAGCAGCGTCATTTCGACCAGATGTTTGCCGAGTTCCGCCGTCACAGCCGCCGGCAGGGGCAGGCCCGCTACCTCTTAGGGGTTGGAGCCAGCCTGCTATTGGCGGGTGTATTCTTGCTGACCCAAAAACAACACATTGAGTGGGGACAAGCCAGTCTCGCCGGTGCAGCCCTCTGCTGGCTGGTCGGCTGGTTGCGAACCCGTTCCCATTAATCAACAACCGCGCCGTCAGGCGCCTGTTCTGGAGAGAAAATCATGGGTGGTATCAGTATTTGGCAATTGTTGATCATCGCAGTCATCGTCGTGCTGCTATTCGGTACCAAGAAACTGCGCGGCATTGGCGGTGATCTGGGCGCGGCGGTCAAAGGGTTCAAGAAAGCCCTCTCCGACGAGCCGGCTGATGCCAAGGCCGAGCAGAAAGATGCCGAGTTTCCCCCGAAACAGCTGAACGAAGCGGCCACTCAGAGCAGTGAGACCGCCAAACAGAAAGACAAAGACCAGGCCTAAGCCATGTTCGATATCGGTTTTTGGGAGCTGGTCGTTATCGGTGTGGTAGCACTGGTGGTACTGGGGCCCGAGCGGCTGCCGGTTGCCATCCGCACGGCTACCCACTGGATCCGCCTCATTCGTTCGACCGCGAACTCGGTCAAGTCCGAGCTGGAGCAGGAGCTCAAGTTGCAAGAGCTGCATAACGACCTCAAGAAGGCGGAACAGTTGCAGATGAGCAACCTGAGCCCCGAGCTGCAGGAGTCCATCGAACAGCTCAAGGCGGCGGCCCAGTCGGTCAATCGCCCCTATCAGGTGGAGAACGAGATCCGTCCGCCGCGCCCCGAGCCGGTCGCCCAGGCTGAGGCTGCCACGCCGGTGGAGCCTGCAGTGCAGCTGAGCCACGACGTGCCACCAGTCAATAGCCTGCGGGAGAGCGAGCCTGTGTCGGTCAGCGACTCCGCAGTAAAAGGGGAGGTGAAGCCATGAGTCAGGCCGAACAACCCCTGATCAGCCATCTGGTTGAGCTGAGAACCCGCTTGCTGCGCTCCATTACCGCCATCCTCGTGGTGTTTCTGGCGCTGATCTACTTCTCCAACAACATCTACGACTTCGTGGCCCAGCCGCTGCTCAGCCAGCTGCCGGAAGGGACCAGCATGATCGCGACGGATGTGGCGACCCCCTTCCTGACGCCGATCAAGCTGACCCTGGTGGTCTCCTTCTTCGTGGCGATCCCCTATCTGCTCTATCAGGCCTGGGCCTTTATCGCCCCCGGTCTGTACCAGCATGAGCGGCGGCTCATCATGCCGTTGGTGGTCTCCAGTGCCCTGCTGTTCTATGCGGGGATGGCGTTCGCCTACTACGTGGTGTTCCCGCTGGTGTTCGGTTTCTTCACCAGTACCGCCCCTGCCGGGGTGACGGTGGCGACCGACATCGCCAGCTATCTGGACTTCGTACTGACCCTGTTCTTCGCGTTCGGGGTGGCGTTCGAAATTCCGGTGGCGACCATACTGCTGTGCTGGACTGGCGTGACCACACCGCAAAACCTGAAGGAGAAACGTCCCTACGTCGTTGTCGGGGTGTTTGTGGTCGGCATGCTGCTGACGCCGCCTGATGTCTTCTCCCAGACCCTGCTCGCCATTCCTATGTGGGCGCTGTGGGAGATTGGTCTGTTCTTCGCCCGCTTCTACGTGAAGAAAGAGGATGAAGAGCAACAGGAACAACCGGATGGGGAGAGCTGAGGCTCTGTTCGTCACCTGTTTGCCGGACGGCGAGAGGATGACGAAGTCCGCAGGAATAGCAGAACGAGGGGAGCTTAGGCTCCCTTCCTCTTTTCATGCTCCCGTTCGAGGCGTATGGTAAGACCCCATTCGGTAGATGGTTTTCAAATACCTGATATGTATTCCTTTTGTCTGGAACGTCTCATCCCATGATCGATATCGGCTTAAATCTGACCAGCAGCCAGTTCGCCGGTGAACAGCCTGAGCTGGTGGCCCGTGCCCGCGCCGCCGGAGTGGACGCGCTGATCCTCACCGGTACCGATCTGGCGGGTAGCCGCGAGAGCGCTGAGTTGGCCGCCCGCTGGCTGGGCTACTGCTTCTCCACCGCCGGGATCCATCCCCACGACGCCAAGAGTGTCGATGAGACAACCCTGCCCGCCCTGCGAGAGCTGGCGGCCTTGCCGCAGGTGGTGGCCATCGGCGAGTGCGGTCTCGACTACAACCGCGACTTCTCCCCCCGTCCGGTGCAGGATGCGGTATTCGACGCCCAGCTGGCACTGGCTGCTGAGCTCGGGATGCCGGTGTTTCTCCACTGCCGCGATGCGCACGCCCGTTTTATCGAGATCCTCCGTCCCTGGTTGCCGAAACTACCGGGAGCCGTGCTGCACTGCTTCACCGGTTCCGACGAGGAGCTGGACGAGTGTCTGGCGCTGGGGCTGCATATCGGGGTGACCGGCTGGCTCTGCGATGAGCGCCGTGGTCAGCTGCTGCGCGAACAGGTAGCGCGTATTCCGGCCGGTCGGCTGATGATCGAGACCGATGCCCCCTATCTGGTGCCGCGGGATCTGAAACCGCGTCCGAAGCGCAACGAACCTGCATTTTTGCCGCACATCGCCCAGGTGGTGGCGGCCTGTCGTGGTGAAGCGCCCGAGGCCTTGCTGGCCCACACCCGGGCCACCTCCGCCGCGTTCTTCCAACTTCCTCTCCAGGAGTGATTCATGGCTACAACTCTTCCGGGCGCCTTTCCGGGCCGCCGCCTGCGCCGTCTGCGCAAACATGATTTCAGCCGTCGTCTGGTGCGCGAGAACGTACTGACCGTCAACGATCTCATCTATCCGGTGTTTGTGCTGGAAGGGGAGAACCGTCGGGAAGCCGTTCCCTCCATGCCGGGGGTGGAGCGTCTCTCCATCGATCTGCTGCTGGAGGAAGCCGCTGAACTGGTGGAGCTGGGCGTGCCTGCTATTGCCCTGTTCCCGGTCACCCCGCTGGAGAGCAAGAGCCTGATGGCGGAAGAGGCCTACAACCCGAACGGGCTGGCCCAGCGCACCGTGCGCGCCCTCAAGGCCCGCTTCCCGGAGCTGGGGGTCATCACCGACGTGGCGCTCGATCCGTTCACCACCCACGGTCAGGACGGCATCATCGATGACGAAGGCTATGTGCTGAACGACATCACCACCGAGATCCTGATCAAGCAGGCGCTCTCTCACGCCGAGGCCGGGGTCGATATCGTCGCGCCGTCCGACATGATGGATGGCCGCATCGGTGCCATCCGCGCGGCGCTGGAAGAGAACGGCTTCATCAACACCCAGATCATGGCCTACTCCGCCAAGTACGCCTCCTGCTACTACGGCCCGTTCCGCGATGCAGTCGGCTCTGCCGGCAACCTCGGCAAGAGCAACAAGGCCACCTATCAGATGGACCCGGCCAACAGCAACGAAGCCCTGCACGAAGTGGCGCTGGATATTCAGGAAGGGGCCGACAGCGTGATGGTCAAGCCGGGTATGCCCTATCTGGACGTGGTTCGTCAGGTGAAGGATCAGTTCGGCGTGCCGACTTTCGCCTATCAGGTGAGCGGCGAGTACGCCATGCACATGGCGGCGATCCAGAATGGCTGGCTGAAAGAGAAGGAGACCATCATGGAGTCTCTGCTCTGCTTCAAGCGAGCCGGGGCCGACGGCATCCTTACCTACTTCGCCAAGCGCGTAGCGCAGTGGCTGAAGGAAGATGCCCGTTAAGCCGGGTTGAAGAGATAAACGAGAGGGGGAGCCGATGGCTCCCCCTCTGTCGTTATGGCTCTCTTTTGGTCACGAGCGGCTGATTACAGCTTGATCCAGGCATCGCTCCAGTGGCTGCCGGTACCCGGTGCATAGTGGCTGGTCGAGCCGCCACACCACCCACTGTAGGGCCAGGGTTTGCACTCGTAGTCGCCACCGGCATTGCTGACCCGTTCGCCACTTTGATAAGCGGTGCCCGCAACATAGGCCGGGTAGCTGCCGTTACCACCGTCACTGTCACCACCCGGAGTCTGTTCCACCAATGCCAGGGTGAAGCGGCGCTCGAAGCCCTGCTTGCTCCCCTCAGCCATGCCCGCCAGCAACAGCTCGTAACTGCCGGCCGCTAGGCCCGACTGCGTCAGCTGCAGGGAACCCTGACCATCGATCAGGGCGCTGCCGGTGGCGACCGGATTGCCATTCTGCAACAGGGTCGCGGTGACGGTCACCGGGTTGGCGGTGGTCAGCGTCAGGCTGAAGTCGAGCGCGCCGTTGACGATGAGATATTCGGCCGCCAGATCGGTGACGGTGAAGTCACTGCTGCTACCGGTAGTGGGCAGAATGAAGTCTCCGCTCAGGTAGGTCAGACCGGTCCAGCCGGAGCTGGTCAGCCAGTGCTTGCCATTGGTCTGATAGACGTTGGGCAACTGGGTGCACTGTTTGTTGTCATTGACGAAGCCGATACCGTAAAAGCCCGCCACATTCTTGTAGCAGAGCTGGCGACCATTCTGGTGCAGCACTGGCTGATCCAGCTTGCCCTTGTGGTGGAGTGACAGCCAGTCAAACTGGTTGATGGCCGAGACCAGCGGCACAAACTGGCCATCGGGCTGACGATAGCGGATCAGGGAGCCGGCATCGCAGAGCAGACCATCAGCCCGCTGTTCGACGTAGCCGTAGTACTGCTCGCCATCCTGGAAGGTGAATCGGCAGAGATTGCCTTTCTCCGACTCCTTGGGGATCCAGCCCATCAGCAGTCGCTCCTGATTGGTCAGGGCCGCCAGCTGCCCAACACTGAAGTCGCTGCCGTTGGCTACCCAGCCTTGCGGCATGGTGGAGAATTGCATGAAGTAGTGGTCGGTATAGTACATGTGGCTGTCAGCGCGATGCTTGCGAGCCCCCTGGCTGACCGAGTTGTAGCGATAGATGTCGTTTTCCGGCTTGTGGAAGCCGTTGAGATCATCGTCCAGATAAGGCAGGTCGCCCTTGCGGATATGGTAGTTGGCCATGCCCGTCATCAGCGGGTGCCAACCGTGGCTGCCACGGGCAAACGCACTGTCATGACTGTAGGACTTGCCATCAAAGCCGTGGCCAAATTCGTGGGCAATGATGCCCCAGCTGCCGTAGTAGTGGCTGACAAAGTTAAAGGTATCGACCCCGGTGATACCGCCTCCCCCCAGACCACCACCCATGGCAGTGATCCCCAGGTTGAGGTAGGGGCGCTTCATCAGGCTGTGGTAGTAGTAGTCATAATCGGCCGCCGTAAAGATCCCGTTCGGCACATAGCTGTTGCCGCCATTGCCGAACATCTCGTAACCGTTCACCGCTTTGAAGTTGTACCAGACGTGTTTGAACTCTTCGGTTGAGACCATGTAGGCCAGGTTGGTGGCGATGATCAGCCACTCTTTGGCATACAGCGCATTGATGGGGCGCCAGGAGCCCGTGGTATTAGTGGCAAAACGGATATTCCAGCTCGGTTTGAGGCGTGCCAGCTTTTGGGCAAACGGATCCGAGTTGGAGCTGAACCTGTGCTCGAACTGGGCAGGCAGATTGATGCTGTTGTCGAGCAGATTATTGAGATCAAACACCCCATCGCGGCTGGCGCTGTTGAAGCGTCCCTGCTCGCCGAAGGCGCTCAGTGGCAGGGTGAGTTGGGCATAGGCGGGCAGGCGATCGAGCTGGCCCAGGATCAGCCACTTGTTGATACCGTTCAGGCGTGACTCGATATTGATGTCATGCAGCTCTCTGGCGGCATAGTTGGTGATGCGCACCGTGTCGTTATCAAGCAGCTCGGTCTTGACCAGCGAATTGATGTTGACCGAACGCTGGGCGCGATCGATCAGCACCTCGTAGGGTTCGTCATTGCGCAGTATGTAGCTGACTGCGGCCGGCATCAGCTGATCGAAGATCAGCGGGCGAGCCGGCAACTGCTCGTCGGCCGTGAAGCTGATCTCCTTGCTCAGCAGCTGGTTGAAACCCAGGCCGCGTTCGTTGGCGGTGACAAGCGCCGAGCCCGCCAGCTGGAGATCTTTCAGCGCCGCCACGGGCTGCTGGTTGATCTCCCGGACAGTAAAGGTCGGGTTCTTGAACTGAAAGTCGTTGGCGATCAGGGTATCGGCATCATGCCACTCGATGCGGTCCTTGAAGTTCACCACCAGCCGATCGTCATCCATGTCGATTTTTTGCAGATTGCTGTCGGCGATCACCTGCTCAGGCGCCAGCGGGGTGTTGCTGGCGATAGCATCAGCCAGTTTGCGCAAGTCATAGATGTAGTAGTTTTTGCCGGCTGTATGGGCCAGGAGATAGTCACCCACCTGATGGAGTTGCACCAGACGGTGGCTGTATTTTCCTTCAAAGGCGAGCCGACCGGCGATGGGGGTCTTGAGACTGTTCTCCGGCGTCACATCCTGCTGGCGGTAGACCTTGATCTCGCTCAGCGCATCGGCCACCAGCACGTAATCCTGATTGGCAAAGACGGCCTGGGCGCGGTGCAGGCTGTTGCTGCCGGAATCCCGACCGGTTCCCAGGGTGGTGACATGGCGATGCTCGTCGGCCAGATCGAAGATATCGACCCGGTGCGAGTAGCGCGAGACCACGTAGAGCAGGTTGTTGCGGACAAACAGTTCGCTGACCTGATTGTAGGCCGTGGCACTGCCGGTTTCGGTGCCGCGGATCTCGCCAATCTGCTGGCGGCTCGGGATATCGATAATGGCCACATGGCCTGGATTGCCGTTCTGGCTGACATAGAGCCGATCCTGATAGCGCTCGACCGCCGTGATCAGGCTGGCGTCCAGCCCCAGCTGGTCGGCCGTCAGCTCCTCGCCTTTGTCCAGATATTGCAGCGAGGTGGCAAACGAGTTGACGCTGCAGGAGCTGGTCTCCATCACCACCCGGGTGCGTTCGCCATTCTGGATCTGGCCGTGGGGGAAGTACTCCAGCAGACAGCCGTTGCCGTAGTCATAGTTGCCAAAGCGTTTGTTGACCGCTACGACCCCACCGTCGTACCAGGTCAGCTCCCACTCCTCATCGAAGAAATCAAAGACGTTACGAATGGCTGTTTCGTCGAAAAAGTGGGGTTTGGGCAGATCGAACAGGATGTGGTTATCCGCTGTCAGCGGGTAGAGCAGGCCGTTGATGGCAAGGTGGCGCTTGCCATCCTTGATGGTCACGTTCTGCTCGTCAGCCGCACTCTGATGCAGCGCGGCGAGACGCGCCGTCATCTGCTCGTAGTGCTCCTGATAGGTTTGTTTGAAATAGGCTTGTTCGCGCTCATCGGCCACGACATGGGCCGACAGCAGCAGTCCGAGCAGGGTGGCAAGCTTGGTGGTTCTTGGCATGGTGATTTCCTTATCTTGGTTGTTGTTGGACGTTTTTGGGTGCTTGGCAAGCATGTAAAAGAGAGGGGCTAACCCGTCCGGGTCAGTGCATCCTGCCCATCGGCAGCGTGGCCGACGGGCAGGATATGGGCGGGGGCCTGTCGGCCTCCGTTAGTGGTTGGGGCAAGGTCAGAGTTTGATCCAGGCATCGCTCCAGGCAGAGCCGGTACCCGGTGCATAGTGGGTGGTCGAGCCGCCACACCAGCCGCTGTAGGGCCAGGGTTTGCACTCGTAGTTGCCACCGGCATTGCTGACCCGATCACCGGCCTGATAGCCGGTGTTGGGGGCGTAGGCAGGGTAGTCACCTTCGCTACCGCCGTTGCTCTCTTCGGTCAGCGCAACCGGGAAGCGCTGTACCACCGGCTGCTGGCCGTCAGCCAGACCGGTGATGACCACGTCGTAGCTGCCATCGGTGACGTTGCTGCCCTGCAGTACCAGGGTGCTGGTGCCGTTCACCTGGCTGCTGGTGGTGCCGTGGCTTTGGCCGCTCTGCTCCAGAGTCGCGGTGATTTGGACCCGGTTGGCGGTGGTCAGGTTGAAGCGGATGCTGACCTGACCGTTGACTATGGTGTACTCGCTCGCCATTGCGCTGACGGTGAAGTCGCTGCTGCCTTCGGCGGGTGGCGTTGTGCCGCCGCAGTCGCTGTCGCCCTGTACGCGCCAGACGCCCCAGTCACCCGTGGTGCCCGGCTCTTCGTTCTGGGTCCACCAGCCTGCCAGCCAGTTCTTGCCGTTGTGGCTGACGATGTCGCCGCCCACGTAGACTTTCTTGGCATCCCAGCTGTTTTCACAGACGGCGCCCTGCTCCCTGACGGTCACGTTGCGCTGCTGGGTTACCTGCTGACCGGCGCTGTCGCTTACCTGATAGGTGAGGGTGTAGCGGCCGACCTTGCTGCTGTCGACGCTGCCGCTGACCTTGATTTGGGCGGTCAGGTCGCCATCTTCTTCATCATGGGCACTGACGCCTGTCATCGGATCGAAAGCGGTACCCAGTTCCAGCGTGGTGTCGGTGACACCGCTGAACACCGGCTTCATGCTGTAGACCTCGATGGTACGTACCTGCTCGGTGACGTTGTTGTCGCGATCGCTCACCTTGTAGGTGAGGGGGTAGAGGCCGATGCGCTGGCTGTCTACCGAGCCTTCCACCTGGATCTGGCCAGTCAGGTCGCCATCTTCCTTGTCGTTGGCGCTGACACCTGCCAGCGGATCAAAGGCGGTACCCTGCTTGATGCGGGTATCGCTCAGGCCGCTGAACACCGGCTTGCCGTTGTCGACCGGCGGCGTGATCTCCTGATCGTGGATGAAGGGGCCGTAGCTCTTGATGAAGGATTCGTTGTAGGACTGACCGGCAGCGTTGCGGCCCATGTCCCAGTTGATGGACCAGGTCATCACGCCACGCAGCGGTTGTCCCTCGCTCTTCAGGCGGTTGAAGGCGTTGTAGAGCTTCTGCGGATCCTGCACATAGCCGGTGGCGGCGGCGTCGATGTTGGTCGGAATGCCGAACACCAGCTTGTCATGGGGGATCTTGTAGAAGCCGCGGGTACCGTTGCTCAGCGAATCCGCCATGTAGTAGATGAACTCTTCTTTCAGGGCATCGTTGTTCTGGGCAATCCAGCCGATGCCATCGATGTAGATACCGTCACCACCCTGGTTGTAGAACTGGGGGTTGATCCAGTCGTAGTAGCCTTCCAGATTGCGGATATAGGGGATGTAGGCGCCAGTCTGGGTCAGATAGGGGAACTCCGGCGCCATGGTGATGAGGAAGTTTTTCCCCTGAGCGCGGTAGTGATCCTTGACCAGACGCAGGGCCGCCGGGATCACGGTCTGGTTGTCGGCGGCGGTGATGGCGGCCTGCTCCAGATCGATATCCAGCCCGTCGAAGCCATAGGTCTCCACCAGACGGATGATCTCGTCGGCAAAGGCCTGCTCCTGACCCTTGCGCAGCTCGATGTGCGCATCGGCACCGCCCAGCGCCAGCAGCACGGCACGGCCCTGACGGTTCAGCTCGGCAATCTGCTCGATAAACTGGCTTTCGCTCATGCCGATAGCCGGGTCGAGTTTGAAGGTGGGGATGGGATCGCTGCCATAGACCTTCATGAAGGAGACATCGACCACGTTGTATTGCGGGTTGACCTGATCGAGCTTGACGCAGGGGGCGATACCGCCCTTGTAGCCCGAGCCGTCACACCAGTTGTGCCAATAGCCGACCACTACGCCGGACTGGGGGTTGACCATCGCCTGACCGGCACTGGCGGCATATGCCATGGGGGCGCCCATGCCGAGCAGACAGCCCAGCAGGGATAACTTCAATTTGTTCATCTTGATATCTCCATACAGTACAAACGGAGCGTACAGCTATGGCCGAACGCTCCCGGGGGCAGCCCCGCTGTCATAGGTGTTTTCCCTTAGACCGGTGGCTTTGCGTCGCGCCCTTTCGGGTCACTTTGCCTTTTTCACCCGATTTCTGTGCAGCACAGAGAATCAAGTGACCTGAGTAACAGGCTGCTTATGATATGCACTTAAAAATAAATTAATCAACGTATGTGCATGATTTGTTTTGGTTATTAACTTGTTGATTGGTTGTTTTCCAAGCATGGAAAGGGCCGGTGATAGGCCGCTGTAACCTACTCTTTTGTCGAGTGGATTTGGTCTGCTCCCTTGTGGTTCGAGAGTTGAAAAAGCCGCAAAAAGAGCAAAAAAGTACCGATTATTCATGCTGTTGCCGTCCAGTATCAGGCAGAGAGGTGTTTGAGCTCACAAAGAGGGGAAAACAGTGCCGAGAGGTGGATTCCCGCTTGATTATTGCGTGGCTTGGCCACATGTTAGAAAGCCATACAGAGCTGCTAAAGCGGTCTGTTCAAGACCAAACAAGAGGTAACCGGGATGAATAACCCTTTGCTGACAATGGATTCTCTGCCCCCTTTCAGCCAGATCAAGCCGGAGCAGGTTCAGCCTGCCGTGATTCAGGCGATTGCTGACTGCAAGCAGAAGATCAGCGATGTGCTGGCCCAGCGTGATCCCCATACCTGGGATAGCCTGATTGCCCCGCTGGAAGAGGTAAATGACCGCCTGTCACGGATCTGGTCACCGGTCAGCCACCTCAACTCCGTACTCAATAGCGAAGCGCTACGCGAGGCCCATGACGCCTGCCTGCCGCTGCTCTCCGAATTCCAGACCTATGTCGGTCAGCATGAAGGGCTCTATCAGGCCTATCTGGCCCTCTCCCAGAGCGATGATTTCCCGCTGCTCAGCGGCGCCCAGCGCAAGGAGATCCAGAATACCCTGCGTGACTTCCGCCTCTCCGGTATCGGTCTGCCTGCCGAGGCGCAGCAGCGTTACGGCGAAATTCAGGCCCGCCTCTCCGAGCTGGCCTCCCGTTTCAGCAACAACGTGCTGGATGCAACTCAGGGCTGGCACAAGCTGGTGGCCGATGAAGCCGAACTGGCCGGTCTGCCCGACAGCGTGCGTGCCGCTGCCCGTCAGATGGCCGAGCTCAAGGGCAAAGAGGGGTGGCTGTTCACGCTGGATATCCCCTCTTATCTGCCGGTGATGATGTATGCCGACAACCGCGAGCTGCGCGCCGAGATGTACGAAGCCTTCACCACTCGCGCCTCCGATCAGGGCCCCAATGCGGGCAAGTGGGACAACTCAGCCATCATGAGCGAGCTGCTCACCCTGCGCCGCGAACTGGCCCAGCTGCTGGGCTTTGCCAACTATGCCGAGCTCTCCCTGGCCACCAAGATGGCGGACAAGACCGAACAGGTGGTGAGCTTCCTCACCGATCTGGCGGCTAAATCCCTGCCGCAAGGCAAGGCCGAGCTGGAGGAGATCCGCGCCTTCGCCGCCGAGCAGCATGGTCAGAGCGAGCTGGCAGCTTGGGATCTCGCCTACTACGCCGAGAAGCTCAAGCAGCACAAGTTCTCCATCTCCGATGAGCAACTGCGCCCCTACTTCCCCGCCAGCAAGGTGGTGAAGGGGTTGTTCGAAGTGGTGAAGCGGGTGTTCGGCATGAAGGTGCGCGAGCGCCTCGGCATCGACACCTGGCACCCGGACGTGCGCTTCTACGATATCTTTGATGCCGACGACGAGCTGCGCGGCAGCTTCTATCTCGACCTCTACGCCCGCGAGCACAAGCAGGGCGGGGCCTGGATGGATGTCTGTCTGGGTCGTCGCTACCGTCAGGATGGCTCGCTGCAAAAACCGGTGGCCTACCTGACCTGCAACTTCAACGGCCCGGTGGATGGCAAGCCTGCGCTGTTTACCCACAACGAAGTGGTCACCCTGTTCCATGAGTTTGGCCACGGCATCCACCACATGCTGACCCGTATCGACGTTGCCGGTGTCGCCGGTATCAACGGCGTGGCCTGGGATGCGGTGGAGCTGCCGAGCCAGTTCCTCGAGAACTGGTGCTGGGAGTCCGAGGCGCTGGCCTTTATCTCCGGCCACTACGAGACCGGCGAGCCGCTGCCTGCCGATCTGCTGGAGAAGATGCTGACTGCCCGCAACTTCCAGGCGGCCATGCAGATGCTGCGCCAGCTGGAGTTCGCCCTGTTCGACTTCCGTCTCCATCAGGAGTTTGACCCGGCCAATTCGGCACAGCTCCCGGCGCTGCTGGATGAGGTGCGTAGTCAGGTCGCAGTGATGACGCCACCGGCGTTCAACCGCTTCCAGCACAGCTTCTCCCACATCTTCGCGGGCGGCTATGCGGCGGGCTACTACAGCTACAAGTGGGCCGAAGTGCTCTCTGCCGATGCCTTCTCCCGCTTCGAGGAGGAGGGGATCTTCAACCCGGCGACCGGCCAATCCTTCCTGAAGAATATTCTGGAGAAGGGGGGCTCGAAGGAGCCGATGGAGCTGTTCCGAGCCTTCCGCGGTCGTGAGCCCAAGGTGGATGCGCTGTTGCGACATAGCGGGATCGCTGCCTGAGATTCCTGACCCGCCGCCTGTGTGAGCTTCAAGCAGGTACACTGTTTTGCGGCATAGTGGGATCGAGTCGTGATTTCTGCGACAAAAAGGGACCTTTTGGTCCCTTTTTTCAAGGCTTTTTAATATCTTGCTGATTGCATATTTGCACTGCTCACAGCTCTTCAGTAGAGTCGTGTTCTAACCTTCAAGGAGAGAAAGCCACTTGCCATGAGGCGAGCACTCGATTCCGTCTATCAAATCATCTCAAGTCTGGCTCATTCGAGCGGCCAGGGATATTTCGATACCTTTGTGAGTGAAATCGCCGCTGCTGTGATGGCTGATGTCGTCCTGATCGCCAGCAGGGAATCAAATGCTACCCACCTGACGGTTCAGGCTGCCCATCCCTCCTCTCTTGACCCCGATACCCTGATGCTGCCAATCACTGACTCTCCCGATGCCATTACCTGGCAGGAGGGGGAAGCCTGGTTCAGCGATCGTCTGTTGCAGCTGTTCCCCGCGATGCCACTTGCCGATGCGTGGCAAGCCCAGGCCTACGCCGGGATCGCCCTCAAGGATGCGGATGGCGAGACCATCGGTATCTGCTGCCTGCTCTATCGTCAGCCGCAGGCCAATATGACCAAGGTGATGGGGCTGCTCCGGTTGCTGGGGCCGCTGGCCGGTCGCGAACTGGCGCTGATGCTGCAACGCCAGCAGCCGCAACTCTTGCCTGATACCCCCCATGTGCTGCAGAGCATGCTGTTTCAGGCCCCGGTGGGGATCGGCAAACTCGATCTCACCGGCCGCATTCTCTGGGCCAACCCGGCCATCGAGAAGATGCTGGGTTATCCCCTCGACGAGCTGCTTCATCGCTCCATCTCCGACATCAATCACCCGGAGGATTGGCAGCGCAGCCTTGAGTGCTACGAAGAGATCCGGCGCGGCGAGCGCAGCAGTTTCACCCAGGAGAAGCGCTACTTCTGCAAGGGGGGCGAGATCCTGTGGGGGCGGGTAACTGTCACCCTGATCCGCGACGAGCAGCAGCAGCCGGACTACCTGATGGTGCTGCTGGAGAATATCGATCCCCTCAAGCGCCATGCGGAGCAGCTCAAACTCTCCCACCGGGTCTACGACAACCTCTCCGAAGCGATTCTGGTGTGCGATGCCGACAGCCGCATCATCTCGGTCAACCCGGCCTTCGAGCAGATCACCGGCTACAGCAGCGACGAGGTGCGGGGCCAGCGTCCCAGCATGCTCAAGTCCGGGCTGCACGATCAGACCTTCTATGCCGACATGTACCATGCGCTGGAGCGGGTGGGGGTGTGGCGTGGCGAGGTGTGGAACAAGCGCAAGAACGGCAAGCTTTATCCGCAGCAGCTGATGATCAGCACTCTGCGCGAAGCTGGCAAAATTCAGCAATATATCGCCATTTTCAGCGATCTTTCCCAGACCAAGGTGGCCGAGCAGAAGATCGCGACCCAGGCCAACTACGACAACCTCACCAGCCTGCCCAACCGCTGGCTGTTTGGCCGCTGCCTCACCCGCTTCTGCGAGCGGGGCGAGCGCTTCGCGCTCATGGTGCTTGACCTCAACAACTTCAAGGCGGTCAATAACAGCATGGATCACCATGCTGGCGATGCCCTGCTGCGGGAGGTCTCTGATCGACTGGTGAGCCGGGTGCGCACCGAAGATCTGGTGGCCCGCATCGGTGGCGATGAGTTCGCGTTTCTGGTGCCCGGCATCGTCACCCGCCGTCAGGCCGAGGTGTTTGCCAAGCAGGTGATCGGCAGTTTCGCCCGCCCCTTTATGCTGGCCAACCAGCACCTCTATGTGACCGCGACCATCGGCATGACTCTCTGTCCGGTCGATGGCAGCGAGAGCGACGAGCTGCTGCGCAATGCCGAACAGGCGCTGTTTGCGGCCAAGCGGCAGGGACGGTTGCTCGGTGCCTACTGCTCATCCATGCGGGAAGAGGTGCGCCAGCGCCACCAGATGCAGCAGGATTTGGCCGAAGCGATCAAGCTGGAGCAGCTGACCATGGCCTACCAGCCGATCTGGGACAATCACAGCGGACGGGTCGCCAAGCTGGAGGCGCTGGTGCGCTGGTATCACCCCCACTGGGGGCAGGTATCCCCTGCCGAGTTCATTCCGCTGGCGGAAGAGGCGGGATTGATTCAGGGACTGGGTGCGCTGGTATTGTGGCAATCGTGCCGGGATCTGGCGCGGTTGCAGCAATCCGGCTTCCCTGATCTGCAGATGTCGATCAACCGCTCCACCATGGAGTTCCAGACCATCGACCCCGAGGCGAGTGAGTGGCTCAAGGTGATCCAGCATTTCGGGCTCGATCCTGCCGACATCGTCATCGAAATCACAGAATCTCTGCTGATGGAGAGCAGCGATCAGCACAGAGTGCGGATCGATGCCCTGCGCGAGGCGGGCTGCAAGCTGGCCATCGACGATTTCGGTACCGGCTACTCGGCCCTCAACTATCTGCGTACCTTCCCGGTAGATCTGGTCAAGATCGACCGCTCCTTCGTGCGCCATATCCCCTTCAACGAGCAGGATAGGATGCTGCTCGACGGCATCATCAACATAGTGCACAACCTCGGCATGCAGGTGGTGATCGAGGGGGTTGAGACCCGCGAGCAGCTCAACTTCCTCTGCCAGAAGGGATGCGCCTTCACCCAGGGTTATCTGCTCAGCCGCCCGCTGGCCTATGACGATCTTATTGATTACCTCGCTCTCAACCGTCAGGGGATGAACCTCACTGTCGTGAGCTGATCCACCGCTTCTGTTATCATGGCCGCTTCTGTACGTGCCATGAGTCTGTCTCCTATGCCCCATATTCAGGTTTTCAGTGAAGTCCCCGCCCGTGATGGCGAGCTCGACGCCCTGCGTTTACGCCTTGCCGACGTGGAGTTTCCGGCTCCGTTTGCGCTGGTACTGACTGAAGAGAGACTGGAACTGCGCAAGCTGGACGAGCCCAAGCTGGGTGCCGTCTATGTGGACTTCGTGGAAGGGGCGGTGGCGCATCGTCGCAAGTTTGGTGGTGGTCGCGGCCAGTCCATCGCCAAGGCGGTGGGGCTCAAGGCCGGTGCCACACCGACCGTGGTGGATGCCACTGCCGGTCTGGGGCGCGACGCCTTCGTGCTCGCCTCCCTCGGTTGCAAGGTGACCCTGATCGAACGCAGCCCTGTGGTGGCTGCTCTGTTGCAGGACGGGCTGGCGCGGGCGGCACAGGATCCTGAGATTGGCCCCTGGGTCAGCGAGCGGATGCTCCTGCTGCAAGGCCCGGCGGTGGACAACTTGCTGGCGCTGCCGGAGCGGCCCGAGGTGATCTACCTCGACCCCATGTTCCCGCACAAGCAGAAGTCGGCGCTGGTAAAAAAAGAGATGCGGGTGTTCCAGTCGCTGGTAGGGCCGGATCTCGATGCGGATGTCTTGTTGCCTGCCGCGCTCAAGATGGCTGAGAAGCGGGTGGTGGTGAAGCGGCCGGATTACGCCGGCTGGCTCAACGAACAGAAGCCCAGCATGGCTATCGAGACCAAGAGCAACCGCTTCGATGTCTATGTGATGGCGGCGCTGGCGGCGAGTTAACGGCCGGTGCGAGCCGCAGATGCAAAAAGGAGGGCCAACGTCATGTTGGCCCTCCTTTTTCGTATTGGATTCAGTTGGTTGGCGCGAAGCGGATCAGCTTTTCTTCCCCTTGCCAGTTCAGGCGCAGGGTCGCCAGTTCTGCCAGACTGAGCCGCTCGCCACTGTGCAGCAGCAGATACTCGACCCCTTCGCTGGCTTCGATAGTGCGGATCTTGTCATCCCATTGGTGATCATCGCGGCTGGTGAGGGTCACCGGCAGTTGCCAGCTGGCAGCAATTTCGAGCCAGTCGTAGAGATCGCAGCTGATGGGTTGATAATCCGGCATGATCGGCTCCAAAACAGCCAGGTTGCTGAGTCAGGCTTCCTGTACGCGGGTCGGCCAGCCCATCTTCTGCTGGCGTTCTACTTCAAAGCGCAGCTCGCTGGCGCGCAGGTAGTGTTCATCCATCCAGCCCTTGGGCAGGGTCAGGGTCAGTGACTCCTCTTCTGCCTGCAGGGTGAAGCTGGGCACTGTGCCCTGGGTGCGGCGCATGCAGAGGATCAGCGCGATGCGCAGGATACGGGCCAGCCGGATCGCCTGACGACCGGTGACTGCACCCTGTTTCTCCAGCGGTTCCAGCTTGAATTCGTCCCGCTGGTTGAACAGCAGGGCCGACAACAGCTTCTTTTGCGCGGGAGTAAAGCCCGGCATGTCGATGTTGTCGATGATGTAGGCGGCGTGTTGCGGCGCCTTCTTGTACTCGATACAGAGGCCGATCTCGTGCAGCAGGGCCGCATAACGCAAAATCGGGCGACCGTAGCGTTTTGAGAGTCGCCAGGCCGGTTGCAGCTGGTTGAACGCCTCGACGGCGGTATCGCGTACTCGTTCGGCGTGCTCTTTATCCAGCTGATAGCGGCTGATCAGGCTGTCGGCGGTACGATCCCGGGCATCACAGTCGTGATTGTTGCCCAGCAGACCGTAGATCAGTCCTTCACGCAGGGCGCCCCCCGCGAGGGTCATGCTCTCGATATCGAGGGTTTCGAAGATGGCGATCAGGATGGCGAGGCCGGAGGGGAACACGGTCAGCCGCTCGGCCGCCAGCCCTTCCAGTTGCAGCCGGTCGAGCTTGCCGCAGGCGATGGCCTGACCCATCAGCTCCTGCAGTTTCGGCAGGGTGACCCGTTCGCTCTTCCCTTGCGCCAGCATGATCTCTTGCAGCGCCTGCACCGTGCCGGAGGCGCCAACGCAGGTACGCCAGCCGAGGATGCGGTAATCTTCCGCCACCTTCTCCAGCACCGCCTTGGCGGCAGCAATCGCCTGCTCGAAACGGGCTTCAGAGAGCTCGCCATCACCAAAGTGATTGTTGAGCCAGGTGACGCAGCCCATGTGCAGGCTGTTGAGCAGTTTTGCTTCGCTATGTTCGCCGATCACCAGTTCGGTGCTGGCACCGCCGATGTCGATCACCAGCCGGTTGCCTTCCCCGGCAGAGGTCCAGGAGACCCCTTCATAGATGGTCTTGGCCTCTTCCTCGCCCGAGATGATCTCGATGCTGTGGTTGAGTACCCGTTCCGCTTCGCTGAGGAACTCATCGACGTTGGTGGCAAGCCGCAAGGTTGCGGTGCCCACCACCCGGATGTTGTCGGCCGGAATGTCCTGCAACTGTTCGGAGAAGAGACGCAAACAGTCCCAGCCCCGCTCCATGGCGGCACGGCTGAGACGAAATTCCGGATCGAGCCCGGCTGCGAGGCGAACCTTGCGCTTGACCTTGGCGACGGTGCGCAGGGCACCGGCGACCTCGCGCACCACCAGCATATGAAAGCTGTTGGAGCCGAGGTCGATGGCGGCATAGAGAGGCGAGTTGTGCAACGGGCCTGTCCTTAGCTCTTGCGCGGCGGACGACGACGGTTGTTGCTGTTGCCACCGCCCTGACGATCCCGCATGTTGCGGTTCACCGGCTGACGGTTGCGGAACACCCGTTTCGGCGGGGTCACATCATCCAGCAGCGCTTCGCGATCATATTTGCTGACCGGAATGGCGTGGTGGATGTACTCCTCGATGGCCGGCAGGTTGAAGGCATAGTCTTCACAGGCCAGGCTGATGGAGTGACCGCTCTTGCCGGCACGACCGGTACGACCGATACGGTGTACATAGTCTTCGGCGTCGTCGGGCAGGTCATAGTTGAAGACGTGGGTCACGTCAGGGATGTGCAGACCACGGGCGGCCACGTCGGTGGCGACCAGAATATCGAGCGCACCCTTGGTGAAATCCTCGAGGATCTTCATCCGCTTCTTCTGTGGCACATCACCGGTCAGCAGACCGACGCGATGGCCGTCGTTTTCCAGCCAGGCATGGACGTCTTCACAGACGTGCTTGGTGTTGGCGAAGACGATCGCTTTTTCCGGCCACTCCTCTTCCATCAGGGAGAGCAGCAGCAACATCTTGTCTTCATTGGAGGGGTAGAACAGCTCCTCCTTGATCCGCACGCCGGTCATCTGCTCCGGCTCTACCTGCACATGTTCCGGGTGGTTCATGTGTTCGTAGGCCAGCTCCTGCACACGCAGGGAGAGGGTGGCGGAGAAAAGCATGCTCAGACGCTCGGTCGCGGGCGGCATGCGGCGGAACAGGAAGCGGATGTCCTTGATGAAGCCCAGATCGAACATGCGATCCGCTTCGTCCAGTACCACGACCTGAATGTTGCTCAGATCGATCACCTTGGACTTGAAGTAGTCGATGATGCGGCCGGTGGTGCCGATCAGGATGTCGACGCCCTGCTCCAGCACGGCCAGCTGCTTGTCGTAACCTTCGCCACCGTAGGCGAGGCCGAGTTTCAGGCCGGTAGAGGCGGCGATGCTGTCGGCATCGTTATAGATCTGTACTGCCAGTTCCCGGGTGGGTGCCATGATGATGGCTCTGGGTTGATTAACCAGACGGGGCTTGGTCAGCGGGTGAGTCAGCAAATAGTTGAATGTCGCGGCCAGGAAGGCAATGGTCTTGCCGGTTCCTGTCTGGGCCTGACCGGCGAGGTCATGACCTTCTACCAGCAGTGGCAGAGACAGTGCCTGGATGGGCGTGCAATAGTGAAATCCCTTTGATTCCAGACCAGCCAGAACTTCGGGTTCGAGGCCCATTTGGGCGAATTTGTCGGTCGTTAAGTGTGTTTTGCTCATGGCGGTAGGTTATCAGGTTAGGCTTGCAATAATAAACAGGATCATTTCAAATAGGGCAACTATTGCCTTTGTTGATATGTCAATAAAGCCTTAATTACTGACTGGAGTTGGAGATGAGTGACAAGATTGTTCAGCTGAGCGATGCCAGCTTCGAGGCAGATGTAATCAAAGCCGATGGCGCCGTTCTGGTCGACTTCTGGGCCGAGTGGTGTGGTCCGTGCAAGATGATTGCCCCGATCCTGGAAGAAGTTGCCCAAGAGTACGAAGGTCGCGTGACCGTAGCCAAACTGAACATCGACCATAACTCTGATACTCCGCCCAAGTACGGCATTCGTGGTATCCCGACCCTCTTGCTGTTCAAGAATGGCGAAGTGGCAGCGACCAAGGTCGGTGCACTGTCCAAGACTCAGCTGAAAGAGTTCCTGGACGGCAACCTGTAATAATTAAAGAGGAGCGCATTGCAATAATGCGCTCCTTGTGTTTTATCACCTAGACGCTCATCCCGATTGGTGCTAGTTTATCGCTCGTTTGCTAACCTTTTTGCCTGACTCTTTGCTAACCACAGCCTGGCAATCAAATCCGATCAGCATCAATCCAGCAGACTGTCTCCTCATTTCAATCCTTGCTTACAGACTTTCACCACTATGAATCTGACTGAATTAAAGAACACTCCTGTGTCCGAGCTGGTCAAGCTTGGCGAATCCATGGGGTTGGAAAATCTGGCTCGGGCGCACAAGAAAGATATTATTTTTGCAATCCTCAAGGCGCACGCCAAGGGTGGTGAAGATATCTTTGGCGACGGTGTGCTGGAAATCCTGACCGATGGTTTCGGCTTCCTGCGCAGTGCAGACGGCTCCTATCTGGCAGGCCCTGACGATATCTACGTCTCCCCGAGCCAGATCCGCCGCTTCAACCTGCGTACCGGCGATACCATCTCCGGCAAGATCCGGCCACCGAAAGAGGGCGAACGCTACTTCGCACTGCTCAAGGTCAATGAGGTCAACTACGACCGCCCGGAAAACTCCCGCAACAAGATCCTGTTTGAAAACCTTACCCCCCTGCATGCCAACGAACGTCTGCGTATGGAACGGGGTAATGGCTCTACCGAAGATATCACCGCCCGTGTACTGGACCTGGCTTCCCCCATCGGTAAAGGCCAGCGTGGCCTGATCGTGGCGCCGCCCAAGGCCGGTAAGACCATGCTGCTGCAGAACATCGCCCAGAGCATCGCCTACAACCACCCGGACTGTGAACTGATCGTTCTGCTGATCGACGAGCGTCCGGAAGAAGTGACCGAGATGCAGCGCATGGTAAAAGGTGAAGTGATCGCTTCCACCTTTGACGAGCCTGCTTCCCGTCACGTTCAGGTTGCCGAAATGGTGATCGAGAAGGCCAAGCGCCTGGTCGAGCACAAGAAAGACGTGGTGATCCTGCTGGACTCCATCACCCGTCTTGCTCGCGCCTACAACACCGTTATCCCGTCATCCGGCAAGGTACTGACCGGTGGTGTGGACGCCAACGCCCTGCACCGTCCGAAGCGCTTCTTCGGCGCCGCGCGTAATGTTGAGGAGGGCGGCAGCCTGACCATCATCGCTACCGCGCTGATCGATACCGGTTCCAAAATGGACGAGGTTATCTACGAAGAGTTCAAGGGTACCGGCAACATGGAACTGCATCTCTCGCGCAAGATTGCCGAGAAGCGCGTCTACCCGGCTATCGACATCACCCGCTCAGGCACCCGTAAAGAAGAGCTGCTCACCTCAGGTGACGAGCTGCAGAAGATGTGGATCCTGCGCAAGATTGTCCACCCGATGGGCGAGATCGACGGTATCGAATTCCTCATCGACAAGCTGGCGATGACCAAGACCAACGACGAGTTCTTTGACGCCATGCGGCGCCAGCAGAAGTAAGTCCGGTCAGAAAATGACGAAACCGCGGCCCTGGTCGCGGTTTTTGTTTATCTGTTTTCCGGTCGCCCTAGTAGTATGAGATCCCGATGTCACATGGATGGAGACGTCATGAAGCCTGTTTTCTGGTTATTGCTGGGGTTGCTGAGTGCAATGCCAGCCTGCGCGCAAAGTGCTCCGATCGCGGTGGCAGCCGAGACGTTGCAGACTCACCAGCGCTATCTGGCGGGCCGTCTGCAGGAGGGGCAATTTGCAGCCATCGACTCTCTGCTGGCGACCCTGAGTCGCGAGCGGCGGGAGTTCCTGCTGTTGCAGCTGCTGCGGGATATTCCCGCTACCTCCCCTGCATCCCCTGCGTTGCAACAGTGGGTCGAGGCTCAGGCCGACAAGGCACCCGAGTGGCTCATGGAGCAGCAGGTCGACGGTTTTCTGGTGCAGCAACCTGTCTATGATTTTGCCGCGCAGGCCCGTCAGTTGCTGGGGGAGTGGCAGCTGCAATCACTGATGCAGCGCTATCGGCAGCAGCTTGCCCAGGGCAGCTTCCAGCTAAAGTCCATCTACTACAGCAGTAACCCCGATCTCGCCATGCAGCAGCAAGCCCTGTTGCTAGCCCTCGACACCTTGGCGCAACCGATCTGGATGCGGGAGGCGCAAGCGCTGGCCAGCCAGAATATCTATCTGCCCGACAATCACCTGTTGTTCCATCTGTTGCAGCGCACCGGCGAACCGGCGCTCTATAGCATGCTGTGGCGGCGGCCGGCAGATCAGGACGCGCTGCGCGCACTCTCCACCATTAACCGCTTTCATCACGGCAGTGCCGCAAGTGATCTGCTGATTGCCGCCAGTGGCAACGAGGGGTTGAAGGGAGCCGCCCTGCGGCAGCTGAGCGCACTCTCCCCCTTGCCGCCGCAAGCCCAGAAATACCTGCTGGCGGAACTCTCCAACCGTCAATACGGGGCGCTGGTGGCCGGTCTGTTGATGGAGGTGGACGAGCCCCAGCTGCTCTCTGCACTGGCCAGACGCCTCGGCCATCGTGACGTGCCACCCATTGCACCGAGTCTGCTACCCGATTCGGGTACACCCGATGGGCAGCCAGGGTTATAATGCGTGACCTCCTGAACCCGGTTGGGAACTTGCATGAAATACAAGGATTTGCGTGATTTCATCGCGCAGCTGGAACAAAACGGACAACTCAAGCGCATCACCCGCGAGATAGATCCCTATCTGGAGATGACCGAGATCAGCGATCGCACCCTGCGTGCGGGTGGCCCGGCTCTGCTGTTCGAAAATCCCAAAGGCTACACCATGCCGGTGCTGACCAACCTGTTCGGTACCCCTGATCGGGTTGCCATGGGCATGGGGCAGCCCGATGTGGGCGCCCTGCGTCAGGTCGGGGTCTGGCTCTCCTATCTCAAGGAGCCCGAGCCGCCCAAGGGATTCAAGGAGCTGATGGAGAAGCTGCCGATCTTCAAGCAGGTGCTCAACATGCCGACCAAGCGCCTTTCTTCCGCCCCCTGCCAGCAGGTGGTGCAGGAGGGAGATGCGGTCGATCTCGACCAGATCCCGATCCAGCACTGCTGGCCCGGCGATGTGGCGCCGCTGGTCACCTGGGGCCTCACCATCACCCGTGGCCCCTACAAGAAGCGGCAGAACCTCGGCATCTATCGCCAGCAGAAGATCGCCAAGAACAAGCTGATCATGCGCTGGCTCGATCATCGTGGCGGTGCCATCGATTTTCGCGAGTGGCAGGAGGCCCATCCCGGTGAGCGATTCCCGGTGGTGGTGGCACTCGGTGCCGATCCGGCGACCATCCTCGGCGCGGTGACGCCGGTGCCGGATACTCTCTCCGAATATGCCTTTGCCGGTCTGCTGCGCGGCAGCCGTACCGAAGTGATCAAGGCCATCAGCTGCGATTTGGAGGTGCCCGCCAGCGCCGAGATCGTGCTGGAAGGCTATCTTGAGCCGGGTGAGATGGCGCCGGAAGGCCCTTATGGCGACCACACCGGCTACTACAACGAGGTGGACGAGTTCCCGGTCTTCACCATCACCCACATCACCAAGCGGCGCGATGCCATCTATCACAGCACCTACACCGGCCGTCCGCCCGATGAACCGGCGGTGCTGGGTCTGGCGCTGAACGAGGTGTTCGTGCCGCTGCTGCAGAAGCAGTTCCCCGAGATTGTGGACTTCTATCTGCCGCCGGAGGGGTGCTCCTACCGGATGGCGGTGGTGACCATCAAGAAACGCTACCCGGGCCATGCCAAGCGGGTGATGCTGGGGGTCTGGTCCTTCCTGCGCCAGTTCATGTACACCAAGTTCGTGGTGGTGTGTGACGATGACGTCAACGCTCGCGACTGGAAGGATGTGATCTGGGCCATCACCACCCGGATGGACCCGGCACGGGACACCACCTTGATCGA
Source organism: Aeromonas sp. 102P (assembly GCF_051920345.1). NCBI lineage: Bacteria > Pseudomonadati > Pseudomonadota > Gammaproteobacteria > Aeromonadales > Aeromonadaceae > Aeromonas > Aeromonas sp. 102P. The sequence goes on along the minus strand of NZ_JBQBCZ010000001.1, from coordinate 523,767 downwards.
GCACACCCCGATCGACTATCTGGACTTCGCCTCGCCGGTCTCCGGCCTCGGCTCCAAAATGGGGCTGGATGCCACCAACAAGTGGCCGGGCGAGACCAATCGGGAGTGGGGTCAGCCCATAGTGCAGGATGAGACAGTGAAGCAGAAGATCGATGCCATCTGGGATGAGTTGAATATCCTCGGTTGAGGCGAAAATGGCCCGTTTGCTGCAAAAATGGATGAGATCCGCAGCGATTTGGGTATCCTCGACGAATGGGGCCAGCAGTGCTGGTCATCACCTGACAGTGAAACAATGAGCGAAGCGGGTCGAGCGAACCCGCCACAAGGACAAGAATGCAACGTATCAAATGCCGCGTAGAGGAACTGCGCGAATATGTCGACACCATCTGGCATGTGGCCCTGACGCCGCAGCAAGAGGTCAGCTTCAAGCCGGGCCAGTATCTGCTGGTGGTGATGAGCGATTCGGACAAGCGTCCCTTCTCCATCGCCAACTCGCCGACCCGCCCGGGCGTGCTGGAGCTGCAAATCGGCGCCACTCCCGAGAACGCCTACGCCGGTCAGGTGCTGGCCCGCATGCGCGAGCAGGGGGAGATCGAGGTCGAATTGCCGGCTGGCAAGGCGTTCCTGCGCGATGAATCCCCCCGTCCGCTGATCCTGATGGCGGGCGGCACCGGTTTCTCTTACGCCCGCTCCATTCTGGAGTACCTGATCGACACGGGCAGCAAGCGTCCGGTGTTCTTCTACTGGGGGGTGCGTCAGGCGCACTGGCTCTATGAGCTGGAGCAGATGCAGCAGTGGGAGCGTGACTACGCGCCGCTCACCTTCATCCCGGTGGTACAGGAGCCAGAGAGTGACTGGAGTGGCCGTACCGGTCTGGTGCACAAGGCGATCATGGATGATTTCGTCAGTCTCCACGACTACGACATCTATGTCGCCGGCCGTTTCGAGATGGCGGGTGCCGCGCGGGAGGAGTTCAAGATCCTCGGCGCCGAGCCGGAGCGCATCTTTGGTGACGCCTACGAATTTATCTGACGGGATCCCCGTCTGGATGACGCAGCCCCCGGTTTTGCCGGGGGCTTTTTTTTGTGGCTGCCGCAGTACCGGATCGCCCAGAATGGTTGGATTATCGCGGCGTTATCCCATTATTTTTCAATATTTTGACTATGAATGGCTACTAATCAAACGTAGCTGATGGCATCTTTGTGAGAGATTGACAAGAGCATCCATAGAGCAAGCACAAGGAGGCGCAGTGTTGAGTGAAGAGGGCAGGGCATCTGCGGAGGATGACAGGGGAGAGACCGGCTCTGTCGAGCGGGTCGCAACACTGATCCCGTCCCCTCATGGCGGTGAAATGGCCCGTTTGCAGGCAGAGATCGCCGCTTTGCAGCATGAAAACGGCCTGTTGCAGGAGAAGCTCAATGCCGCCCTCGATGGCACCGGCATCTGTCTCTGGCAGGGCACCATTCCCACCGGCGAGCTGCGGGTATTCAACCTGCAGAACTTTCAGGCCGGTGACATGGCCCCTCATTTCGATCAGTGGAGCGCCAAGCTCCATCCCGACGATCGCGCCCATGCCATGGGCAGCTACTTTGCCCATCTTGAGGGGAAAACCCCCTTCTATGAAGCCGAATACCGCACCATCAACCCGCAAGGCGAGGTCACCTGGCTGTGGGATAGGGGACGGGTCGTCGATCGGGATGGCGATGGCAAGCCGCTGCGGATCATGGGTTCCCATATCGATATCACCCAGCGCAAAGCCTATGAACAGAGGCTGGCCGAGCGAGCCAACAGCGATGCCCTGACCGGCCTGCTCAACCGGCAGGGGTTTGGCAAGGCGTTTGCTCAGCAGCAACATGACGGAGCAGGAGCGCTGCTCTTTATCGATCTGGATGATTTCAAGGGGATCAATGACCAGCTGGGCCACGCCTGCGGCGATCTGGTGTTGCAGCAGATGGCGGACTGGCTGCGCCTTATTATGCCTGGCTCGGCGCTATGTGGCCGTTACGGCGGCGACGAGTTTGTAGTGCATCTGCACCGGGATGTGTCGAGCCATGGCCTGGCGCAACTGGCTGACGCCCTGATCAGCCGGATGCACGGCTATGTGCCCAAACCCGGTTGCCCGCAACGGGTGGGGCTGAGTATCGGCATCGCCCTGTGGGAGGAGGAGCCATTGAGCTTCCGACAGGCGCTGGAGGTGGCCGACAGGGCCATGTATGAGGCCAAGGCGCGCGGCAAGCGAGCCTGGTATCTGCTTCAGGTGTGATGTTTTTTACAGGTTCAATACAAAGCAAAAACCCCAGCCGAGCTGGGGTTTTCGTTATTCGCCTTTGGCGCCGAGCTGCTGCTCGAGCTGAGCCAGCTTGCTTTCGAGGGCGGCCAGTTTTTCACGGGTACGCAGCAGCACCTTGGTCTGCACGTCGAACTCTTCGCGGCTGACCAGATCCAGCTTGCCCAACTGGGCTTGCAGTACCTGACGCATCTTCTTCTCGGCCTCTTCACCCATGCTGCGAATGCCGGGCGGCAGGGAGTTGTGCACCTGCTTGGCGATCTCTTCCAGTTTCTTCGGGTCGATCATGATGTCCTCCTTAAGCGTTGGCGGACATTCTACCGACAATTACCTCACTTTGCCGAGATCGCGGCGGCTTTTTACCATTTGTGCTGGCAAGCAAACGCCGCCCTTCGGGGCGGCGTTCTCGTTTCTGCAACTGCTGAAAAATCAGGTCGGCTGGTGGTTGCGATCCAGCCAGCCTTGCAGCAGGCCGACCAGCAGGCCGGTCAGGTGGGCGATGTTGGCGGTGCTGGTGCCGAGCATGTCGAAGAAGCCGAGCACCATCCAGAACAGCATAAAGCCCATCAGCGCCGGCGGCAGAGTCAGGCCGCAGGCCGGTTGCAGCTTGCTGCGCAGCCAGCAGTAGCCGAGCAGGGCATAGACCACGCCGGAGAGGCCGCCAAACAGCGGGCCGCTGGCAAAGAACTCGGCGATATTGGGCAGGGCGGCGCCCACCAGCAGCAGGATCAGCAACTTGCCGCTGCCAAGGCGCTGCTCGATCTGGCCGCCGAGATACCACCACCAGAGCAAGTTGAACACCAGATGGAGCACCGAGAAGTGGATCAGGGCGGGGGTGAAATAACGCCATGCCTGCCAGTCGGTGAACTGGGCAAGCGTCGGGTGGAATGCCAGTTCATCGTAGATTGGCAGGCCGATGGCCTCGATCCCGTAGATGGCGAGACAGGCGATGATGGCCACCAGCGTCAGTGGCCCCGCCTGATGGAGGAAATCTGTGATGGGATCCGTCATCCCCTTGCTGTAGTCGATACGGGCATCGGCGCGGCCGGATTGCCAGGAGGCTTCCATATAGCGCGGGTGGGCCGGCTCGGCCAGAAAGCGCTTCACCTCCAGCTGGGCCTGCGCGAGGCGCTGCTCGTCCGCCAGCCAGATGGTGACCCCCAGCTCGGACTGGGTCAGCTCGCAGGAGATCCCCAAGGTCGCCAGATAGTCCACCAGCGCCTGCGCCATGCGGGCGTTGTCGAGCACCAGCAGCTGAATCATGCCTCGCCTGCCTCGATGGGAAACTCCCGGCGCCACGCTTCGAAACCGCCATCCAGACTGTAGACCTCGTCATAACCCTGTTGCAGCAGGTATTGGGCCGCCCCTTGACTGCTGTTGCCGTGATAGCACATCACGATGACCGGGGTATCGAAATCCACTTCGTTCATAAAGCGCACCAGGGTGCCGTTGGTGAGGTGGAAGGCGCCGACCGCGTGGGCCGCTTCAAAGGATTGCGGGTCGCGAATATCCACCAGACGGGCTTCACCCGCGCTCAGTTTCTGGTGGGCATCATGGGCACTGATATGGGCAAACTGGTCCATCGGGATGTCCTGCGAATAGGTTGATTACGGGCCAGTGTACCGCAAGCTTGGGCGCAAACTAACCCCACAAAAGATAAGGGAGCCTGCGGCTCCCTTGTCGATATGGCATGCTGGTCAGTGGGTTAACCGCCCAGATAGGCCTGCCGCACCGCCGGGTTGGCCAGCAGGGCGGCTCCTGTGTCTTGCAGCACCACGTGGCCGTTCTCCAGCACATAGCCGCGGTCGGCCAGCTTGAGCGCTTGGTTGGCGTTCTGCTCCACCAGAAAGATGGTCATCCCCTTTTGCCGCAACTGTTCGATGGTGTCGAAGATCTGCTGGATGACGATGGGGGCCAGCCCCAGCGAGGGTTCATCCAGCAGCAGCAGGCGCGGTTTGCTCATCAGGGCGCGGCCGATGGCCAGCATCTGCTGCTCGCCGCCAGACATGGTGCCCGCCCGTTGTTGCAGGCGCTCGTGCAGGCGCGGGAACAAGGTAAACACCTGATCCAGCAGGCCATGCTGCTCGGCCTTGTCGACGAAGAAGGCGCCCATCAGCAGGTTCTCCTCCACCGTCAGGCGGGCGAAGATGCGACGCCCCTCCGGCACCACGGCGATATCCTTGCGCATGATCCGGGCGGTGGTGAGGGAGCTGATCTGTTCCCCCTCAAACCAGATGGAGCCGCTGCTGGGCTTGGGTTCGCCGCAGAGGGTCATCAGCAGGGTGGTTTTGCCGGCGCCGTTGGCACCGATCAGGGTGACGATTTCCCCCTCTTTCACCTCGACGCTGACATCGTGCAGTGCCTGAATTTTGCCGTAGTGGGTCGATACGTTGCGAAGTTCTAACATCTTTTTGTCCTTACGACTCGCCCAGATAGGCCTTGATCACTGCCGGGTTGTTACGGATCTCATCCGGCTTGCCATGGGCCAGCGGGGTGCCCTGGCTGACCACGAAGATACGGTTGGAGATGCCCATCACCAGCTTCATATCGTGTTCGATCAGCAGCACCGAGACCCCGAATTCGTCCCGCAGGCTCATGATGAGCTCATCCAGCTCGTCGGTCTCCTTCGGGTTGAGGCCGGCAGCCGGTTCGTCCAGCATCAGCAGCTCGGGACGGGTCGCCATGCAGCGGGCGATCTCGAGGCGGCGCTGCTGACCGTAGGCCAGATTACCGGCGGCGCGGTTGGCGAGATCCTTGAGGCCCACTTTATCCAGCCAGAAGGCGGCCCGCTCCAGCCCCTCCTGCTCCGCCCGGCGGAAGGCCGGGGTCTTGAACAGACCGGCGATAAAGCTGGTGTTGAGGTGCTGGTGCTGGGCAACCAGCAGGTTCTCCACCGCCGTCATCTCCTTGAACAGCCGCACGTGCTGGAAGGTACGCACAATCCCCTTGCGGGCGATGAGGTGGCCGGGCAGCCCCTGGATCTCCTCACCCTTGTAGCGGATGGTGCCGCCGCTCGGGCTGTAGAAGCCGGTCAGGCAGTTGAAGATGGTGGTCTTGCCTGCGCCGTTGGGGCCGATGATGGAGATCACCTCGCCCTTGTCGATATCCAGTTTTACTCCGTTGACGGCCAGCAGGCCCCCGAAGCGCATCGACAAATCAGAGACTTCCATTAACTTCTGATGTGTACTCATTTCTTCAACTCCAGATGCGGACGGGTCATCGGTAGCAATCCTTGTGGCCGCCAGATCATCATGAACACCATCAAGAGGCCGAACATCAGCATGCGGTACTCGTTGAATTCGCGGGCCAGCTCCGGCAGCACCGTCATCACGATGGCAGCCAGCACCACCCCGATCTGGGAGCCCATGCCACCCAGCACCACAATGGCGAGCACGATGGCCGACTCGATAAAGACGAAGGATTCCGGGCTGATAAAGCCCTGCCGTGAGGCAAAAAAGCTGCCGGCAAAGCCCGCGAAGGTAGCGCCTATGGTGAAGGCGGTCAGCTTGATGATGGTGGGGTTGAGCCCCAGCGATTTGCAGGCGATCTCGTCTTCCCGCAGCGCTTCCCAGGCGCGGCCCAGTGGCATCCGCAGCAGGCGGTTGATGACGAACAGGGTCACCACCACCAACACCAGCGCCATCAGGTAGAGGAAGATCACCTTGTGGTTGGCGTTGTAGGTAATGCCGAAGAAGTTATGGAAGGTATCAAAGCCCCCATCCTTGACGGTGCGGTTGAACTCCAGCCCCCCCAGCGTCGGCTTGGGGATGCCGGAGATGCCGTTCGGGCCGCCGGTCAGGGTGGTCATGTTGTTGAGCAGGATGCGGATGATCTCGCCAAAACCCAGGGTGACGATGGCCAGATAGTCCCCCCGCAGCCGCAGCACCGGGAAACCGAGCAGGAAGCCGAAGGTAGCGGCCATCAGCCCGGCGATGGGCAGGCACTCCCAGAAGCTCAGCCCGAAGTAGGTGTTGAGCAGGGCATAGCTGTAGGCACCGACCGCGTAGAAGCCGACATAGCCGAGATCGAGCAGGCCGGCGAGGCCGACCACCACGTTCAGCCCCAGCCCCAGCATGATGTAAATCAGGGTGAGGGTGGCGAGATCGATGGCGCCGCGAGAGGCCATAAAGGGCCAGCTCACTGCGAACAGCAGCACCAGCACGGCGGTGAGGTTATAGAGCTTGGGCGCCTCTTCCGGGCTCGGCAGCACCAGCTTGGTGAAGCCGACCGAGAAGCCGCTGATGGAGGCCTGAAACAGCTTGGCAATCTGGCCGCGCAGCATCTGGAACCAGAAAACGAGGGTGGCTCCCCCCAGCAGCCAGGCCAGCGACACATCGAGGCGGCTCACTACCTGCAGGCTGGAGCCATCGGTCTCCAGCTTGAAGCCGAGCAGCCAGAAAGAGAGCACCAGCAGCACCAGGCTGGCGATACAGGCGTGGATAAATTGATGTTTCATCACACTTTCTCCACTTCCGGACGGCCGAGAATGCTGCGTATGGACATAAACAGCAGCACGAGAGCATGCATAAATTGGCGTTTCATACCTTCTCGACCTCCGGACGACCCAGGATGCCAGTAGGCATAAAGAGCAGCACAAAAATGAGCAGGGCAAACGCCATCACATCCTTGTACTCGGTGCTGAGATAACCGGCGGTGAGCGCTTCAACCACGCCGAGCAGCAGGCCGCCCAGTACGGCGCCCGGAATGCTGCCGATACCGCCCAGCACTGCGGCAGTGAAGGCCTTCAGACCGGCCATAAAGCCTAGGTAGGGGTTGATGACGCCGTAATACATGCCGAGCAGCACCCCGGCGACGGCGGCCAGCGCGGCCCCCAGCACGAAGGTGATGGAGATGACTACATGGGTGTCGATGCCCAGCAGGTTGGCCATCTTGATATCTTCCGAACAGGCGCGGCAGGCGCGGCCCATGCGGGAGCGGCCGATGAACTGGGTCAGCGCCAGCATGGTGATGAAAGTCACCACGAAGATAATCAGCTGCATATAGGAGAGGCTGGCCTGAAAACCATCCTCACCCCCCAGGGTCCAGCCACCTGAGATCAGGCTGGGCATGGCGATATCCCGCGAGCCCTGCGCCATCCGCATCATGTTCTGAAGGAAGATCGACATGCCGATGGCGGAGATGAGGGGGATCAGCCGGTTGCCACCGCGCAGTGGCCGGTAGGCGACCCGCTCGATGCTCCAGCCATAGGTGCCGGTGATGATGATACTGACCAGGAAGGCGCCTCCCAGCAGTAGAAAGGTGCTGTCGATGCCCATCATCATGAGCCCCGCCATCACCATAAAAGCGACATAGGAGCCGATCATGTACACCTCGCCGTGGGCGAAGTTGATCATGCCGATGATGCCATAGACCATGGTGTAGCCAATGGCGATCAATGCATAGGTGCTGCCTATGGTTAATCCGTTCAGCAGCTGCTGAACCAGATAGAGGAAGTGTTCGGACATACTGCGTTCCCTGTACTTGCCCGCAAAGAGAGGAGGGGGTGAGCGTACTCACCCCCGATCGGCAGATTATTTGACTTGGCTGGAAGTACCGTCAGCGTGCCACTGGAACACACCGAATTCGAAGCCTTTCAGGTCACCGTTCGGAGCCCAGGTCAGGGGGCCCATCACGGTATCGATCGGCGCAGCCTTGATGGCGGCGGCAACGGCGGCCGGGTCATCTTCACCCGCCTTGGCGATACCGGCTGCCAGGGTTTGCACCGCGGCATAGGTAGTCCAGACGAACGGGCCGGAGGAGTCTTGACCCTTGGCTTTGAACGCTGCAACCAGCGGGGCGTTGGCCGGCACCAGATCGTATTTGTTCGGCAGGGTCACCAGCAGGCCTTCGGAAGCCGGGCCGCCGATGGCGGAGATATCCTTGTTACCCACCCCTTCCGGGCCCATGAACTTGGCTTTCAGCCCCTTCTCGCCAGCCTGACGCAGGATCAGACCCAGCTCAGGGTGATAGCCGCCGTAGTAGACGAAATCGACGTTCTCTTTCTGCAGCTTGGCGATCAGGGCGGAGAAGTCCTTGTCACCGGCGGTGATCCCTTCAAAGGCCACCACTTTCACGCCAGCCTTGTCGAGCGCCGCTTTGACGCTAGAGGCGATCCCTTCGCCGTACTGCTTCTTGTCGTGGATAACGGCCACGCGCTGGGGTTTGACCTGCTCGATGATGTATTTGGCGGCAGTCGGGCCCTGATCGCTATCCAGGCCGATGGTGCGCAGGGTCAGCTGGTAACCGCGCTCGGTGATCTTGGGGTTGGTGGATGCGGGGGTGACCATCAGGATCCCCTCGTCTTCATAGATGTCGGAAGCGGGCAGGGTGTTGTCGGAGCAGAGGTGGCCGACCACGAATTTGACGCCGTCATTCACCACCTTGTTGGCGACGGCCACCGCCTGCTTGGGATCGCAGGCATCGTCATAGACGACCGCTTCGATCTGCTTGCCATTGATGCCGCCAGCCTTGTTGATCTGCTCGACCGCCATCTTGCCGCCGGTGAACTGCATGTCTCCGTACTGGGCAACCGGGCCGGTGACCGGGCCTGCGATACCAATCTTGATGGTGTCTGCCGCGTGAGCGATGGAGATCGATCCAAACAGAGCCAAAGAAACCGCTGCGCCAACTGTGATTTTGCTCAACTTATGCATTGATTCGTCCCTTAATCAGTGGATTGTTTCATTTCCGTGTGCCATTCCGGATCTACATCCCGTGCATCCGGCTATAGGTATGGTTCTATCATTCCTCACGGGGCAATAACAAGCTGTTAAAGATACTAACCAGAGGGGGTTGGATGGGTGGATTTTGAAATAAATGACCTGTTATTTTCGGCTAATCAGAGCTTAATTTTGATTTGTTGACTTAACATCTTGGTAACGAGAGGCGATTCTGACAAACGCCAGAGGATTAATCTGGCGATATTTTACTCTGACAGCGCTCCCATTTTGACCAGAATCCATTTGCGCAAACAGAAATGAGCGCCTAAATTAGCCGGCATTGACAATTCCGTGGCAGAGCTCGTTAAAACCAAGCCTTTATTCGGGAAATCTGCTAATGTTCCGCCTTTGACAGTCAGGAGACAGAGATGGCCACTATCAAGGATGTCGCCTCGCGCGCAGGCGTATCCATCTCCACCGTCTCACATGTGCTCAACCACACTCGGCGGGTCAGCGAAGACGCGACCCAGAAAGTGATTGAGGCGGTGGCAGAACTCAACTACGCGCCCAACTCGGTAGCGCGCAGTCTTAAAATAAATTCGACCAAGACCATTGGTATGCTGGTGACCACCAGCGTCAACCCCTTCTTCGCAGAAGTGGTGCAAGGGGTTGAAGCGTACTGCTTCGAACAGGGCTACAGCCTGATCCTCTGCAACACCGAAAACCAGCCGCCTCGCCAACAGCATTACCTGAGAATGCTGATGGAAAAACGGGTGGATGGCCTGCTGGTATTGGGTACCGATATCGACACCCCGTTGCGTGACATGCTGCGCATCCACAAGAACGTGCCGCAGGTGGTACTGGATTGGGGCACGGAGTGCGATTTCGCCAACGTCATCAACGACAACGCCCGCATCGGCGCCCGCATGGCCGTTCGCCATCTGCTGGAGCTGGGGCACCGCGACATCGTCTGCATCACTGGCCAGCTCTCCAAGCCGACCACCCAGCAGCGACTGGACGGGGTACGTGATGCGCTGGGCGAGCACGGTCTGACCCTTAAAGATGAACAGGTCTTTGAAGGGGACTACGAGAGCCAGAGCGGCTTCGATGCCATGCAGCGCATCCTGGCCCTGCAACCTCGTCCGACTGCGGTCTTTGCCTTTGACGATCCCATGGCGATCGGCGCGATTTGCGCTGCCTGGGAAGCCGGAGTCAAGGTGCCGGACGATATCTCCATCATCGGCTACGACGATGTGGAGATGGCGCGCTTCTCCAGCCCGCCGCTGACCACCATCCGTCACCCGAAGGCCGAACTGGGCCAGCTGGCGGTGAAGCATCTGGTCAGCCGGATCCGCAACAAGGAGCTGGAAGTGGAGTCGATGACGGTACAGCCCGAGCTGATTGTCCGTCGCTCGGTCAAACCGCTGCGTTAATCCGCACCCGTTGCCAACACGAAAAACCCCCTCTGTCACGAGGGGGTTTTTGTTTTCGCAGGCTGGAGTACAAGAGGTTTTCCCCAAGCAACTCTGCTTATCCTCACTTCTGTCAGAAGCAGGAATGGTTATTTTTGTGTGTTGTATTTCGGTGAGTAGGGGCCATACAGGATGCCATTAGGCATACCTGCGCTTAGCAGTCTGAAACTGGTTATCCCTGCGATATCATGGCCCTTGTCCATCACAGTGTTGGTGATCTGGTCAACGACGGCGACGACCAGCATGCCAACCAAGCTACCACCACCATTGGACTTTTGCTCTGCGCTGGAAGCGCGGGCGGTACCTTCCCATATGGTTTTGCCGTTACGCAGGTCCACCAATTTTGCTTTCGCTGTCACGACTGTTTCACTCGAGACCACCATATAGCTGGTGCCATATTCGGTGATGTCCAGATAGAGCGCGGTATCAGCACCAAAAATCTGATGCAGTTTGCTGATGGGCAAAGAGTGGATATCTTCCGCAACAGTCATGCCGTTCTGACGGAAGGTTTCGTTGGTCAGTGAGACCGGGAAAACATAATAGCCAGACTCGGCCAGTGGCATGGTGCTCTGGGAGAGCAGGCTATTGCCGGCTTTAACATCTGGACTGTGGTTTACGGGAGGCAAAACCAGAATAGATGTAGGGTGACTTTCCCGAAATGCTGTGTAGTCATACGCAGCTTGTTGGGATGCGCAACCAGCCAGTAGCAGTGAGCCCATGATGGAAATCAGTAACTTTTTCATTTGGCTGCTCCTTGCTTCTGGGTGAGCAGAAAATTAATGAAAGTGGTTGATTCTGGGAAGAGTTGCTTCTCTTTCTCGAAGTGTTCCAGTGCGAGGTTGTCACGCCCTTGCTGGGCATAAAGCATGGCCAGATGAGCATGGAAACCGGGCGGCACCTTTTCCCCTTTGCCATTGGCTTCTTGCAGGTTTTTCTCAAGCCGATCGATCTGTTCACCGTTATCTTTTTCTTCAAGGTTCTGGTAGACCGAATCCTGATATTCACCCCAGTTGTACAGGGGCTTGGGTGGGGTCGCACAACCGTAGCTGAAGAGGGCAAAAGCCAGACAGAGTCCTTGACGCATTTTGTTCATTGATTCCCCCTTAGCGAGCCGGTTGCCAGGCACCGTTCTGGATGCCAGAGACCAGATTGTTTACGGCTTCACGAATCGCCAGGTCGAGCACCTTGCCATTGAGTGTGGAGTCATAATCGGCCGTGCCACCAAAACCGATAACTTCGCGGTTGGAAAGCTCGAATTCGCCTGCCCCTTGTGACGAGAAAACAACTTCTGACGTTTTGACATCGACGATGTTGAGGTTGACTTTGGCATAGGCGATCTGCGATTTACCCCTGCCGAGAATGCCAAACAGCTGATGATCTCCCACCGCTTTTCGACCAAATTCAGTGACATCGCCTGTGACGACGTAATCGGCGCCTTTCAGCGTCTGAGTCTCTTTCTTGAGCCCTGCTTCCGCTTGCAACTCTTCCATGTTGGCTCTATCCAGAACACTGAAACGGCCAGTTTGTTGCAGGTGGGTGATCAGGATTGTCTTGGCCTGGCTACCCAGGCGGTCGTTACCATCGGAGAATATACCGCGCATGTAGCTTGAGCGATTATCAAACTTGCCCACAGAAATGGGGCTGCGAGTGCCTTGGTATTGGGTCTGGTAAGAGGTCACTTTGGCAACTTCAAGTGTTCGGGAGGATTCGCTTGCACAACCCGCAAGTGTCAAGCTTGCTGCGATAGTCACAGCAACAATGTGATACTTTGTCATGACAGCCTTATTAAGTTTATGATTATTAATGTTTTTTTGTGGGGCCTGTATCGTATACCAACGAAGCTCCCAACGGAACCGTTTCAGCTGGAAGCCTTAATAAAACTCCTTGTTGTGCTTGCTAACCAAGGTGGGGGATTGAAGGGGGATCTCCAAATTATGCAGTGTGATCGTTGTGTTGGACTGAAAACTGTCAGTTTTATCCACCAAGACCCAATTCCAGCCCATATGATAAACATTCCCCCTATTTGACCCACCTCGCATTTTGCCTGTTAATCGTTTGATCAATATCAACAAAGGGTTAAGTTCTGATGGACTCCCGACTTAACCGTTCCATCCTGTAGGTTGGGTATGACTGTCAAGGATGGTGTCTTATGTTCCCCCCTCGCAAGCTGGGTCACCAGATCACGCTGCTGGCAATCGGCGGCATCGTATTGCTCGCCGTGGTGCTGCTTACCTTTAATCTGTTTGAAAATCGCCAGCGGGCGCTCGCGGCCGAGCAGGCTGCACTGCGGAGCCAGCTCCAGAACGTGGAAGCGGTGATCAAAAATACCAGCCATGAAACCGTGCTGGCGGCAACCCTGATCGCCCAGCGGCCGGATGCAGCCAGGGCTGTGGCCGACAAGGATTGGCAGACCCTCGCCAATCTGTTTGATCCGCTCTGGCCCGCCCTCAAGGCGCAGGGGATCCAGCAGTTTCACTTTCACATTCCCCCGGCTACTTCCCTTTATCGGGTACACAAGCCCGCAAATCATGGCGACGACCTCTCTACTACACGGTTGGCAGTGGTCGAGGTGAACCGCAATCATCAACCGGTCGGCGGGTTGGAGACCGGTCAGGGCGGCACCGGGATCCGCGGCGTAGTGCCGGTCACTTTCAATGGTCAGTCGGTCGGCTCGGTGGAGTTTGGCCGCGCCCTCGACACCTCGCTGTTTGCCGATCTGCTGGGCAAGGACAGTCGCCTTGCCATCTATCTGTTTGAACAGGGTAAACCCGTTATGCTGACTGGTACCTCCATGCTTGGTGAGTCGGTGGACTGGTATCAGGAGGTATTGGCGGGAGAGAGCCGCTTCACCACCATCAAGCAGCAGGGGAGCGATTTTCTGGTGATGGCGGCACCGTTGCGCGACTTCTCCGGCAAGGCGGTCGGGGTGATCGAGTTGGCGTGTGATCACAGTGAGGTTGCAGCCGCACTGGTACGCCAGAGCTGGCAGATGGTAATGATCGCGCTACTTGGCACCGCTCTGATTGCGGTGGCGCTGGTGCTGCTGCTGGCGCGTCTTAGCCGTCCGCTGCTCGACAGCGTCAAGGCGCTGGAGGCGCTGGCCAATGGCTCTGGCGATCTCGGCAGCAAGCTGCCGGTGGCGGGGCCGGAGGAGATCCGCCGGCTCGGGTCGGCGTTCAATGCCTTTGTTGCCAAGATCCGCGACACCATCAGCCAGCTCACCGCTACTCTGGGCGAACTGGCTGGCGAGAGTGAGCGGCTGTCGCGCAGTGCGGCGGGCAACCTTGGCAGCATGACGCGCCAGCAGGAGCAGACCACCCAGCTCGCCACCGCCATGACCGAGATGACCAGCACGGTACACGAGGTGGCCAACAACACGGCGCAGGCGGCCGAAGCGGCCAACGAAGCGGACAATCAGGCGGTCACCGGTGATGAGGTGGTGCAGCAGAGCGTCAACATGATCGAACAGCTGGCCGAGGAGATCGCCAGTGCGGGCAACACGGTGAAAGAGGTTGCCAAGGCCAGCGAGCAGATTGGCTCGGTGCTTGCGGTGATCCAGTCCATCGCCGAGCAGACCAACCTGCTGGCCCTCAACGCCGCCATAGAGGCGGCCCGGGCCGGGGAACAGGGGCGCGGTTTTGCGGTGGTGGCCGACGAGGTGCGCTCGCTGGCCGGGCGCACCCAGCACTCCACCGCCGAGATCCGCGGCACCATAGAGCAGTTGCAACGGGCGGTGGGCACCACGGTGACCCTGATCGAACACAGCGTCTCGCGAGCGGGGGAGTCGGTGGCGCGGGCCAATCAGGCGGGGGAAGCCCTCGGCCGGATCAAGGGGGCGGTCAACAGCATTCGCGACATGAACACCCAGATCGCCGCTGCCTCGGAGGAGCAATCCTCGGTGAGCGACGAGATCACCCGCAATATCGTCAGCGTCCACGAGATCTCCCAGGCCACCACGCTGGTGGCGCGGGATACCGCCCATATCGCCAGCCATGTGGCGACCCTGGTGGACAAGCTGGGGGATCTGGCCGGGCAGTTCCAGGATGGTTCCAACGTGCGGGTGGTGCTGAGTCGCGCCCGCGCCGCTCATATGGGCTGGAAGACCCGGGTGCGCGCCTATCTGGATGGGCAGGAGGGGCTGTCGCGCAGCGAGGCGGTCAGTGACAAGGAGTGCCGCCTTGGCCACTGGTACTTCAGCGAAGGGCAGGCATGCTGCGGCGATCAACCGGCCTTCAGGGCGATGGCTGCCCCCCACGCCAGATTGCATCAGGTAATCCAGCAGATTATCGAGCTGAAAAATCAGCACAAGCATGAAGAGGCGGAGGCTCTCTACCGCGAGATCGAGCAGAACTCAGAGCAGGTAGTGGGCTGCATCGATCAGCTGCTGCGGGAGATGACCAAGCCGGAGCGTTAATGACGAGCGGATCGGATAGCCAAAGGGCTGACAGTGATGTCAGCCCTTTTTCATGGTGCGGGTCAGGGGCGAGGTTACTGCTCCGGACGCAGATCCTGATAACGGGCGGCGGTGATGAACTGGCCGAAGGTTTCACACCAGACGATCACGCTGCTGTAGCGGGCCGGATCGATCGTGGCGGGCAGCGGCACGATAAAGTTGTCGAAGGTCTTCACCGCCCCTACTCGCACCATCTGATCCTTGAGGCGGGCAAAATCGGCTTCGGTCTCGACAAACTCGGGGGAGAGGTAGAGCTGGTAGTCCGGCCCGGGGGCCAGCTTGCCCATCAGGCTGACGGCATCCGGCCCTATGCTCACCTTGCCTTCCCCCCAGTGCAGCCGATCGCTGTCTTTCAGATCCCGGCGAAAGGTGCCGTGGAATCTCGCTTGCTGCTGGCTGGCCGCTACCTGCTCGGTATCAGGTGCGGGTGGCGCGATCAGGATCGGCAGGGTATAGACACCGGCGGCAAAGCCTGCCGCCGCGACCAGCAGATGGGTGCCCAGCAGCAGGGCCATGGTTTTGCGTTTCATGATATCTCGGTCGTTGATGAACAGGTGCCAGCATCATAGCAGTGGTGCTGGCTAAAGCGCTTGTCGTCCAGCTCAATGGAGCCGGATGTTTGCGCAGCCGCGGTTGATATGGCTTACAGGCTGGCGAAATCCACCTCGGGCAGGGTTTCAAAGCCAGGGCGGGCAAACAGATAGCCCTGCATCAGGCTGACGCCCATCTCCCGCAGACAGGCCATCTCTTCGCGGGTCTCGATCCCCTCTGCCAGCGGGGTGATCTGCAACTCGGCAAACAGCGCCAGACAGTGGCGCACTATGGCTTGCCGGGTCGGGTCCTGGTCGATGCCGCGCAGCAGGTGCATATCGAGCTTAACGATGTTGGGGTGAAAATCGGCCAGCAGGTTGAGGCCCGAGTAACCGGCGCCAAAGTCATCGATTGCCGTCTTGAAGCCGAGGGCCTGATAGTGATCGACGATACCGCGAAGATGCTGGCTATCCTGCACCTGCTCCACCTCGGTCAGCTCGAACATGATCTGCTCGATGGGGAAGTGGTGCTCGCGGGCCGCCTGCAGGGTGGTGCGGATGCAGCGCTCCGGGCGGTAGACCGCGTTGGGCAGAAAATTGATGCTCAGCATCCCCTTCATCCCGAGCCGGGCGGCCAGCGCGATGGCCTTGATCCGGCACAGCTGATCGAAGCGGTAGCGGTTGTCGTCGTTGACCCGGGCAATCACGCTCTGCGCCGGCTCGTTGTTGATCCCCCGTACCAGCGCCTCGTAGCCGAAGATGGTGCGCTGGCTGCAATCGACGATGGGCTGAAAGGCCATGGTGAAGTCGAAGTCGAGATCTGCTTTCTCCTGACACAGCTGGCAGATGGCGGGGGACGGGGCGGCAGGTATATCCATGACTTTCCTCTTGGGCGTGGCGGCGCTGAGCACTGTCTCAAATGATAACAGCTGATCACCCCCCTGTAGGTTCGATTAGCGCAGCGTAATCGAACGATCGAGAGGCTTTGATTACGGCTGTTGCCGTGAAACAGGAGCGGCCAGCTGGAGGGGGGAATTCGGCTGGCCGTTATGACGGAATAATCCATTTACGCGAACGTCCGATTACGCCTGACGGTTAATCGCACCTACGAATTGTATGAGTACTTGGAAAGTAATTTACAGTTCAAATGATTTTAACAGCTCAATTTTCTGTGTTATATATTTTAAGCTTATGTTGTCATCTAATGAACTATATATTCTCATTACTCTTTCTGAGTATATCTTTTCCTCGTCGTTTCTTTCTTGAATTATTTTCTCATGTTCCTTTATTAATTCCGAGCGGTTTTTTAATGATGTCGACTCATCATTTATATAGGAGTTCAAAAGATGAGCTTCTATTAGCGCACACAAGTTCCTATATTTATTCAACCTATCATGTGTCGGTATTATAGAATACAGGGTGCCTATTAGGCTTTTGGGGTGTTTTCCATCTGTCAATGAAATCTCGTATGCATTATGGTAGTACTCATGAACGGATAATAAAAAAGCCATCAATGATGGATATAAATAATAACCTGGTGGGGTTAAATGTAGTACCAAACTGACCTTTGAAAATAACTGCTCTATATCTCTTAATGATAAGTTTTTTATCTCGGCAATACATTGAGTAGTCTCTGACAGGCTCTTCCATTCATAGTCTGAGTCAGCTTTATTTCCTCTAGCTTCAAAATATTGATTTAACTCTAGCTTCTTATATAAATTTTCAATGAATTTCTGTATGTTAGGTTTAGGGAGCTGATACTCAATATCAATGAATCTCTTAAGGTAGCCTAGCGACTCAAAACCATCGCCATAAATTGATTTTACACTGTGTGATAATTGATTTTTATCCATAGCAATAACAAAGACCAATCCTTCTATATCAAATAGATGTTTAATTCTTTCAAGTAGTTCAATTGCATACGTTGGTCGACACCGATCAAGCTCATCTATAAATATGAATAATTTTCCTTTATAGCTAGATTGAATTGATTTAGAAAGATTGATTTTGAATGTTTCAGTATGTTTCTTGTCACTCTCATATTTTTCTATAGCGCTGGAAGATGCTTCCTTAGCAAACTCACCTATGGATTCTTCGACAAATTCTTGTGTATCCAGAATACCCATAGTAGAAATTTTTAATAATGTAGGGATTCCTCTTTTTATTAAAATTTCACCTGCGTTTTTAGCTATATTCCAGGCGTGATTTTGAGTTGTTGAACCATTATATAGTTGACTGTCTATTTCACCAAGAAAGGCCAATAATGGGTCGCCAGCAAAGTCAGTATGCCATGCACTAAATAAAACAGTATTATATTTTGCTAGTTCTAGCTCAGCACGCAGCATTTTAATAAATGTGGTTTTTCCTGTACCCCAAGGAGAGTTTATTGAAAAAGTCATAGGGGTGGATATTTTTTGCAGAAGAGTAGATATATTATGAATACTTTCCTTTAGATCAACCCTGTCAAACCTACAGGGATCTTCTGGTGGTATCGCTATAGAATCAGGCTTGAGTTTCATTACTAAGTCCAAGTGTGATTAAAAAGTAATATTTTTATACACTATCAAGGGCTTAAAACAATAAAAACGGCGCCTTTCGGCGCCGTTTTTGATCTAGCCAACAAACCTCAATCACTGCAGCAGGGAGATATCCGCTACTTGCAGGAACAGGTTGCGCAGGTTGTTCAGCAGTGCCAGACGGTTGGCCTTGAGGGCTTCGTCGTCGGCCATCACCATCACTTCGTTGAAGAAGGTATCGACCGGCTCGCGCAGGGCGGCCAGACGGGTGAGGGCAGCCTGATAGTCACCGGCAGCGAACAGCGGGGCCAGTTCGGCTTGCAGTTCGGCAACCTGGGTAGCCAGCGCCTTCTCGGCGGCATCGACCAGCAGTTCCGGTTTGACGGCAGTCAGCAATTCGCCTTCGACCTTGGCCAGAATGTTGCTCACGCGCTTGTTGGCAGCAGCCAGTGCCAGGGCGGCATCCAGCGTGCGGAAGTGGCTGACGGCCTTGACGCGACGATCGAAGTCGAGCGGACGGGTCGGGCGGCGGGCCAGTACGGCCAGCACCACGTCGGCACCGATGCCTTCGTCCTGATAGGCGGCGCGGAAGCGGCCCAGCATAAAGTCGACCACGTCGGTAACGACGGTTTTGTTGGTCAGCTTGTCGCCGTAGACGCGTACCGCTTCTTCAACCAGTTCAACCAGATCCAAGTCCAGCTGCTTCTCGGTCATGATGCGCAGGGCACCGATGGCGGCGCGACGCAGGGCGAACGGGTCCTTGTCACCTTTCGGCAGCATGCCGATGCCGAAGATACCGGCCAGGGTGTCGAGCTTGTCGGCCAGCGCGACGGCGCAGGCAACCAGACCGGACGGCAGGGCATCACCGGCAAAGCGCGGCATGTACTGCTCGTTGAGGGCCACGGCCACCGCTTCGTCTTCGCCATCGTGACGGGCGTAGTGCATCCCCATGACACCCTGGGTGTCGGTGAACTCGCCGACCATGTTGGTCATCAGGTCACATTTGGAGAGCAGACCGGCACGCTTGGCCTGAGCCACATCGGCGCCGATACGCTCGGCGATAAAGCCGGCGACGGTCTCGATGCGCTCGACCTTGGCCTTGACGGTGCCCAGCTGTTGCTGGAACAGCACGGTTTCAAGGCGCGGCAGGCGGGAGGCCAGGGTCTGCTTGAGGTCGGTCTTGAAGAAGAACTCGGCGTCTGAGAGACGGGGGCGAACCACCTTCTCGTTGCCGCTGATGATCTGGCTCGGGTCTTTGGACTCGATGTTGGTGACGAAGATGAACTTCGGCAGCAGCTTGCCGTTCTTGTCGTAGACCGGGAAGTACTTCTGGTCACCCTTCATGGTGTGAACCAGCGCTTCAGCCGGAACGGCCAGGAACTTCTCTTCGAAGTTGGCGGTCAGCACCACAGGCCACTCGACCAGTGCGGTGACCTCTTCCAGCAGGGCGTCGTCCAGATCGGCTACGCCACCGAAAGCGGCAGCGGCCGCTTCGACGTCAGCCTTGATCTTGGCCTTGCGCGCCATAAAGTCGGCAATCACCATGCCGCGCTCCTGCAGGATTTGCGGGTACTGGCTGGCGTTGTCGATGGTGAACTCGCTCTCGCCCATAAAGCGGTGGCCGCGAAGGGTGCGAGCAGAGTCGATACCCAGAATGTGAGCGGGAACCAGCTCGCCATCCAGCAGCAGGGTCACGGTGAAGACCGGACGCACGAACTGGATGGTCTTGTCGCCCCAGCGCATCATTTTCGGGATGGGCAGTTTGGCCAGTGCGGAGGCGACCAGTTCGCCCAGCAGATCGACGGCCGGACGGCCTTCGACCTTGGCGGTGTGAACCAGCCACTCGCCTTTGTCGGTGACCAGACGCTCGGCCTGCTCAACGGTGATGCCGTTGCCACGGGCCCAGCCTTCGGCAGCCTTGGTCGGCTTGCCTTCGGCATCGAACGCCTGCGCCACGGCCGGGCCGCGCTTCTCGACGCTCTTGCTCGGCTGTTCGCCGGCCAGCTCGCTCACCTTCAGCGCCAGACGGCGCGGTGAGGCAAACCACTCGACGTCGCCGAAGGCCAGATCGGCCTTGGTCAGTTCGGCTTTGAAGTTGTCGGCAAAGGCTTCGGCCAGGGAGCGCAAGGCTTTGGGCGGCAGCTCAGCAGTACCGATCTCTACCAGAAATGTATGTTGTGCCATGTCCGTTCCTTAACCTTGCTTGTTCTCACTGCGCTGACACATAGGGAAGCCCAGCGCTTCGCGGGAGGCGTAGTATGCCTCTGCCACGGCCTTGGTCAGGGTGCGAATGCGCAGGATGTAGCGCTGACGCTCGGTGACCGAGATGGCCTTGCGGGCATCCAGCAGGTTGAAGGAGTGAGCGGCTTTGAGGATGCGCTCGTAGGCAGGCAGCGGCAGCGGTTTTTCCAGTGCCAGCAGGTTCTGGGCTTCCTTCTCGTACTGCTCGAAGCAGTGGAACAGGAACTCCACATCGGCGTGTTCGAAGTTGTAGGTGGATTGCTCCACTTCGTTCTGGTGGAACACGTCGCCGTAGGTGGTCTTGCCCAGCGGGCCGTCAGACCAGACCAGATCGTAGACGCTGTCCACGCCCTGAATGTACATGGCCAGACGCTCGAGACCGTAGGTGATCTCGCCGGTGACCGGCTTGCACTCGAGGCCGCCAACCTGCTGGAAGTAGGTGAACTGGGTCACTTCCATGCCGTTCAGCCACACTTCCCAACCCAGACCCCAGGCACCCAGAGTCGGGTTTTCCCAGTTGTCTTCCACGAAGCGGATGTCGTGGATTTCAGGATCCATGCCCAGCTCTTTCAGGGAGCCCAGATAAAGTTCCTGAATGTTGTCGGGGGAAGGCTTGATGATCACCTGGAACTGGTAGTAGTGCTGCAGGCGGTTCGGGTTTTCACCGTAGCGGCCGTCGGTCGGACGGCGGGACGGTTGCACGTAGGCGCAGGCGATGGGCTCCGGGCCCAGGGCACGCAGACAGGTCATGGGGTGGGATGTACCGGCACCCACTTCCATATCCAGCGGCTGAATGATGGTACAGCCCTGGCGGGACCAATAGTCCTGCAGCTGCAGGATCAGGCCCTGAAAGGTTTTGACATCGAATTTTTGCATAATTTTTTTCGCGCGAAGTGAAAATCAGAGCAAGATTTGCTGAATGTGAACCGAGGGAGTATACCGTCTGGCATGGTCGGATAATAGGCGAAATTGCAGCGGATTCGCGGGATGGTGCTGCGCTCTGGCTGGTCGGGCGGGATGTCCGGTATATGATGTGAGCAGTGCCGCCTGCGGAGTGGGCAGGGTTGGGCAAACTGCTGAAATAACGAGGGAGAGGAAATGGAACTGCGCTGCGCCTGGGTGACCAAGGACCCGGAATACATCGAATACCATGACAAACAATGGGGCAGGCCGGTCTATGACTCGCGCGAGCTGTTTGCCAAGCTCTGCCTCGACGGCCAGCAGGCGGGGCTGTCGTGGATCACCATCCTCAAGCGCACCGAGAGCTACCATCGCGCCTATGCCGACTTTGATCCGGTGCAGATTGCCCGGTTCGACGAGCAGGATGTGGAGCGGTTGATGCAGGACACTGGCATCATCCGCAACCGGCTCAAGGTGCAGTCGATCATCAGAAAT
Organism: Aeromonas sp. 102P; assembly: GCF_051920345.1. Classification (NCBI taxonomy): domain Bacteria; kingdom Pseudomonadati; phylum Pseudomonadota; class Gammaproteobacteria; order Aeromonadales; family Aeromonadaceae; genus Aeromonas; species Aeromonas sp. 102P. Next base: position 502,214 of record NZ_JBQBCZ010000001.1, on the reverse strand, counting down.
GCCCGCGCTTATCTGGCGTTGCAGGAGCAGGGGATCGACTTCGCCGACTACCTGTGGGGCTTTGTTGGCAGCGCCCCCATCGTCAACCAGCGGCAGGGCAACGGCGATATTCCGGCGACCTCGCCGGAGTCGGATGCCATGTCGAAAGCGCTCAAGAAGCTCGGCTTCAACTTCGTCGGCAGCACCATCTGTTACGCCTTTATGCAGGCGGTGGGAATGGTGAACGATCATCTGGTCAGCTGTCCTTGCCACGCCGAGTGTCAGTTACCGCGCTGACCACCCGCCGATTGGCCAAAAAAACACCACTCTCGCCATCTGTTCAGGCTTGCGTCAGACAATGGCGTGCCAGCGCGTTACAATCCGGCCCCCGGCATGGTGCCGGATTGTTTTCACAGAGGTTTTTTCATGCGAGCCAAGATCCTGGTGCCTGCTCTGGCACTGACCGTTGCCCTGAGCGGCTGTACCACCAACCCCTACACAGGTGAATCCCAGACCTCCAAAGGTGCCTGGGGCGCGCTGGCTGGCGCCGCTGCCGGTGCGGCCGTAGGTGCGCTCTCCTCCAGCAAGGGTGACCGCAAGAAGGGCATCCTGACCGGCGTTGCTGCTGGCGCGGCGCTGGGTGGCGGTATCGGCTACTACATGGACGTGCAGGAAGCCAAGCTGCGCGAGAAGCTGCAAGGCACTGGCGTCAGCGTGACCCGTAATGGCAATGAGCTGATCCTCAACATGCCGAACAACGTCACCTTCGACAGCTCCAGCTCCCAGCTGAAAGCGGCCGGTGCCAACACCCTCTCCGGCGTGGCCATGGTCGTTGCCGAGTTCGACAAGACCCGCCTGAACGTGGTCGGTCACACCGACAGCACAGGTTCCCGCGAGCTGAACATGAAGCTCTCCCGCGATCGTGCCGATGCCGTTGCCGCCCAGCTGATTGGTCAGGGCGTAGCAGGCAGCCGCATCTCCACCACCGGCGTAGGCCCGGATCAGCCGGTTGCTACCAACAGCACCGCCGCTGGCAAAGCCCAGAACCGCCGCGTGACCATTACCCTGACCCCGACCGCCTAAGTCGCTCAGGTTTCGGTAACGAAAAGGCCCCGCCAGTGATGGCGGGGCCTTTCTATTGGCGCCGTGGCGAGCAATGACGCCTTGTTGTTTGCTCCCTTCTCCCCTCGTGGGCGAAGGGGCGGGGATAAGCGCCTCTTAGACAGCCGCTGTCAGCTGTACTTCGACCTTGTAGCCTTCGTGGGCCAGACGGGCCTGTACGCAGGCGCGCACAGGTGCGGTGCCAGCCGGGATCCAGGCATCCCACTGCTCGTTGAAGGCGGCGATGTCCTGAATGTCTTTCAGATAGATATTGGCCATCAGGATCTTGTCGACGCCGGAGCCGTTGGCTTCCAGCAGGCGTTGCAGGCTCTCAAGTACTTCGCGGGTCTGCTGGTGGATGTCGGCCTCTTCGCTGACGGGCACTTCCACCACGTAGAGGGTGCCATTGTGGATGACCACGTCTGACCAACGCTGGGTGGTGCCGATTCGGGTAATGGTTGTCATGGAGTGCTCCGGTACGGGGGCTTATTGACCCTTGCGGATCAGATAGCGGTAGGGGGCCTGCTCTGTCTCGCTGGCGACCAGGGTGTGATCCATAAAGCGGCAGAAACTGGGGATGTCGCGGGTGGTTGAAGGATCGTCGGCACTGACCAGCAGGGTCTCGCCATCCGCCATCAGCCGCACTTTTTTGCGAACCATCATAACGGGTTCCGGGCAACGAAGCCCGATTGCGTCCAACTCGTGGGTTGCGCCGCAGAATAAATCACTCATCTATTATCAACCTTCAACCTATTCGGCTGCCAATGATACTCATGGCTAAAAAATAATCAAACAAACGCCCCATCAACCAGCATATGTAACCGAAATGTTATTCTGCCCTATCCAGCTTGCGCCGGACGAGTAATATAAAAATTGAACCATATTCAACAAGGAGGTGAATATGCAGGTCTCCTACGGCAGATTACAAGCCTATGCAGGCATGGGGTTCTTGTCCTTCGCCATGATAGTGATGGGCAGCCCGATCGGGAATACCGGTACCTGGTTCGGCTCCATGGTGATGGTCGGGTTGGGGCTCTGGATCGAGCTCAGCGATTACTATGACGAGGATGAGGACGAGAACGATCAATCCTGAATCGGATGACGATTCAACAACAAAGGCGGAGCAATTCCGCCTTTCTCATTTCTGCCGTTTGGCAATGTGCCCGGATCAGCGGGTCGAGCGCATGGCCCGCTCCAGATGCAGCGCCGTCTGCTCCGGGTTGGCCTTGGGATCGTTGAAGAAGTTGCTCAGCACATCGAGGATCGCCTGCCGCATATTGGTCGGCGTCGCCATCCCTTCCGCCATGCTGGGCAGCAGGTTGTCCTGCTTTTCCGCCAGCAGGAAATCCTGATAGGAGCGGACAGCGCAGCGGTCGAACTTGCTCATGTCGGGATTGGTCAGTGCCGGGATCGACCCCTTCACCCGATTGAACTCTTCCTGAAATTGCGGCGTCATCAGCAGCTGGGCCAGATCCCCCTGCGCCTGCAGCTGGGCCGGATCCCGCTGTTTGAACATGGCGATGGAGTCGAGGTTGTAGCTGAACAGTCCGGCGCTGCCCGGGCTCGGCAGACAGGCGATATCCTCACCCGGTCGGTAGTTACCGGCACTCAGTTCACCCTTCACCCAATCGCCCATCACCTGCATGGCGGCGCCACCGCTCTCCAGCAGATTGGTGGCCTGATGCCACTTCAGACCGGCGTATTTTTGCGGCACATAGGCGCGCAGCTGCTGGAAACGGGTCAGCACTCGCACCATGTCGGGGCCGGTCAGGGTGGCGCTGTCCTGCTCGAGGAACGCCTTGCGATAGAATTCTTTTCCTCCCTCACCGAGCGCCACTGTTTCAAACAGTACCGCCAGCTGCCAGGGCTCGTTGCCGATGGCGAGCGGGGTGATGCCCCGTTTTTTAAGCTGGTCGGCGACGGTGACAAACTGGGCCCAGTCGGTGGGCGGAGCCAGCTTGTTGCGCTCGAAGATCTTGCGGTTGAGCCACAGCCAGTTGACCCGGTGGATGCCGGTGGGCACCGCCATCAGGGCGCCATTCTGGCTGAGGGTGGCCCGCACCATGGGCGGCATCTGACTGTACCAGCCGAGGTGTTCGGCCATGGGGGTGAGATCGCGCAGGAAGCCGAGCCCGGCCCACTCCTTGAGCTCATAGCCCTTGAGGTGGGCCGCTTCGGGCGGGTTGGCCGCCAGTGCCCGGCTCTTCAATACCGTCATGGCGCTCTTGCCGCCGCCGCCCTGCACTGCAAAGTCGTTCCACTGGTTGCCCTGTTTGGTCCACTCGGATTTGAGCACTTCGACCGCTTTCGCTTCGCCGCCGGACGTCCACCAGTGCAGCACTTCCACCTGGGAGGCGGCAACGGGAGCAGAGAGCAGGGCGATGACAGAAAAAGACAACCACTTCATAAGGTTACTGCCTTGGTAGGGAGAGCGTGGCCTGCAGGCCACCTTGCGGACGATTTTCCAGCACCAGATCGCCGCCGTGGGCGTGGGCAATGTTGCGGGCGATGCCAAGACCGAGGCCGGTGCCGGCCTGATCCGTGCTGAGCCGGTAGTAGGGTTCAAAGATACGCTCGAACTGATCGTCCGGCAGGCCGGGGCCCTCATCCATGATAAAGAGGATCAGCATCTCTTCGTCATCCATGATGATGATGCGCACCTTCTGGCCGTACTTGATGCCGTTGTCTACCAGATTGCCGATGCAGCGCTTGAGCGCCAGCAGCTTGCCGCGGTAGGGCCACTTGCAGTGGCCTTCGATGGTCAGCCGCTCGTCGTGCAGGTTCATCGACTCCGCCATCTGCTCAAGCAGGGCGTTGATGTCGATCTCCTCGATATTCTCGTGAATGTCGGTCTCTTTGACCGTCTGCAGCGCCCCTTTCACCATCAGCTCCAGTTCGTCGAGATCCTTGTTGAACTTGGCGATTTGCACCTCGTCGTCGAGCAGTTCGACCCGCAGCCGCAGCCGGGTGATGGGGGTCTTGAGGTCGTGGGAGATGGAGCTGAACAGTCGCTCTCTATCATCGATATAGCGACGAATGCGGTGCTGCATGATGTTGAAGGCGCGGGTCGCCGCCACGATTTCCGACGCTCCTTCCTCCTTGAGCGAAGGCTGATCAATATCCTTGCCCAGATTCACCGCCGCCTTGGCGAGACGGCGCAGCGGCCGGGTCTGCCAGCGCACCAGCATAAAGGTGAAGAAGCAGAGGAACACCGTCATCAGGGCGATGAAGCGCACCTGGTTGCTCGGCATCACGGTATCGTCGAGGGTCATGTAGGGGGCGGGCAGCAGGGCCGCCAGATAGAGCCACTCCCCCTTTTCAATCTCGATCTGGGTCACCAGTACCGGTGGATTGAGCGGCTCCAGCGACAGGGTGTAGCGGGCCCAGGAGGAGGGGAGATCCGCCAGCAGGGTGTCGTTGTTGAAGACGTGGAGGTCATCGGGTCGGGAGAAGTCCACCTTGATCGCCATGGCGTCGGAGAGCTTGCGGGTCAGCACTCCCTGAACCTCCTCCAGCACCTGCGTCTTGCGTTCGCTGTCGGGGATGGCGTTGATGTGGATCTCTTCCTCGTTGAGCGAGACGAAGAAGCGGCTGCCCCCCATGTTGCGCAGCTGGTCCAGCGCGATATGGCGATACTGCAGCGGCAGGGATTTGAAGAAGTTGACGGTGGAAGCGGCAGACATGGCGAGGTTGCGGGTGGTGCTGAGCATCCCCTCCAGCTCCCGCTTCTGGATCTGCTGCATCCAGATGCCGGTCAGAATGGTCTGGGAGAGCAGGATGGCCAGCAACAGCAGCAGGATCATCCGTGACAACAGGGAGCGGGGCACCAGCGCCCCCCAGGACCACTTGTTGCTCATGGCAGCTCGTGCACCTCGGCAATCAGCATGTAGCCACTGCCGCGAATGGTCTTGATAATACGCGGGCTCTTGCCGTTATCGCCCAGCTTCTGGCGCAGACGGCTGATCTGTACGTCGATGCCACGCTCCATCGGCAGACTTTCGCGGCCGCGGGTGGCATCCGAGATGGTGTCCCGATCCAGCACCACGCCGGGCTGTTGCAGGAACATGCCGAGCAGCATGGCGTCGCTGCCGGAGAGGTCCAGCAGGCTGCCATCGTCATGGGTCAGCTGGTGGCTCAGGGTGTCGAGGGTCCACTCGGCAAAACGCAGACGGCGGCTCGGCTCTTTCTCTTTTTCCGGCTGGCGGAATTCGGCGCGGCGCAGCAGCGCCTTGATGCGGGCCTGCAGTTCGCGGGGGCTGAACGGCTTGGCGATATAGTCGTCGGCGCCGAGTTCGAGGCCGATCACCCGATCCGCTTCGTCGGAGGCGGCGGTCAGCATGATGATGGGCACCTGGGAGTCACGACGGATCTGCTGGCAGAGGGTAAAACCGTCCTCGCCGGGCATCATGATGTCCAGAATAATCAGGTCCGGGCTGTGCTGGGCGAGTTGCTGGCGCATCTCGTTGCCCTCCGCCGCCGTCAATACCTGAAAGCCCGCCCGGGTCAGGTACTCATTGAGCAGCTCGCGGATCTCTTGGTCGTCATCGACGATCAGCAGTTGTTTGCTCATTGACATATGTATGTGCATCCACCCATTTTTTTGTGCAGATTGAACCTGTCGGGGGAGTAAAAAGCAAGCAAGCCCCCTATCTAATGTGAGGTTTAAGGCAATAACAGCCTATTGATAAGATTAAAACGAAAAAAGGCCGACCCAAACGGGACGGCCAACAGACAGCTTCTGACCACTGACGAGCACCCCGTGTGGCGATCGTCACAGACTTGAAAAGGGGCCAGTCAGACTGGCCCCGAAAAGGGACAACTCTCAGTAGTGCATCCGGTCGATCCGGCTGGTTATCACACCCGTTCAAACACGGTGGCGATACCCTGACCCAGACCGATACACATGGTGGCAACCCCCAGGGTGGCATCCTTCTCCTCCATCAGATTGATGAGGGTGGTGGAGATGCGGGCACCGGAGCAGCCGAGGGGGTGGCCCAGCGCAATGGCGCCGCCGTTCAGGTTCACCTTCTCGTCCACCAGGTCCTGCAGACCCAGATCCTTCACGCAGGGCAGGGACTGGGCGGCAAACGCCTCGTTCAGCTCGAACAGGTCGATATCACCGACAGTCAGACCGGCACGCTTGAGCGCCTTCTGGGTGGCCGGCACCGGGCCGTAACCCATGATGGCGGCGTCACAGCCAGCGATGGCCATGGCACGTACCTTGGCGCGCGGCGTGAGGCCGAGGGCCTTGGCGCGATCCGCGCTCATCACCAGCATGGCGGCGGCGCCATCTGACAGCGCCGAGGAGCTGCCGGCGGTGACGGTGCCGTTGACCGGGTCAAACACCGGGCGCAGCTGGCTCAGGGTTTCGACCGTGGTCTCCGGGCGAATCACCTCGTCGTAGTCGTAGAAGAAGCGCGCGCCGCTGGCGTCATGGCCTTCCAGCCCGACGATCTCCTTGGCAAAACGCCCTTCCACGGTGGCGGCGTGAGCGCGGCGATGGGAGCGGGCGGCAAACTCGTCCTGCTGCTGGCGGCTGATGCCGTGCAGCTTGCCGAGCATCTCGGCGGTCAGCCCCATCATGCCGGAGGCTTTCGCCACCGACTTGGCCATGCCGGGATGGAAGTCAACGCCGTGGCTCATCGGCACGTGACCCATATGCTCAACGCCGCCGATGATGAAGATATCCCCGTCACCCACCTGAATGGCGCGGGAGGCGTCGTGCAGCGCCTGCATACTGGAGCCGCACAGGCGGTTGACGGTGACCGCCCCCACCTGCTTCGGAATACCGGCCAGCAGCGCGGCGTTGCGGGCAATGTTGAAGCCCTGCTCCAGGGTCTGCTGCACGCAGCCCCAGTAGATATCCTCGATCTCGTTCGGGTCGAGGTTGGGGTTGCGCAGCAGGATGGATTTCATCAGGTGCGCGGACAGATCTTCTGCACGCACGTTGCGGAAGGCGCCGCCCTTGGACCGGCCCATGGGGGTCCGGATACAGTCGACAATGACTACGTCTTTCATGAATGGATCTCCTTTCCGCAATCAGTAGAAGGTTTTGCCTTGGGCTGCCATTTCACGCAGCTTGTCGCTGACGCGGTAGAGCGGGCCCAAGTCGGCATACTGGTCGGCCATGGCCACGTAGCGATCCAGACCAATGGTGTCCAGATAGCGGAACACGCCGCCGCGGAAGGGAGGGAAGCCCAGACCGTAGACCAGTGCGATGTCGGCTTCGGCTGGCGTGGCAACAATGCCCTCTTCCAGGCAGAGCACCACCTCGTTGATCATCGGGATCATCATGCGGGCGATGATGGCTTCCTTGTCGAAATCCTGTTTCGGCTTGGCGATGGGGGCCAGCAGCTCGTAGCTAGCTGCGTCAGCCACCTTCTTCGGTTTGCCCTTCTTGTCCTGCTCGTAGGCGTAGAAGCCCTTGCCATTCTTCTGACCGAAGCGGTTCACTTCGTACATCACGTCGATGGCGGTGCGACCTTCCTTGCTCATGCGTGCCGGGAAGCCCTGCGCCATCACGTCACCGGCATGGTGACCGGTGTCGATGCCGACCACGTCCAGCAGGTAGGCGGGGCCCATGGGCCAGCCGAACTCTTTCTCCATCACCTTGTCGACGGCGGCGAAGTCGGCGCCATCGGCAACCAGTTTGTTGAAGCCGAAGAAGTAGGGGAACAGCACGCGGTTGACGAAGAAGCCCGGGCAGTCGTTGACCACCACCGGGGACTTGCCCATGGCGGCGGCATAGGCCACCACGCGGTTGATGGTTTCATCGGAGGTCTGCTCGCCGCGGATGATCTCCACCAGTGGCATGCGGTGCACCGGGTTGAAGAAGTGCATACCGCAGAAGTTCTGCGGGCGCTTCAGCCCCTTGGCCAGCAGGGAGATTGGGATGGTGGAGGTGTTGCTGGCGAGCACTGCGTCTTCGCCAATGATCCCTTCCACTTCGCCCAGTACGGCGGCCTTCACTTTCGGGTTCTCGACCACGGCTTCGACCACCACATCCACATGCTTGACGTTGTCATAGCTGAGAGTCGGAGTGATGGCGGAGAGCACCTGGCCCATCTTGATGCCGTCGATGCGGCCCTTCTCGAGCTGGCCGTTGAGCAGCTTGGTGGCTTCGCCCATGCCAAGTGCCAGCGCCTTCTCGTTGATATCTTTCATCACCGCCGGAATGCCCTTGCTGGCAGACTGGTAGGCGATGCCGCCCCCCATGATGCCGGCACCCAGTACGGCGGCGTGGCCAGTGGCCTTAGCAGCCTGCTTGGCCGCCTTCTTGGCCAGCGCCTTGATGTGCTGATCGTTCAGGAAGATACCGACCAGTGCCTTGGCCACGTCGGTTTTGGCCAGCTTGATAAAGCCCTGTGCTTCAACGACCAGCGCCTCGTCACGGCCCATACCTGCGGCGGCTTCGACGGTTTTCACCGCGGTCATCGGCGCCGGATAGTGTTTGCCCGCCACGGCGGCAACCATGCCGGCGGCGGTGGTGAAGCTCATCATGGCTTCCAGTTTGGAGAGGCGCAGCGGCGCTTTCTTGGCTGCGCGACGGCTCTGCCAGTCCAGCTTGCCCGCTATGGCGTCCTTGATCATCTGCAGCGCAGCGCTCTGCAGTGCGTCCGGGGCGACCACGGCGTCGATGGCGCCCACCTTGAGGGCGTCATCGGCACGGTAATCCTTGCCGGTGGTGATCCACTCGAGCGCGTTGTCGGCGCCGATCACTCGCGGCAGACGGACTGTGCCGCCAAAGCCCGGCATGATGCCGAGTTTGGTCTCGGGCAGGCCAATCTTGGCGCTGGTGTCAGCCAGACGGAAGTCGGTGGAGAGAATGGTCTCGCAGCCACCGCCCAGGGCGTGGCCCTTGATGGCACAGAGGGTCGGAACCGGCAGATCTTCGATGGCGTTGAAGATGTCGTTGGCCTTTTTCAGCCAGCCGAGCAGATCTTCTTGCGGCAAATCGAACAGTTCCAGGAATTCGGTAATGTCGGCACCGACGATAAAGGCGTCTTTGCCGGAGGTGAGGATCAGACCTTTTAGTTCACGTTCTTGTTGTAATGCGGCGATCGCTTCGCTCAGGGAGAGCAGGGTAGCGCGATCCAGCTTGTTGACTGAACCCGGGGCATCAAACCTCAGCTCGGCGATGCCGTTTTCGAGGTAGCTGACCGACAGGGTTTCGCCTTGGTAGATCATGAGAGTGTCTCCTTGTTCCCACTCAGTGGGGAGTGGTGCTCCTTAATCCCCAGCAGGGGGCGAGGCTCACTATTGATCCAAAAGGAGACATTTTCAACACCTATTTAAAACATTTGTTTAACAGATCTCGAGTAAAAGCTCTTCATCACAAAACGGGCAAAAGAGAGGCGCCTTGTGGCGCCTCGGATGGATGTGAGTTTGTTATCAACTGGCCAGTTCCGGCCGGTTGCGATACTGGTTCAGCACCTCGGGATCGGCGAGGGCATGGGTATTGTTGACCGGTCGGTTGTGTACCACTTCCCGCACCGCCAGTTCGACGATCTTGCCGGACTTGGTGCGTGGGATGGCATCTACCTGCAGGATGCGGGCGGGCACGTGGCGGGCGGTGCAGTGCTGCTTTATTTGCTGGCGGATCCGCTCGCGCAGCGGCTCATCCAGCTTGCAGCCCGCTTTGAGCTTGACGAACAGCACCACCCGCTCGTCCTGCTGCCACTGCTGGCCGATGACGATGCTCTCCTCCACCTCGTCCAGCTGCTCGACATAGCGGTAAATTTCGCTGGTGCCGATGCGCACGCCGCCCGGGTTGAGGGTGGCGTCGGAGCGGCCGTAGAACAGAATGCCACCGGTCGGGGTCAGCTCGATCCAGTCGCCGTGGCACCAGATGTTGTCGAACCGCTCGAAGTAGGCCGCATGGTACTTGTCGCCATTCTCGTCGCCCCAGAAGTAGATGGGCTGAGCCGGGAACGGCTTGGTGCAGACCAGCTCGCCCTTCTCCCCCTGCACCGGCTGGCCCGCCTCGTTGAATACCTGCACCGCGAGACCGAGGCCGCGCCCCTGACTCTCGCCGCGATAGACAGGGCTGAGCGGGTTGCCGATGACGAAGCAGGAGCAGATATCTGTGCCGCCGGAGATGGAGCTGAGCTGCACATCCTGCTTTATCTGCTGGTAGACGTAGTCAAATCCCTCCGGCGACAGCACAGATCCGGTGCTGCAGAGCAGCCGCAAGTGCGGCAAATCGTGGGTCTTGATGGGGGCATAACCCTGCTTGTGCAGCGCATCGAGATACTTGGCCGAAGTGCCGAACAGGACGACTTCTTCGTCGCGGGCGAGATCCCACAGCACGTTGCCATCCGGGTAAAATGGCGATCCGTCATAGAGCACCAGGGTGGCGCCGGAGGCGAGGGCGCTTACCAGCCAGTTCCACATCATCCAGCCGCAGGTGGTGAAGTAGAAGATTCGCTCCCCCGGTTTGATGTCGCAGTGCAGCTGGTGTTCTTTCAGGTGTTGCAGCAGGGTGCCGCCGATGCCGTGCACGATGCACTTGGGTTTGCCGGTGGTGCCGGATGAATAGAGGATATAGAGCGGGTCATTAAAGGCCATCGACTCGAAGGTGAGCTGGGCATCGTGTTGGCTTGCCAGCACTTGCTGCCAGTCGTGACCAAGCTGCAGCGGGTTGCCGAGCAGGGGGATCATCACCGTCTGCTCTATGCTGCCGATCTGGCTCACCACGCTGGCGACCTTCTGTTGAATGTCGATAGCTTTGCCGTTGTAGCGATAGCCATCCACCGCAAACAGCACTCGTGGTTGGGTCTGGCCGAAGCGCTCTACCACGCTGGCCTCGCCAAAGTCGGGGCTGGTGGAGGTCCAGATCGCCCCGATGCTGGTGGTTGCCAGCATGGCAACCACGGTTTCCGGAATATTGGGCAGGTAGGCGGCGACCACATCGCCACGACCAATCCCCTGATGACGCAGCCACTGAGCCAGCCGGGCAACCTGATCACTCAGTTCACCCCAGCTCAGGGTGCGGCTTGGGCTACCTTCGATCCGGGAGATGATGGCCGGGCTCTCGTCCTGACGGCGCAGCAGGTTTTCGGCGAAGTTGAGGCGGCTATCGGGGAACCAGCGGGTGCGCTGCATATCCTGACGGTTCTCCGCCACTATGTTGCCGAGCTCCCCCTTGACGCCGCAGTGCTGCCACACCAGCGGCCAGAAACGGGTGGTCTTCTCCACCGACCATTGATAAAGCTGCGGGTAATTCTGCAACTGCAAGCCGTGGAAACGGTTCACCTCCGCCATAAAACGGTAGAGGTTGGATTGCTGCATCCCGAGCGGATCCGGTTGCCACAGGCAGAGGTTGTCCATGAGTAATCCCTGACTTCATGTATCTACCGGCAGTGTATTGAATTGTTTTTGATTTGTTAATGATTGGTTTTGTGTTGATAACAAACACGTTTGTAACGTATGCGTTACCTCACGAAGCGGCAGCTTGACGGGTCGAGCCGCCAAGCGCTTGATGTTATGCTGCAATCACATTCACCTCGGAGCAGGACGCCATGAGCAGCTACAGCCAACTTTTTGCCCAGCACCTCGATACCTTGCAGCAGCGCACCCGCGACATTCTGCAACAACAGGGGCTCAGCGGACTGGCCATCCACTCCGGCCAGACTCACCGCATCTTCCTCGATGATCAGGATTACCCGTTCAAGGTAAACCCGCATTTCAAAGCCTGGTTGCCGGTGCTGGACAATCCTCACTGCTGGCTGCTGGTGGACGGGGTGAACAAACCAATCCTGCTGTTCTACCGCCCGGTGGATTTCTGGCACAAGGTGGCGGATCTGCCCAATGCCTTCTGGGTCGAGTTCTTCGATATCCGTTTCCTGACCCGGCCGGAACAGGTGGCCGACCATCTACCTGCCAACAAGCAGGAGTGGGCCTATCTGGGGGGCCATCTGGAAGTGGCCGATCTGCTGGGGCTGACCCAGCCCAATCCCGAGGCGGTGCTCAACTACCTGCACTATCACCGCGCCTACAAGACCTCCTATGAGCTGGAGTGTCTGCGTGAGGCGAACCGGATTGGGGTACGCGGCCATATCGCCGCCAAGGACTCCTTTATGGCGGGGGCGAGCGAGTTCGAGATTAATCTGGCCTACATGAAGGCGGTCGGGCAGGGGGCCAATGAGGCGCCCTACGGCAATATCGTCGCCATCAACCGCAACGCGGCCATCCTTCACTACACCCATTTGTCTGCCTTGCGGGTGCCGGATGCGGAGCGCCACTCCTTCCTGATCGATGCCGGCGTCGATTTTCACGGTTATGCCTCCGACATCACCCGTACCTGGGCGTGGCGTCGTGGCGAGTTTGCCGATCTGATTGCTGCCCTCGACGAGCAGCAGCAGGAGATCATCAAGGAGATCAAGCCGGGTCGCCGCTATAGCGAGCTGCACCTGCAGATGCATCATAAGCTGGCGCGCCTGCTGCAAGCGACCGAGCTGGTGGATATGTCGGTAGACGAGATGATCAACACCGGGGTGACCAACGTCTTCTTCCCTCACGGCCTCGGCCACTTCCTCGGTTTGCAGGTACACGATGCGGGCGGTTTCATGCAGGATGAGCGCGGCACCCATCTGGCGGCGCCCGAGCTGTTCCCCTATCTGCGCTGCACCCGGGTGATGGAGGTGGATCAGGTGTTCACCATCGAGCCGGGGCTCTACTTCATCGACAGTTTGCTGGAGCCGCTGCGTCAGGGCGAACAGGGCAAGAGGGTCAACTGGAACAAGGTGGAGGCACTGCGGCCGTTTGGCGGCATCCGCATCGAAGACAACGTGGTGCTGCACGCCAACGGGGTGGAAAACATGACCAGACAAGCAGGACTCTGATGGCTGCAGCGTACTCCATTCCGGCTGCCTCGCTGGAGTTGACCGAAGAGATAAAGAAGAGTCGCTTTATTACCCTGATCGCTCACACCCCGACCGTCGAGGTGGCCAAGGGGTGGGTCAACGAGATCAAACGCCAACATCCGGCCGCGCGCCATCACTGCTGGGCCTTTGTGGCGGGTGCGCCGCAAGATAGTCAGGTTTATGGCTTCAGCGATGACGGCGAACCTTCCGGTACTGCGGGCAAGCCGATCCTGGCCCAGTTGATGGGCTCGGGGCTCGGTGAAATCTGCGCCGTGGTAGTGCGTTACTACGGCGGCATCCAGCTTGGCACCGGTGGACTGGTCAAAGCCTATGGGGGCGGTGTCGGTGCCGCCCTCAAGCAGTTGCCCACCCTGCTCAAGGTGCCGCGCACTCCCTCTCTCATTCACTGCGATTACGGTGACATGGGGACGGTCGAGTCGCTGATCAGCAGCCATAATGGCGAATTGCTGGCGGCGGATTACGGTCAGCAGGTCACCTTGCAGGTGGCGTGGGAGTCCTCGGTTTGGGCTCAGGTGGACCGTGAATTGACCGACCGGACTCATGGGCGGGTATCCCTCAGTCCCTTAGATGGCTAGAATCCATCGCTCTTTAATTGGGGAAAGGGAGCTGTAATGCACATTCTGAGCATTATTCGCATTGTTGGCCTGCTGGTTGCGCTGTTCAGCTCGACCATGCTGTTGCCTGCACTGGTGGCCTTTGGCTATCGGGATGGTGGTGGTGCCGAGTTCGTCAGCTCTTTTCTGATCGCCCTGCTGCTCGGCGTGGTGCTCTGGTTTCCCAATCGCTACCACAAGAAGGAGATGCGCTCGAAAGAGGGCTTTCTGATTGTGGTGCTGTTCTGGACCGTGCTGGGCAGTGTGGGGGCTGTGCCCTTCATCATGAGCGATGTGCCGGACATGTCGGTCTCGGAGGCCTTCTTCGAATCTTTTTCCGGCCTGACCACCACAGGCGCAACGGTACTGACCGGGCTCGATAATCTGCCCAAGGCGTTTCTGTTCTATCGCCAGTTGCTGCAGTGGCTGGGGGGGATGGGGATCATCGTACTGGCGGTGGCCATTCTGCCACTGCTGGGTATCGGGGGCATGCAGCTCTATCGCGCCGAGATCCCGGGGCCAGTGAAGGATACCAAGGTGACGCCGCGCATCGCCGAAACGGCCAAGGCGCTCTGGTTCATCTATCTGCTGCTCACCGCACTCTGTGCGCTGGCCTACTGGCTCGCCGGAATGACGCTGTTCGATGCAGTGTGCCATTCGTTCTCGACTCTGTCGGTCGGTGGCTTCTCCACTCACGATGCCAGCATCGGTTTCTTCAACAGTCCGGTCATCAACCTGATTACCGTGGTGTTCCTGCTGCTGGCCAGCGTGAACTTTGCGCTCCACTTTACCGTCTTCTCTCACCGCCCAGTTCGGCTCGGGCGCTACCTCTATGATTCTGAACTCAAGGTGTTCCTGGCCATTCAGGCGACCCTGGTGATGATCTGCTTTGTCGCCTTGCTGACCCACGGACACTACGCCACCTGGCAAGAGGCGCTCAACCATGGCCTTTTCCAGGCGGTCTCTCTGGGTACCACCACCGGCTATAGCACCACGACCTATGCCGACTGGCCCTCGTTCCTGCCCATGCTGCTGATGTTCTCCGCCTTTATTGGCTGTTGCGCGGGCAGTACGGGCGGCGGCATCAAGGTGATGCGTTTCATGATCCTGTTCATGCAGGGGATGCGCGAGTTGAAGCGGTTGGTTCACCCCAGAG
>NZ_JBQBCZ010000001.1:320000-482500 GCF_051920345.1 Aeromonas sp. 102P | reverse complement strand
CCAAGGCGCTTGAGAGAACTCGGGTGAAGGAACTAGGCAAAATAGAACCGTAACTTCGGGAGAAGGTTCGCTCTTGACAGTGAAGTCCCTTGCGGATGGAGCAGTTGGGAGTCGCAGTGACCAGATGGCTGGGACTGTTTATCAAAAACACAGCACTCTGCAAACACGAAAGTGGACGTATAGGGTGTGACACCTGCCCGGTGCCGGAAGGTTAATTGATGGGGTTAGCGCAAGCGAAGCTCTTGATCGAAGCCCCGGTAAACGGCGGCCGTAACTATAACGGTCCTAAGGTAGCGAAATTCCTTGTCGGGTAAGTTCCGACCTGCACGAATGGTGTAACCATGGCCATGCTGTCTCCACCCGAGACTCAGTGAAATCGAATTCGCCGTGAAGATGCGGTGTACCCGCGGCTAGACGGAAAGACCCCGTGAACCTTTACTACAGCTTGGCACTGAACATTGAACCTACATGTGTAGGATAGGTGGGAGGCTTTGAAGGCGTGACGCCAGTTGCGCTGGAGCCGTCCTTGAAATACCACCCTTGTATGTTTGATGTTCTAACGCAGGGCCCTGAATCGGGCTCGCGGACAGTGCCTGGTGGGTAGTTTGACTGGGGCGGTCTCCTCCCAAAGAGTAACGGAGGAGCACGAAGGTTGGCTAATCCTGGTCGGACATCAGGAGGTTAGTGCAATGGCATAAGCCAGCTTAACTGCGAGACGGACAGGTCGAGCAGGTACGAAAGTAGGTCATAGTGATCCGGTGGTTCTGAATGGAAGGGCCATCGCTCAACGGATAAAAGGTACTCCGGGGATAACAGGCTGATACCGCCCAAGAGTTCATATCGACGGCGGTGTTTGGCACCTCGATGTCGGCTCATCACATCCTGGGGCTGAAGTCGGTCCCAAGGGTATGGCTGTTCGCCATTTAAAGTGGTACGCGAGCTGGGTTCAGAACGTCGTGAGACAGTTCGGTCCCTATCTGCCGTGGGCGTTGGATGATTGAAGGGAGTTGCTCCTAGTACGAGAGGACCGGAGTGAACGAACCTCTGGTGTTCGGGTTGTCACGCCAGTGGCACTGCCCGGTAGCTAAGTTCGGAATCGATAACCGCTGAAAGCATCTAAGCGGGAAGCGAGCCCTGAGATGAGTCATCCCTGACCCCTTGAGGGTCCTAAAGGGCCGTTGGAGACCACAACGTTGATAGGCGGGGTGTGTAAGTGCAGCGATGCATTGAGCTAACCCGTACTAATTACCCGTGAGGCTTAACCATACAACACCCAAGAAGTGTTCTAAGGCTTGTAGCAAACCTAAGCGAACTACGAATTCAGTGATAACGACAAGCCACAAGCAACATCGTTACTCACGTCAGCTTTCTGGATTGAAGAATTTGCCTGGCGGCCATAGCGCCGTGGAACCACCTGATCCCATGCCGAACTCAGAAGTGAAACGCGGTAGCGCCGATGGTAGTGTGGCATTCGCCATGCGAGAGTAGGACACTGCCAGGCACCCAATTTAAGAACCCCGCTCATCGAGCGGGGTTTTTTATTACCTGCGATTCATAAAATCGTCTAATAACTGACCTTTTATTCCCTCTTCTCTGCCGTTTTCCCTGTTTTTCCTTCCCGATTTTCTCCGGTTCTGCCATCGCGGCTGGCGGTGGTTGCCGTTATAATGGCCGCACTCAAGCAAGGTGGTGGTATGAAAGCAGAATATCTACAGCGATTCGGGGGCATTGCCCGTCTTTATGGTCAGAATGCCCTGCGTTCCTTTAGCCAGGCGAAAGTCTGTGTGGTGGGGATCGGTGGCGTGGGCTCCTGGGCGGCAGAGGCGCTGGCCCGCGCTGGTATCAACCAGATCACCCTGATCGACATGGACGATATCTGCATCACCAACACCAATCGCCAGATCCACGCCATGCAGGGCACGGTTGGTCGCCTCAAAACCGAGGTGATGGCCGAGCGTATTCGCGCCATCAATCCTGATTGCGAAGTGATCGAGGTGGACGATTTTGTCACCGCTGATAACCTGGCCGAGCATATCAAGCGGGAGTTTGACTATGTGGTGGATGCCATCGATTCGGTCAAGGCCAAGGTGGCGCTGATTGCCTTCTGCAAGCGCAACAAAATCCCGGTGATTGTGGCGGGTGGTGCCGGAGGGCAGATGGATCCGACCCAGATCACTGTGGCCGATCTGGCTAAGACTATTCAAGACCCGTTGGCGGCCAAGGTCCGTTCCGATCTGCGCCGATTGCACAACTTCAGCAAGAATCCGGCGCGCAAATTCGGGGTGGAGTGTGTCTTCTCAACCGAGCAGCTGAGCTATCCGGATGGCAATGGTGGCACTTGCCAGGCCAAGGCAGCCAGCGATGGCACTATGAAGATGGATTGCGCCTCCGGTTTTGGCGCCGTGACGCCGGTGACGGCAACCTTTGGGCTGGTTGCCGCGTCCCGGGTATTGAAGAAGATTGCCGAGCGGGGCGCCCGCGCCGAGAAAGAGGCAGGGAATGAAAACGCCGGGTCGATTGGCGAAGCTTAATCGACCACTGAACAGAGCGGGTTAGACAGCCTGTTCCCGGATCGCCAGTACGATCGCTCTGAGCCCGTTACCTCGTGACGGGCTCAAGTGTTTCTCAAGTCCCAGTTCGGTGAAATACCCTTCCATATCAAATGCCTGGATCGCCGCAGACGATTGGTGGTTGAGTGCCGCCAGCACGATGACGATGAGGCCACGCACGATGCGAGCATCGGAATCACAGGCAAAGTGCCAGCAGCCATCCTCGCTTTGTTCTCCCTTCAGCCAAGCCAGGCTTTCACACCCCTTGAGGCGGAACTCCTCCTGCTGCCATTCGGCGGGTAGCGCTGGCAGCTGCTTGCCGAGCTGGATGATGAGCCGATACTGGTTCTCCCAGCCGTGGGCGGCGGCAAACTGCTGGCGGATGGTGTCGGCGTTGGGCTCAAGGCCAATCTGGGTATAGCTTGCGAGGTCACTCATTCGGTTGTCTGCCTTAGAAGAAGTCACTGAGTTTGTGCAGGGCGGCCAGCAGGGCGTCGACATCGTCCCGATTGTTGTAGCAAGCCAGCGAGGCGCGCATGGTGCCGCCGATCCCGAGCGATTCCATCAATGGCATGGCGCAGTGATGGCCGACTCGCAGGGCGATCCCCTGCATATCGAGCAGGGTGGCGGCATCTTGCGGGTGGATGTCGTCGAGCAAGAAAGAGACCGCACCGGCGCGTTGGCCGGGTTCGCCGACCAGACGTAGCCCCGGCACCTGTTGCAGGCCTGCGACCAGATAGTCTGTCAGCGCTTGCTCATGTTTGGCGAGCCATTGCCGATCTTGCCCCATCACAAAGTCGATGGCGGCGGCGAGGCCGATAGCGCCAGCAATATGGGGGGTGCCCGCCTCGAATTTGAAGGGCAGGGTATTGAAGGTGGTGCCGCTGAAACTGACCCGATCGATCATCTCGCCACCGGCTTGCCAGGGCGGCATCCGCTCCAATAGCTCGGTGCGGCCCCACAACACACCGATGCCGGTCGGGCCATAGAGCTTGTGGCCGGAGAAGGCGTAGAAGTCGCAACCGATGGCTTGCACATCCACCTCGAGATGAGCCACCGCCTGGGCGCCGTCGATCAGCGTCACGGCGCCAACCGCTTTGGCGGCCTCTACTATCTGGGCGACCGGATTGACGGTACCGAGGGCATTGGATACGTGGGCCACGCTCACCAGTCGGGTGCGTGGCCCCAGCATGGCGTGATAGGCGGCCAGATCGAGATCGCCCCGCTTATCGAGTGGGATAACCCGGATGACTGCGCCGGTACGCTGGGCGACCAGTTGCCACGGGACTATGTTGGCGTGGTGCTCCAGCGTGCTGAGGATGATTTCGTCCCCTGTCTTGAGTTCGTTCATCCCCCAGCTCTGGGCTACCAGATTGATCGCTTCTGTGGTACCACGGGTCCAGATAACTTCGTGGCTGCGGGGCGCATTGATAAAGCGGGCGACCGTTTCGCGGGCGGCCTCGAAGGCGCGGGTCGCGCGGCCACTCAGGGCGTGGGCGGCACGGTGCACGTTGGCGTTGTCGACCCGATAGTAGTGAGCGATGGCATCCAGTACCGCTTGTGGTTTCTGGGTGGTGGCGGCGTTGTCCAGATAGACCAGAGGATGGCCGTTTACCTCCTGCGCCAAGGCCGGAAACTGGCTGCGCAGTTGGTCGTGCTGTTGCTGATTCATGCTCCCCTCACTATCCGGAAAAAGTCATCATCTCGAAAGGTCGGCCATGATCCTGAAAATAGCGCCCGAACACAAGGCGCGATAAGCCGGAATGGCGGTTGTCTGCCTTGCATCAGGTACGGCTCGTCGGGTGATTTCTGGTACAATGCCGCCCCTCATCATAAGCCAAGAGATCCGGCCCATGAAGCTCAACCCCAATCAGAACGAAGCGGTCAAGTATGTTTCCGGCCCTTGCCTGGTGCTGGCGGGTGCCGGATCGGGCAAGACCCGCGTCATCACCAACAAGATTGCCTATCTGGTGCAGCAGTGCGGCTACAGTGCGCGCAACATCGCAGCGGTCACCTTTACCAACAAGGCGGCGCGGGAGATGAAAGAGCGGGTCGGCCAGACTTTGGGGCGTAAGGAGGCGCGGGGGCTGATGGTCTCCACCTTCCATACCCTGGGGCTCGATATCATTCGTCGTGAGCACAAGAGCCTGAATCTCAAGGCCAACTTCTCCCTGTTCGATGACACCGACCAGCTGGCGCTGTTGAAAGAATTGACTGAAGACGAGCTCGACAACGACAAGGACAAGCTCTCGGCCCTTATCAGCCAGATCTCCAACTGGAAGAACGACCTCATCCTGCCTGCTCGTGCCATGCGTATCGCCCGTGGGCCGGAAGAGGTGCTGATGGCCCAGCTCTACGAGCGCTATCACCGCCAGATGGTGGCCTATAACGCGCTGGATTTTGACGACCTCATCGTGATGCCGACCCTGTTGCTCAAGAGCAATCAGGAGGTGCGCGAGCGTTGGCAGAACAAGATCCGCTATCTGCTGGTCGATGAGTACCAAGACACCAACACCAGCCAATACGAGCTGGTGAAGCAGATCGTCGGCGAGCGGGCACGTTTTACCGTGGTAGGGGATGATGACCAGTCCATCTACTCCTGGCGCGGTGCCAAGCCGCAGAATCTGGTGCTGCTAAGCGAAGATTTCCCCAGCCTCAAGCTGATCAAGCTGGAGCAGAACTACCGCTCCAAGCGGCGGATCCTCAAGTGCGCCAACATCCTGATCGCCAATAACCCGCACGTCTATGATAAGGCGCTCTTCTCCGAGTTGGATGAAGGGGTGAAGCTCAAGGTGCTGTTCGCCAAGAACGAGGAGCACGAAGCGGAGCGGATCGCCGCCGAGATGATGGGACACAAGTTTATGAACCGCACCCGGTTCAAGGATTACGCCATCCTCTATCGGGGCAACCATCAGTCGCGCATCTTCGAGAAGGCGTTGATGACCAACCGGATTCCTTATCGCATCTCCGGCGGCACCTCGTTTTTCTCCCGCACCGAGATCAAGGACATCATGGCCTACCTCAAGCTGCTGGTGAATCCGGATGAGGACACCGCCTTTCTGCGGGTGGTCAACCTGCCGCGCCGCGAGATTGGCCCCACCACCCTCGAAAAGCTTGGCCAATACGCCAACCAACGTGGCAAGAGTCTGTTTGCCGCCAGCTTCGAGCTGGGGCTCGAGCAGCACCTCTCCGGCCGTGGCCTCGTGGCCCTGCAGGCCTTCACCAACTGGCTGGTTCGCCTTGGCGATCAGGCGCAGCGTGGCAATCCGGTGGAGGCGGTGCGGGACATGATCAAGGAGATCCACTACGAAGAGTGGCTCTACGAGACCTCCCCCAGCCCGAAAGCGGCCGAGATGCGGATGCAGAACGTCTCCACCCTCTATCGCTGGATCACCGAGATGCTGGAAGGGGATGAGCTGGAGGAGTCGATGACGCTGGCCCAGGTGGTCACTCGCCTCACCCTGCGCGACATGATGGAGCGCAACGAGGGGGAAGATGATGCAGATCAGGTACAGTTGATGACCCTGCACGCCTCAAAGGGGCTGGAGTTCCCCTATGTCTACATGGTGGGGATGGAGGAAGGCTTGCTGCCTCACCAGACCAGCATAGATGAAGACAACGTGGAGGAAGAGCGGCGTCTCGCCTACGTGGGCATCACCCGGGCCCAGACCGAGCTGACCTTTACCCTCTGCAAGGAGCGGCGCCAGTTTGGCGAATCAGTACGTCCGGAGCCGAGCCGCTTCCTGCTGGAGCTGCCGCAGGATGACCTTGAATGGGAAAACCAGAAGAAGGTGACTGCCGAGGAGCGCCAGCAGAAGGGGCAGGTCGGTGTTGCCAACCTGCGGGCGTTGTTCAAGAAGGATTAACCCTAAGGATTGGCCGGGGTCAGTAGCGGCACTATATCTGCTCCCGGCATGGGCGGAGAGATATAGCGCCCTTGCCCCATCCGGCAGCCAATATCGATGAGCTTCTGCAACTGCTGCTGGTTCTCGATCCCCTCGACGACCAGGGTGTAATCGAGATCCTGACAGATATCCCGCATGGCGCGGATCAGCGCCAAATCTTTGGGCGATTGCAGCATCCTCTGGGTAAAGCTGTCATCCACTTTGATGTAATCCACCGGGAAGTGGAACAGGGCGTTGAGGGAGGAGAAGCCGGTACCGAAATCATCGAGACTGATCTGGATACCCTTGGCGCGCAGCTCGTGCAGGGATGCCAGCGCATCGGAATCTTGCCGCGACAGCTCCCGCTCGTTGAATTCAAAAATCAGATAGCCGGGGGCGACCCCTTCCTCTTCGATAATTCCCATTAGGCGCATGATGTGGTCATGGTTGACCAGATGCTTGCCCGACAGATTGATGGCGACCTTGAACTTGCTCTGCCCGGAGATTGGCAGCCAGTTCTTCAGTTGCTGACAGGTGTGACGCAGGATCTGGTAATCCAGCTCCAGTATCAGACCGCACTGCTCTGCCAGCGGAATAAAGTCGAACGCATCCTTCAGAATCCCCTCCTCGGTCAGCCAGCGCGCCATCACCTCCAGTCCGGTCAGGCGGCTATCCTGCAGCCGGATCACCGGCTGGAAATAGGGGACGATACGCCCCTCCCGCAGGGCTCTGGCCAGCATCTCTTCCGGCGAATTCCAGTTCTGGTTGATGCAATCATCGGAGTAGCTGACGATGCGACTGCGACCATTGCGTTTGGCCTGATACATGGCCAGATCGGCCTGATGGAGCAGCTGGCTGATATCTGAGGTTTGCTCGGAGACGCTCGATACCCCAAGGCTGACGGTAATGCTCAACTCGTTGCCGAGTAGCCGGAACGGGTAGGAGAGACGGCTGATAATGCGGTTGAGTACCGGGCTGATGTCATCGTCGCTCTTGCTGCTGTCCAGATAGATGACAAATTCGTCGCCCCCCAGTCTGGCCACCAGATCGTTTTGCCGGATGCAGGTCTGCAGGCGGCGGCTCACCTCCTTGAGCAGCTGATCGCCAGCGCTGTGGCCGAGGGTGTCATTGATCTGCTTGAAGTGATCCACATCGATAAAAATCACCGCGAATCCCGGCGATTTGTAGCGGTTGTAGTGGGTCATGGCGTGGTTGAGGTGGTTCATCAACAGCGCGCGGTTGGGCAGCTGGGTCAGCGGGTCGTGAAGCGCATCGAATTGCAGCCGCCGTTCCAGCTCCTGATGCTGCTTGAGCTGCTTTTGCAGCCTGAGGTTGGTCTGACGCAGCTGTTGCAGCCGCTGGTTGATGGAGTCTTCGGTATTGATGTCGTTGAGCTGCTGGCGGATCCGTCTCAGCTCCAGCAGCAGGGTGAGCTGGCCACGCAGGAAGTCTAGAAACAGCTTGTCGTCGGTCTCCAGCGGTTGAGCCGTGCTGATGATGAAGTGGGCGAAGTACTGTTGTTGCAGCCGCAGCGGCATGCTGTGCCAGTAGCGTGACTCCCTGCTCACCTCGATATTGCTGGTGCTGTGGCATAAGCCACTGATGAACTCGTCTCCCTGATGGGGATGGGCGGGGTAGATCTTTTCCAGCTTCTGACTGGTTAACCTGACCAGCAGCATGTCCTCGATGGTGAGCATCTGGCGCAGTACCGCTTCCAGCTGGGAGAAGAGCGCCTGAGCCGGCAGGGTATTGGCGAGCCGCATGATGCGGCTGATGCTCTCGATTTTCTTTTTCCAGTTCGGGTCTTTGCGAATCAGCGGCGAAGGGAGCTCGGTGAGATGGGAGCCCGCCTGGGTTTCAGTCAGCCGTTTGGCCAGACACTCCAGCAGCAGACGCAGTGTCGGCAGGTCGGCTGGTGTGCCACGCGCCAGCAACCACTGTATCTGGCCATGCTCGATGGGGAAGACGCACCACCCTTCGGCCTCATCCAGCTGGGTGAGTTGATCGGTGATGCGGGACTGCTCACGGCCCAGCTGTTGCTTGAAGATGTCGCTGACCTTGTAGGCGTAAAGCCAGTTCAGACCGGTATCGGAGAGGCCCAGCATGCCGAAATGTTGCAGCGGGCAGAGTTGGTCAATCTGCTGGATCAGGGCATCGTAATCGTCAGACGTGGCGGTTTGTGGCGCCGGGAAGTCCATAATGGCAGAGACCAACGCCAACAGAGGAGTTGAGTAGTGGGGTTCGATGGATTGGGCCGACATGTGCAACTCCCGATATGTCTACCTTACAAGAGTAGTCGGAAGCCGATAGATTGAAAGGGCCGCAATTGCGGCCCTTTCAAATACTTACAGCTTGTCGATCATGTAGTGGATGGCGTTTTCAATCTCTTCATCACTACAGTTCGCACAGGTGCCGCGCGGAGGCATCATGCCGGACTTGCCGGTAAAGCCTTCAATGGCATGTTTCTTGAGAGTATCAATACCCTGGGCGATGCGAGGATCCCAGGCTGCCTTGTCACCCCGTTTGGGGGCACCGGCGGCGCCGGTGTCGTGACAGGCAAAGCAGGCGCCCTTGTATACCGTTTCGCCATCGCGGGGACCGGAAGAGGCGGCCGCCGTCGGTGCAGCACTCGCGCCGGCAATACCTTCCAGATCCTTGGCGGTATAGACCTGACCGATTGGTTTGATCCGCTCGGCAATGGCTTCCGGTGACATCTCATCGGCAGCAAGCACTGCCCCAGACAAGCTGGCGGCCGTCATCCCGACAGCCAGCAAATAGCTCAGTTTTTTCAACACGCTCATATACTCCCAGCAGTCTTTTATTATCCATGTAAACGACGGGATTATAACCGAATAGTTACAGCCATTTAAACGCTTGTGTGTGAAGTGTTAAACACTCTGCGTACAAAGTTTTGGGCGATATCACGGCAATTCGGGTGGTGGAGATAAAAAGAAACCCGGCATTCGCCGGGTTTCGGGTACCCAATGGGTGAAATGGGTTATTTGTCCCAGCTCAGGATCACCTTGCCGGAGTGGCCGGAGCGCATCGCATCGAACCCCTGCTGGAATTCGTCGATGTGGAATCTGTGGGTGATGATGGGGGAGAGATCCAGCCCGGACTGGATCAGGCTGGCCATTTTGTACCAGGTCTCGAACATCTCGCGGCCATAGATCCCTTTGATAAACAGCCCCTTGAAGATCACCTTGTTCCAATCGATGGCCATGGTGGAGGGGGGGATGCCGAGCATGGCGATCTTGCCGCCGTGGTTCATCTTGTCGAGCATCTCCTGGAAGGCGCTCGGGACGCCGGACATCTCCAGCCCCACATCGAAGCCTTCGGTCATGCCCAGCTCGCTCATCACGTCGGCCAGCTTCTCCTTGGCCACGTTGACCGCGCGGGTGGCGCCCATCTTGCGGGCTAGCTCCAGCCGGTATTCGTTGACATCGGTGATCACCACGTGGCGCGCACCCACATGGCGGCAGACGGCGGCAGCCATGATGCCGATGGGGCCCGCACCAGTGATGAGCACATCTTCACCCACCAGATCGAAGGAGAGGGCGGTGTGCACCGCATTGCCGAACGGGTCGAAGATGGCGGCCAGCTCGTCCGGGATGTTGTCCGGCAGCTTGAAGGCGTTGAATGCGGGGATCACCAGATACTCGGCAAAGGCGCCCGGGCGGTTGACGCCAACGCCAATGGTGTTGCGGCAGAGGTGAGTGCGCCCGGCGCGGCAGTTGCGACAATGACCGCAGGTGATGTGCCCTTCGCCGGAGACCCGATCGCCGATGGCGAAGCCGCGCACCTCCTGACCGATGGCGACCACTTCCCCAACATATTCGTGGCCGACCACCATGGGTACCGGAATGGTCTTCTGGGACCACTCGTCCCAGTTGTAGATGTGGATATCGGTGCCGCAGATGGCGGTTTTGCGGATCTTGATCAGCAGGTCGTTGTGGCCGAGCTCGGGGGCCGGCACATCCGTCATCCAGATGCCGACCTCTTTGTGCAGTTTGGAGAGTGCTTTCATGGCTGTTCCTTCAATATGAATGCAGAAAAAAGGGGCTGAGCCCCTTGATTCAAATCAGATAACGCCGAGTTCACGGCCGATGCGGATAAAGGCGTCGATCGCCTTGTCCAGCTGCTCGCGGGTGTGGGCGGCAGACATCTGGGTGCGAATGCGCGCCTGACCCTTGGGCACGACCGGGAAGGAGAAACCCACCACATAGATGCCGGCAGCCAGCATGCGGCTCGCCATTTCGGAGGCTAGCTTGGCATCCCCCAGCATCACCGGAATGATGGCGTGGTCGGCGCCAGCCAGAGTGAAGCCAGCGGCGCTCATCCGCTCGCGGAAGTAACGGCTGTTCTCTTTCAGACGGGCGCGCAGGTCGTGACCTTCCGCCAGCATGTCGATCACCTTGATGGTGGCGGCGACAATAGAGGGGGCCAGCGAGTTGGAGAAGAGGTACGGGCGGGAGCGCTGACGCAGCCAGTCGATCACCTCTTTCTTGCCGGAGGTATAGCCGCCGGATGCGCCGCCGAGCGCCTTGCCCAGAGTGCCGGTGATGATGTCGACCCGATCCATCACGCCGCAATATTCGTGGGTGCCGCGACCGTTTTCGCCGATAAAGCCGACCGCGTGGGAGTCATCCACCATCACCAGCGCATCGTATTTGTCCGCCAGATCGCAGATGGATTTGAGGTCGGCGATGACCCCATCCATGGAGAAGACGCCGTCGGTGGCGATCAGCTTGAAGCGGGCTCCATCGGCGTCAGCCTGCTTGAGCTGGGCTTCCAGCTCGGCCATGTCGTTGTTGGCGTAGCGATAGCGCTTGGCCTTGCACAGCCGCACGCCGTCGATGATGGAGGCGTGGTTGAGGGCATCGGAGATGATGGCATCTTCGGCGCCGAAAAGGGTCTCGAACAGGCCGCCGTTGGCATCGAAACAGGAGGAGTAGAGGATGGTGTCTTCAGTGCCGAGGAAGGCAGACATCTTCTGCTCCAGCGCTTTGTGCTGATCCTGGGTGCCACAGATGAAGCGCACCGAGGCCATGCCGAAGCCGTGGCTGTCGAGTCCCAGATGGGCGGCAGCGATCAGATCCGGGTGGTTGGCCAATCCCAGATAGTTGTTGGCACAGAAGTTCAGTACCTGCTCACCGCCGACGGCGATGCTGGCCTGCTGGGCGGAGGTGATGATGCGCTCCTGCTTGTACAACCCTTCAGCTTGCACCTGGTTCAGTTGCTCAGTCAGGTGACGATAGAATCCGTTAGACATCCTCGATCCTTATTGGCTATTTCAGCTGCGTATCAACAGAGGGCGACATTTTACTGCAATCTGTTGCGGCTAATTCAAATGATTGTGCTGATATTCAACAAATGTGAAACAGATCTCACCCAGCTGGTTGGGCCAGTTGACGGTAATGCTGTTCCAGCTGCTGGATTTGTCCGGCCACCTGAGGTTGCACATAGGGGCGCAGCAGGAATAGCACCTTCAACACCCCCTGATAGAGCAGGGGTTTGGTGATGCGGGTGTTGGGCGCCTGGGCAATCTGGAACGGGATCCAGCAGGTCACCACCATCTTGATGGTCTGGCCCAGATCCGGCAGGTCTTCATCGCTGACATCGATAATGCCGCCTTCGCGCAGGCTCCTGAGCAGGGCGACCACGGAGGAGCGCATCTGCTCCTGAGCCTTGAGGTACTTCTGTTGCAGCGGTTCGTCACGGCTCAGGATGTCCGGCAGGTTGGCGTAGAAGAAGCGGAACTGCCACATCAGATAGAAGATGGCATCCAGATAGCCCATCAGATCCTGCAGGGTGATCTCACGGTTGCGGGTCGGCACGAAGCTCTCGCTCAGGTGTCGGGCATACTGGTCGAAGATGGAGTGGATGATGTCTTCTTTATTGCGGAAGTGGTAGTAGAGGTTGCCCGGGCTGATACCCATGTGCGCCGCAATATGGTTGGTGGTGATGTTGCGTTCACCCTGATCGTTGAACAGCTCGGTCGCGCTGTGAATGATCCTGTCTCTGGTTTTCATCACTCATTCCTCCAACAGGCTCCGCTCGGGGCAGTTTTGAACAAGGTCGAATCCCCGGACGGCCCGTGATAAACTTTTCGGCAATTTCAAATTGGCTCACTATACACAGCTTTAACAAGCAGTCACATGTAGCCATCAACGTACGAGAGGCAAACTCCATGATCGTAGTAACTGGCGGTGCTGGCTTTATCGGCAGCAATCTGGTCAAGCAGCTGAACGCTCAAGGACGGACCGATATCGTGGTCATTGATGACCTGACCGACGGCACCAAGTTCGTCAACCTGGTCGATCTGACCATCGCTGATTACATGGACAAGGACGAGTTTCAGGCTCGCATCGTCTCCGGCGACGAGTTTGAAGAGTGGGACAACGGCATCGAGGTGATCTTCCACGAAGGTGCCTGCTCTGCCACCACCGAGTGGAACGGCAAGTTCATCATGGAGGTCAACTACGAGTACTCCAAGGATCTGTTCCACTACTGCATCGAGCGCGAAATTCCGTTTATCTACGCCTCTTCTGCCGCGACCTACGGTGGCCGCAACGACAATTTCATCGAAGATCCCAAGTTCGAACAGCCGCTCAACGTCTACGGCTACTCCAAGCAGCTGTTTGACCAGTACGTGCGCCGCTGGATGCCGGAGATCAACTCTCAGGTTGTTGGCCTCAAGTACTTCAACGTCTACGGCCCGCGCGAACAGCACAAAGGCTCCATGGCTTCCGTCGCCTTCCACCTCAATACCCAGGTGAAGAAGGGCGAGAATCCCAAGCTGTTCGAAGGTTGCGATGGCTTCCCGAACGGTGGCCAGATGCGTGACTTCATCTATATTGACGATGTCTGCAAGGTAAACCTCTGGTTCTGGCAGAACCCGCAGCACTCCGGCATCTTCAACTGTGGTACCGGCCGTGCCGAGCCGTTCCAGAACGTGGCCGAAGCGGTGATCAAGCATCATCAGAAGGGTTCCATCGAGTACATTCCCTTCCCGGATCACCTCAAGGGTCGCTACCAGAGCTTCACCCAGGCTGACATGACCAAGCTGCGCAGCGTGGGTTATGACGCCGAGTTCAAAACCGTTGCCGAAGGGGTAGCGGATTACATGGCTTGGCTCAACCGCTAACGGGTGAGCACAACGCGGCAGTTTGAGCGCAAAACCGGAAGTGGGCACTCGCCTGCTTCCGGTTTCTGGTCTCTGTAGCTGCTTGCCGTTCCTCTCTTCTCTACCGGGTAACCGCGCGATGAATATATTGATGGCACTCTCCCAGCTCGAGGTAACGGGAGCTGAGGTCTATGCCACCACGGTCGGTAACGAACTGACCCGGCGTGGTCACAACGTCTTTTATGTGTCAGATACCCTGACCAAGCCGACCCTTGGCCCCGTCTTCAAGCTTCGATTCAACAAGCGCAGCATCTTGCGCCGTTTCTGGCACGTCTTTTACCTTATCTATTTCATCAAAAAGCACCATATCCAGTTGGTGCATGCTCACTCCCGCGCTTCCGGCTGGAGCAGCTATGTGGCTTGCAAGCTGACTGGCACCCCGATGATCACCACGGTGCATGGTCGCCAGCCGGTGCACGCTTCGCGCAAGGCGTTCCATGCACTCGGCTATCGGGCGGTTGCCGTTTGTGAAGATATTGCCCATCAGATAGTCGACAATCTGGGAGTGGATCCCGCGATTGTGCAGGTGCTGCGCAACGGTATCGAAACCGACAAATTCCAGCCTGTGCCTGCGCCGGATAATCCAAAGCCGGTGATTGCCATCATTGGCCGTTTGAGCGGCCCCAAAGGGGAGCTTTGCTACCGCCTGCTCGACGAAGTACTCGATCTGGATGCCTGCAAGGTGCGGATTGTCAGCGGTACCAAGGTACCGGAGCGCTTTGCCCGTTTCGAAGGCCGTGCCGAGTTTGTTGGGTACGTCGATGATGTTCCCGCTCTGCTGGCTGGCAGCGATTTGGTGATAGGTGCCGGTCGGGTGGCGATGGAAGCACTGCTCTGTGGTCGGCCCGCCTTTGCCATTGGTGAAGCCAGGGCCATTGGTCTGGTGACCGAACAGAATCTGGACGAGGCGCTGGCGAGTAATTTTGGCGATATCGGCCCCAAGGATCTGGCTATCGATTTTGCTGCCCTGAAGGGAGAAATCGAGACCGCCTTGGCCAGCAAGACGGTGCCGGAAGTCATTCGCCAACGCATTCAGGATGAGTATGGCTTGCAGGGGGTAGTATCTGGTCTCGAAACCATCTATCAGGATGCCGTAGTCGAAACCCTGCGCCGCGAGATGCCCGTCATCATGTACCACCGTTTTATCGAGCAGGATAGCGAGAAAGGAGTGCATGGCACCTGGATGCCGATCACCATGTTCGAGAAGCATCTGCGACTGATGAAGTGGCTCGGATATGAGACCCTGACTTTCCGCGATTTGGCGGACAAAGGTTTTATCCACCGTCTGCAATACGGCAAGAAGTACCTGATGATCACTGCCGATGACGGCTATCAGGACAACCTGACCCGCATGCTGCCGCTGCTGGAAAAATATGGTTATAAAGCCGTGGTGTACGTGGTCACCGGTGAAGGCTATAACCGTTGGGATGTGGAGCATCCGACCAATCCTGACACCAAGGTTTCATTGATGAGTGGTGAGCAGGTCAAGGCGTTGGCCGCCAGCGGTCATGTGGAAATTGGTGGTCATACCCTGACCCATCCCCGCTTGAGTCAACTTACTGCCGAACAACAAGTCCATGAAATTCAGGAGAATAAACGCCAACTGGAGGCCCTGCTTGGCCATCCGTTGCTCTCGTTTGCCTATCCTTACGGAGACATCAACGACAGTGCTAAAGAGCAGGCCATAGCCGCAGGGTATCGTTTTGCCGTTGCCACCAACAGCGGCCCCAAAGCGATGCACCAGGACCCTTTCCAGATCCGCCGGATTGCTATCTTCCCCCGAACCGATGTGTTTGGGCTGTGGCGCAAAATCCGTGGGAATTATGTGTTTAGGAAGTAAGGTATGATAAATTTTCTTAAGCTATATGCACGTAATAAGGTGAGATGCCAATCTGGAAATACCATAGAGATTCTTGGTTCTGTCAGGGTCAGAAAGTGTCAAATAAAAATAAAAGGTTCTGGGAATAAATTAATACTACATTCCGGTGCCAATGTAAAAAATACCATTATTGAGATTGATGGTAATGATTGCGAGCTATCAATAGGTCGTGACTGTGTTATTGGTGAGGGATGCTATCTCTCATGCCGGGAGAGAAATATAGTATTAAACATAGGTGATCACTGCATGTTCTCTCGCAATGTTAGGGTTATGACATCTGATGGTCATGATATTTTGAAAAATCATATACGTATCAATCCCGCGAAAAATATAAAAATTGGATCACATGTTTGGTTAGCTGATGGAGTTACAGTCTTAAAGGGTGCCACCATTGGTAATGGTTCCATAGTTGGAGTGGGTGCATTGTTAACATCATCTATGCCAGCAAATTCTATGTCTGTGGGTATCCCAGCGAAAATAGTAAAAGAGAATATCACTTGGCAGGAAGATATTACTTTTTAGGAAACGTTCATGAAAATCTACGTAATTAGCCTCGTTAGGTCTAAATATCGTCGCCAACGAATCATGGAGCAAATGGCATCTTATGGTATTAAATTCGAATTTTTTGATGCAATAGATGGGAAACTTGAAAATCCACTTTTTACTGATTATGACTATAAAAAATGCCTTTGGCTCACTAGTGGGAAAATGCCAACGCGTGGTGAAATAGGGTGTTATGGTAGTCACTATTTATTATGGCTGAGGTGTGTCTCGCTCAATCAACCCATTGTGGTTCTTGAAGATGACGTTATTTTAAATGAGTCATTCAAAGATATTATTAAAAGAATAAGAGAGGATGTGGAACAATGTGGTTTTGTTCGTTTGGAGCCAGTGGTGAGAGGTAGGCTGCATACTGTTATTGACAAGGATGAATATAAAATATCCCTAATGGAGGATAACTTTGGTGGCACTAGAGGATACGCTATATCGCCAAGTTCTGCATCAAAGCTCATTAAGCATAGGTGGTCTGTGCCAGTAGATTGTTTTATCGGCTTACAATATTTACATGGAATGAAATCATTCGTTATTTTCCCATCGCTTATAACTCATAACGAGAAAATGGAAACAACAGTACAAACCGGATTTTCCCTGACCCATTGGTATAGAAAACCGACCAAAGAATTTTATTCTCTTTATAAAAAAATAAGAATAAAGATAGCATTTATTATAGCAACATGGAGTCTTGGTAAGTGAAAATAAAACCCTCATTATATTGGTGTTTTGATTTTTATTATATGTTGCCAATGCTTATATTGTCCTGCTTTACATTCACCACCTTTGGTGGAAAACATTACATATCAAGGCTTGTGGTTGTTATGTTTGTTATTTCGTGTGTTTTTTGTAGAAATACGATAATAAATAATCTTAAGAGAGCTGAGGTCAGGATAATACTATTTTTTTGGCTTTCTGTTGTAGTGTTTTTTTCACTTTACTGTATCTTTAGAGGTGAGCAGTTTAGTATGCCACGTACCATACTAGTGTCTATCCTATATATAGTAATTGTCCCTTGGCAAATGATTTCACTCAATATAGTAAGGCTGTCTATTGTGTTGGGTGGTGTTGCTGCTGGTATTTTAGGTGCGTATGAGTATGCTATTCTTGATATTTCTAGAATTGGTGGCGTTGTCAACCAGATACCTTTTACATTGTATGTCGCAATTACATGTGTGATTTCAATAGCTACATACCTGCAGTGTGATAATAAGTATTTGAAAACATTATCTATTATTTCTATTTTTGGCTCGGTATTTGCCATTATAATGACTGAAGTGCGAGGTGTGTGGTTGTCAATAATTCTCACAATAATATCTCTTGTGCTATTTCAATTGCAAAGATTTGGGGCTCGTCGTATTGCGTTGATAACGGTTGCCACATTAATTTTCCTTTTTGCATTTTATTCAATCCCTGAGGTATCACAAAGAGTTAATGTTACAAAGCAGGAATTTGTAGAAATATCTAAAGGAAACATGGATACCTCAATAGGCATCCGCTTTCAACTATGGCGCTCGGCAGTAGAAATAATAAAAGACCATCCATTAATGGGCGTGGGCACCAAAAAATATCCTGATTTAATGGGGCTGCAATATCAGCAAGGTATGATCTCCGAACTTGCGCTTTCATTTAAGGATGCACATTTTCATAACCAATACCTAGATAGCTATGTTCGCTATGGACTAATTGGTGTGTTAGCCATTATTGCTATTTTTCTATCACCATTTTTTTTATATGGAAAATTAGATGCGGGTGTTAAATATACTTGTTTGGCCATAGCCCTTATTTGTGTTTTTGCTGCACTGACAGATGTTCCGTTGATTCATACAGGAATAATTTATATATTAATTATATATCCAGCGGCAATATTTTTATCTTGTTCAAACAATGCGTCAGGTGAGGTTTGAAGTTATACATGGAAAAATAATATTCGATTAGGTATTATTAGCGGATATGGTAGTGACCTTAGTTGCTACTTTTCATTTATCGAAGTGTTGGAATTATATTAATCATGAGTTTAAATAAAAAAAGAATATATGGAATTGATGGCCTTAGATTTATTGCTGCAATATCAGTTGTGCTTTTTCATTATCTCAGCTATTCCGTTGATAAAACATTTTTGGAGGTTTTGAAAAAGTCGGATTTTGGCTGGTTAATATCCATTTCTAATTATGGTTTTTTGGGGGTGGAGTTGTTTTTTATGATAAGTGGATTTGTTATTTTATATAGTGCCAAAGGAAAGTCATGGCAGAGTTTTGCTTATTCAAGATTTTAAGAATATATCCAATGTTATGGTTGGCTGCGTCAATAACTTTTGTCTGCCTTGTTTTTCTTGGTTCGACAAATAAAGAGCCATCATTGTGGCAATACCTAACAAATCTTACACTGATGCATCGATTTATATTTAATCAACCGCATTTGGATGGCGTATATTGGACGTTAACTGTTGAGCTTAGATTCTATCTGATAATTGGTATTTTGATAGCATATAATTTGCTGACAGAGAAGAACATAAAATTGATAATGTTTCTAT
This sequence comes from Aeromonas sp. 102P, assembly GCF_051920345.1. Classification (NCBI taxonomy): domain Bacteria; kingdom Pseudomonadati; phylum Pseudomonadota; class Gammaproteobacteria; order Aeromonadales; family Aeromonadaceae; genus Aeromonas; species Aeromonas sp. 102P. The sequence continues at coordinate 463,917 of NZ_JBQBCZ010000001.1, read as the reverse complement.
GGGCCGTTACCGGATTGATATATCTTTCTTTAGGGAAGAATGGAAATTTTATTACAAGTGGTACCTATTTTGCTGCCGGGGTTGGTTTTTATTATATCTGGAGTGGCGGGAGAACAATATATAACATTGGGTATATGCTTCTGACATTTATTATTAGTTCAATTTCAGTAGTCTTATCTCATGCATCAGAAGGTTTGTCACATGGTGTTCTCGTGATATTGATGTGTTCATTTTTTTGTATTTTCTATTTATTGGTTAATGGTTGGACACCTCCAATATCTAAAAAAATTATGACATGGTTGGGGGGGCTAACATACCCGCTATATTTACTGCATCAAGAGATTGGTTATTCATTGCTTCAATATATCAATAATGGTACAGGGTATATATACTATGCATTATTTTTGGTACTATTAATGTCACTTTTATCATGGGGTATATATTATTTGGTAGAACCTAGGTTAAATAAATATATTGATTTTACTTTGGGTCTTTTAGTAAGGAAATTTCGTGCTTCTAGTTTAACGATGAAGTGTTGAGCATGATTTTTTGAATGGATTTGTATATATTTATGATGGCTGTTATTTTTGGGTGTAGGTGGGGCAGTTACATATGAAAAAAATAATAATCGATCTTGATGGTACGTTAACACTAGCAAATACATCTGACTATAAAGTAGTGTTGCCACGAATGGATGTCATTGAGGCACTAAAATTTTATAAAGAAAATGGATTTGAAATAGTTATTTTCACCGCAAGAAATATGAGAACATTTGAGGGTAATGTAGGGAAAATAAATGTCCATGCATTACCAATCATCACTGAGTGGCTCGATACTCATAAGGTTCCATATGATGAAATTATTGTAGGTAAGCCTTGGTGTGGTAAGTCAGGTTTTTATGTTGATGATCGTGCTATTAGACCATCTGAATTTGCCACGCTCTCGTTAGACGAGATCAACACATTGCTTGAAAAGGAAAAAAAATGTTCCTGATCATGTCTGCGGCGTATGTGAATCAAGACCTAGAGGCTGAATTCGGTAAAATCCCCCCCAGTTTTTTGCCACTGGGTAATCGTCGTTTATTCAAATACCAAGTAGAGCTGGCTCCGATTGGAGTCGATGTTTATTTGTCTGTTCCAGAAAGTTACAGATTATCAGATAGTGATCTTGCATGGTTGACTGAAATGGGAGTTAAGGTCATTTACATTCCTGTCGGACTTAGCCTTGGTGCTTCTCTTGTTGCTGCTGTTAATTTGAGTGAGTATCGCCAGGGCAGTTCTCTACATGTTCTTTATGGCGATACGTTATTTGGCCGACTCCCTACAGGGGAGAATATAGTTAGCGTTTCAAAGACTGAGTATTATTACAATTGGGCTACTCTAGGGCATGAGAATATTGATTGTATTGAAGATGAAAACCGCGATGTTGAAGGGCTGATAATAGATGGATATTTCAAGTTCCAGGACGCTAGGGAACTAATTCGATGTATTACTCAATGTAACTGGAGTTTTCTCGAAGGATTAAATCGGTATCATCATAAAGTTAGGTTAAATGTAGTTAAATCAGATGGGTGGTTGGATTTTGGGCATGTAAATACATACTACAGATCAAAGGCTGAATTTACCACGCAACGTGCATTCAATGAGATTGTGATTACGCCATATTTTATTGAAAAATCTAGCGTCCATAATGTAAAAATTATGGCCGAGGCGGAGTGGTTTGAAAAGCTTCCTTTTTCTTTACGTGGATACATCCCTCAGTTCTTGGGATCATCAAAAAATGATGGTAGCGCTACGTATCGACTAGAGTATTTGCACAATACAGCGCTAAATGAGGTTTATGTCTTCTCTGCGTTACCCAGCTTTTGCTGGAAACCAATAATTAATAATTGCCTAGATTTTCTATTGGATTGTCAACGTGTTAAAAATACTGAAAAACAGCCTACTAATCAAGTGAGCGAGTTATTTGGGGCGAAAACACTGAGTCGTATCAATGATTATTGCCAGTCAACAAATATATCACTTAATGAACATTGGAAATATAATGGTTTTCAGCCTGTATCCATTCAGGATTTATTAGATGCATGTAGTGTATATTTACCAAAAGATTGTGGGTTAGCGTCTGTACTGCACGGAGACTTCTGCTTCAGTAATATATTATATGATTTTCGTGCACAAAAAATAAAAGTGATTGATCCTAGAGGAATTACTGCCAACAGTGAAATGACGATATATGGAGATGTTTCATATGACATCGCCAAGCTTAGTCATTCTATTCTTGGTTTGTATGATTGGATTATCGCTGGTTATTATGATGTAAACATCTCTGCAAGGGAGATAGAATTTAAAATCAAAGTCAGTAATTATGTAGATGATATTCAATCTTATTATATATCTCGCGTCGGTTCGGTATTTGGTATGCGGCCTGAGACTCTTTATGCGATGCAAATACATCTGTTTTTGTCTATGTTACCACTTCATGCTGATTGTAAAAAACGGCAAAATGCACTATTCGCAAATGCATTCCGTTTATTCCACATATTAAAGGGACTTAATTGATGATTGTTATTCCAATGGCAGGAATGAGTTCTCGCTTTTTTAAAGCGGGTTATGATAAGCCTAAATACATGTTGTCTGCACATGGTGCTACGCTATTTGAACACTCAGTTAATAGCTTTCATATGTATTTTGAAGATACGCCGTTTTTGTTCATTGTTCGTGATGTTTACAATACTGAAAATTTTGTAAAAGAAATGGCCACCAAGATGGGGATCAAGAATTTTTTCATTTCTACACTTTCAAAAGAAACAAGAGGGCAAGCTGAAACGGTAGCGATTGGACTACTTGATTTTATCAAAAATCATGCTCCATACCTAGGTTCTATCACAATATTTAATATCGACTCTTTCCGTCACAATTTCACCTTTCCAGATATCATTGAGAATTGTGATGGATATTTAGAAGTTTTTAAAGGTGATGGTGATAATTGGTCTTTTGCAAAGCCATTAAAAGAAGGTAGTACAGAAGTTGTGCTGACGGCTGAAAAAAATAAAATATCAGATTTATGTAGTACCGGATTATATTTTTTTGCGAAATGCGATGACTATTTAGATGCGTATAAAAAATATGAGGCTTTGCCTGCAGCGCAATGGGATAGGGGGGAGTTATATATAGCCCCAATGTATAATATAATGATAAAAGAGGGTAAAAAGATCCATTATAATTTGATCGAACGAAAAGAAGTTATTTTCTGTGGCGTGCCCAGCGAATACCTTGATTTCCTTTCTCAGGATGTAGTAAATGAAGATAAATGATCAAGATATTACGTTCGTTGTACAAGGTCCAGTGCAGGCAAGTAAGGATCGTTCTCAAATTGATGGGGTCACATCGCAATGTCTGAAGTCTATTAGAACGTACTTTCCTACGTCCACAATCATTTTGTCTACATGGCAAGGCCAGAATATTGATGGTTTGGATTTTGATCAGGTTTTACTATTGGAAGATCCTGGTCAAAATATTATAATGAATGATGGTAATGTTGTAAAATTAAACAATAACAGACAATTATATGGTGTGCACATGGGACTTGCTATGGTAGCAACCCCTTATGCCGTAAAGATTCGTAGTGACAATATAGTGACTGGTCGCGGTTTTCTAGATCTCTATCAGAAGTATGTAAACGAAGAAAGAGTGAGTGATTTCTGCTATTTGGGTAGCCGAGTCATTACGAGTAGTGCTTTTTTTATTTCATCACATTACGGTAAGCCTGTATTTTTCCATAAGAGTGATCTATTTGACTTTGGTCTGACGACAGATCTACTAAAGATATGGCCAGAAAAAAAATTAGAACAGCTGCACTTCTACTTAAAGGCCGGATATAAAGAGCGTTATCCAGCAACGGAACAATACTTTTTACTACATTGGCTGTCCATATTGATGGGTAAGACGTTGAAGATCAATAATAAGGCTAATGATGATGCAGGATTGGGATCAGATTTCTGGCCTTGTTTTGTGGCTAACAATCTCATTGTGGCAACACCTGAAATGTTATCTCTAGATGTGACAGAAAAATTTTATAAACGAGGTAATCTCGCGTTAGAGTTAGACTTGAGTGACTGGTTATATTTCGTTGGCTTGAAAAAACGGCCATTTGATGTCAAGAGAGTGTATAGGAAATATAAAGAAATATCTGGACTCCTAGTCAGGAGAATCAGAGAATAAAACACAGGTTCATGACATCTGTCACACTTAAGTCTGATTGATGAATTGTCATATTTAATGCTGTTAAATATTATATTGCGGGGCATACCTTTTTCTTAAGGGAGCTATGATTTTAATGGTCATGTGAGAAATCAATGGTGAAAAATAGTTATGGACTGGCATTGTTACTCGGTATTGGGATATCCATATTATTTTCCTTATCGCAAGTAATCGGTGGCGATCAGACCCAGATGCTCTACAAGGGTTACCTTGGGGCCTATGAGGGGGTCTGGCTCAGCTATGGCAATGCGGCGAGTGCGGTGGGCAATGTGCCGGGCAGCTTGTCAGCCTGGCTGATCGGCGGGCCTCTGCTGCTGTGGGACTCTCCCTATGCCCCCATGGTGCTGCTGCTGGCGATGCGGCTGGTCGGGTTCCTGCTGTTTGATGCGGTGATCCGTCAGGTGTTTGATGACAGGGTGCGTCTGTTGTTTCTGGTGCTCTGCTGGCTCAACCCCTGGTTCCAGTACGAGAGTCTGCTCTACAACCCCTCCTATCTGTTCCTTTTCTCGGCCATGCACTGCTGGTCGGCCTGGCATATGCGCGAGCGGGCCTCCTTCTGGCACATGATCGTTCACCTGCTGGCCATCGGCATGGCGATGCAGCTGCACTACTCCTGGCCGCTGCTGGCGGTGATGTCTACCTACCTCTTCTGGCGCCGCATTCTCAAGGTGAGCTGGAGCGGGGTGGTGGTGGCTACCCTGCTGATCGGTGCCTCCCTGATCCCTTACGCCATGGAAGTGATGAGCAATAGCCACATCACCCAGAACGTCGATCCCGAGGCACGCCAGCGCTATATCGGCTGGGGGCTGGTGCATGTCTATCCGGTGCTGAAATCAGTGCTCTACTGGCTGCGTTACGGCTCCTGGCTGTTTGCCAGCAAACTGGTCAATGACACCCAGTTCATCTGGCTGGCGGGGCACGAATACCTGCAGATGGCGGCAGTCTGGCTGTGGCGGGTGGTGATTTACGGGGTAGGCTCGGCGACTGTGCTGCTGGCGGCCAAGGCCAACTGGCAGCTGTGGCGCGAACTCAAGCCACGTCTGCTGCGCAGTGATCGGGCCGAGGTGGATGGTGAAAGCTGGCTCGGCCTCTATGCGCTGGCGGCGGTGCTGGCGGTGCTGGTGAGTGCGGCGCTCTCGCCCATCATCTTCAACTACTGGCACCTGATGCTGATCTTCCCCTACGCCCTGTTCCCGATCCTGCTTTTGTTGGTGCGCTGGAGTCGTCGTTATCCGCAGTGGGTTGGCAAGGGGCTGCTGGCAGCCACCCTGTTCTGCACCGCGGTGAACCTGATCGCGGCGTGCGACAGCACCAAGTTCTCCTATCAGGCGGACTACAAAACCCAGGTGCTGGAGTATCTGCAAGAGATGAAGCTGCAACCCAAGCAGTGAGTCATCCACGGCCAGCTCCCCGATCTCGGGGAGCTGGCTGTCACTATTCTAAACGGTCCATATGGGCGAAGTTTTTGGCTTCGGCAACCCAACCCTCACGCCCCTGCTTGTCCCGGATTTTTACCCACCACTGGTTCTGCGGTGACCGGCCGTATCTGATCTCTTTGCGCGCATAGTCAAAATCGAGAATGAAGGTTTTGCCCTTGTACCAGAACAGGCTATTGCCTTCGCCCAGTCCGCCGAGGATATAAAGCGTTTCCCCTGCCTTCATATTCAACAGCGGCCCTTTGCCCTCCTTGCTGTAGCCCAGCTTGACCGATCTGAGTATCTCGACGATCCCCGGTTGTTCGGTAATGACGACCCCGGTCAGCCCTTCCACCTGCTGGCCGCGGGGTAGCCGGAACAGCGCTTTGGCCGTCAGGGATGGCTCGGCTCTGACGATCACCTCTTGCTTGGTGGTCCACGATTGATAGGTACAACCTTCAAACGGGCAGCGACCCCAGTCGTAATAGGGCAGGCGCGGCTTTTCATCAGAACTTACAGTCGTAGCAAACAACGACAACAACAGCAAAAACAGTCTCATGAATCTACCTGTCCGGCGGGGCGCTCATCCGCCGGTTTAATAAATGGGGCCGCACTATATCTCAAGAGACCAAAATCCATCAAAGCCGCGGAAGTATTGATTTTCACCGCAATAAAACGGGGCCATTGGTCATGGGAGTAGGGGGCACAAGAGGTCGAAGCGCGGCAGGGGCGGATAGCCCGCCCCTTTGCCTTGTGCCATGCTGATGGCTATCAGGGCATCGGGTCGTCACCTATGGGCATCTCTCGTTCGGGTATGCGTTTGTTATTACTGCTATCGGCACTTCTTCTCCCTCTTATGACCATCAGCCACGCCGTGGCGATCACCGCGCCCCTGCGGGGATGTGTCTTCCAGCTGGCACCGCTGGTCACCATCGATCAGCAGGGCGAGGTCTCCGGGCCGGTGATCGACTACTTTCGCCGTCATATCGAACCCGCGATCGGGCGTACCATCGAGTGGCAGGGGGTCAATGTGGCGCGGCTGCTCAGCAACCTCGAGAGCGGCGAGTGCGATCTGACCCCGCTGCTGAGTTACAGTCCCGAGCGTGCTCGTCACTTTCGCTATATCGACCCCCACCTGTTGCTGCTGCGGCCAGTGCTGGTGGTACTGGTGCCATCGCGACTTCATTCGGTCGAGCGGCAGGAAGATCTCTTCGGCACGACTATCGGCTGGTCGAGTCAGGCGATCGTGCCGCTGCTGTTGCAGCATCCACAGATCCATATCGACACCCTCTCCCAGCTTAGCTGGGAGCATGGCAACATGCAGAAGTTGCTGCGCGGGCGGATTGATGCCGCGCTCTTTTCCAACGATATTTCCGCCAACCATTTTCGCGCCAAGCTCCCTGCGGCGACCCGCCTCATCTACCTACCGGTCACCCCGCTGCAGGTGCATATCGTGCTGAACAAGTCGTTGGGGGATGGCAATCCCGAACTGGTGCAACATATGCGTCAGATGGTGGAGCGGGTGCCGCTCGCCTCGCTGGTGGAACCAACCCCTCGGCTGTGGGGGCGTTGAGAGGGGGTTGCGTGCAATAATCTACAAGTCCAAGGCCCGCTGCTGGTGTATCTATAACCCATGAATACCACCGATTCCCTTATCCGCTACTGGCAATCCCCGCACCTGCCGGGGGTCGAGCTGTCACACTCCCACCACAGGGCGTTCAGCTACGGCCGCCATGTCCATCTCGACTACCATATCGGGCTGGTGCAGCGGGGTGGCCAGAAGTTTATCCACAAGGGGAACAGCCACCATCTGGTGCGCGGGGTGCTCTCTACAGTCAACCCGGATGAGGTGCACGACGGCCTCAGCCTGCTGCCGGAAGGGTACGAGGTGCGGGTCTTCGCCGTCGATCCGCAGCAGCTGGCGCTCTGGCTGCCGGAGCAGCCGGAACCCTTCTTCGACAAGGGATTGCAGAGCCGCCCCGACCTCTATCAGGGCTTTGCCCAACTGCATGGCTATCTCGACAACCCCAAGGCCGATGGCCTGCTGATCGAGAGCCAGCTGCTTGCCCTGCTGGGGGAACTGCTGCATCTGGCCCCCGAGGTACACCAGCTGGCCGATCCCCAGTTGCGATTCCTGCGCGACTACCTGATGGCGGCCCTCGACGAGCCCCACTCGCTGGAAGAGCTGGCGGGGCTGCTCGGGCTCGACCGTTTTGCCTTCCTGCGCCAGTTCAAGAAGCGCAGTGGCATGACCCCCTACGCCTGGCTGAAACGGCTGCGGCTGGAGCAGGGCAAACGGTTGCTGGCGAGCGGGATGGCGGTGAGCGAGGTGGCGTTGGCGGTCGGCTTCTTCGATCAGAGTCACTTCCACCACGGCTTTCGCCAGGCATTCGGTCTGACGCCCGCCGAATTTCGTGCCCAGATGCAATCTTTTACAAGCCGCGCCCCCCGCTGATCCGCCATGCTGGCTCTCCGTCGTTAAAGCGAGAGTTGTTATGCTGACCAGTCTGTTCGTTACCCTCGGCCTGATGCACCTGATTGCACTGGCCAGCCCCGGCCCCGATTTCGCCCTGATCCTGCGCACCAGCCTGCACCGGCCGACCGCCCTTGGCGCGGCGCTGGGCATCTCGCTGGCGATCATGGTGCACGCCACCCTGAGCCTGACCGGGATCAGCATGCTGATCGCCAGTCACCCGCTGCTGTTTATGGTGATCAAGTGCTGCGGCGCCCTCTATCTGGGCTGGTTGGGGTGGGGCGCCCTGATGGCGGCTCGGCAGCAGAGCAGCACCCTGATGGCCAGCGCCGCCAACGAGCTGCGCGGCTGGGGCAGGGGCGTGCGCACTGGCCTTGCCACCAACCTTCTTAACCCCAAGGCGCTGGTCTTCTTTATCGGTCTGCTGGCCGCCATGGTGACGCCAGAGGTGGACGGAATGACCCGCAGCCTGCTGGTGGGCGAGCTCTTCATCATCTCCCTCTGCTGGTTCGGGCTGCTGGCGTGGAGCCTCTCCACCGATCGTGCCCAGCGCCTGCTGCTGCGGGTACAGCGACCACTCAATCTGGTGACAGGCGTGCTGTTTGCGGTGGTCAGCCTCTCCATTCTGGCGAGCATGGGAGCCGAGCTGGTGGCCTGACGAGTCGGCGCATGGGCCTATACTCCAGCAAGGTTTACCTGTCAGGAGTGCCCGGCCATGCGTCTACTGCCTCTTTGCTGGTTGCTGGGGATGACCCCGGCGCTGGCGGCCCCGGTTCAGCTCAAATTGCTGGAGTGGGGCTATCTGCCCGCAGGCTACGAACAGCAGTTTGCCGACTACGCCAAAGCCCATGGGGTGGAAGCGACGGTCAGCCGGATCGAGCCGCTGCTGACCGATTTCGACAGCGTCTACCGCGCCCTGCGCACCCGCAGCGCCGATGTGGTGCTGCCGACCAGCTACTTCTACAAGGCCCATCACCAGCCGCTGTTCAAGCTGCTGCTCCCCATCGATTTCAGTCGCCTGCAGCACTACGCCGAGGTGAAGCCCGCACTCAAGAACACCGAGTATGACAAGCAGGGGGAGCGCAACTACTCGGTGCCCTTCTCCTACGCCATGTTCAGCCTCGCCTATGACAGCAAGCAGGTGCCGCAAGCGCCGACCAGTTGGCAGGTGCTCGCCAACAGCTCGCCGTCGGGCCAGTTTGCCGAGTTCTGCGACCAGTTCGAGCCACTGCTCTTTTCGGTACTGCTCTCGCTGGGCAAGTCGCCCGCCCTGTTTGCCAGCGGCGAGATGCTGGCCGACAAGACCTTGCAGCAAGAGGTGGAGCAGCAGCTCTCGCAGCGGCTGCAGGCCAGTCGCGGCTTCTGGTTCAATCAGGCCAACCGCTGCGAGGATCTGCGTCAGCAGACCTTTGCCACCACCTGGGGGCTGGAGCTGGTGGAGTGCAACAAGCAGAACGATCAGCAGTGGCGGATCGCCATGGTGCAGGAGGGGGCCATCTATGCCCTCGATGCGATCTCCATCGCCCGTCATGTCGGGGATGATCCCGCACGGCTTAAGGCTGCCTACCTGCTGGTGGATTTTCTGCTGAGCGCGCCGCTGCAACGCCAGATGCTGGTGGGCACGCCAACCATCTCGGCCAGCAATATTGCCTCCCGACCGCCCCTCAGCCCGCAGGAGCAGGCGGTGCTGCCAGATCGCCCGCTGCCGGAGTTTGACGAACGGCTGCTGGTGCCCGCGTTGCCCGCCCATATCAAGAATCGCTACAAACGGATGGTGCAGCAGGCGATCGTTGCCAGCGGCAAAGAGGGGCTGGTCAAGCTGTGCCCCTGGGATCTCGATAACTGATGAATGAGCCTGCTGCTTCTTCGGCGGCAGGCAAGTTTGCGCAAGATGGCTGATGATCGGTCATCGCCCGTTCCAGGGCATTTCCCCGTTCAACTCACGCTGCTCGCTGGCCCCCATCGTTTGAAAAAACCGAGCGCTTACCGTAGCCCCATTTAGCCGGATTAAACAACCGAACCCTCGCCAGATCGCCGTTCGTACCCTAGCTGACCCTGTACAAAAGTGCCTCAATTGTGACAACTTGGATGTGAGCTGAACAATCCTGATCTGTCCCTTGTGGGAAGGTGATGAATAGGTTATTTCTCTGTGACATTGGCGGCATCCGGCACGGGTTATCCAGCCATGTGGTGCGAAATCCACCGCAAAAACAAACAGTAAAATGCAGGAGCAAATATGAAAAAGGTCGTGATGGTTGCCGTGGCTGCGGCCCTGCTGGGTGGCTGCGCCGTCAAGAATCAGGTATCCCACAGCTTGCAGGCGATCCCGCTGACTGCCTTCCAGCAGAGCGAGAGCAACCCCAATCAGCGCGTCTACAAGGAGCCGGGCTTTGACCTGCGCCAATACAATGAAGTGCTGCTCGATCCGCTGCAGTTTATCCGGCAGGAGAATGGTCAGTGGTATCTGCTGACCGCCAACGAACAGAACCAGATTGGCCGCTACTACCACGACAAGTTCCAGAGCGAGCTGATCAAGCAGGGCGTCAAGATCGCCACCGCCCCCGGCCCGAAAGTGATGCGGATCCAGGCCGCCGTCACCAACTTCGACCTGACCCGTCCTGACCCCAAGCTGCGTGACCTGCTGCCGGCCAAGATCGCCATCAACGTCACCCGCGAAGTGATCGGCAAGGAGCCTTACCTGCTCAAGGTAGGCAGCATGGCCCAGCTGCTCGACTCCCGGAGCGGCAAGCTGCTGGTGCGGGTGATGGATGCCCGCGAGAGTACGGATACTACCCACAAGGATGAGCCCATCACCGCCGGGGAGATGGAAAAGATGATCGACCAGTGGGCGGCCAGCCGCGCCAAACAGCTGGCGGACAATCTGGGGAAATAAGAGCGGGAAATAAGAGCGGAATGTCAGCCTCAGAAAACGGGGGCAGACAGATCGAGAGAGGGAGCCAGCGGCTCCCTCTTTTTGTCTCTATTTTTGTCCGCACCACATGCCGCTGGCATGGCCGTTCAGCCCTTACGGAATAGGCGATCGACCCATCGCCGAGTCCGCCGTTTCGCTGTCAGCGGTGAAATCGGCGACCGATTTCTGCTTTTCTCAGCCGCATTCAGGCAGTTAGGATGCTCCTTTCCGTGACTGCATCCTCATAGAAAAGGAACCGCTATGAATCGCCACCCCTGCATCAAACACTGGAGCGAGCTGCAAGAGCAGACGCCGCGCTACTACTCCGGCAGCCAGGAGCCCCTATCGCGCGGTTGCGCCCTCGGCAAGCACTTCGGCTTTAGCCGCATCGGCATTCACCACGAGATTGTCGAGCCCGGCCATCGCACCAGCTGGCCCCATGCCGAGAAGACCGAAGACGAGTTTGTCCACGTGCTGGAAGGGACGCCGGATGTCTGGCTCGACGGCGTGCTCTATCGGCTGCAACCGGGGGATTCGGTCGGTTTCAAGGCCGGTGACGGGCTGGCCCACGCCTTTATCAACAACACCGAGGAGATCGTCCGCCTGCTCTGCATCGGCGACACGGATCGGGAGGACAACCGCATCCACTACGCCGTGCATCCCGAGCGCAATATCACCCTTGGCAAGCTGCACTGGGATGACGTACCCGCGCGCGAGCTGGGTGATCACGACGGCCTGCCCGACAAGCTGCGCGAGCGCAACGGCCCCTTCTAGGGTGCAGCCCTTCTGCACACCAGCCCAGTACCACCCGATATAAAAAAGCCTGCCGCGTGGCAGGCTTTTGCTATCTGTTTGCCGCCTGTGGCGCGCAGCGCTTATTGCAGGTTGAGCCCGCCCAGATAGTCGCGCTTGCCGAGATCGACCCCGGCGCGGCGCAGCAGGGCGTAGGCCATGGTGAGGTGGAAGTAGAAGTTGGGAATGCCGTACTCATGGACGCAGGTATGGCCATCCATCCCCTTGCCGCCCGCCCAGTGGGGCACGTAGCGGGCGCTGGCATACTCGCTGTAGTCCGCCTCCAGCTTGCCTTGCAGATAGGTGATGGTCTTGCCGATATGGGCGCGCAGATCCGCCATGGTCTTGGGGTCATCGCCCATGGCCGGCAGCTCGCTGTGGCTGGCGGTGGCGACCACGGCGCGGGCCGAATCGCAGCAGATCAGCACCTGCTTGGACAGCGGCAGCATATCGACGATCAGCCGCTCGCCGAAGAAGTTCTCCACGTTGAACTGCTTCGCCGCGGCGTGGGCCTCGGCCTTGGCCAGACAGTGATCCAGATTGGTCAGCATCTTGATGAACTGGGCGGTAATGTCGCGATTCATGAGCACTCTCCATCTTGTTGAAACAGCGGCCCGCGTGTGCGGCCACAGTGAATGAGACTGGCTAATCGGCCACCAATATACCCCAACCGCTGCCGGGTTCGAGCCTGCCGCGACGAAAAGGGCAGGGTAGCGCTACTTCGCGCGACAACCGCTGGCCAAGGGGGATGCTCGCTTTGTGAGCCAGCGAGTCCCTTATCGCCCCTTTTTTGATCTGTGACATAAATCACCTTTTTTCAGGGGCGTAGGCTGAATGCCGTTGTCCTGGACAGACGCCTGCGCATCCGCCAGGACACAAGAAAAGGAGAATGAAATGAAGATCTATGACCGTAACCGCAATGTGCTGAACCTGGGTCAGCGCGTGATGATTACCGCCACTGGCGCAGTCGATTTTCTGAAAGAGGCCCATACCGACAACATGACCCCCTATCAGGCGGAGCATGAGAAGTGCGTGCTGCTGGCAAACTCCGGAGAGCGTTACGCCCCCATCGAGTTGATTAGACTAGGCTGATCCCTTTCCCTGTCACCCTACTCTTTACAATTCACCCGGCCACCGCGCCCCGTCTGGCGGCCGGGTTTCTGATCTCCCCTCTCTGTTTACCTGCCCTTCAATTGCACCGCTTCAAGCCGCTTTGAGTCGTCGTGTAGGTTCGATTAGCGAAGCGTAATCGGACGATTCCCTCGATTACGGTTTGTCTGCAAGAGGGCTCATCTCCGAGTGTGCTGTTGGCGTTGTGGCAAATAGTTGGTTGTCCAGATGGCGGATCAGCAGCAGAGGCGGCAGCAGGGTTAGCAGCAACCAGTGGGTATGGGGCAGGATAAAAGTCCAGATGATCTCGTGAGGCTGCCAGGTCGAGGCGGTCGCCGTCATAAAGGCGAGGTCATAGGTTTGCCACAGCCAGAGTCCGGCAAAGAGCGGCAACAACAGCGGGCGGGCTATCAGCAAAAACAGGGGTAAGTAAACACAGGCGAGCACGGCGCTGAATTCTAGCATGGCCGGGATCAGCTCAGCCAAGGTATGACTGGAGGAGAAGCCGCCCCATTGGAGGGAAGTATCCTCGGTCAGTGCGGGCCACCACGATACGTATTGAAACAGGGTGAACGAAATCATAAACAGCAGGCTGGTCAGCAGCGCCAGCGCCGTTTTTCGTAACAACCACAACCCCATCCGGCGCAGTGTCGGTATTAACTTAGACATTAATGACTCTCATCTGTGGTGGGGCAACATGACGCCTTGGCTGGCGGTACTTTCATTGGGATACCCATCTTTTTGTTTCAAGCCGGTTTGAGTCGTCAGGGAGATGTCATCTGCTTTAGCAACATACATGACCTAGACTGCGTAATTTTCTTGTCGGAGGTGCCGGCTGTAGAGCCATCCGGTCACCAGCGTGTCCACCGCAATACCACACCCAAAGAGAATCGCTATGCCATCGAGTGATGGCGTCAACCAGCCTTGCAGGTAGCACACATAGGCGGTGCCATAGACGGTGACGTTGGTGATCACCGATTGAATGGCCAAATAACGGGTTTGTCCCCGGCCATACAGGACGCTATCCATGCAGGTGTTGAACATGAACAGCATGTAAAACGGTAGTGAAAGCAGGATCAGGTGAAGATGCTGGGTGATCGCTGTGTTGAGGATGTTTCTGATGAACCATTCATAACCCGGTGAGAGGAGTATCCATGCAATTGCAATGAGGACGCAGGTGGTGAAATAGCCAAGCATTTTGTCCCAATGCGGGAGCTTGTCTCCTTGTGACACATCTTGCTTTATGAGATCTGCCATCGGTAAAAACGGAAGCAGTAACCATCCCCATATAAAGCTGTTGGCAACCCAGAATGTCCCTTGTTCTTCGACAACATTGATCATTCTGATGATGAAAATGAGGAAGAAAGCATTCCGTATCAATGAGTCCACGCCGCTCCATTTGCCAACTCGGAACCACTCCCGCATCCATCCGAATTCGGCTTGCACATACAGGTCAGCAGAGGTGAGCCGGTATCTCTGCCTGACAACCCCGAGTGCATAAACGAGGGTGCAGATGCTTGCCACTATGTTGCTATACGCGATGCCGTTGACCCCTAGCCGGAAGCTAAATTCAAACTGGCTGAGCAGGAGTGTATCAAGGGTGACACTGACCAGAAGCTGGATGGCAAGAACGGTATATATGGCGCGGCGCCAATCTTGCAGGACGAAGAATATGGTCAGGAAGCGAACCGCATTGAAGAGAGTCGTGCCAATCATTTCGAGACGTATATAGTCCACGGTGGCCGCAACTTGCTCCGGGCTTTGAGCCATAGCCTGCACCAGTGGCATAGCGAAGAGAGCAATGAGACCCGTAAAGAGGGAATAGATCCCGACGGTGACAATGAGACCTGTTTTGAGCTTGTTCAGTGTGGCGTCACGCTCATGGAGTGTTTTTCCCAAGAGATAGAACAACGGCAGAATCAGCGCCTCCTGCACAACCTCCAGCCCCAGATTGACCCAGGCCAGCTGGCTTGCAATGTTGACTCCCCACTCTGTCGGGAGATCGCCGAGGTAGAAGATTCGCGTGGTGGTATAGATGGTCGGCAAAGCGGCTGTGATCAAAAGCGCCAAGTAGAGCGGCCAATTGATCCTGCTTAGTGATGCACGGGTTCTTATCGCCAGTCGGCTTGCTTGGGTGTGATTCATAAATCCAGTAGGCACTGATAATCCTTGGCGATGTCGTCGATGTGCAGATATTGCTCTGCTTACAGAGAGGTGTTGGGGTGAACATCGAAACATATTCGGATGAGCGCGTCATTAAAAACCAGTCCAACCCGCCAGATGAATACGGCTGAAAGACAAGATAAATCAATGTCTTCTGCTTGTGCTGCCAGTCAGGTTTGAGGGCAGTAGCCGATTTGGCGATAGAGATGGCTGTGGCAGGAAGAGGCAGTAAAATGCTGGAAAATTGAACCGGGTCACACCCCGACCGATTTGAGCGATTGTCAGCCAGCGCAGGCTCATGCGAACCTTTAAATCCCGTTAACCCACTAAAAAATAACGACTATGTTCAGGCAAATAATGATGGGTGCCGCCTTGCTATCGGCGGCGCTGCTTTCCGGTTGTGCTTCCGTACCCATGGCCGATGCCACCGCAGATGCGCAGGCCAAGCAGTTTGTGGCGCCCAAGGATGCGGCCAACCTCTATATCTATCGCAATGAGACCTTCGGTGCGGCCGTCAAAATGCCGCTGCTGGTGGATGGCGTGGCTGTCGGCGATACCGTGGCCCACACCTACATCCTCAAGCAGGTGACACCGGGCAGCCACACCATCACCTCCAAGTCGGAGAACGATGCCACCCTGACCCTCAGCACCGAGGCGGGTAAAAACTACTATGTCTGGCAGGAGGTCAAGATGGGCCTGCTGATGGCCTAGATTGGCCCCTTGAAGATCCAGACACTTCGCCCCTCTTAACTTAAGAGGTAGTCTTGGAACTATGTTCAGTACTAGTCGCAACGAGAAGATGGTCGAAGTGTTAACAGGGGCTGAGCGCCGTCGACGCCGGACTCCGCAGGAAAAGATCTCCATCGTGCAGCAGACCTTTGAGCCCGGAATGACCGTCTCTCATGTCGCTCGCTTGCACGACGTCAACGCCAACCAGCTTTTCAAATGGCGTAAGCAATTCCAGGAAGGGTCTCTCACGGCGATCACCGCCGGTGAGGATGTTGTTCCAGCCTCCGAGTTGGCTGCTGCCATCAAGCAGATCCGAGAGCTCCAGCGTCTGCTCGGGAAGAAGACCATGGAGAACGAGATCCTCAAAGAAGCCGTGGAGTATGGTCGAGCAAAAAAATGGATTGCGCATGCGCCCTTGTTGCCGGGGGACGACGATTAAGTGCTGTGAGCCAGGCCCTTAATGTATCGCGTGCGCAGCTATCCGTTCGTGTTCATCGAAAACCAGGTTGGCAAGATGGTCGTCATCATCGCCAGCATGATGATGCTGCCTTACTTGGCCGGATCATGGAAGCGATGGCTGAGCTTCCCTCCTATGGGTATCGCCGAGTCTGGGCGCTGTTACGGCGTCAGTCAGAGGCAACACGACAGCCTGTGGTAAACGCCAAACGGGTATATCGCGTTATGCGCGATCATGGCCTGCTGCTGGAAAGAAAACCGGCGGCACCATTGGCCCAGCAGGCACATAAGGGGCGTGTTGCCGTCAAAGAGAGCAATCGACGTTGGTGCTCAGATGGCTTCGAGTTTCGCTGCGATAACGGTGAAAAACTACGAGTCACGTTCGCCATGGACTGCTGTGACAGGGAAACCTTGGACTGGGCTGCCAGTACCGGGGGTTACGACAGTGACACAGTGCAAGATGTCATGCTGAGGTCTGTCGAACGACGCTTCGGGGATGCGTTGCCGGCATCACCGGTGGAGTGGCTGACTGATAATGGCTCGGCGTATCGCGCCCATGAGACCCGCGCGTTTGCACGAGAAATCGGGTTGGAGCCCAGAACGACTGCGGTGAGAAGCCCACAGAGCAACGGTATAGCGGAGAGCTTCGTCAAGACGATGAAGCGAGACTATATCGAGATGATGCCGAAACCAGATAGCCGAACAGCGGTAGGCAACTTGGCCATCGCGTTTGAGCATTATAACGAACACCACCCGCACAGCGCCTTGGGATACCGTTCACCTCGGGAATTTCTGCGCAGTCGGGTATCACAACCCTAAGCGGGAAAAAGTGTCTGGATCTATGGGGTCAAATCCATGGCCCGCTCCAAGCTGAGTCAGGTCAGCGAAGAGGAGGGCAAGCAAGGGGTGATGGAGAGCAAGTTGGTTAAGTAATCAGGTACCTGCGCCGAATAAACAGGGCGTAGCGTTATCAGCTACGCCTCAGTCAGAAAGGTGGGTGTCCCCTCAGAGATCCCCTCATTTTTAGAGACTCAAATAATTCCAAGTGTGCGGGTATATAAGCGGTGTTGCTTCAGGTAGTAGATAAATTTATCCATCAACAAGACCGCATTGGCTTCTTTCATTTTAGGTAGCAACTGGTAATAGATGACCCCTTGCCGAAAGAACGAATAGGTTCGGCTCTTGCTGGTATTGACCTTGATCGTTCTCTCTAGACCGACACTGTCTCCAGCCTTACCCAGCAGCGTCAGCAAGACGATGGCCAGGGCACTGAATAAAAACAGTCGGTCGCGCCGGACCGGATTACTGATGTGCACATCTCCCATACCCATGCCGAATTTGTAATCTTTGATATCACGAAAACTGGTCTCGATACCCCAGCGCTGGCCGTATAGTTGCAACGCCTTGGCGGCGCTCAGGTCGGTCCGGTTACTGGCCAGAAACCACGCGTCTTTCATGCCACTCTTATGACAACAATAGACCCGTTCGACAGGCTGTCGCTGCCCAGTTAGCTCCACCGCTTTGAGGGTTCGGGTGCGCCCGGTCGGCGTTAGCCAGTCCCGAGCTGGAACCTGCTCTACACCAGGGTAACCAACCAAAACATTTCCTTTAAATCTAATGAGATAAGCAAAGCCTAGCTCTTGCTCCAGGCGTTCGAACAGCTCCATGTAACCAAAGCCGCGGTCAGCTACTACCGTCACGAAGATACCCTCTGGCAACGTCTGCTTGAGCTTGGTGAGCAGCTCTTTCTCATGGGCATTGCGTTGCCCTTTGAGCAACGATTTCCGATGGGTTTTCCACAGCAGCGGAGTACTGCGACCGTGGTTGGTTTGCAGGCTGATAACCAAGGTACTGTGATCATCGGCATCGAATTCGGTCCAGTCCATGGAGACTACGATCTCGGTACGTTCACCGACCATATAGGGCACCCAATCGTCAAAGAGGCTCCAGACATTGAGCTTGGTGTTAGTGAGCAGGCGATCCACCTGTTTAACCGCATGTTTACGTTCGAGACCGTTGGCCAAGGAGAGGCCACTACCGATGGCGTGGATGGCCAGTGAACCTGACTCGATAACCCCGAGGGTAGCATTGGCGAGGGAAAGAACACGCTTAGCATGCATGTCCTGTCCAAATATATCGTCGATGTGGTTGAGGATTAGTTCGTGGTTAAACATGGGGATAGTCTGTTGGGTATTAGCTGGTCAAGGATGGCGATCATACCTCAGAAGCCGCGCCACGCCTCGCTCATATGAGGGGATGGTTAAGGGGTGTCCCAGCTTTGCTGGTCTTAAAAAATAAATATCTGATGGGGTTTTGGGATGAATTTTTGTCAGAATAAAGGAAATGTAGATGAGTAATAATATATTTCATGTCAGCTCTCTCAAACAGAGGTGGCTTCAATCTGGAATCGTACCAGGAGATACAGTTCTTATTCATAGCAATATTAAAAGAACACTTCTTGAATACAAAAGAAATGGTTCATCAATTTCTCCTAGCGATATTTTAGATAGTCTATTGGATGTGCTGGGACAGCAAGGGACATTGCTGCTGCCATTATTTAACTTTGATTTTACAAAAGGCATGCCATTTGATATTAGGACTACCCCATCGCAAATGGGAGCATTGACTGAGGTTGCTCGAAAGCATAAAGATGCCATAAGAACAGGACATCCAATTTATTCATTTGCAGTTATTGGTAAGTATCAAAAATTGTTTTATAACGTTGATAATGAAAGTGGTTATGCTGAAGACTCTCCATTTGGAATTTTAAAGCATATGGGTGGTAAAATAGCATCTTTAGATTTGGAAGATCAGTACAGTATGACGTTTTATCATCATATTGAAGAAGTGAAAATGGTTAGTTATCGATATTTCAAAGAATTTTCTGGAGACTACACGAACATTCAAGGTGAAACAACAAGAAAAAAATATAAATTATATGTGCGAGATATCGAGCGTGGGGTTGTAACAAATGTGAATCCAGCTGGGGAGTTGCTATGGTCTGTAGGGCTTTATAAGGGATTCAGGCCCAGGCATGGTAGTGGCTTAAGAACAATAAATGCTGCGGATATGTTTAACTATATAAGTAAGCTCATAGACGATGGTAAAGCTCGTGGCCACTTATTCTCTATAGAGGAGCGGTAGTAATGATAGGTAATTGTATTCATGCTCTTGCCAAGTCGCTGTGGCATTTTAATAGGAGTATTACTGGTGATGGTGTGAGGGACACTCTTAAAGAATTAACTAATATAATCCCCGATCTTAGGATACATGAAGCGGGAATTCAGATAATAAGTGCGACACTCATGGATGAATGGCGAGAGGTGGCCAACTGCTGATTGGTGGTACCCTTCTGCTCGCCAAAGTAAAAGCAGTATCACCATGAGCTATCAGCAGTTGACCGAGGGGCAACGATACCAGTTATCGGTGCTTCGCGCACAGGGGATGTCCATCCTTGCCACCGCACGCGCCATTGGCGTTCATCGCTCCACCCTCTACCGGGAGCTGCGTCGTAACGCCGGGCCGCAGGGCTACCAGCCAGACAATGCGCATCAGCACGCCACCCACCGACGGGCCAGTGCGGCCAAATCTCGGCTATCTGCCGATGTCATCCAGTTTGTCGAGCTGACACTCGCCTGGTGGTGGAGCCCGGAGCAGATAAGCGCGGTGGGCAAGCAGATAGGCCTCATGGTGAGTCACGAGTGGATATACCGCCATGTGGCCGCCGACAAAGCCCGGGGTGGCCAGTTGTACCGCCATCTGCGCCAGGGCCACAAGCGCTACCGCAAGGGGGCGAGCAGCCTGCGTTCTCCCATCAAGGAAGCCCGCTCTATTGATGAACGGCCGGCTATCGTCGATAGCCGGGAGCGGCTCGGTGATTGGGAGGCGGACACGGTGCTGGGCAAGCAAGGCACAGGTGCACTGGTCACCCTGGTGGAGCGCAAGAGCCGGCTCTATCTGGTCAAGCGGGTCGCGAGCAAACAGGCTGGGGTGGTGCGGGATGCGATAATCGAGATGTTAACGCCCTACATCGAGCAGGTGCATACCATCACCTTTGACAACGGCGGCGAGTTTGCCGAACACAAGGCGATAGAGGAAGCGCTGGGTGCCGAGACTTACTTTGCGCACCCTTACTCTTCGTGGGAGCGCGGTCTGAACGAGAACAGCAATGGGCTGTTGAGGCAGTTTATCCCAAAGGGAACAGACCTGAGAGAGGTCACGGACGAGGATGTCAGGAGAGCGGAGCAGTGGCTCAACCTACGACCTCGGAAATGTCTCGGATTCAGGCAGCCTGTCAAGGTATTCGAAGAGTACCGTCAGGCGGCATAGGCGAGTGTCGCACTTCGAAGTTGAATTCGCGAAGTGGCATCGGGGGAGCGAGTCTTCGATTGGACGATCCCCGAAGAATGGCATGTCCGTGAGGCTTATATCATTACACCAAGTGGTAAGAAAATATGTGATTTTCGTGAAAATAATCTCCATTTAGTGGGGTATAGTATTCCGGTTAATAAACGAATGGATTTATCGGAGTTAAATAAATTCCTATATTCTCTCCCTGATCAGCCTAATGCAATACCATATATCACATCATATTACAAAAAGAGGTGGGGTTTCTGTATTTCACAAAATGACAGAATGCAGTTAGAGGAAGGAGAGTACCATGTTGTTATAGACTCTGAGCTATTTAATGGTTGGTTGACTTATGGTGAGCTATTAATTAGAGGGCAGTCAGATAAAGAGGTTTTTATTTCAACCTACATTTGTCACCCATCTATGGCAAATAATGAACTGTCTGGGATTTCTGTCACGGCATATCTGGCCAAGTGGTTGAGTGAAAGGAAAAACAACAAGTATACATATAGATTTGTTTTTATACCAGAAACCATTGGGTCAATAACATATTTAAGCAAAAATATCATAACTTTAAAATCTAACGTTTTTGCTGGATTTAACATCTCCTGTGTCGGAGATAATAGATGCTATTCTTATCTTCCCTCAAGAAATGGAAAAACAATTAGTGATATTATTGCATTACATGTCTTAAAGAATATAGATGAAAATTTCAAGCGTTATAATTGGGCCGATAGAGGTAGTGATGAACGTCAATATTGTGCGCCAGGTGTTGATTTACCGATAGCATCAATTATGAGAACAAAATATGGTGAGTATGCTGAATACCACACCTCTCTTGATGATCTTGAACATGTGGTTACACCCGAAGGATTGGCTGGTGGCTATAATGCGTTAATGAAAGCTATTGAAGCTATTGAAAATTTCACCTACCCAAAGGTTAACGTTTATTGTGAACCACAGTTAGGAAGGCGAGGACTTTATCCAACGTTATCAACCAAATCAAGTGGTCAGGAAGTAAAGGTAATGATGGATTTGCTTACTTGGTCGGATGGGATGCGATCATTAATTGATATAGCAGACCTTTGTGGTGTTCCGGTATGGGAGTTATATCCGATAGTCACTAACTTAGTAGAACATAATCTACTTACATTATTAGACTCACCTATATATATTGGCATCGATGGCTTAATAAATAGCTCACGATATTCACCTAAGATAAATAGTATGGAGGAAGTAAGTGAAATATAATTTTAATGTGGCAATCGAACCAAATGGTGAATTAGTGTAGGCCATTTCTGATATATATTAAATTGATGTTTAAGTTTATCATTGATATTCTGTGGAAGGGGTATGGTTATTGCTTTGATCTCCTTTTGGTCTGCCTCTTTGTATTGTACTGCCTTATTCAGTTCAGCACCGTTGTGAACGTATCTTAGGATGGGGTCCCAGTCATTATCTTACTCTGATGTGGGCATTGGGTTGGGTAAATCGCGAAGCGTATTCGAATGAGCGAGTTATGAAGCCATCTCAATAAATGATACAACCAACCCGGCCTAAGCCGGGTTGGTTGTATCAAAAGACGGGAAAAATCAGAGCGCTTCCAATCTGGCATAGGCCGTCACCAGCCACTTGGCGCCAACGTCGTCGAACTGGATCTGCACCCGGCTCTGCTGGCCGACCCCTTCGAAGTTGAGTACCACCCCTTCGCCGAATTTTGGATGGAGCACCCGCTGGCCGAGCTTGATGCCGCTGGCGTCAAAGCTTTGCTGCGCCTCGTTCTGGCTAAAGCGGCCGTACTGGGTGGGGCGGCTGACCTGAGTGCGCAGCCGGATCTCTTCCAGACATTCGGCGGGCATCTCGCGGATAAAGCGGCTCGGCTTGTGGAACATCTCGCGGCCATAGATGCGGCGGCTCTCGGCATAACAGATGTAGAGCTTCTCCATGGCGCGGGTCATGCCGACATAACAGAGGCGGCGCTCCTCTTCCAGCCGGCCCGACTCCTCGGTGGATTGCTGGCTGGGGAACATGCCTTCTTCGACGCCGACCAGCAGCACCAGCGGGAACTCCAAGCCCTTGGCGCTATGCAAGGTCATCAGTTGCACCGCATCGGCATATTCATCCGCCTGATTCTCGCCGGATTCCAGCGCCGCGTGGGCGAGGAAGGCGGAGAGATCGCTCATATCTTCCAGCTCGTCCGGGCGCTGGTACTGGCGGCAGGCGGTGACCAGTTCGTCCAGGTTCTCTACCCGCGCCTGGGATTTCTCGCCTTTTTCCGCCAGATACATCGCCTTGAGGCCGGAGTTCTGGATGGCGATATCCGCCTGCTGGTGCAGCGGCAGCATGGACACCTGCTCCTCCAGCGCGTCGATCAGTTCGACAAAGCCGCGCACCGCGTTGCCGGCGCGACCGGTCAGCACCTTGTCGTTGAGCAGCGCCTTGGCCGATTGCCACAGGTTGAGCCCCTGATCGCGGGCGTTGCCGCGCAGGATCTCGAGGGTGCGATCGCCGATGCCGCGGGTCGGGGTGTTGACCACCCGCTCGAAGCTGGCGTCGTCGCCGCGGTTGTTGATAAGCCGCAGGTAGGCCATGGCGTCTTTGATTTCCTGCCGTTCGAAGAAGCGCAGGCCGCCGTAGATGCGGTAGGGCATGGCGTCCTGCATCAGCGCCTCTTCCAGTACCCGGGACTGGGCGTTGGAGCGATAGAGGATGGCACAGTCGGCCAAGAGGCCGCCCTTTTCCTTCCAATCCTTGAGACGGCCGACCACGAAGCGCGCTTCGTCCACCTCGTTGAAGGCGGCGTAGAGCGAGATCGGCTCGCCCTCGGCACCTTCGGTCCACAGCTCCTTGCCAAGGCGCTCGGCGTTGTTGGCGATGACGCTGTTGGCCGCTTTGAGGATATTGGCGGTGGAGCGGTAGTTCTGCTCGAGACGGATGGTCTCGGCCCCCTGATAGTCGGTCAGGAAGCGCTGGATGTTCTCGATTTTGGCACCGCGCCAGCCGTAGATGGACTGGTCATCATCGCCGACGATCATCACCTTGCCGCTGTTGCCCGCCAGCATCCGCAGCCAGGCGTACTGGATGCCGTTGGTATCCTGAAACTCGTCCACCAGGATGTTCTGGAAGCGGTCGCGGTAGTGCTCGAGGATGTGCGGCTTGTTGAGCCACAGCTCGTGGGCGCGCAGCAGCAGCTCGGCAAAATCCACCAGTCCGGAGCGATCGCAGGTCTCCTGATAGGTCTTGTAGATCTGCTGATAGGTGCGGGTGACGGGGTCGCCGTAAAGATCGATGTCGCCGGGGCGCAAGCCCTCATCCTTCTTGCCGTTGATGTAGCCCATCACGGCGCGCGGGGCCCAGTGCTTCTCGTCGAGGTTGAGCGCCTTGAGCACCCGGCGGATCAGCCGGTACTGGTCGTCGGAGTCGAGGATCTGGAAATCCTGCGGCAAGCCCGCATCCAGATGGTGGGCCCGCAGCAGGCGGTGGGCGATACCGTGGAAGGTGCCGATCCACATGCCGCGCACGCCGTCGCCGATCACCTTCTCGACCCGGCCACGCATCTCGGCCGCCGCCTTGTTGGTAAAGGTGACCGCGATGATGGAGAAGGGTGAACAGCGTTCCACCTGCATCAGCCAGGCGATACGGTGCACCAGCACCCGGGTCTTGCCCGAACCGGCACCGGCCAGCACCAGCAGGTTGCTGCGGGGCGCCGCAACGGCATCTCTTTGCTTGTCGTTGAGCCCGTCGAGCAGGGTTGAAACGTCCATCACCACTCCTGTTTATTTATACAGGCGAGGATTATACGGCCATCCCCCCGTCAGACCAAATCCAAACTCGGGGGGAGGGGCGAGATGGGCGCTTGCAGGGGCGCCGATGTGGCCATTTTTGGCTGGCGCAGAGAGAACGGGACGGGGAGGTCTCCAGCTGTAGCCAATCCTTGCTCGCGCGGTTTGTGGGGATTTTGCGAGCCGGATCACGGGCTTGCCGGGGGGCTGGATGAATAACAGGGGAAAACGGTTTACAGTAACTTGCTGAACAATAAGAGAAATGTCGTTTGGGTCTTTTGGTTGTTAGCATAAAAAACTGAAAAGTAGCTAAAAAACAACTGCTTATAAGGTTATTTGCTTAGAATTCAAACCGTTAACGCAAACGTTTTTCCCTTATCATTTGCTTGACCCGCATCGGGGCTGACTTAGAGTAAGCCTGCGTGCTAGATAGCCTGCTCTGACAGGCAAGCAAGTTCCCTCACTTAATAACAATCAAGGATACGATCGTGACTAAAGTGCTCAAGCTGGCCACCGTGGCCTCCCTCACTCTCGCTGCTCTCTCTGCTCAGGCTGCTTCCGAGCCAGCCGTCATTTATGACACCGCGGGCAAGTATGACAAATCATTCAACGAAGCCGTGTTCCGTAACGGCGTCGAGCTCTACAACAAGGACAAGGGCGTCAAGGTCAAAGAGTTTGAACCCCAGAACGAAGCCCAGCGCGAGCAGGGTCTGCGTCGTCTGGCCAGCCGTGGCAACGGCCCGATCGTGGCGGTCGGTTTCAACATGGGCTCTGCCGTAGAAAAAGTGGCGACCGAGTTCCCGAAAACCCAGTTCACCATCATCGACATGGTGGTCGACAAGCCGAACGTCCAGTCCGTCATCTTCAAGGAGCATGAAGGTTCCTTCCTGGTGGGCGCGCTGGCTGCCATCGCTTCCAAGAGCGGCAAGGTCGGCTTCGTGGGCGGCATGGATATCCCGCTGATCCGCAAATTCCAGTGCGGTTACGAGCAGGGTGCCAAGTTCGTCAATCCGAAGATCGAAGTGTTCCAGAACATGGCGGGCTCTACCCCGGCCGCGTTTGCTGACCCGGCCAAAGGTGCCGAGCTGGCCAAGTCCCAGTTCGCCAAGGGCGCTGACGTGGTTTACGCCGCAGCTGGCGGTACCGGTATCGGTGTCTATCAGGCAGCCAAGGACAGCGGCAAGTTCGCCATCGGTGTGGACTCCAACCAGAACCACCTGCAACCGGGCACTATGCTGACCTCCATGGTCAAGTCTGTGGGTCTGGCAGCTTACCAGACCTGGGATGACGCGGCCAAAGGCGAGTGGAAGCCGGGTATCAAGAACCTGGGTCTGGCCGAAGGTGGTGTGGATTGGGCACTCGACAAGGACAACGAGAAGCTGATCACCCCGGAAATGAAAGCCAAGGTGGATGCCATCAAGGCTGAAATCATCGCTGGCAAGGTCAAGGTTCATGACTACATGAGCGATAACACCTGCAAATACTAATTAGATAGCTGCTACGACTCTCAACGCACCACCGGCCCGCACGGGCCGGTTTTTAGTCTTATTTCATGAAACGCAGGGCTGCATCATGGACCAGACAGATCGCTATGCCATCGAATTAAGAGGTATCGATAAGCGGTTCGGCGAAGTGTACGCCAACAAGCTGATCGACCTTAAGGTTCGCAAAGGCAGTATCCACGGCATTGTCGGCGAAAATGGCGCCGGTAAGTCCACCCTGATGAGCATCATTTATGGTTTCTACCATGCCGACAAAGGCGAGATGCTGATCGACGGGAATCCTTTCAAACCCCATGGCTCACAAGATGCGATTGCCGCAGGGGTGGGCATGGTTCACCAGCACTTCATGCTGGTCAATAACTTCACCGTATTGGAAAACGTCATCCTCGGCGCTGAGAACGGCTGGCACCTTCAGCAGAGCGTGGCGTCAGCCGAAAAGCTGCTGGGCGAACTGGCGCGGGATTATGGCCTCGACGTGCCGCTGCACGAAAAGGTCGAAGATCTGCCGGTTGGCTTGCAACAGCGGGTCGAAATTCTCAAGGCGCTCTATCGCGGCGCCCGCATCCTGATCCTCGACGAGCCGACCGGGGTACTGACCCCGCAAGAGGCGGATCACCTGTTCGAGGTGCTGAAAAAGCTGCGGGATCAGGGGGCAACCATCATCCTTATCACCCACAAGCTGCGGGAGATCCTGGCTATTACCGATCAGGTCTCCATCATGCGCCGTGGCGAGATGGTGGCACATGTCGCCACCAAGGATACCGACAAGGAGCAGCTGGCCGAACTGATGGTGGGCCGCAAGGTGCGCCTCAAAGTCGACAAGGGGCCAACCCAGCCCGGTGAAGCCAAGCTGAAGATCGAAGGGCTCAGCTACGTCGACGCCAGCAAGGTGGAGCGGGTCAAATCGGTCAGCTTCGAGGTGCGGGCCGGTGAGGTGGTCGGCATCGCCGGGGTCTCCGGCAACGGTCAGTCCGAACTGCTCAGCCTGCTTGGCGGTATTCTCAAGCCGAGCAAGGGCAGCTTCACCATCAGCAGCCGCAGCGGCGTGCACAAGGTGAGCGCGGAGCACCCGGCTGATCCCGAGCTGGTGCGCAACTACGGCCTCGGCCATGTGCCGGAAGATCGCCACAAGATGGGGCTGATCAACCGCTTCGAGGCGAAAGAGGCCTTCATTCTCGGTTATCACCGTCGCCCGCAATACAACAAGGGGTGGCTGCAGAACAAGGAGGCGATCCAGCAGGATTGCCAGGCCAAGATGGAGAAGTGGGACGTGCGCCCGCCCCATCCCGATCACAAGACCGCCAACTTCTCCGGTGGCAACCAGCAGAAGCTGGTGATCGCCCGTGAAGTTGAGCAGGACCCGGATGTGCTGTTGATCGGCCAGCCGACCCGCGGGGTCGACATCGGCGCCATCGAATATATCCACCAGCAGATCATCGCCATGCGCGACAAGGGCAAGGCGGTGCTGCTGGTCTCGGTGGAGCTGGACGAGATCATGAGCCTCGCAGATCGCATTCTGGTCATTGCCGATGGTCGCATCGTCGGCGAGCTGGATGGTGCCAAGGCGGATGAGCGCACCATTGGTCTGATGATGGCGAATATCGTTCCCGATGAAGTAGCCAAGGAGGCCCACTGATGAGCCAAGTACGTATTCCTGCCTGGGTCTCCGTAGGCGTCTTGTCTGCGGTCAACATCCTGCTGGCCTTCCTGGTGTCGGCCATCCTGTTCTACTACCTCGACATCAACCCGGTCGATGCCGCCAAGATCATGTGGTACGGCGCGTTCGGCACCGGTGAAGGGGTCGGTTTCACCCTCTACTACGCAACCGGCTTTATCTTTACCGGTCTGTCGGTGGCGGTCGCCTTCCACGCCGGTCTGTTCAATATCGGTGGTGAAGGTCAGGCCTATATCGGCGGTCTCGGTGTCGGCCTGGTCTGTCTGATGCTCGGCGATGTGCTGCCGTTTGCCCTGCTGTTGCCGCTATCCATCATTGCCGGTGGTCTGTTCGGTGCGGCCTGGGCCTTTATTCCGGCCTGGCTGCAAGCCAAGCGCGGCAGCCATATCGTCATCACCACCATCATGTTCAACTTCATTGCCGCCTCGCTGATGGCCTACCTGCTGGTGGAGGTGTTCAAGCCACCCGGCTCGATGGCGACCGAGAGCAAGGTGTTTGCCGAAGCAAGCTGGCTGCCCAAGATGAGCGGGATGGCGAGCCTGTTCGGGATGGATATCCCCAACAGCCCGCTCAACATCAGCTTCTTCTGGGCGCTGATCTGTGCGGCGCTGGTGTGGGTCTTTATCTGGCACACCCGCTGGGGTTACGAGATCCGCTCGGTCGGGGCCAGCCAAAGCGCCTCCGCCTACGCCGGTATCTCCTATCCCAAGGTGGTGATCCTGGCGATGGTCATCTCCGGCATGCTGTCGGGTTTCTTCGCCCTCAACGTGCTGCAGGGTGAACTGCACCAGATCAAGCTCAACTTCGTGGAAGGGTTCGGCTTCACCGGTATCGCGGTGGCGCTGATGGGGCGCAACCATCCGGTCGGCGTCATCATCGCCAGCCTGCTGTTCGGTTTCCTCTATCAGGGGGGCGCCGAGCTCAGCTTCGAGTTCGGTGTCGACCGCAACATCGTAGTGGTGTTGCAGGGTCTGGTGATCCTGTTCTGTGGCGCCCTTGAGCACATGATGCGTCCGCGCATCGAGCAGCTCTATCTGGCGTTTGCCAACCGCTCAGCCGCGCAAGCTAAAGGAGTCTGATCATGTTTGAAATTCTGATCCTGATGCTGGATGCGACCATCCGTACCGCGCCGCCGCTCATTCTGGCGGCCATGGCTGGCATGTTCTGCGAGCGCTCCGGGGTGGTCAACATCGCGCTGGAAGGCAAACTGCTGGCGGCGGCGTTCGCCAGTGGTGCGGCGGCGGCGGTCTCCGGTTCTGCCTGGGTAGGTCTGGGTGCCGGGGTGGGTGTCTCCATCCTGTTCGCCCTGATGCACGGCTTTGCCACCATCACCCACCGCGGTGATCAGGTGGTGAGCGGCATGGCCATCAACATTCTGGCGGCCGGTCTGACCGTGACCCTGGGCCGTTACTGGTTCGATCAGGGGGGCCAGACCCCGGCACTGTCCGGTGATGCCCGTTTCGCCCCCATCGATCTGCCCTATGCCAAGGAGCTGTGGGATGTGCCGGTGATCGGCCAGCTCTACAGCGAGCTGTTGAGCGGCCACTCCCTGCTGGAGTACGTGGCGTTTGCCTGCGTACCGCTGGCCTGGTGGGTGATGTTCCGTACCCGCTTCGGCCTGCGTCTGCGAGCGGTGGGCGAGGCGCCCGCAGCGGTCGATACCGCCGGTATCTCTGTGGTGCGGATGCGCTACACCGCGCTCATCATCGGCGGCCTGCTGGCCGGTATCGGTGGCACCTATCTGGCGGTGGCCCAGACGGCCCAGTTCATCCCCAACATGAGTGCGGGCAAGGGCTTTATGGCGCTGGCGGCGCTGGTGTTCGGCAAGTGGCGCCCCTGGAATGCCATGGCCGCCTGTCTGCTGTTCGGCTTCCTCGATGCGGTTGCCATCCGGCTGCAAGGGGTCAGCATCGGTGGCTTCGCCATTCCGGTGCAGGCCATCGAGGCACTGCCCTACATCCTGACCGTGTTCCTGCTGGCCGGCTTTATCGGCCGTGCGGTGGCCCCCAAGGCACTTGGTACACCTTATGTGAAGGAGCGGGAGTAGCGCCCTTTATCGCGATATTCCCGATCACACAGATAACAGCAGGCCCACTTCGGTGGGCCTGTTTTTTATGGATTGAGTGGCTGGTTACAGCAGGAAAATGGTCGCCAGCCCGAGGAAGATAAAGAAGCCGCCGGTGTCGGTGATGGCGGTGATCATCACGCTGGCCCCCACTGCCGGGTCGCGGCCGAGGCGGGTCATGGTCATGGGGATGATGACCCCCATCAGTGCGGCCACCAGCAGGTTGAGCATCATGGCCAGGGTCATCACCGCGCCGAGCGCCGCATCCTGATAGAGCAGATAGGTGGCAAGCCCCATGGTGCCACCCCACACCAGCCCGTTGATAAAGGCGACCCCGAGTTCCCGCAGCAGCAGGAAGGAGAGGTTGCCCGCCTGAATGTGCTGCAGCGCCAGCGCCCGCACTATCATGGTGATGGTCTGGTTGCCGGTGTTGCCGCCGATCCCGGCGACGATAGGCATCAGGGCCGCCAGCGCCACCAGCTGGGAGATGGTGTGCTCGAACATGCCGATCACCCGCGAGGCGACAAAGGCGGTGCAGAGGTTCAGCGCCAGCCAGGCCCAGCGGGTCTTGACCGCCTTGGAGACAGGGGCGAACACGTCTTCATCCTCGCTGATACCCCCCATCCGGCGCAGGTCGGTGTCACTCTCCTCATAAACCAGATCCACCACCTCTTCGACGGTGAGGCGGCCCATCAGCTTGCCCTTGCCATCCACTACGGCGGCGGAGAGCAGGTCATCCCGCTCGAAGGTACGGGCGGCTGCTTCGTCGTTATCCTCCGGATCGAAGGTGACCGGATCCCGCTCCATCACGTCGCTCACCAAGGTGGCGGGCTTGTGCAGCAGCACTGTGGTGAGGGCCAGCTCCCCCAGCAGGTGGTTGCGCCGGTCGATGACGAACAGCTTGTCGGTGTTGGCGGGGATCTTGCCGCGCAGCCGCAGATAGCGCTGCACAGTGGCGAGCGTCACCTCGGGGCGGATGGTGATGATCTCGAAGTCCATCATGGCGCCGACGGTGTGCTTGCCGTAGCGGATCACCTCCCGCACCCGATCCCGCTCGGCAGGGGCCATATAGGTGAGCAGCCGCCCCATCAGGTTGCGCGGCAGGTACTGGCCCAGATAGATCTGGTCGTCGATATCCAGGGTGTGCAGGGCGTGCAGCAGCTCCTTGTCGCTCATCCCGCTGATGAGGCTGTCCCACACCGTCTCCGACGCTTCGACCAGGATCTGGCCGCGCTTCTCCTCCTCCACCAGCGCCCACAGGGCATGACGCTCATCGGGCGGCAGCGACTCCAGCGCATCGGCGACGTCGGCGGCGGGCAACCCGTTGACCAGCGCGGTGAGTTCGCTGGTCTGATCGCGCTGCTCGGCATCCTGCACCACCTGCGGATCGAGCAGGCTGTCGGTGAGGGCATCATCGCGTAGCAGCAGGGTGAGAATGCGGGATCTGTCATCCGCGCGCTGCCGGGCGCTGTTCTTGATGGGAAGAGACATGGGATGAATTCCTGAGATGGTAGCCAAGGGCTCAATGCCCATAGGATACCAGACTTAAAACAACAGGTTACGACCGCGATGGGAGAAGAGGGGGGTAAAAGTGAGGCCACCTGCTGGTGGCCTCATGATCGTTTGCCGAGGATCCCTCAGGCGAGGGCGCGCTGAGCCTGTGGTGCCTCGCCAAACCAGGCGAGCCGGTCGGCCAGGGTCACCACCGAGCCCACCATGATCAGCGCCGGACTCTCGACCCCCATCGCCAGTGCGGGTAGCTCATCGAGGGTGCCGCGAATGACCCGCTGGCAGGGCTGGGTGCCGCGCTCGATCAGCGCTACCGGGGTGCTGCTCGCCTTGCCGTGGGCCAGCAGCTGTTCACGGATGGTGGCGCAGGAGGATAGCCCCATGTAGAACACTAGCGTTTGCTTGTCCTTGGCCAGCAGCGGCCAGTCGAGATCCCGGGCGCCCCCCTTGCCGTGGGCGGTGACGAAGCGCACGCTCTGGGCGTGATCGCGGTGGGTGAGCGGAATGCCGGCGTAGGCGGCGCAGCCGCTGGCTGCGGTGATGCCGGGCACCACCTGAAAACCGATGCCGCTGCCGACCAGCGTCTCCAGCTCCTCGCCGCCACGGCCGAAGATAAAGGGGTCGCCCCCCTTCAGCCGCACCACCCGTTGCCCCTTTGTCGCCTCCTCCAGCAAGAGCTGGTTGATCCCCTCCTGCGGCACGCAGTGGTTGCCCGCCTGCTTGCCGACGAAGATGCGCTTGGCATCCCGGCGCACCAGCGCCATCACCTCGTCGGAGACCAGTCGGTCGTAAACCACTACGTCCGCCTGCTGCATCTGGCGCAGGGCGTGCAGGGTGAGCAGACCCGGATCGCCGGGGCCGGCACCCACCAGCACCACCTCGCCAGCGCTCTGGCTTTCGTCGGCAAACAGGCTGTCGGCCAGCTGGTGGGCAGAGGCGCTATCCCCCCGCGCTAGCGCCTGACCGAGCCGATCCGCCCCGAGCAGCCGCTCCCAGAAGCGGCGCCGCTCTCCCATGCTGGCGAATCGCGCCTTGACCCGCTCCCGCAGGCTGCCGGCGAAGGCCGCCACGGCCCCCAGATGTTGCGGCAGCAGGGCTTCCAGTTTTTCCCGCAGCAGCCGGGCCAGCACAGGCGCCTTGCCGCCGGAGGAGATGGCCACCATCAGCGGCGAGCGATCGATGATCGACGGCATGATGAAGCTGGAGCGTTTCGGGTCGTCCACCACGTTGGCAAAGATCCGCGCCTGATTGGCGCTCTGGTAAACCAGTGCATTCACCTCGCGCCGATCGGTTGCGGCCACCACCAGCCACTTGCCCGCCAGTTGTTCCGGCACAAATTCACCGGCCAGCCACTCGATGCTCCCGTTGGCAGCCAGTTCCGCCAGCTCGGGGTCGAGCTCGGGCGCGACCACTGTGAGGTGGGCACCGGCATCCAGCAGCAGGCGCGCCTTGCGCTCCGCTACCTCGCCGCCGCCGACTAGCAGCACGGGTTTGTTGTCGAGTCGGCAAAAGATGGGCAAGTAGTCCATGGGGCCTCCGGATCAGGCGGTTCGGGTCTGGTTGGCGGTGCTGGTGGTCTCGTGTACCGCGACCGGGCGCTCTGCTTTCGGGGTGGCATACCAGTAGCCGAGGCCCATAAAGAGAACGCCGGAGACGGTGTTGCCCAGCGTCACCCACAGCAGGTTGTGGCCGATGCCGCCCAGGGTGTAGGCATCCGAGTGGGCGCCGAACCAAGAGAGGGCGAACAGGGTCATGTTGGCGATGGAGTGCTCGTAGCCGGAGGCGATAAAGGCCAGCAGGCACCACCAGATGGCGATGAAGCGGGAGGCCCCTTCGGTGCGCAGCGCCATCCAGATGGCGAGGCAGACCAGCCAGTTGCAGAGGATCCCCTTCATAAACAGGGTCAGGGCCGGGGCCTGAGTCTTGGCCAGCGCCACCTTGTGGGCCAGACTGCCCGCGTCCGGCAGCAGACTGCCGCCGTAGGAGTAGATGAGCGCCACCACGACGGAGCCAATCAGGTTGCCCGCCCAGGTCTGCGGTAGGATACGCAGCAGGTCGGCCATGGTGATTTTGCCCGTCTTCACCCCGAAGGTGAGGAACATGGTGTGGCCGGTAAACAGCTCGGAGCCGGCGATGATCACCAGCGTCAGGGCGATACCGAAGGTGGCCCCCATCACCAGCGGCCGGATGGCGGGATCCACCAGATTGCCGAGGGTGAAGATCAGGATGATGCCGAGGCCCACATAGGCCCCCGCCATGGCGGAGCTGAGCCAGAAGCCGAGCTTGTCGCTGCGCTCGAAGCGGTTGATGCGGGCCGCGTTGGCGGCGCACTTGTTGATGGTTTCCGTGTACATCTTGTGAGTCCTTGAAAGGGCTGCCCACAGGCAGCCCGAAAGAGAGTGAATTTGTCTTTAGACAGCGACCCAGACCTGCTGGTCGCGCACTTCAACGGGGTAGCTTTGAACCGACATGGCGGGGTTGTCGAAACAGTGGCCATCGCTCAGACGAAAGCGCTGCTTCTTGAGCGGGCTGGCGACCCAGAGCTCGCCGTCGTGTTCGCAAATCAGGCCCCGCGACAGCACATTGGCGGCGAAGAAGGGATCCCGGTTGTCGATGGCGAACACCTCGGCCGCCACGCTCGGGCGGAACAGGGCGATCTGGCGACCTTCAATGAGTGCGCAGACACCGGTTCCCGGCAGGATGTCGTTGAGTTGGCAGGCAAGTTTCATCATTTGGTCTCCACCTCGATCTGGTAGACGGGGATGCGCTCGGCCGGGGTCGCCGGTCGATGCTGGTCACGCTCGGCGACGAACTGAACGTCCGGGTCGCGCTTATCGCTGTTGATGAAGTGGCTGAAGCGCTTGAGCGCCTCCTCTTCATTGAGGGTGCGCGACCATTCGCACTCGTAGCTGTCGATGAGAGTCTGGATATCGCGCTCCAGCGTCTCGGCCAGTCCCAGCTTGTCGTCGACGATCACCTCGCGCAGGTAGTCGACGCCCCCTTCCAGATTGCCGAGCCAGACCGAGGTGCGCTGCAGTTTGTCGGCGCTGGTGACGTAGAACATCATAAAGCGGTCGATCAGCTTGATGAGGGTCTCGCGGTCGAGGTCAGACGCCAGCAGGTCGGCGTGGCGCGGTTTCATGCCGCCGTTGCCGCCCACATAGAGGTTCCAGCCCGCGTCGGTGGCGATGATGCCGACATCCTTGCCCTGCGCTTCCGCACATTCGCGGGTACAGCCGGAGACACCGAACTTCATCTTGTGCGGGGTGCGAATGCCCTTGTAGCGGTTCTCGAGGAAGACCCCGAGGCCGACGCTGTCCTGCACGCCGAAGCGGCACCAGGTGCTGCCGACGCAGGTCTTGGCCATGCGCAGCGCCTTGGCGTAGGCCTGACCGGTCTCGAAACCCGCCGCCAGCAGCTTGCGCCAGATGGCGGGCAGGTCATCCTTCTGGGCCCCGAACAGACCGATGCGCTGGGCGCCGGTGATCTTGGTGTAGAGCTTGTAGTCGCGGGCCACTTCGGCCACCGCCAGCAGCCCTTCCGGGGTCACTTCGCCACCGGCCATACGCGGGATGACGGAGTAGCTGCCGTCCTTTTGCATGTTGCCGAGGAAGATGTCGTTGGTGTCCTGCAGCGGGATATTGCGCGGGCTCAGCACATGCTCGTTCCAGCAGGAGGCGAGGATGGAGCCGACGGTCGGTTTGCACACCTCGCAGCCATAGCCCTGACCGTGCTTGGCCAGCAGCTCGTCGAAGCTCTTGATCCCCTCCACCTTGACCAGATGGAACAGCTCCTGACGGGAGTGGGGGAAGTGGGCGCAGAGGTGGTTGTTGACCTCGATGCCCTGCTTCACCAGCTCGGCGTTGAGCACCTGACTGATGAGCGGTACGCAGCCGCCGCAGCCGGTGCCGGCCTTGGTGTGCTGCTTGATGGCGGCCAGCGTGGTGTGACCTTCGGCTACGGCCTTGGCGATGTCGCCCTTGGAGACGTCGAAGCAGGAGCAGATCTGGGCGCTTTCCGGCAGGGCATCCACCCCCAGCGTCGGCTTCGCACCGGCGTAGGCGGGCAGGATCAGGGTATCCGGGTGGCTCGGCAGCGGCAGGGCGTTGAGCATCATCTGCAGCAGGTTGCCGTAATCTTCCACGTCACCCACCAGCACGGCGCCGAGCAATCGGCTGTTGTCTTCGCTCACCACGATCTTCTTGTAGACGCCGGCCTGATCGTCCTGAAACACATAGCTGTGGCTGCCCGGGGTGCGGCCGTGGGCATCGCCGATGGAGCCGACGGAGACGCCGAGCAGCTTGAGCTTGGCGCTCATGTCCGCCCCCTCGAAACGGCTGTCGCCGCCGAGCAGGTGGTCGACGGTGATCTGGGCCATCTTGTAGCCCGGCGCCACCAGCCCGAAGAAGCGGCCCTGCCAGGCGGCGCACTCGCCGATGGCATAGATGTCGGGGTCGGAGGTGAGGCAGTGATCGTCGATGACGATACCGCCGCGCTCAGCGATGACGAGATCACCGTAGCGGCCCAGGGTATCTTGCGGGCGAATGCCGGTGGAGAAGACCACCACATCCACTTCCAGCTGGCTGCCATCGGCAAAGGCGAGGCGGTGTTTCGCCTGCTCGCCGCCATGCATCAGGATCTCGCTGGTGCTCTTGCTGGTGTGTACCTGCACGCCCATGGATTCAATCTTGCGGCGCAGCAGCTGGCCGCCCTGACCGTCGAGCTGCTCGGCCATCAGCACAGGAGCAAACTCCACCACGTGGGTCTCGAGACCCAGCGCCTTGAGGGCACCGGCCGCTTCGAGGCCAAGCAGACCGCCCCCGATCACCACCCCGCTCTTGCCGCTCCTGGCGGCGCTGCGGATGGCTTTCAGATCCTCGATGGTGCGATAGACGAAGCACTCGTGGTGCTGACTGCCCGCAATGGGCGGCACCCAGGGGTAGGAGCCGGTGGCCAGCACCAGCTTGTCGTACCCGACCACAGTACCCTTGTTGGAGTGCACTTCGCGGTTGGCCCTGTCGATTTTTTTCACCGCTTCGCCGAGCAGCAGGCGGATGCCGTGCTTGTCGTAGAAACCGGGTTTGACGAGGGAGAGATCTTCGCTGGTGTGATGGGAGAAGTAGGAGGAGAGATGGACGCGATCGTAGGCGGGGCGGGGTTCTGCACCGAAGACGGTGATCTCGTAGCGGCCCGGGGCGGCCCGCTCGATCAACTCTTCGATGAAGCGGTGCCCCACCATGCCGTTACCCACAACGACCAGTCTGACTTTGCTCATGATTGCCTCTAGTTTGGAGTAATAAAACATCATTCTGGGGCTAGGCTACCCAGTCAGTCGGGGCGGGCAATTGATGCAAATCAAGTGTCTATTTATATATCTCATCAGGGGTAATTCGATAAAATTCAAAGATATACAAAAATAGGTATACCAGTTGAGTGTTTTGCAGCTGGGTGCGAGTGGGACATAGAGAGAAGGGGGCTATGTCTTAAAATGCAAAACGCCCCCATTTCTGGAGGCGTTTTTTTACAAACGGAACTGCGCTTACAGAATAAAGCGGCTCAGATCCTCATCCTCGACAAGCGCACCGAGGTGGGCGTTGACGTAGTCGGTATCGATGACAAAGGTCTCGCCGGATTTCTCGGAGGCGTCATAGGAGATATCTTCCATCAGGCGCTCCATCACGGTGTGCAGACGGCGGGCACCGATGTTCTCGGTACGCTCGTTGACTTGCCAGGCCGCTTCGGCCAGACGGCGGATGCCATCCTTGGTGAACTCGATATTGACCCCTTCGGTGGCCATCAGCGCCTTGTACTGATCGGTCAGCGAGGCGTTCGGTTCGGTCAGGATACGCTCGAAGTCATCTGTGGTCAGTGCGGTCAGCTCGACCCGGATCGGCAGACGGCCTTGCAGCTCGGGGATGAGGTCGGACGGCTTGGCAATCTGGAAGGCGCCGGAGGCGACAAACAGGATATGGTCGGTCTTGACCATGCCGTGCTTGGTGTTGACGGTACAGCCCTCGACCAGCGGCAGCAGGTCGCGTTGTACCCCTTCACGGGAGACATCCGGGCCCGAGCTCTCGCCGCGCTTGCAGATCTTGTCGATCTCGTCGAGGAAGACGATGCCGTTGTTCTCGACCGCTGCGATCGCTTTCTGCTTCAGCTCTTCCGGATTGACCAGACGGGCTGCTTCCTCTTCGATCAGCGCCTTCATGGCCTCTTTGACCTTGATCTTGCGCTTCTTCTTCTGGTTCTGGCCCAGGTTCTGGAACAGCCCCTGCAGCTGGTTGGCCATCTCTTCCATGCCCGGCGGGGTCATGATTTCGACGCCCATTGGGGAGGCGGAGAGTTCCAGCTCGATCTCCTTGTCATCCAGCTGACCTTCCCGCAGTTTCTTGCGGAAGATCTGGCGGGTGTTGGAGTTGTCGGCTTTCTCTTCCTCACCCCAGGTGTTGCGCGGATTGGGCAGCAGGGCGTCGAGGATGCGCTCTTCGGCGGCTTCCTCGGCGCGGTATTTCATCTTCTCCATCTCGGTTTCGCGCACCAGCTTGATGGCGGCATCGGTCAAATCGCGGATGATGCTGTCTACTTCCTTGCCGACATAGCCCACTTCGGTGAACTTGGTCGCTTCCACCTTGATGAAGGGGGCGTTGGCCAGCTTGGCCAGACGACGGGCGATCTCGGTCTTGCCGACACCGGTCGGGCCGATCATCAGGATGTTTTTCGGGGTTACTTCATGGCGCATCTCTTCATCGAGTTGCATCCGGCGCCAGCGGTTGCGCAGGGCAACGGCAACGGCACGCTTGGCATCGGCCTGACCAATGATGTGACGATCCAGCTCGTGGACGATTTCTCTCGGGGTCATCTCGGACATGATGGTGTTCCTGTATCCGGGGCGGGCAGTGCCCACCCCTTGGGAAATTGGGTTGGCTGGCGGCCTTATTTGGCTGCGTAGTCCAGCACTTCGATGGTGTGGTTGCCGTTGGTGAAGACGCAGATGTCGCCCGCAATCTTGAGGGACTTCTCGACAATGGTCCTGGCATCCAGCTCGGTGTTTTCCAGCAGCGCGATGGCGGCGGACTGGGCGAAGTTGCCGCCGCTGCCGATGGCGATGAGATCGTGCTCCGGCTGCACCACGTCACCGTTGCCGGTGATGATGAAGGATTTGTGTTCGTCGGCCACGGCCAGCAGCGCTTCGAGGCGGCGCAGGGCGCGATCGGTGCGCCAATCTTTGGCCAGCGCCACGGCGGCGCGCTCCAGATTACCCTGATGGGCCTGCAGTTTTGCTTCGAAACGCTCGAGCAGGGTGAAGGCGTCGGCGGTACCGCCAGCGAAACCGGCCAGCACCTTGCCGTTATAGAGGCGATGAACCTTGCGGGCGTTGCCCTTCATGACGGTGTTGCCAAGAGAGACCTGGCCATCGCCACCGATGACGACCTGACCGTTGCGGCGAACTGAAACTATGGTAGTCACTTTACTTACCTCGCTTGAGCCGAATGACGGCCTGACTGTGCATGACAAGAAAGATGGGGATGGCAAACGGGCTTTTCAACCCTGCCTTTGGTCGGGATAAACGGGGTAGTAAAGAGCGTGGGTGCGAGTGGCACCAAAAGAACAGGGCCGGGTGTTGCCACCCGGCCCTGCGTCATCGGTAAGCGGATTACCCTTTCTTGGGAATGCAGCCGCTGATGCCGGAGCTCTGCAGCTTGCTGTTGGCCGCGTCGGCGGCCGCCTTGCCGTTGAAGGGGCCCACCATCACCTTGTAGACGGTGCCGTTGGCGCCATTGATCACCTGCAGGCTGGAAGAGAGACCAGCGGTGAAGGCGATACGTGCCTTGAGCGACTCTGCGGAATCCTGCGAGCGCAGGGCGGCGCACTGCATCATATAGCGACCGCTGTCGGCGGCTGCGGTCTGGGCTGGCGGAGTGGCCGCTTTGGCCTTGGCCGCTTCGGCCCGCTCCCGTTCCAGCTCGGCGCGGATCTCCCGCTCCATCCGTTCCCGTTCGGCCTTGCGGTCGATCACCTGCTCTTGCGCGCTGGCAACCGGTGCACCCGAGGTGGAAGGGGTGGTCGCCGGATTGGGCTGATAGGGCTTGGGCTGGCCGATGGGCGTTCCCGGTTGGGGAATGTCGGTCGGCACCGGCTGCGGCAGTTTTTCCGGCTGCAGGGTCATGGTATCTGCCGGCGGTGGCGGCAGCACACCCGGCTGGGTCGGCGGCTCTATGATATCGACCTGCTTGTTCTCAAGCCGTTCGATGTAGCTCCACTTCTCCTGAGGCAGCCCGTTATTCTGCGCTTTTGGCTTGTTGGCCTTTACCTGCTCCTCAATGGTGGGGGCGTCGTTGCCCTTGCCATTGATCATGTAAAGGAAGCCACCAAAGCCTGCCAGCAGTGCCACGACCAGCAGCACTGGAATAACAGGAAAGCGGCGAGGGGCCGCTTTCTTGGTATTGCGGCCACCCGCCCGACGTCGCGGGCGGCTGCCGACATAATCCCGGGTTGCCATCTATTACATGCGCTCCAGGGTATGGATGCCCAGTACGCCGAGGCCCAGTTTCAGCACCTTGGCGGTGGCGGCGCACAGCAGCAGACGGCTCTGACGGGTTGCTTCGTCCACGCCATCCTTGTTGATCGGGCAGGCTTCATAGAAGGTCATGAAGTTGCCGGACAACTCGTACAGGTAGGTACAGAGCAGGTGTGGCATGCCTTTGTCGGCTACGCCGTTGACCGCGTCGGAGAACTGGATCAGCTTCTGGGCCAGCACCTCTTCGGCTTCTTCGTTCAGGGTCA
Source organism: Aeromonas sp. 102P (assembly GCF_051920345.1). Lineage (NCBI taxonomy): Bacteria > Pseudomonadati > Pseudomonadota > Gammaproteobacteria > Aeromonadales > Aeromonadaceae > Aeromonas > Aeromonas sp. 102P. Next base: position 423,942 of record NZ_JBQBCZ010000001.1, on the reverse strand, counting down.
CCTTGCCGGTCAGCGTCTCGGCATCGATGTTGGCCTTGCGGAAGATGGACTGGATACGGGTGTAGGCGTACTGCAGGTAAGGGGCAGTGTTGCCTTCAAAGGAGAGCATCAGATCCCAGTCGAAGATGTAGTCGGTAGTACGGTTCTTGGAGAGATCCGCATACTTGACCGCACCCATGGCGATGGCGTTGACCACGTTGGCCTTCTCTTCGGCAGAGAGGTCGCTGTTGCGGCTCTCCAGCAGGGCAGCGGCGCGTTCTTCCGCTTCGTTCAGCAGGTCAACCAGCTTGACGGTGCCACCGGAACGGGTCTTGTAGGGACGACCATCCTTGCCCAGCATCATGCCGAAGGCGTGGTGCTCGAGGGGGACGGATTCCGGTACATAGCCCGCTTTGCGGGTGATGGTCCAAGCCTGCATCAGGTGCTGGTGCTGACGGGAGTCGATGAAGTACATGACACGGTCGGCGCCCAGGGTTTCATAACGGTATTTGGCACAGGCGATGTCGGTGGTGGTGTAGAGGAAACCGCCATCGCTCTTCTGGATGATGACGCCCATGGCCTCGCCATCCTTGTTCTTGAACTCGTCCAGGAAGACAACGGTGGCGCCTTCGCTTTCGACCGCCAGCCCCTTGGCTTTCAGGTCGGCCACGATCTCCGGCAGCATGTCGTTGTACATGGACTCGCCCATGATGTCCTTGTTGGTCAGGGAGACATTCAGGCGGTCATAGTTGATCTGGTTCTGTTCCATGGTCATGTCGACCAGCTTCTTCCACATGGTACGGCAGTACTCATCGCCGCCCTGCAGCTTGACCACGTAGTTACGGGCGCGCTCGGCGAAGGCTTCGTCTTCGTCGTAGCAACGCTTGGCCTGGGTGTAGAAGGCTTCCAGATCCTTGAGCGCCATGTCGCTGGCGTGCTCGTTGGACATTTTCTCCAGATAGGCGATCAGCATGCCGAACTGGGTGCCCCAGTCGCCGATGTGGTTGGCGCGGATCACTTTGTGGCCGAGGAACTCCAGCGCGCGCGCAGCCACGTCACCGAGTACGGTGGAGCGGATGTGGTGCACCGCCATCTCTTTGGCCACGTTGGGGGCGGAGTAGTCCACCACCACGGTTTGTGGAGCGGGCAACCGTACGTTGGCGTTGGCAGAGGTCACCATGGCCTCGACCTGACCGGCCAGCCAGCGCTGGTCGAAGAAGAAGTTGATGAAGCCGGGGCCGGCGATCTCGACCTTGGCGATCAGGTCGGAGGCAGGCAGGTGCTCGATGATGGCCGCTGCCAGCTCACGGGGATTCTTGCGGGCCGGTTTGGCCAGCAGCATGGCCAGGTTGGTAGCCAGGTCGCCGTGAGCTTTTTCCTTGCATCGGTCTACTTGCACGCGGGCTTCCAGGTCCGCCGGCAGGACGCCTGCTGACTTGAGATTGGCTACCGTTTGTTCAAGTAGATGATGAATATGCTCTTTCATAACTGACCACCAAGGTTGCGCGTCGAAAAATGACTGATATATAAGGGCGTGAATTTTACCCGCATCGGCCCGAGAAAACTATAGGGATGACCCGCCGCTCGCTGTCGGGCGGATATTTCACTGCGTTTGGCGCCATATTCCAGAATATTGGGCGGAAATTACGGTGCTTATCCATTTCTACTGCATATCGAAGCGGCTTGTCCAGGCTATTTTCCCCTGATTGTTAAGGGTTTTTCCTTTCCGATGACGGGAATGATCTCCTCCCTCTGGCCCGGCGTATTAACAGAGGTTCCCAACCGAGGAGTTTGCGATGCGACTGGCGCTGTTTCCCCTATCTGCCCACCTGCTGCCCGGCGGCATCATGCCGCTGCGGATCTTCGAACCGAGATACCAGCGGATGATCGCCGAGGCGGGGGAGTCCGGCTTTGCCCTCTGCATGGTGGACCCTCGCCAGCCCGACGCCCTGCGCAACATGCTGCCCATCGCCACCCGGGTTACCATCATCGATTTCGACCGGCTGCCGGACGGCATGCTGGGGATCACGGTGCAGGGGATGGAGCGGGTGCAGATAGAGGATCTGTGGCAGGAGCAGGATGGCCTGCGTATCGGCGAGGTGACGCCGCTGACGGCCTGGCCGCCCCGCCGGCTCCATCCCGATCAGCAACCGCTGGTCGAGGCGCTGCGGGAGGTGTTTGCCGACTATCCCGACTACGCCGCCCTCTATCCCGCCCCCCGCTGGGACGATGGCAACTGGGTGGCCCAACGCTGGCTGGAGGTGCTGCCTATCCCCCCCGAGCAGAAACAGCTGCTGCTGGCCGCCGCCGACAATCAGCCCGCCATCGCCCTGCTCAAGGGGGTACTGGTGGCCAGCCACTGATTTTTTCTGACCCGCTGATCCGCCACTGCCGCAGCACCGTACAAGTCATCACCACAGCATGATGTTCGACAGCACACCAAAGGGATGGCGCAATGGCATATACTGGCCAACCACACTCGACCATACGCAGGACCTCACCCGTGATGGATAACCCGGATGGCGACCTCAAATCTCTGCTGAGCAGGGTGGCAGAGCAGGCCGACAAGGCTGCTTTTGCCCGCCTGTTCCAACACTTTGCGCCGCGTATTCGCAGCTACGGCCTGCGCCACCTCGGCAGCGAAGCCAACGCCATGGAGCTGGTACAGGAGACCATGCTGCTGGTGTGGCAAAAGGCGCGCCTCTACCACCCCGAGAAGGGGGCGCCGACCACCTGGATCTACACCGTGATGCGCAACCAGTGCTTCGACATGCTGCGCCGTCGTCGCGCCAGCAAGGAGGATCTCTGTGCCGAGGAGCTGTGGCCGGTGCTGGAGTTTCAGGCCGAAGAGGAGCACCTGAGCGGGGGGGAAGATGCGGTGCTGACTCGTCAGATGGCCCATTATTTGGGCACCCTGCCGGAGCCGCAACAGCAGGTGGTGCGTGGCATCTATCTGCAGGAGTTCTCCCAGCAGGAGTTGGCGGAACGACTCGGCGTGCCGCTCGGTACCATCAAGTCCCGCCTGCGGCTGGCGTTACAGAAACTGAAAGAGCAAGTGGAGCAAGGCCATGATTAAAGCCCATCCGACCGACCCTATGCTGCGTGCCTTCGCCGCTGACGAGCTCCCTCTGCCGCTGGCGGTGGGGCTCTCCGCTCACTGTGAACTCTGCCCCGATTGTGCTGCCCGACTGAAGACATTCGAAGAGGAGCTGGCGCAGCAATATCTTGCTTCGCCAGCGGAGCCCGACGTGGACTCCCGCGATGAAGTGGCGCTGGATGCCGGATTCGACGCCATGCTGGCGGATATTCTGGCCCAGCCGCTGGCTGAGCCCCTCTCCGAGCCAACACACGACCAGCCCCGAGCACAGCCCGGCGAGCTGGAGGTGGCCGGTCACGCCTACCGTTTGCCACGGGTGCTGGCCCGTTATCGTTCGCCCAAGTGGCGCCATATCGGGGCCATTCGTCAACAGAGTTTGCCGCTGGACGAGATGGGGGCGCGAGCCAGTTTGCTCCACATCGAAGCGGGCGGCCGCATCCCCGAACACACTCATCAGGGCTATGAGCTGACCCTGCTGCTGGCGGGCAATATTCAGGATGGCGATACCCTTTACAAGGCGGGTGATTTCATCTGGCGCGATGCCAGCCACTCCCACAGCCCGCATACGCCGGACGGTTGCCTCTGCTACACGGTGCAGGATGCGCCGGTGCAGTTCACCAAGGGGTTGTCGCGGCTGCTGAATGGCATCAGCCAGCACCTCTACTGAGCACCATGACGCCATAGAAAAAGGGACCAAGTTGGTCCCTTTTGTCATTCCATGGCTGTCGGTCAGGCGACAAACACCAGATAGACGGCGAATGCCACGATAAAGCGGTAGATGGCGAACGGGATAAAGTCGATGCGGCGGATCAATGTCAGAAAGGTCTTTATCGCAAACATTGCTACCACGAAAGCGGTGATAAAGCCCACGGCAAACATCGGGAAGTCGGCCATCGAGAGAAAATCGCGGCTCTTGTAGAGATCAAGCCCGCTGGCCGCCACCATCATGGGCACCGCCATGATGAAAGAGAACTCGGCGGCGGCGTGACGGCTGATCCCCATCAGCATGCCACCACTGATGGTGGCGCCGGAGCGGGAGAAGCCGGGCCACAGGGCCAGACACTGGAACAGACCGATGCCGAACGCCTGCTTGTAGCTGATGTCATCCAGGGTTTCAGCTGTGACGGCCGGGCGGAACTTCTCGGCGATGATCAGCAGGATGCCCCCCGCGACCAGCGCGTACATGACGGTCTGTGGGCCAAACAGGTTGGCCTTGATCCAGCTGTGGATGGCCAGACCGACCACGATGGCGGGCATCATGCCGAGGATGACATGCACCAGCGACAGGGTCGCGTGATCCCGGGACGGCTTCTGGCCGAAGTGAATGCCAATCAGGCCAAACAGGCGGCGCCAGAAGACGGCGACCACGGCGAGGATGGAGCCAAGCTGGATCACCACTTCGAAAGTGGCAGCCTTGGGCCCTTCAAAGCCCAGCAGATGGCCGACGATAATCATGTGGCCGGTGGAGGAGACGGGGAGGAACTCGGTCAGTCCCTCGACGACGCCCAGAATAAAGGCGACCAGCAGGCTATAGGTGTCAGTCATCGAACAAATAATCCTTAACTTCGTTGATGTAAAAACGCCCCGGGAGGGTCTCGGGGCGGCTTATCTTGCTCGATAGTGACTGCTGAGGCTATGTAAAAATCATGAAACCTTTAAGTCAGTCGCGGATAAAACGGTAGCGGGTTTGGTGGTGATAACGCCCGCCCGGCAGCAGCCAGGGGTTGCCCAGCTCGGGGCGATTGGGGCTGTCCGGTAGCTGTTGCGCCTCAAGACAGAAGCCGTCGTGATCCCGGTGCGACTGGCCGCTGCGGTTCGGGGTATTGGCCAGCCAGTTGCCGCTATAGAACTGCAGCGAGGGCTGGTTGGTGTAGACCTCCATCGCCAGCTGTCTGTCACCCGATACCACGCGAGCAGCCCACTCCTGCGCCGGGCCGTTGAGCACAAACGCGTGGTCGTATCCCTTGGCCTGTTGCTGCTGGGGATGGCTCAGCCAATCCAGCCCGACAAGGCGCTCTTGGCGCAGATCGAATGGCCCCTCCACCGGGGTGATGGCAATCGGCAAACCGCTCGGGTCGGTCGGCAGGAAGTGGTCGGCATTGATGCTGATGAGGTGGTCACGTACATCGCCGCCGTCCGGGTCGTCATCGAGATTGAAGTAGGCATGGCTGGTGAGGCTGACCGGCGTCGCGGCATCTGTGCTGGCCACAAAATCGACCACCAGATCGCTCTGCTCCAGCCGGTACTCCAGGGTTACCCGCAGATTGCCGGGAAATCCCTGCTCCCCCGCCCGGGAGAGCAGTGCCAGCTTGATCCGATCCGCTTCCAGCTCCTTGATCTGCCAGCGCTGGCGATGAAAGCCAGCCTGCCCGCCGTGCAGACAGTTGGGTGCCTGATTGGCATCCAGCGGCCAGTGCTCGCCATCCCGCACCAGCTCGGCACCGCCGATGCGGTTGGCAAAGCGTCCTGCCACCGCGCCCAGCCACACCTGCTGGGTGGGATAGGCGTCGTCGGCACAGCCCAGCAGCACTTCACGCCGTTTGCCCGCCACCGGCAGGGTGAGGGAGGTGAGGGTGGCGCCGAAGTCGAGGCCGCGCAGCCGCAGCCCCTTCTCGTTTTCCAGTTTGAACGGGGTCATGGCGCTGCTCATAGCTTGCCTGCACCGGCGCTGGCAGAGCAGACGTAGCAGTCGGCCTTGAGACCGGAGAGGGCCGGATACTCTGCCTCGACGGCGGCAATCACCTCGGCCACTTTCTCCGGGCGCAGCAGGGCGACCACGCAGCCGCCGAAGCCGCCGCCGGTCATCCGGACGCCGCCATCTGTGCCGATTTTAGCCTTGATGATCTCCACCAGACCGTCGATGGCGGGCACTGTGATTTCGAAGTCATCGCGCATGGCGGCGTGCGACTCGGCCATCAGTTCGCCGAGCCGTGTCAGATCGTGGCTCGCCAGTGCATCGGCGGCCGCCAGGGTGCGGGCATTTTCACCGACGATGTGACGGGCACGGCGGTAGCAGGCCTCATCCAGCCCGGCCTTGCCCGCTTCCAGTCCGGCCAGATCGAGGTCGCGCAGCGCCTTGACCCCGTAGTGACGGGCGGCGGCTTCGCACTGCTGGCGACGAGTGTTGTATTCGCTGTCCACCAGACCGCGGCGCACGTTGGAGTTGACGATCAGCACCGCCAGATCCGCCGGCATGGGGATGAGGCGGGTCTCCAGCGAGCGGCAGTCGAGCAGCAGGGCGTGGTCAGTTTTGCCGCTGGCGGAGATCATCTGATCCATGATGCCGCAGTTGCAGCCGACGAACTTGTTCTCCGCCTGCTGGCCGTTGAGGGCGATCTCCGCCTGGCTGATGTCGAGCCCCTGCGCCTCTTTGAATGCCTGACCGATGGCCACTTCCAGCGAGGCGGAGGAGGAGAGCCCCGCCCCCTGCGGCACGTTGCCGGAGACCACCAGATCGAGGCCGCGCAGGGCATAACCGCGCTCTTGCAGATACTTCACCACGCCGCGGATGTAGTCGCTCCAGCGCTGGCTGGGGTGGTGCGCGATGGGCTGGTCGAGGTCGAATTTGTCGCGCTGATTGTCGTAGTCGGCGGCGATCACCTGCACTTGCCGGTCATCGCGCAGGCCGATGGCGACGCAGGTCTCGTAGTCGATGGCGCAGGGCAGCACGAAGCCGTCGTTGTAGTCGGTATGTTCACCGATGAGGTTGACGCGGCCGGGGGCGCGCACCAGCAGATCGGGCGCTTTGGCAAATTGCTCGGCAAAAACGGTGCTGACGCGTTGGCTGGGGGTCATTGGGCCTCCTCATTGGTGTGGGTGGTTTGGGTGTAGTGAACGGGGCTCAGGGCACGCAGCCGCTCGGCAGCCTGCTCGGGGGTAAGGTCACGCTGGGTTTCGGCCAGCATCTCGAAGCCCACCATAAATTTGCGCACGGTGGCGGAACGCAGCAGTGGCGGATAGAAGTGGGCATGCAGTTGCCACGCCTCGGGGCAATCCGATTTGGGCGGTGCAAAGTGCCAGCCCATGGAGTAGGGGAAGCTGCACTCGAACAGGTTGTCGTAGCGGCTGGTGAGCTCCTTGAGCGCCACCGCCAGATCCTGTTGCTGGGCCTGGGTCATATTGAGCATGGAGGGGACGTGCGCCTTGGGCAGCAGTAGGGTTTCGAACGGCCAGGCGGCCCAGAAGGGGACCACGGCGAGCCAGTGTTCGGTCTCTACCACGATGCGCGAGCGATCCGCCAACTCCCGCTCCACATACTCCAGCAGCATGGGACTGCCATGTTCGGCCAGCCAGTCGCGCTGGTGCTGCTCTTCGCGGGCGATCTCGTTGGGCAGGAAATCGCTGCCCCAGATCTGGCCGTGGGGGTGCGGGTTGGAGCAGCCCATGACTGCCCCTTTGTTTTCAAAGACCTGCACCCATTCCCATTGGGCCGACAGCTCGGCGACCTGATCCATCCAGGTGGTGATCACCCCCTCGATGGCGGGCAGCGGCAGCTCGGGCAGGGTCTTGCCGTGATCCGGCGAGAAGCAGATGACCCGGCTGGTGCCGCGGGCGGCTTCCAGTTTCAGCAGGGTATCGCTGGCGCTATCGGCGGCCGGGGTATCCTGCATCAGAGCGGCGAAGTCGTTGGTAAAAACGAAGGTGCCCTGATAGTCGGGGTTGATGTCGCCGGTGACCCGGGTGTTGCCCGCGCAGAGGAAACAGTCGGGATCGTGGGCCTGTTTGGGGGCCTGACTCACCTTCTCCACCTGTCCCTGCCAGGGGCGTTTGGCCCGATGGGGGGAGACCAGCACATACTGGCCGGTAAGCGGGTTGAAGCGGCGATGGGGATGATCGACGGGGTTGAACATCATCTCTCCTGAATAAAGTATTGAAAAATAGAATCGTTTATTACCGGGGAGCAGGCAGGCCTACTCTTCGTAACCGTTCGGATTGGCGGATTGCCAGCGCCAGCTGTCGGCGCACATGGCGTCGATGTTGCGGGTCGCCCGCCAGCCCAGCTCGCGCTCGGCCTTGGCCGGATCGGCCCAGCAGGCGGCGATATCGCCCAGGCGACGCGGTTCGATGCGAAATGGCAGCGGCTTGCCACAGGCGGCGGAGAAGGCGGCGACCAGCTGCAACACGCTCTGGCCCTCGCCGGTGCCCAGGTTGTAGGTGTGCACGCCACCCTTGGCGCAGTGTTGCAGCGCCTTGACGTGCCCCTCGGCGAGATCCATCACGTGGATGTAGTCGCGCACGCCGGTGCCATCCACAGTTGGGTAATCGTTTCCAAAAACCGACAGGCAGTCGCGACGACCGATGGCCACCTGAGTGATATAGGGCATCAGATTGTTGGGAATGCCTTGGGGATCTTCCCCCATAGTGCCCGAGTCGTGGGCGCCGACCGGGTTGAAGTAGCGCAGCAGGGTCATGCTCCAGTGGGGCTCGGCCAGCTGCAGATCTTCGAGGATCTCCTCGATGATCAGCTTGGAGCGACCGTAGGGGTTGGTAGCACTGCGGGGGAAATCCTCGCGGATCGGCAGATTGGCGGGATCGCCGTAGACGGTGGCCGAGGAGCTGAACACCAGATTGTGCACCCCGGCCCGTTTCATCGCCTGCAGCAGGGTGAGGGTGCCACCGAGGTTGTTCTCGTAGTAATCCAGTGGAATGCGAGTCGACTCACCGACCGCCTTGAGGGCGGCAAAGTGGATCACCGCATCGATCTGCTGTTCGGCGAAGATCCGATCCAGTAGGGCTGCATCGCGAATATCTCCTTGATAGAACAGGGGTTGCTGGCCGCTGATAGCCGCGACTCGAGTCAATACGCTGCGCTTGCTGTTGCAGAGGTTGTCGACCACCACGGGATTCATGCCTGCCGCTTGCAGGGCCAGACAGGTGTGGCTGCCGATATATCCGCAACCGCCGGTGACCAGAACGTTCATCTTGCTCTCCACTAAAAAGTGTCTGGAAGCAGTCTAGCCGAGGGTGTGGCGACCAAACTGTGAGCTTGCTTGCAAAATGGTGTAAACGATTACACTGTTTTTATGGTCATCCTGACGGCAGATATACGTTTCACCCCTGTTTTCAATGGGTTTGCTGGGTATAATGGCGCTCTATTGCACAGTGAAAGAAGTGAAAACAGCATGAGCACCATCAAGGATGTCGCCCGTTTGGCCAATGTGTCGGTGGCAACGGTTTCACGGGTGATGAACAACTCCCCCAAGGCCAGTGCCGCGTCTCGCGAAGTGGTGCAGAAGGCCATGGCTGAACTGGGCTATACCCCCAACGCCAACGCGCGGGCACTGGTCAGCCAGACTTGCGACACCATGGGGGTGGTGGTTGGTGACGTGGCGGATCCCTTCTTCGGTGCACTGGTGAAGGGGGTCTCCGGCATCGCCGTCGAGCAGAACCTTCACCTGCTGATGGGTAACGGATTTCACAAGGCGCGTCAGGAGCGTGAGGCGATCGAGCTGCTGATCGGCAAGCGCTGCGAGGCGCTGGTGGTGCACAGCAAGGCGCTGAGCGACGAGGAACTTTACGATTACGCCATGCGGGTGCCCGGTATGGTGTTGATCAACCGCGATATTCCGGCCCTCAAGGGGCGCTGCATCGCCCTCAACAACCGGCTGGGTGCGGCTACGGCGACTCGCCACCTGATCGAACTGGGTCATCGCCATATCGCCTTTATCAGCTCGGATCATGCCATCGAGGATGCCACCTTGCGCCTGCAGGGCTATCAGGATGGATTGATGGAAGCCGGTCTGGCAGCCGATCCCGAGCTTATCGAGAGTGGCACCCCGAACGAGGAGGGGGGCGAGCGCGCCATGCTCAACCTGCTGGCCAAGGGGCTCAAGGTGACCGCTGTGGTGGCCTATAACGATGCCATGGCGGCGGGCGCCATCTCCGTGTTGGCGGACAACGGCCTGCGAGTGCCGGAGGAGGTCTCGGTAGTGGGCTTCGATGACATCATCTATGCCAGATATTTGCGCCCCAAGCTCTCCACCATGCGCTATCCCATCGAGTTGATGGCGGCCCAGGCGGCCAAGCTGGCCATTCAGCTGGCGGCGGGGGAGAGTGACGCGATCCAGAGCCGGATCTATACCCCCACCCTGATCAATCGCCACTCGGTGGCACCGGTTCGGGCCGGATAGCCCCCTTTTGCGGCCCTGTTCGGGGCCGTTTCTTGCACAGTTATTGTTTTACCTGTTTTTAATCATTTTTACTCCGCTTTACTTAACAAAATCGGTGTAATCGTTTACATCTGTGTGAGCGAGATCGCCGTTCCCTGCGTCATACTTCTCTAGACTGAATACGTTTTCCAATCAGCAGGGAGAGAGTGAATGTTCAGGGAGATAGTGGCGCGTCAGGATTGGCAGACTCAGGCCATTACGTCGGTAAATCGTCTGGCTGCCCATACCCCCATGTTCAGCTGGCGCAGCGAAACGGATGCCAGGGGTGATCTGGCCTCTTCCTCCCGTCTCTTGCTCGATGGCGAGTGGCGCTTCTCCTTCTTTGCCGCCCCCGAGCGGGTGCCCGAGAGCTGGCTGGTGCAGGATCTGGCGGATACTTGCCCCATTACAGTGCCGGGTAACTGGCAGCTGGATGCCGCCTATCCGGCTGCGCGGCCGCTCACCGATGGCCCCATCTACACCAATATCAAGTACCCCTTTCCCTGCGATCCGCCCCGGGTGCCGGCAGAGAACCCCACCGGTTGCTACTCCCGCGAGTTCGAATTGCCCGCCGACTGGCTGGCAAGCGGCCAGAGCCGGATCATCTTCGACGGGGTGAGCAGTGCCTTCCACCTCTTCTGCAACGGCCGCTGGGTAGGTTACTCCCAGGACAGCCGCCTGCCCGCCGAATTCGATCTGACCCCATATCTGCAGAGCGGTCGCAACCGGTTGGCGGTGCTGGTACTGCGCTGGTCTGATGGCTCCTATCTGGAAGATCAGGATATGTGGTGGCTGTCGGGGATCTTCCGCTCCGTCAGCCTGTTGCACAAACCGTCCCGCCATCTGATGGATATCCGGGTGACGCCCGAGCTGGATGCCTGCTATCGGGATGGCCGTCTCAAGATTGCACTGCAGGTGGTTAATGGGGCCGGTCTGTCGGTGGAGGCCAATCTCTATGACGGTGGCGAGCGGGTTGCGACCCTGCGCCAGCCGATCGGCACCCAACCCATTGATGAAAAAGGGGCTTACGACGATCGCGCCGAACTGTGGCTCGATGTGGCTGCGCCGCGCAAGTGGAGCGCCGAGACGCCCCATCTCTATCGCCTGACTCTGACCCTGCTGGACGAGCAGGGCCAGGCTATCGAGAGCGAGGCGTGCGATATGGGCTTTCGGGTGGTGGAGATCCGTGGCGGCCTGCTGCGAGTCAACGGGCAGCCGCTGCTTATACGCGGTGCCAACCGTCATGAACACCATCCCGCCAAGGGTTATGCCATCGATCGCGCCACCATGGAGCGGGATCTGCTGCTGATGAAGCGGCACAACTTCAATGCGGTGCGTTGCTCCCACTATCCCAACCATCCCGACTTCTATCGCCTCTGCGATCGGCTCGGTCTCTATGTGGTGGACGAGGCGAATCTGGAGACCCACGGCATGACCCCCATGGGGCGGCTGGCGCGGGATCCCGCCTGGAGCAACGCCTTTCTGGAGCGGGCGACCCGCATGGTGGCACGGGATTTCAACCACCCCTCGATCATCATCTGGTCGCTCGGCAACGAGTCGGGTTACGGCCCGGCCCATGATGCCATGTATGGCTGGATCAAGCGCAGCGACCCGAGCCGTCCGGTGCAGTACGAGGGGGGCGGGGCCGATACCCCGGCCACCGACATCATCTGCCCCATGTATGCCAGAACCCATCAGGATCAACCCTTTCCTGCGGTACCCAAGTGGGCGCTGGCCAAGTGGATCGGCCTGCCCGGCGAGCACCGGCCGCTGATCCTCTGCGAATATGCCCACGCCATGGGCAACAGTCTGGGGGGCTACGTCCACTATTGGCAGGCGTTTCGCGATCATCCACGCCTGCAAGGCGGGTTTGTCTGGGATTGGGTCGATCAGGGGCTCGACAAATACACCGCCGATGGTCGCCACTACTGGGGCTATGGCGGCGACTTTGGTGATGTGCAAAACGATCGTCAGTTCTGCTGCAACGGTCTGCTGTTCCCGGATCGCACCCCCCATCCCACCCTGTTCGAGGCAAAACGTGCCCAGCAGCCGTTCCGCTTCACCCTGCTTGAGCACACACCGCTGCGGGTGCGGATCGAGAGCGAATACCTGTTTCGGGAAACCGACAACGAGCGGCTTTGCTGGCAGCTGTGCGAGAACGGCCATGTGCAGCAGCAGGGGGAGGTTTCCCTCATGCTGGAGCCGCAAGGGGTGGTCGAGTTGACCCTGAGCGGGACGCTGCCCCCCTTTGCGGCAGGCTCACTGGCCTGGCTCGATCTGGCCATCGTGCAGCCACAGGCCACTCTCTGGTCGCAGGCGGATCACAAGGTCGCCCGTCAGCAGTTCACCCTGCCTACCCCCCTTGCCCTGCCAGCGCCGGTCGCTGCCGCTACCCTGAGCGAGCAGCCGGATGGCTGGCGGATCACCGCCGCAAACAGCCAGTGGTGGCTCGACAAGCAGAGCGGCTGCATCACCAGTTGGCAAAAATCGGGGCAGGAGCAGTTGCTGGCGCCGATCATGGATCACTTCTACCGGGCGCCGCTCGACAACGACATTGGCACCAGCGAAGCGGATCACGCCGACCCCAACTCCTGGATTGCTCGCTGGCAGGGCTGTGGTCTCGGTCAGTGGCAGCACCGCTGTCTGGGGATCACGGTCGCCGGAGGGGATATCCGGGTCAGTCATGGCTACTTCCACCACGATGAGCTGCTGCTGGTGAGTCACTGGCATCACCGCTTTACCGACGATGGCGCCATGAGCCTGGAGATAGAGACCGAGCTGGCGCAGGTGCTGCCTTCGCTGCCGCGGATTGGTCTGCAGATCCATCTGGCCGAGGTGCCAGCGCGAGCAGAATGGCTGGGGCGTGGCCCTCACGAGAACTATCCGGATCGTCTGCTGGGCGCCGATCTTGGGCGCTGGAGTTTGCCGCTGGAGGCCATGCACACCCCTTACATTTTCCCGAGTGACAACGGCTTGCGCTGCGATACCCGCCAGTTGCAGTTGGGTAGCACGACAGTAAACGGCTGCTTCCATTTCAGTGCCAGCCGCTTCAGTCAGCAGCAGCTGGCCGCCGCCCGTCACCAGAGCGATCTGGTGGCTGAAGAGGGGCTGTGGGTCTGTCTCGATGGCGCCCACATGGGGGTGGGCGGTGATGACTCCTGGAGCCAAAGCGTGCGTCCCGAGTATCAACTGCTCGAGCGTCGTTACCGTTGGGGCTGCACTCTCTGTTAAGCCAGCTATTGAGGCGACTGTCGAGCCAGTGCGCCATTTTGACAACAGACCAGTAACGACTAGCCTCAATGCTGTGGGAAAGATTGAGTCTCAAGTTTGATTTTTATTTATATGTATTTGAAAAATAAATATAAAGTTTCAATGTAACAGAGTGTAAACGTTTTCATTTTGTCGTCATGATCACAGAAGAAATGACAACAAACTGATTACATTGATTGGCGCTTGCTCAATTGCTCGCCACCCTACAACACAGATAGACACATCGGAGCACACATAATGAAAAAACTGACCACAGTTGCCGCCCTGCTGATGGGCATGATGGCTGGAGCCAATGCCCAGGCTGACACTCGTATCGGGGTAACCGTCTACAAATACGACGACAACTTCATGGCGGTCGTGCGCAAGGCCATCGAGAAGGAGGCGTCAGCCACTCCGGGGGTGGAGCTGCTGATGAACGACTCCCAGAACGACCAGTCCAAGCAGAACGACCAGATCGACGTGCTGCTGGCCAAAGGGGTGAAGGCGCTGGCCATCAACCTGGTTGACCCGGCTGCGGCCCCGGTGGTGATCGAGAAAGCCCGTGGCGAAGATATCCCGGTGGTCTTCTACAACAAGGAGCCGAGCGCTACCGATCTGGCCAGCTACGACAAGGCCTACTACGTGGGCACCGACTCCAAGGAGTCAGGGATCATCCAGGGTCAGCTGATTGCCAAACACTGGAAAGCCCATCCGGAGTGGGATCTGAACAAGGATGGCGTGATCCAGTTCGTGCTGCTGAAAGGGGAGCCGGGCCACCCGGATGCCGAAGCGCGCACCTCCTACGTGGTCAAGACCCTGAACGATGGCGGCGTCAAGACTGAACAACTGCACATGGATACCGGTATGTGGGATACCGCCATGGCGAAAGACAAGATGGACGCCTGGATCTCAGGCCCCAACGCCAACAAGATCGAAGTGGTCATCGCCAACAACGACGGCATGGCAATGGGTGCGGTCGAGTCACTGAAAGCCCAGGGCAAGACTGCCATTCCGGTATTCGGCGTCGATGCGCTGCCGGAAGCGTTGGCCATGGTCAAGAGCGGTGCCATGGCGGGTACCGTGCTGAACGATGCGGCCAACCAGGCCAAAGCCACCTTCGAGCTGAGCAAGAACCTGGCTGAAGGCAAACCGGCCGGTGAAGGCACCAAGTGGAATATCGTCGACAAGGTAGTACGTGTTGCCTACGTCGGTGTGGATAAAGACAACCTGTCCCAATTCGAGTAATTCCCTCCTCCAGGGCAAGGGAGATCCCCTTGCCCTTTTTTCAACCAGATGTGATGGCTGATATGACAACACAGCAACAATCAGAATGGCTGTTGGAGATGATTGACGTCAGTAAGAGCTTTCCCGGCGTCAAGGCACTCGATAATGTCAATTTACGGGTCCGTCCTCATTCTGTGCATGCGTTGATGGGCGAGAACGGAGCGGGAAAATCCACACTGCTCAAGTGCCTGTTCGGCATTTACGAGAAGGATCAGGGCAAGATCTTCTTCAAGGGGCAGGAGATCAACTTCACCTCCTCCAAAGAGGCGCTGGAAAATGGCGTCTCCATGGTGCATCAGGAGCTCAACCTGGTGCTGCAGCGTACCGTGATGGACAACATGTGGCTCGGCCGCTACCCCACCAAGGGGTGGTTTATCGACCACGGCAAGATGTATGACGACACCAAGCGCATCTTCGATGAGCTGGATATCGACATCGACCCCAAGGTGAAGGTCGCGACCCTGTCGGTCTCCCAGATGCAGATGATCGAGATCGCCAAGGCGTTCTCCTACGATGCCAAGATCGTCATCATGGATGAACCCACCTCCTCGCTGACCGAGAAAGAGGTGAACCACCTCTTCAAGATCATCAACAAGTTGAAGGATAAGGGGTGCGGCATCGTCTACATCTCTCACAAGATGGAGGAGATCTTCCAGCTCTGTGACGAGATCACCATATTGCGGGATGGCCAGTGGGTGGCAACCCAGCCGCTCAAGGGCATGACCATGGATCAGATCATCGGCATGATGGTCGGCCGTGAACTGACCCAGCGCTTCCCGGAAAAGACCAACCAGCCGAAAGAGGTGATCCTCGAGATCGAACACCTGACGGCGAAGAACCAGCCTTCCATTCAGGATGTGACCTTCAACCTGCACAAGGGGGAGATCCTCGGCATCGCCGGACTGGTGGGGGCCAAGCGCACCGACATCGTCGAGACCCTGTTCGGTATTCGTGATCGCAGTCAGGGCAGCATCAAGCTGCACGGCAAAGAGGTAGCCAACCACAACGCCCACGAAGCGATCCGCAACGGCTTTGCGCTGGTGACGGAAGAGCGCCGCTCCACCGGTATCTACTCCCGGCTCGATATCGCCTTCAACTCCCTGATCGCCAACATGGACAGCTACAAGGGCTCCATGGGGCTGCTCAGCGACAACAAGATGAAGAGCGATACCCAGTGGGTGATCGACTCCATGCGGGTCAAGACGCCGACCCAGCAGACCCAGATCGGTTCCCTCTCCGGGGGCAACCAGCAGAAGGTGATCATCGGTCGCTGGCTGCTGACCCAGCCGGAGATCCTGATGCTCGACGAGCCCACCCGCGGTATCGACGTCGGGGCCAAGTTCGAGATCTACCAGCTCATCCTGGAGCTGGCGAAGAAGGACAAGGGGATCATCATCATCTCGTCAGAGATGCCGGAGTTGCTGGGGATCACCGACCGCATCATGGTGATGAGCAATGGCCGGGTCGCCGGGATCGTCAATACCAAAGAAACTGACCAGAGCGAGATACTGCGCCTGGCATCTCTGTACCTCTAGAGACAGGAAGACATTTATGGAGTCGGCTAAAAATTTCAATCTGATGCAGGCGCTCAAGGAAAACGCCATCTATCTGGTGCTGCTGGTGCTGCTCATGGTCATCGTGATCCAGGAGCCCTCCTTCCTGAGCCTCACCAACTTCAGCAACATCCTGACCCAGTCCTCGGTGCGGGTCATCATAGCGCTGGGGGTGGCGGGCATCATTATCACTCAGGGGACGGACCTCTCGGCCGGTCGTCAGGTCGGTCTGGCGGCGCTCATCGCGGCGACCATGCTGCAGGCGCTGACCAACGTCAACAAGGTGTTCCCGACGCTGGGGGAGGTGCCCATTCCTGCGGTGATCCTGCTGGTGTGCGTGGTGGGTGCCCTGATAGGTCTGGTCAACGGTCTTATCGTCGCCTATCTGAACGTGACCCCCTTTATCACCACCCTGGGGACCATGATCATCGTCTACGGTATCAACTCCCTCTACTTCGATTCGGTGGGCGCTTCGCCGGTGGCCGGTTTTGACCCCCGATTCTCCAGCTTCGCCCAGGGCTTTATCCGGATCGGCGGCTTCAAACTCTCGTACCTCACCTTCTACGCGGCCATCGCCAGCGTTTTTGTCTGGGTGCTGTGGAACAAGACGCGCTTTGGCAAAAACATCTTCGCCATCGGTGGCAACCCCGAGGCAGCCAAGGTCTCCGGCGTCAATGTGGCGGTCAATCTGGTAATGATCTATGCGCTGGCGGGGGTCTTCTACGCCTTCGGCGGCATGCTGGAAGCAGGCCGTATCGGTAGCGCCACCAACAACCTCGGCTTCATGTACGAGCTGGATGCCATCGCGGCGTGCGTGGTGGGCGGCGTGTCGTTTGCCGGCGGGGTGGGAACGGTCGCGGGTGTGATCACCGGCGTACTTATCTTCACCCTGATCAACTATGGTTTGACCTATATCGGGGTCAGCCCTTACTGGCAGTTCATCATCAAGGGCGGCATCATCATTCTGGCGGTGGCATTGGATTCCATGAAGTACGCCAAGAAGAAATAACGATTGGCAGGGAGGGTTGGCGCTGCCAACCCTCTCTTCTGGAGGGAACCCATGCCATTCAAGGTCAAGATTTACCTCTTGCTGCTACTGGCCATTCTGGTCACCATCGGCACCGCCGGGCTCAGCGTCAACCACTTCATCAGTGGCTACATTCGCACTCAGGCCACCCACAACATCAACGAACAGATCACCCTGGTCAAAGAGAAGCTGGCCAGCGACATCAATCAGAAAATCCTGTTGGCCGCCAACCTCAACTTCGGGGTGACCAACGTCAAGAAGACCCTGCAAGAGACCGGTTTTCACAACATCGTCAAGGTGATCGGCGACATGGCCTTCGACGTGAGCGGTGTCATCAACGATACGGCCAAGGTCGATGCCCTGCGCAAGCTGATCCCCGCCGCCAACAACCAGATCACCGTCAGCCCGCTGCAACAGGTGGATGGCAAGCCGGTCATCACCATTCTGGTGCCGCGCGGTGCCGATTCGGCCTATCTCTACTACCTCGACATGAGCGAGTTCAAAAGCCTGCTGGAGAAGATGAGTGGCGATGGCCGCTACTTCTCGTTGGCCGACAGTCAGGGCAACAGCCTCTATGACAGCAAGCCGCAAGGGGAGAGTGAAGCGCGCCCCAACCAGCTGGATATTCGTGGCAGCAGCTGGACGCTGACCGGCTACATCGATCTTGACTACATCCGGGCCATGACCCGGGCCCTCAACGGCCAGATCATCATGGCACTGTGCGGCGTGGCGATCGTTGTGATGGTGCTGGCGATGCTGGCTCTCAGTGTGGCCTATCGCCCCATCCTCTCGCTGCGGGATCTGGTGCTGGAGCTCTCTCGCGGCAGCGGCGATCTCACCCGCCGACTGGCGGTGACCAGCAAGGATGATCTGGGCCAGATCTCGGCCGGCATCAACCGCTTTATCGAGCGGTTGCAGGAGATGATGGGGGAGGTGCGACAGGCGAGCGGCCAGCTCAACAGCGGTATCGAGGGGCTGGCCAGTCAGACCGGCGCCGCCCAGTCCCTGCTGGCGGATCATGTACGCGAGACCGAGCAGGTGGTGACTGCCATCAACGAGATGAGCCGCACCGCGGTCTCCGTCTCCGAGAGTGCAGCCAGCACCGCCCAGCTCACCGGCCAGAGCCAGCAGCTGGCGAGCCAGTCCCGTCAGGTGGTGGATCAGGCGATGGCCAGCGTGATGGCGCTGGTGGACGAGGTGGAGGAGACGGCCCGCTCCATCGAGGCGATGCAGCAGGATGTGCTGCAGATCGGCTCCGTGCTGGGGGTGATCGGCAGCATTGCCGAGCAGACCAACCTGCTGGCCCTCAACGCCGCTATCGAGGCGGCTCGCGCTGGTGAACAGGGGCGCGGTTTTGCGGTGGTGGCGGACGAGGTGCGTTCCCTCGCGGCCCGCACCCAGCAGAGCACAGCCGAGATCCAGACCATGCTGGCCAGTCTGCAGCGGGGCACCCGAACTGTGGTGGATGCCATGGGCAACACCAAGCAGAGCTGTCAGGGGGCGGCCGAGAACACTACCAGGGTCAACGAGTCGCTGGATCTGATGGCAGGGGAAGTAGTGGAGATCAACGATCTCATCAGCCATATCGCCACGGCGGCGGAGCAGCAGAGTGCGGTGGCCGAAGAGATCAACCGCAACATGAGCGCCATCGCCGAGGTGATCCGTCAGCTGACTCACAATGGCGAAGCGACGGTTGCCAGCTCCGCTGCGATGCAGCAGACCTACGACCGGCTGCGGGAGATAGTGGGCCACTTCCGGCTGGAGTGAGGCCGGTGTTCAGTCAATAACAAAACAGGGCCATCCGGCCCTGTTGTTGTTTTCCTGTCTGCCTGAATCAACCGGCTTTGCGGCGCAGATAGACCCCGGCTTCCATGTGATGGGTCCAGGGGAACTGGTCGAACAGGGCGAAACGGGCGATCTCGTGGGTTTCGCCCAGCACGGCCATGTTGGCCTGCAGGGTCTCGGGGTTGCAGGAGATGTAGAGGATGTTGTCGTACTCCTGCACCAGCTTGACGGTGGCATCGTCGAGACCGGCGCGGGGCGGGTCGACGAAGATGGTGTTGCACTGGTAGCTCTTGAGATCGACCCCCTTGAGGCGGTTGAACTCCCGTTCACCACGCATCGCCATGGTGAACTCCTCGGCCGACATACGCAGGATGATCAGGTTGTCGACGCCGTTGGCGGCGATGTTGAACTGGGCGGAGTCGACGCTCGGCTTGGCGATTTCGGTGGCCAGCACCTTGCGGAAGTTCTGCGCCAGCGCGATGGAGAAGTTGCCGTTGCCGCAATAGAGCTCCAGCAGGTCCCCTTCGCTCCCCTTGGTCACATCCAGCGCCCAGGCCAGCATCTGTTCGTTGATGGCGGCGTTGGGCTGGGTGAAGCTGTTCTCCACCTGTTTGTAGGTGAGCTGGCGACCCGCCACGTTGAGCTGTTCGATGACGAAGTCATCTCCCAGACAGATCTTCTGCTTGTGGGCGCGGCCAATCAGTTGCAGCTCGAACCCTTTGGCGCGCAGATCGGCCTGCAGCGCTTCGGCGGCCTGTTGCCATTCGGCCTCCAGCTTGCGGTGATAGAGCAGGCTGACAATGATCTGGCCGGACTGGGTGGAGAGGTAGTCGATCTGGAACAGCTTGCGGCGCAGCACCGGGTGTGGGCGCAGCCCCTCCAGCAGCAGCGGCATCAACTGGTTGATGAGGCGGCTGGCGGTGGGGAAGTGGTCTATCTTGATGATCTCTTTGGTCGCTGGGGCATACATGCAGTGGAAGAGGTCATCCCCTTCGTGCCAGATGCGAAATTCGGCGCGCATCCGGTAGTACTCCGCCGGTGAGCTGTGCACTTCCAGCGCCGGGAGGGTGAAGCCGGCAAACAGCTCGGTGAGGCGAGCGCGCTTTTCGTCGAGTTGGGCCTGATAGTCGGCCGCGGTTCTAGGCGCCGGAGCGTTCGCGGAAGGCTGTTGGGATTGGGTCATAAATACCTCACATGCACACCGGCCGGGCCGGGTCGAAATCGGGGGAAGGCAACAGGCCACCCAAAGGGGCCCGATTTTAAAAGCCAGCCGCAGATTGTCCAGCATTTTGTGGTCAAGAAGTGTTCAGTCAGGCCGATAGCTGATCTACAGGCATGGTGGGAGGACACATTATGCAGATCGAAGGCGTGGGCGCAGCCCAACCCAAGGGAGTGGGTGTTTCTCCCAAATCGCCGCAACAGGCGGAGCAGAAACAGGTCAAGAGCGAGGAAGAGGTCTCCTTGCACAAGCCGCCCAAGTGGGCGCAGGTGCTGATCCAGCAGGCATTGCAGTTCTCGCTGGAGATCAACGGCCAGGGCTATCAGGCGCCGAAGGTGAAAGAGCCCGAGGAGATCACCCCGGAGACCCTGTTCGACTTCCAGTCGGTGGCGGACAACGTGCTGCAGTTCGTGACCGGGCGGCTTGGTGCCGCACGGGCCGATGGCAAATCTGACGACGACCTGACCGGGATGATGGAGCAGGCCCGCAAGGGGGTCGACAAGGGCTTTGACGAGGCGAAGAAGCAGCTCGGCAAGTGGGCGACTGACAACGACGATATCAAAACCGGTATCGATCAGAGCTACAAGCTGATCCAGAAAGGGCTCGAGGAGTTCGAGAAGGAGTTCTTCGGCAAGGTCTCTCCGACCGACATGGGACAGGCCGAGATGGCCAGTCGCCAGCAGGGGTATCTGGAGATCCAGACCAAGGATGGCGACAAGGTGGTGCTGCGATTCAACGACAGCTGGCAGACCAAGTCCCAGAGCAGCGAGAGCGGCAGCCAGTTCAGCCTCAAGTCGAGCCAGAGCTTCAGCTTCTCGCTGGAGGGGGATCTCAACAGCGACGAGATGGAGTCCATTGGCAAGCTGGTCAAGGGGATCGACGAGCTGGCGGGGAACTTCTTCTCCGGCAACTTCGAGGATCTGCTGGATAAGGCGAATGAACTGAAGCTGGATGACAGTCAGCTGGCTTCCTACTCCCTCAAGCTCAAGCAGAGCGTCAAGCTGAGCCAGACCTATCAGGGGGCGCACTCCCTGCAGGATCTGATCAAGCCGTTTGCCGACTATCTGCCGAAGCTGGATCAGGTGCAGAAACAGGCGGATAGCCTGCTGCCACCATCCCAACAACAGGCGCTGACCCCGGCCGTGCTGGCCGCGAGAGGAGAAGAAGAACCGGCGCAGGTCGATCGCTTCACTAGCTTCAACCAGCGGATGCTGGAGGCGCTGCGGATGATCAACCAGTTCCAGCCCTCCACCGAGCCCGCCAGCAAGCGCGTCTGAGCCACAGCGCGTTACGCAAGTAATGACCTGCCGTTTGCCAGCCCTTCCCGGGGCTGGCAAACTGGCCTTTTCTCCAATCCGGTTGCCCCATGAACCCCAAGAAGCCAAGAGACAAGCGCGAGCTCTGCTACCCCTTTATCTTCGAAACCTCGCTCAAATGTGATTTTGAAATCGCCACGGACGAGCTCTGCTGTCAGGTCGGGGCTGTGCTGTCACACCTTGCGCCGGATGCCGATACCGAGCCCATGCTGGCTGATCTCGCGGCGTTGCAGCGACTTATCTACAACCTAAACGGCTCGGTGCGCGGCAAGCTGGGGATCTTCGACGCAGATCTTGAGTGGCTCAAGGCCCGTTACGACCACTACAACGAGGCGAGTCGCGGGAGCGTCACCGGTTTCGTGCTGCCACAGGGGCCGCAGCCCATCCCCACCCTCCATCTGTGCCGCTGCGGCAGCAAGAAGGTGGTGCGGCTGCTGGTCAGGCTGGAAGAGAGCGAGGTGGCCTTCGATCCCATTCTCTATCGCTTCGCTAACCTGCTGGCCAACTTCTTCTTCGTGCTCACCGTCTACCTCAAGCAGCGCTGGCAGGTGCCGGAAGTACCCTACGTCAGCATCAATTACTGATGTCGGCAGGCAAAGAGCCGAACGCCATGGTGGATTGAACGGAATAAAAAACCGGAGCCTTGGGCTCCGGTTTTGTTTTTCAGCGCGTCAGTTGCCCGCTCAGCTGGAGATCAGCACCCGGGCCGAGTTGGCCGGAATGGTCAGCTGGACCTCGCCCTGCACCACTTCAAACTTCTCGCCGTTGAAGGCGTCGGTGAAACGGCTGGCGGGGCTGGCGGTCTGCCACAGGGGCAAGCTGATGGTGCGCGGCTCGCTCGGATGGCGGTTGCAGGCCACTACCACCTGATCGCTTTG
Organism: Aeromonas sp. 102P; assembly: GCF_051920345.1. Lineage (NCBI taxonomy): Bacteria > Pseudomonadati > Pseudomonadota > Gammaproteobacteria > Aeromonadales > Aeromonadaceae > Aeromonas > Aeromonas sp. 102P. The sequence goes on along the minus strand of NZ_JBQBCZ010000001.1, from coordinate 401,407 downwards.
CAGAGTGCGGGCGAACACATAGCTGTGGGGCCCGGCATAGAGGGTCTGGATATCGCCGCGGCGCAGGGAGGGGCGCTGGCGGCGGATCTGGATCAGCCGACGATAGTGGTCGTGCAGCACGTGATCCCAGTCTGTGGTATCCCACGGGAAGCAGCGGCGGCAGTCCGGATCGTTGCCGCCGGAGAGCCCCACTTCATCGCCGTAGTAGATGGAGGGCACGCCGATATAGGTGAGCAGCAGGGTGGCGGCCAGCTGCATCCGCTGTTTGTCCTCTCCCAGCAGATGGAGGAAGCGGGCGGTATCGTGGCTGTCCAGCAGGTTGAACTGTGCCAGCTGGTTCTTGAACGGGATGTGGGCCCGCGCCAGCTTGAGCCAGCGATCCAGCTCTTCGGCGCTGATCTTGATGGGGTGGTAGGCGATATCCTGCCCCGCCAGGAAGGCGCGGACCGGGTGGGCGAAGCCATAGTAGTTCATGGCGCCATCCTCCTGATCCCCTTGCAGCCACTGGCTCGCCTCGAAGAAGTGTTCGCCGAGTACATAGGCGTCCGGGTTCTCCTGCTTCACCGCCCCGCGAATGGCGCGCACGTGACTGCGATTGCCCTCGGCGGTGCCGCGCTCGCCCAGCATGTGGATGACGTCAAAGCGCCAGCCATCGATCTGGTAGGGGGCGCGCATCCAGTAACGGAGGATGGCGTCGTCGGCCCGATAGACGGCGTCTTGTACCTTCTCGCAGGAGAAGTCGAGCTTGGGCAGGCTGCGAATGCCCTTCCAGCTGACGTAATCACCTTCTTTGTCAAAGGTGTAGAAGCTGCGCCACGGGGAGTCCGGGTTGCTCTGGGCCCCCAGTGGCGGGCAGAACCAGGGGTGCTCGGTAGAGGTGTGGTTGACTACCGCATCGAGGATGATCTTCATGCCACGCTGGTGCAGGTTGCGGGTCAGCTCGGCGAACTGCTCGTTGCTGCCGAGGTGGGCATCGACCTTGAAGTAGTCCTGGGTGTCGTACTTGTGGTTGCTCGGCGAATCGAAGATGGGGTTGAGGTAGAGCGCCGTCACCCCGAGAGATTGCAGATAGTGCAGCTTGGCATCGATCCCCGCCAGATCGCCGCCATAGAATTCGCAGGCGCCGTGGCCCTCTTCGTGGCGACTGACCGGCTCGCCCCACGCCTTGCTGATGACCGCCTTGCCACGGTACTCGTACTCGTGATGCTTGACGCTTAGCGACGGATCGCCGTTGCAGAAGCGGTCGGGGAAGATCTGATAGAACACCTGATCCTGCACCCAGGCTGGTGGCTGGTGCAGGCTGTTGAAGCGAAAATGCTGTTCCCGTGGCGGCATGGACGCGCTGACGCCCGCCCCGTGCAGCCACCACTGCTCCTCGTCGGTGAGGCACTTGAAGCTGTAGAGGTGGATATCCTGTCCCTTGATGAGCGGCAGGGTCGCCTGCCACACCTGCAGCCGATCGCGGGTGGAGACTGCCGTCATCGGGATCAGGTACTCCTCGTTATCCGGCTCGTGGCGCAGCCACACCTCGCGGATCGGCGCATCCAGCTCGCTAAAGAGGGTCAATTGCAGTGCGTCGGCGCTCTCTTTGAACCAGGGCGCCACCTGGGGATGAAACAGAAACGGATGGGTCATGATGCTTATTGAGTCAGAAGATCGGCGAGGGCATTACCCTGTTCATGCAGTGTTTCGAGCTGGCCTGCCAGCGACTTGGGATCCAGTCCCAACTGGTCGGCGAGCGGTTTGGGGAAGCGGGCGATGATGGCCTGGGCAGGCACGCCCGCGTTCCAGGCGAAGGAGATAAACACGGCGAGGCGGATCAGCACCGCCTCCTTGCTGACCGGATCGTGGGAGAGCGGGTCAAGCTGTTGGGAGATGGCATCGACGAAGGCCTCGGAGAGGTTCCAGCGCCGCGCCAGCTCGGCACCGAGCTGGGCATAGTCGTAGCCCAGCATCTCCCGCTGGGCCTCGACCCGGCTGCTGCCGTTCTGGATCGCCATGTTGATGAGCTCGGCCTCTTCCGGCAAGGTGCTCTGGATAAGCAGCTCGCCGATGTTGTGGATCAGGGCGCAGGTGAAGGCGGTCTCGGGATCCATCACTTTGGCCTCCTGGGCCAAGGTTTTGGCGATGGTGGCGACCTGGAAGGTCTCGGTCCAGAACTTGTTCTTGTCGAAGCTGGGCGGGGCCTTGAAGGTGCCGATGATGCCGGAGGCGACCACCACGGAGCGCAGCCGGTTGAAGCCGAGCCGGATCACCGCCTGTTCGATGGAGGTCACTTCGTTGCCCCGGCGCAGGGCGGCCGAGTTGGCCATCCGCAGCACCTTGACGCTGATCACCTGATCCATGGCGATCTTGGCCGCAATCTCGTCGATGCGGGCATTCTCGTCGTTGAAGCTCTGCATCAACTCGTGCAGCAGCTTGGGAATAGTGGGGAGTTGTTTGATCTTGTCAAACAGGCGATCCATCGACATGGCTGAGGCAGCCTCCGTTGCGAACTCTGCCTCATATTGTGCCACAGCCGGACAACATGTTCCTGTTTGTGATGCGGCTTTGTGAGCGCTAGAACACCCAGTCGCGCAAGGTGTATTCCAAACGGTGCTGTTTGCCCTGCAGGATCAGGTTCTGACTGGTGCCGCTCAAGGTTGCCCCCTCGGTCAGGGTGGTCAGTACGGCCTGTTCGATAGTGTCGAGCGGCGGCATGCAGGCCATTTCGGTGCTGCCCAGACTGGTGACCCACAGCTTGTCATCTTCCAGATGGCCCTGACCGAAGTAGCGGTTGCAACCGGCGATGCCGTTGACGGTGAAGTGCTCGCCGATCTCGAAATCGGGGGGATTGTCGCGGGGGGCCTTGATCGGTTCGCCATCCAGTTTGCTCAGTACCCAGTGGTGGTGTTGCAGATCTTGCTGAACAAAGGCGGACGAGCTGCAGCCAGCGAGCAGTAACAGGGGGATCAGCAAAAAGGGCAATCTGGGCATGAGGGGGCTCCGGTTGGGGGAGCGTCAAGAATACCCTTTTTGGGCAGTCGGGAGCAGGGCGGGAGAGGGGACGACCGACCGCTTCTGTCGCCCCTTGTCCCGCACGACTGTCGCTTAATGGCAACACACGGGTGATGTTGCCATCGATTTACGCTATCTCAGGGCTCAGTTGGCGAACAGCCGCTCGGCATAACGGGCGAGACCGGCGGCCACCGAGCCGAAGTCATCCCCCCCCTCAAGCTGTATGGACGGGAGCTTCTGGCGGATAAAGCTGGCGATCAGCGGCGAGCGGGCGCTACCGCCGGTGACGAAGATGCGATCCGGCTGCACACCGGCGGCGGCAATCGCTTCGTCCATCAGCTCGCCAATCTTCTCCAGCAGCAGGGCTGAGGCGTTGGCCAGCTGTTCGCGGGTCAGCTCCGCTTCCAGCCCTTTTCCAGCTCGGCCAGCGATTGGCGATTGAGCTCCTGCTCCGAGAGGGCGATCTTGCCCTGCTCGGCACGCCATACCAGCTGGTGGCTCAGCTTGTGGGCCCGCAGGCTGGCCAGACGTCCCAGCTTGCTGCCGGGCTGGCTGTCGAGCTGCAGATCCTGCAGCTGGCGGGCGGTGTCGAGGCTGTAGAAGCGGCTCTGGGCGCTGACGTCGTTGATGGCGGCCGCATCCCAGAACAGCGGGTGGGGCAGCGGCTTGCCGGTCTTGAGGGTCTCGTGCATGCCGAGCAGCGGCATCATCCCCTCCACCGTCAGGCGGATATCGAAGTCGTTGCCGCCGATCCGCTGGCCGCTGTGGCCGAGCAGATCGCCGCTGCGATCCAGCTGATCGCGGTAGCTGGGACCCATCCGCAGCATGGAGCAGTCGGTGGTACCGCCGCCGATATCCACCACCAGCACCACGGCGTCTTCGGTGAGGCGCGCCTCGAATTCAAACCCGGCGGCCACAGGCTCGTAGAGGAACTCCACCTGCTCGAAACCGGCCAGACGGGCCGCCTCGGTCAGGATGGCGATAGCTTGCTGGTTGCTCTCTTCCCCCGCCAGACCCTGGAAGTTGACCGGTCGGCCGATCACCGCCTGGCGGATCGGGGCGCCGAGCTGCTGCTCCGCCTGCTGGCGGACATGGAGCATCATGGCGCAGACGATGTCTTCAAACAGGGCGATCTGGGGGGCCTTGAGGCCATAGGCACCGAGGAAGGATTTCGGCGATTTGATGTAGTAGCCGTCGTCCGGCTCTTCCAGATAGCGCTCCAGCGCGGCACCGCCAAAGCTCAGCTCGTCGATCAGTCCCTCTTCGCGCATCTGGCGGCGAACCATCTGGGCACGGGTGACCACGGGGCCACGCAGCTTGAGGTACTCCGCCTGCTGGGCGGGGGCCAGCCCTTCGGCCAACAGACCGGCGATAGCATCCCGGTGGGGGGCATGCAGGGTGGAGGGGAGATAGCGGGATGCGCCAAGATTGAGCAGCCTGGGGCTACCTTGTTCCATCACGGCCACGGCACAGTTGGAGGTGCCGTAATCAAATCCGATAAACATGGGCGCCAGACTCCTGAATAAAAAAGGGGGGCTAGCCTACCCGAAGGCGCCGGGTCTCACAACCCGGCGCGTGACGAAGAGAGGGCGAGCCCTTATTCCACTTCGTTGTCGCAGCGGCCCTGGCTCTCGATGGCGCGGATATTGCCGAGGGTGGTATCGGCGATGGCGTGCAGTGCCTCGCGGGTCAGGAACGCCTGATGGCCGGTGAACAGCACGTTGTGGCAGGCTGACAGGCGGCGGAACACGTCATCGGTGATCACTTCGTTGGACTTGTCGGAGAAGAAGAGATCCTCTTCCTCTTCGTAGACGTCCAGCCCCAGAGCACCGATACGGGAGGTCTTGAGCGCCTCGATGGCGGCGTTGGAGTCGAGCAGGCCGCCACGGCTGGTGTTGATGATCATCACCCCGTCCTTCATCTTGGCGAACGCCTCCTTGTTCAACAGGTGGTAGTTCTCTTTAAACAGCGGGCAGTGCAGGCTGATGATGTCGGATTGGCGGAACAGGGTATCGAGATCCACGTACTCGGCACCCAGCTCGATGGCTGCCGGATTCTGGTAAGGATCGTTCACCAGCAGGCGAACCCCGAAGCCCTTAAGGATGCGCAGGGCGGCCAGACCGATCTTGCCGGTGCCGATGACGCCAACGGTCTTGCCATGCATGTTGAAGCCGACCAGCCCTTCCAGCGAGAAGTTGGCGTCGCGGGTGCGCTGATAAGCCTTATGGATGCGGCGGTTGAGGCACATCATCATGCCGACAGCATGCTCGGCGGTCGCCTCGGGGGAGTAGGCGGGCACTCGCACCACTTTCAGCCCCAGCTCTTTGGCAGCGGCCAGATCCACGTTGTTGTAACCGGCGCAGCGTAGGGCAATCACCTGGGTGCCGTTGGCAGCCAGTTCGGTCAATACCTCGCGGTCGGCATCGTCATTGACGAACAGACACACCACCGGGAAGCCGTGAGCCAGTCGGGCCGTTTTGGCCTCCAGCCGCACATCGAAAAACTCCAGATCGAAGCCGTACTGGCTGTTGGCCTGGTTGAAATGCTCTTTGTCATAGCTCTTGGTACTGAATACGGCGACTTTCATGGTATGTGCTCCGCAGCGTGTGTGTCGTCAAATTACAACAAAATGGGTCAGCTATCACCGGACAAACCGGCTGGTTATTGTCCCCAGGGCATAATGGGAACGGCGCTGACTGCACTCTTGTACGAACCATCCACCAGTTTGGTGCTGTAGGTCAGGTAAACCAGTGCATTGCGTTTCTTGTCGTAAAAACGCACCACTTTCTGCTCCTTGAACACCAGTGAAGTGCTGACATCGAACACCTCTTCTCCCGCCTTCAGCTTTTCGGGCAGGGTGATAGGGCCGATCTGGTGGCACGACAGGGAGGCGTGGGAGGGATCTTCCGCCAGTCCCAGCCCGCCTTTTACACCACCGGTCTTTGGGCGAGCCAGATAGCAGGCGACGCCGTCGATGCGCGGGTCGTCGAACGCCTCCACCAGGATCTTGTGGTTGGGGCCAAACAGCTTGAAGGCAGTGCTCACTTCACCGACCGGGTCGGCCTTGTCGGCCAGCGCCGGGCCAGCAAACAGGGCCCCCAGCAGCAGGGGCAGGGCGCGGCGCAGGGCATTATGTCGCGTGTGGTTATGTGTCATGGTCTCTCCTGTTGGCCCGGCACTCCTCAATAGGGAATGCCCAGGCGACGATAGAGGCTGGCAAGCACCCAGGCGGGGCCTATCAGCAGAAATTGCAGGTCGGCGAGGAAGGAGGGGCGTTTGCCCTCGATCTTGTGGCCGACAAACTGGGCTATCCAGAGAATCACGAACGCTGCCACGGCGGGCCACAACAGCGGCCCCTGCCATTGGTGGCAGATCCACAATCCCAGTGCGGTCAGCCCGGCCATCCCCGCGAACAGCGAAAACGACAGCTGCAGGTAGAACAGCAGCACCGGAATGGCTGCCACTGCCGCCCAGTTGAGGGGCTCTGGCAAGGGCCCGTGTGGCAGACACCAGAGCAGCGCCAGCGAGCAGAAATAGATGCCCGGCACCGCCAGTTTGTGGATGGCGACGTTTATCGGATGGCGATGGCTCTGCCCGTACTGCGCAAACCACTCCTGGATTCCCTTCATGGCACCTCCCTGGCGCACTGAGTTCTCGCTGCCTGACCTTCGTGGTCAGGCGCTCGGGATGCTTATCCCTGCGGTGGATACTCCCAATATTGGGCCGGAATGGATTTTAGCAATGGGGTCATGTCCGGATTGGGCAGGGCGATGGTGACCCGCTGATCGAGGTTGGCGCTGGCGAGCGCTTCGCGGATCTTGGGGTTGTCATTGAAGAACTTCATAAAGCTGCCATCGGCATAGGCCCGCTCCAACCCGGTCTGAATCGCCTTGGCCAGCTTGGGGTATTCGGGGCTGACGAAGAAGAACTGGGCGAAGGGGTAGCGGATCAGCAGATGCTGCTCGATGGCGAGGTTGGGATACTGCGCCACCAGCTCGCTGCGCTCGGCGAAGATCTCCACCAGGGCGCGCGGGAAGAAGTCGATCTTGTCGCCGTCGTTGATAAGGCGAAACAGGCTGCTGTATCGGCCGGAGAAGGTCGGGATGCCCGCATTTTCCAGAATTTTGTTATCGGCCCAACCGACCCCTTGCGCCGCCTTCAGCTGTTTGAGGTCGGCCAGGGTATTGATCTGGTTGAACTTCTCTTGGGCATCCGCGTGGATGAATGACAGCCGCAATCCTTCCAGCCCGCGAAAAAGCGGAATGGGGACGGCAATCAGGGAGGATTCGAGCTCGCTGGAGGTGCCCATCCAGAAGACGTTGATGGTCTTGCCCTTGCTCAGCTGCTGCTGGAGGGTGAACTGGTTGAGGTCGAGTTCGACAGGCTGGATGCGAAAGGGTTGCCCGGAGCGGGTCAGGGCCAGTTCCAGCAGCTTGTACTGGTACTCCTGGTCAAGATTGTTGACGGGACGGCTGGGGACCTTGACCGTCAGAACCTGTGCTTGTGCCAGCAGTGGCAGGCACAAACACAGCTTGATGAGCCATTTCACTCTCTGTTCTCCTGTAGATTCCGGAAGGTGTCCGGAGTCTAACAGAACTTGTCACCATCTTGCTGCGAGGCGTTGTGCAAGGTTTGAGCGCAGGGCCCTGCCTTGCTGGCGTCTGTTGCACCAGAATGGTGACGGTTCTTCGAAGAATCAGGCGACGCGACGGAACACGTGGGTATCGTTAAATTCCTTGGTGCTCTGGCATTCGACGCAGAAACGGGATTCCGGACGGGCATGCAGCCGCTTGAGGGAGATCTCGTCACCGCAAGATTCGCAGTAACCAAAATCCCCTTCGCTGATGCGCTTCAATGCGCCCCGCAGCTTGCGCAGGTGCAGCTTGTCGTGCTCGATGCGGTTCAGCTCCAGACGGCGGGCTTCCTCGATACTGGCACGGTCAATTTCATCAGCCATCTCGTTGGTGTCGGTGGCGATGGCCTGGCTGGCCTGGGAGTTCAGGCGCTCTTCGAGCTCGACGATCTGTCGCTCGATCTGCCCCTTGTAAAAGGCCAGTTGGTCTTCAGTCATGAAATCACACATACGATTAACTACCAGTCAGTTTACTAACCCAATTATCCCTGTTTATGGGGGCTGTCTGCCTACAGACCAAGCCCTTGTATCCCGATTTGCACCTGTTTCATGCAAGAGAGTGCAAATCAGGGCGGGCCTTGTACCAAAAAAATGCAGCCAAGCAAAGCAAATAGGATAAGGATTGTGCGCCCTTGCAAAAAAATGGTCCGTTCCTGCGGGGGATTGGTCGGGATCTGGCGCCTGCTTCACCCTCTGTTGGCATCGCCTTTGCAACGATGAGAGGGGGGCTTCGTACGGATTTGAGTGTTTAGTATTTGGTGCCGCCTTGGTCATTATATGCGCCGTTATTTATAGTTTTTTAAACACGCCCGCTTGACATTGCCCTTGATGGCGGGCTTTTATGGTGATGTTGATTACAATTTTATAACAAGGGTGTTCCATATATTAGACACCCTTGCCAATGGCAACCGTAAAGTCGGGGTTTAACATGGACAGTATCAAAGGCTGGATGGAGAGTAATCGCATCACGGAGGTGGAGTGCCTGTTCCCGGATTTCACCGGCAACGCCCGGGGCAAGATCATCCCAGCCAACAAGTTTTTGCGCGAAGGGGGCATGCGTCTGCCCGAGGTGATTTTCACCCAGACGGTGACCGGCGAATATCCGGATGACGACAGCATGATCGACCCGCTGGAGCGGGACATGCAGCTCTATCCCGACCCCAACACCATCCGTTTTGTCCCCTGGGCGCTGGAGCCCACTGCCCAGGTGATCCACGACTGTTTCGACGTCAACGGCAAGCTGATCGACATCGCGCCGCGCTCCGTGCTGCGTCGGGTTCTGTCATTTTACGAGAAGCAGGGCTGGAAGCCGGTGGTGGCGCCCGAGCTGGAATTCTATCTGGTCACCCGCAACGAAGACCCCGACTATCCGCTGGTGCCGCCGGTGGGCCGCAACGGCCGCCCTGAGACCGCCCGCCAATCGTTCAGTATCGATGCGGTCAACGAGTTCGACCCCATTTTTGAAGACATGTATGACTACTGCGAGGCGCAGGAGCTGGAGGTGGACACCCTGATCCACGAGTCGGGCGCCGCCCAGATGGAGATCAACTTCCTGCATGGTGATGCCATCGATCTGGCGGATCAGGTGTTCCTGTTCAAGCGCACCATGCGTGAGGCCGCACACCGCCACGGCATCTATGCCACCTTCATGGCCAAGCCGATGAGTGACGAACCGGGGTCGGCCATGCACATCCACCAGAGTCTGGAAGATGTGAACGGCCACAACCTGTTCGGTACCCCGAACGGCGGCAACAGCGAACAGTTCATGCACTTCATTGCCGGTTTGCAGAAATACACCCCGGCGGTGACCGCCCTGCTGGCCCCCAACGTCAACTCCTACCGCCGCCTCACCTTTGGCGAGAGCGCGCCACGCAACGTCCAGTGGGGGGTCGAGAACCGTACCTGCGGCCTGCGGGTGCCCTTCTCTGACCCGAGCGCGCGGCGGGTGGAAAACCGCTTCGCCGGTGCCGATGCCAACCCCTATCTGGCACTGGCCGCCACTCTGGCTTGTGGCTATCTCGGCATGATGGAGAAGCTGGAGCCGCTGCCGGAGATGAAGTCGAGCGCCTATGACCTGCCCTACAGCCTGCCCCGCTCGCTGGAGGAGGCACTCAGCCATCTCGAACAGTGCGAGCCCATCAAGGAGATGCTGGGCGAGCGCTTCACCCGCGCCTTCGTCGCGGTCAAACGCAAAGAGTACGAGACCTACTTCGGGGTGATCAGTCGCTGGGAGCGGGAGTTCCTGCTGCTGAACGTCTGATCCCCCTGTAACGGGGGGCCGGAGTCGGCCTCCCCGATCCCTGTATTGAAGAGACCGGAACGCGAGTCAGGTGGCGGCAGCCACCTGTGAGTGGTTGTGGCCGAAAGAGCGCTGCGACCTGGATTGATTAACGATTGAATCTTGCCAAATCGAAGGCGCAGGGGAGTAACGAATGCAGCAGACACGCCGTGAGTGACTGTGGCTGCGAACGTGCCGACTCACCTGACTATTTGACGACTGAATCTTGCTAAATCGAAGGAACCGAGGAGCAACAAATGCAGCAGACAACCCGTGAGTGGCAACAACTGGATGCCAGCCACCACCTGCACCCCTTTACCGACTTTCAGGCCCTGAACAAGAAGGGATCGCGCATCATTACCAAAGCCAGCGGCGTCTATCTGGAAGACTCCGAGGGAAAACGCATTCTCGACGGCATGGCGGGCCTGTGGTGCGTCAATATGGGCTATGGCCGCCAGGAGCTAGTGGATGCCGCCACCCGTCAGATGCAGCAGTTGCCCTACTACAACCTCTTCTTCCAGACCGCTCACCCGCCGGTGATCGAGCTGGCGACCCTGCTGGCCGAGGTGACGCCAGCCCATCTCAACCACGTCTTCTTTACTGGCTCCGGCTCCGAGTGCAACGACACCGTGCTGCGGATGGTGCGCCACTACTGGGCCAGCAAGGGTCAGCCTGACAAACAGGTGATCATCAGTCGCCACAACGCCTACCACGGTTCTACCGTGGCGGGGGCGAGCCTGGGCGGCATGAAAGGGATGCATGCCCAGGGTGGCCTGCCCATTCCCGGCATAGTGCACATCGATCAGCCCTACCACTTCGGTGAGGGGCAGGGGATGAGTGCCCACGACTTCGGGCTGGAGCGGGCCCGTCAGCTGGAGCAGAAGATTCTGGAGTTGGGGGTGGACAAGGTGGCTGCCTTTATCGGCGAGCCGATCCAGGGGGCGGGCGGCGTCATCATTCCGCCTGACAGCTACTGGCCGGAGATCCAGCGCATCTGCGATCACTACGGCATCCTGCTGATCGCCGACGAGGTGATCTGCGGCTTTGGCCGTACCGGCCACTGGTTTGCCAGCGAAGGGTTTGGCATCAAGCCGGACCTGATGTGTCTGGCCAAGGGGATCACCTCCGGTTATCTGCCGCTCGGCGCTGTGATGGTGAGTGACCGGGTTGCCAAGGGGTTGGTGGAGGAGGGGGGCGAGTTCAACCACGGCTTCACCTACTCGGGTCATCCGGTCTCTTGCGCCGTGGCGGTGGCCAACATCCAGCTTATGCAGAAAGAGAGCATAGTTAAGCGAGTGCATGATACTATCGGCCCCTATTTGCAGCGCCGCTGGGCGGAGCTGGCCGATCATCCGCTGGTGGGAGAAACCCGTGGCAAAGGATTGGTCGCCGCGCTGGAAATCGTTGAGGACAAGCAGACCAACCGGCGTTTCCCAGCTCAGGCAAATGCGGGGATGACTTGCCGGGAGTTCTGCTTTAACAATGGCTTGGTGATGAGGGCGGTAGGCGATACCATGATCATATCGCCCCCCTTGGTCATCACCGAGGAACAGGTTGATGAATTGGTCGATCTGGCCAGGCGCAGTCTGGATCTGACAGCCGCAAAGCTGAAGGGTTGAGGCGGGTCGGGCAGGTTGGCATGCGCATACAATTTGCTTAGGAGACAAGGATGATGTCTTTCAAAACAGGAGTGATCGCTGCCTCTGTGGCTCTGGTCATGGCAAGTGCCGGAGCAATGGCTGAAGAGAAGGTGCTGCACGTCTACAACTGGAGCGACTACATAGCGCCGGATACCCTGGATAACTTCCAGAAGGAGACGGGGATCAAGGTGGTCTATGACGTGTTCGACAGTAACGAGGTACTGGAAGCCAAGTTGCTGGCGGGTAGTTCGGGCTACGACATCGTGGTGCCATCCAACCCCTTCCTGGCCAAGCAGATCAAGGCGGGCGTGTTCCAGAAACTGGACAAGTCCAAGCTCTCCAACTGGCAAAACATGGATGTCGACCTGCTCAAGGCGCTCGAGCCGAGCGATCCGGGCAACCAGTACTCCATCCCCTATCTGTGGGGCACCATCGGATATGCCTACAACGCCGAGAAGGTGAAAGCCGTGCTGGGGGCCGATGCCCCGGTCAACTCCTGGGATCTGGTGTTCAAGCCGGAGAACATGGCCAAGTTGAAAGAGTGTGGCGTCTCCTTCCTCGATTCACCGACCGAAATGCTGCCGGCGGCCCTGCAATATCTGGGCTTCAAACCGGATAGCCAGAAACCGGCCGAGCTGAAGAAGGCTGAGGAGCTGTTCCTCTCCATCCGTCCTTATACCGCCTATTTCCACTCCTCCAAGTACATCTCGGATCTGGCCAACGGCAACCTCTGCGTCGCGGTCGGTTACTCCGGTGACTTGCAGCAGTCCAAGGCGCGGGCAGCCGAGGCCAAGAATGGCGTCGCGCTCACCTACACCATTCCGAAAGAGGGGGCAGGCAGCTTCTTTGACATGATCGCCATTCCGGCGGATGCCAAGAACGTCGAGGCGGCCCACACCTTCATCAACTACCTGATGAAGCCCGAGGTGATCGCCAATATCACCAACGTGGTGCAGTTCCCGAACGGCAACAAGGCGGCAACCCCGCTGGTGGATGAGGCGATCCGCACCGATCCGGGTATCTACCCTGATGCGGCGACCCTGCAGAAGATCTACACCTTCCCGGATCTGCCGGCCAAGGTGCAGCGTCTGATGACCCGCAGCTGGACCAAGATCAAGTCCGGCAAGTAAGTAACGAATGCCCCTCCCGGTCCGCAGTTCGGCCGGGAGGGTAGTGATGCCATCCATCCGGATGGGCCGCGCGAATGGATGCGCAGACGGTCAACCACTGAAACAGGAGAACTGACACCGTGAATACAACCAGATTGCTAACCATAGCGCTGACCATGGGATTGGCGAATGTGGCCCAGGCTGCCCCTGTGCTGCACTTCTACAACTGGTCTGACTATATCGGCGAGACTACCCTCAGCGATTTCCAGCAGGCGACCGGGATCAAGACCGTCTATGACGTGTTTGACTCCAACGAGACCCTGGAAGGCAAGTTGCTGACGGGGCGGACCGGTTACGATTTGGTGGTGCCCTCCAATAATTTCCTGGCCAAGCAGATCAAGGCGGGAGCCTTCCAGAAACTGGATAAATCCTTGCTGCCCAATCTGGCCAACCTGGATCCCGTGCTGCTCAAGCAGCTCGACAAGATGGATCCGGGTCATCAGTACGCGGTGCCCTATCTGTGGGGGACCAACGGCATCGGCTACAACGTCGACAAAATCAAGGCGGTGCTGGGGGTCGACAAGATTGACTCCTGGGCCACCATCTTCGAACCGGAAAACATGGCGAAACTCTCTCGCTGCGGCGTCGCCTTTCTCGACTCTGCCGACGAGATGATCCCTGCTGCCCTCAACTACCTCGGGCTCGATCCCAACAGTCATGCGACGGGGGATATCAAGCAGGCCGAGGCGCTGCTGCTCAAGGTGCGGCCCTATGTAGCCTACTTCCACTCCTCCAAATACATCGGCGATCTCGCCAATGGTGACATCTGCGTGGCGGCCGGTTTTTCCGGCGACATCCTGCAAGCCGCTGCCCGCGCCGATGAAGCTGGCAAGGGGGTGAAAATTGCCTACAGCATTCCGAAAGAGGGGGGCAATCTCTGGTTCGACATGATGGCGATCCCGTCCGATGCCACCAATGTCAAAGAGGCGCACGCTCTCATCAACTACGTCCTGCAGCCCGAAGTGATCGCCAAGGTCAGCGACTATGTGGGCTACGCGAATCCCAACTCAAGGGCGGGCGAGTTTATGGATGAGGCGGTGCGCAACAATGAGGAGGTATATCCCCCTCAAGCCGTGCTGGAGCGACTCTATGTGCAGGAAGCACATCCCCGCTCGGTACAGCGTCTAATCACCCGGAGTTGGACCAAGATCAAGTCCGGTACCTAACCTTGGTGCCCGTTCGGGGACGCCAAATCGCTTTTATGGATCGGCCGCAAGGCTGGTATCACGTTGGGGAGTTTGGTAATGGCGATAGCCTCCAGTGCCTACAAGAAAGCCCTCGAGGGCAGTCAGCAGCGCAAAGAAGTGCTGGTGAAAATTGATCGGGTAAGCAAGCAGTTCGACGAAACGCTGGCGGTCGATAACGTATCTCTCAATATTCACAAGGGGGAGATTTTCGCCCTGCTCGGCGGGTCCGGTTCCGGCAAATCGACCCTGCTGCGGATGCTGGCCGGTTTCGAGCGCCCGACCGAGGGGCGGCTGTTCCTCGACGGGGTCGACATCACCGACATGCCCCCCTATGAACGCCCCATCAACATGATGTTCCAGTCCTACGCCCTGTTCCCCCATATGACGGTGGCCCAGAACATCGCCTTTGGCCTCAAGCAGGATGGCCTGCCCAAGGCCGAGATCGATGCCCGAGTGGAGGAGATGCTCAAGCTGGTGCAGATGACCCAGTATGCTCGCCGCAAACCGCATCAGCTCTCCGGTGGCCAGCGCCAGCGGGTGGCGTTGGCTCGTTCCCTGGCCAAGCGTCCCAAACTGTTGCTGCTGGATGAACCCATGGGGGCGCTCGACAAGAAGCTGCGTTCCAAGATGCAGCTGGAGCTGGTTGAGATCATCGAGCGGGTCGGGGTTACCTGCGTCATGGTGACCCACGATCAGGAAGAGGCCATGACCATGGCGGAGCGGATCGCCATCATGCACCTCGGCTGCATCGAGCAGATCGGCAGCCCGATGGATATCTACGAGACTCCGGCCAGTCGGCTGGTGTGCGAGTTTATCGGCAACGTCAACCTGTTCGACGGCCTGCTGGTGGAGGATGAGCAGGACCACGCCACCATCGCCTGCGCCGATCTGGAGCAGCCCATCTATGTGGGCCACGGCATCAGCTCCCGCGCCGAAAACAAGAAGGTGACCTACGCCCTGCGGCCGGAAAAACTGCTGATGAGTCTGCAAAAGCCGGAGGAGATCGAGCACCCGGACTTCAACTGGACCAAGGGTGAGGTCTATGACATCGCTTATCTGGGCGGTCACTCGGTTTATCACATCCAGCTGCCCTCGGGCAAAATCGTTCAGGCTTTCATCGCCAATGCCGAACGCCACGGCAAGCGGCCAACCTGGGATGACCAGGTGTTCCTCTACTGGGAAGATGACAGCGGCGTGGTGCTGCAATCATGAAGTTCTTGCAACGACTGAAGCGGGTCGGGGGGCGCCGACTGGTGATCGGCATCCCCTTCTTCTGGCTGTTCCTCTTTTTCCTGCTGCCCTTCGTCATCGTGGTGAAGATCAGTTTTGCGGAAGCGGATGTGGCGATCCCGCCCTACACCGATGTGGTGAGCTGGGCCGACAATCAGCTCACCATCCTGCTCAACATGGGCAACTACCTGCTGCTGCAGGAGGATGAGCTCTATATCGCGGCCTATCTGGGCTCCCTCAAGATGGCCTTCGTCAGCACTTTGCTCTGCCTGCTGATTGGCTATCCGATGGCCTACTCCATCGCTCGGGCCAACAAGGAGACCCAGACCGTTCTGCTGCTGCTGATCATGATGCCGACCTGGACCGCCATTCTGATCCGGGTCTATGCGTGGATGGGGATCCTCAGCAACAACGGCCTGCTCAACAGCGTCTTGCTGGGGATCGGGGTGATCGACGAACCGCTGCAGATCCTCAACACCAACCTGGCGGTCTATATCGGCATCGTTTACTCCTATCTGCCGTTCATGGTGCTGCCGCTCTACGCCAATCTGGTCAAACACGATCAGAGCCTGCTGGAGGCTGCTTCTGACCTAGGGGCCCGCAACCTAACCCGCTTCTGGCAGATCACGGTGCCGCTCTCCAAAAACGGCATTATCGCCGGCTGCATGCTGGTGTTCATTCCGGTGGTGGGGGAGTTCGTTATTCCGGAAATGCTGGGCGGCCCGGAGACCCTGATGATCGGCAAGGTGCTGTGGCAGGAGTTCTTCAACAACCGCGACTGGCCGGTAGCCTCTGCACTGGCGGTGGTGATGCTGGCGGTGCTGATCATTCCGATCATCCTCTTCAACCGTAACCAGGCCAAAGAGCTGGAGGGCAAGGCATGATGAAGCGTTTCGGTTTTGCCAAACTGATGCTCTGGTTGGGGCTGCTGTTTATCTACCTGCCCATGATCATCATGGTGATCTATTCCTTCAACGCCTCCAAGCTGGTGACGGTGTGGGGTGGCTGGTCGCTCAAGTGGTATTTCGGCCTGCTCGATAACAAGCAGCTGATCGGGTCTGTGTTCCGCTCGCTGGAGATCGCCTTCTACACCGCGATCGCCGCGGTGGCGCTGGGGACGGTGGCAGCCTTCGTGCTGACCCGAATTCCCCACTTCCGTGGTCGCACCCTGTTCGGCGGCATGGTGACGGCGCCGCTGGTGATGCCCGAGGTGATCACCGGTCTGTCGCTGCTGCTGCTGTTCGTGGCGATGGCCCAGCTGGTGGGCTGGCCCGCCGAGCGGGGCATGTTGACCATCTGGATCGCCCACACCACCTTCTGTACCGCCTACGTGGCGATCGTGGTGTCGGCGCGGTTGCGGGAGCTGGATCTCTCCATCGAGGAGGCTGCGATGGATCTTGGCGCCAAGCCGTGGAAGGTGTTCTTCCTGATCACCATCCCGATGATCGCCCCCTCGCTGGCGGCAGGTGGCATGATGTCGTTTGCCCTGTCGCTGGATGATCTGGTGCTGGCGAGCTTCGTCTCCGGCCCGGGCTCGACCACCTTGCCGATGGAGGTCTTCTCGGCGGTACGGCTCGGGGTGAAACCCGAGATCAACGCGGTAGCCAGCCTGATCCTGCTGTCGGTATCGCTCTTTACCTTCGGCAGCTGGTATCTGATGGCCAGGGCGGAGAAGCGCCGTCGCGCCGAGATAGCCATGACCACCCAGATGCAGGCCGTCGTCTGACGCCATGATAAGATCCGCCTACTCTCGTCAACCTGGAGGATGAGTATGCGGATCTCCCTTTTTAGCGGTCGTGGCACCGAGCTGGTGCCCGGCCTCACCAGCGCCATTCACAAGCAACCGATCTCTGCACCAGTTCGCTGTACCTTTGCCGGTCTGGAAGAGGATGAACAGTGTGACCAGCGCCACCACGGTGGCCCGGATCGGGCGCTCCACTACTATCCTGCCGATCACTATCTCTGGTGGCAGACCTGGCAAACCGCGCTGGACTTGCCTGCGCCACGTACACCCTGGCAACCTGCCGCCTTTGGCGAGAACCTCTCCGGTCTCGGGCTGACCGAGGCGCAAGCCTGCATTGGCGATGTCTATCGACTCGGCGAGGCGCTGATCCAGATCAGCCAGCCGAGATCCCCCTGCTTCAAGCTCAACCAGCGCTTTGGCTATGGCCAGATGTCGCAGGTGATGCAACTGAATGGCCGTTGTGGCTGGCTGCTGCGGGTGCTGGAGGAGGGGATGGTGTCGCCGGAGTCGGCCATGGAGCTGGTAGACAGACCCTATCCCGAACTGACGGTGAAGCGCACGGCGGATATCCTGTTCAATCAGGTGCGCAATGAAGCGGATCTGCTGATGTTGCTGGAGAATCCGGCCCTTTCCCCCAACTGGCGCCAGCATGCAGCCGACTGGCTGGAGCATGGTACTGTGGCTGACTGGCAGCGCCGTCTGCTGGGACCGGCATCCCTGCGCCTGGCCTGACAGCCGGTTACCGGAATGTCACCAGCTGGCTGCAGCCCGGTAAACGGATGAAAAGAGTGCTGAATAGTTGAGCGAACGGCACTTTTTTTCCTGCCAAACGCAAAAAAGGCTTGTGTCGGGTCTGGGCTTTCGGTAAATTCCCGTCCCGCAGACATCGGTGTGTAGCGCAGCTTGGTAGCGCACTTCGTTCGGGACGAAGGGGTCGGAGGTTCGAATCCTCTCACACCGACCAAATTTGAAAAGGCCGCTCAATAGAGCGGCCTTTTTGCATTTATCCTTCCTGTTTTCCCGATTTTCTTTAGCTGCTGACCTGTTACCTGGCCAAGTGACCTGACCTGCTGTATGCAGGGGCGAAGCAAGACCACAGACATTAAAAGGGCCACCGCTCGGTGGCCCATCGGTGGAGTCTGATCCTGACTCCGGCACTCTAGATTGTGGCAATCTCGCTATGGGTCTTGTCTATGGTGCTCTCCTTGCGCGCCAGGCGCTTACTCAGATATGCCAGTGCTGATGCCGCAAAGCCTTGAAACTGTGTTGAGACAGCAAGGCCGCGTGCTTGGGGTACTCACTAATGAAATGTTCTATTCCCTCCATCAGTTGTGCACGTAATGAAATCACGGGCTCATGCCAGGCTTGCAGGCATAAATGGCCGGGGATCAACTGCTCCTGATAATCTTCCAGCAGCTGCTCTGGCCAGGGTTCAATACCGGAATTGCGTTGCAGCAAATAGTGGGCGGCGGGTTCACGGGCATAAATGAACTGAATTTGGGCCAGATCGCGTTGGCATAGCGTTTGACTGTTGATGTGACAGGTCAAATATTTTCCCGTTTTCAGATCCAGAAAGTGACCGCGTTGCCGACAGGGAACGATGCGATACCAAGGCAAGGGTGAGGAGAGAGAATACCCCTCAAGCTCCTGTTCCAACCAGTGGCGACACTCGGGTGTCTGCACCTCGTCGAGCATGGACTCGAGCTGTGTCAACAAGGCTCTGGATGGTTTGATGGCCAGTTTCGCACTCATCGCCTGCAATCCTCCCTCTGCACACAATCCCGACTATCAGTATGGACCTTGTTCGGCCAGAGGGGGTAAGGAATCTAATGATTAAAAGTGGATTAGCCGCGTGGTTTTTATGCACTAACTTGGTTCAACCTACCAGATAGGTGCCGGTGCCGAAGGCGATGTGAGTGCCCTCTTCGTTGTGCAGCTCCATCCGGGCTACGGCGACTTTGCTTCCCGCCCGGATGATGTGGGCGGTGGCGATAAACTCGTTGCCGCGCCCCGGGCGCAGGTAGTCCACCCGCAGATCTATGGTGCCGAGGCGAGCGAAGCGCTCCTTGAGATAACTGGGGGAGAACTCCTCCAGCTCGTCGATGCAGGATGCGGCGACGATCATGCCGCCCGCCACATCCAGCAGCGTGGCGGTGACGCCGCCATGCAGGATGTTGTGGAAGGGGTTGCCGATCAGCTTCTCATCCATCTTGATGCGCAGTTCCACCTTGTCGAAGTCGTAGTGGGTCACCTGCATGCCGATCAGCTTGTTGAACGGCATCTTCTCGGCAAACAGGTTGGCAATGCCACTGAGCGCCATCTTCTTGAGCATCTGTTTCATTCTCTGATCCCAATCCTTGTCATCAAAGCCGAGTAAAAACTCCAGCCAGTCTGCAACAGTTCCTTAACAGTCGCAATGGCAGGTTTATTGTGGGCAGCGGCTGCTTTAGAATGGCGACCCCAAAGGAGAGCCCATGACCGCGATTGCCGAAACCCTGCCAGATCCTCAGCCAGAGAGTCCGCTTGCCCTG
Source organism: Aeromonas sp. 102P (assembly GCF_051920345.1). Classification (NCBI taxonomy): domain Bacteria; kingdom Pseudomonadati; phylum Pseudomonadota; class Gammaproteobacteria; order Aeromonadales; family Aeromonadaceae; genus Aeromonas; species Aeromonas sp. 102P. Next base: position 381,998 of record NZ_JBQBCZ010000001.1, on the reverse strand, counting down.
CTGCAGGCGGTCTTCGGCTATCAGCAGTTTCGGCCGGGCCAGCTCGAGATCATCGAGCAGATAGTCGCGGGGCGCGATGCGTTGGTGCTCAAGCCCACTGGCGGCGGCAAGTCGCTCTGCTACCAGATCCCGGCACTGCTGCGGCCCGGGCTCGGGGTGGTGGTCTCTCCCCTTATTTCGCTGATGAAGGATCAGGTCGACAGCCTGCGCGCCAACGGTGTGGCGGCGGTCTACATCAACTCGGCCCTCAGTCGGGAGGAGATGATTCAGAACTTCGCCGCCATGCGCCGCGGCGAGATCAAGCTGGTCTATGTCTCCCCCGAGCGCTTGCTGCAGCACGAGTTTATGGATCGGCTGGCCGAACTGCCGCTCGGGCTGTTCGCCATCGACGAGGCGCACTGCGTCTCCCAGTGGGGCCACGATTTCCGGCCTGAGTATGCGGCGCTGGGGCGGCTAAAACAGTGGTTCCCACAGGTGCCTGTGGTAGCGTTGACCGCCACTGCCGACGAGGCGACCCGCAGCGACATGCTGCACCGGTTGGAGCTCAACGATCCCTTTATTCACACTGCCAGCTTTGATCGCCCCAATATCCGCTACAGCCTGGTGGAGAAGTTCAAGGCGGCCGAGCAGCTGCTGCGTTACGTGCAGAGCCAGAAGGGCAACTGCGGCATCGTCTACTGCTCCAGTCGCAACCGGGTGGAGGAGGTGGCCGAGCGGTTATCCCGCCACGGCTGCAAGGCTGCGCCCTATCATGCTGGGCTGCCGCTCGAGCAGCGCCAGCAGACCCAGGATGCCTTCCTCAAGGACGACATCGAGATAGTGGTGGCGACGGTGGCGTTCGGTATGGGCATCGATAAGCCCAACGTGCGCTTCGTGGTGCACTACGACATCCCGAAGAACATCGAATCCTACTATCAGGAGACCGGCCGCGCCGGGCGCGATGGCACCCCCGCCGAGGCTCTGCTGCTCTACGATCCCGCCGACATCGGTCGGGTGCGCCGTCTGCTCGACAACATCGAGAATCCCCAGCAGTTGCAGGTGGAGCAGTACAAGCTCAACGTGATGGCCGCCTTTGCCGAAGCGCAGACCTGCCGCCGTCAGGTGCTGCTCAACTACTTCGGCGAGTACAACGACAAGCCGTGCGGCAACTGCGATATCTGCCTCGATCCGCCCAAAAGTTATGACGGCACCGAAGATGCCCAGAAGGCGCTCTCCTGCGTCTGGCGGGTGGGCCAGAATTTCGGGGTGGGTTATGTAGTGGAGGTGCTGCGCGGGTCGCTGAACCAGCGCATCAAGGATCACGGCCACGACAAGCTCTCGACCTACGGCATCGGCAAGGATCAGAGCCACGAATACTGGATGAGCGTGATCCGCCAGCTGATCCACAAGGGGCTGCTGACCCAGAACATCACCCGCAATCTGGTGTTGCAGTTGACCGAGGCGGCCCGCCCCGTGCTGCGTGGTGAGGTGAAGCTGGAGCTGGCGGTGCCCCGCTTGCAGCCCATCTCCAGCCGCAAGGAGAAGCGCAATGGCCTGCTCGACAACGCCAACTACGACAAACGGCTGTTCAAGGAGTTGCGCGGCCTGCGCAAGCAGATTGCCGAGGACGAAGAGGTGCCGCCCTACGTGGTGTTCAACGATGCGACCCTGGTGGAGATGGCTCAGCTGATGCCGATGACCGAAGACGAGATGCTGGCCATCAACGGTGTCGGGCACCGCAAGCTGGAACGCTTTGGCGAAGCCTTTATGGATCTGATCATCGACTACTGCCGGCGGTAGGGTCGATTAGGCAGCCTAATCGACCACGGTAAGCGCGGCTCGGAAGAACCAAGGGTTAGACGCGAGGTTATTTCAGGCTGGCGTAGAAGGCCGCCAGATTGTCGATATCCGCATCGGTCAGCGGCGCCATGAAGGGGTCCATCAAGGGCTCTTTGCGGGTGCCATCCTTGAACGCTTTCAACTGTTTCACCAGATAGGCGGCATTCTGACCCGCCAGATGGGGATAGTTGGGGATCATCGCCTTGCCTTCCACGCCGTGACAGGCGGCACAAACCGCCGCTTTGGCTTTGCCGGCTTCAATATCGGCAGCCTTGGCCTGATGACCCCACGCCAGTGCCAGCAGGGGCAGGGCATATACCCATTTTTGCATCTTCTTCTCCTTGAATTGAAAAATGATGGTCGCCAGTTAGCGCAAGCATGGCTGACGGCAGTATAAAGAGTGACACGAGCATACGCAGGGACGAATGGCACAACCATGAAGTTGATCAACACTTTTGCGACCGAGCTGCCCTGGGCCTGTGAACCCGTGGCCCCCCAGCCGCTGCAGCAACCCCGGTTGCTTCATCTCAACCGGACTTTGCTGGATGAGCTGGGATTGGGAGGCGTCAGCGAGGCTGACTGGATCGCCTGTTGTGGCGAGGGAAAAGTGCTGCCCGGTATGCAGCCGGTAGCGCAGGTCTATGCCGGCCATCAGTTCGGGGGTTATAGCCCCCGGCTTGGGGATGGCCGCGCGCTGCTATTGGGTGAGCAGCAGGCGCCTGATGGTCAGCGCTGGGATCTGCACCTGAAGGGGGCAGGAAAGACGCCGTTTTCCCGCTTTGGCGACGGCCGCGCTGTATTGCGTTCGAGCATTCGCGAATATCTCGCCTCCGAGGCGCTCCATGCTCTCGGCATCCCGACCACCCGTGCGCTGGTATTAGTGGGGAGTCAGGAGCCCGTTTATCGCGAACAGGTGGAGACGGGGGCGACCGTGCTGCGCACCGCCCCCAGCCACTTGCGATTCGGTCATATCGAGTATTTCGCCTGGAGCGGGCAGGGGGAGAAGATCCCGCTGGTTATCGATTATCTGCTGCGCCACCACTTCCCCGAACTGGAGAGTGGTGCCGAACTGTTTGCCGAAGTGGTGCGCCGCACCGCGCGCCTGATTGCCAAATGGCAGGCGGCGGGCTTCTGTCACGGGGTAATGAATACCGACAACATGTCGCTGCTCGGCCTGACGCTGGATTACGGCCCCTACGGCTTTATCGATGCCTACGTGCCGGACTTTGTCTGCAACCACTCGGATCCGGCGGGCCGCTACGCGCTGGATCAGCAGCCTGCGGTCGGTTACTGGAATCTGCAAAAACTGGCGCAGGCGCTGGCTGGCCATGTAGACGGTGATGCGCTGGCTGCAGCGTTGGCCCAGTACGAGCAGCAGCTGATGTTGCACTACTCCGAGTTGATGCGGGCCAAGCTCGGACTGGCAGTGTGGGAGGAGGATGACCCGGCTCTGTTCCGCGAGTTGTTCCGGTTGCTGGCGGCCCACAAGGTGGATTACCACCTGTTCCTTCGTCGTCTCGGTGAGGTAACGCAAGAGGGGGCGTGGCCTGCGTCTCTGCTGGCCCTGTTGTCTGAACCTGGTGTTTGGCAGGCGTGGCTGGAACGCTATCGGGCGCGGCTAATGCGCGAAGGCAGCGAGGATGCCGTGCGCAAGGCGCAGATGGATGCCATCAATCCCAAGTATGTGCTGCGTAATGCGCTGGCCCAGCAGGTGATAGACGCCGCCGACGCAGGGGATATGCAGCCGTTCGAACGGCTGTTCGCCGCCTTGCAGCACCCCTATGATGAACAACCCGAATATGAGGGTCTCGCCACCCCGACTCCGGCATGGTATTGCGGTGGTGAGCTCTCCTGCAGTAGCTGAGAGACAGGGAATGAGTTGGCAAATCAAACAGGTAGATAGCGAAGCTGGCGTAGTGACGCTGGATTGTCCGGCACTCGACTGGGACACGTTTCCGCTGTTGGCGCAGGTCTTGCTGCGAGAGTGGGAGCTGCAGCCGCTCGAGCAGGATACGGGAGCCGACCGCCATAGCTGGTTGCTGGAGTTTGAAGGGAGCCAGTTTCGGCTGGAGTACGAACACTACAGCGGCTGCTGGCTGGAGGCGGTGCGCCCGGCGGATCGGGAGGCGCTGCTCTGGCTCGCCAGACAGCACAAGGCGTGACTATCGCCCACAAGGCCTGCTCTGCGGCTGGCCAACCTGGACAAGCGTAATCGCATAAAGATTGAACTATCGGTTTTGGGGCGTATAATCTCGCCCCTCGATTATCGCCAATGGTGGCGATATGGGTTCCCTAACCCCATTAACCAAAAAGGTCACAAGATGAATCTGACCCCTGCGCAGTACCAAACGGCGCTCGTTCGCCTGTCGTTGTTCCACATCCTGATCATTGCCAGCAGCAACTATCTGGTGCAACTGCCGATCACCGTGTTTGGCTTCCACACCACCTGGGGCGCGTTCAGCTTCCCGTTTATCTTCCTGGCCACAGACCTGACGGTGCGGATCTTCGGTGCTGGTCTGGCACGCAAGATTATCCAGACCGTGATGCTGCCTGCGCTGGCGGTCTCCTATGCGCTCTCCGTGCTCTTCTTCGAAGGGAGCTTCCAGGGCGTGGGTCATCTGGCCGAGTTCAACCTGTTCGTGGCGCGTATCGCGCTGGCCAGCTTTATGGCCTATCTGGTAGGGCAGTTCATGGATGTGGTGGTGTTCAACCGCCTGCGTCTGCTCAAGCAGTGGTGGATTGCACCTGCGGCCTCCACCCTGTTCGGTAATCTGGTTGATACCATCGCTTTCTTCAGTGTGGCCTTCTGGCGCACCACAGATCCCTTCATGGCAGAGCACTGGGTCGAGATCGCAACCGTCGATTACGTATTCAAGTTGCTGATAAGCCTTGGTTTATTCGTGCCGCTCTACGGTGTCTTGCTGCGCTACCTCAGCCGCAAGCTGGTGGGCGAGGCCGGATTATCCAGCCTGCAAACGGCCACCCGGCAAGCCTGACGAGATTGACCACCCTTCGCGGTGGTCAATTTTTTTGCACTTTCTGCAAATAGCGCTTGCCTAGTTAAATGAGAATGATTATTGTTAACTTGTTTTCCGGGAAAGACTTCATTCGTTCCAACGTGATGGACTTCTTGTGAAGGCACGACATTGCTCACATTGCTTCCAGTTAAGGGCCAGTTTATCTGGCCCTCTTTTTTTGTCATTTTTCAGCAAGTTGCAGGCATAAAAAAACGGGAGCCAAGGCTCCCGTCGTCACGCTGTTTGTGGCTTACTCGATATCGAGTGCCTCGGGGGAGAGGATCACCCCTGTGGTATCGGCGTAGAGGTGGTCGTCAGGCAGGAAGGTCACGCCACCGAAGTTGACCGGCAGATCGGTCTCCCCCACATCCTTGCTGTCGGCACCGACCGGAATGGCTGCCAGTGCCTGAATGCCGATATCCAGATCTTCCAGAATATCGACTTCGCGGACGCAGCCGTAGCAGACAATCCCTTCCCAATCGTTCTCGGCCGCCGTGGTGGCGATGTCGCTGTCGATCAGAGCGCGGCGCATGGAGCCACCGCCATCGATCAGCAAGACGCGTCCCAGTCCGTTCTCTTTGACGAGTTCACGGATCAGACCATTCGATTCGAAGCATTTGACGGTGGTGATGACGCCGCCGAAAGAGGCGCGGCCGCCGAAGGAGCAGAGCATGGGTTCAAGCACATCCACCATGTCCTGATAGATGTCGCACAATTCAGAAGTATTGTATTCCATAGTGTCAAATCCACGGCTGGAAACAGGTGCAACCAGTATAAGGAGTGGGTGTGGCATTTCAATGAATATTCCTTGCACAGATCACCTGTCGCCGCTTTTCTGCATAAGCTCAATGCAGTTCACTGCCAGTTTGCGAGAGGTCCATCGTGCTTATCCGTCATAAGTTGATCCTGAATACCGTGCTGGTTGCCGTTGCCATGCTGGTACTGAGCGGCCTGTTTATCTACTCCAGCCAGGTGCACCGTCACCTGACTGAAGCCCAGCGCAATATCGACCAGCTGGAGATCGCCATGCTCAACCTGCGGCGGGCCGAGAAGGATTTTCTGATCCGTAAGGATATGACCTTCGTCGAGCGCTTCAATCAGGGGCTGTCAGATTTTCACCAGCACAATCGGGAGCTGGTGACCGATGACAATCTGGCGGCTGTCGAGGGGGAGCTGACCAGACTGGATCAGCAGATCAGCGGTTATGGCAAAGCCTTCAACGATCTGGTGGCCCAGCAGAAGAAGATTGGTCTGGGGCCGGAGGAGGGGCTCTATGGCAAGTTGAGGGCGGCGGTGCATGAGGTGGAGAATGGGCTCAAGCAGCTGGATCAGCAGGGGTTGCTCATCACCATGCTGCAGCTGAGGCGGGCGGAGAAAGACTTCATGCTGCGCTCCGACATCCAGTATCTGGAGCGTTTCGAGACCTTGCACAAGAGTTTTCAGGATAGCCTTGCCACTTTGCCGGAGGCGGATCGTGGGAAGCTGGAGCAGGCCAGCAAGCAGTACCGGCAGGACTTTGTGGCGCTGGTGCAGGGAATGCAGATACTGGGGCTGAAAGAGGATGAGGGGCTGCGCAACCAGATGCGGGATCTGGTGCATCAGACCGAACAGGGGTTTGCCGCCGTCGATCAGCACATTATCGCTGAGCTGGAGCGGCAGAGCGCTCGCCTCAACAGCCTGATGCTGGTCTGTGGCGGTGTGATTGTGGTGCTGATCGGCATCATGAGCGTGTTGCTGGGGCGCAGCATCGATCGTCCCATTACTCAGGTGAATGACACCGTCAACCGTATTCGTCAGGATAATGACCTGCGCTTGAAGATAGAGCTGCGCGGGGCCGATGAAATGGCCCAGCTGGCAGGCAATCTCGACGTGATGCTGGGCGGGTTTCGCAACCTGATTGGCGATGTGAAGCAGAGCGTGCACACCCTGACCGAAGCGGCTGATCACCTCTCGGCCAACGTCAAGCGCACCAGTGAAGGGGCGGCGCGCCAGCTGCAGGAGACCGACATGGTGGCGACCGCGTCCACCGAGATGGGCTCCACCATCGAAGAGATCGCCCGCAACACCGAGCAGGCGGCCAACAATGCGCAGGCGACCAACAACAAGGCGATGGAGGGGCGGGCTGCGGTCGAGAATACTGTCGAGCAGATCCGCTCGCTGGCGGGCAATCTGGAGAGTTCATCCCGCGAGGTGAGCCAGCTGCAAAAAGAGAGCGAGACCATCGGCTCCGTGCTCGATGTGATCCGCGGCATTGCCGAGCAGACCAACCTGCTGGCCCTCAACGCAGCCATCGAAGCTGCTCGGGCAGGAGATCAGGGGCGTGGTTTTGCGGTGGTGGCCGATGAGGTGCGCAATCTGGCCATCCGTACCCAGAAATCGACCCAGGAGATTGCTGGCATCATCAGTTCGCTGCAGAAACAGACCGGCAGCATCGTCGAGGTGATGGCGACCTGCCGCGAGCAGGGCAACCGCAGCTCGGATCAGGCCAGTACTGCAGGGGAGTTGCTGGGGCAGATCACTCAGGATGTTACCCACATCATGGATATGAGCACCCAGATTGCGGCAGCCATCGAACAGCAGAGTCTGGTGGCCAACGAGGTGAACCGCAACGTCAACAACATCCGCGACATCGCCCAGGAGTCGAGCATCATGGCGGAGGAAAATGCGAGATCCAGCGAGGGCCTCAACGAGCAGGCCCAGCTGCTCAACAAGGCAGTGGCAAAATATCGGGTTTAGTGAGCAGACTGGCATCCTTGTGAGGTTTTTGCACCAGAGTGGCAATGATTTGATCGTAATGGCTGTTATTGGGGTAATTCGCTCATATAATCGCCGCCACTATGATGATTCGGAAGGATTCGATGGCAAAGTTGCTGGTGGCCGTATTCGGGCTGCTCTGTTCCTGTCTGGTGTTGGCAGGTTCGGCGCCCCAGGCTACCCCACTCAAGCCCGGTATGGAACCGCTGCTCAGCTGGTTCAACGGGGCCTTTACGAGCCGGGAGCAGGCCAGTTACGACAGCCGCTTTACCAGTGCCGAGCTGCGCCTGATGGAGATCTGGCCCGGCTATCAGGGCTATCGCTGGGTCTATGCCGAGCAGTATCTGAGCATGCGCTCCATTCGCCCCTTTCGTCAGCGCATCTATCGCTTCTCACCCGCCCCTGACGGGCGGATCCTGATGGCAGAGCTGACCATGCCCCGAGCCACCGATTTTGCCGGTGCCTGGCATGATCCCGCCCTGCTCGACAGTCTGACCCCGCAGCAGCTCTCCTTGCGCCACGGTTGCGAGATCTGGCTGACACGCACTCCCTCCGGCGAATATGCCGGTCACACCCGGGTGGGCCATTGCTCCACCGATTTTGGAGGTGCCACGACGCTGGTGCAGCATATCTGGATTGGCCCCGATAGCGTCAGATTGCTGGATCGCGCCTATGACAACGCAGGGAGCCCGCGCTGGGGCAGCCCTGGTGAGGGGTATGTTTATTTGCGTCGTTCCAAAGGATTTGGCCAGTAGGGGAGAGTGCGTCTGGCTGCGGGAACATGAAGGATGAAAAACAGGGATCGTAAAAAAGGCGCCCATTGGGCGCCTTTTTCAGAATTCTTCAGAAGTAAAATTACTTCTTGGTGGTCATCGCACCGAAACGCTTGTTGAACTTGTCTACGCGGCCGCCGCTAGAAACTTCTTTCTGCTTGCCGGTGTAGAACGGGTGGCACTCGGAGCACACGTCCAGGTTCAGATCTTTACCGATGGTAGAGAAAGTGTTGATGACGTTACCGCAAGAGCACTTGGCGGTGATGGCTACGTAGTCAGGATGGATACCAGCTTTCATGGACAACCTCAATTAATAGGCCGTGTCGCCATCCGATCTCTTGTCGGACACCACACGATTGTTGAACACAGTTTCAAAGGCTGCGAATAATATAGGAAATGCCTGAGATCAGGCAAGTGGCTTCGCAGAAAAAATAGGCAACCCCTGGTGAATTCTTCCCAAACGCTGGATCTGGTTCGTGTCGCTGTCCCGGTACCGTTACGCCGTCACTTCGACTATCTCTCTCCCCTGCCGTTACCTGCCCCCGGTTGCCGGGTCGAGATCCCTTTCGGTCCCCAGACCCTGGTCGGGCTGGTGGTGGATCATCCGGCTGACAGCCAGGTGCCCCGCAACAAGCTCAAGCCCATCAAGCGCGTACTCGATGCGACGCCGGTGCTGGGGCCGGATATTTTGGCGCTGATGAACTGGAGCGCCAGCTACTACCAGCATCCGCTGGGGGAAGTGCTGCCCCACGCCCTGCCGGTGCTGGTGCGCAAGGGGGAGCCTGCCGCTTATCGTGAACTGGAGTTCTGGTTTGCTACCGAGGCTGGCATGGCCATCGACCTTAACGAGCTCAAGCGGGCGGCCAAGCAGCAGCAAGCGCTCGCCTTGCTGCGCAAGGGGCCGCAGACCCCCTCCGCCCTCAAACAGGAGGAGATCCAGAGCGCAGCTCTCACCGCGCTGGAGAAGAAGGGGCTGCTGGAGAAGCGTTCGCTGGAGCCGAGCCACGATGGCGATTGGGCTGCCCGTTTCGAGCCGGGGGAGGGGCTGCGCCTCAACGGCGAACAGGCGCTGGCTGTCTCTGCCGTTACCAGCCAGAGCGACAAGTTCGGTGCCTTCCTGCTGGATGGCATCACAGGCTCCGGCAAGACCGAGGTTTACCTGAGCATCCTCGAGCCCTTGCTCAAGGCGGGCAAGCAGGCGCTGGTGATGGTGCCGGAGATCGGCCTCACCCCGCAGACCATCAACCGCTTCCGCCGCCGCTTCAACGTGCCGGTGGTGGCGATGAACTCCGCCATGAGCGACAGGGAGCGGCTCGATGCCTGGCTCGCCTGCCGCGACGGCGGCGCCGCCATCCTGATCGGCACCCGCTCTGCGGTGTTCACCCCGTTTCACAACCTCGGCATCATTATCATCGACGAGGAGCACGACGGCTCCTTCAAGCAGCAGGACGGTTTTCGCTACCACGCGCGGGATCTGGCGGTGATGCGGGCTCATCGTGCCGGTATCCCCATCCTGCTTGGCTCGGCCACCCCGTCACTGGAGACATTGCACAACGCTCGCACTGGCAAGTATCACCACCTCACCCTGACTCGCCGCGCCGGCAATGCCCAGACCGCCCGTCAGGTGATCCTGGATATCAAGAACGTGCGACTGCAGGCCGGGCTTTCCCCTCAGCTGGAGCAGTTGATGGCGGAGCATCTGGCGGCGGGCAACCAGGTGATGCTGTTTCTCAACCGCCGCGGCTATGCCCCGGCCCTGATCTGCCACCAGTGTGGCTGGAGCGCCGCCTGCGAGCGCTGCGATGCCTGGTACACCTGGCATCAGGCCGGGCGACGGCTGCACTGCCACCACTGCGACAGCGTGCGCCCGCTGCCCCATCACTGCCCCGAGTGCGGCAGCAACGAGCTGATCGGCTCCGGGGTTGGCACCGAACAGCTGGAGCAGCTGCTTAGCACCGTTTTCCCGCAATATCCGGTGGTGCGTATCGATCGGGACAACACCCGTCGCAAGGGGGAGCTGGAGACCCACCTCGGTGACATCAAGGCGGGCAAGTACAAGATCCTGATCGGCACCCAGATGCTGGCCAAGGGCCACCACTTTCCGGATGTGACGCTGGTAGGGCTGCTGGATGTGGATGGCGCCCTGTTCAGTGCCGATTTTCGCGCCGCTGAGAAGCTGGCCCAGCTCTACACCCAGGTGGCGGGTCGTGCCGGTCGCGCCAGCAAGCCCGGGCTGGTGGTGTTGCAGAGCCATCATCCCGAGCACGCCCTGCTGCAGGATCTGACCCAGAACGGCTATGGCCACTTCGCCGACACGGCGCTGAAAGAGCGCCGCCTGCTGGGGCTGCCGCCCTTCAGCTATCAGGGACTGTTCCGCGCCGAGGCCAACGGTCGTGACGAGGTGCAGCTGTTCCTCAGCCGCCTCGCCGATACCCTGCGCAGCGCTCACTATCCCCATGTTCAGGTGCTGGGTCCCATCAGCGGCTTTATGGAGCGCAAGGCGGGCAAGTTCCGCATGCAGTTGCTGGTGCAGGGGCCGAACCGGGCTCCACTGGCCCAGCTGCTCGATTGGGCGGTGAAGGAGCTGGAAGGGTGGTCCGAGACCAAGCGGGTACGCTGGAGTCTGGATATCGACCCCACCGAGCTGAATTGAGTCAGGTTCTGGTCGCTGACGGGCTTCGTCCGCGACCGGGTTTGCCATGCGGGTGCCGGTTTCAGACCCGCAGGTCGATCTGCTGCACCCAGCCGCCCTTGCCCTGCTCGGTCACATAGAGACCGGACTGGCGCAGCACCCCCTGATTGCCGCTTTCCCCCAGATGGTTGAAGGGGGTGTCGAGGGGATGGAGCAGGATGGCGCCGATCCCCAGCTCCACCAGAGCGATGGGGGAGTGTTCCGGCTGCCAGAACTGCAGCGCCGAGAACTGGCTATCCCGCTCGTCCAGCACCCCGTTGCCATCCTCATCCAGGGTTGCCAGCTCGCCAAAACCGTTGCCGGAGCGGGCCCCGAACAGCTCGCCGCCGTCATCTATGGTGCCGTTGCCGTTGCGATCCAGCGCCACAAAGCCGCTGCCTTCACTCAAGCCCGGCAGGCTATCCTCTTTGCCATCCTGATCAATGTCGAACTTGACCCGGGCGTCGGTCAGGCCGGCAATTTTTCCATCCAGACTGAGCACCAGTGGATCCTTGAGGGCATTGAGGGTAGTGCGGCGCTTGCTGATATCGAGCTGGCGCCAGTCCAGCACAAAACCGAGATCAAGTTGCAGGCTCTGGCCATCCTGAGTCTCTATGCTGGCCGAGGCGACTACGTTGAGCTGCTCCTTTTGCAGCAGGCTGTCGGTTACTTCCACCAGTTGATCCGGCTCGGCGGCGGGTTGACTACTGTCGCCCGTCGGGGAGTTCACCCCCTCCGCGCTCTGGTCGGTCGGTTTGATCGGATCCGGCAGCTCTATCTCGTGGCCCAGCATCGCCTCGATCATCAGCTTGATCAGCCGCTGGCGGTTATCCAGCCCATCGTCGGGAATACCATCCTGCTCTTTGCCGACGTCCGCTGCGGGCGGGGCGGGAGGTGTTGCCGCTGGCTGGCTGGCGGCGGATTGCCTCGCGGTTTGCAGTGTCAGGGCGCTGGTGAGGGTCAGGGTGCTGCTGCGTTCGCCGGCCACTGCCGCGTTGTTGCCTTCCGGTGGATTGACGACGGGTGGCACTGGCCCGAGGTTGCGCACCTTGCGGCTTTGGGCCTGTTGTTGCCGGTATTGCACCTCCCCCTGGAGGTCGTAGTGATCGATGCGCATACGTTCGCCCTCGGCGCTATACATCTGGTCAGTTATCGACCAATTGATGAGCAGGGCTTAACACCAAATCGGACTAATCAGGGAGGTGGTTAGTACTAGGTTGCAAGGTGGTGACGTGGCAGGATGGCAAGAGATTGGATGGTGGCGCAGTGGTTGAACATTTTCAGGTAGCGCTGCGCACTCTGGCTGACAAGCGGCATCGGTGAGGATAGGGAGAATTACATGAGAAATTGTCTGGTGATGGACGTGGCAGTCTATGGTGGATTCCTGTCTGGTGCCCCTTGCATCAATGATGCTGAGGGCTGCACTCATGCGTAACTGTCTGGTGATGGGAGCGGCAGGATATATCGGTTCCTATCTGGTACCCCACCTGCAAACGCGGGGCTACAGGGTGATTGCCGGGGCGCGCCGTCCCTGCCGCTTGCCTGAGGGAGTCGAGTTTCGCCTCGCCGACAGCCTCAAGCCGATCACCTTGCTGCCTGCGCTGGCGGACATAGATACCGTCTTCTATCTGGTGCATGCCATGGGGGCGGGGGCCGATTTTCACCGGCTGGAGCAGCAGGGGGTAAAGAATTTTGCCGCCGCTGCCCGCGCCGCCGGGGTGCGCCGCATCATCTATCTCGGGGCGATCCAGCCCGAGCAGTGCAACAGCCGCCATCTCAACTCCCGCCGCCACTGTGGCGAGCTGTTTCGTGACTCCGGCGTACCGACGGTGGAGCTGCGCGCCGGCATCATCATCGGGCCCGGTTCGGCGGCGTTCGAGGTGATGCGGGATCTGGTGTTCAACCTGCCGATGATGGTGACGCCCAAATGGGTGCGCTCGCGCACGCCGCCGATAGCGCTGTCCAACCTGCTTCACTATCTGGGTGGGCTGGTGGAAGCCGACGAGGTGGATGGCCGCATCTTCAATGCGGTCGGCCCCGAGCTGCTCAGCTATCAACAGCAGTTGCAGAAGTTCGCCGCCCATATCGGCAAGCGCTGCCCCATCATTCCCATCCCGTTTCTGAGTCCGCGCCTCTCCGCCTGGTGGCTGCAGTTTGTCACCTCGGTGCCACAGCCGGTGGCCAAGGCGCTGGTGGGGGGTCTCAAGCACGATATTCCAGCCGATGACGGCCCGCTGCGCGCCTTGCTGCCGCAGACCCTGCTCAGCTTCGACGAGGCGCTGGCGGAGAGTCTGGCGCTGGAGCAGAAGCTGGGTGCCGAACAGCAGGGGCAGGAGACGCCGCTCGGCCTGCGCTGGCGCCATCCCGAATATGGTTTCTACGATCGCACCGCCAGCGGCGAGGCCATCTGCCTAGCCTCTCCCGAGGTGGTGTGGCAGGTGTTGCAGCAGCTGGGGGGTGAGCAGCGCTACTTCTACATGAACGAGCTGTGGGTGGTGCGCGAATGGATGGATCATCTGATCGGCGGCCCGGCCCGCACCCGTGGCCGCACCAATCCCGATCGCTTCGTGAAGGGTGATATGCTCGACTCCTGGCAGATTCTCGGGGTGGATGAGGGGCGCAGGCTCGATCTCTTGTTCAACATGAAGGCCCCGGGCGTCGGGCGGTTGGAGTTCAACATCCTGCCGGAGGAGTCCGGGTTGACCCGCATCCGGGTCACCGCTCACTGGCACCCGCAGGGCGCCTGGGGGCTGGCCTACTGGCTCGCCATGCTGCCGTTCCACCTCTTTATCTTTCAGGGGATGACCGAAGCCATCGCCCGTCAGGCCGAAGCGAGGGCAGGTATCCCGGTGATGGATTAACCCCTCTTCACATCATTCCCGCTGATAGAGTGCCCCGTTCGGGGCATTTTTTATGCGGCGGCCATACCCTGTTATGGCAGATAGTGGTAGGCGTCTCATGGCAAAGGCTGGCATCATGCCGCGGTCTTGTTTACCGCGGATAGATAATCAGTCAGAAAAAGAAGGGATTATGAAGAAAAAACCGTCAATTTTGGGGGGCGCCTGCATCATTGCCAGCGTCTGCGTGGGGGCCGGCATGCTCGGTCTGCCGAGTTCGGGGGCGGGGGCCTGGACCCTCTGGTCGGTGCTGGCGCTGACCGTCACCATGGTGATGATGACCCTCTCCGGCTGGATGCTGCTGGAATCCTTCCAGCACCACGATATGCGGGTCTCCTTCAATACCGTGACTCGCGAGCTGCTGGGGGAGAAGCTCAATCTCCTCAACAACCTCTCGGTCTACTTTGTTGGCGGCATTCTGCTCTACGCCTATATCACCTCCTCCGGTGCCATCCTGCAGGGGATTCTGGGGATCGACAGCAAGCTTGCATCCGTGCTGTTTGTGGCGCTCTTTTCTGCGGTGGTGTGGCACTCGACCCGCGCCGTTGACCGTATTTCGGTGGTGCTGATCGCCTTCATGATCCTCAGCTTCGCCCTCGGTGTGGCCGGTCTGCTCGGCAGTATCAAGCTGCCGACCCTGCTCGATCTGGCGGGCAGCGAGAGCCGCTATGCCCCCTATGCCATGGCGATGTTGCCGGTGGCACTCACCTCGTTCGGCTATCACCACTCGGTGGCCTCTCTGCGTGCCTACTACCAGAACGAGCAGCAGGCCAGATGGGCCATTCTGGGGGGAACCCTGATCGCGCTGGCGCTCTACGTGCTCTGGCTGCTGGGGATTTTCGGCAACCTGCCCCGTCAGGATTTTGCCCCCGTGATTGCCAAGGGGGGCGATGTGAGCGTGCTGCTCTCCGCGCTTTCAGGGGTGATCGAATCGGAGAAGGTGGCCAGCGCCATCAACGGCTTCTCCATGGCGGCCATTCTCTCCTCCTTTATCGGGGTGGGGCTCGGGGTGTTCGACTATCTGGCTGATCTGTTCAAGTTCGACAACAGCCGCGCCGGTCGCTGCAAGACCTGGGCGGTCACCTTCCTGCCGCCGCTGGTGCTCTCCCTGCTCTTCCCGTTCGGCTTCCTGCTGGCTATCGGTTATGCCGGTGCCGCCGCCACCATCTGGACCTGCATCATCCCGGCATTGCTGGTGCTGCGGACCCGGGCGCGGGCCGAGCGGGGCGAAGTGACACCCCATTTCGTCACCCCCGGCGGCAAGCTGATGGCCTGGCTGCTGATCCTGTTCGGATTGGCGACCGCGCTGTTCCACTTCCTGTCGATGGCAAATCTGTTGCCGGTCTATCTGGGCAACTGAGTCAGGTCTACAGCACTGACAGAAAGGGCGGCAAGGCCAACTTGCCGCCCTTTTTGCTCCATTTTTACCCCACATAGCAGGATCTATAACTAAAGTGGTAGGTGTGGATGGGGTAAGGTGCTGAAATAACTGGTCTGATCTGGCTGACGGCAGCATGATCTGCTGGGCATGCCCACCGCTTTCTTTTATGATCCCCGCCCTTCTGCGTGCCCCCTGTCGGCACCTCATTTGCACCAACCACATCGGGGTCCCCCATGTCCGATCTGCGTCAAGAAGCACTCGATTACCACGCCCAGCCCGTACCGGGCAAAATTGCCATCGCCCTGACCAAGCCTGCCGAAACCGCCCGCGATCTGGCGCTGGCCTACAGCCCGGGTGTTGCCGAGCCGGTGCGCGAGATCGCTGCCAACCCGGCCGATGCCTACCGCTATACCGGCAAGGGCAATCTGGTGGCCGTCATCTCCAACGGCACCGCCATTCTGGGGCTGGGTAATCTGGGGCCGCTGGCCTCCAAGCCGGTGATGGAGGGCAAGGCCCTGTTGTTCAAGCGCTTCGCCGGTATCGACGCCATCGACATCGAGGTGAAGCACGAGACCAGCCAGCAGTTTATCGACACGGTGGCGGCTATCGCCGATACCTTCGGTGGCATCAATCTGGAAGATATCAAGGCGCCGGAGTGTTTCGAGATTGAAGAGGCGCTGATCGCGCGCTGCGACATTCCGGTGTTCCACGATGACCAGCACGGTACCGCCATCGTCACCGCCGCCGGTCTGCTCAACGCGCTGGAAGTGCAGGGCAAGCAGATCAGTGACAGCCGCATCGTCTGTATGGGGGCGGGGGCTGCCGCGACCGCCTGCATGGATCTGCTGATCAAGTGTGGCGCCAGGGCGCACAACATCTTCATGCTGGATCGTCAGGGGGTGATTCACACCGGCCGCAGCGATCTCAACAAGTACAAGCAGCGTTTCGCCAACGAGACTCCGCTGCGTACCCTGATGGATGTCATCGAAGGGGCGGATGTGTTTGTCGGTGTTTCAGGCCCCGATGTGCTGCCCGCCGAAGCGGTCGCCCTGATGGCGCCCAACCCGGTGATCTTTGCCTGCTCCAACCCGGACCCGGAGATCAAGCCGGCGCTGGCCCACGGAGTGCGCAGCGACCTCATCATGGGCACCGGCCGTTCCGACTACCCGAACCAGATCAACAACGTGCTCTGCTTCCCCTTCATCTTCCGCGGTGCGCTCGACGCCCGTGCCAGCCGCATCAACGATGCCATGAAGATTGCTGCGGTCGAGGCGATCCGCGCGCTTGCCAAGGAGTCGGTGCCGGCCGAAGTGCTGACCGCCGCCGGGGTGAGCGAGCTCGCCTTCGGCAAGGATTACGTCATTCCCAAGCCGATGGATGCCCGTCTGCTGCCACGGGTTGCCCGCGCCGTGGCGCTGGCGGCGGTCGCCTCTGGCGTCGCCCGCATCGAGCTGCCTGCGGACTACATGCTGTAATCCGGCGTTGCAAACGGCCCCATAGCGGGGCCGTTTTTATTTCTGCTTCTGACGACAGCCAGAGACGCCAGCCGGGCGACAGGTTGGGGCATATGGAGGCAAATCGGGTTCAAAGGTGGTCAAACAGCGCTCTCCTCTGACACAATATTGCCACTATGACGCTAACGAGAATCAAGATGCAGCAGCCTGTCAGCGGCCGTTTGGCCCACGCCCTCTCCTTCTTGCGCCATGATGGTCGCCACTTTGCCCAGTTTGTCTGGGGCCGTTTCCAGCAGGACAGATTGACGGTTACCGCCGGTTATCTGGCCTATGTCACCCTGCTTTCACTGGTGCCGATGATCGCCGTGGTGTTTGGCATGATGTCCGCCTTCCCAGTGTTCCAGAGCCTCAAGCAGGCGATGGAGCAGTTCGTCTACCACAACTTCGTGCCGACCGCGGGCGACATGCTCAAGGAGTACATCGACGGCTTCGTGGCCAATGCCACCAACACCACGGCAGTGGGGATTGGGGCGCTGGTGGTGGTGGCGCTGATGCTGATCTCCGCCATCGACAAGAACCTCAACTACATCTGGCGTTCGACCCAGGGCCGCCCGCTGGCGCAGGCCTTTGCCATGTACTGGATGATCCTGACCCTGGGGCCCGTGCTTATCGGGGCCAGTATCGCCATCTCCTCTTACATCTTCTCGCTGCGGCTGTTTGGTGCCGAGAGCCTGTTCGGCATCGGCTATCTGCTGTTGCGCGGCTTGCCGTTCCTCTTCTCGGTGCTCACCTTCCTGCTGGTCTATACCGTGGTGCCGAACTGCAAGGTGCGGCTGATCCACGCCTTTATCGGTGCGCTGGTAGCGGCGACCCTGTTCGAGCTGGCCAAGCGCGGCTTTGCCATCTACATCACCAACTTCCCCTCCTATCAGGCTATCTACGGCGCGCTGGCCACCATCCCGATCCTGTTTGTCTGGGTCTATCTCAGCTGGCTGGTGGTGCTGCTGGGGGCTGAAACCACTGCCTGCCTCGGTGAATATGAGAAACCGGCGAGTGAGGAGCTTGGCTAAGCCATCGCCTTGGCCATCGGTTTATTGGTAGCATCGACGACCGCCCCTGTGAGGGGGCGGTCGTTCTGTTTTCAAAGGAGAGGGATGTGATTGCATTGATTCAGCGGGTCAGCGAGGCCAGCGTGACTGTCGAGGGGGAGGTGACCGGCGCCATCGGTCAGGGATTGCTGGTACTGCTCGGGGTGGAGCAGGGGGATGACGAGGCCAAGGCCGACAAGCTGCTGCACAAGGTGAGCGGCTATCGGGTCTTCAGTGACGAGAATGGCAAGATGAACCTCAATGTCAGCCAGATCGGCGGCAGCCTGCTGGTGGTCTCCCAGTTTACCCTAGCGGCCGACACCAAGAGCGGGATGCGCCCCAGCTTCTCCTGCGGAGCTCACCCGAGCGAGGCCGAGCGCCTCTATGACTACTTCGTGGCCAAGGCTGCTGCCAGCGGCATCCCGACCGCAACCGGGCGTTTTGCCGCCGACATGAAGGTGGCGCTGGTCAACGAGGGGCCAACGACCTTCTGGCTACAGGTCTGAGGATGTTTCGTCCCGCGGTGTGACGTGGACGATCACGTTGATAAGCCCCGCTACCGGATAGGGGGTTGCCGGGCCAATCCACTGTTCGATCAGCGTCAGGGCGTGGGTTAGCTCAAGCGCGGTGCGTGGCAGCAGGTTGATCACCAGCGTGCCGCAGAGGCGGGGAGCCAGCGCCCGGTAGAGTCGCTCCTGAAACAGCAGCAGCGGGTTGCCATCCTGACTGAAGAGATCGAGCAGGATGAGATCGTACTGCTGTTCGCTCTGCTCCAAAAAGGCGAGGGCATCGACCTGATGGAGTGCCGGAGCGGCGTGTTCATCGCTCTCCTGATACTGGAAAAACTGCTGATAAACGGTCAGTACCTCTTCGTCGAGGTCAACGCACTCGTGGCGTGCATCGGGCCAGCGCTGACTCAGATGGCGGGTGAGATCGCCGCCACCCAGACCCAGTTCTAGGATCCGGGTGGCCTGCTCCGGCAGCAGGCATGCGATGACCCGTTGATGGGGCAGACAGAGGATCGCGGGGTCGGCGAGCGACATGGCGGATTGCACCACGCCGTCTATCTCCAGCCAGCGGTGCTGGTCATTTTCCTGTACCGTGAGGCGGCGCTGGGGTTTGACGCTGAGGTGCAACAAGTGATCGGCTTGGTACGCTTGCAGATTGAAGTCCATGAATTTGCACGGCAAGATGGTTTCCGACCAGTGTAACTCAAGGATGAAACTATGTACCGGGTAGTCACCCCTCAGACAGTCGCCGAGCTGGATGCCTACTACCAGTTGCGCTGGGAACTTCTGCGTAAACCCTTCAATCTGCCCGTCGGTTCCGAGCGGGACGAGTACGACACCGTCGCCATTCACCGGCTGATGCTGGCACCCGATGGCACTCCCATTGCGGTGGGCCGCCTCTTTATCGGTGGTGACGAGGCGCAGATCCGCTTTATGGCGCTGCGTCCCGAATACCGCGGCCAGGGGCTGGGTGCCCAAATGGTGGAAGATCTCGAGCAGTTGGCCCGCAGCGAGAAGGTGAAACGGCTGGTGATGAACGCCCGTCAGGAGGCGGTGGAGTTCTATCGCAAGTGCGGCTTTCTCGAAGTAGGGGGCGGCCCCGTCTCCTTTGGCCGCATTCCCCATCGCCAGATGATCAAATCCCTGAGCCCGTTGCAGACTATCCAGTATCGGCCGGAGTGGTGTCAGGATCTCACCACCCGCTGGTCGCGCGGGGTGCCCATCAGCGAGAAGATGGGGATGCACATCAGCCACTACGACGGCCAGACCTTCCACCTCAAGGCCAATCTGGCGGCCAACTTCAACGTGCATGGCAGCATGTTCGCCGGCAGTGTCTACAGCCAGTGCGTGCTGGCGGGCTGGGGGCTGATCTGGCTGCAGCTTAAAGAGGAGGGGCTGGTGGGCGAGCCGGTGCTGGCCGAGAGCACCATCAAATATCATGGCCCGGTCGATGAGGAGCCCGAGGCGCGAGTGGCCCGCGAGGGGATGCCCGCCGTGCTGCAGCCGCTCAAACGGGGGGAGCCTGCCACCTTCAGCCTCAAGATCCAGCTGTTCAGCGGCAGCAAGCTGGCGGCGGAGTTCTGCGGTCACTACGTGGTGCAGCCGCCCCGCCGCCCGGGCCAGTAACCGCGTCGTTTCCCCATCAAACAACAAGGCCTCATCATGAGGCCCTGTCTGTTTTTACCCTTGCTGGCTGTCGCTTGTCTGCCCGGCTTGGGTCTGCACTTGGGCCTGGTTTTGGGCTTTCGTTGCGGGAGCCGGTCGCCAGAGCGGCGCACTGTTGCCTTGCGGCGGATAGCGTACTCCCACTTCCCAGCCGCAAGAGTCCTGCTTCTGCGGGAAGCTCCAGGCCAACGTGGGGGCAGTTAGCGGCCCGCGCCACTGGCCGAGCAGCTCGGCGCAGCGGTTGCCGTTGAGGATCCCCAGATCGAGCTGCCACTGTTCGTTGACCAGATCGATCCCCCCTTGCAGCGCCAGCAGATGAGTGATGGTGGAGGCGCCAGCCTGCTCGACTTGTAGTTGCCCCTTGTCGATCTTGCCCTGCAGCTTGATGCGGTAGAAGGGGGTGTCACCCTCCTGCATCGCCTGCCACAGCTGATCCGGCGTCAGGGTGGGCGGGGTCGCGCCCTTGAACCACTCATCCAGCAGCGGATCTATCTTTACTTTGTCCCAGAACGGCTCGTCGGCATCGAGGGCAAAGCTGCCCTGCAGGGTCTGGCGCCACTCGCCCGCCGTTTTGCCGTGTTCGGCTTGCAGGTCGGCGCTCACGTCCGCCTTGCCAGCGAACGAGACAGGGAAGTGGAATATCTTGCCCCATTGCTGCAGATCCAGCTTGGTCGCCTGCAGTTGGAGGCGGCTGTTCTGGCCCGGTTCGCGGCCCCACTGGCCGCTCATGCTGAGGCTGCCCTCATCCGGCAGCGAGCTGGTGAGTTTGCCCAGTTGCCAGGAGCCGGGGGTCAGTTCCCCATCCAGCTCGCCGTTGCGGGCGCTGAGGCCATCCCACACCAGCTCGAACCACTTGCTCTCGATACGGGCGCGGCCGAGCAGCGGGCCGGGTTGGTTATCGCGCAGGGCGAGATCACTCAGATAGAGCTGCCAGCCGGTCAGCGACAGAGGGATGGAATCGTCGAAGGAGAGCACCTTGAGCTTGTCGAACGCCAGCTTGCGGATATCGACCTGCTGCGGGCGCCAGCTCTGCCAATCCTGCCACCACCCCTGTGGCAGGCTGATATCCATGCCGCTCAGCGCCACGTCTTTCAGGGTCAGCTTCTGCTGCTGGCTATCGAGGGAGAGCTCGACATTGAACTCCCCTTCATAGGCCTTGCCCCGCAGTTCACCGTCGATCTGCTGGGGCGAGAAGGCGAGCTTGCCCTTGATCTCCTCCAGCTGGAACAGGCCGCGGCCCATGTCGCCCAGGGTGCCGCTCAGATAGCCGGTGGGCTGGTTGCCCGCCTGCCAGTTGAAGGCGGTGAGCTGGCCGCTGAAGTTGTTGAAGGAGAGCTCCTGATTGATGTCGTTGAGGCTGACGCCGTCCAGATGACCGCGATCCAGCGACACGCTTTGCAACGGGAAGCGCTGCGGGAAGCCTTGTTGTGTCAGATCGCCCAGCTCCACCCGCATGCCGCGCGCCTTGAGATCGTGCAGTTGCAGGGTGCGAGCGGGCCAGTCCAGCACCATGCCGCTCTCCAGCAGACCGTCAAACAGGTTGGTCACCAGCTTGTCGCTGCGCAGCACTTCCCCTTCCAGCCTTCCTTGCAGGTTGAGGCGGGCGAAGGTGAACTGTGGGGTCTCCAGCTGGCCGATATTGAGGCTCAGGTTGGCCTGTGGCTGCCGTTTCGGGTCGATCAGCTCCCAGTCACTCAGGGTGGCATTGAGGCCGCGCAGGGTCAGCTCGGGGCTCTCCAGACTGAGCCGGTCTATGGTGCTGTCACTGATGGTGAGGGAGTGCACCGGCAGGCTCGGTAGCAGATTGGATAACGATTGAGGCAGCGGCAGCTTGATGGCGGGACGAATGAGATCGAGATGGGCGATGCGCACGTCGCGGCTCAGCCAGTCGATGCTCTCGATTTCCAGATAGATCTTGTCGAGTGAGACTGCATCGCCGTAACGCACCTGCTCTGCCAGCAGGGTGTAAGGGTGCAGCGGGTTGAACACCAGTCGCCCTATGGTGACCGGCACGCCGGTCTGCTGGCTGATCCAGCTGGCGATGGGGCCTTTGGCGCGCTCGGCGTCGAACAGGCCGAGGGCAACCCAGACAAACAGCAGCAGGAAGGCGAAGGTGTAGAGCAGGCCGCGTAGCCAGGAATTCATGGTTGCTTTCCTCCTGTTTTGGGATGTGTTGTCAGGCGTTTGAGTAGTGGCCTCGCAGACCGAGCCAGCGCCGTATCAAGGGTTCGACATGACTCGGATGCCTATCCATAAGGACATGTGCCCATCTTCTGCATCTACTTCGATCAGGCATTGGAATAGTGATCCCGTAAGCCGAGCCAACGGCGAATCAAGGGTTCGACATGGCTTGGGTGCCTATCCATGAGGAAGCGCGCCATTTTTTGCACCTGCGGAATAAGCGGCTGATCCCGCACCAGATCGGCGATCTTGAGATCGGCCAGACCGGTCTGGCGGGTGCCGAGCAGTTCCCCCGGGCCGCGCAGTTCCAGATCGCGCTGGGCGATGAGGAAGCCATCGTTGGTCTCCCGCAGCACCCCGAGCCGGCTCTGGGCCGTCTTGGACAAGGGGGCATGATAGAGCAGCACGCAGTGAGAGGCTACCGCACCACGGCCAACCCGACCGCGCAGCTGGTGCAACTGCGCCAGTCCCAGTCGCTCCGGGTTCTCGATGATCATCAGGCTGGCGTTGGGCACATCCACCCCCACCTCGATGACGGTGGTGGCGACCAGCAGTTGCAGTATGCCCGCCTTGAACTCCTCCATCACCCGCTGTTTCTCCACCGGACGCATCCGGCCGTGCACCAGCCCGATGTGCAGGCCGGGCAGCAGGGTCTGCAGTTCGGCGGCGGTATCCTCGGCGGCTTGGCACTCCAGCACCTCCGACTCCTCGATCAGGGTGCAGACCCAGTAGGCCTGCTTGCCCTCGGTGCAGGCGAGTTTGACCCGCTCGATCACGTCGCCGCGACGGCTGTCGGGCAGCGCCACCGTGGTGATGGGGGTTCGGCCCGGCGGCAGTTCGTCGATGACCGAGGTGTCGAGGTCGGCATAGGCGGTCATCGCCAGGGTGCGGGGGATCGGGGTGGCGGTCATGATCAGCTGATGGGGATGTACCCCTTCCCGCTCCCCTTTTTCCCGCAGGGCGAGGCGCTGATGCACCCCGAATCTGTGCTGTTCATCGATGATGACCAAGGCGAGGCGCTGGAACACCACCTGCTCCTGAAAGATGGCGTGGGTGCCCACCACCATCTTGACGCTGCCATCGGCGATAGCGGCCAGCGACTCTTCCCGCGCCTTGCCTTTCTGTTTGCCCGCCAGCCAGCCGACTCCGATGCCGAGCGGTTCCAGCCACTTGGCGAAGTTGATGGCGTGCTGTTCCGCCAGCAGCTCGGTCGGTGCCATCAAGCCCACCTGACAGCCATTGCCGATAGCCTGCAGGGCGGCCAGCGCCGCGACCAGCGTCTTGCCGGAACCCACGTCACCCTGCACCAGCCGCATCATGGGGTGGCTCTGTTGCAGATCCTTGCTTATCTCGGCCACTACCCGGCTCTGGGCGCCGGTGGGCTTGAACGGCAGGGCGCCGAGCAGTTGTTCAACCAGCGCGGGCGCCGGTTTGAGGGCGCGGGCCAGCTGGGTTTGCGCCTGAGCGCGCACCTTGAGTACCGAGAGGTTGTGCGCCAGCAGCTCCTCCAGTACCAGTCGCTGCTGGGCCGGATGTTGGCCGCTTTCCAGCAGCGGCAGCGCTACCGATGGGGGCGGGCGATGCAGCAGTTTCAGGGCGGCGGCCAGTTCAATCTGGTGGGGATAGAGGCCGGCGGGCAGCAGCTCCTCCACGCCATAGAGGTCGAGCTGGGCCAGCGCCTGATCGGTGAGGTTGCGCAGGGTGAGCTGGCGTAGCCCTTCGGTAGTCGGGTAGACGGGGGTGAGCGCCTCTTCGGTCTGACCGGCCTGCTCCTCGCCGAGCAGCTTGTACTCGGGGTGGGCCATCTCCAGCCCGTATTTGCCGGGACGCACCTCGCCAAAGCAGCGGATCAGGCGGCCCGCCGCCAGACTGTTTTTCTGGGCGGCGGTGAAGTTGAAGAAGCGCAAGGTGAGGGTGCCGGTGCCATCGCTGATGCGACAGACCATCATGCGGCGGCGCCCCATCACCAGCTGAGTGTCCTGGATTTCGCCCTCGACGGCGCCGTGCAGGCCGGGCGGCAGATCGCCGATGGGCCACACCTGGGTACGGTCCTCGTAGCGCAGGGGGAGGTGGAACAGCAGATCCTGTACCGTGGCCAGCCCCAGCCGCTCGAGCTTCTCCAGCATCTTGCTGCCGACACCCTTGAGGCTATCGAGAGGAATTTTATCCAATTTCATCAATTAGATGCCCGAAAACACTGTAAATATGTCCAGATGATAGGGGTTGTTGAGGGGCCGATGCAAGCCGAGTTGCTGCTGGCTGGGCCGTCAAAGTGGGGGAAACGGCGGATATAACCAAGGCCTGCCGAAAACGGGAGGCCTTTGTGCGGCTGCCAACAGGCAAGGTGCGGGCGCATGGCGCCCGGAGTCAGATGATGCGTTTGAGCAGCAGGTGGGCCTTGACCCTGTGGATCCGTCCCAGCAGCTTGCGCACCTGTTCCGGGTAGTCCTGAATCTGCTCAACCTGATCAAAGTGGCTGATCCGCTTGGTGTTGGTCAGGATGTTCTCCCGCTCCGCGTTGAACTGGGGACGCAGCAGGTGGCGACGATCGTGTACCAGCAGGCCGTTCTCCAGATCCAGCGCCCAGGCGCGGGGGTTGAGGTTGTTGCCGGTGAGCAGGGCCCACTCGTCATCCACGAAGATCCCCTTGAGATGGTAGGAGTTGCGCTCGCAACACCAGAGCATCAGGTTGAGGCGACCGTCGTCGATGTGACGCTGGTTGCGCTCGGCAAACTTGCGCAGGTTGGTCTCGTAGAGATAGGGCAGGCCACCGATGGTGGAGAACTTCTCTTCCGGCGGAATGAAGAAGTCGTTGGCGGTCTTGTCGCCCACTACGATGGTCACCTTGCAACCGCGCTGCAGCAGATCCTCGATATCCTTGCTCAACTCCTTGGGGGGGTTGAAGTAAGGGGTGCAGATGAAGATCTCCCGCTCGGTGGCGCGCACCAGATTGCGGATCATCAGGTTGAGCTGATTGTTGCGCTTGCCCAGACCCACCATGGGGGTGATGGCCACCTCCTGGGTGTTGACCGGCATGGTGCTGAAACGGTACTGGCTCTGGCGCAGGCTCTGCTTGAAGCGGCGGATCGGCCCTTTCAGCTGTTTGGCGCTGGGGATGTCGCTGTGATCCAGTCGCTGCACCGCGTCGCTCTTCACGAACAGGTCATCCACATAGTTGACCATGCTGCGGGCCAGCTCCGGGCTGGTGATCTGGTGATAGCGATCGAAGCGGTAGCGATCCTGCTGATGCAGGTAGATGTCGTTGAGGCTGGCACCGGAGTAGAGCACCACATCATCAAAGATGAAGCCCTTGAGGTGGAGCACGCCGAGCAGTTCGCGCCCTTTGACCGGCACGCCGTAGATTTCGATCTGGTGCTCGTGTTCGGCAGCCATGGCCTGATACATCAGGTGGTTGCCGCCCTGCTTGCCTTTGCCGATCAGGCCGCGCTGGGCACGGTGGAAGTCGACGAACAGCTTGATGTCGAGGGCCGGATTGCGCTGCTTGGCGGCGTAGAGGGCGGAGAGGATCTCCCGGCCTGCTTCGTCATCTTGCAGATAGAGCGCGACCAGATAGATGCGCCGGGTGGCACTGGCGATAAGCGCAAGAATGCGGCGTTTGAAATCCTGGGCGCTATAGAGCACTTCAAACTGATCCGCTGCGACGGCGATCTGGGGCAGGCGCGCCAGCAGTTGTCGATAATGGGCCGATGAATGCATAGATAAACCTGAAATCACGGGGTTAAGCGTTCCACTCGGAGCGATGAATAGGCGATTCTAGCAATCTCGCCCTCTCAGCCAAAGAAAGAATCATCAGAAAGATGAAAAAGGCCTCACGAGTGAGGCCTTTTTGTCAGCATTTCCCCCTTGTCAGAGGAAGCTGTAGATGATCATCGCCATCACGCCGCCGGTGGTGCCGATGATGGTTTCCATCACGGTCCAGGTCTGCAGGGTCTGCTTCTCGGTCAGGCCGAGGTAGCGGTTCGCCAGCCAGAAACCGGAGTCGTTGACGTGGGAGAGCACGATGGCACCGCCGCCAATGGCGATGGTGACGGCCGCCAGCTGGGCGCCGTTCAGGCCGAGCGGCTCCAGCATCGGCAGCACCAGACCGCAGGCGGTCAGCATGGCGACGGTGGCAGAGCCCTGAATCACCCGTACCGCAGCGGCCAGAATGAAGGCCAGTGCGACGATAGGCAGACCGGAGTCGGCCAGCATGTTGCCCAGCGCGGCGCCCACACCGGAATCAACCAGCACCTGCTTGAAGACGCCACCGGCACCGGTCACCAGGATGATGACACCGGCGGGCTGGATGGCGCTGTTGCAGACGCTCATCACCTCGTCACGGGACATGCCGCGGCGAATACCCAGCAGGTAGAAAGCGGCCAGACAGGCGACCATGATGGCGGTGAAGGGGTGACCGATGAACTCCAGCCAGTTGTGCAGGGTGGAGCCTGCCTCGACGAAGCGACCGACGATGGTCTTGAGGCCGATCAGCAGCAGCGGCAGACCGATGAGGCCCATGGCCAGCCCGAAGGAGGGCAGGGATTTGCTGTCATCGTGAACGCTGTTCTGGGCATCAGCAGGCAGCGGCACATCGACGATCTTGCTGATGAAGTCACCGAACAGCGGGCCCGCCAGGATCAACGCCGGTACGGCGGCGATCAGGCCGAACAGGATCATATAGCCGAAGTCGGCACCCAGCTGGGAAGCCACCAGGATCGGGCCCGGCGCCGGAATAAGGAAGGCCTGGCAAGTGGCGATACCGGCCAGCAGGGCGATACCGATCTTCACCACGCTGCCGCCGCCACGACGGACGATGGCGAAGGCGACGCCGATCAGCAGCACCACGGCCACATCAAAGAAGAGCGGCAGGGCGCAGACAAAGCCGGTCAGGGCCATTGCCCAGTTGGCGCGCTTGACGCCGAACTTGCCGAGCAGGGTGTGAGCCACCCGGTCGAGAGCACCGGTCACTTCCATCACCTTGCCGAACATGGCGCCCAGCGCCACCACTACCGCGACGAAACCGAGGGTGCCACCCATCCCTTTCTGGATGGTGTTGGCGATGTCGGCCGGGTTCATGCCGGCGGCAAGACCCGCCACCATGGAGACCAGGATCAGGGCTACCACGGCGTGGAGCCGGGCCTTCATCACCAGGAAGAGCAGCAACACAATCGAGCCGGCGGCTGTCATGATCAGGGAGAGGTCAGACATTGTTATGCGTTCCTTTTTCCAAGTTCAGTCGTGACACCTTGCCGATCCGTCGGCAAACCATATCTTTATGATTTATTTAGATTTATGGCAAGGGCTCAACATCATATGCCCAGGTGACTATGGGTTTGCTCAGTCTGTGGCAGACTTCACATTTTTAATCGTTACCGGTAACATGTTACCGGTAACGTGTTAGATTAGAACCCATCAACAGCTGGTTTTTTGAAAAGTGGGACAGAGGTCAAATTATGGCGGGTAAGTGCATTATCGTGATGGGTGTGTGTGGTAGCGGCAAATCCAGCGTGGGTCTGAAAGTGGCCGAAGCGCTGGGCGCCAAGTTCATCGATGGTGATGACCTGCACCCCAAGGCCAACATCCAGAAGATGGCTGGCGGCAACCCCCTCAACGATGAGGATCGTGCCCCCTGGCTGGAGCGGATCCGCGACGCCGCCTACAGTCTCGAGCAGAAGAACGAGACCGGCATCATTGTCTGTTCCGCCCTCAAAAAGAAGTACCGCGACCAGATCCGCGAAGGCAACGAGTCGGTCAGCTTCATTTTCCTCGATGGCAGCCAGCCGCTGATCCTCGAGCGGATGCGTGCCCGCAAGGGCCACTTCATGCGTGAAAGCATGGTACAAAGTCAGTTCGATACTCTGGAGCGCCCGGATGGCGAAGCCGGTGTATTCCACATTGATATAGACGGCACCTTCGAACAGGTGGTTGACCGCGCCGTCACAGCATTGGAGCAAGCCCAATGATTCATCAGGTAATTTCCGACGTCACCGCCCGCATCCGCGAGCGCAGTGTCGCCCGTCGTCAGGCATTTCTGGCCCGCATCCAGCGTCAGGCAGAGCAGGGCAAGACCCGCGCCGCGCTGGCCTGCGGCAACCTGGCCCACGCCGTGGCCGCCTGCAGCAGTGACGAGAAGGGTCGCATTCTCGATATGACCCGCGCCAACGTCGGCATCGTCACCGCCTACAACGATATGCTGAGCGCCCATCAGCCTTATCAGGGCTATCCGGATCAGATCAAGGCGGTACTGGCCGAGCTGGGCCACAGTGCCCAGGTCGCCGGCGGCGTGCCAGCTATGTGCGACGGCGTGACCCAGGGTCAGCCGGGGATGGACATGTCCCTCTTCTCCCGCGACCTGATCGCCCAGGCGACCGCGCTGTCGCTTTCTCACAACACCTTCGACGCCACCCTGCTGCTCGGCATCTGCGACAAGATTGCACCGGGTCAGATCATGGGGGCCCTCTCCCACGCTCACCTGCCGACTGCATTCGTACCGGCGGGCCCCATGGCGAGCGGCATCAGCAACGACGAGAAGGTGAAGGTGCGTCAGAAGTACGCCGCCGGTGAAGTGGGCCGTGATGCCCTGCTGGAGATGGAGTGCGGCGCCTACCATGCGGCGGGCACCTGCACCTTCTACGGCACTGCCAACACCAACCAGCTGGTGTTCGAGGCCATGGGCCTGATGCTGCCGGGCTCCGCCTTCGTGCATCCCCATAGCGAACTGCGCCGCGCCCTCACCGATGAGGCCGCCCGCCGCATCAGCGCCATGATCCCGGGATCTCCGGCTTATCGCCCGCTCAGCACAGTGCTGGACGAGCGCTCGCTGGTCAACGGTCTGGTGGCCCTGCTCGCCTCCGGCGGCAGCACCAACCACAGCATTCACATGGTGGCGCTGGCCCGCGCGGCCGGTCTGGTACTGACCTGGGATGACATCAGCGATCTCTCCGATGTGGTGCCGCTGCTGGTGCGCATGTACCCGAACGGCCCAGCCGATGTGAACGCCTTCGAACAGGCGGGCGGTGTGCCCGGGATGATGCGCCGTCTGGCCGAAGATGGGCTGATCCACATGGATGCCACCCCGGTGTTTGGCGAGATGCAGGATTACCTCAGCCGTCCGGCACTGGTGGATGGCCAGCTGGTATGGCAGCCGGTCGGTGAGAGCGGCGATGCGAGCGTGTTGTCACCTTCCGGCAGCGTATTCCAGGCCACTGGCGGCACCAAGCTGCTGGCGGGCAATCTGGGCCGCGCCGTGGTCAAGGTCTCCGCCGTGGCTCCCGAGTATCGGGTTATCGAAGCGCCAGCGCGGGTCTTCTCCTCCCAGCATGCGGTGGAAGCGGCCTACAAGGCGGGCGATCTCAATCAGGATGCCGTTATCGTGGTGCGCCACAATGGTCCGGCCGCCAACGGCATGCCGGAGCTGCACAAGCTGATGCCGGTGCTCGGCAACCTGCAGAAGGCGGGTTACAAGGTGGCGCTGGTCACCGATGGCCGTCTCTCCGGCGCCTCCGGCAAGATCCCAGCCGCCATCCACGTCACCCCGGAAGCGCTGCACGGCGGGGCCATTGGCCTGCTTGCTGACGGTGACCTGCTGCGGGTTGACGCGGTAAACGGCAGCCTCGACTGCCTGACCGATTTGAGTGGCCGTACCCAGGCCGAGATTGACCTCACTCCGGAACAAGAGGGGTGGGGCCGTGAACTGTTCAGCGTGATGCGTCGCGCGGTATCGAGCGCCGAGTGTGGCGCCACCATCTTTGACTAAGGAAGAGCTATGCAGAACTGGAAAGTGACCCCGGCCGAGGTGTTTGCCGCCTCCCCGCTGGTACCCGTGATGGTTATCAACGAGCTGGATCAGGCCCTGCCGATGGCCAAGGCGCTGCTCGACGGCGGCATCTCTGTCTTCGAAATCACCTTGCGCACCCCGGTGGCGCTCGATGCCATCGCCCTTATCGCCAAGGCGATGCCGGATGCCATGGTCGGTGCCGGTACCGTGCTCAACTGCGAGCAGTTTGATGCAGCTGTCGCTGCCGGTGCCCGCTTCGTCATCTCCCCGGGGATGACCCCGGCCCTGCTGGCCCACGCGGCCAAGAGCACTGCACCGCTGATCCCGGGCGTGGCGACTCCGTCTGAAGTGATGCAGGCGCTGGAAGCGGGCTATGACCACCTGAAGTTCTTCCCGGCCGAAGCGAACGGCGGCACCAAGGCGCTCTCCGCCATTGCCGCGCCGCTGCCCCAGGTGAAGTTCTGCCCGACCGGCGGTATCGGCCCGAAAAACGTGGCCGACTATCTGGCGCTCAAGTGCGTCGCCACCGTCGGCGGCTCCTGGATGCTGCCGGCCGATGCGGTCAAGAGCGGCAACTGGGAAGAGGTGACCCGCCTCTCCCGCGAAGCGGTTGAGCTGGTTAAACGCTAAGCGTCAGTTGTGCAGAAAACCAAACAGGCCACCCTCGGGTGGCCTGTTTGTTATCGGCGTGACTTAAGTGGGTGAGGGAAGGGATTACCCCAGACTCTCCCCGACATAGAGGGAGAAGCCGATATCCTTGCGGGTGTCGGGTTGGGATTGGCCGCTGAGACGCGCCAGCAGCATGGTGGCCGCCTCCCGACCGATCGCTTCCCGCGGGGTGGCGATACTGGCCAGCTTGGGGGTCATGGCGTGGCCGATGTCGAGGGCGTTGCAACCGGCGATGGCGATCTGCTGGGGCACCGGGATCCACTTGGCCTGACACTGCAGCAGGGCGCCCACCGCCAGGTCATCGTTGGTGCAGAACAGGCCGTCGAGGTCGGGATAGCGCACCAGCGCCTGATCCAGCAGCTCGCCCCCCAGAGTGAAGCTGGAGGATTGTTCGGTCAGCAGATGCTGGCCGGTGAGGCCGAAGTCGGTCATCGCCTGATAGTAACCCTCCATCCGCAGCTGGGTACGCACGTCGAGCCGCGCTCCCAGATAGACCACCTTGCGTCGGCCCCGGTGCAGCATCTCTGTTACCATGGCCCGGGCCGCGGCTCTATGATCCATGCCGACCACCATGTCGATGGGGGTTTGCGGCAGATCCATGGTCTCCACCACCGGAATGCCGGCGGTGGCGATCATCTTGCGGGTGCGTTCGGTGTGCTGGCTGTCGGAGAGGATCAGCCCATCCACGTGATAGGAGAGCAGGGACGCGACCTGCTCCTCCTCCCGCTCCGGGCTGTAGCCGTAGTGGGCCAGCAGGGTCTGGTAGCCAGCCGGTCGGGTCACCGACTCGATGCCGTGGATCACCGCCGAGAAGACCTGGTTGGAGAGGGAGGGGATCAGGATGCCGATCGCCTTGCTGGTCGCGTTGGAGAGAATGTCCGGCGCCCGGTTGGGGATATAACCCAGCTCTTCCACCACAGCCGCGATCCGCTCGCGGGTCCCCTCCGCCACGGTCTGCGGGTCGCGCAGATAGCGGCTGACAGTCATCTTGGTCACGCCGGTCTGGTCGGCGATATCTTGCAGGGTGGGGCGGCGCTTGCGGGTGGGGCTCATAGGGGTTTCCAGCGTGGATGTTACATGTAACATTACCGTTTTTGGCGGATAAAGTCAGCATATGAAGCCGTTTTTGCAGGAGTTTTCCGATGATCAGAGGCAAGCAGTTCGTGGATGTCCGGTTCGAGCAACAGGATGTGGAGGGGGAGCAGTTCTCGGAGTGCCGCTTTATCGGCTGCAACTTCTCCTGGCTGGATTTGAGCGATAGCCGCTTCATCGACTGCAGCTTCTACGATCGGGAGAGTGAACGGGGCTGCCTGTTGCAGGGTTGCGATCTGCGCGAGGCCAGCTTCCTGCGCTGCGATCTCACCATGGCCGATTGCAGCCGCAGCCAGTGTCTGGGGTTGGAGATGCGCGACTGTCAGGCGGTCGGTATCAACTTCAGCCACGCCAGCTTCGCCAACCAGATCACCGCCAAAAGCTACTTCTGCGAGGCCCATCTGACCGGCAACAACTTCAGCTATGCCAGCTTCGAGGGCTGCCTGCTGGAGAAGTGCGAGCTGACCGGCAACCGTTGGCAGGGGGCCAACCTGTTTGGTGCCTCGCTGGTGGGTTCCGAGCTCAGCGGCTCCGAGTTTGGCCAGATCGACTGGACCAGCTTCAAGCTGCAGGGCTGCGATCTGCGCCAGTGCGACCTGCCGGGGCTGGATTTGCGGCGGGTCGATCTGCAAGGGGTGCAGATCAACGAGGATCAGCAGCAGACCTTGCTGGAGCAGATAGGTCTGGTTGTCTTCCCCTGAGCCGAGCGAAAAATTAGGTAATTTTTCATCAAATTAGGCCGACAGTGGGTAGGGCGCTCCTGAAACGACAAAAGCCTGCGTGATGCAGGCTTTTGTTCGTGAGCGTGTGACGCGTTTGTCGGCCGGGTTGACTCAACCCTTGGCCAGCCATTTGGTCGGGTTGATCGCCTCGCCCTGATAGCGAATTTCGAAATAGAGGCCCGGTCTGTCCTGACCGCCACTGTCACCGACCAGTGCCACAGGTTCACCCTGTTCCACATTCTGGCCCACCTGACGAAGCAGCGACTGATTGTGACCGTAGAGGCTCATATAGCCCTTACCGTGATCGATTACCAGCAGCATACCGAAGCCATCGAGCCAGTCGGCGTAAACCACTTGTCCCGGTGCGACCGCCTTGACCTGAGTTCCTTCGCTGGCGCCGATCAGGGTGCCTTTCCACTTAAGCTGGGCGGTGCGCGGCGAACCGTAAGAGATGAGGATCGGTCCCTGCACCGGCCAGCGCAGGCTGCCATTGGTCTTGAGGCCGCTGTAGTGACCGGCACTGCTGATGCCCGAGCCGCGCTCCGGTTTGCTGCTGGCCACCTCTTCGGCCGGTTCTGCCGGTTTGACGGTTTTGTTCTGCTGGGCGGCGAGTCGTTGTTGCTCGGCGCGGCGCTGTTCGGCCAGCTTGCGCTGACGCTCCTGCTCCGCTTTCAGCTTGGCCAGCCGTTCCCGCTCGGCCCGTTCACGGCGCTCCTGCTCTTCGCGCTTGCGACGCAACTCTTCCAGCCGGGCTTTCAGCGCTTTCTCCGCCTTGACCAGCTTGGTGAGCTTCTGCTCGTCATCCTGCACCGACTGCTGCAACTTGTTGCGCACCTTGGCCCGGCTCTGCTGGCTGGCCAGCAGGGTCTGGTGATGCTCCTGCTGTTCGGCAAGCAGGGTTTGCAGTCTGGTTTCGGTCTCTTTGGTTGCCTGCTGGTTTTTTGCCAGCTTGTCGCGGGTGGCGCGCAGGGCGTCGATGGCCTCGATACGGGCCTTGTTGAGGTAGTCGTAGTAGTCGAGCGAGCGGCTCAGTTTGGCCGGATCCTGCTGATTGAGCAGCAGTTTGAGGTAGTCGTGGTTGCCCGCCTGAAAGGCGCTCTCCGCCTGTTTGGCCAGCAACTGCTTTTGATGTTTGGCTTGAACTTCCAGCGCCAGCTTGTCTTTTTGCAGGGTCGCCAGCTTCTGCTGGTTCTGCTTCAACTGCTGCCTGGTCTGGTTGAGTTTGGCGGCGGCGGCCGAGATGGCCTGCTCGTCAGCCTTGAGCTGGGTATTGAGCTTGGCAAGCTCCTGCTTGCTGAGCTTGATGGTCTTCTGTTGCTCTTTGATCTGGGACTGCATGGTGCCCAGCTGCTGATTGGCGGCCAAAGCCGGTGTGCTGGCGCCAAACGACAGGCAAAAAAACAGCGCGCCGGCCAACAGGCCGACGCGACTGGTTTTCTGTGAAATAACTTCGCATCCCCGCATGGGGAAGGATTATTTCAGAATCATCAGGGGCTTGCCAGTCATTTCCGGCGGTACCGGCAGACCCATCAGGGTCAGCATGGTGGGGGCCAGATCGGACAGTTTGCCACCTTCAACCACCTCGGCTTTGCGACCGAAATAGATGAGCGGAACCGGCAGATTGGTGTGGGCGGTGTGGGCCTGACCAGTCTCTTCGTCCAGCATCTTCTCGGCGTTACCGTGGTCGGCAGTGATCAGGCACTCGCCACCCACTTCGGCCAGGGCGTCGGTCACGCGACCGATGCAGTGGTCAACGGCTTCACACGCTTTGACGGCGGCATCGAACACACCGGTGTGACCAACCATGTCGCCATTCGGGTAGTTACAGATGATGACGTCGTACTTGCCGCTCTTGATGGCCGCAACCAGCTTGTCGGTCAGCTCTTCGGAGCTCATTTCCGGCTGCAGGTCATAGGTCGCCACTTTCGGGCTGGCCACGATCTCGCGATCTTCGCCGGTGAAGCAGGACTCTTCGCCACCGTTGAAGAAGAAGGTGACGTGAGCATACTTCTCTGTTTCGGAGATGCGCAGCTGGGTCTTGCCCTGCTTGGCCAGCCACTCACCCAGGGTGTTGACCAGAGCGGTCGGCGGGTAGGCACAGGCAGTTTTGATGTCGGCCGCGTATTCGGTCAGCATCACGAAGTTCAGCTTCGGCTCAACGGCACGGACGAAGCCGGTGAAGTCGGTGTCAACGAAGGCGCGGGTGATTTCACGGGCACGGTCGGCACGGAAGTTCATGAAAATCAGCGCATCACCATCTTCCATCGGTGCAGCTTCGCCGATGCGGGTGGCTTTGACGAACTCGTCGTTCTCGTCGCGGGCATAGGCGGCAGCCAGGGCTTCGGTGGCGCTCTCGGCGGTGAACTCGCCCTTGCCCTGGGTCATCAGGTCATAGGCTTGCTGCACGCGATCCCAGCGGTTGTCACGGTCCATGGCGAAGTAACGGCCGATCATGGAGGCGAAACGACCCTTGCCGAGCTTGGCGAACAGGGCATCGAACAGCTCGATGGAGGACTGGGCGGAGCGCGGCGGAACGTCGCGGCCATCCAGGAAGGCGTGCAGGTAGATCTTCTCGGCGCCACGCTTAGCTGCCATTTCGATCATGCCCATGATGTGCTCTTCGTGGCTGTGTACGCCACCCGGGGACATCAGGCCCATGATGTGAACGGCTTTGCCGTTGGTCACGGCAGCGTCAACAGCCTTGGCCAGCTCGACGTTCTGGAAGAATTCACCGTCCTGGATGTCTTTGGAGATGCGGGTCAGCTCCTGATAGACGATGCGACCGGCACCGATGTTGACGTGGCCTACTTCAGAGTTGCCCATCTGGCCATCCGGCAGACCGACATCCAGACCGGAGCCGGAGATCAGGGTGCTGGTGTAGTCACGGGCCAGACGATCGAGGTTGGGAGTCTTGGCGGCAGCGACGGCGTTGTGCTCTTGCTTGGTGCTGTAGCCCCAACCGTCCATGATGACCAGAACCAAAGGTTTCTTAGCTGTTGACATAAGACTATGTCCTCTCGGATTGGAAAAAATGCGGGAAATGAAACTAGCGTAATATTACTACATCTGCCGAAATAGTCACCTGATAGCCAAGGGGCGCTCCCGCGGCCCCGCAAGCCACGCCCTTCCTGCCATGATCGATGCCCAATGATGATGGGAGCCTGCTCGCGCTTTGCCGCCAAGATGGCTGATCTTATCAATACCCCCATGTATACTCGGGCCCTTGTCTTGGTCCCTGGATAGTAGAAGATGCAAGAGTATTTGGATTTTGCGGCCCGTAACCCGCTGCTGACCGCAGCCTGGTTGGGTCTGGCTGGCACCCTGGTTTACACCACTGTGCGTGCCCGTTTGTCCCCGGTAAAAACCGTCAACAACCACACCGCGACCCTGCTGATCAACCGCGAGAATGCCACCGTGGTGGATATTCGCAGTCAGGAAGAGTACGCCAAGGGCCATCTGGCCGGTGCCCAGCACCTGCCGCTGACCCAGATCCAGAGCAATAACCTGGGCCCGGTTGAAAAGCATAAAGATGCCCCCATCATAGTGGTGTGCGAGTCGGGAATGACTGCGGGCGGCGCGGGCCGTCAGCTGAGCAAAGCTGGCTTCAAGCAGGTTTATGTGCTCGGCGGTGGCATGGCCCAATGGCGTGCAGAAAATCTGCCGGTAACCAAGAAACGCTGATTTAAGCAGGGCCTGAGCCCACTTATCCATATAACAAGGAATCAAACGAAATGGCTGACGAGATCAACAACCAGGAAGTACAACCGGAATTCCACATCCAGCGTGTTTACACCAAGGATGTCTCTTTCGAAGCGCCGAATACCCCGCACATCTTCCAGAAAGAGTGGCAGCCGGACGTCAAGCTGGATATGGATACCAAGACCAACATCCTGGCTGAGAGCGTGTATGAGGTTGTCCTGACCCTGACCGTAACCTGCAAACTGGAAACCGAAACCGCCTTCCTGTGCGAAGTACAGCAAGCCGGTATCTTCACCATAGGCAACCTGCCGGAGCCGCAACTGGCTCACTGCCTGGCTGCCTTCTGCCCGAACATCCTGTTCCCGTATGCCCGCGAAGCCGTGGCCAACATGGTGAGCAAGGGTTCCTTCCCGCAGCTGAACCTGGCACCGGTCAACTTCGATGCCCTGTTTGCCCAGCACATGGCGCAAGCACAGGCCCAGCAGGCGACTGCGGAAGCCTGATAATGGCTGACCAGATCGCTATCTCGGTCTTGGGGGCGGGGTCTTATGGCTCCGCCCTTGCCATTTCTCTGGCGCGCAATGGTCATCCGACCCTGCTGTGGGGTCACGACCCTGCTCATGTCGCCGAGCTGGAACAAGACCGCTGCAACAAGGCATTTTTGCCTGATGTCCCTTTTCCCGCCGATCTGCAGCTGACTGCGGATCTGCAACGTGCGGTACAAGCTGCCCCCGTGCTGCTGCTGGTCGTGCCAAGCCATGTATTTGGCGATGTGCTGACCCGGATCAAACCCTTCCTGCGCCCCGATACCCGTATCGCCTGGGCCACCAAGGGTCTGGAGCCGGACAGTGGCCGTCTGCTGCAGGATGTGGCCCGTGAAGTGCTGGGTGACGAGATACCGCTGGCGGTGATCTCCGGCCCCACCTTCGCCAAGGAGCTGGCTGCCGGTCTGCCGACCGCCATCTCGGTCGCTTCGACCCACGACGAGTTCGCCGACGATCTCTCCCACCTGCTGCACTGTGGCCGCTCGTTCCGGGTCTATACCAATCCGGATTTCGTCGGTCTGCAGCTGGGTGGGGCGGTGAAGAACGTCATCGCCATCGGTGCCGGCCTCTCCGACGGGCTCGGGTTTGGCGCCAATGCCAGAACCGCGCTCATCACCCGGGGTCTGGTGGAGATGCAGCGTCTGGGTGCGGCGCTGGGTGCCGATGCCAAAACCTTTATGGGGATGGCGGGGCTCGGGGATCTGGTGCTCACCTGTACCGACAACCAGTCGCGCAACCGTCGCTTCGGGCTGGCCCTCGGGGCTGGCAAGGATGTGAACACCGCCATGACCGAGATCGGTCAGGTGGTGGAGGGATATCGCAACACCAAAGAGGTGCATCTGCTGGCGGCCCGCTGCGGCGTCGAGATGCCCATTTGCGAGCAGATCTTCAAGGTGCTCTACGAGGGTAAGAACCCGAAAGAGGCGGCCATCGCCCTGCTGTCGCGAGACAAGAAGGACGAGTAATCTGCCGATTACCCATGCAAAAGGCCCCGCCAGATGGCGGGGCCTTTTCTTTGCTGCAAGGGCTGCAAATCAGTAGTAAGAGTGGTCGCCGCGCTGGTGCTCGGTGGCGTCTTTCACACCGTTGAGCTCACCCGGGAACTTCTCCAACAGCTGCTTCTCGATCCCCTCTTTCAGGGTGTAATCGACCATGGAGCAACCGTTGCAACCGCCGCCAAACTGCAGGATGGCCAGTTTGTCTTCAGTCAGCTCGACCAGGGTGACCTTGCCACCGTGACCGGCCAGCATGGGGTTCACTTCGGACATCAACACGTACTCGATGCGCTCGATCAGCGGCGCGTCGTCGGCCACTTTACGCATCTTGGCGTTCGGTGCTTTCAGGGTGAGCTGGGAGCCCATCTGGTCGGTCACGAAGTCGATGGTGGCATCCACCAGGAAGGGGGCGCTCAGGGGATCGACCATGCAGTCGAAGCCGCTGAAGGGCAGGTGTTGATCTTCCGGGTCCACGGCATCGGGCGGGCAATACGATACGCCACACTCGGCATTCTGGGTTCCCGGATTGACCACAAACACCCGGATATTGGTGCCATCAGGCTGTTTTTCCAGCAGTTTACGGAAATGGGCCTGGGCGGCGTCGGAAATGCTGATCATCACTATCCTCATAAACCTGAGTGTACGACTAGGGTATTCATGATAACGCGGTTATTAATGCTTGGGTAGCATGCCGATGTCTACTTGCTGTGCCGCAGGGTACGACAGATCGCCCACACTTCTACGTTTGTGATGCCGCTCTCATGGAGCAGACGGCTGAGCTGACCGGCGGTGGCGCCTGTGGTCACAACGTCATCGAGCAGGGCGACATGATGGTATTGGTGGGAGCGGATCCGGAATGCCCCGCGCAGATTGCGCCGCCGCTGCCCGGCGCTCAGGGTTGTTTGTTGCGGGGTCGCCTTGATGCGCTGCAACAGGGTGTTGTCGCAGGGAATGGCGGTGAACTCGCCAAGGGCTTGCGCGATCTCCTCCGCCTGATTGAACCCGCGCCGCCACTGCCGCCACCAGTGAAGGGGAACCGGAATGATCGCTTCTGGCGGCTCGCGGCTATCCAGATGATCGGCCAAGAGGCGTGCCAGTAGCGGCGCCAGCAGGATCTGGCCGGAATATTTGAGCCGGGGGATCAGCATGGGGTAGGGGGTTTGGTAGTCGCCGATCACCTGCAACCGCTCCCAGGGGGGAGGTCTGCGCTGGCAGCGGCCGCAGACCGGTATGCTCTCCTCTATATAGTCAGTCAGCGGTGCGGCGCAGAGGCGGCATCTCGGCTGTGACTGGTGCAGCGCCTGCCGACACCAGCTGCAGAGCAGGGGCTCGTTGTCGCAAGGCTGATGGCAGAGCAGGCAGCTCCCTTGCCAGTCACCGTGGCTGCCTAGCAGCGGGCTTGCTTTAGCGAGCAGTCGCTTTAACATGCTGACCCCAAGAGCATGAACAGGGATCTTGAGTCTAGATGAGCATATCGGTAGAGCAGTTTGGCCAGGGGCCAGATTTGGTGCTGTTGCACGGGTGGGGGATGAACGGTGCGGTCTGGCATGGTGTTGCCCAACAGTTGGCGCCCCACTATCGGGTTCATCTGGTGGATTTGCCCGGCTTTGGCAACAGCCCGCTGGCAGACGAGGTGGATTACAGCCTGCCCTGGCTTGCCGAGCAGGTGGCCGCCATCTTGCCGCAGAAGTGCCATCTGCTTGGCTGGTCGCTCGGCGGTCTGGTGGCAAGCCAGTTGGCGCTGACGCATCCCGATCGGTTGCACTCCCTGATCACGGTAGCCAGCTCTCCCTGTTTCATGGCCCGCGATGAGTGGCCGGGGATCGCCCCCAAAGTACTGACCGGTTTCAACCAGATGCTGGCAGGGGATTTTCGCCAGACCATAGAGCGCTTTCTGGCGATCCAGGCAATGGGCAGTGAACATGCCCGGGACGATATCCGCCAGTTGCGCCACTGGCTGGCCGAGCGCCCGGCGCCCCAGTTTGCCGCACTCGAGGCCGGGCTGACGCTGTTGGCCGAGATTGACCTACGCGAACCGCTGCGGGAGCTGGATCTGCCCTGGTTGCGGATCTATGGCCGACTGGATTCATTGGTACCCAAGGCCGCCATTCCCCTGCTGGATGATCTCTACCCTGCCAGCCGCAGCGTGACCCTTAATAAGGCCTCACACGCACCTTTTATCTCCCATCCTGACGAATTCATTGAAATCGTTCGAGATTTTGTTGGCTAAAAAATAGCCTGCAAGCTTCATTAATCCTCTGGTCTGGCGGATAATTAAGCTGTGACCAGAGGAGTAACACCATGCGTATTGATTCTGCTTTCAACAGCGGGGTACAGGGATTTCAGCGAGCCGAGCAGATTGCCGACAAGGCATCCAGTCAGATCGCCCGCCTCAACACCCCCAGCGGGGATCAGGTGCAAGTGACTGATGAGCTTGTCAATCTCAAGGTGGCCGAGCAGCAGGCTGGCGCTTCCGCCAAGGTAGTGCAGACCGCCAGCGATATGATGGGAACCCTGATCGACATCCGGGTGTGAGATGAACATCAATGTCAGTCTGCCTCCCCTTATCCCGACACAGCTGCAACCCCAGGTGGAAGCGGCGAGGACGGATAATCGCCGGGCAGAACTGATCCCACAGGCACGAGCGGGCCAAGCCTCCGTTGCCGAATCCGAAGTCGGCTCCCAGAAAGAGAAATCCAAAGCCGGTCAGGCCTCCAGCAATCAGAGCTCCCAGAATAGCCGTGAAACCGGGCAATTAGCCCCGACGACACTGCCAGACAATCGCTTTGTCGAGGCCACCGGCGAGGATGGGCAGCGCAAGCAGCAAGATCCCAAACAGCAGGAGCAGCAACAGCGGCAAGAGCAGCAGGTTCAGGATCTTGTCGAGCGTGACAAGGAGGTGCGCACTCACGAGCAGGCGCACCAGTCTGCGGGTGGAGAGTACGCCAGCTCGCCCACCTATCAGTTTACGCAAGGGCCGGA
This sequence comes from Aeromonas sp. 102P, assembly GCF_051920345.1. Classification (NCBI taxonomy): domain Bacteria; kingdom Pseudomonadati; phylum Pseudomonadota; class Gammaproteobacteria; order Aeromonadales; family Aeromonadaceae; genus Aeromonas; species Aeromonas sp. 102P. The sequence goes on along the minus strand of NZ_JBQBCZ010000001.1, from coordinate 341,309 downwards.
TGGCAAGCGTTATGCGACGGGTGGCGAAGTCCAGATCGATACCAGTGTCGTACCCGGTGACCCTGCCGCTACCATCGCCAAGATGCAGCAGATCCGCTCTGCAGCGCTGGCGCCTGCCGAGCCTTCCGCGCAGGATTTGGCCGTTGCACGCAGCGCCGCCGCCAGTGAAGCCAAGGCGCGCAAAGAGCTGATGGCCGAGCAGAGCGCGAAATCGGGCGGTGTGCTGAGTGCCTATATGGACAAGCGCAACAGCGTCATCGCGGGCCACTATCAACAGGCTGTCAGCCCGGCTTCTACCCTGTCCCTCAGTCTGCATATCTGAATCACCCTCGCCAAACTTTCAGCTGCTTTGCCTGTTTTGCAACTAACCTGAAGATCAGGCCCATTCCAATTTCACAGGAGCTGTCATGCATTTCGATGAAGTCAAAGCGGAAGATTTCACCACCTTCTCCCGTGTACCGCCCCCCCACCTGCAGATGGAGCAATTTCTGATGCAGCTCGGAGGAGGAGGAACTGAAGGAACCAGTTTTAAGAAGAAAGTGATGCTGGCGGCTGGCTGGAGTCACACCGGCGTCGTCTCTTACGGCAAGTATCCGCAAGAGGCCTGCAAGGCATTCAACCGACTGCGGGAGGTGCTGGCCCAGCATGGAGAGCCCGAGAGCATTCTTGCTGCCCTGACGCAGTGATCCTGAGCTTCGCGTGTAAAAAAGCCCCTTGCGGGGCTTTTTGCATTCAGAGGCGTTCCGGACGGTTTCGTTACTTTTTCGCTTTGGAGAGCGCCGCCGCGAAGGCGTTGCCCATGGCACCACCCATAGGGGCGCTTTGGCGCGGCTCATTTCTTGGTTTGGCGTTGCCAGCACTGCTGTTGCGCGCTTCAGCCGACTTGCGGGCGGGTTGCCCTGCCTTTTCGTCGAGGCGCATGGTCAGGCTAATCCGCTTGCGCGGGGCGTCCACTTCCAGCACCTTGACCCGCACAATGTCGCCCGCCTTGACCACCTCACGGGGATCCTTGACGAAACGGTCGGTCAGGGAGGAGATGTGCACCAGCCCGTCCTGATGAACACCGATATCGACGAAGGCACCGAAGTTGGTGACGTTGGTGACCACCCCTTCCAGCACCATCTCGGGCACCAGGTCGCTGATCTGCTCCACCCCTTCCTTGAAGGTCGCGGTTTTGAACTCGGGGCGCGGGTCGCGGCCCGGCTTGTCCAGCTCGCCGATGATGTCGGTGACGGTAGGTACGCCGAATTGCTCATCGGTATAGTCGGCCGGTTTCAGGCTGCGCAGCAGGCTGCTGTTGCCGAGCAGGCTCTCAACTGTCTGCTCCAGCTTGGCGAGGATCCGCTCCACCACCGGATAGGACTCCGGGTGTACCGCCGAGCTGTCGAGGGGATTGCTGCCGCCGCGAATGCGCAGGAAGCCGGCACACTGTTCGAAGGCTTTGGGGCCGAGTCGGCTCACTTTCAGCAACTGCTGACGGCTCTTGAAGGCTCCGTGCTCATCCCGGTAGGCGACGATGTTCTGGGCCAACGTTTGGGAGAGGCCGGAAACCCGGTTGAGCAGGGCGACCGAGGCGGTGTTCACATCGACCCCGACCGCGTTCACGCAATCCTCAACCACGGCATCCAGCCGGCGGGCCAGCTGGCTCTGGCCGACGTCGTGCTGATACTGGCCCACCCCGATACTCTTGGGATCGATTTTGACCAGTTCGGCCAGCGGGTCTTGCAGGCGGCGGGCGATGGAGACGGCGCCACGGATCGAGACGTTGAGATCCGGGAACTCCTGAGAGGCAAGTTCGGAGGCGGAGTAGACCGAGGCTCCTGCCTCGCTCACTACTATCTTCTGCGCTTTGGCGGCGGGGTAGCGCTCGAACAGATCGCTCACCAGTCGGTCGGTCTCCCGCGAGGCGGTGCCGTTGCCGATGCTGATGAGCTCGACCTTGTGTTTCTGGCACAGCTCTCTCAGGGTCTTGAGGCTTTGATCAATCTGGCGTTTTGGTTCGAACGGATAGATGGTGGCGTGATCGACCAGCTTGCCGGTGGCATCCACCACGGCAACCTTGACCCCAGTGCGGATGCCCGGATCCAGCCCCATGGTGCAGCGCATGCCCGCCGGGGCCGCCATCAGCAGATCCTTGAGGTTCATGGCGAACACCTTGATCGCCTCCTCCTCTGCCGATTCGCGGATACGGCCGATCAGCTCGGTCTCCATCTGAAGCGACAACTTGATCTTCCAGGTCCAGCTCACCACCCCTTGCAGCCATTTGTCGGCCGGGCGGTTCTGCAGATTGAGCTTGAGGTGGTGGGCAATGATCCCTTCGCAGGGGCTGGCACTCTCATCGTCACCGGTTACCAGCGCCAGATTGAGGATCCCTTCATTGCGGCCGCGCAGCATGGCCAGCACCCGGTGGGAGGGGGCCTTGTGCAGGGGTTCGTCGTGTTCGAAATAGTCCTTGAACTTGGCCCCTTCCTGCTCCTTGCCTGCCACAACGCGGGCGCGCAGGGTGGCATTTTGCCACAGGTAGTCGCGCAGCTTCTCCAGCAGGTCGGCCTGCTCGGCGAAGCGTTCCATCAGGATATAGCGGGCGCCGTCGAGGGCTGCTTTGCTGTCGGCAATGCCCTGTTCGGGATTGAGGAAGGTGGCTGCAGCTTGCTCGGGATCCTGCATCGGGTCGCTGAGCAGCAGATTGGCCAGCGGCTCCAACCCGGCTTCGATCGCCATCTGCCCCTTGGTGCGGCGCTTGGGCTTGTAGGGGAGGTAGAGATCTTCCAGTCGGGTCTTGCTGTCGGCGCCATTCAATTCGCGCATCAGCTCGGGGGTCAGCTTGCCCTGCTCTTCGATGGAGCGAATGATCACCTGACGGCGATCTTCCAGTTCACGCAGATAGCCGAGGCGGCTCTCCAGAGTACGTAGCTGGCTGTCGTCCAGACCGCCGGTCACCTCTTTACGGTAACGGGCGATAAAGGGCACGGTCGAGCCTTCATCCAGCAGGCGCACTGCGGCCTGCACCTGCTCCGGGCGAGCATTGAGCTCACCGGCAATCTGTCTCTCTATGGTTTGCATCATGATGTTGTTGAGGGCCTCTGTGGTCGAGTCCGCGCCATCAGGCGCCAAGTGTGAGCACTATATGGGGTCGTGTTGCGGGATGCCACCCTGCGCCGGGGTCTGCACCCGTCAGACTGATAAGTCGCAGGGGAGAGCGCATATCTTGCCATTGCACCTGTGACTCAGGATGTGCCTGTGGCAAGCAGCTCACCAGTAGTCCGGCTATTTGGGGTAGCTGATCTCGTTGATATACCAGCAGACGTCACCAACTGGCGTACGGACGATGGCTTCATCACCGACCTCTTTCTTGAGCAGGGCGCGGGCCATGGGGGAGTCGATGGAGATGTAATCCTTGCGCTCGAAGATCTCGTCATAGCCGACGATGCGAAAGCGCTTGGTCTCGCCCTCTTCGTTTTCCACCTCGACCCAGGCGCCGAAGAAGACCTTGCCCTCCTGCGCGGGGGCATAGTCGACGATCCCCAGCTCTTCGAGGCACTTGCGCAGGTAACGCACCCGCCGATCGATCTCCCGCAGCCGCTTCTTGTTGTACTGGTAGTCGGCATTTTCGCTGCGATCCCCCAGACTGGCGGCCCATGCCACCTTCTTGGTGACCTCGGGGCGCTCCTGGCGCCAGAGGAAATCGAGCTCTTCTTTCAGCTTGTTGTAGCCTTCGCGGGTGATCAGCTTTGTCTTCATGGTGATGCGGACCTGGTCAAAGAGGGGTATTCATCGCTAACTGCTCCGGAATATTAGCTTTTGTCCTCTTGCTGTCGAGGGAAATCGTGATGGCTCGGCTGGCGCCATTCAGGGAGTCGCTGGCCAGCGCAGTGACTTGATGGCCTTCACGCTCTGATCATGGGTAATAACCGGTAACATATTTGTGCTTTGCTCCCGCTATATCCCCCCCTAGTATTGGGGGCAGCTAAAGAATGAAGAGGCAAAGCAATGAGTCAGCAGCAATACAAGGTCCTGGTCGTGGACGATGACCTGAAATTACGTTCCCTGTTGGAACGCTATCTCACCGAGCAGGGATTCGTAGTGCGCGGTGTGGCCAATGGCGAGCAGGCCGATCGCTTGCTGACTCGTGAAAACTTCAGCCTGATGGTGCTCGACCTGATGTTGCCGGGGGAGGATGGGCTCTCCATCTGCCGTCGTCTGCGGGAAGCGGGCAACCAGATCCCGGTGCTGATGCTCACTGCCAAGGGGGATGAAGTGGATCGCATCGTCGGGCTCGAGATGGGGGCTGATGACTATCTGCCCAAGCCGTTTAACCCCCGCGAACTGCTGGCGCGGATCCGTGCCGTGCTGCGCCGCCATACCGTCGAGCTGCCGGGGGCACCCTCTGCTGCAGAGAAAGTGGTCAACTTCGGTGCCTTCCAGCTCAATCTGGCGACCCGCGAGCTGAGCCGGGATGGTGAGCCGATGGCGCTCACCAGCGGTGAATTTGCGGTGCTCAAAGTGCTGGTCAGCCATCCGCGTGAACCGCTCTCCCGCGACAAGCTGATGAATCTGGCCCGTGGCCGCGAATACACCGCCACCGAGCGCAGCATCGACGTGCAGGTCTCTCGCCTGCGCCGCCTGCTGGAACAGGATCCGGCCCAGCCCCGCTACCTGCAGACCGTCTGGGGTCTGGGGTATGTGTTCGTGCCAGATGGTGACGGTGCATGAAAAAGGTCGGCAGCATGTTCTCGCGCATGCTCTGGTTTCTGGCTGCCGTTCTGGTGGTCTATCAAGCAGTCTCCTACGTCACCTTCTACAACTATCTGCTGGCGCCAACCGTCAAGCAGATCAGTCACTTGCTGGCCAATCAGGTCAAGCTGATCTTTCCGGTCAACACAGAACAACTGGCGCTGAGTGAAGATGCCGAGGCGCTGGTCTATGTGACGACCGGTACCGATATCTATACCCAGAGCGAGGCGGTGCAGCATGGCTTCAACGAGGCCAAGCCGTACCCCTATCTGGAGGAGAACATCAGCCGCGAGCTGGGTGGCCCGGCCAAGGTGCGGGTCGAGATCCAGGATCACTACATCATCTGGATCCAGCCGCCGCAGGCCAGCAAAATCTGGGTGCGGATCCCGCTGACCGAGATCGAAGATGACGATATCGAACCCCTTATCATCTATCTGAGCGTGCTGCTGGTGATCACCCTGTTTGCGGCCTGGCGCTTTGCCCGGCAGCTGGTGCGCCCGCTCGAAGATCTCGAGGCTGGTGCCGTTGCTGTTGCCAGGGGCCATTTCCCCGAGGCGCTGGGGGAGCTGGGATCACGGGAAGTGCGGCGACTGACCCGCACCTTCAACCACATGTCGCACTCCATCAAGAGCCTGATCGAAGAGCGTAACCTGATGATGGCGGGGGTTTCCCACGATCTGCGAACCCCGCTGACCCGCATCCGGCTGGCGACCGAGATGATGTCCTCCGGTGACGAGTACCTCAAGGAGAGCATCAACGCCGACATCGATGAGTCAAATGCCATCATCGATCAGTTCATTGATTACATCCGTCCGGATGAAGGCCAGGATCTGGAGCCTATCGACCTGACCCAACTGGTGCACGATACCTTGCTGATCTACTCGGAGCAGGGGTTGGAGGTCGATCTGGCGCTGCCGCAAGAGGCGGTGCGGGTGGCCTGCAATCCGGTCAGTATCCGGCGGGTGTTGAACAACCTATCAAGCAACTCGCAGCGTTACGGGGCGAGCCGCTTGCATGCTGAGCTCAAGGACGATGGGCACTGGGTGCGCCTGCGCCTATCCGATGATGGCCCCGGCATTCCGGAGCAGGACTACTCCCGGGTGCTCAAGCCGTTTACTCAGGGTAATGTGGCCCGGACCGTTGGCGGCAGTGGCTTGGGGTTGGCTATCGTGGCCAAGATAGTCGCCCAGCACCATGGCACTATCCGACTGGGAAGTTCGGATCTCGGCGGCTTGCTGGTCGAGATGCGGCTGCCGAAACATCAGCCACAGGAGTGGATGGATTGAGAGAAGGGCGTATCCGTTGATACGCCCTTCTGCATGGTCAGCTCTTGCTTTCGACTGATGCTCGATAGCGTTTGCCGTACTTGAGCTGCTGGATCAACAGGGCGGCAACGATGAGCGCCAACCCGATTGGGGTGGCTGGATGGATGGCTTCGCCTATCAACAGGTTGAGCAGCACCAGTGAGGCAAACGGCGAGATAAAGATGAGGTTGCTGATGGGGGCCGTGTTGGTGGCATGGCGCAGCGCCATCAGCCAGAGCACGAAACCGAAGCCCATTTCGAACAGTCCCACATAGATGGCTCCAGCCCATCCCTGCCAGGCGGTCATGGCAAAATCGGAGAGCAACCAGGTTGCAACGACGATAAAAGGCAGGCTGATCATAAAGCCGAGCAACAGGCTGACGATGGGATCGCCCTGATTGCGGGTGTTGAGGATCCAGTAGCTGGCCCAGATGAGGGTCGAGACCAGCGCCAGCGTCACGCCGAGGGGGCTGTCGAACTGGAGGCCGAATACATCCCCTCTGGTGGCGATCACCAGTGCGCCAAAGTAGCCGAGCACGATGGCGACGCCATCGCGCCGACGCAGCTTCTGGCCGAGGAAGGGGACGGCCAGCAGACTGAGGGTAATGGCCCAGGTGTAGTTGAGGGTCTGTGCCTGCTGGGCAGGCAGCAGGTCATAGGCCTTGAACAGCAACAGGTAATAGAGAAAGGGGTTCAGTACGCCCAGAGTCAGGTAGTAGAAAGGGCGGGCCTTGATGTAGCTCCCCAGCAGCGGCAGTTTGCCCTGTTTGGCGACGACGGCTGTCAGTGTGAGAGTCGAGGTGAAGGCGGCCACAAGCAACAGTTGCACAGGTTCGAAATAGGCGAGGGAGATCTTGAAGGCTGTGGCGACCGTCGACCAGAGGGCAACGGCGCAAAGGCCATACTGATAGGCTTTCTTTTGATCTTTGAGCATGGGATGTCGTTCCACTGACAGAGGCAAGCGCACAGTCTACCAGTCTGCTTGTAACATTGTCGTTACCTTGGTGTCGGCAGCAGAGTGTGTTGCCGCAGGCGAGATCCATCTGTCACATAAAACTGCGCATAATCTGTTCTCTCTCCCTTGCGCAAATTTGAAAAATCCGTATAATCCCCTCCGCTTACCCATGAGGTAAGCCAGACGATACGTCTGCTGCTGAGTTTCCTGTTTACAGGAGCCAGCCATACAGTCCTCCCGATATGGGGGGAAACGTGAAAAATCACACCTCTGGCGGGAGAAGTCTCGGTCGGGCGGTGTTGATTTATGTTCTTTTATCTATTGGAGCTCTGTCAATGCAGAACCAAAGAATCCGTATCCGCCTGAAGGCTTTTGATCATCGCCTGATTGATCAATCCACTGCGGAAATCGTTGAAACTGCTAAGCGCACTGGCGCGCAGGTTCGCGGTCCTATTCCGCTGCCGACTCGCAAAGAGCGCTTCACCGTCCTGATCTCCCCGCACGTCAACAAAGATGCGCGTGATCAGTACGAGATCCGCACTCACAAGCGTCTGGTAGACATCGTTGAGCCGACTGACAAGACCGTAGACGCCCTGATGCGTCTGGATCTGGCAGCTGGTGTAGACGTCCAGATCAGCCTGGGTTAATTACGGAAAGAGGTTGATAACAATGACAATCGGTCTTGTAGGTCGCAAAGTGGGTATGACTCGCATCTTCACTGAAGATGGCGTTTCTATCCCGGTGACTGTTATCGAAGTTGAAGCTAACCGTGTAACTCAGGTCAAATCTGTAGAAACCGACGGCTACAACGCTATTCAGGTTACCACTGGCGCCAAGAAAGCCAGCCGTGTGACCAAGCCGGAAGCTGGCCACTTCGCCAAAGCTGGTGTAGAAGCCGGTCGCGGTCTGTGGGAATTCCGTCTGAACAACGGTGAAACTTTCACTGTTGGTAGCGAGCTGAAAGTAGATCTTCTCGCTGACGTTAAGCTGGTAGACGTTACCGGCACATCCAAAGGTAAGGGCTTTGCTGGTACTGTTAAGCGCCACAACTTCCGCACCCAGGATATGACCCACGGTAACTCCTTGTCTCACCGCGTTCCGGGTTCTATCGGTCAGAACCAGACTCCGGGTCGTGTATTCAAGGGCAAAAAGATGGCTGGTCACATGGGTGCTGAGCGTGTAACGACTCAGAACCTGGAACTGGTTCGTGTTGACGCTGAACGCAACCTGCTGCTCATCAAAGGTGCAGTACCGGGTGCAACCAACGGCAACGTGATCGTCAAACCTGCCGTCAAAGCGTAACGTCTGAGGAGATAGTAATGGAATTGGTAATGAAAGACGCCAAGAGCGCTCTTGAAGTTTCCGAGACTACCTTCGGGCGCGAATTCAACGAAGCTCTGGTTCACCAGGTCGTCGTTGCATATGCCGCTGGTGCCCGTCAGGGTACTCGTGCGCAGCTGACTCGCTCTGAAGTGTCTGGTGGCGGCAAAAAGCCGTGGCGTCAGAAGGGTACTGGTCGTGCCCGTGCTGGCTCCATCCGTTCGCCCATCTGGCGTTCCGGTGGTGTGACTTTTGCTGCTAAGCCGCAAGATCACAGCCAGAAAGTAAACAAGAAGATGTACCGCGGCGCTATCCGTAGCATTCTGTCCGAGCTGGTACGTCAAGAGCGCCTGATCGTTGTTGAGAAGTTCGGCATCGAAGCTCCGAAGACCAAAGAACTGATCGCCAAGCTGAAAGAAATGGAACTGACTGACGTTCTGATCGTGACTGCTGAAGTCGATGAGAACCTGTTCCTGGCTGCTCGCAACCTGTACAAAGTTGACGTGCGTGACGTTGCCGGTATCGACCCGGTCAGCCTGATCGCTTTCGACAAGGTTCTGATGACTGCTGACGCAGTTAAGCAAATCGAGGAGATGCTGGCATGATCCGTGAAGAGCGTCTGCTGAAAGTTCTGAAGGCTCCGCACATCTCTGAAAAGAGCACCATGGTTGCAGAAAAGCAGAACACTATCGTGTTCAAAGTTGCTGTTGATGCTACCAAGGCGGAAGTCAAAGCTGCAGTTGCGAAACTGTTCGAGGTCGAAGTTGAGACCGTCCGTACCCTGAACATGAAGGGTAAGACCAAGCGCGCAGGTGCACGCGTAGGCCGTCGTTCCGATTGGAAAAAGGCTTATGTGACCCTGAAAGCTGGTCAGGACATCGACTTCATGGGCGCAGCCGAGTAAGAGGAGTTCTCAAAAATGGCAATCGTTAAGTGCAAGCCTACTTCTCCGGGCCGCCGCCACGTCGTCAAGATCGTCAATCAAGAGCTGTACAAGGGCAAGCCCTTCGCCGCTCTGCTGGACAGCAAAAGCAAGTCCGGTGGTCGTAACAACAACGGCCGTATCACTACCCGTCATATCGGTGGTGGTCACAAGCAGCACTACCGTATCGTCGACTTCAAGCGCGACAAAGACGGTATCCCGGCTAAAGTAGAGCGCCTGGAATACGATCCGAACCGTACCGCTAACATCGCTCTGGTGTTGTATGCAGACGGTGAGCGTCGTTACATCCTGGCTCCGAAAGGCCTGAAAGCTGGTGACGCGATCGCTTCTGGTGCTGATGCAGCCATCAAGGTAGGTAACGCCCTGCCGATGCGCAACATCCCGGTTGGTTCTACCGTTCACGCTGTAGAGATGAAACCTGGTAAAGGTGCCCAGCTGGCTCGTTCCGCTGGTACTTTCATCCAGATCCTGGCTCGTGAAGGTAACTATGTAACTCTGCGTCTGCGTTCCGGCGAAGTACGTAAAGTTCTGGCCGAGTGCCGCGCTACCATCGGTGAAGTCGGTAACTCCGAGCACATGTTGCGTCAACTGGGTAAAGCCGGTGCAAACCGCTGGCGTGGTATTCGTCCGACCGTTCGCGGTATGGCGATGAACCCGGTTGACCACCCGCACGGTGGTGGTGAGGGTCGTAACAAGGGCATGCAGCCTGTGTCCCCATGGGGCCAGAAGGCTAAAGGCTTCAAGACCCGTAAGAACAAGCGTACCGACAAGTACATCGTACGTCGTCGTAACAAGTAATTGTTAACATAGAGGAATCACCATGCCACGTTCTCTCAAGAAGGGTCCATTTATTGACCTGCACTTGCTGAAGAAGGTAGAGAAAGCGGTGGAAAGCGGGGATAAAAAGCCGGTTAAAACCTGGTCCCGTCGTTCAATGATCATCCCGAACATGATCGGTTTGACCATCGCTGTCCATAATGGTCGTCAGCACGTTCCGGTTTTCGTTACCGAAGAAATGATCGGTCACAAACTGGGTGAATTCGCACCGACTCGTACTTATCGCGGCCATGCTGCTGATAAGAAGGCTAAGAAGCGCTAAGGGATAAATGATGGAAGCTATCGCTAAACACCGTTATGCCCGTACTTCTGCCCAGAAAGCTCGTCTGGTAGCCGATCAAGTACGTGGTCTGTCCGTAGACAAGGCTCTGAATATCCTGACCTTCAGCCCGAAAAAGGCTGCAGTGCTGGTTAAGAAAGTGCTGGAATCTGCCATTGCAAACGCTGAGCACAACGAAGGCGCCGATATCGACGCGCTGCGTGTTGCTACTATCATGGTCGACGAAGGTCCCTCCATGAAGCGCATCCGTCCGCGTGCCAAAGGTCGTGCGGATCGTATCCTCAAGCGTACCGCTCACATCACTGTAGTGGTATCCGACGCTAAGGCTGGGAGATAAGCAATGGGTCAGAAAGTACATCCTAATGGCATTCGCCTGGGTATTACCAAGCCTTGGAATTCTACCTGGTTCGCGAACACCAAAGACTTCGCTGACAACCTGTACAGCGATTTTCAAGTACGCCAGTTCCTGACCAAGGAACTGAAAAACGCGTCCTTGTCCAAGATCACCATTGAGCGTCCGGCCAAGAGCATCCGTGTGACCATTCACACCGCTCGTCCGGGTGTTGTAATCGGTAAGAAAGGCGAAGACGTTGAGAAGCTGCGCAAAGCTGTAGCCACTATTGCTGGCGTGCCTGCTCAGATCAACATTTCCGAAGTCCGCAAGCCGGAGCTGGATGGCAAACTCGTTGCCGACAGCATCACTTCCCAGCTGGAGCGTCGTGTAATGTTCCGTCGTGCTATGAAGCGCGCCGTACAGAACGCAATGCGCCTGGGTGCCAAGGGCATCAAAGTGGAAGTTTCCGGTCGTCTGGGCGGCGCTGAAATCGCGCGTACCGAATGGTACCGTGAAGGTCGTGTGCCGTTGCACACCCTGCGTGCCGACATCGACTACGCAACTTCTGAAGCCCACACCACTTACGGTGTGATCGGCGTTAAAGTTTGGATCTTCAAGGGCGAAGTTCTGGGCGGTCTGGCTGCTGTTAACGCTGCCGCTGCTCAAGAGCAAGCTCCTGCAAAGCCCAAGCGTGACAACAAGCGCCGCGCTGCTAAGTAAGGAGATTCGGTAAATGTTGCAACCTAAGCGTACTAAATTCCGCAAGACCCACAAGGGTCGTAACCGCGGTCTGGCCACCTCTGGTAACGAAGTATCCTTCGGTACCTTTGGCCTGAAGGCGACATCCCGTGGTCAACTGACTGCTCGTCAAATCGAAGCAGCCCGTCGTGCCATGACCCGTCACGTTAAGCGTCAAGGTAAGATCTGGATCCGTGTGTTCCCGGACAAGCCCATCACCGAAAAGCCCCTCGAAGTTCGTATGGGTAAAGGTAAGGGTAACGTGGAATACTGGGTTTGCCCGATCCAGCCTGGCAAGGTTCTGTACGAGATGGACGGTGTACCTGAGGCTCTGGCGCGTGAAGCGTTTGCCCTGGCCGCAGCTAAGCTGTCTGTTCAGACCACTTTCGTAATTAAGACGGTGATGTGATGAAAGCCCAAGATCTGCGTCAAAAGAGCGTCGAAGAACTGAACCAGGAGCTGCTGGGCCTGCTGCGTGAGCAATTCAACATGCGCATGCAAGCGTCCACCGGCCAGCTGGCTCAGACTCACACTCTGAAACAAGTGCGTCGTGACGTCGCACGTATCAAGACTGTACTGACTGAGAAGGCAGGTGCGTAATGACTGACAAGATCCGTACTCTGCAAGGTCGTGTAATCAGCGACAAGATGGACAAATCCATCACTGTTGCTATCGAGCGCAAGGTAAAGCACCCGATCTACGGTAAGATCATCAAGCGCACTACCAAGCTGCACGTGCATGACGAAAACAACGAGTGCAAAGCTGGCGACCTCGTGGAAATCCGCGAATGCCGCCCGCTGTCCAAGACCAAGTCCTGGACCCTGGTTGCCGTTGTAGAAAAGGCCTAATCGGTACTTTGTAGTCCAAGCGGCCCCTTTCAGGGGCCGTTTGTTTTTTAGGCTACCTTTTCTGAAAATCCTGTGTTATAGTTTCGCGCCTTTTGAAGGCAGCCAGATCCCATTAGGGATAAGAAGTAAACAAAGCGGAGCACTAAGATGATCCAGATGCAAAGTATGCTGGGTGTTGCCGACAACTCCGGCGCTCGCAGTGTAATGTGTATTAAGGTTCTGGGTGGCTCGCACCGCCGTTACGCCGGCATCGGCGACATCATCAAGGTTTCCATCAAGGAAGCCATTCCTCGCGGTAAAGTGAAGAAAGGTGATGTGTATAACGCGGTGGTCGTACGCACCCGTAAAGGCGTTCGTCGTCCGGACGGCTCTGTCATCCGTTTCGACAACAATGCGGCTGTGTTGCTTAACAACAACCAACAGCCAATCGGTACTCGTATTTTTGGCCCGGTGACCCGTGAACTGCGTAATGAGAAGTTCATGAAGATTGTGTCCCTGGCACCCGAAGTACTGTAAGGAGTCGAACGATGGCAGCTAAAATCCGTCGCGAAGACGAAGTGATTGTTCTTACCGGCAAAGACAAGGGCAAGCGTGGCAAAGTCACTCAAGTCCTGATTGCAAAAGGTAAGGTAATCGTGGAAGGCATCAACCAGGTGAAGAAACACCAGAAGCCGGTACCCGCACTGGGTCAGGCTGGCGGTATCGTCACCAAAGAAGCCCCCATCGATGTATCAAACGTAGCGCTGTTCAACTCTGCCACTGGCAAAGCTGACCGCGTTGGTTTCCGGATTGAAGACGGCAAAAAAGTCCGTTTCTTCAAATCCACCGGCGAACTTGTGAAGTAATTGGAGTTTAACGATGGCGAAACTGCATGATTACTACAAATCCGATGTAGTAAATGAACTGTCCAAGCAGTTCGGTTACAAGACTATCATGCAAGTCCCTCGGATCGAGAAAATCACCCTGAACATGGGTGTTGGTGAAGCGATCTCTGACAAGAAATTGCTGGAAAATGCTGCTGCCGATATGGCTGCCATTTCCGGTCAGAAGCCGCTGATCACCAAAGCTCGCAAATCTGTTGCGGGCTTCAAGATTCGTGAAGGCTACCCGATAGGTTGTAAAGTAACCCTGCGTGGCGAGCGTATGTGGGAGTTCCTGGAACGGCTGATCTGCATCTCCGTACCGCGTATCCGTGACTTCCGTGGCCTGAACGCTAAAGCGTTCGACGGTCGTGGTAACTACTCCATGGGCGTGCGTGAGCAGATCATCTTCCCGGAAATCGACTATGACAAAGTCGATCGCGTCCGTGGTCTGGATATCACCATCACCACTTCCGCGAATACCGATGAAGAAGGCCGTGCTCTGCTGGCTGCCTTTAACTTCCCATTCCGCAAGTAAGGTTAGGGTTATGGCTAAAACATCCATGAAAGCGCGCGAAGCAAAGCGTGCCAAGCTGGTAGCCAAGTACGCGACCAAGCGTGCCGAGCTGAAAGCTATCATCGTTGACATGAACGCTTCTGAAGAAGCGCGTTGGGATGCTGTACTGCAACTGCAACAGCTGCCCCGTGATTCCAGTCCGTCCCGCCAGCGTAACCGTTGCAATATTACTGGTCGTCCGCACGGTTTCCTGCGCAAGTTTGGCCTGTCTCGCATCAAGGTGCGTGAGCATGCCATGAAGGGCGAAATTCCGGGCCTGAAGAAGGCTTCTTGGTAACGAATCTCGGGAGTTAGACTTATGAGCATGCAAGATCCGATCGCGGATATGCTGACCCGCATCCGTAACGGTCAGGCGGCGAGCAAAGTTGCGGTTTCCATGCCTTCTTCCAAGCTGAAAGTGGCTATCGCCAAAGTGCTGAAAGAAGAAGGTTACATCGCTGGCTACTCCGTAGCTGGTGACGTGAAGCCGGAACTGGAAATTGAACTGAAATATTTCCAGGGCAAGCCAGTTGTAGAACTGATCCAACGCGTAAGCCGTCCAGGCCTGCGTATTTACAAGCGCACTACTGATCTGCCGAAAGTTATGGGCGGTCTCGGTGTTGCTATCGTGTCCACGTCTAAAGGTGTGATGACTGACCGTGCTGCTCGCAAAGCAAGCATGGGCGGTGAGATCATCTGCTACGTCGCTTAATAGGAGGTAGGAAATGTCTCGTGTTGCTAAGGCACCCGTCACTATTCCTGCTGGCGTAGAGGTGACTCTGAACGGCCAGGAACTGACCATCAAAGGTGGTAAAGGTTCTCTGGTTCGCTCTATTCACGCCGGTGTAGAAGTGACCAAAGAAGACAATGTACTGAAGTTCGCCCCGCGCGGCAGCATCGCTGGTGCTGACGCTCAGGCCGGTACTGCCCGTGCATTGGTCAACAACATGGTAATCGGTGTTACCCAAGGCTTCGAGCGCAAGCTGCAGCTGGTTGGTGTAGGTTATAAAGCCTCCATCAAGGGCAATGCTGTTGCGCTGGCTCTGGGCTTCTCTCACCCGGTAGAGCATGCGCTGCCGGCTGGTGTGACCGCTGAGTGCCCGACAGCTACAGAAATCGTTCTGCGTGGCGTCGACAAGCAGCTGGTTGGCCAAGTCGCCGCCGATATCCGTGCTTACCGCGCTCCGGAGCCCTACAAGGGCAAGGGTGTACGCTATGCCAACGAGCAAGTGCGTACTAAAGAAGCTAAGAAGAAGTAAGGTAACACTATGGACAAGAAAGCAGCTCGTCTCCGTCGTGCTACTCGTGCTCGGAAAAAGATGCAGGAACTGGGAGCTACCCGTCTGGTTGTTCACCGTACCCCGCGTCATATCTATGCGCAGGTTATTGCAGCCAACGGTTCCGAAGTTCTGGCCTCTGCTTCCACAGTAGAGAAAGCCATCAGTGAAGCTCTGAAATACACCGGTAACGCAGATGCTGCTACCGCTGTAGGTAAGGCTATCGCTGAGCGTGCTATTGCCAAAGGCGTTCAGAACGTATCTTTCGATCGTTCCGGTTTCAAGTATCACGGTCGCATCGCTGCCCTGGCAGCTGCCGCACGTGACGCTGGTCTTCAGTTCTAAGCTAGGAGTCGAAGATGGCTAAAGTCGAATCTCAAGCCGGCGAACTGCAAGAAAAGCTCATTGCAGTAAACCGTGTTTCGAAAACTGTTAAAGGTGGTCGTATCATGTCCTTCACCGCGTTGACCGTGGTGGGTGATGGTAACGGCCGTGTAGGTTACGGTTACGGTAAAGCCCGTGAAGTTCCGGCTGCTATTCAAAAAGCAATGGAACAGGCTAAGCGTAACCTGAACAAGGTTGAGCTGAACAACGGCACTCTGCACCACCCGGTGCGTGGTGTTCACTCTGGCTCCACCGTGTTCATGAAGCCGGCCTCCCAAGGTACTGGTATCATTGCAGGCGGCGCTATGCGTGCTGTTCTGGAAGTTGCCGGTATCCACAACGTGCTGGCCAAGACCTACGGTTCCACCAACCCAATCAACGTTGTTCGCGCTACTGTAGACGCTCTGGTTCACGGTCAATCACCGGAACAGATCGCTGCCAAGCGTGGTCTGCGCGTTGAAGAAATTCTGGGGTAATGCGACATGGCTAACACTGTAAAAGTAACTCAAACTCGCAGCTCTATCGGCCGTCTGCCAAAGCACAAGGCGACTCTGCGTGGTCTGGGTCTGCGTCGCATTGGTCACACCGTTGAGCTGGAAGATACTCCTTGCGTACGCGGCATGATCAACCAGGTTTATTACATGGTTAAGGTGGAGGGCTAAGCATGCGTCTGAACACTCTGTCTCCGGCCGCTGGTTCCAAGCCTGAAAAACAACGTCGTGGTCGTGGTATCGGCTCCGGCCTGGGCAAGACTGGTGGTCGTGGTGTTAAAGGCCAAACCTCTCGTTCCGGTGGCGGTAAAGTCCGCAACGGTTTCGAAGGCGGCCAGATGCCTTTGAAAATCCGTCTGCCGAAGTTCGGTTTCTTCTCTCGCAAATCTTTGGTTTCTGCCGAAGTGCGTCTGAACGAAATCGCCCTGGTAGAAGGTGATGTGGTCGACCTGAGCACTCTGAAGCAAGCCGGTGTTGTTACTAAGAACATCGTGTTCGCTAAAGTTGTTCTGTCAGGCAACATTGACCGTGCTGTGACCGTTCGTGGTCTGTCCGTCACCAAAGGTGCACGCGCAGCCATCGAGGCCGCTGGCGGTAAAATCGAGGAATAATCAGTACAATGGCTAAGAAACCAGGATTGGATGTTAAAGCACAGGGTGGTCTGAGTGAACTGAAGAGCCGTCTGCTCTTCGTTCTCGGGGCGATTATCGTTTTCCGTGCAGGCTCTTATGTGCCGATTCCTGGTATTGACGCCGCCGTACTGGCCGAGTTGTTCCAGCAACAGAAGGGCACCATCATTGAGATGTTCAACATGTTCAGTGGTGGTGCACTCTCGCGTGCTTCTATTCTTGCGTTGGGGATCATGCCGTACATTTCGGCATCGATCATTATCCAGCTGCTGACAGTGGTTCACCCCGCTCTTGCTGAACTCAAGAAAGAAGGTGAATCCGGCCGTCGCAAGATTAGCCAATATACCCGTTGGGGCACGCTGGTTTTGGGAACTTTCCAGGCCATTGGTATTGCAACCGGTCTGCCGAATATGATGCATGGACTCGTGACTAATCCGGGTCTAGGCTTCTATTTCACAGCGGTTGTGAGTCTGGTCACCGGTACCATGTTTTTGATGTGGTTGGGTGAACAGATTACCGAGCGTGGGATTGGTAATGGTATCTCGTTGATTATTTTCACAGGTATCGTTGCTGGTCTGCCGCATGCCATTGGCGCTACGGCCGAACAGGCACGTCAAGGGGAATTGCACATCCTGCTGTTGTTGTTGCTGGGCTTGATTGTTTTCGCAGTGACTTACTTTGTGGTGTTCGTGGAGCGTGGTCAGCGTCGTATCGTCGTTAACTATGCCAAGCGTCAACAAGGCCGCCAGGTATTTGCCGCGCAAAGCACACACCTGCCGTTGAAAGTGAATATGGCTGGTGTGATTCCTGCGATTTTCGCATCCAGTATCATCCTCTTCCCGGGGACCATTACCTCTTGGTTTGGTCAGGGCGAGGGTAAAGTAGCTGATATCCTGCAACAGGTCTCTATGGTCCTGCAGCCGGGTCAACCGCTTTACGAGATGCTGTATGCAGCAGCCATTATCTTCTTCTGCTTCTTCTATACCGCGCTGGTGTTCAACCCCCGCGAGACAGCAGATAATCTGAAGAAGAGTGGAGCCTTTATCCCGGGGATTCGCCCGGGCGAGCAGACAGCACGTTACATCGATAAGGTTATGACTCGCCTGACATTGGCAGGTGCGCTCTATATAACCTTTATCTGTCTGGTACCCCAGTTCTTGATGACTGCCTGGAACGTACAGTTCTACTTCGGTGGCACTTCGCTGCTGATTATCGTGGTAGTTATCATGGACTTCATGGCTCAGGTACAAACCCATATGATGTCTCATCAATATGGCGACGTCCTGAGGAAGGCCAACCTGAAGGGCTACGGCCGCTAAAGGTCGGCGTAGTTACGGAGTTAAGCAATGAAAGTTCGTGCTTCCGTTAAGGCAATCTGCCGTAACTGCAAAATCATCAAGCGTCACGGTGTGGTGCGTGTGATTTGCAGCGAGCCAAAGCATAAACAGCGCCAAGGCTAATTTTTTACGGTTAGTACTTGCAACAAATAGTTGTGCTGGCTAATATAGCCAGCCAACTTTTGTTGTGTATTGGTTGACCGCCACGTATCCGCTCACGGGCTTTGTGGTGGTCGTAATCTACTATATGTAGGAGTGAATAGTGGCCCGTATCGCTGGCATTAACATTCCTGACCATAAGCATGCAGTCATCGCTTTGACTGCTATTTATGGCGTCGGTCGTACCCGCTCCAAGGCCATCTGTGCCGCAGCCGGTATCGCTGAGAATGTGAAAATTAAAGACCTGGACGAAGCTCAGATCGAGAGTCTGCGTGAACAAGTAGGTAAATTCACCGTTGAAGGTGACCTGCGTCGTCAGATTTCCATGAACATCAAGCGATTGATGGATCTGGGTTGCTACCGTGGTTTGCGTCACCGTCGTAGCCTGCCTGTTCGTGGTCAACGTACCAAGACCAACGCTCGTACCCGTAAGGGTCCGCGCAAGGCTATCAAGAAGTAACGGGAAGGTAGAAAATGGCTAAAACTCCGACTCGTGCTCGCAAGCGCGTTAAAAAGCAAGTGAGCGACGGTATTGCGCACGTTCATGCATCTTTCAACAACACAATCGTGACCATTACTGACCGTCAGGGCAATGCTCTGTCTTGGGCTACTTCTGGTGGTTCCGGTTTCCGTGGTTCTCGTAAGTCCACCCCGTTCGCTGCTCAGGTAGCTGCCGAGCGCGCTGGTGAGATGGCCAAAGAATATGGCGTCAAGAACCTGGAAGTCATGGTCAAAGGTCCGGGTCCCGGTCGTGAGTCTTCCATCCGCGCCCTGAACGCGGCTGGTTTCCGCATCACTAACATTACTGATGTGACTCCGATCCCGCACAACGGTTGTCGTCCTCCCAAGAAGCGCCGCGTATAACGCTGTAGCTACTTGGTCTAGGATTGTTGGAGAAAGAAGATGGCAAGATATATCGGTCCTAAGCTTAAGCTTAGCCGTCGTGAGGGCACCGACCTCTTCCTGAAGTCAGGTGTTCGTGCGATTGATTCTAAGTGCAAGATTGACACCGCCCCTGGTCAGCACGGTGCGCGTAAAGCGCGTCTGTCCGACTACGGTGTTCAGCTGCGCGAGAAACAAAAAGTTCGTCGTATCTACGGCGTATTGGAAAAACAGTTCCGCAACTACTACCGCGACGCTGCCCGTCAAAAGGGTAACACCGGTGAAAACCTGTTGCAGCTGCTGGAAGGTCGTTTGGACAACGTTGTTTATCGTATGGGCTTCGGCGCTACCCGTGCTGAATCTCGTCAGCTGGTGAGCCACAAGGCCATCATGGTAAACGGTCGCGTTGTGAACATTCCTTCTTTCCAGGTTTCCCCTGAGGACGTGATCTGCGTTCGTGAGAAGGCTAAGAAGCAAGCGCGTATCAAAGCTTCCCTGGAAGTTGCTGGTCAGCGTGAGAAGCCGACTTGGGTAGAGGTTGACGCCGCTAAAATGGAAGGTGCTTTCAAGCGTCTGCCAGAGCGTTCCGACCTGTCTGCCGACATTAACGAACAGCTGATCGTCGAGCTTTACTCCAAGTAAAGCTAGCTTCTAAAGAGAGGACACAATGCTGGGTTCTGTAACAGATTTTCTTAAACCGCGGCTAGTTGACATCGAGCAAGTTAGCCCGACTCATGCGAAAGTGACTCTTGAGCCACTCGAGCGTGGCTTTGGTCACACGCTGGGCAACGCCCTGCGTCGTATTTTGCTGTCATCTATGCCCGGTTGTGCAGTTACTGAAGTCGAAATTGACGGGGTACTGCATGAGTACAGCAGCAAAGAAGGTGTACAGGAAGACATTCTTGAAATCCTGCTCAACCTGAAAGGTATCGCTGTGAAGCTGGAAGGCAAGGACGAGGTAACTCTGTCCCTGACCAAGTCTGGAACAGGCCCCGTTACCGCTGGTGATATCACTCACGGTGATGAAGTCGAGATCGTAAACCCGGAGCACGTAATCTGCCACCTGACTGGTGCCAATGCTGAAATCAGCATGCGCCTGAAAGTTCAGCGCGGTCGTGGTTATGTGCCTGCTTCTGCTCGTGTTCACAACGATGACGAAGAGCGCCCGATTGGTCGCCTGCTGCTGGACTCTGCGTTCAGCCCCATCGTTCGTATTGCCTACAATGTTGAGGCAGCACGTGTGGAACAGCGTACCGACTTGGACAAGCTGGTCATCGACATGGAGACCAATGGTACCCTGGATCCTGAAGAAGCCATCCGTCGTTCTGCCACTATTCTGGCCGAGCAACTGGAAGCCTTCGTGGATCTGCGCGATGTCAGCGTGCCCGAGAAGAAAGAAGAGAAACCCGAGTTTGATCCGATTCTGCTACGTCCTGTCGATGATTTGGAGCTGACAGTTCGTTCTGCGAACTGTCTGAAGGCAGAAGCTATCCACTATATTGGTGATCTGGTACAGCGTACCGAAGTTGAGTTGCTTAAGACTCCTAACCTCGGTAAGAAGTCCCTGACTGAGATCAAGGACGTGTTGGCCTCCCGTGGTCTGTCTCTTGGCATGCGCCTTGAGAACTGGCCGCCCGCCAGCATCGCTGACGAGTAATCCAGATTACGGGTTTCACAGATTTAGTTAGAAGGATAAGGTCATGCGCCATCGTTTGAGTGGTCGTCAACTGAACCGGAACAGCAGCCATCGTCAGGCAATGTTCCGCAACATGGCCAGCTCCCTGGTTCGTCATGAGATCATCAAGACGACTCTGCCTAAGGCAAAAGAGCTGCGTCGTGTAGTTGAACCGCTGATCACCCTTGCCAAGACTGATAGCGTTGCTAATCGTCGCCTGGCATTTGCCCGTACTCGCGATAACGCGATCGTGGCTAAGCTGTTCAATGAACTGGGCCCGCGCTACCTGGAGCGCGCCGGCGGTTATACTCGCATTCTGAAATGCGGTTTCCGTGCAGGCGACAACGCCCCTATGGCTTATATTGAGCTGGTAGACCGCCCGGCGGCTGCTGAAGCAGCTGCTGAGTGATAAAGAAAAAGCCGGGCTTGTCCCGGCTTTTCTTTTAATGAATTCTGATACTGCCTCAACTGCCTCAACTGCCTCAACTGCCTCAACTGCCTCAACTGCCTCAACTGCCTCAACTGCCTCAACTGCCTCAACTGCCTCAACTGCCTCAACTGCCTCAACTGCCTCAACTCATCATTCACCTCTTATTTTTCTATAGAAGTAAGCGCTGTTCCCAAGCCCTGCTGAACGGTGAATAGTTGGCTCACTTGGCGTGAGCATCGTCAGCCAGCTTGATATCGCCCTACATATACCCATTTGCCCAATTGCGGGCATTTTCCCTTGTAGGGTCTCAGTCGCAAGTCCATCTTGGCCTCCTTG
>NZ_JBQBCZ010000001.1:15000-315000 GCF_051920345.1 Aeromonas sp. 102P | reverse complement strand
GTCCCAAGGGTATGGCTGTTCGCCATTTAAAGTGGTACGCGAGCTGGGTTCAGAACGTCGTGAGACAGTTCGGTCCCTATCTGCCGTGGGCGTTGGATGATTGAAGGGAGTTGCTCCTAGTACGAGAGGACCGGAGTGAACGAACCTCTGGTGTTCGGGTTGTCACGCCAGTGGCACTGCCCGGTAGCTAAGTTCGGAATCGATAACCGCTGAAAGCATCTAAGCGGGAAGCGAGCCCTGAGATGAGTCATCCCTGACCCCTTGAGGGTCCTAAAGGGCCGTTGGAGACCACAACGTTGATAGGCGGGGTGTGTAAGTGCAGCGATGCATTGAGCTAACCCGCACTAATTACCCGTGAGGCTTAACCATACAACACCCAAGAAGTGTTCTAAGGCTTGTAACAGATACCAAGCGAACTACTAATTCAGTGATAATGACCTAGTCGTTATTCACGTCAGCTTTCTAGATTAAGAATTTGCCTGGCGGCCATAGCGCCGTGGAACCACCTGATCCCATGCCGAACTCAGAAGTGAAACGCGGTAGCGCCGATGGTAGTGTGGCATTCGCCATGCGAGAGTAGGACACTGCCAGGCACTCAATTAAACAGCGATGTGAAGAATCACGTCACTGGCTGCGAGGATGACACCTCAGAAAATGCAGCAGAAGATTTAGCGAAAGCTAACCGAATGCGGAGCGGTAGTTCAGTCGGTTAGAATACCGGCCTGTCACGCCGGGGGTCGCGGGTTCGAGTCCCGTCCGCTCCGCCACTAATTTTAAGGCCTTCCCGATTGGGAAGGCCTTTTTGCTATGGGTGGTTTTGTCCATAAGTCCCACAGATTTGTACGCAAGAACCAACACAAAGCCCGGCCTCACGACTGGGTTTTGATGTTTTTAGTCTGCTGGTGAGTTGCCGACATCCCACCACGATGGCAATACCTTCCCCTGTTGGCGTTCTGGCTACTATTTCCAACTCTGTATCGCAGCACATCCCATCTTGGCCATATTGTTCCGCAGCGAGCTGATAGAGCTTGAGGATTAAATCAGGCCGTCTTGCAATGGTACGTCATCACTTCCTCTTGTTTGTGTAATCCCCTTGTTTGTTTATAGATTTATTCCATTAAAACAGTCTCTTATCAAGAATGAGCTGTTTTGCAGCAGGAATACCATACGAGGCGAACGATAATGATTGTTATTTGAATTGTTGGGATGGGGTAGTTACAATGCGGGCTGATTAATAAAGTGCTTTTCAAATGAGCCTTTTTTGATGCTGCACCTGGCCGGATGCCAAGGCGTTGTAACGAATGAAGTAAGGGAATACGCCACCTTCCTACTAAAAACGTTCAGGCTAAAACATGACAACAGTGAAACCGAACAAGCTTGCCTTGCTGGTCTGCTCCCTTCTTGCGACCCAGGCCCACGCAGCCAAACAAGAGGTGATGGTCGTCACCGCTTCCGGCTTCCAGCAGAAGATTGAAGACTCTGCTGCCTCCATCTCTGTGATTACCCGTGAGCAGCTGGAGAAGCGGGCCTATCGCGATGTGACCGATGCCCTGAAGGATGTTCCCGGTGTTGTGGTGACTGGCGGTGGCAGCAGCAGTGATATCAGCATTCGCGGTATGGGATCGAAATACACCCTGATGCTGGTTGATGGCAAAAAGGTGGATAGTCGTGGTACTCGCCCCAATAGCGATGAAGCTGGTATCGAGCAGGGCTGGCTGCCGCCACTGCAGGCGATCGAGCGCATTGAGGTCGTCCGTGGTCCCATGTCATCCCGTTATGGTTCAGATGCCATGGGTGGTGTGATTAACGTGATTACCCGCAAGACCACCGGTCTGGCCTGGCAGGGGTCGGTTCACGCAGATTCGACCTTCCAGGAGAACAAGGATGCCGGTAATAGCTTCCAGACCGATGCCTATACCGCAGGTTCATTGATCGATGGCGTGTTGGGGCTGCGCTTCAATGGCCAGCTGGCTCATCGTGGCGAAGACAAATTTACCCAGGGTTTTGCCGAGCAGGAGACTCGCAGTGGCACGGCAGTGCTCAGCTTCAAGCCTGATGAGCAGAATCGCTTCGATCTGGAGGCCAGTCGCAGTCTGCAGGATCGGGATCGCACGGCCGGCAATTCGCTGGATGTCAAGGCGACAGATAGCCTCTATCGCTACGAGCGCACCAACTATGCGCTGACCCATGATGGTCAGTATGATTTCGGCTCTTCCAGCAGCTATCTGCAGCAGGAGGCCAACAGTAACCCCGTTCGCAAGATGGAGCTTACCAATACCATCGCCGATACCCATACCCAGTTTATTCTGGGGGATCATTACTTGAGTGTCGGTGGTCAGTATCGTTATGAGGATCTGCACGATCAAGGCAATGCCCTGACAGTGGCCAACCCTGCCGAGCAGCTGACCCGCTGGAGCTGGGCAATGTTTGTCGAGGATGAGTGGTCACTCACTGACAGCTTTGCCCTGACCGGAGGCGCCCGCATGGATCGGGACCAGAACTACGGCTCTCACTGGAGCCCTCGTCTCTACGGCGTCTGGCATCTGGATGATAGCTGGACGTTGAAAGGAGGCGTCTCGACCGGCTACCGCTCCCCTGACTTGCGGATGTCGGCGGCCAACTGGGGCCAGGCTACTGGCGGCCGCAGTCAGGATGGCGTACTGGTCGGCAACCCTGATCTCAAACCAGAGACCAGCGTGAGTGAAGAGATCGGCCTGCTGTGGAACGGTCATCAGGGGCTCAACGCCGGAGTGACCCTGTTCAACACCGACTTCAAGAACAAGATCTCCGAAGTGCGTCGTTGCACCAGCAAGAGCGATCCCGCCTGTACCCTCAATGGTCACAGTTATGACTTCATCAGCGATCGGGTCAACGTCGACAAGGCGAATATGCGCGGGGTCGAGGGGATGATGGATTGGGCTATCAATGAGGATTGGTCGGTCAGCTCCAGCTACACCTTCACCCAGTCCGAGCAGAAGAGTGGTCCACTGGCGGGTCATGCCCTCAACCAGAGGCCCCGCCACATGCTCAACGGTAGTGTTGACTGGCAAACCACCGAGGATCTCAGCCTCTGGTCACGGGTCAACTTCCGTGGCGAGACCTCCGAGTACCTGAGCCGGGTCAAGATGGCGGAGGGGACCCCTTCCTACACCTTCTTTGACATGGGCCTGGTCTACAAGGCCAACAAGCATCTGGATCTGACTGCCGGGGTCTACAACCTCTTCGACAAGACGGTGGATTACAGCAGCTATGGCACTGTGCTGGATGGTCGCCGTTACAACCTGGGCGTGACCTACAACTTCTGATAGGGAACCACTCATGCGGCCGCCATCTTCCGATGGCGGCCGTTTTTATTGCGTGTCCGTCAGAGGGCTATCCCTGATAGGCGGCGGCTTGCCAGGTATTGCGCCCCAGTCCCTTGGCCTGATACATGAGGGCGTCAGCCTGCCGTAGTAGCTGGTCGGCATCAGCCTCTCTCTCTGCGGCGACCCAGACTGCCCCGGTGCTGATGGAGAGGGCCACCTCGCCGCTGCTGGTGTGCAGGGTTTGCCGGTTGCTCTCCAGGCAGATACGCTCGGCCCACTCTTCTGTCTCTGCCAATGTGGCCAGCGGTAGCAGCAGGCAAAACTCTTCGCCGCCGATGCGGGCCAGCAGAGCCTCTTTGGGCAACAGGTTGGTCACAGTCGTGGCCAGCTTTTCCAGCAGCAGATCCCCGATGCCATGACCAAAGCGGTCATTGGTCTCCTTGAAGTGATCCACATCGAACAGCAACAGGGCACAGGGCTCCCCGCTTGCCAGTCGTTGCTCCATGGCGGGCATGAATGCCCGTCGGTTGAGCAGACCGGTCAGGGGGTCGGTACTGGCTTGTTTCTCCAGTCTGGCGTTGGCGCGGCTCAACTCGGTGGTACGGCTGGCAACGGCGCGGCGCAGTTGCACTATGTAGGCCACCATGATCAATGCCCCGGCCAGCAGTAGCCAGGGACCGAGATGGATGGGGTAGACGGTTTCGACATGCATCCATTTGCGGATGATCCGCTCCCGATCGCTCTCTTTGAGCTTGGCGAAGCCCTCTTCCAGCCGGTTTAGCAGGGCAAGGTCACCCTTTTTCACCGCAAAGCGGATCTGGTCGGTATAGAGGTGGCGAACCGGAATAAAGCGGGTGGGATCGTCCGAGGTATAGATGTAGAAGTTGGCGACCTGCAGATCGGCGATAAAGGCCTTCACTTCACCCTTGAAGGCCGCAGCCAGCAGGGTGTCATTGTCATTGAAGGTCTGCAGTCTGGTGCCGGGGAAGTAGCGTCTGGCGTAATACTCCTCGTAGCCACCGGCTACCACACCGACCGTTTCATGGAGCAGGTAGTAATGTACATCGGTGCCGCGCAATTCGCTCGAGAAGAAGAGTTGGGAGTCGAGCTGGGCGAGAGGGCGGCCATAGTCGAACAGTTTGTCCCGCTCCGGTGACCAGAGCAGTCCGGCGTGAACGTCCGCCTTCCCCTCATGGAGCAGGTCGAGGGAGCCTTGCCAGTCGACCAGCCTGAACTCGATCTTCTGGCCGGTCACCCGGGCATATTCACGCCACAAATCGATCAGCAGGCCATCCGGCTGGCCCGACTCATTGATATAGGAGAAGGGCTGCCAGGCTTTGGAGTTGGTAATGATGATCGGCTCTTCCGGAGCTTTGGCCCAGACAGGCAGAGCAAGGGCGAGTAGCAGGAGCCCCCATCCGATACTGACTATGACTCCTGTCCTGGAAGAGGCCATCCTTGCTCCAATCCGTTGCCGTATACCGTCCCGTGGTCATCGATTATCACCGCCTTTCTGATCGAAGAACAAGCGCTCAAATGATGAAGTTTGCATGATGCAAATGGCGCCATGACAAGGCTGGCGGATAGGGTAACTACTTACAGCGGCAGGCTGATCCGCGCCTCCAGTCCCCCCTGTGGCCGATTGAGCAGGGTCAGCTCGCCGCCGTGCTGATGGACCAGGGTGCGGGCGATGGAGAGCCCCAACCCGACACTGCCGGACTCGGTATTGCGCGCTTCATCGAGCCGCACGAACGGCTTGAACACATCCTCCAGCCGCGCCGGATCGATCCCCGGCCCGTTGTCGCAGACCCGGATCAACAGCTCCTCCTTGCGCCGCTCCAGCGACACTTCGGCGCTGCCGGCATATTTGATGGCGTTGCCGATCAGGTTCTGCAACACCCGGCGCAGGGTGTTGGCCCGGCAGGCGTAGACCTCTTTGCCTTCCGCCAGACAGGTGACCGGCTGGCCGGTATCGGCATAGTCATCGCACAGGCTGACCAGCAGGCTGACCAGATCCAGCTCGCGGGTAGCCTCCTGCTGCCCCTCCTCGCGAGCAAAGCTGAGGGTCGCGGCCAGCATCTGCTCCATCTGTTGCAGGGTCTGCTGGATCCGCTCCTTGTCCTCGCCATCGGCCAGAAACTCGGTGCGCAGCCGCAGGCTGGTGATGGGGGTACGCAGATCGTGGGAGATGGCCGCCAGCATCCGGGTTCTGTCCTGCACGAAGCGGTCGAGCCGGGTGTGCATCCGGTTGAAGGCCTGAATCGATTCTCGGATCTCGGTCGGCCCCTCCTCTTTCAAGGGCTCGATATCCTCGCCCCGTCCGAGCCGCTCCGCATTGCCTGCCAGCTGCTTGAGCGGGCGAGTGGCACGGCGAAACAGCAGCACCATCAGTCCGATCACCAGACTGGCGACCAGCATCAGGTTGAGGGTGGTCTGCCACGACCAGCTGCCCGCCTCCTTGTCGACCAGCGAGCTGAACTGCAGCCAGCCCCCCTGCGGCAGTTCGATGGAGCCATAGAGCCGCATATCCCGCGGCGGGGGCGGTCCCTTGCGATCCCGCATCATGCGGGCATGATGTTCCCACGCCTTGCTGCGCTGGGTATCCTCTTTCAGCTCGGCGCTGATCTCGACCGTGAGGCCGGCGGGGTAGTTGAGGCGCGAGCGCACCAGCTGCTCGAAGCGGGGACTGCGGTTATCCGGTTGCAGCGGCTCGTCGGAGAGGCGCAGTAGCAGGGTCTCGCTGCGGCTCGCCTTGAGGATCTCGTCATAGAGGGACGGGGGGAGAGGGAGAGCAGCCTGACCACCGAGATGATCCGCTGCATGGCGTTGCGGCTGTTGACGAAGCCGAGCGCCTCCTCCCGATCCGTGCGGTAGATCTGGATACTGAGCAGCTGGATCAGGATCAACCCCGCCAGCGCCACCAGAATGATCTGGCCGGTCAGCCCCTTGGGCCACATCCGTGCCCACAGTCGTCGCAAGGTGCCCACTGCTTAAACCTGCGTCACGTCGGCGGAGAACATATAGCCGCCACCCCAGATGGTTTTGATCAGCTCCGGATTCTTGGGATCCCGCTCCAGCTTGCGGCGCAGGCGGCTCACCAGGGTATCGATGGCGCGATCAAAGGCTACCGCCTCGCGGCCACGGGCCAGATCCAGCAGTTGATCCCGGCTCAGCACCCGCTGCGGGCGTTCGAGAAACACCTTGAGCAGATCGAATTCGGCGGTGGAGAGGCTGAGGCCCACTCCATCCTCATCGACCAGCTCCCGGCGATTGACGTCGAGCAGCCAGCGATCGAAGCGCAGATCCCGGGTCAGGGTTTCGGCGGCGGGTTGGTTATCCGCCTGGGTGCGGCGCATCACCGCCTTGATGCGCGCCAGCAGCTCGCGCGGATTGAAAGGCTTTGCCAGATAGTCATCAGCCCCCATCTCCAGCCCTATGATGCGGTCGGTCTCTTCCCCCATGGCCGTGAGCATGATGATGGGCAGGTTCGATTTGACCCGCAGCTCGCGGCAGAGGGTCAGACCATCTTCACCCGGCATCATCAGATCCAGTACCAGCAGGTCGAACTCCCGCTCCTCCAGCAGTCGCTTCATCTCCTTGCCATCCCGTGCGCAACTGACCCGAAGGCCGTGCTGCTCCAGAAAGCGCTTCAAGAGATCGCGGATCTCGCTGTGATCGTCGACCACCAGAATGTGGGTGTTGCCCTGGTTCATGAATACCTCCCCTGCTTGGCGTTGGCACGAGTATACGAAAATCCGCCCGGCGGTTTGTGTCAAAGTGTGCCAGATCCGCACGATGCCACACTCTGCTACAAAAAAGGGCGATGCTGGCAAAGTTCAGACACCGATAGGGTATTTACTTGAGGGCAAGGCAAGAGCGCCGAACCAGAATCATCCCTACAGGAGATAGACCATGAAAAAGCTGACCAAAACCCTGCTGACCGCCACCCTGATCCTTGGCCTGCCGCTGGGTGCCTATGCTGCCAGTGAAGCAGCCCCCACCGGCCAGCCCGGTGCCATGGTGGATTGCCCGATGGACGGCGGCGGCATGATGGGTGGCAAACACCACGGTGGTCGCCACGACAAGATGGCCCGCATGCAGAACATGACCCCGGAGCAGATCCAGGCCAACCTGCAGCAACGTTATGATCGCATTGAAGATCCGGCCAAGAAGGCGGAATTCATCAAGAAGCTCAGCGAGCGTGCCGCCGGTATGACCAAGCACGCCGAAGCGATGAAGCAGTTCGCTGAAGCGAACCAGTAACAACGCCAGCTGTTATCAACCCAAGGGTGGCCGAGGCCACCCTTTTTGTGATCGTATCGATCCATTTTCGCTCGAATCCTTATCTTGCTGTCGCTTATGTGAGCGATGGCAAACGCGCCGTGAGCGAATTGCAAGATAATGCCCGCTCATATAACAAGCTGCAGTTAGCAGTGGCCGAAAACAGGAGAGGGTATGGGTTGGGATCTGGGGACAATCAAGGGGCGATATACCGCCGTTTTTCTGGGATTCATGGTGGCGGTCTGTGTGCTGACCGTAATCGGCATCCAGTTATGGGTCAAACCCGAGCTGCAACGGGCGGGTGAGCAGAATCTGGTGCTGCGGGTCAGCGAGATTGCGACCGACATTCGCGATCAGCTCAACGGGGTGCAGAGCCAGTCACGCAGTATCACCCAGCTGGTGGCCCAACTGCCGAGTGAGCAAATCGATGCTGTTCTCCCTGCTCTGATCGATCAATATGGCAATGCCATGGTGTTTGGTGGCGGCATCTGGCCGATGCCGGATCAGCGGGAAGCCGGTCGCATCAAGTTCAGTACCTTTTTTCATCGGGATGGTGCCAACAAGCTGATCCCCAACACCTACTGGAACTCGGCCGAGGCGCCCAACTATTTCGAGCAGCCCTGGCACAGAGCCGGGCAGCAGGCGGCGAAAGGCATGTGTGTCTGGGCGGCGGCTTACAAGGATGGTGCCAGCCAACAGCCACGCACCAACTGTGCCATGGGGATCTATCGTGACGGCTCCCTTTACGGGGTGTCCACCATCGATGTGACGCTGGGTTTCTTCAATGATCTGGTCGCCAAAAAAGAGCAGGAGATCGGTGGTCAGGTGATGATCGTCGAGGCCGACGGCAAGATCCTCAGCAAGAATGGTCGCTTGAGCGGGGATGTGGTGCTGGGCAACCTCTCATCTCACGGGGACTATCCCTTTGCCAGCGCCATCGCCAGCCTGCTGGGGCAAGGTAATGGCGCCGCATTGCAGCGCACTACCTTTCAGGATCTGGGTGAAGAGCAGACATTGCTGATGCAACCCATCGAAGGAACCCCCTGGCTGTTGGCGGCGGCGCTGCCGACCAGCACCCTTACCCACGACAGTCAGGAGGTGCTCAAGACGCTGGCAGCGATCCAGCTACCGCTAGTGGTGCTGCTGTTTGCGCTGATGTTGATGGCCATCAAGCAGCTGGGCAGTCGACTCGACACCCTCAAGCAGAACATCGATGCGCTCTCGGCCGGAGATGCTGATCTGACTGCCCGGATCCGGGTCAAGGGGCACGATGAGCTGGACCATATCGCTCAATCGGTGAACCGCTTTATCGCCTATCTGCAGCAGATGATGTTGCAGGTGACCGAGACCACAGAGCTGATTACCCGTGAATTGGCCCAGCTGGATCAGCAGACGGGGCAGGCCAGACGCATTCTCGGTGAGCATGCCGCCGAGACCGATCAGATAGTGACAGCCCTGACCGAGCTCAGCTCCACTGCCGACAGTGTGGCGCACCACGCGAGCGATTCCGCCAGCTTTACCGAGTCTGCCAATGGTCAGGCGATTCAGTCCCGTCAGGTAGTGGGTCAGGCCTCTGCCAGTGTGGCGGCGCTGATCGATGAAGTGGATCTTGCTGCGACCAAGGTATTGGGGATGCAGGAAGATGCTCGCCAGATCAGCAGTGTACTCGGCGTGATCGGCGATATTGCTGCCCAGACCAACCTGTTGGCACTCAACGCGGCTATCGAGGCGGCGCGGGCCGGTGAGCAGGGCCGTGGTTTTGCCGTGGTTGCTGATGAGGTGCGCGCACTGGCGGCGAGAACCCAGAATAGCACTGCCGAGGTGGGGAGCATGCTCTCCCGGTTGACGCAGGGGGTGGCAGAAGCCGTGGTGGCCATGGAGCACACCAAGCAGAGCTGCCAGGCGGCGACCGAGAATACCGAGCAGGTGACAGGCGGGCTCGACAAGATGGCGGATGCCGTGGTGCAAATAAATGATCTGGGTACCCAGATTGCGACTGCGGCAGAGGAGCAGAGCCGGGTGACCGAAGAGATCAACCGCAACATGGTCACCATCCGCGACATGGTCAATCTGCTGGTGGATAACGGTCAGAATACCGAACAGTGTTCGGCCACCCTGCTGGAGTCCAATCGCCAGCTGGTGGCGTTGGTGCATCGCTTCAAGGTGTAATAAACCGATCATAAAAGAGGGGAAGCCCGGTGCTCCCCCTCTTGCTATCTGTGCCGATGCGGGCGTGCAGCCACTCCACCGGACGAGCGAACTTAGCCCTGAGCCTTGTCGGTCAGGTCTACTTTCTTGACGGTATCACCTTCGAACTTGATAACGACGTTCTTCTTGGCTGCGTCGGTATCTTTCAGCAGGGTTTTGGTGGTTTCTGCCAGCAGTGGAGAAGCCTTCTTCAGGGCATCCAGATCATAGGTCCACACTTCCAGACCGGCCTCGGTCTTGGTAGAGGCAGGAGCGCCCAGCTTCTCTTTGACTGCCTGCTTGTTGGAGCCGCCTTCCTTGATATCCAGTGCCTTTTTGATGGCTTCGTTGGATGCGCTGTCCATGGCACCAGATACGGCAGTGCTGGCCGCATCCTTGACGCTGCTGGTGACGCTGTCGGTCAGCGAATCCATCAGGCCGGCATTGGCAAACAGGGGCAGGGTGGTGAGGGCAACCAGCAAACTCTTTTTCATTTTCTACAGCTTCCATGGGTTCAATGAGGCGGCTATGAAATCAGCAAAGATATTGGGCGTCAAGTGAGGCATGCAATTAACATTTCTGTTAACTGGATCTCATTTCTCACCAGCTGCAAACAGTTTTGGTATCTCCCGCACCAGCCAGCTTTTGGCCTTGCCCATGGTGTCTCGCCGCCAGGCCAGCACGACCTGCAGCTGATGGCGATATTCGGGGCTGATCACCTTAAGCCGTCCGGTCCGGATGTCCTCCTCAATCCAGCTCTGTGGCATGGTGCCGACCCCGATCCCTGCCAGCAGGGCATCCCGTTTCTCCGTCATGGTGCTGACAGTGAGGCGCGGCTGCTTGTCGAGCAGGCGGTAGGTGAGCACCGGTTTGCGCAGGGCTGTGTCGGCCACCGCGATGGCGCGGTAGCGGCGCAGGGTTTCGTCAGCCAGAGGCTCCGGCTCCTGATGGAGAGGGTGGTCGGGGTGGGCGACATAGAGCATGACCTCTTCTTTGATCACCTGATGCTTGATGCCGGCCATCATGATGCCCGGATTGATCGTGGAGATAAGCAGGTCGGCACGGCCATCCTCCAGACACTCCCAACTGCCCGCCAGTACTTCGGCGCGCAACCTGAGTCGGGTATCGGTCTGTTCAGCCAGCTTCTCAACCAAGGGATAGAGGGCCTGTACCGGGACCAGCGCATCGACGGCGACTGTGATGTCGGTCTCCCAGCCACGGGCCAGCGCCCGGGTCTCACCCACCAGATGCTCGGCTGCTTCCAGCAGCATGCGCCCTTGCTCCAGCAGCATGCGGCCCGCCGGGGTGAACTTGGTGCGGTGGCCGCTGCGGTCAAACAGCATAGCGTCCAGCTCGTCTTCCAGCTTCTGCACCGTATAGCTCAATGCCGAGGGCACCTTGCCCAGCTCGTCGGCTGCCGCCGCGAAGCTGCCACGGCGGTCGATGGCGTCCAGCACCCGGATTGCCTCCAGGGTCAGTGCCCGCTCCTTGTTCGATTCCTTGGTCATTCCTCACCTTCAATTTTTTTGAATATGTTTGCCAGTTTATCTCGCTAACTGTGTAAACCCACCAGGTTGTTCACAGATTGAAGACGACTGATGGGGGGCTGGTAGCCCAGACTGGCATGAGGACGATGCCAGTTGTACTCATGCAACCACGGTTGCAAGTGCTCTGCCCGTTGCTCTGACGAGTCATAGCTCCGTGCATAAGCCCACTCACGCAGGGCGGTCTGAATGAAGCGCTCTGCTTTGCCATTGGTTTGTGGTGTGTAAGGCTTGGTGCGCAGATGCTTGAGCCCCAGCCGACGACACAGCTTCTGGAAGCGTTTCGACCGGTAACAGGCTCCATTGTCCGTGAGTAGCCGACTGAAACAAATGCCGAGCCCGGCGTAGTAGCGAAGTGCCTGTAACAGCGCCAGGCAGGCACTGCGTCCCGTTTCATCAGGATGCAGAGCGCTGAACGCCACACGGGAGTGGTCATCAATCGCCACATGAACACACTCCCACCCTGCGCCGCGTGAGTCCTTGCTGCGGTCGCCGGTGATACGATGGCCGGGACGGTGGAAACGCCCCAACTTTTTGATGTCCAGATGCAGCAAGTCACCCGGTTTCTCATGTTCATAGCGTTGTACTGGAACAGCTGGGGCCAGATTGGCCAATCGATGAAGTCCCATGCGCTGCAAGATGCGGGCGACAGTACTGTGCCCTATGCCCAGATATTGGCTGATGTGCCGATAGGTCCGTCGCTGCTTGCGCAGTTCGATAATCCTCTGCTGGCGCTGGTCATCAATGGCATGAGGGCAAGATGCGGGTCGAGAAGAGCGATTGTACAAACCATCAGGTCCCTCCTGGCGATATCGAGTGAGCCACTTGTAAGCGGTGCGGATACTGACCCCGGCAGCGTGAGCGGCCTCTTCAACGCGCAGGCCCTGCTCAAGGATACGCTGGACAAGAAGCTGTCGACCAAAGACGGTTAATCGGGCATTTTTATGATTGTTCACTCGGGCACCTCGGATGATTGGTTTGGTTGGTGCCTCCAATTCTCCGGGAATGCCCCGAGTGAACAACCTACAGAGAGATCACAGCTAACAAGTTAGGTCGTGTCACTTTAATATTCAATCAACGCTTAGGCAGGAACGTCGAGCGGCCAAATATGCGGGTATTTCCGTACTGTAACGCACCAAATCGGTCGGTCTGACGTCGGTGAAAGAACAACACACTATTTGAATAACCTCTTGCATGGATGCATTGATTCTGGCCGAAACGGCCTTGGCAACGACATATAAATCAAGAGAGTGAATGAACATGAAAAACGTAATCAAGATGCTGGCCGTTGCAGGCCTGATGGCCACAGGTTTCGCCCAGGCTTCCGTACCAGCTGACTTCAGTGCTATGCCCGGCGTACTGTTTGTGAAGTGGAACTCCACTGCCGCACTGGATGGCAAAGCCAATCCGCTGCTGGAGGTGCGTGACGAGTCTGGCGATCTGCTGGCATCGGTTCACGCCACCCTGACGGGTACCCAGCAGGTGCGGATCCCGAACCGCACCCAGGGCAACCTGACCATCAGCCTGGCTGACCAGAGCAGTGAATACCGTATTCCGTTCGGCATCGGTGGTGGCAAAGACCGCTAAGTCGAACCCCGGATAGATGAGGAGCAGACCATGATGCAATTGAGAGCCGCAGAAGCGCGGGGCAAGGCCAACTTTGGCTGGCTGGACGCGCGTCACAGTTTCTCCTTCGGTCACTACTATGACCCACAGTGGATGGGGCACTCGGTACTGCGGGTGATCAATCAGGATCGGGTTGCGCCGGGTGGCGGATTCGCCACCCACCCTCACGCCAATATGGAGATCCTCACCTGCGTGCTGCAAGGCACCATTGAGCACAAGGACAGTCTCGGCCATGCCGAGCAGATCCCGGCAGGGGATTTCCAGCTGATGAGCGCAGGCAGCGGGATCCGCCACAGCGAGGTCAACCCCTCGCAGACGGCTCCTCTCTCCCTGTTGCAGATCTGGATCGAGCCGAATGAAGTCGGCACGCCACCCGGATATCAGCAGAAGAAAATTGAGTCCAGACCGGGTATGACGCTGGTGGCGTCACCGGATGGCGAGGCGGGATCCTTCGTGATCCGCCAGCAGGCCCGCGTATGGCGGCTGGAGCTGGCCCCGGGCGAAACGCTCGAATGGGCACTGGCTGGCCGACACGGTTACCTGCAGATGATTTCAGGTACGCTTGCCGCCAACGGTCTGGCTGCCCGACCCGGCGACGGGGTACTCAGTCGTGATGAATACCGGTGGGAGCTGGTGGCGACCAGTGCCAGCCAAGCTCTGTTATTTGACCTACCCTGAAGCAGTCAGCGGTGATGTGACACAAACGAGGAATATGAAATGGACAAGATGAAAGATTTGGCACTGCTGGCGGGTCGTGTACTGTTGGCGCTGATGTTCGTCATGGCGGGCTGGAGCAAGATCGGCGGCTATGCCGGAACCCAGGGCTATATGGAAGCGATGGGCGTACCGGGCTTTATGTTGCCGCTGGTGATCCTGCTTGAGCTGGGTGGTGGCCTTGCCGTCGTGCTCGGTCTCTTTACCCGTAGCCTCTCCGTGCTGCTGGCCGGTTTCACCCTGATGGCTGCCTTTATTTTCCACTATCAGCCTGCCGAACAGATGCAGATGCTGATGTTTATGAAGAACGTCTCAGTGGCCGGTGGTTTCCTGGCGCTGGCGGCGGCCGGAGCAGGGGCGTTCAGTGTGGATGCCCGTCTCGGCAAAAACTGGTAACAGCTAGTCAGTTTGAGTTTTCCAAGCCTTTTGGCCGGTGCAACTGCACCGGCTTTTTTCTGTCTGCGTTTTCCGGGTCGGTGAGGCTGCTGCACAAATCTGCGGCACCCCTCATGGTTCAGCTGTTTACTCGCCTGCTGGCCACAAGAGCCTTTTGCATCTTCCCCCCGATCCCCGACAATTCCTTTTCTTGTGAAGTGATGGAAATGGCTCGCCTTTTCCCTCGCCCCCTCTCATCCACAGGCGGGAATTTGCTCATGTTTACCCTCTACCACTCCAATCAGCTGGATCTGCTCAAAGAGCTGCTGGTGAGCCGCATCCGGCAGGCCCCTCTCTCTCACCCCTTCGATCGGGAGCAGATCCTGGTGCAGAGTCCGGGCATGGCCCAGTGGCTCAAGCTGGAGCTGGCCAAAGCGTTCGGCATCGCCGCCAATATCGACTTTCCGCTGCCCGCCAGCTTTATCTGGGAGATGTTCACCCGGGTGCTGGCGGATGTACCGCGTCAGAGCCCCTACAACAAAGGCTCCATGAGCTGGCAGCTGATGACCATTCTGCCTGCCTTGCTGGATCGCCCCGCCTTTGCCCCGCTCGCCGCCTATCTGGGCGGTGGGGGTGGCGAGGATCCTGCCCGTGAACTTGCGCAGGCGCCCGAGCAGGTGCGGCTGTGGCAACTCTGCCAAAAGGTGGCGGATCTCTTTGACCAGTATCTGGTCTATCGGCCGGACTGGATTGCCCGCTGGGAAGAGGGGGAAGGATTGAGTCAGGAGCTGGCCGGGGTGAGCGGTCAGGATTGGCAGCCGGAGCTGTGGCGTGAGCTGGTGGCACGCACCCTGGCGCTCTCTCCGAGCGGTTACCACCGCGCCAACCTCTACGAGGAGTTTATCCACGAGCTGGCGCGTACCGCCGATCTGCCGGGCAAGCTGCCGCAGCGGGTCTTTGTGTTCGGCATCTCGGCGCTGCCGCCGCGCTATGTGGAGGCGCTGCTGGCCCTCGGCAGCCGGCCGGAGGTGGAGGTGCACCTGTTCGTCACCAACCCCTGCCGCTACTACTGGGGGGATCTGCTGGATCGCAAGACGTTGGCTCGGCTGGAGAACAAGCTCAAACCCGGCACCGATATCGAGACATTGCAAGGCCCCGCCAACCCGCTGCTCGCCTCCATGGGCAAACTGGGGCGCGACTACCTGCATCAGCTGATGGAGCTGGAGGTACCGCAAATCGAGGCCTTCGTCGATATCGACGAGGTGGATGGCAAAGGCAATGTCAGCCTGCTGCGCGCCATCCAGAAGGATGTGCTGGAGCTGGCAGAACGGGGCGCCGGTCAGTTCGATCTCGACAGCAGCCATCACAAGAGCCCCATCAGCCCGGCGGATGGATCCTTGCAGATCCACGCCTGCCACGGCCCGATGCGCGAGCTGGAAGTGCTGCACGACCGGCTGCTGGCGCTGTTCGAGCAGGATCCCACCCTCACCCCGAAAGATGTGGTGGTGATGATGCCGGATGTGAACAGCTACGGCCCCTATATTCAGGCCGTTTTTGGTAAAGAAAAGAGTGGGGCGCGCGGTCAGATCCCCTTTGCTGTCTCGGATCGGGCGGCGAGTCAGGAGAGCCCGCTGCTGCAGAGCTTCCTCGCCCTGCTCAGGCTGCCCAACGCCCGCTTCGGGGCGGGCGAGCTGCTCGCCATTCTCGAGGTGCCCGCCGTGCTGCGCCGTTTCGAGCTGGATGACGACGAGTTCAACCAGCTGCGGGTCTGGGTGCAGGAGACCGGCATCCGCTGGGGGCTGGATGACGGTTACCCCGTCCGTTTCGAGCTGCCGCCCATGTCCGGCAACAGCTGGCTGTTCGGCCTGCGCCGCATGCTGCTCGGTTTTGCCATGGGGGATGGCGAGCCGGTGGCGGGCATCTTGCCCTACGCCGATATCGAAGGGCAGCAGGGGCTGGCACTCGGCAAGCTCGCCTGGTTTGTCGATTCGCTGGCAGAATTCCTGCCCCGCCTGCAACAGGCCCAGCCGCTGGCCGAGTGGAACGCCTGCCTGCTGGCGCTGCTGGAGCGCTTCTATCTGGCCGACGAGGATGAAGAGCGTCAGCTCCAGCTCATTCGCAGCCAGCTGGCCGAGTGGCAGACCCGGCTCGGCGAGGCCCGCTTCGAGCAGCCCATTACCGCCGACCTGCTGCAGGATTACCTCGGCAGCGTGCTGGGGGAGTCCCGCTCCAGCCAGCGCTTCCTCGCCGGTCAGGTCAACTTCTGCACCCTGATGCCGATGCGCTCCATCCCCTTCAAGCAGGTCTGCCTGCTCGGCATGAACGACGGCGTCTATCCGCGCACCCTGGCCCCCATGGGGTTTGACCTGATGGCGGTGGCGGGCCGGCGCGGGGATCGCTCCCGTCGTGATGATGACCGCTACCTCTTCCTCGAGGCGCTGCTCAGCGCCCAGCAGGGGCTCTATATCAGCTATCAGGGCTTCAGCGCGCAGGACAACAGCGACAAGGTGCCGTCGGTGCTGCTGGCGGAGCTGATCGACTATGTGCGGCAGGGCTTTGTGCTGGCGGGGGATGAGGATCTCGACGACGAAACCTCCGGCAAGCGGCTGCTCAACCACCTGATGGTGGCGCACCCGCTCACCCCCTACAGTCGCGACTACTTCTACCCGGCGGCGGGTTCGCGCCTCTTTACCTATGCCGCCGACTGGTTGCCCGCCCTCAATCCGGAGCGTGGCGCGGCCAACTTCCAGAGCGGTGAGTTGCCGCTGCCGCCAGATTGGAACAAAGGGGGGGGCAAGGAGCAGGGGCTGGAGCTGGCGGAGCTGTTGCGCTTCTATCGCCAGCCCACCAAGTATTTCCTCAACCGTCGCCTCAAGGTGTGGTTTGAGCTGAACGAAGCCAACATCGAGGACAGCGAGCCGTTCGAGCTGGATGGCCTGCAACATTATCAGCTGAAAGATCTGCTGCTCGATGCCCATCTGGCGGAAGGTGAAAGTACCGAGCGTCGCGAGCGGTTGCAGCTCACTGGCCTGCTGCCGCAAGGGTGGTTCGGCAGCCTGCTGCTGGACGATCTGGATGCCGAGATGGGCAAGCTGGCTGATCGGCTGCGGCCATGGGTTGCTGCCAATGAGTCAGAAAAGCAAGCGGTGGAGATCGATATCTCCCTGACTCAGGGTCAGCTGCAAGGGTGGATCGACACCCAGAAGGGGCGCTTGCTGGTGGTCAAACCCGGCAGCTTCAACGGCAAGGATCTGCTGCTGGGCTGGATCCAGCACCTCTGCCTCTCATTGAGCAGCGCCCCCGGCGACACCCTGCTGTTCGATGCCAAACAGAGCCTGCGACTGCCAGCGCTGTCTGCCGACGAGGCGCGGCCCAAACTGGCGGCGCTGGTGGCCTGTTGGGCGCAGGGGATGAAGCGGCCGCTGCCGTTCTTCCCCAACACCGCCTGGGATTGGCTCAAGGCGATCGAGAAGGATCCCGACAAGCCGGAGGCGGCCGACAAGGCGGCCCTCACCCGTTTCAACGGCGGCTGGATGATCAATGGGGAGGGGCAAGACGTTTACGTTGCCCGCTGCTTCCCCGAACTCGATGACGCCGTGCTTGGTCAGTTGCAGGCGCTGGCTCGCGAACACCTGACTCCGCTGCTCAAGACCCTGGAGGAGCTGAAATAATGGCTAACCCGCTCAATACATTGCGTTTTCCCCTCCATGGTGAACGACTGATCGAAGCCTCCGCCGGTACCGGCAAGACCTACACCATCGCCGGTCTCTACCTGCGCCTGCTGCTGGGCCACGGCCCGCTCATCGAAGAGGGCGCCGATGCAGGTCAGCCGAGCGCCCACGAGCGGCCGCTCTCGGTGACCGAAATTCTGGTGGTGACCTTTACCGAAGCGGCCACCGCCGAGCTGCGCGGACGGATCCGCGGTCGCATTCACGAGGCGCGCCTCGCCTTTATGCGCGGTCACAGCAGTGACGCCCTGCTGGCCCAACTGCTGGCCGAGGTGGCGGATCACGAATTGGCGGCCCGCCGCCTGCTGGCCGCCGAGCGCCAGATGGACGAGGCGGCGGTCTTTACCATCCACGGCTTCTGCCAGCGGATGCTCAAGCAGAACGCCTTCGAGTCGGGTGCACTCTTTGAAACCGAATTTCTCACCGACGACAGCCAGCTCAGGCTGCAGGCGGTGAGCGACTACTGGCGTGCCGAGTTCTATCCGGTGGATAAAGCCCTCGCCAGCGCGGTGCGTGCGCTCTGGCCGAGCCCCGCCGCCCTGTTGCGGGAGATGGGCAGTTGGCTCGACAACAGCGAGCTGGAGATCCACCCCGCGCTGGGGGACGAGACCCTCGCCGCCCGCCATCAGGCGGCTATGGCCCGCATTGAGGCGGTGAAGAGCGAATGGCTGGCGCAGACGGACGAGATCCGCCGCCAGACCGACGGCCAGATCAGCCGCTACACCGGCAAGAACTACGAAGGGTGGCTTGCCAAGATAAGCGACTGGGCGAAAGACGAGGCCAGTGGCTACGCCATCCCCAAGGAACTGGAGCGCTTCGGCCAGACGGTGCTGGAGGAGAACCTCAAGAAGGGGGGCGCTGTGCCGACCCTGCCGCTGTTCAGCCAGATAGACGAGCTGCTGGCGAGCCGCCCCGGTATTCGGGATCTCATCCTGCAACGGGCCGCCAAGGTGGTGCGCAGCCGGATGCAGGCGAGCAAGCGCCAAGCCCATCAGCTCTCGTTCGATGACCTGCTCAAAGATCTCGACGGGGCGCTTGGCTCCAGCCTTGGCGAGCGGCTCTGCGAGCGGATTCGCGCCACCTACCGGGTGGCGATGATCGATGAATTTCAGGATACCGATCCCCAGCAGTACCGCATCTTCCATCGGCTTTACGGCGGCCACACCGACACGGCGCTGCTGATGATCGGTGACCCCAAGCAGGCCATCTACGGCTTTCGCGGCGCCGACATCTTTACCTACATTCAGGCGCGGCGAAATGTGAGCGCCCACTACACCCTCGGGCGCAACTGGCGCTCCAGCAGTGCGCTGGTGGGAGCGGTCAACGGGTTGTTCGAGCGGGCGAAAGATCCCTTTATCTACGAGGCGGATATCCCCTTCCTGCCGGTGGCGGCGCAGGGCAAGAGCAAGGCGCTGCTGCTGGGTGGCGAAACTGCCCCCGTACTGCACTGCTGGCAGTTGGCGGGTCAGCCCACCTTCAATCGGGGGGATTACCAGAGCAAGATGGCCCGCGCCACCGCCGCCGAGATCCACCGCTTGCTGACCCTCGCCCGCGAGGGCAAGGCGCTGATCGGCGACAAAGCGGTGAAGGCCGGAGATATCGCCGTGCTGGTGCGTACCGGCGCCGAGGGCAAGCTGGTGCAGCAGGAGCTGGCGCGGCTCGCCATCGCCTCCGTCTATCTGTCGAACCGCGAGAGCGTGCTGGAGCAGACGGAGGCGCGGGAGATTTTGCTGATTTTGCACGCCTGCCAGAACCCGAGCGAAGAGCGCAGCCTGCGGGCGGCGCTGGCGACCGGCCTGTTTGACCTCGATGCCAAGGCGCTCGATGGGCTGGCCAGCGACGAGCGGGCGTGGGAGAGCGCGGTGCAGGAGTTTATGGAGTACCGATCGATCTGGCATCGCCGCGGTGTGCTGGCGATGCTGCGCGCCCTGCTGCACCGGCGCAATCTCGCCTCTTCGCTGTTGGCGAGCCCCTACGGCGAGCGGCGGTTGACCAACTTCCTCCATCTTGGCGAGCTGCTGCAACAGGTGAGCAGCGAGCTGGACGGGGAGTACGCCCTGCTGCGCTGGTTGGGGGAGGCGGTGAGTCGCCCCAACGGGCAGGATGCTGAGCAGGTACTGCGCCTCGAATCCGAGCGGAAATTGGTGCAGATCGTCACCATCCACAAATCCAAGGGGCTGGAGTACCCGCTGGTGTTCCTGCCCTTTATCTGCAGCCACAGAACCGCCGAGACCCCGCTCTATCACGAGGCGGACGAGGCGGGCAATCGCACCATCCTCGATCTGACCGGCGCCGAGGACTCCTTGGCGGAGGCCGACCGCGAGCGCCTTGCCGAAGATTTGCGGCTGCTCTATGTGGCGCTGACCCGGGGCGTCTACGCCACCTGGCTGGGGTTGGCGCCGGTACGGGCGGGGGCGGGCAAGTCGGAGAAGACCGATCTGCACCACACCGCCATCGGCTACCTGCTGCAAAAGGGTGAAGAGGGGGATGCGCAAACGCTGGCGACCGCGCTGACCGAGCTGGCACAGGCGCTGCCCGGGGTGGCCGTCGGTGAGCCCTCGCTCACCCGTCCGACCCCGCTGCCGCCAGAGGTGGAGCTGCTGGGCGAGCCGCAGGTGCGCCACTTTAGCGGTTCCCTTGAGCGGGACTGGTGGATCAGCTCCTACTCCGGGCTGGCGGCGCAGGGCCACGGCCACAGCAAGGGCGTACTCGCCAATCCCGGTTTCGATGATGAGGTCGTCACCGAAGTAGCCGCTGCGCTGGTGGCGGAACAACCGGACGAGGCGCCCCAGCCCTCCATCTTCACCTTCCCGAAAGGGGCGCGCCCCGGCACCCTGCTGCACAGCCTGTTCGAGACCATCGACTTTCAAAGCGCCGCTGGCGAGCCGCTGGCAGAGCATATCGCCAGCTTGTTGCTGCAAGACGGTTTCGACGAGAGCTGGGCCCAAGTGCTGCAACAGCAGGTCGAAGCAGTGCTCGATACCCCGCTGGAAACAGATTTTCTTGCAGAAAGCGGCGAGCCGGTACGGCTGCGGGATCTGGCCCCCGAGCGCAAACAGGTGGAGCTGGAGTTCTTCCTGCCGATGGGGCGGGTGACGGCACCGGCGCTGACTGCGCTCTGCCAGCAGCACGACCCGCTGTCGCGGGGCAACAAGCCGCTCAGCTTTGCCACCGTGCAGGGGATGCTCAAGGGCTTTATCGATCTGGTGTTCGAGTGGCAGGGGCGCTGGTATCTGCTCGACTACAAATCGAACCACCTCGGCATGAGCCCCGCCGATTACAGCCGTCCGGCGCTGGAGCGGGCGATGGCCGAGCACCGTTACGACCTGCAATACCAGCTCTACTCGCTGGCGCTGCACCGGCTGCTCACCCTGCGCCTGCCGGGCTACGACTTCGAGCAGCACTTTGGCGGCGTTTTCTATCTGTTCCTGCGCGGCATGCCGCAGGGGGGCATTTTCCATACCCGCCCGAGCCGTGAACTGGTGCTGGGGCTGGATAAGTTATTTCGCGAAGGCAGTGAGCTGCCAGCTGCGGGATCTCAAGCATTGAACGAGGTAGAGGCATGAGCGGCACCATGATCAGCACAGCGACCAGCGCAATGATGGTTGAACGGTTGAAAACACTGGCGCTGGCTGGCCGCATCCGCCAGCTGGATCTGCAATTTGCCAGGCTGGTGGCCGACCTTGGCGGCAGCCCCGAGCTGGTGCTGGGGGCGGCGCTCGCCTGCTTCGAGCTGGGGCGCGGCCATGTCTGCCTGCCGCTGGAGATGCTCATCGCCGGATCCCTGCGCCCGTTCGGGCTGGATCCCCAGCAGAGCCGGGATCTGCTGGGGGATCTGGCGGATCCTACCCGCTGGCCCGCCCTGTTTGCGGCAAGCCCCCTGGTTGGCACCGAGCAGGATGAGGGGCTCACTCCGCGCTGGCCGCTGCGGCTGTGGCACGGGCGGCTCTACCTCACCCGCTACCACGATCACGAGCAGGGCGTAGCCCGCCATCTGCGCGCCCTGAGCGAGCGAGCCGAATGGCCGGAGATTGCACCGGCCCTGTCGCGGCTGTTTGCCCGCGACTACGGGCTGGTGTTCGGGGCGCTGCTCAAGGCCCGCCTCACCCCCGACTTCTCGGCCCGTCACTTTATCGAAAAGTATCTCGATCTGGTGTTCCCGAACGAAGTGGATTGGCCCGCCATCGAAGGGCTGCTGGCCAGTGCGCAGGCGGCGAGCGACTTGAGCAAGCTGGATACGCTGGTGCCCGAGGCGCTCTGCTGCAACGGTCAGAAACTGGCGGCGGCCACCGCAGCAGCGCGCCCCTTTGCGGTGATCTCCGGCGGCCCCGGCACCGGCAAGACCACCACGGTCGCCAAACTGCTCGCCATTCTGGTGGAGACCGGCCTGCAAGCGGGCAAGGCGCCGGCGATCCGGCTGGTGGCCCCCACCGGCAAGGCGGCGGCACGCCTCACCGAGAGTATCGGCTCTGCCCTGCAGGCCCTCGATCTGCCCCCCGAGTGGGTCGAAGCGATCCCCACCGAAGCGGGCACCCTGCACCGGCTGCTCGGGGTCATTCCGGGGCGCAGCCAGTTCCGCCACCACGCGGGCAACCCGTTGCACCTCGACTTGCTGGTGGTGGATGAGGCATCCATGGTTGACCTACCGATGATGGCGCGCCTGCTCGATGCGCTGCCGAGCCACGCCCGCCTGATCCTGCTCGGCGACAAGGATCAGCTCGCCTCGGTGGAGGCGGGGGCCGTGCTCGGCGATATCTGCAGCTTTATCGAACAGGGCATCAGCCCGGCGCAGGCGGATTGGCTCTCCCGCCAGACCGGCTATCGCTTGCAGGGTACGCCCGCGGGGGCTGCCGTGCGCGACAGCCTCTGTTTGCTGGCCAAGAGCTGGCGCTTTGATCAGCACTCTGGCATCGGCCAGCTGGCGCGCGCCTGCAACAGCGGCGATGCCACGGCGGTGGAATCAGTCTGGGGCGCAGGATTCGCCGATATCAGCCTGCACCCCTGGGCGGGGGAGGCCTACGACGCCCTGATTGCCCAGGGGGTGGCCGGTTACGGCAGCTATCTGAAGGCGGCCCGCGCGGGGGAAGATCCTGCCGCCGTATTCAAGGCATTCAACAGCTTCCAGATCCTCTGCGCCCTGCGTGACGGCCCGTTCGGGGTGCTGGGGCTTAACGAGCGGCTCGAACTCGCCTTGTCACGGGCCGGCCTGATTGCCCGCGATGGCGACTGGTATGCCGGTCGCCCTGTGATGGTGGTGCGCAACGATCACGGGGTCGGCCTCTACAACGGCGATATGGGGCTCTGCCTGCCCGATGAAACTGGGCGGCTCAAGGTATGGTTTGAGCAGCCGGACGGCACCCTGCGCGCCCTGTTGCCCAGCCGCTTGCCGCCCCACGAGACGGTCTACGCCATGACCATCCACAAATCCCAGGGTTCGGAGTTTGCCCATACCGTGCTGGTGCTGCCCGACAGCCCCAGCCCGCTGCTGACCCGCGAGCTGGTCTATACCGGCATCACCCGCGCCAAGGCGCGACTCGATCTCTACGGCGATCGCGCCCTGCTGGCCCAAGCTGTGCGGAAAAAGACCGAGCGTTATTCCGGATTGGCAGAGAGGTTGG
The DNA here is from genome assembly GCF_051920345.1 of Aeromonas sp. 102P. Classification (NCBI taxonomy): domain Bacteria; kingdom Pseudomonadati; phylum Pseudomonadota; class Gammaproteobacteria; order Aeromonadales; family Aeromonadaceae; genus Aeromonas; species Aeromonas sp. 102P. The sequence goes on along the minus strand of NZ_JBQBCZ010000001.1, from coordinate 291,622 downwards.
GGGAGTGATTGATTGGATTGCGGTAAAGGGATTTGCCGCTTTTTATTTAGCTATTAGAGAATAAATATGTTGAATCGAAGTAAGAATACATCAACAGAAGCGATCTCGGGTGATGAGGCTAATTTTGTAAAAATTTTCACAACGTATTGCTTAGTGCAGGTATTTATTTTACTGAATTTATTTTCTATTTCCGATGCGCATTTATTAATGCACGCAAAAGGTTTCAATATACCTATAATAAATACGCAAACGTCAGTTGTAGGTTTTTTGATATTTAGCTCCTTTGTTATATCTATAATCTCAATTTACATATCAAGAGAATATTATCTTATGGAGTGGAGGTGCAAAGTTGCACGTTCGCCATCAAAGTCTATTTTTTCTTTTAATATGGAAAATGACACAAATACTATTATATCGAGATGTGTTGTCATTTTTTCAGTTTTCTTTAGTGGGCCACTCACAACTTACTTGCTATTAATTAGGCTGTCAGACTATCAAAGTAAAGTGTATTTTTTGCTACAGCTTATGGCATTTGTCGTCTGTTTATATTCATGTGGGAAAAATTACAAATCTACATTACATTTATATAGAGACGATTATAGTAAAAGTTTTCATAAATTACTTCTAGTGTGCATGACATTACATTTATACATCTGTGTAGACACAATATTCATCAGTTCAAGTTTTTCTCCGATTTTTTATATAAAGCAAAATTCAGCTTTGTTAGATGATGAAGATGGGGGGACAGTATGGTTTATCCCGCATATTAAAATAGATCGAACAGAGAAGGTTTATACTCCTGATCAGAATGCTAATAGCTTTGCGCTTATGACAGGATATCATGAGGATGTATATAATATATCACGTTCTATTTCATTGGATTTAAGGTCAAGAAGTTTGAAGTATTTGGATTTATGGGGCCAGTCTATACCTAGAATTTGGGCTCATGATTCAGATTTATCTGGTGCAAATCTTAGTTTTGCAAGACTGATGGGAACAAATTTTGTCAACACAAACCTGCATGGGGTTAATTTTTCCATGTCTGTTCTGGATGGTAGTTCGTTCTTCAACTCCAATATTGAATCTGTTATCTTTAATAATACTCATCTAATCGGTTCTGTTTTTAGTGATACACAAATTAGAAGAAGCATAATAATTGGAAGTACTTTTCTAGGTTCTCAATTCTATGGTTCCAAAATAGAACGCTCAAAGCTTTATGATAATGACTTCAATGCTATTGGTCTTTTCGATTCTAGTTTTAGTATGAATAATATTTTCAATCAAAAAATATCATATATTTTTACTTCTGGGGAAGCCAGTGATAACACTGATATAGTTTTCAAAAAGGATGATCTTACCGCAAAAGAAAAACTTTCAAAGTATTTTTGTACAGGTCATAAATTATCTATAACAAAGAAGTTTAGTCTGTATTCAATATTGTCTAGATATAACTTAACGAATGAGCTCTACGCAGAGAGTATTCATGACTATTTTAATAAAGGTGACTGTGAGTACGTTCATCAATTCACATCAAAAATTATGGATAATTCTATGTGAAAAATATTGTGAAGCCTTCTCTCTGAAAATATTTCGTATGTTGGGCTTCGCAGGCTCAGCACCAACCTACCGATTGTGTAGGTTGTGGCTGAGCATAGCGAAGCCCAACGTTTACCGCGAAATCTCTTTTTCTTTCCCCTTATCCCCGACCCCTCTCCTCCTTTTTAATAAATGGGAGAAGGGAGCAATGCCGTTACCGCTGTCCGATTACGCTTCGCTAATCGAACCTACACGGCTGACTCTGGCCGAGTGACCTCTGTGGGGGTCTCTGGGTATCCCCTCATTTATTCCCATCACCCAAATGACTGAATCGTGAGTTAAATCCGGTAAATGGGGCGCGCTTGAGCCACACTTATGGCCACCCTGACTCAGCCTGTGCCGTGAGTGGCCGATAACCGGGGAAACGGTGGTGCGGTGGGGTTCTGGCTGACAGATCTGTTGCAATATGCCAAGGTAGCGCCTCACGACAACAGAGCGATTCCCCGTGGTGGCGCGGGGCGGAAGAACAAGGATAACTGCTATGGTGCAGGACAGTGACACGATCAGGATCTCGGATGTCAGCGAGGCCGTGGTGCATGGCATTCTGGAGGTGACCAGCGATGGCATCTGGGATTGGCATGCCAATACCGGTTTTGTCTATCGCAACCCCGGCTGGTACCGGATGCTGGGTTACGAGCCTCATTCCCTCGGCAATACCGTCTTCACCTGGGAGAACGTGATCCACCCCGACGATCTGGCGGCAGTGATGGCGAAGTTCGATCTCTGCCTGAGCGGCAGCGCCCATGAGTATCGCGCCGAGTACCGTTGCCGCTGCCGGGATGGCAGTTACCTCTGGATTGAGGATTGCGGCCGCATCATTGAGCGCAATCCCGACGGATCTGTGGCGCGGATGATCGGCGCCCATCGCGATATCCACGCCAGCAAGTTGTTGCTGGAGCAGCTGGAGCGGCGCAATCAGTCGCTGGAGCAGCAGGTTGCCGAGCGCACCGCCGAGCTGGTGCGACTCAACGAGGCGCTGCAACAGAAAGCCGAGGAGAACCGTCTGCTGGCAGAGACCGATGCCCTGACTGGCGCCGCCAGTCGCTATCGGCTGGAGCGGGCGTTGCAGCTGGAGTGTGAGCGGGCGCGCCGCTTCCATCAGCCGTTTACGGTGATCGCCATGGATGTGGACAACTTCAAGCAGATCAACGATAGCTATGGCCACAACGCCGGGGATCAGACTCTGATCAACATAGTGGCGCTGGTGCGCCGCCATATCCGCGAGATCGATCTGCTGGCCCGCTGGGGCGGTGACGAGTTTATGGTGTTGTTGCCCAACACCGGCCGCGAGGATGCGCTGGTGGTGGCGAGCAAATTTCAGGCATTGATGGCGAGCGAGCCCATCTGCCCCCACGCGCCCGCTACCATGAGCTTCGGGCTGGCGGAGTATCAGCAGGATGAGCAGAAAGATAGCCTGATGGTGCGCGCCGATCGGGCGCTCTATCAGGCCAAGCAGTTGGGTAAAGACCAGATCTGCTAACGCGGGGTACGGAAAAAGAGCAGTAAAAAGGGCCGCAGGTTTGAAACCGGCGGCCCTTTTGTATTGTGACTGACGCGGCGCGACTTAGAAGTGGTAGCGCAGACCCAGCTTGAAGGTATCCAGAGAGTAGTGCTCGTCACCCAGGCTCAGGGCGTCGAACTGGCGCTCGTAACCGATACCGGCAGAGAAGTGGTCGTTGAAGGCGTAGTCCAGACCGACTTCCAGATTGGGGTGTACCTTGCTCTTGGTTGCGCTCTTGCTTACCTGATCGCTGAAACCGAGGAAGGTGGCGTTGCCGACAACTTCCAATTCGGTGCGGGTGTAGGCGATACCCGGTTTGGCATAGGCGCTGAAGCCCCAGGCCAGCGGCTGGCTCAGCTTGGCGGCCAGGCTGATGCTGCGGGTTTCGATGGTGGTGTCGGCAAAGCCGCTTGCAATCGGGGAGGTTACCCAGGTCAGCTGATCCATCTGCTGGGCGTGCAAGCCACCTTCAACCGCCAGCCAGGGTTTGAAGCTGTAACCCACGATCAGGCTGCCGCCGTCGAGCTGGTCGTCGATCACTTTGGCGTCATAGGCGTCTTTGGCCGCACCATCGAGATCCATCTTGGAGGTAGTCAGGTCCAGACCTGCATACCAGCCTTCGGCATGGGCGCCGCCATTCATGGCCAGAGCAAGCAGGGAGAATGCGGCAATTTTATTAAACTTGTTCATGGATAAATAACCTTGTGTTGCGTGAACTGCGTGTGATTTATATTGCTCAATCCATGAAGCTTTTTATATTTCCGTCATCGCTCTGCTTTCACAGAGGGGCCGCAGTATAGTCAGCGTATTTCTGAATAACAAGAGAGTGATTTCCCCATTCTTCTAAATATGACTGGCTGCAAGCAGGGGCATTTTGTTTAATAAATGGTGTTATTAGAGTTTTAGCTTTATTGAGATTTAAATAATTAACCGGTGAGGCGAATGACAGGCTGTGAGTTTGGTTTTGATTCCATGCAATTGATTTATAACAACATTTTATTTTAATTCTAGAGTAACCATGATTAGCTGTCTAAAAATTGGCATCTCAGATGTCACTGATTGGCATCAGGTTCTTTTCGATGATTTTTTGAACGTATCACAAGGTGAAACCGTGAGAAAAAAATCTATCTTTTTGCCTGTTTTTTGCTCTTTTTGAGGTTTGGGATTGTTCCCATCGTGGCTTTTGGTGGTCTTTTGAGGCTGTTTATGCATGGGCCATGTTGCCCACCAGATACGCGGATGGGTTCTTGTGGGTGACTTTTCATTTCTCCCGGCAGCACTCGTTGGGGTGGGCATGAGGTGCGATAAGCAGATATGGGTCGTGCGGTCTGATTAATTTCGTTTGCTTATATATACAAGCTATTTAAAAGATAGGTTTTTGGAGTTTTAAATAACTTTCTTATATTCGTTTTTATATTTAATGAAGCTTTCCAAACAGGCCATTTAAATATATTGAATGGCAATAACACGATATTGATGGCCGTTTAGGATACCTTGCCAGAGCGGTCGTGGTGGCTGGCGCATCAGTGGGCGGCGGGTGGCCGGTGACACTTCCCCTTGCCGGGGCCCTTGACCTGACCTGCGAATTCAGGGAAAAGAAAAGGGCGGTGCTATCAGCGCCGCCCAATGCCAGGAAAGAGAAAAAACCTTACGGTTTAAAAGATAAAAATTTGGAAGCAAACAATCGATTTCTCAACCAGGAAGGGTCTTGAATTCGATACGTTTCGATTATGCGCGATGTTCTATGCAGCACTAGCAAAATGTTTGCGGGTTGAAAGATATGCACTGTCTGGTGTCAGATTTTGCGCCCTCATCGTTCAACTGGTCTGTCCTGATTGATGTTGTAGGCGATTTTTTCTCTAGGCTGTTTTTTCGGTGTCAATATCTGAGCCTTGAAGGTAAAAACAGGTCAGAAGCTGACTCGGCATAACCATGCAATGAAAGTGCGATAACAAGGAAGAGTGGCATGACCTACAGCCAGACCCTGGCCAACAATATTCTCGACACCCTGAAGAAGACCCTGACCGACAAGGGGATCCGCTATCAGACCCTGGCAGAAGCCATGGGTGTCTCCATCGCGACCGTAAAACGGATGATGAACAAGCCCTCGCTGCCGTTCGATACTCTGCTGGAGATCTGCCATCTGGTAGGGCTCTCGTTCGAGGAGCTGCTGGATCGTACCCAGGACGCCCAGAGCCGCCGTGCCGTCTTCACTCAGGAGCAGGATGAGGCGTTTCACAACGAGCCTGGGCTCTACGCTTTTCTCGCCAATATCTTCTGGCGCGACAAGACGCTGATCGATCTGAAGCGGGAGTACGGCCTGACCGACGCCTCCTGCTACCTCTATCTGCGCAAGCTGGAGAAGCTTGGCATTTTGCAGCTAGGTATCGACAACAGTTACCACTTCCTGATCAGCGAGCGGATCAGCTTCGAGCAGCACAGCCGTTTCGCCCGCCAGCAGGCGCGACAGGCAATGTCGGTGCTGGGGGAGTATCTGGTGGAGAACATGCACAAGTCGAACAACTATATGGCGCTCTGCCAGCTGCACCTCAACGAAGGGGAGGCGATGGCACTGATCGACCGGATGAAGGAGTACTGGCATCAGGAGATCAAGCTCAACCGCCCCGCCATCGGCCAGCAGGAGCACGCCAAGACCTACACCATGTCGCTGCAACTGGCTGACTGCGGCTATCAGAGCTTTGACGACATGATCCCCAATATCGACAACTGATCCGGGCAGATCCTGCGGGATCCGCTCTGTTGGCTGGAGTCTAATCGGCGACCCGGGTTTGTTGCAGCTTGCCTGCGAGCGGCTGCAATGCTCGCGTATCCAGACAGATGCGGATCGCATCCGGCCGCCAGTGCTCGATATCGCAATCCACCAGACCACCACGCTCGTCGTAGTTGACCCGCACCAGCCGTAGCACCGCGCTCCCCTCCGCCAGATTGAGGGCGCGGGCGATGGCGCCGCGCGCCGCCGAGGGGGTGATCTCGAGACTTGCCCCACCCTGGCCTATGCCATAGCGCTGCTGATAGAGCTCGGTGAGGGAGCTGGCCAGCGGTGCGCTGGCGATATCGGGAAAGCGGCTCGCCAGCAGATGGTGGCTGACATGAAGCACCGGGCGGCCGTCGATCAGCCGCTGGCGGCGGATCTCATAAAGTGGAGTGAAGGGTTCCAGCCCCATCCAGCGGCACAGTTCGCTGCTGGCAAGTTCGCTGCCGTGGGCCAGCACCCGGGTTTCGGCGGTGCGCTGCTGCTCGCCGATCCACTGGTGAAAGTGGGTGTGGATGGCGGGATCGTAGGTGAGGCGGGGTGGCGCCACAAACCAGCCGCGTCGCTCGGCACGGTAGATCAGGCCGTCTGCTTCGAGGCTGGAGAGCGCCTCCTTGATGGTGATGCGGGTGGTGGCGAATCGCTCGCTCAGAGCCCGTTCGGCGGGCAGCTGCTGCCCGGCCCCCAATTGGCCGCTGCCGATATAGCGGCGCAGGGTCTGGCAAATCTGTTCGCACTTGGAGGAGAAGCGGCCATCGGCCATGCTCTGTTCGTTCACTCTCTGCTCGCTCAATCTCGGCTCGGTCACACTCTTGTCCCTGTTGCTTATTCAGAAGGCGGGTGGCTGGCCAATCCCTTACTGGAATAGTCCAGCCTCACTCGGGTTCAGAGTTGTAACCGCTGTGGATGACAGCGCCATGACAGGGTGATTGTCATCAAACTGCCATTAAAGCGCCCCGCCACCGTCACAATTCCCCTCTAGCATCCCTCTCGAACCTTAACTGACCTAGTCCAGAGGGATGGGATGATGAAAAGCGTGATCGCAAGTGCACTGGCCATGGTGGCCATCAGCCAACCGTTGTTTGCCACAAATAGCTATGCAGCCGAAAATATCGCGGATCTCGAAAAGGCCGCCCGCGGTGAAGGCCAGCTCCACAGCATCGGCATGCCCGACAGCTGGGCCAACTGGAAGGATACCTGGCAGCAGCTGGGCAGCATCTACGGCATCAAGCATCAGGATACCGACATGAGCTCGGCGCAGGAGATCGCCAAGTTCGCCGCCGAGAAGGCCAATGCCACCGCCGATATCGGCGATGTGGGCGGCGCCTTCGGTCCGGTTGCGGTCAAGCAGGGTGTTACCCAGCCCTACAAACCCTCCACCTGGGCCGACATTCCCAACTGGGCCAAGGATGCGGATGGTCACTGGATGCTGGCCTATACCGGCACTATCGCCTTCCTGATCAACAAGGATCTGGTCAAGGCCGCCCCCACCAGCTGGCAATCCCTGCTGGGTGGCGACTACAAGGTGACCCTGGGTGATGTCGGTGTTGCCTCCCAAGCCAACAACGGCGTACTGGCGGCGGCCTATGCCACCGGCGGCAGCGAGAAGAATCTGAAACCTGCACTGGATCTGTTCGGTCAGCTGGCCAAGCAGGGTCGTCTCTCCCTGAACGATCCGACCATCGCCAACATCGAGAAGGGCGAGGTGGAAGTGGGGGTGCTGTGGGACTTCAACGCCCTTAACTACCGCGATCAGATCGACCCCAAGAAGTTTGAGGTGGTGATCCCGAGCGACGGCTCCGTCATCGCCGGTTACACCACCATCATCAACAAGTGGGCCAAGAACCCCAACGCCGCCAAACTGGCCCGTGAATACATCCTCTCCGATGCCGGTCAAATCAACCTGGCCCGCGGCTACGCCCGCCCGATCCGCAGCAACGTGACTCTGCCGGATGACGTGAAGGCCAAGCTGCTGCCAGCCGAGCAGTACGCCAATGCCAAGCCGGTGCAGGATCACGCCGCCTGGGAGCAGAGCTCCAAAGCCCTGCCGCGCCAGTGGCAAGAAACCGTCATGATCAACATGCAGTAAGGGAATCCAGTGCAACACAAGGTGATAGTGGTACTTGTGGATGGTCTGGCAGCCGAGGTAGCCCACACCATGGGCTACCTCGGTGGCATGGTGGAGGCGGGGCGGGGCCTGCAGACGACCCTGAATGCTGCCCTGCCGTCTCTCTCCCGACCTCTCTACGAGTGCACCTGACCGGCGTGCCGCCGGTGGTGAGCGGCATCACCCACAACGGGGTGAGTCGCCTCAGTCTGCATGACTCCATCTTCCATCTGGCCCGCGCTGCGGGCAAACGCACCGCAGCGGCGGCCTATTACTGGGTGAGCGAACTCTACAACCGCAGCCCCTGGCTGGCGGCCCGCGATCGCTTTACCCACGATGAGCTGTTGCCCATTCAGCACGGCTGCTTCTACTGGGATGACAACTATCCCGACAGCCATCTGCTGATGGATGGCGAGTGGCTGCGCAGCCAGTACGATCCCGATTTTCTGCTGATCCACCCGATGGGGGTGGACGATGCGGGCCACAAGTTTGGCCTCGATTCCCGCCAGTACCGCAATCAGGCGCGCCGGATGGACAGCCTGCTGGCCGATCTGCTGCCCCAGTGGCTGGCGGAGGGGTATCAGGTGGTGATCACCTCGGATCACGGCATGAACAACGATCTGAGCCACGGCGGCACCCTGCCCGAAGAGCGCACCGTGCCACTCTGGCTGTTTGGCGATGCCTTTATCGAGCTCTGGCCGGATGGGGTAGTGATCGCCCAGACCCAGCTCTGCGCCCTGATGGCCGATCTGTTGGGCATTCCCCACGACAAGCCGGCAGCGCCACCGCTGCTCAAGGCCGCCTTTATGCGCGAGGTGCACTGATGATGCCTGCCACCACCGAGATCCTCGTGGATCAACCCGTAGCCACCAAGCTCCGGGTGCGCCGCCACTGGCTGCCCGCACTGGTGCTGCTGCCGTTTATCCTCTTGATGATCCTGTTCCAGCTCGCCCCCATGGTGTGGGTGCTGGTGGGCAGCTTTCAGACCCCCGATGGCTGGGGCCTCGACTACTACCGGGAGATTTTGAGCTCCCCCTTCTACCTGCAATCGTTCGGCAACTCGTTGCGCATTGCCGGTATCGCCAGTCTGGCGGGGCTTGCCATCGGTACTCTGGGGGCGGCGGCGCTGCGCCACAGCGGCGAGCGAGTCAAGCGGCTGCTGCTGGCCTTCGTCACCATGACCGGCAACTTCAGCGGGGTGCCGCTGGCATTCGCCTTTATCATCATTCTCGGCATCAATGGTGCGGTGACCCTGCTGCTGAAATCATGGGGATTGATCGACGGCTTCAACCTCTACTCGGGTAGCGGCCTTATCCTCATCTACACCTACTTCCAGATCCCGCTCGCCCTGCTGCTGCTCTACCCGGCGTTTGATGCGCTGCAGGATGAGTGGCCGCAAGCGGCCGCGCTGCTCGGCGCGAGCAAGGGGCAGTATGTGTGGCACGTGGCACTGCCGGTGCTGACGCCTGCGCTGCTCGGCACCCTGATCATCCTGTTTGCCAACGCGGTGGGGGCCTATGCCTCCGCCTACGCCCTCACCACCGGCAACTTCAATCTGGTGACCATCCGGGTGGCCAGTCTGGTCTCCGGCGATATCTTCCTCGAGCCCAATATGGCGGCGGCGCTGGCGGTGATCCTGATGGTGCTGCTGGGTGTAGTGACGGCCGCCAACCAGTGGCTGCTGAAAAAGAGCTATGTGAACAAGGGGCAATCCCATGCATGATTTGACGCCGCGCTGGCCCAAGTGGGTGCTGGGTGGGCTGGTCGCCACCCTGCTGCTACCGCTGCTGGCCACGTTTCTCTACTCCATCTCCACCCGCTGGGGGGCGACCCTGCTGCCGGATGGCTTTACCCTCGACTGGTATCTCAAGCTGTGGGGCGATCCGCGCTTTCTGGCGGCGTTTGGCCGCAGCCTCCTGGTCTGCTTCGCTACCCTGCTGCTGGGGACGCTGGTGCTGGTACCGACCGTGCTGGTGGTGGCCTACTACTTCCCAAAGCTGGATCCCTGGATGAACCTGCTGATCCTGCTCCCCTTCGCGGTGCCACCTGTGGTCTCGTCAGTGGGGCTGCTGCAGATCTACGCCGACGGTGTTCTGCCGATTATCGGCACGCCGTGGATCCTGATCGGCACCTGGTTCACCGTGGTGCTCCCCTTTATGTATCGGGCGCTGGCCAACAGCCTGCAGGGGGTGCCGCTGAAAGATCTGATGGATGCCGCCCACCTGCTGGGGGCGAGCAGCAGCCGAGCCTTTCTGCTGGTGGTGATCCCCTGTCTGCGCAAGGGATTGCTGGCGGCGCTGTTTCTCTCCCTCTCCTTCCTGCTCGGCGAGTTCGTGTTTGCCAACATGCTGGTGGGCACCCGTTACGAGACCCTGCAGGTCTACCTCTACAACATGCGCGCCACCTCGGGCCACTTCACCAGTGCGCTGGTGATGAGCTACTTCCTGCTGACCCTGCTGCTCACCTGGGCGGCCAACAGATTTCATCGGTGATCCAAGATGTTTCATTTAGAAGTCAATCAGTTGCACAAATCCTACGGCGATACGCCGGTGTTCGAGGGGATCGAATTCGGCATCCGCAAGGGGGAGCTGGTGACCCTGCTCGGCCCCTCCGGCTGTGGCAAGTCCACCCTGCTGAGGGCGCTGGCCGGGCTCACCCCGGTGGATGGCGGTCAGGTGCGGGTGGCCGGTGAAGAGATCACCTGGCAGGCGCCCCAGAAGCGGGGCATCGGCATGGTATTCCAGAGCTATGCGCTGTTCCCCAATATGACGGTGTGGGACAACGTTGCCTTCGGCCTCCAGATGAAACCCCAGCCGGGGCGGGAGCTGGCGGCCAGCGTGCAGGAGGCGCTGGCGCTGGTGGAGCTGACCGGCTTCGAGCGCCGCTATCCGGCCGAGCTCTCCGGCGGTCAGCGCCAGCGGGTGGCGCTGGCCCGGGCGCTGGTGGTGCAGCCGCGGATCCTGCTGCTGGACGAGCCGCTCTCGGCGCTGGATGCTCGCATCCGCCGCAGCCTGCGCCAGCAGATCCGCGAGATCCAGCAGCGGCTCGAACTCACCACCATCTTCGTGACCCACGATCAGGAGGAGGCGCTCACCATGTCGGATAGGATCTTCCTGATGAACAAGGGCTCCATCGTCCAGAGCGGCACGCCGGAGGAGATCTATACCCGCCCCGCCAGCGAGTTTGTGGCGAGCTTTATCGGCAACTACAACCTGCTTGGCGCCGAGCAGGGCAAGTCGCTGTTCGGCCCCCGTTTTCAGGGCAAGCTGGCGCTGCGGCCAGAGTCCATCACCCTGCTGCCCGCCGGAGCGACCAGCAGCGAGCCCAGCCTGCCCGGCATCATTCGCCAGCAACAGCTGCTCGGCAACGTGATCCGCTATCAGGTGGAGTGCGAGGCGGGGCTGTTGACGGTGGATTGCCTCAACCGCTCGGCTGGCGATCTGCTGGCCACCGGCAGTGCCGTGACCCTGGCGGTGGCCCGGGATCAACTCTGTGAGGTAGCATGAGGCCGCATTTCATTTCTATTTTCACTGCGAGGAGCGCCCATGGCACTGGCACTGTTTGATCTGGACGAGACCCTGATTGCGGGGGATTCCGCCAGCCTCTGGCTGGAGTACATGGTGGCCGAGGAGCTGGCGCCCGCCAGCATGATCGCGGAGGAGCAGGCCATGATGTCCCTCTACCATCAGGGCAAGATGGACATGCATCAGTACATGGCCTTCACCCTGCAGCCGCTGGCGGGCAAGTCGCGCCAGTGGCTGGAGCAGCAGTGCCACCACTTCGCCGAGCAGGTGCTGCGCGAGCGCCTCTACCCGGAGGGGTTGGCGCGCATCGAGTGGCACCGCCAGCGTGGTGACGAGCTGGTACTGATCTCCGCCTCCGGCGAGCATCTGGTGGCCCCCATGGCGAAGATGCTGGGGATGGATCACTGCGTCGCCATCCTGCTCGATGAGGAGGAGGGGATGCTGACCGGCCAGACCCGCGGCACCCTCAGCTTTCGCGAAGGCAAGGTGGCCCGCATCAACCAGCTCTTTGCAGGCAGGGACCATCTCTGGCAGGGGAGCTTTGGCTACAGCGATTCCCACAACGATCTGCCCATGCTGCGGGCAGTGAGCCATCCTCATGCGGTCAATCCGGCCCCCGCGCTCCGTCAGTGCGCCTCGGAGCTGGGCTGGCCGGTGTGGGAGTGGCAGCGCTGAGTCGTGCGCCACACAGGCTTAACGTGCGGCAAGGAGCACGATAAACAAAGAGAGAGGCAGGAGCCTCTCTCTTTGTTTTTGCTGACAGCGTTGTGGTTGATGTTGGCGGTGGTGGCTACCCCTCGTTGGTTTGTTGCCGGGGCTCGCCAAAGGCGGGAATGTCCTCCTCGGCACTCTGGTGAGGGGTGTGGCGCAGCGGGAAGCAGATACGGTTTTTCCCCTCCCGCTTGGCCTGATAGACCCCCTTGTCGGCCAGCTCCACCAGCTCTTTGGCCGAGAGCCCGGAGCGGCTGAAGGCCACCCCGCCGCTGATAGTGATAGTGAGATCGGGTTCGCGCCACTCCAGCTGCTCCACCCCGAGCCGGAACGCTTCCAGCAGGGAGGGGAGCATCGGCTGCTCTTCGCCGTAACGGAAGATCAGCACCAGCTCCTCGCCGCCATAGCGGCAGAACCAGCCCCACTCGTGGAACAGATTCATGCCCAGCTTGCTCACCCGCTTGAGCACCACATCCCCCGCCTGATGGCCGTGGGTATCGTTGACTCGCTTGAAATCATCCAGATCGAACATCACCACCCCGAAGGGAGCGCCACTGTTGAGCTGCTTCTGCAGGCACTCGTCGAAGAAGCGACGATTGTAGAGCCCGGTGAGCTTGTCCTGATTGGCTTGCAGCCGGATCTGGGCAAAGTCCTGGCTGGCGGCATCCATCTCTTCATAGACCTTGGCCAGCTCCAGCATGCGGCGGCCGTTGTAGGCGATACCGCCGGAGCGGCTGGCGCGGATCAGCAGGGTGATCTCCCCCAGCATGCGGCGGAAGTAACGGGACCAGAGCAGGGCCAGCAGCAGATAGAGAATGCAGGCGACGGCAATCATCAGCTGCACGTTGATGGAGACGCTGTCGATCACCTGTTGCATGCTGGCAGTCGGCTCGACGCTGAGCAGGATCCAGCGCTGCTCGGGGATGCGGTAGTAGGAGACCATCAGGCCGCTGGCATCATCGAGGAAAAAGCCCTGCGGCTGTTGCATCCGGGCCAGCCAGTCGGGGTGGGCGAGGGGTTTGAATACCCGTTCGCGATCCGGATGGGCCAGCACCAGCCCGTCATGGTTGAGCAGGAGCTGATAGCCATTACCCAGATGGTGACTCTGAGCATGCCGACTGTTTAGCCAGCTGGCGAGGGGGGTGAGCTGGGTATCCAGCGAGAGTACGCCAACCCGCTTGCCGTCAGGATCTTTAATTACCCGAGCCAGCACCATGGTGAGAGTGCCCAAGGTGTAGTCGTAATAAGGATCAGTCCAGACAATCTGTCCGGGATGGCTGGCGGCCAGCAGATACCAGGGGCGGGTTCTGGGATCGAACTTCTCGTCGGCCTGCCAGGATGGGTGGATCAGCATCTTGCGATGCTCGGTGCCCACGTAGACGTAATCGAGCTCCATCACCTTGTGATAGGCCTGCCACTGTTGCAGGTAGCGCTCGCCGTTGCGGATCTCCGGACCGCTGAAATCCCGATAATTTACCTGCTGATAAATGAGCGTAAACTGGCGTTTGAGGGTCGCCAGATAGGGTTCTATCAGGGTATGGAAATACTGGGTGTTGCGAGCAATCAGGTTCTGTTGCTGCTCGTGGCGCAGGGTGCGCTCCATATGCAGGTAGTAGATGCTGCCGAGCAGCAACACAGGGATAAAGAGCAAGAGGAAGCCCAGCCGCATGCGGGTGATCAAAGACCAAGTGTTCTTGGGCTTGGCGGGGGACATGAACAGATCCTTTTCGTCTCGGGTGACACCAGCATATATGATGCTGTGCGGCTCGTCTAAAGGCAGAAAATGAGATGTTTCCGATGCTGAACCACACTCTGCTCTCAATGATTCATTATGGCAGCATAGCGGTGCTGATCCTTGCCCTCTGTGTCGAGTATCTGATCTTTCGGCGCGGCCTGAACATGCTGCGAGTGCGCCGCCTGCTGCTGGCAGATGGGGTGGCGGCGCTGGCGCTCTTCTCCATCTTTGCGACCGGGTGTCTGCTGGCCCTCGAGCATGCCAGCTCGGTGGCAGAGATCTTTGCCCATCCTTCCCACGGCCTCAAGATGGGGCTGTTTCTGCTGATTGTCGGCTCCCTCGTTTATCCCAGCCGCCTCTTCTATCGCTGGCGTCGCGCCCTGCGTCTGGGCAAGGCGCCGATGATCTCCATCCAGCAGCACTTCCGGGTGGTGTGGATCCTGCGGGGCAATCTGCTACTGATTGCCCTGTTGGCCGTGTTCACCAAGTCCTCGCTGCTGTAACACTCGCGGTGCTCAAAAGCAGTGCAAGGCAGAGCGTTGAGAGCGAGAGCGAAGACAAAGAGTGGAGACAAGAGGATAGGGAGGCGGGTATCTTGGATCAGATAACCCGTCACGCGCCGATTTAAGGAAGAATCGCCATGCGCTCCAATCTGATGTTGCTGATGGCTGCCACCATCTGGGGTATGGGCTTTGTCGCCCAGCGCCTCGGGATGGAGCACATGGGGCCCTATACCTTCAATGGCCTGCGCTTTCTGCTCGGCGCCCTCTCCCTGCTGCCGCTGCTCTGGTGGCTCAAATCCCGACAACCTGTTGCCGTCGCGGGTGACCATCGCCAGCTGCTGATCGGTGGTGTGCTGGCCGGGCTGGTGCTGTTCTGTGCCGCCTCCCTGCAGCAGGTGGGGCTGCTCTATACCACTGCCGCCAAGGCCGGTTTTATCACCGGGCTCTACATCATTCTGGTGCCGGTACTGGGGCTGCTGCTGCGCCACAAGAGCGGCCTCAATACCTGGATTGGTGCCCTGATTGCTCTGACGGGACTCTATGTGTTGAGCGTCACCGACGAGTTCACCATCGGCTTTGGCGATCTGTTGCAGGTAGTTGGTGCCCTGTTCTGGGCTGTGCATCTGCTGCTGGTGGATCACTACTCCAACCGGGTTGCCCCCATCAAGCTCGCTGGAGTGCAGTTCGTAGTCTGCGGCCTGCTCAGCCTCGCCACTGCTTTTGTTATCGAAACCCCGACTGTGGCTGGTGCCGTGGCCGGTTGGCAGGCGCTGCTCTACGCCGGGCTGGTATCGGTCGGGGTGGGTTATACCCTGCAGGTGGTGGGGCAGCGGGGCGCTCATCCTGCCCATGCCGCCATCATCCTCAGTCTGGAGACCGTCTTTGCCGCCGTGGGTGGCGTGTTGCTGTTGGGTGAGACGCTGGACGAGCGCGCTATCGCCGGTTGTGCCCTGATGCTGGCGGGGATGCTCATCTCCCAGATCCGCTTGAGGTGGTGGTGGAAGTCGCGCCGGGACAAGGTGCCTGCGACCAAGTAAACCGCAGCCCGCTGCATAACAAAAACGCCCCGACAGTCGGGGCGTTTTGCATGGTGGCTGTTCGGTCAGGGGCGCTGATCCAGCTCGCGCTCCAGCTCTACCGCCTTTTGACGGGCCGGATGGGTATTGAGGCGCTGCCAGTAGGCTTGCAGGTGCGGGAAGTGGGCCAGCTGGCCGCTTTGCGCCAGCAGATCCACCAGGAAGGAGTTCATGATGTCGGCGCCGGAGAGGCGATCCCCCACCAAGTAGCGGCGATTCGCCAGTACCTCATTGAGGTAGCCCAGCACCTTGGCACACTCGGCCTTGGCATAGTCCGGCAGGAAGCGCATCGGGCTACCATCTTTGCGCACAAACATATCCAGCAGCAGCGGCAGGATGCCGGAGCTCTCGGCAAAGTGAAGCCACTGCAGGTATTCGGGATACTCCGGGCTATCTGGTGCCGGTGCCAGCCGATCGGCGGCGTAGCGGGCAATCAGGTACTCGGTGATGGCGCCAGATTCTGCCAGCACCCGGCCGTCGAACTCGATGACCGGCGACTTGCCGAGGGGGTGGATGGCTTTTAGCTCGGGCGGTGCCAGAAAGGTGGCGGCATCGCGCTGATACGCCTTGATCTCATAGGGCTGGCCCAGCTCTTCGAGCAGCCAGATGATGCGTTGGGAGCGGGATTTGTTCAGGTGGTGCAGGACTATCATAACGACCTCGATTCGGTGGCAGGAAAGTGTGTACGAACGGGCGAGGATGGCGGTTCACCGGCAGTAAAAAAAGAGCGGGCTGATGCCCGCTCGCTCCACGCCCGACTTAGGCCTCCAGCGCCTGATCCAGATCCGCCAGAATGTCCTCGATCGCCTCGATCCCCACCGACAGCCGGATCATCTCCGGTTTCACGCCTGCCTTGGCCTGCTCCTCCTCGCTCAACTGGCGATGTGTGGTGGAGGCCGGGTGGCAGGCCAGCGACTTGGCGTCGCCAATGTTGACCAGCCGCTTGAAGATCTTGAGCGCATCGTAGAAGCGCACACCCGCTTCATAACCATCCTTCAGACCGAACGAGAGAATGGCCGAGGGGCGGCCGGCCATGTACTTCTCTGCCAGCAGATAGTGAGGGTGACCCGGCAGACCGGCGTAGCTGACCCAGGCCACCTTGGGATGATGCTTGAGGTGGTTGGCGACCCGCAGGGCGTTGTCGACGTGGCGCTCCATGCGCAGGCTCAGGGTCTCCAACCCCTGCAGCAGCAGGAAGGCGTTCATCGGCGCCAGCGCTGCGCCGGTATTGCGCAGGGGCACGGTGCGTACCCGTCCGATAAAGGCGGCCGGGCCAAAGGCCTCGGTGTAGACCACCCCGTGGTAGGAGGGTTCGGGTTTGGTCAGCTGGGGGAAGCGCTCGGCGTGATCCGCCCAGGGGAACTTGCCCGAGTCGACGATGACGCCACCCAGCGAGTTGCCGTGGCCGCCGACATATTTGGTCAGGCTGTGGACCACGATGTCGGCACCGTGTTCGATGGGCTTGCAGAGCACCGGGGTGGCGACCGTGTTGTCGACGATAAGCGGCACGCCACGGGCGTGGGCTGCCTTGGCCAGCGCGGCCAGATCGACGATGTTGCCCGCCGGGTTGCCGATGCTCTCGCAGTAGACTGCCTTGGTCTTGTCGTCGATAAGGGCGGCGATGGCCTCGGCGCTGTCATCCTTGGCAAAGCGCACCTCGACCCCGAAACTTGGCAGCATGTGGGCGAACAAGGTGTAGGTGCCGCCATAGAGCTGGGGCGTGGAGACTATGTTGTCACCGGCGGCGGTCAGCGCCTGAATGGCGTAGGTGATGGCGGCGGAACCTGCCGAGACCACCAGCGCGGCGATCCCCCCTTCCAGCGCGGCCATCCGCTGCTCCAGCACATCGTTGGTTGGGTTCATGATGCGGGTGTAGATGTTGCCAGGCACCGCCAGATTGAACAGATCCGCCCCGTGCTGGGCGCTCTCGAACTCGTAGGCCACCGTCTGGTAGATGGGCACGGCGACCGCCTTGGTGGTGGGGTCGCTGGAAAAGCCATGGTGCAGAGCCAGGGTCGCATCTTTCATCACACACTCCTTGTTGGATGTTACTTGTCGCAGTTATAGATGGATAGACGTCCAATCTATCAGGCCCGTGGCCGATGTAAACAGCAAGATCCGGCAAAGCAGTGTCTCCCGCAGGGGATGCGTGTCCCGAGTGGTTGGTATGGCCCGCACTCAGAGACGACGGCGATACTCCTTGTCATCGATCTGGTTCATATCCCACTGCATCAGGCGGTTGAGCTGCTGCATGGGATCCTCGATGAGCGCCAGCGGGCGCGGCAGGATCCGCTTGAAGTAACGGCGCAAGGTCTGCTGGATTCGGTTCGGTTTGAGGGGGGGGGGCGTGGCTCATGATGGTGCTCCTCTGCTGTGGTTCTCACGTTCGCCAGCAGTATTGAGCTAAAATGCGGAAGTAAAAACTGATGACTTATAGCAACGGGATTTCCTCTTTTATGCCGACCGGTCGCCTCTATCAGCAATTTCAACGACTCGCCCAGCTGCTTGGCAGCGACGAGCGGGAGATCAGCCTCGCCGAGGTGGCGGATCTGCTCTGCTGCACCCCGCGCAACGCCCGCCTGCTGCTGCGGCGGATGCAGGATCAGGGCTGGCTCAGCTGGTCGGCGGAAGCGGGGCGGGGGCGGCGCTCCCGGCTCACCCTGCTCGACAGTCAGGAGAGCCTGACCCGGCGCCGCTTGCGGGATCTGCTCAGTCAGGGCCAGCTGGCGCAGGCGGTACGGCTGGCCGAAGATCGCCTCGATCTGCTCACTCCGTTGCTGATCGAACAGCTCGGTCAGGCCACCCGCGAGGGGCGCCAGATCCTGCGGGTGCCCTACTACCGGCCGCTGCCGCAGTTGCTGCCCACCGGCCCGATGCGCCGCTCCGAAATCCACCTGAGCCGCCAGATCTTCAACGGCCTGACCCGGCGAAATGAGGAAAATGGGGAAATCGAAGGGGATCTCGCCCACCACTGGGAGTGTCTGGGCCCCTGCCACTGGCGCTTCTACCTGCGTCCGGCGGTGCGCTTTCACCACGGCCGCGAGCTGGTGGTGGAAGATGTGATGGAGAGTCTGCTGGCCCTGCGGGATCGCCCGCTGTTCGCCCATCTGGACCGGCTGGAGAGCCCCTGGCCGCGCACGCTGGATCTCTATCTCGACAGCCCGGATCCCTGGCTGCCCCACCTGCTGGCGGAGCCGGTGGCGACCATTTTGCCGCGGGAGCTCAAGGGGGAGGCGGGCTTTGCCCTGCAACCTGTGGGCACTGGCCCTTACCGGGTCGCCGACAACGATCCCCTGCATCTTTGCCTTGCGGCGTTTGACGACTACTTCGGCCTGCGCGCCCTGCTCGACGAGATCGATATCTGGATGCTGCCGGAGCTGGCGGAGCGGCTGGAGACCCACCTGCAGCTTGGGCGCGACAGCCCTGAGCTCGGCACCATGCGCGGCGAATCGGAACTGGAATCGGGCTGCTACTTCCTGCTGCAGGACGATCGTTCCGGATCCTTGCAGGATCCAGCCCTGCGCCAGTGGCTGGGCCAGCTGCTCAATCCGGTGGCCCTGATGGGGCGGGTCGCCCCCGAGTTGCAACGGGGCTGGACCAGCGCCCTCGGCCTGCTGCCCCACTGGCGCGAAGCACTGCCCGCACCCTTGCCCACACCGGCGCAGTTGCCGACGACCTTGGTGCTTGCCTGCTTCAACCAGCATCTGGAGTTCAACGAGTGCGCCAACGCCATGAGCTGCCTGCTGGCCGAACAGGGGATCCGGCTGGAGGTGCGCACCCTCGATTACGGTCGCTGGGTGAGTGGCGAGGATGAAGACGTGGATCTCTGGCTCGGCACCCTCAACCTCGAACATGCCGGCCCCTTTGCCCCTTACGCCTGGTTGCAGGGCACCCCGTTGCTGCGCAAGGTGTGGAGCAGTCAGCATGAGTTGTGGCAGGGGTTGATGCAGTGGCGCGCCAGCGGTGCCGAGCCTGGCCCCCGCGCCCTGCTGGCAACGGTGCAGCAGCAGAGCTGGTTTGTGCCGCTGTTTCACCACTGGCTGGAGCTGGAGAGCCGGGTCGGCGTGCACGGGGTGCGGATGACGGCGCTCGGCTGGTTCGATTTTCGCAGCGCCTGGCTGCGGCCCGAGCCGACCCATCAACCCGCAGAGGCGCCATAGTTCGTCCAATTTCTGTCGCGGCTGACGGGCGCTCCGTGGCCGCTTGCGTGAAAGATCCGTAAATCGGCCGCTGCTGCACAGTTTGTGTCACGCCTCTGTGCCATGCTGTTTCAGGTTATGGACAGCAGAGCAAATGAGGAAAACGATGAGCAATAATTCAGACAGTTCCGCAGGAAAATGCCCGGTCATGCACGGGGGAACCACCTCCGTCGAGACGTCCAGAATGGAGTGGTGGCCGAAGAGCCTCAACCTCGACATTCTTCACCAACACGATACCAAGACCAATCCGCTGGGGGCCGGTTTCAACTATCGGGAAGCCTTGAAGGGGCTCGATATGGCGGCCCTCAAGCAGGATGTGACCGCCCTGATGACCGACAGTCAGGAGTGGTGGCCCGCCGACTGGGGCCACTACGGCGGCCTGATGATCCGCATGGCCTGGCACTCGGCCGGTACTTACCGCATCGCCGATGGCCGCGGCGGCGGTGGCAGCGGCAACCAGCGCTTTGCCCCCCTTAACTCCTGGCCGGATAACGCCAACCTCGACAAGGCCCGTCGCCTGCTGTGGCCCATCAAGAAGAAGTACGGCAACAAGATCAGCTGGGCCGATTTGATCATTCTGGCGGGCACCGTGGCCTATGAGTCCATGGGGCTCAAGACCTTCGGCTTCGCCTTTGGCCGCGAGGATATCTGGCATCCGGAGAAGGATATCTACTGGGGAGCGGAGAAAGAGTGGCTGGCGCCCAGCGGCAAGCCGGGCGGTCGTTACTCCGGCGAGCGGGATCTGGAAAACCCGCTGGCGGCGGTGATGATGGGGCTTATCTACGTCAACCCGGAAGGGGTGGATGGCAAGCCAGATCCGCTGAAAACCGCGCAAGATATGCGAGTCACCTTCGCCCGCATGGCGATGGATGATGAAGAGACGGTGGCACTGACCGCCGGTGGCCACACTGTCGGCAAGGCTCACGGCAACGGCGACGCCAAACAGCTTGGCCCCGAGCCGGAAGGGGCCAGCCTCGAGGAGCAGGGGCTGGGCTGGATCAATCACCACAGCCGCGGCATCGGCCGCAACACTGTGACCAGCGGCATCGAGGGGGCCTGGACCACCCACCCGACCCAATGGGACAACGGCTACTTCGATCTGCTGTTCAAGTACGACTGGTGGTTGCAAAAATCACCGGCGGGGGCCCATCAGTGGGAACCGATCAATATCGCCGAAGAGGATATGCCGGTGGATGTGGAGGATCCGTCGATCCGCTGCAAACCCATGATGACGGATGCCGACATGGCGCTCAAATTCGACCCCGAGTATCGCAAGATTGCCGAGCGCTTCCGCGATGATCCGGCGGCCTTCTCCGACGCCTTTGCCCGCGCCTGGTTCAAGCTGACCCACAGGGATATGGGGCCGAAGAGCCGCTATGTCGGCCCCTATGTGCCGACAGAAGATCTGATCTGGCAGGATCCGGTGCCTGCCGGACGTGCCGATTATGACGTGGCGGCGGTCAAGGCCAGGATTGCCGCCAGCGGCCTCTCCATCAGCGAGCGGGTGAGTACCGCCTGGGATAGTGCCCGTACCTTCAGAGGCTCCGACAAGCGGGGCGGTGCCAACGGTGCCCGCATCCGGCTGGCGCCGCAGAAGGATTGGCCGGGCAACGAACCGGCGCGGCTGGCGAAGGTGCTGGCGGTCTATGACAAGCTGGCGGCCGAGTGTGGTGTCAGCGTCGCGGATCTCATCGTGCTGGGGGGCAACCTCGCCATCGAGCAGGCTGCGCAGGCCGCCGGGGTGACGGTGAGCGTGCCGTTTGCGCCGGGCCGGGGGGACGCCACTCAGGCCCAGACCGATGTGGCCTCGTTCGAGGTGTTGGAACCGTTGGCCGACGGCTTCCGCAACTGGCTGAAGCAGGACTATGTGGTGACGGCGGAGGAGCTGCTGCTGGATCGCGCCCAGCTGATGGGGCTCACCGCCTGCGAGATGACGGCGCTGGTCGGCGGGATGCGGGTGCTCGGCACCAACCACGGCGGTACCGGGCACGGGGTCTTTACCGATCGGGTCGGGGTACTCAGCAACGACTTCTTCGTCAACCTGACCGACATGGGCTACCAGTGGCTACCGAAAGCGAGCAATCTCTACGAGATCCGCGATCGCTGCAGCGGCGCGCTGAAGTGGACGGCCACCCGGGTGGATCTGGTGTTCGGCTCCAACTCGGTGCTGCGCGCCTATGCCGAGGTCTATGCCCAGGATGACAACAAGGAGAAGTTTGTCTGTGACTTCATCACCGCCTGGAACAAGGTGATGAATGCGGATCGCTTCGATCTGCTCGGCTAGTCCCCAAGCCGTTTGGTTATCTGCACCAGCCCCGCACAGCCAAGATGTGCGGGGCTTTTTACTGCCCGCTTTTCTGTGCAGCCCTACAATCCGCCGCGCTGCGACACCTGCTGGCCGGTATCGCAGGGCCGCTGGCATCCCTGTCCTTGGCCCAGCAGTATCATGTAACATGCTGATCCGCTGGTGATGCCCGGCTGCCACCCATTGGTCACTGATGTCCCATGAACGGACAAGGACAGAAACAAAGAGACAAGGAGTCAACCCATGCTGGAAATGCAGATCCAACCCCGCTTTCAGGAGACGGATGCCCTCGGCCATATCAACAATACGGTGCCGGCGGTCTGGTTCGAATCGGCGCGAGATCCCCTGTTCCGGATCTTCTCCCCCGATCTGGATGTGCATAACTGGCATCTGATCATCGCGGGCTACACAGTGCAGTTCAAACGGGAGCTGTTCTACGGCCAGCCGGTCACCATCAAGACCGGCGTACGCCGCATCGGCACCAGCTCATTTACGGTCTGGCAGGAGGCCTGGCAGGGCGGCGAACTGGCCGTCACCGCCGAAACGACCCTGATCCATTTTGACTACCGGGCCCGCCAATCCCTGCCCCTGAGCGATGCTCACCGGGAAGGGCTGCGGGCCTGGCTGACAGAGAGTTAACCACGGGCCGGATGGCCCATCACAGGAGTGCTATGTACAACTCAATGCGCAACACAGCGATCGCGCTGACCCTGGGATTCTGCTCCCTCCCTTCTCTGGCCGCTTCTCTCGCCGAGCAGTTTACCCTGATGGAGAAGGGGGCCGAGAGCGCCCTCGATACCCGTCAATTCAGCCATGACGGCGTCGATATCAAGGCCTGGATCGATGGCGCCCCCGTCATCATCGCCGTGCCCATCATGAACGAGCTGGGCAAGCTGGAAGGGGAGAGCCGCTACTACTTCAAGGGCGGCAAGCTGTTCGGGGTCAAAGAGCCCGCCGCCCAGTTCGCCTTTGATGACAGCGGCAAGCTGACCCAGTGGCTGGACGAGAAGGGTCAGCCCGCCGAGTTCGTCAGCAAGATGAGCATGCAGCAGCGTCAGGAGTGGCTCACCAAGCGGGCCGCCGAGCTGAGCAAGCTGTTTGTGGTGAGCGCGGCCGAACAGAAGGCGGCCAAGGGGGGCGTCAAGCTGAAGGGGGCGGATCTCGCTAACTGGCTCTGCAACGGTAAACTGATGGATCTCGCCCACGGCGACAAGGTGATCTTCGAGCAGGATAAGCTGAAGATTGGCGAGCAGGGGATCGAGGGGGAGGTCTCCCTGCGTCAGGAGAAGGGGTGGCAGGAGCTGAGCCTCAAGTGCGAGGTGCAGGGCACTCAGGTAACCCGCCTCACCTGGCAGCCGCTGCCGGGTGCCAACAAGCCGCAATAAGTACAATAGCAAGGGGGCCCATCACGGGCCCCCTTCTCATTCGGCTTGTGGCTCCCCCAGCTTGAGCCGGGTGAGCGCCTCGACCCGGCGCCACTGTCCGGGCTCGAACCAGCGGGCCAGCAGCTCCTGCTGCTGTTCGGCCCGGGCCTCGTTCGGCAGTTGTCTGAGCTCGGCCAGAAAGCCGCTGAGCTGCTCCTCGAACCCCTGCCGGTTCTGCTCCAGCTGGCGCATCCGATCCACCGCTTCCGGCCCCCCCGTCTCCAGCAGCAGAGCCTCCCGTTTGGCCGGGTCCATCTGCGCCAGCTCTTGCAACTCCTCAAGCAGGCGGCTGTTGGCCTCCGCCTCGCGAAACCAGCCCGGTTGCTCCGCCAGCCAGAGATCCAGCTCGCTGGCCAGCTGCGACTTGTCGCTGTCTCTTGCTTCCGCCAGCGCCCTGCGGCGCAGGGTCAGCTGCTCCATCAGTCGATCCTCGGCAAACAGCTGGGCCTGCTCGGCCGGGGTAAAGCTCTGCTGGCGCAGTTGCTCCCGCTCGTCAAACAGGATCTGCAAGCTGGCGAGGGAGATTTCGGTGGGCACCGTCAGGCTGCTCTGGGCGGAGACAAAGGTGCGATAGCGCGCCTGCAGGGCATCGGCGGCCTCCTGCTCGGGATCGTGCGGGTGGCTCTGTGCATGCTGGCTGGCTTGAGCGGGGGATGCGTCTGCCGTCGGTGCTGTGGGCCAGAGCAACACCCCGCCAAGCAGAAGGGTGATGGCGCAGGGCACGACGAGCAGGGTGGCTATCTTCATAGTCCCAGCTCCTTGAGACGGTTGGCATGCTGGCGATAGAGGGTGACCGGATCGGTCTCGAACAGATGGTGGATGCCGAAGGACTGGTTCACCTCATCCAGATGGTTCATCCGGTAGTCGGTGCCGATCACCTTGCCGAGGTGGCTGCTGCAGACCCCGACCAGTCCATCATTGGGCTCCTTGAAGAAGGCGCCGGTCAGCGCCAGCGCAGGATCCACCGGATCCAGCAGATTGGTCAGGTTGCCGCGCCCGCTCCAGGAGAAGTAGTAGACGCCGTTGCTGGCCTGCATCGGCCCCTCGCCGCAATAGCGGCTGGGCAGCCCCTCCGGGTAGCGCTGGTTGAACTGGCTGGCTCCCTTGCTGGTGAGGGCATCGAGGGCGGCGACCGGATCTTGCGGCAGTTGGCTCCCGCCCGAGAGCAGTGAAATCATGCCGGAGAGGGCGTGGGCCGCGGCGGCGGCCAGCTTCTCGGCGGCGCTGCCGGGGGCGGCATTGGCCCGCACCAGATCGGCAATCTCTGAGCCGTAGTTGACCCCGCCGACGCTGGTGGCGGAGGCGACCAGCTCGGGGGCGACCGAGGCGACATAGCGGATGGTGGGGCCGCCGTGGGAGTGGCCGATCAGGTTGACCTTCTCGGCGCCGGTGGCCGCCAGCAGCAGCTCAACCTGGGCGAGCAGCTGTTCGCCCCGTTGCTCCGAACTGGCGGTGGCAGATACCTGAGCCACGTAGACTTTGGCACCATCCCGGCTCAGGGCCTGGGGAATGCCGTAGAAGTAATCGACCCCGAGCAGCTTGTCGAAACCGAACAGGCCGTGCACCAGCACTATGGGGTAACGGGTCTGGGTGTATCCGCTGGCGTGTGCCAGCATGGGCAGGGTGCAGAGCAGCACCAGAAGCCATCTCTTCATCATCAGCATCCTTGTTGAATCGTGAGGAACAGATTGTGTGGCGTACTCCATGTTCGCCGGTGCCAGTATGGTGGCTGCTGACGGGAGAGGCTGTGAGGGGGATCGCAACTCGGGATTCAAAAGGGATTCAGGGTGTGGGCGGGGAAGCTGAGCTCCCCGCCCTGCGGCTTATTGCCACTCCACCAGGTGATACTGCTTCTTGCCCCGGCGCAACAGCAGGTAGCGACCAAACAGCCGATCAGTGGCGCTCAGCTGATCATCTTGCTTGAGCACACCATTGAGGCTGATGGCGCCCGCCGCCAGCAGTTCGCGGGCGATGCGCTTCGAGTTGGCCAGACCGCAGCTGACCAGCAGGCTGACCAGGTCCGTCTCGCCGCTTACGGTGCTGCTCGGCATGCCATCCTGCGCCAGCTGGGCCAGATCGCTCTCGCCGAGGCGGGCCACATCGCCGCTAAACAGCAGCTCGCTGATGCGCTGCACCGCTGCCAGCGCCGCCTTGCCGTGTACCAGCTCGGTTAGCTCGTTCGCCAACACCTGCTGGGCCTGCTTGCGCCCCTGCCGCTTCGCGTCTTCCGCCTCCAGTGCATCAATCTCGCTCAGCGACATAAAGCTGTAGTAGCGCAGAAAGCGGTAGACATCCTCATCCGCGGTGCCGAGCCAGAACTGGTAGAAGGCGTAAGGGGAGGTGAGCGCCGGATCGAGCCAGACCGCGCCCCCCTCGGTCTTGCCGAACTTGGTGCCGTCTGCCTTGGTGATGAGGGGCAGGGTCATGCCGTGCACCTGCGCCTGATGGAGGCGACGGGTGAGATCCATGCCGCTGGTGATATTGCCCCACTGGTCATTGCCGCCAATCTGCAGGGTGCAGCCGAGCCGCTGGTGCAACACCGCAAAGTCGTAGGATTGCAGCAGAGCGTAGGAGAACTCGGTGAACGAGATGCCCTGATCCGGACGGGCCAGCCGCTGACGCACCGACTCCCGCGCCAGCATTGCGTTGACCGAGAAGTGCTTGCCGATATCCCGCAGAAAATCGAGGGCGGACATCTGCCCCATCCAGTCGCCATTGTTGACCAGTTGCGGGGCCGACAGGCCCTCA
Organism: Aeromonas sp. 102P; assembly: GCF_051920345.1. NCBI lineage: Bacteria > Pseudomonadati > Pseudomonadota > Gammaproteobacteria > Aeromonadales > Aeromonadaceae > Aeromonas > Aeromonas sp. 102P. Next base: position 265,420 of record NZ_JBQBCZ010000001.1, on the reverse strand, counting down.
TCGGCGGGCAGCAGCGCCCTGATTTGGGCAGACAGGCTGGCGACCCAACCCTGCACGGTATCGGTACTGTTGAGGCTGCGCTCGGTCGCCTTGAAGCTGGGATCGCCGATAAGGCCGGTTGCCCCGCCCACCAGTGCCACCGGGGTGTGGCCCGCCAGCTGGAAGCGGCGCAGCATCAAGAGCGGCACCAGATGACCGATATGCAGGCTGCCGGCGGTGGGATCGAACCCGCAATAGACGGTGCGCGGGGTGGCAAGATGATCGGCCAGGGCCGCCGGGTCGGAATTCTGGGCCACAAGGCCGCGCTCGGTCAGCTCATCGAGCAGGTGGGGGTTGATCATGGGTTCTCCAACAGCAGGGGGAAAAGCCGTCATCCTCGCCGTTCTGGCCGGTGGCGGATATGTCCCCTGAGGGACAGTTTTGCCACTCTCGTGCTAGCATTCAGCCATAGCGGGGAATCGCTCCCCGTCACCGGAAACGTGTCACCATGACCCAGCCATCCACCACAGATGCCTTGACCCGCAGCATGACCGAGGTGGTCGATGCCCTTCACAGCAGCGCCTTTGCGGCGGCGCTGGTGCGGCTGATCCAGCAACAGGTGGCGTTTGATTGCGCCCTGCTGCTCGGGGTGGGGCAGCGCCCCGTCTACCTCTACGACAACCTCAATCATCAGCGGGCTCTGCTGTTTGACCGCTACCTCACCAGCCACTTCAGTCAGGATCCCTTTATGCAGGCGCTGGAGCAGGGCTTGCCTGCCGGCGTCTGGACGCTGGCGCAGGTCTCCCAAGGGCGGCTCGATCCCGAATATCGCCACCACTTCTATCAGGCCACCGGCTGGCAGGAGGAGGTGGGGCTGATCCTGCCGGTGCGGGACGGGCTGACGCTGATGCTGTTTCTGGGGCGCCTCGACAAGCGCAGTACCCTCAGTCGTGACGAGCTGGCGAGGCTGGAGCAGCTGTTCCCGCTGGTACATTCGCTCTGTCGTCAGCAGTGGCGGCAGAGCCAGCCGCTGTTGGCCCAGAGCACTGCGCTGCCAGACAGCACCAGCCTCCGGAGTGCGGTGGAGCAGGCTATGGCGAGTGTCGGGGGGGATCTGCTCACCCGGCGTGAGCGGCAGGTGGCGGAGCTGCTGCTACAGGGGCTGGATACCGAGGCGATTGCCGCGGAGCTCGGGATTGGCAGTGGCACGGTGAAGAATCACCGCAAGCACCTCTACGGCAAGTTGCGGCTCGGCTCGCGGGCCGAGCTGTTCAATCTCTTTCTGAACCACCTCATTACGGCTCCGGTGGAGGCATCACAGGCGTCATCGGCGGGAGATAAAGAGAACCCGCCATAGGGCGGGCCGGAGTTACTCGATGCGCGGGATGGTGGGAGTGGTTTCGGGCAGGATACTGAGCAACTGGTAGCGCTTCATCAGCTGCTTGTATTCATCCCCCTGTCTGACCTTGTCCAGCGCCTGTTGCAGGCGGGCAACCTGTTGCTTGTCTGCCCTCAGGTTGAAGGCGAAGCAGTTATCCTGCTCTTCAATAATCGCGACGGTGACAAAATCCTCGCTGGGGAAACCCAGCTCCTTGGCCTGATGGCGCAGCATCACCTCGTTGCCCGCCACCAGATCGGTGCGTGCCATGATGAGCTGGCGCACCACCTGATCCATGCGCTCCACCGACATCATATTGCCCGGGCTGATCCCGCGGTTGAGCAACAACTGCTCCCCGACATCCGCCTGCATCACGCCGATCTGCAGCTTGGCGAGATCCGCTTTGCTGGCCACTTTGGGGGCATCCTGCTTGCGGCCGACCAGCGCGACCCTAGAATGGCTGATGGGGCAGACCCAGAGGAAGTGGGGATCCCGCTCCTTGGTATGCGCTGTGGTAAAGAGCACAGCCTCTTGCTGCTGGGTCAGCAGATACCAGCCGCGGGCCCAGGGCAGAAAGTGGATGGGGTGCTCCGGCTCCCCCATTTCACGCCACATCAGGCGCAGCAACTCGACCGCCAACCCCACAGGCTGACCATTTTTATCCTGGCCATTGAGCGGCATGTTTTGCTCCGAATAGTAGATAAGTGCCGGAGCCGGGAGCGCGATAAACAGGGCGAGAGAAGCGAGAGCAGGGAGCAGACGACGCATGATGCACTCCTTGTGCGGGTAGTTACCTAACAGTCTATGTGGCCTTTTCCATAACGTCATGATCCGGTAGCGGGATAAAAAACAGGCCACCTTGCGGTGGCCTGTCGGTTTATTTGAGCAGGGCTTCCATCTCTGCTTCTGCCTTGGCGCGAGCCTTGGCTTCCGCCGCTCTGGCGGCATCGGCGACGCTCTCTCCGGCCGTATTGGATGCGGCACTGACGGCCTGCCGGGCTGGTTCGGCAACGGCCTTGGTTGCCTCTTGCGTCACGGTAGAGGTGGCACTGCTGACTGCCTGTTTGGCAGGAACGGCCACGGCCTTGGTTGCCTCTTGCGTCGCGGTTGCAGCGGCGCTGCTGACTGCTTGTTTGGCAGGAGCGGTAACGGCCTTGGTGGCTTCTTGCGTTGCGGTCGCAGCGGCGCTGCTGACTGCTTGTTTGGCAGGAGCGGCAACGGCCTTGGTGGCTTCTTGCGTTGCGGTCGCAGCGGCGCTGCTGACTGCTTGCTTGGCAGGAATGGCAACGGCCTTGGTGGCTTCTTGGGTCGCGGTCGCAGCGGCGTTGCTGACGACTTGCTTGGCAGGAGCGGCAACGGCCTTGGTGGCTTCTTGGGTCGCGGCCGCAGCGGCGCTACTGACGGCTTGCTTGGCAGGAACGGCAACGGCCTTGGTGGCTTCTTGCGCCACTGTGGCAGCGGTGCTGCTCACCGTCTGCTTGGCTGGCGCAGTGACTGCGGTGGTTGCAGTGCGGGTAAGATCGGTCGCACTTTGGCTCACCGCTTGGGTGGCCTGTCCGGTGGCCTGTCCGGTGGCCTGTCTGGTGGCGTGGGAGGCTGCGCCGCTGATAGTCTGACTTGCGCTGTTGGTCAGCGAGCCGGTGACGCCGCGGGTCACTGTGCCCAGCGCGCTGCCAAGGGAGAAGGGGGAGGTGTCACTCTGACTGGTTGCCGCACCGGTCAGGGCATTGGCCGCCGGGGTGAGCTGGTTGGTGGGGGTCTGCCAGCCCTGCATAGCGGTTGGCCAGGTCGGTGCCGTGCCCGCCAGATTTTCGCCAAAGGTCTGGGTGGTGCCATCCCCTTTTTGCAGCAATACCGACATCTGGTTGGTTTGCGAGTTCCACACCATCCCCGCCTGCTTGGCAATATCCGGCACGGGCGCATACTCGGAGACCACATAGAAAAGCGGTCCCTCCTGCTGTAACTTGTCGGCAGTCTTGAGCAACTGCATGGTGCTGTCGTAGTTGGGGCCAAGGATGGCGGTCATCCGATCCTTGATCAGGGGTTGTTCGAACAGATTGACCTCGTTCGGGTCAAAGCCGACCAGCGGCTTGAGCAGGGCCCACATCAGCTGGCTGGTGGGGCTCATCATCAGCAATGGGGCAACGCAGGCGGACAACATCAGGCTCAGGCAGGCCGCCTGAAGAAACGGCATGATACGCATTGGGATAATATCCAAATAACGATTTGATAAATAAGGTTATATTTTGTCGGGACGTGACAAATTCACCGGAAGTTTGCGCGTGGCAGCGAGAGACTGCCCGCAGACGCTGGCAGGCTACCATATTGGTTCCACAATGCCAGCAGGCAGTATGATTGTCAGTCAAGTAAACCCCGGGGCTGGTCGACTCTTCGAGAATGCCTCCCATCGAAACAGGATCCCCCTCATGAAAAATGTACTGCTCTGCCTGCTGGCCTCCCTCTGGCTCGCCCCCGCTCTGGCCGCGTCCAAAACCACTGTGGTGGGCGACTCTGCCAGTCCCGAGCTGGTGTTGCCGCTGGGCTCATTGCCCGAGCGGGTCTGCTGGTTTGCGGATCAGAAATATTCCGAAGGGGCCCGTATTCTGCAGGGAGATAGCTGGCTGGAGTGCGGCCCGCAGAACGACCTCGAGAGCAATGGCCCGTTGGCCTGGCGCTCTCCTGCGGTGGTGTTGCCTGCCACCCGTGGTGCGAAAGATCAAAAGACGATTTCCGTGGGTCAGTGAGGCTTTTCTTGATCCAGCTAAAGACATGGACGTGATCCCTGTCGCATAATGCAGCTCCTTTCTTCTCTTGGCTGGAACCTAAGAAATGGCTCGTCGCTCTTCCAATGCACAACGTCGTCGCAGTAGCTGGTGGTACAAACGCTTGTTGGCAAGGGAGCGGGAAGAGCGCGAAGCGCGTTCCGTAAGGGATTGATACTGGATTGAAAAACGGAGCCTCGGGCTCCGTTTTGTATTTATCACCAGATCGGCAGTACTCTTCCAATGCACAGCTTGGTTGCCGTAACGGGTGGTTCAAACCCTTGTTGGCAAGGGAGCGGGAAGGCGTGAAGCGCGTTCCGTAAGGGGTGGATACTGTATTGAAAAGACGGAGCCTCGGGCTCCGTTTTTGCGTTTATTACTCTTAGCAGAATAACAACGGGGGCCATCAGGCCCCCGTTTTGCTTTTGCAGATGTTGCCTGCTTGCGGCTTAGCGCTGCAAGGCGGCCAGTGCCAGTTCGACCCGTTTGGCGTACTCGGGGTCGGCCTGCTCGAAGTGTTTGAGCTGGGCTGCGACGATGGCGTCATCCTCCACATTGATAAGGGAGCGGGCCAGGTTGGCGGCGAGCCGCGAGCGCTGCCCCTCGTCCATGATGCGGAACAGGTTGCCCGGCTGGCTGTAGTAGTCGCTGTCGTAGTCACGGAAGTCGTAGTGCAGGGCGGCCCCTTCCAGACTCAGCGCCGGTTCGTGCTGCTCGCTCGGCTGTTGGGTACCGAAACGGTTCGGCTGATAGTTGGGGCTGGCGCCGCCATTGCTGTCCGCTCGCATGGCACCGTCACGATGGGCGCCGTGATGGAACGGGCAGCGCGGGGCGTTGACCGGTAGCAGACCGTGGTTGACGCCGAGGCGATAGCGCTGGGTGTCACCGTAGGAGAAGAGCCGCCCTTGCAACATGCGATCCGGCGAGAAGCCGATACCGGGCACCACGTTGGCCGGGGTAAAGGCGGCCTGCTCCACATGGGCGAAGTAGTTGTCCGGGTTCTGGTTGAGCTCCAGCACGCCCACCGGGATCAGCGGGTAGTCGCTGTGCGGCCACACCTTGGTCAGGTCGAACGGGTGGATGTTGTAAGTCTGAGCTTCGGCCTCCGGCATCACCTGCACATAGACCTTCCAGCGCGGGAAGTCGCCCCGCTCGATGGCATTGAACAGATCCGCCTGACTGGTCTCCCGATCCTGCCCGACGGCGGTGGCGGCCTCTTCATCGGTGTAGAAGCTGTGGCCCTGCTCGGTCTTGAAGTGGAACTTGACCCAGAAGCGCTCGTTGGCATCGTTGATAAAGCTGAAGGTGTGGCTGCCGTAGCCGTTCATCTCCCGCAGGCTCTTGGGGATGCCGCGATCGCTGAACAGTATGGTGACCTGATGCAGGGATTCCGGATGGCGTGACCAAAAGTCCCAGGCGGCGGTGGCGCTGCGCAGGTTGGTACGCGGATCCCGCTTCTGGGTGTGGATGAAGTCGGGGAATTTAAGCGGATCGCGAATGAAGAATACCGGGGTGTTGTTACCAACCAGATCCCAGTTGCCCTGCTCGGTATAGAACTTGAGGGCGAAGCCGCGCACATCGCGTTCGGCATCGGCGGCGCCCTTCTCACCAGCTACGGTGGAGAAACGCAGGAATACAGGAGTCTGCTTGCCGATGGCGCTGAACAGATCGGCCTTGCTGAACTGGCTGATGTCGTGGGTCACGGTAAAGGTGCCGTAGGCGCCCGAGCCCTTAGCGTGAACCACCCGCTCGGGAATGCGCTCGCGGTCGAAGTGGGCGAGTTTCTCCATCAACCAGATGTCTTGCATCAGGATGGGGCCGCGCGAACCGGCGGTGAGGCTGTTGTTGTTGTCGACGACGGGGGCGCCGTTGGCGCTGTGCAGGGTCTTGTCAGTCATGGCTTCTCTCCTTGTTGATATGGGGTCAGCCTACGGATCTGCACCGTGCTCGGCCAATGGGCCTTTCCTCGCCCTTTGATAGGCAAGACAAATGGGTGCAGGTGGGGGATGTGTAACCGCGCTGGATATTGCATGATGGAGGTTTCGAGAAGGAGCCTCATATGCAGATTACTATCCGTCATGCCGAACCCGCTGATGCCCCCGCCTTGCGGGATCTCTATTCCATGCCCAATGCTCAGGCGGGCACTCTGCACCTGCCCACACCTCCCCTTAGCCAGTGGCAGAAGCGGTTGGAGGGCAGTGATGTGGTCGCCTTGGTGGCGGAGGTAGAGGGGCTGCTGGTGGGCCAGATCTCCTTGCACGTAGAACCCAATCCCAGACGCAAGCATGTGGCCGGGATCGGTATGGGGGTACGGGATGACTGGGCTGGCAAAGGGGTGGGCTCTGCCCTGATGGCCGCGGCGCTGGATCTGGCCGATAACTGGCTCAACCTGCACCGGATTGAGCTGACCGTCTATACCGACAATGAGCCCGCACAGGCGCTCTATCGCAAGTTCGGTTTCACGCAGGAGGGGTTGGCCCGTGACTATGCCTTCCGCCAGGGGCGCTATGTGGATGCACTCTATATGGCCAGAGTCTCGGGGGGCGCCAGTCGCTAACGGTATGGTCGATTATCATGCCAGATTGCGCCCGGTGATCCGGGCGCTGGAGCAGAATCCCGATCTCTCCATCGAAACGCTGGCAAGCAGTGCCTGCTTGTCTTTCTACCATTTTCACCGGGTGTTTACGGCTGTGGCGGGGGAGACGCCCGGGGAGATGTGTCGTCGTCTGCGCATCCAGCGGGCTGCTTGGCAGCTCTGCTATACCGATGCCAGTGTCACGGCCATTGCGTTGGGGGCGGGGCTCGCCAGCTCCCAGGCGTTTGCCAAGGTATTTCGCCGTTACTATGGTTGCACGCCGGGAGAGTTTCGCCGCGACAAGAGCAAGAATGGACACTTGATGAGCAAGGATGGACACGCACTTGTGCTGCCTAATCCTTATGCTGAGGGTCACTCATCAGCAAGGAGCAATACCATGAAAACCATCGAGATGGACGCCCGCACTCTGGCTTATATACGTGTCACCGGCCCCTATGGCGAGGGGTATGGTCCCGTTTGTAGTCAGCTGCATCAGTGGGCCAGCGCCCGCGGTCTGGAAGGTGGGGAGTGGATCTTCATCTATCACGATAACCCCGAGGTGACTCCGCCAGCCCAGTGTCGCACTGACATCGGGGTGACGGTGCCTGCGGGGACGGTGGGGATGGGTGCGGTCGAGATCCAGATTATTCCCGCCGGTCGTTACGCCCAGTCCCGTTATCTTATTACCGACCGCAGTCAGTATGGCCCTCGTTGGCAGGAGCATATCGGCGACATCGTTGCTGCCGGGCTGGAGTTTGGCAATGGTCCCTGCTTCGAGCTTTATCACAGCATGAGCGATGATCCGGTGCAGGACGATGTCAGCTTTTGCTCCAGTCTCAAGGGGTAGGGCGCAGAAGGGGAAGCTGAGCGGTACATCATGTCGCGCAGAAACGAGAGAGCCGGACAGTGTCCGGCTCTTGTGCATCTGGCGGATGGGGCGGCGGTTAGCGCTGGAACCCCTTCTGGGCGAACTTGGGTCTGGCATTCATGATCTGCTCCACCTGCTCGTCGCTCATCTTGCCGCGCGACAGTCCCAGCACCTTGTAGGTGAGCAGCGGTCGGGCGGGCAGGGCGATCATCAGGGCGCGGATCTGGTTCTCGTCCTCTTTCTCGCGCGTCGGTTTGCCGTAGGCGTAAGTGAGGACGCCGGCATCCATCAGGTTTTTGACGGCGGGCTCGGTGATCGGCAAGTTTATGACGCTTTTACGCTGCAGCACGAACTCGCGCAGTACCGCCTTCTCGTTGAAGTCGAGGAAGCCGATCATCTGGGCCAGCTGGTCCTGCTGACGGCGCGCCTGCCACTCTTCGCACGCCCACTCCCAGGCGATCAGGAAGCCCTGACTGCAGAAGTAGGAGATGGCGATCAGCATGCCGACTCCCAGCCAGGCAGCATGATCCGCAGCCCACTGGCTGACGGCCCCTTTCATCAGCCCGGCCGGAAACAGCAGAATGATGCTGCAGCAGAGCAACAACCAGACCATCAGCCAATTGAGGCGGTTCAGTTGATAGAAATGTTGGATCCACCGTTTCATTGTTCATCCTTCCCAAACTGTTGTGGATAGTGAACTACCTACAGCAATCGGTGTGCCAACAGCGCAATGGCGGTGGGGAGGGGCGCTGGCGAGGTTACATTCCCTTACAACTTATTGAATGAATTGTCATTAATTTGCCTTGTGAGGCGGGGGGCGAGTTGCTAAAACGTCCCCTCAGTCATTGGGGAGTAGCAACCCGCCCGCATTCCGGGCCGGGCCCATGTCAACACTCTTGGATCCTCGCATCCATGGCATGGGCGGCGATAGGCACTATCGCTCTGCAAGACCTTTGGCCTCGATATGCACGCCAGCCGGGCGAGCCATGTCGGGTCCATCGGTTATTCTGCTCGCCTGGCGGTATCTATTATGTTGATTACCCTGCTGTTATTTCTCGTCTCTGCGGTCACCATCTACCTTGCCTGCGAATACTTCGTCAACGGCATCGAGTGGACCGGCCACCACTTCAAACTCTCCCAAAGCGCCACCGGTTCGCTGCTGGCGGCACTGGGTACGGCGCTACCCGAGTGTATCGTGACCCTGACCGCTCTGCTGATGGGCAACACAACCGCCCAGCAGGAGATCGGCATTGGCGCCGCCCTTGGCGGGCCGCTGGTGTTGGCGACCATCGGCTATGCGGCAGTCGGCCTCACCCTGCTGCTTTGCATGGGGCGTACCGAACGGGCCATCGATGGCGAGGTGCAGCGCGAGATTGGCCGGGATCAGCGCTGGTTTATCGGCATCTTTCTGGTGGCGACCGCGCTGGGGCTGGTCGCCTTCACCGGCAAGAGCTGGCTGGCCCCGCTCTTCCTGCTGGTCTACCTCGTCTATGTAAGGCGCGAGCTGAAACAGAGTGACAGCCACGAAGTCGAATTGCCGGAGCCCCTCAAATTGGCACCCGATGCCGGGATCCCGCCCGTTGGCAAGGTGTTGCTGCAGACGTTGGCTGCGCTGGTGGTGGTAGCGCTGGCGGCCCAGCTGTTTGTCCATCAGCTGGAGAGCATGGGCGAGCTGTTTGGCCTCTCTCCGGTGCTGGCGGCCCTGCTGCTGAGTCCGGTGGCGACCGAGATGCCGGAGCTGATGAACGTGCTGATCTGGGTGCGGCAGGGCAAGAACCGGCTGGCGCTGGCCAATATCTCCGGGGCCATGATGATCCAGGGCACCATCCCCAAGGCGTTCTGTCTGCTCTTCACCCCCTGGCTGCTGGATGGCGCCATGATGGCTTCCTCGCTGGTGACGTTGCTGGCGGTGGGGGTGCTCTGGTGGGGGTTCAGAAAAGGAAGCATGACCGCCGGACGGCTGGCGCTGGTCGGTCTGCTCTATCTCGGTTTTTGCGGCTGGCTGCTGGTGAGCTGAAACGGGAAGCGCGGATATGAAAAAGCCCCCTTGGCAGGGGGCTTTGTTGTATCGGTTGGACGCTGCGCTTACAGCGCGGCGATTTCGGCCTGCTGGGCTTCCAGCTTGGTCAGCTGGAGACGGTAATCTTCCAGCTTCTCGCGCTCTTTGGCGATGACCGCTTCCGGCGCCTTGGCGACGAAGGCTTCGTTGCCGAGTTTGCCTTCGATACGGCCGCACTCGCCGACCAGACGGGCAACCTCTTTAGCCAGACGGGCTAGTTCGGCATCCTTGTCGATGAGACCGGCCATCGGGATCATCAGCTCGGTGGCACCGATCAGCTTCTTCACTGACAGCGGGGCGGTTTCACCGTCTGCCAGTACGCGGATGGACTCCAGACGGGCCAGCGACTTGAGGAAGGCCTCGTTGTCAGCGGCGCGCTGGGCATCCTTGGCATCGCACTGGAGCAGCACGTTGAGGGGCACGCTCGGTGCCACGTTCATCTCGGCGCGGATGTTGCGGATGCTGACGATGAACTCCTTCACCCACTCCTGATCCGCCATCGCGGCTTCGTCCACCTTGGCGGCGTCGAACTCCGGGAAGGCCTGAATCATGATGGTGTCGGCGTGTACGCCAGCCAGCGGGGCGACCGATTTCCAGATGGTCTCGGTGATGAACGGGATGATCGGGTGGGCCAGACGCAGCAGGGTTTCCAGCACAGTCACCAAGGTATGGCGGGCAGCGCGCTGCTCGGCCTCGGAACCCTTGGTCAGCACCGGCTTGGTCAGCTCCAGATACCAGTCACAGAACTGGTTCCAGATAAATTCGTACAGCACGCCAGCCGCGATGTCGAAGCGGTAGGTATCGAGGGCGGTACGGAAGTCACGGATGGCCACTTGCAGCTGGGACTGGATCCAGCGATCCGCCAGGCTGAACTGCATCTCGCCGCCGTTGAAGCCGCAATCCTGATCTTCGGTGTTCATCAGCACATAGCGGGAGGCGTTCCACAGCTTGTTGCAGAAGTTGTTGTAGCCGTCCAGGCGCTTCATGTCCCAGTTGATGTCACGACCGGTAGAGGCCAGCGCGGCCAGAGTGAAGCGCAGGGCGTCGGTACCGTGGGCATCGATCCCTTCCGGGAACTGCTTGGCGGTACGCTTGGCGATCTTCTCGGCCATCTGCGGCTGCATCATGTTGCCGGTGCGCTTCTCCAGCAGATCTTCCAGCGAGATGCCGTCGATCATGTCGAGCGGGTCCAGCACGTTGCCCTTGGACTTGGACATCTTCTGGCCCTCTTCGTCACGGATGAGGCCTGTGATGTAGACGGTCTTGAACGGGACTTGCGGCTGGCCGTTTTCGTCCTTGATGAAGTGCATGGTCATCATGATCATCCGGGCAATCCAGAAGAAGATGATGTCGAAGCCGCTCATCAGCACGTCGGTCGGGTGGAAGGTCTTGAGTGCCTCGGTGTTGTTAGGCCAGCCCAGAGTGGAGAAGGTCCACAGAGCGGAGCTGAACCAGGTGTCGAGCACGTCTTCGTCCTGACGCAGTACGGTTACGGCCGGGATGCTGTGCTTGGCGCGCACTTCATCTTCGCTGCGGCCAACGTAGACGTTGCCGGCGTCGTCATACCATGCCGGGATGCGGTGACCCCACCACAGTTGACGGGAGACGCACCAGTCCTGAATGTCGCGCATCCAGGAGAAGTACATGTTTTCGTACTGTTTCGGCACGAACTGGATGCGGCCATCTTCCACCGCTTCGATGGCGGTCTTGGCCATCGGTGCCACGCGCACGTACCACTGGTCGGTCAGCATCGGCTCGATGGGCACGCCACCGCGATCGCCGTAAGGCTGTTGCAGCACGTGATCCTTGATCTCGTCCAGCAGACCTAGCTCTTCCAGCTTGGCCAGAATCGCCTTGCGGGCGGCGAAGCGCTCCAGACCGGCGAACTCGGCCGGCAGGGCGGCGTCGTAGGCAGTGCTCGGGTTGCCGTTGGTATCGACCACTTCGGCCTCGGCACGCACGTGAGCGTCCAGAGTGAAGATGTTGATCATCGGCAGGCTGTGGCGCTTGCCCACTTCGTTATCGTTGAAGTCGTGAGCCGGGGTGATCTTCACGCAGCCAGTGCCCTTCTCCATGTCGGCGTGTTCGTCGGCAACGATGGGGATCAGACGGTTCACCAGCGGCAGCAGGATGTGCTGGCCGATCAGCGCCTTGTAGCGCGGGTCTTCCGGGTTCACGGCCACGGCGGTATCGCCCAGCATGGTCTCCGGACGGGTGGTGGCGACGATCAGGTAATCCTTGCCTTCGGCAGTCTTGGCGCCGTTGGCCAGCGGATAGCGCAGGTGCCACATGTGGCCCTTGATCTCGCGGTTTTCCACTTCCAGATCGGAGATGGCGGTGTTGAGTTTCGGATCCCAGTTCACCAGACGCTTGCCGCGGTACATCAGGCCATCTTCGTAGAGACGAACAAACACTTCCTGCACGGCGGCGGAGAGACCCTCATCCATGGTGAAGCGCTCGCGCTCCCAATCCACGGAGTCGCCCAGACGGCGCATCTGGCGGGTGATGGTGCCACCGGACTCTTCCTTCCACTGCCAAATCTTGTCGATGAAGGCATCACGGCCGTAATCGTGGCGAGTCTTGCCCTCTTCTGCGGCGATCTTGCGCTCAACCACCATCTGGGTAGCGATACCGGCGTGGTCGGTACCTGCCTGCCACAGGGTGTTTTTGCCCTGCATGCGGTTGTAGCGGATCAGGGTATCCATCAGGGTTTGCTGGAAGGCGTGACCCATGTGCAGGCTGCCGGTGACGTTCGGCGGCGGGATCATGATGCAGAAGGAGTCTTTGCTGGTGTCGCCGTGGGGCTTGAAGTAACCCTGGGCTTCCCAGTGCTGATAGAGCGCCTGTTCGATGGCGTTGTGATTAAAAGTCTTTTCCATGGTCTCGCCGTAATCTGGATGGATGGAGTCTGGTGTTGATTCTTTATGGATCAATTGGTTGCAGTCAGGGCTGCGCCGGATCCTGTGCGGCAAGGACGGGCTGATCCCTCATTTCGAGGGTATGGCCTGCCTGGCGATAGTGCTTGTAGCGCTCGCGGGCTTGCTGCTTTTGTGTTTCGTCAGTGGGGACAAAATCTACCACTTGAGCGAAGTGTCCTGCAAACAAAGGTGTCGCAGTGGCCAGATTGATGAGGCGGGAGTAGCGTCGTTTCGGCGGTTGATAGCCGATCTCCACCGGAGCCATGCCGCTTTCGCCCTGCAGCTGGTGCGGCACGAAGCGCTCCGGCGGCAGCTGCCACAGCAGCTCGTCGAGGCGCAGAGCCTGAGCCTCATCGTCGCAGAACAGGTAGATATGGCCCGCGCTCCACGACTCGGCCGCAAGGGTGCAGGCCAGTCGCTCGACCGCAGAGGCCTGCGCGTCATCCTGTTCGCTCATCAGGTAAAAGGTCACTTGGCTCATCAGGTTGATCCCGTGTTGCAGTGACGGACTATTGACCGCCTCATGAGGCTCGCGGGGCGTTTCCCGTCCGCAGCTCACTGATTCAAGAATGAAACAAGGAAGAGGCGGGCCTCTTCCTTGTGGTACTGGGCAACTCCCTGGCTTCCGATACATTCATCGAAAGGGGCAGGGAAGTTACTCCTTCTCTTCGATATCCACGCCAGCCCGGTTCAGCAGGAACTGGGTCAGCAGGGGCACCGGACGACCGGTGGAGCCTTTGTCCTTGCCACTCTTCCAGGCTGTCCCGGCGATATCCAGGTGGGCCCAGTTGTACTTCTTGGTGAAGCGTGACAGGAAGGCTGCTGCAGTGATGGTACCGGCAGGGCGACCGCCGATGTTGGCCATGTCGGCGAACGGGCTGTCGATCTGCTCCTGATACTCGTCGAACAGCGGCAGACGCCATGCGCGATCACCCGCCTGTTCGGAGGCGTTGAGCAGCTCGTGGGCCAGCGGGTTGTGGTTGGCCAGCAGACCCGAGGTGTGGTGGCCCAGCGCGATAACGCAGGCACCGGTCAGGGTCGCCACGTCGATCACGGTTTCCGGATCGAAGCGGTCCACATAGGTCAGCGCATCACACAGCACCAGACGACCTTCCGCATCGGTGTTGAGCACTTCGATGGTCTGGCCGGACATGGAGGTGAGGATGTCACCCGGACGATAGGCGTTGCCACCCGGCATGTTCTCGCAGCCAGCCAGTACGCCGATGACGTTGATCGGCAGTTGCAGCTGGGCCAGCGCATGCATGGTACCGAGCACGGAGGCGGCGCCACCCATGTCGTACTTCATCTCGTCCATGCCGTCGGCCGGTTTGATGGAGATGCCGCCGGAGTCGAAGGTCAGACCCTTGCCGACCAGCACGATGGGCTTGGCATCCGGATGACCCTTGTATTCGATGATGGCCATCATGGCTTCGTTGTCGGAGCCGCGCGCCACCGCCAGATAGGAGTTCATGCCGAGCTCGGCCATCTCCTGCTCGCCCACCACCTTGGTGGTGATGTTGTCGTAGGCATCGGCCAGACGACGGGCCTGGGAGGCCAGATAGGCCGGGTTGCAGACGTTGGGCGGCATGTTCGCTACGTCGCGGCAGACCCGCACACCCTTGGCCACGGCCAGACCGTGAGCGATGGCTTTTTCACCAATGGTCAGTTCCCGACGTGTCGGCACGTTGAATACCAGCTTGCGCAGCGGGCGACGTGGCTCGGCCTTGTTGGTCTTGAACTGATCGAAGCTGTAGAGGCCCGCCTTGGTGGTTTCTACCGCCTGGCGCACCTTCCAATAGGTATCCCGACCCTTGACGTGCAGCTCGGTGAGGAAGCAAACCGCTTCCATGGATCCGGTTTCGTTCAGGGTGGTGATGGTCTTGTTGATGATCTGCTTGTACTGGCGTTCGTCGAGTTCCCGCTCCTTGCCGCATCCGACCAGCAGTACGCGCTCGCTGAGCACGCCCGGTACTTGATGCAGCAGCAGCATCTGGCCTGGTTTCCCTTCCAGGTCGCCACGGCGCAGCAGCGAACTGATATAGCCATCGCTGATCTTGTCCAGTTGTTCGGCAACCGGAGAGAGGCGACGAGGCTCAAATACGCCGACTACGACGCAGGCGCTCCGTTGCTTCTCTGGACTGCCACTCTTTACACTGAACTCCATGGAATCTCCTACATCCTAAAGACAAAAGGCACCTTTTATTGAATAATGCGGTGCTTGTTGGGGTATCAGAGGCGGAGCGAACAGCCACAGGCTCCGCAGTTCAAACTGGTAAAAATCCAATATACGGCCCTATTTTTCAGGCATTCGACTAAAAACACAAGTTTACTTGGGAATGACTGTGATCGTTTTCCGATATTTGTTCAGGGAAACCCTGAAAACCCAGCTGGCAGTGTTATTCGTATTGCTGCTTATCTTTGTCAGCCAACAATTTATCAAGATCATCGGTGACGCCGCCGATGGCGAGGTGCCGACACGTCTGGTCTCCACCCTGCTGCTGCTCAACTTGCCCAATATGGCGCTGCTGATGCTGCCTATCAGTCTCTTTTTAGCCATTTTGTTTGCCCATGGTCGCCTCTACGCCGAAAGCGAGATGACGGTGATGCATGCGGTCGGCTTCAGCCACCGTTTCGTGATGCGCAGCGCCATGTTGCTGGCCTTGCTGACGGCGGTGGTCGCGGCGTTCAACACCGGCTGGATCGCCCCGCAAGCCAAGGAGCGCGAGTATCAGGTGATCGACGAGTTCAAGGCGGATCCGGGTATCTCCTTCCTGCAGGCGGGCCGCTTTATGGAGCTCGACAAGGGGCGTCTGGTTGCCTATATCCAGGATTTGAACGACAACGGCTCAAAACTGCAAAAGATCTTCGTGCTGCAGCGGGCGGAGGGGAACAATCCTCCCTCGGTGGTGGTGGCGACCGAAGGGGTGGTGACAGTCGATGAGAACGGTCTGCAGTGGCTGACCCTGATGGATGGCTCCCGTTACGAAGGGAACTTCTCCGGCAAGCAGTTCCAGATCTCCGATTTTCGCGAATATGGTCTGGTGATCCGCCAGCAAGAGATGGAGCGTTCCAACCGCAAGGCGGCGGCCAAGCCGACCATGGAACTGTTCGGTACCCAGGACAACGCCATGATGGCGGAATTGCAGTGGCGTATCTCGCTGCCCCTCTCCATTCCGGTGCTCACCCTGCTGGTGGTACCGCTGGCGCGGGTCAACCCCCGTCAGGGGCGCTACGCCAAGCTGTTGCCGGCCATCATGCTCTATCTCTCCTACTTCCTGCTGCTCAGTGCCGCCCGTTCGGCCATCGACAGCGGTCGGCTGCCCTACTGGCCGGGGATGTTTCTGGTGCCGCTCGGTTACCTGCTGTTTATCGGCCTGCCCCTCAATCTGCAGGGCACCAGCTGGTGGAACGGGGTGAAAGGGCGCTATTTCAACAGAAAATCAGCATGATGCTGCAACATAGGAACTTCTGCTGATGTTTGGCATTCTCGATAGGTATATCGGTCGGGTCATTTTCATGTCGATCCTGCTGTGTGAAATCACGCTCGTTGGTCTGGCGGGGCTCATCAAGTATGTGGAGCAGCTCAAGTCGGTCGGTGACGGCAACTACGACATGATCAACGCCCTCTACTATGTGCTGCTCTCCATGCCCAAGGAGGCGGTGCTCTTCTTCCCGCTGGCCGCGCTGCTGGGTGGCCTGATTGGTCTGGGTCAGCTGGCGACCAGCTCCGAGCTGGTGGTGATGCAGGCGGCGGGTCGCTCCAAGATCAGTATTGTAATGGCGGCGCTCAAGACGGCGATCCCGCTGATGATCATGGTGGGGCTGATGGGGGAATATGTGGCCCCTATCGCCAAGCGGATGGCCGAAGATATTAGAGCTGGTGCGATTTCCGAAGGACGTCTGACTATCTCTGTTTATGGGGTGTGGGCTCGCGATGGCAACAACTTCGTCAATATCAACGGGGTGCGCAACGATGGCGCCCTCACCGGCATCACCCTCTATCGCTTCACCCCCGAGCGCAAGCTGATCGATGTGGTGCAGGCGCAGGAGGGTGTGTTCGAGCGTCACCACTGGCTGCTCAAGCAGACCCAGGTTACCCGCTTCGACGACCCGGCGCAGATCCGCAGCGAACAGCACGACAAGATGGAGTGGAGCTCGGAGCTGACGCCCAAACAGCTGGGGGTGGTGAGTATCGACCCCGAGAACCTCTCGGTCTCCGGTCTGCTCGACTACATCGGCTATCTCGATGCCAACAAGCAGGATGCCGGTCGCTACAAGCTGGAGATGTGGCGCAAACTGCTGTCACCGCTCTCGGTGGTGGCGATGATCCTGCTGGCCTCCTCCTTCATCTTTGGCCCGCTACGCTCGGTGAGCATGGGGGCTCGGATGCTGATGGGGATCATGACCGGCTTTGCCGTCTATGTGAGTGATCGGGTGTTTGGCCCCATCAGTCTGGTCTATGCGGTACCGCCCATTCTGGCGGCTATCGCGCCCAGCCTGCTGTTTGGCGGTATCTCCTTCTACATCCTCAGCCGCAAGCAGTAATCCGCACGAGGTTATGAGGAAATGCAAAGAGGGCACCTGTTGGTGCCCTCTTTCGTTGCTGCATTGATCCGGGATTATTTGTTAAGCAATTCCAGATTTTCCTGCTTGCTCAGCACGACCACTTCGCACTCGGCCCAGATATCCTGAAACGCCCGCGGACGCTGGCGGTTGAAGAGGCACATCAGGTTGCCCAGACCAAAGGCGGCGGTAGCGAGACGGATCAGCGCCTGGGTAACGCGGATGTGGCTGCCATCCTCGTTCTGAATGCGCAGCCGCCAGGCACGCATGCCGACGGTCTGGCCAGCGCGGGTCCAGAACCAGGTGTAGAAACCACAGATGACGAAGGCGAGCCACAGGGTGTAGATCAGGCTCAGGTGGTGGCGGGTCAGCAACCAGACGGTATCTTCACCCGCCGGTACGCTTGCCATGCCGGTAACCAGCAGCAGCTTGGCGACACCCATGCCGATAAAGCCAGCGATGATCAGCAGCGAAGTCACCACCAGCGCATCATAGATGAGGGCGCCGAGGCGACGCAGCAGACCCGCTGACGGGTATGGCTGAGTGGCGGGAGAGGGGGATTTTTGTTGGACTTTTTTAGGCTTGGCCATCGTTTTTATTCCATTAAGATGATGGCGGCATTCTATGTAACTGGCCCCGCATCGGCAAGGCGTTGAATAAATGAACAAACGGGAGTGTTCAATCGAAAAACACCTTGCATGGCATCGCGCCATTCGTATAATCCTTCGCAGTTGCCCGGGTGGCGAAATCGGTAGACGCAGCGGATTCAAAATCCGCCGGTGAATAACCGTGTCGGTTCGAGTCCGACCCCGGGCACCATATTACAGTTTCATGCCGTATCACGGCAGACCTGAAACCCGCATAGCTTAAGGCTCTGCGGGTTTTTTGTTATTTCCTGTCGTATCATATAGCCTCATGACATACCCCCATTGCCGGGGGTACATCTGGGGGTATCAGTCCAGATGGGGGTAAAAAGTACCCCCTCAGGCCACCAGCCCGCGCCGTTACAGGCCCGCCGAGTGTCCACTTTTTGTCCCCAGCATGCGATAAGTACCCCCAAGCAGAGACGGGAGATACCCCCATGCCGTTATCCGATACCGCAGCCAGGCAAGCCAAGTTCAGCGGCAAGCCTCAGAAGCTTTCCGATGAGAAGGGACTGTTCCTGCTGGTCAATCAGTCTGGTAAGTACTGGCGGCTCAAGTATCGCCATGGTGGCAAAGAGAAGGCGCTTGCCCTGGGTGTCTATCCCGAGGTGTCACTGAAAGAGGCGAGAGCTAAGCGGGATGATGCCCGCCGCCTGATCGCCGATGGCGTTGATCCCGGCTTGGTCCGCAAGCAAAGCAAGGTTGCTAGTCGGCTGGCCAGCGAAAGCAGTTTCGAAGCATTGGCGCGGGAGTGGCACCAAAGCCAGCTTGCCCGTTGGAGCCAAGGTCACGCCACTCGGGTAATCGAATCCTTGGAGGTCGATGCCTTCCCCGATCTTGGGCTTGTTCCTGTTGCTGAACTGACCGCCCCCATGATGCTGGAGGCTCTGCGGAAAGTTGAGAAGCGCGGAGCGACCGAAACAGCTGGGCGAGTGCTGCAGCGGATCAGTGCCATCATGCGTTACGCCATCCAGACAGGCCGAGCCAGCTACAACCCAGCTCAAGACCTGAAAGGGGCACTCAAAGCCGCCAAGAAAGAACACCGGCCGGCATTGCCCCGGGCGGAACTGCCAGAGTTCTACCGCCGTCTTGCTGTTGAGCCACTGAACCCTGCTACTCGCCTTGCTTTCCATCTGCTGAGGCTGACCATGACCCGCCCGGGCGAGGTGCGCTTTGCCCGCTGGGATGAATTCGACCTGGAGCGGGCAGAGTGGCGGATCCCTGCTGAGCGGATGAAGATGCGTTCAGAGCATATCGTCCCACTATCCCGGCAGGCGCTGGCTGTCCTTGATGAGCTCCACCAGCTCACCGGTCATTGTGAACTGTTGTTTCCCAGTGAGCGCAACCTGACCAAGCCCATGAGTGAGAACACCCTGAGCTATGCGATGGGACGGATGGGGTATGCGGGTGTTGCTACTCCTCATGGGTTCCGGGCTCTGGCATCCACCACCTTGAACGAAGAGGGCTTTGATCCGGACGTTATCGAGCGCCAGCTGGCCCACGCTGAACGCAATAAGGTGCGGGCTGCCTATCACCGGGCCGAGTACCTGGACGACCGCCGCAAACTACTGCAGTGGCTTGCTGATTTCTATGAATCTCAACAGGGTGGTACCGTACATCTAGTGAATCGTTAGAGAGGCGGTAGCATGACATTTGATTTATCAAGGGCTCCTGACAGTTTTCGTGAAATTGCCGATGTTATCGGCACTGAAAAAACTTTTCAGCTAATCGGGCAGCTACCAAGGTGTAAAACAAAAAAGCAAACCCACGTAATTCTGTACGTGCCAAAAAAAATCAAATCCGATCATGCTCTAGCCAAGATTATTGGTGTTGAACTAGCCACTAAGCTAGTTGAGGCTTTTGGGGGTGAAATTCTCTACCCGCCGATCTGCCATGATCACTATTTGACGTTCAGGAATAAGGCAGTCATAGACATGGTTAAGAGGGGGGCCTCACAAAAGGCCGTGGCCTGGTCGTTTGACATGTCAGACCGGCAGGTGCGCAACATCCTCAAAAAAGCCACCAGTGAACGAGATCCGGAAATCCCCCAAGAGGAACCATAACGCCTCTACATGTGACCTTACGAATCAAGCCGAATCACGGCTATTCAATGAGGCTCACAATATGAAATCCACGCAACACCAAATCCCAGCTATCCCTTCAACAGGATTTGTCCGCTCTGCGGCCATGCTTCCTCATCTGGGTTTTTCATCTGCCACGCTTTGGCGAAAGGTAAAAGATGGATCATTCCCTCAACCAGTAAAATTGTCAGAACGGATCACCGCTTGGCGCGCTGAAGAAGTACACGCCTGGATTGGCGCACAAGGCAAAGCTGCGTAGGGGGCGGAGATGAGCAAAAAAGAAAAGGCCGCACCGCAGAACGGCACGACCCCTAGTAAGCAAAGGGATCATAACATCAAGCCAGCCAAAGGCGCTACCAAGCTCGAGCTGGTGGCCCTTCACTTGGTAGAGAATGGTCCCCAAGGTATCAGTTCACTATCAGCTCTTGCTCGTTTGCATGACCTCAACGCTCGCAACTCAATCAGCGACTTGCGTCGCGATCACGGGATCGCTATTAGTGATGAGCTTTTTAGTCATCATCACAGTGGTGATGGAGTAACGCACCTCAAACGGTATTGGGTTGCAGACCGCGACCAAGCTCGGAAGCTGGTGGAACTGATCAACCTGAAACGTAAGCAGCGCGGCGCCGTGTCTATATCACAAGGCCAGGTTGCCAGCTACCTAGCTCGCTTCCCCATTCATTCCCCTGGCATGTCCACCAGCCAGCCAAACGAGGGGTAAGCCATGAACATGAGAACTAATGGGCGCAACGCTCAGGGCGAGGCCTTGCCCAAAGTTAGTCGTATGGGGTTGCTTGATACAGTGCGACACGGTACGATCTTTCCTGTCGTCACCTTAGACAAGTGGCGGCATGGCTGGCGGATTAGACACCCGCAAGCAGAGACTGAACAAAGGACAATTCGCACCTCTTCCCCCATTTCCGGCACCCTGCCGGGGATCTATCCGATTTTGGGGGCATGGGTCGGGAGCCAAAGAAAACGCCCCCACTGTGCCGTTCCTTTGTTCCGGCACTGTCTTGCGGCTACCCGATCCGCCTTGTTCAACGAACAAGGAATACCCCAAATGATCTTCACCTTCCTGATCGCCTCGAGCGCCTGCCGGCTGGCAGACCTGCGCCGTATCCGCACCATTACCGCCGTTGCTGACACCGAAGCCCAAGCCCGTATCGCTCTGGCTGGCCTGCCTCTGGTATTCATGTCCCGCACTCCGTCTGGGAGGGCCAAGGCATGAGAACGACCAAGCAGAAGAGCCCCGAGTTTTTGGCCGAGCTGGCAGACCTCTCCATGCGCCGTGTGCGCCGCATAGTGGATGGCAAGCCGGTGATGGTGACACTGATCAACCTGCCTGATGAGTACCCCTACAAGCCAACCAATAAGGGGGGCAAGGCATGATCTACTTCGCATGGGCAAACGGTAGTGAACAGCCCACCTTCACCGGCCCTATCAACCCACGCACCGGCAAACGTTCACAAGTTGGCAGCCTGAGCGCATTCAACTGGCGAACAGATCGAGATCGGTTTATTGCACAGACCAACGGCGCCGCGGTAGCGGTGACAGCCAAGCAAGCCCGGGAACTGAAAGCCGGATTGGATGAACGGGCTTTCAAGGAGCTGGTGGCCGTGCTGACAGGGGGTTGCAATGAGTGAGATCAACACGCTGGTGGAGGCGGTCGACCATCAAAACAGCCTTCCATCCAGGGCAGGTGCCTTCCTCAACTTCAAAGGCCTGGACAAGATGCAGGTGATCGTCATCCACACCGGTGAACAAGCCAACCGAGATGCGGAGATCAGAGCCACGCTGCAGCGAGCCCATAATGACGCCATCGCGGCAGATAACCCGATAGATCCAGAGTTTGAGCCAGAGCAGGCGTTATATGTTCGTCCGGTCCAACTGGATGAAGGGGGCGAGCTCTACAAAATGGCCGATCGGGATGCCACAGAGCGCGTCATCGTTCACCAGTTCGGCAACTTGGCACCAGAGAAAGCCAAGCGGCTGATCTTGGCATTGCGCAAGCAAGCGCCTAAGGCCGAGCTTTACCGCGGCAACTATGGCCAGAATGCCCAGCCTTGGCAACTGGTGGATGTGGTGGACTTCGAGCAGACGCTGGATCTGGTGAGCGGCAACCAGGGCAATACCAAGGCCAAGCAATCCGCCGCCGCTATCGCGGGGCAGGCAGCTGTTCCTGAGATTTCAGGAGATTGGAGTGACCAGCATCAAGCCAACGGGCTGACCGCAACCAAGGAGGTCATGATCGACAAAATGAGCGCCAGCCAACGGGCGGCTCTGCTGGTGGAGCGCTTGGGGGAGGTTGCGATAAATATCGAGGCTGAGCGTGTGTATCGTTATGACGGCAGTTTGTGGGGGCCGTTGTCAGATACCGAACTGCGCCGGGAGATGGCCGCTATTTTCACTGAGCATGGAGCTCCGTTCAGTGACAAGGGGATTGGGGCTGCAGTATCGACCATGAAGTTGATGATCCCGGTAATGGGGCAACCAAGCCAAGATCTGATCGGATTTGCCAATGGGGTCTATGACATGGAGGCTCGGGGGTTCCGTCCTCACTCTCCAGCTGATGGCCTGTTGAACCACAATGGTATTGAGTACGCAGCTCCGCTACCTGATGAATGTATCGAGCACCACGCGCCCAGCTTCACCAAGTGGTTGAGACACGCTGCAGAGGATGATGCTGCCAAAATGGATCGCATCAAGGCCGCTCTGTTTATGGTGCTGGCCAACCGCTATGACTGGCAGCTATTCCTTGAGGTGACCGGGGAGGGTGGCAGCGGTAAGAGCATCTTTGCACGGATTGCGACCCTGCTTGCTGGTGGCCCGCGCAATACTGGGTCCGGCAATATGGCCTCCCTGGATACTGCCAGAGGGCGAGCCCAGTTCGTAGACAAGCGGCTGATCGCCTTACCGGACCAATCCAAATACATTGGCGATGGCAGCGGCATCAAGGCCATCACTGGCGGGGATATGGTTGAGATCGATGGCAAGTATGAGAAGCAGTACGGCGCGGTCATTAAGGCGGTGGTACTGGTGACCAACAACGAGCCGATGATCATTACCGAGCGTAATGGGGGAGTATCCCGCCGAAGGGTGATTTTTACCTTTAACCGGGTCGTGGGAGAGACCGACAAAGACCCGCTATTGGGAGAGAAGATAGCGGCAGAGCTGCCGGTGGTGATCCGCCACCTACTTACCCTATTCACAGATCCGGAACGCGCGCGCCTGCTATTGCTGGAGCAACGCAATTCAGGAGACGCTCTTACCATCAAGCGGGCCACGGATCCGGTGATCGATCTTTGCGGGCTGGTGGCTTTTCTCGATGAGCCCAAGGGCCTGATGATGGGAGGTAATCCGGAGATCAAGCGAGAGCCAAGACGCTATCTCTATCACCTCTACCTTGCATTCATGGATTATCACGGACTGGGTCGTCCGCTATCCGTTCAGGGATTTACCCGAGCGGTCAAAGCGGCGGCCAAGGAGTACGGCACCCAGTACAGCAGCAGGACGATCAAGGGCAAGGCCCAAACGAACGTTACACCGACCGAGGCGGCAGAACAGTTCATGCCCCAGGCTGCCGATGTTGGGAATGAATGACGCCATCCAGAAGTAAATGAGGGCTGCCGAGTGTGGCCCTTATGCTTATCGCCGCCATATACGTAGGACTTTTGCAAATGAACCCTACAAACCCTACCCGAATCACTGAAAGCCATGCTGCATAAGGGATTTAAAGAGGTAGGGATATTATTTTTTAACCCTACCTAAACCCTACCTTTTTAGCCTTAACCCTACCATTACCCGAAACAGGTAAACATTCCCCAAAATAGGGAAGGATGGCTTTTTTGGATCAGAGATCGTCACACTGGAAAGTAGTTGGTTCAGTGTTGCTGGTAGGGTCTAAAAGTAGGGATTGGGTAGGGTGTAAATTTTAAACCCTCCCCGCGCAAAGCCAGTCGTATCAAGGCTTTCATCTTGGGTAGGGTTTGTAGGGTATATTTCGGCATAAAAGTTTCCCCCACGCTATTCGCTCAAAATGACCAACAAATGATCGCGGGCAAAATCCCGCGCAAAACTCGTCAGTCACCCATCCGAACCGGTGTCCGCCAAGGGCTGAAACTCCGCGCTTAATCTGGCCGAAGCGGATACCTTCCTTGGTTGGCTGATTTCTTAGCCGACCCCCCACTGATTGGCGCCTAATTTTGCCTTGGGTCCTTCCTCCCGGGGGATCCCCTGCGGGGGCATGGACGCCGCGATCTTTGATATCTGCATGGGCTTTCAAATCGATCACTACGACTATGTCTCCCGAAAAGTCGGGAGATTTAGATCAGTGTTGCTGGGGGCGTGCGCTGATTGCCAGCTGGGGGGGCGCGAATGGGGGAACTCAGCCAACGGCTGGGTTAATAAGCGGCAGCCAAAGGCCGGCCTGCAGAACGTTTTTGATTGCGTCGTACCAGAGGCGGAAATCCCCCAAGAGGAAACAATCATGCTGCGTGGGGCAAGCTGTTATCCAGTCAGAGCGATTAGGATGAACAGAGCCATGAACCAATTGCAAACATTACTCAATGATGCCAAAAGCCAAATTGGCGCCATCGTCACTTACAACCAGGATAATTCAGTTCGCCACATAACTCCGAAGGTACCGGCATCCGTATCCACTTTGCGACTTCGCGATCTTACCTTACCGCCATTCCTAGCCGCGGATGCTGACAACAGTATCCATATCCCGTTAGGCACAGAAGCAGGGAAAAAAACCAAGCTACCTACTGCAATCATGCAAGCAAGCCGTGTAGCCAAAGCTGGTGCCAAGATCATTATTCTTGAGCAGTCAGGGGAAGCAATTCCGATAGGTAACGGTGATGTGGTTATGACTCGCCGTACCAATGGATTCACATTGGTTGAACCTGCAAATTTTTCTCAAGTGGATGACGATAAAGAGCTGACAAAATCCCCACTGCCGGTGTTTCGTTCAGAAGTTGATATGGACACCATGCCGGGATTCGGCTTTCGCGTAGAGCCTAGCCGTGCCGAACAAAAATCATATGAAGACGGGAAATTGGCAGATATCACCATTGCCGCTATTGCAATGGGTGTGGCCAGGGTTGCCGATATGGTGCTGCTGAAAGCAATTGAGGCTAGTAATCCCTCGGCGTTTTCTCTGGGTGAGGTTGCTGCTCTTGGTTATGAATTTGGGGAACTTCGTGCTCTCGTTGGGACTTCTGCTCCCGGTGCTGTTGTTGGTCATGATGGTGTGTTGCGGGCTGCTGGTGTGCCGGCTGAGCTGACACCTGATATGTCGCCCACACTGGTCGGATCCTGGTCTCGTTCCGCTGTGGCGGTTCATGAAGATATCACTTTGATAGTTGAGCGCCTTGATGTGTCGGGAAGGATGGCGATCACCTGCTGGTGTCATGCCCAAGCGCTGCTACCTAACCCCGCGGCTTTCTGGACTGTTGGGGGAGTATAGATATGGACAACCGGAAGAGAGGGGGTGTTGACGAGGCTACAGCTCTACCTAGTGAGGTTTTGGCGGCAATCGAGGGCGCAACCTTTCATCCGCGTCCAGATGGCGATGATGGCGCACCACGTACCGTGGTTCAGCTATGCCACCTCCGAGGGTGGATACACGGTGCCGATGATGCCAAATACTTGGCAAATGCATTTCCAGAGCTGACAGATGCCCAAATTGCCAGAGCATGTCGCTATTTGGCTACCGTGGTAAGGCGACACATAAATCTGATGCAGACAGGTGGTAATTCACCTCGGAAAAACTGGGTCCATGAATGGTGAGGGTTCGCGATGAGTAAGAAAAGTGAGCACAAGCATAACGAGTGGCGCCGTCTCACCGTTTTGCTGACAAATGATCAATTTAAAAAGCTGGAGGAGGCCAGAGCCATCTTTCAGCAAACAACCGGCTTTGAAATAGGCATGAGCCCATTCGCTGCCAAAGCCATGGAAAAAGGTCTGTAGACCTAATGATGTTCTGAGCGCCTCTGGTTGGGGGCGCGGTCGTGCGCTGGTGGCCCCAGCCAGTTCAGTAAAAGTGGGGCACTTACTTAAGGAGAGCGAGTTATGTCAGAAGAACTATCAGAGACTCAAGAGCAGCAACCAGAGACAAAACCCCGCAAAAAGTACAAAGCAAATGGGGGGCAATCTGCCAAGCGTTCGGCTTTGCGCAAGCTGGTAAAGCGGGGCGCAATCGTCGGTAGCTGGGATGCCAAGTGGTTTGGTTTGTGAGCTCGCCCCAGTGTTTTTGTGGTGGGTCCTTCCTCCGGGGGGATCCCCTGCGGGGGCATGGACGCCGCGGCATTTGATATCTGCGAGGCGGCTGGAAGTGGAATTTATGTTTATATCTGGCGGCAAATCCTGAGACTTTACATGCGTTGCGCACTTGAGGAATTGTAAACTGTTCCTCTATTGGCAATGGTGTACTGAGGAATTCTGACGCGCTATGAAAAACCACACGCAAGTTCCTGCATTGATCCGCCGCTGTGACATCGAGCTATTGCTTGGGGGGATCGGTAGAACCACATTCTATCGGCGCCGCCAGGAGTGGGCTGCTCAGGGTACCCCGTTCCCAGAGCCCCTCAACTGGATGGCAAAGGGAGGCACCCTATGGCGCCGTCATGAAGTGATCGCCTTTTTGGTGGCGAGAGGATTAATGTTGCCTGAGTCGCCTTGATGCCACTCACGCGTATCCTGTCGTTGTATCATGCCATATCATGACAATGCATTTAGTTTGGGGGTATTTTTGGGGGTATAAAAGAAAGTCTCATTGAAATTATCTGTTATTAAACAAAGTGTTATATTTCAAGTTCGATAGAGACCCCGGCACCATCAAATTCATGACAAAAGGCCATCAGCAATGATGGCCTTTTGTTTTTTGGCGTTTCTGCGCATTGGTGCGTTGCTGCTGAGCAGGCAGTACTTCCCGTTACCTCTTGGTATCCCTTCTCTTTTCCCGCTCTCCGTTATTTCCTTTCCTTGATATAGCCGCTGACAGCATCACCGCCAGCGGTCTGTTTCTATTGCGTTTTTTTTTTCCAAACCTTGCTGCATCAGAACATGGTTGCCGTGCTATCCCAGCAGGGCAAACAGCAGGGTACCGAGGCTGCCAGCGAGTGTCAGCGCGATGATGGCTCTGGGTGTACCGTGCAGCTTGGTCCACATAAACAGGCTGGTGAGGGCCAGCAGTAGCAGGGCCAGGGCGGCGATATCGCCAAACAGCTGCCAGCCGAGGCCGGTGCCCATGCCGCGGTGCAGCCGGTTGAGGCTGGCGGCAAAATTGGCCAGTTGCAGGTTGGTACGTACCAGCAGGGTACCCTCAACATAGCTGGCGGCCACGCTTTGGCTGAGGGTGACGCCGCGCATTTCCCACTTGGCGGGCAGGATGAGCGGGCCGTTCGGGGTGGGCAGGGTCTGGGCCGGGGTGATCATGGTTCGCCCGTCGGCAAAGGTATCGGGATAGCGCTGTTGCAGCAGGATTTTCAGCTGCTCCGGGCTGGCGAGCGGCGCCTCCAGCACTATCTCTTCACTCGATTTGTCGGTGTGGGGGCCGGGGATGGGCAACACGGCACGGTGTTGCAGCCAGAGACCGGTGATGCCGTACATCAGCATCAGGGCGAGGGTAAAAAAACCGGCCCAGGCATGGAGGCGGCGTACCCATTTGTTGTTGTGAAGGGGAACTCTTCTGCGTTTCATCGTGGTTGCTTCATAAAAAAACTGGCCAGCAGGGGCTGGCCAGTCGGGGTGGTTGTCACAGAGATCAGAAGCGGTAGGTACCGGTCAGACTCAGCTGACGGGGCGTACCCGGCATGATCTGGGTGGCACTGGTGGCGCTGACAAAGTACTCGTGATCGGTCAGGTTTTCGGCGCTCAGCTCGGCTTCCCACTGTTGCCAGCGATAGCCCGCTCTGGCATCAACGCGTGCATAGCCGGGGAGCACCGTGGTATTGGCATTGTCAGCAAAGCGATCACCCACAGCGGTAACACCGCTCTCGCCGAACCAGCCGAGCTTTCCTTGCTGATAACCGGCAAACAGTTCGCCATTTAGGCGTGATACGCTACTTGGGCGATTGCCCTTATTGATGGAGTCTTCCACCATTTCTGCATCTTGCAGAGCTATGCCGCCGCGGAGATAAACCTCGTCGTTCAGCTGAGCTCGTGTACTGAGTTCGATACCGTCGGTACGTTGCAGGCCAGTCAGGAGAACTGTTTTGTTGTCATTGGGGTCTGTACGACGCTTGTTGTACATCTCGAGGCGGTAGAACGACAGAGTCGTGGCCAAATGACCATCCAGCCAGTCGCTCTTAACGCCAGTTTCATATTGACGAGTGAACTCGGGATCGAGGTTGTTGTTTTTGTTTCCAACCTCATTTAGACCGATCAGGGCGCCACCGTTAGGCATAAAACTCTTGCTGTAGGAGACATAGAGGGCGTGCTCCTCTACTGGACTCCATACCAAGCCGGCACGTGGGCTCAATGCGCTGTTGGTAATGGTCTCTTCAGAGCTCTTGATGTTATCACGGCTATTGACCTCGAAGTGGTCATAACGCAGACCCAGTAATAGTTGCCAGTCGCCTAGAGTCAGCTGGTCCTGCACATAGGTGCCAGTGCTACGCACTTTACTGCGCTTGTCCGAGGAGGAGGACATCTTGCCGTCATAGGTCGGTAGGGCCTCAGGGTTGTAAAGGTTGAAAGATTTAAGTTCAGGGCTTCTCCATAGTTTGGGATAACGCTCCTGCCACCCCTGATCGGTGCCGACCAATAGGGTGTGGGCAATGGGGCCACTCTGCAGGTGTCCTTCGACCTCAAGACTGGAGGCGAGATTGCGGGTTTGTAAATCTTGCTGCCAGCGAGTTCGAGTTATTTGCTCACCTTCCATTTTGGTTATGTAGGTATTGTCGAACTGGCTCGAGAGATCGATCAGGTTCAGTTGCTGGCGCACCTGCCAGTCGTCGTTTACATCCCAAGTGAAGCGAGAACGTGCCGACTGTGCCAGATCGTTGATGTAGTCGCGCCGTAAATCGCTATAGACGGCGTCACGTGGCACATCTGCTGGACGACCGTTAAGGCCGGGGATACCGCGGTCCGGCGTGCGGTGCGATTCATTGCGTTCGTATTGCAGCAGCCAGCTCAATCGATCAGTGATATCCCAGTTCATGGCTGGTGCCACCATAGTACGTCTGCCGTGCACGCCATTACGGAAGCTGTCGTTGTCTTCCTGAGCGACGTTGAGTCGTAGTTGCACCGCCTCGCTCGGCTCGGCGCTCAGGTCTGCGGCCATGCGTTGGTAATCGTAACTTCCCACGCGTACTGTGACGCTGGACTCCTGCCCTTTCTGCGGTTTTTTGCTGATGCGGTTGATGATGCCGCCGCTGCTACCACGCCCGTAGAGTACTGCAGCCGGGCCCTTGAGCACTTCCACCCGCTCGATGTTGCCGAGATCCCGGGTGTACTGCATGTCGTCGCGGAATCCGTCGAGATAGAAATCCGTGCCTGCGCTAAAGCCGCGGATTGTGACGCCGTCGAAACGGGTATCACCGCTTGCATCAACACCTGGAATGCCGACCAGAGCTTCGCTCAATGTGGGTTGGCCGAAGGCGGTCAGATCGCTGACCTTGACGCTGTCGATGGTCTGGGGAACCAGCTTGGCTGGCGTATTGGTCCGGGTAGCGGTGGCAACTTCCTGATGCTGGGAGCGTTTGCCAACCACAGTCATGGTTTCATCGGTGGCCTGGGCAGTGAAGCCGGTGCCCAGCAGTGCCAGCGAGACCAGCGTTCTGCGAAAGTGAGGGTGCTGCATATTCAATATTGACTCTTTGGATGTCGACCTGACGGCTCGAACATATTGATTTAATTATAATTAGCCTGACCCGTCAAAGCGGGATGCCAATGATATTGATTTTCATTTGTCTGGCAAGGTGAAAATGGATAGGGGCATTGGAGGAGGGTTGTGCGGTCGGGGAAGCACGGCTGAAAAGCAGAACCATTGCAGCAAACCGCGGTAATGAAGCGAGAGCAAAAGGGTGTAGCGGAAGAGAAAGAGACAAAACGTGAAGATCTATCCGGCCCGATGTGTCGGGCCGGATGGAGGGTTCAGTGGGTGCGCAGCAGTCGGCGGGTGAGGGGTTGGGCCGCCAGCAGGCGATAGGCAAGCAGAGACGATCCCAGCAGCAGCGGCACCTTGGCGATCTCCCACAGGATGGATGCGCCCTGCGGGCCGAATACGAAGAGCCAGACCACCAGCATCATGTGCAGGCAGTAGATCCCGAGCACTTTGGGGGCCTGACGTTCAAGCCAGCTGCCCTTGCCCCACTCGGGGTTGGCCAGCAGCAGTCCAAACAGGCCGAGAGCCCAGGGAAGGGAGCCGAGCAGGAAGTCGTGGCGGGTGAGCGGCACTGCGGCAAAGTGCTGCAGCGCCCAGGCTTCACAGCCATAGAGCGTCACGCCCGCCAGCAGCAGTTGCCAGCCGGTGCGGGCATCGGGCTGCCACTGACGCTGGCGCAACAGGGCCCCGAGCGCCACAAACAGCAGGGAGAAGAAGGGGCCGTTACGGGTGAGCAGTGGCCACTCGGCGCCCAGCAGCGGCGGCATAGGAGCCCCCCAGCAGCGCCAGCAGGTAGAGGCCAAGACCCAGCCAGAGGGCGAGCGCTGGTCTGCCAAGCCGGTAGCAGAGTGCCAGCAGGGTCACCGCCATGATCAGGGCAGGCAGGAACCAGAGGTGGATCATGCCGCCCATCAGCCAGCCATTGAGGGGGTCGCCGAGCTGGAATTGCCACTGCCCGCGCAGGGAGGCCAGATAGCCTTGCTGCACGGCATCAAGCGGATTGAACGGCACCAGCAGGTAGACCAGACTCCACACCAGCCAGAGCAGCAGCAAGGGGCGGCAGTAGCGCCAGGTAACGGTCAGCGGCGCTTCGCGACTCAGTCTCGGCTGCAGAAAGTAACCGGCACAGAGGAAAAACAGCGGCACGGCAAAGCGGCATAACTGGTTGATGGTGCCGCTCAGCCAGAGCCAGGATCCGCTTCCCCACAGGGTGGGATTGAAGGGGTTGGCGAAGGGGGATACGTGAATGGTCATCACGGCCAGAATGGCCAGTACCCGCCCGCACTCGATACTGGAAATACGCATGGTGGCTCGTCGTTACAGGGGTTGTGATGGCACGCTAAAATTCTTACTGCTAGGTTACAACCAATTGATTCTATTAGTGTGAATCACACTGTTGAGTAGTTACGTTTTGTAACGGGATGGCGGAAGGTGTTACCTGTAGCGGGAACTAGATCCCATTTTTTGGGCGCGCTCATGCAGATAAAAAAAGCGAGGCAGGTGCCTCGCTTGGTTGGGGATCTCGAGCTTACTGGTGAGTCAGCATGCTGCTCTGGTTGGCGGCCAGGGTGGTTCTGCCCGAGCTCTCCAGCCAGGTTTTGATCCGCTTGGCGTCGGCGACCCGATCGTTGGTGGTCTCGGCATTGAGCAACACCATGATCACCGGCTCACGATTGACCTTGGTACCCAGCACCAGACAGCGGCCCGCTTCGCGGATATAGCCGGTCTTGGAGAGGGTGAACTCCCATTGCCCTTCGCGGATCAACCGGTTGGAGTTGAGGTAGTGCAGCTGACGCTTGTTGGTGCGCACATAACTCTGCTCGTCGGTGGAGTACTGGCGGATCAGCGGATAGGAGGCCGCTGCGGCGGCGAGTTTGGCGAGATCCTGCGCGGTGGAGACATTGCGCGGGTTGAGCCCTGTGCTGTCGGCGTAGCGGGTATTCCACATCCCCAGCATGCGGGCTTTGGCGTTCATCGCCTCGACAAAGGCACGCTGGCCACCGGGATAGTGGCGGGCCAGTGCCGAGGCTGCGCGGTTTTCAGAGGACATCAGGGCGATATGGAGCATTTCGGCGCGACTGAGCCTGGAACCTATGGCCAAGCGCGAGCCGGTTCCCTTGATGCGGTCGATGTCGGCATTGGTCACGGTGAGCATTTCGTTGAGGCGCAGGTTGGCATCCAGCACCACCAGCGCCGTCATCAGCTTGGTGAGTGAGGCGATGGGCATCACCCGGTTGCCGTTGCGCTCGGAGATCACCTCGCCGGTTCTGTGGTTGGCCACCACGAAAGCGGCCGAGCTGAGGTTGGGCACATCCCGTCGCTCGAGAAAGCCGCTGCTGCTCTTGCTGCTGGCGGAAAAGGGGTTGGCATGGGCACTGTCCATAGTGGCCGGCAGCATTACTGCGCCAAGCAACAGGGGAAGGAGGGAACGCATCATCATGATCAGCTCTACCGGACGAAATACAGGGATATCTCGCTAAGTTATATGTCGTGAACTGGCGCTTCACAATCATTCTCACCTTGATATTGATAATTTACGGCGTTGAGCGCGCTCTGACGGCGAGGAGAGCGTAAAAGAGGTCTCCATGGAGTCTCTTTTTGCATTGAAACTATGGACTGGCCGTGATGGCGAGCGGAAGCCGGCGCTAAAAAAATCGGGACCAGAACAGTCCCGATTGGCATGGAGCATTGCTTACCGTTTAGTGGGCATCTTCCTGCTTGATCTTGAAGCGCATGGCGATCACCACGAACAGCAGCGGGCCAATGATGGTCCAGACGCCGGTGGAGATATCGCCGGAGATAAAGGGGGCGACCACGGTAAAGACGTTGCCGAAGGCGACCAGGATCAGGCTGATGATGGTGGCAAGCAGTACCGAGCCTGCGCTCTTGAAGAAGATCATATCCTTGCCCAGCGCCGGGTTGTTGCGATAGCGATACCAGGCGTAGATGAGGAACATGTAGGGCAGGGTCATGCCGACGTTGGTCATGGTGATGATCAGCTCATAGAGGGCGGCGGCCCCTTCCGGGTTGATCAGGGTAAAGATGGACTTGGCGGCAATGAACAGACAGACCACCCAGGCTTGCACCTTGAGGGCTTCAATCCGCACGCCATTCTCGTTCTCGCGCTGGAAACGCTCCGGCCAGAAGTAGCTCGGGGTGCCGGTGATGAACTGGCGCAGTGGCGCGTAGGAGAGGGCGATAAAGGCACCCAGATAGCTCAGGAACATGCCAAGGCCAGCAAAGCGCATGAATACCTGTCCCAGCCACTCGCCACCAAGATGGCGCCCCAGCTCCAGCATGATGATGAAGAGGGCGGAGAGAGAGGTGATCCCCTCGGCCGGGAAGTCGCTCCAGCGCATGATGGAGCCGACCGCCAGAAAGCCGATGATGTAGCAGAGCACGATGAAGGCGCCGGAGAGGAAGATGCCGCGCTTGAGGTCGCGCTCCGGATCTTCCAGCTCGTCAGCCACCCCGGCCATCGCCTCGACCCCGCCGTAGGCGAAGATGGCGAACACCATAAAGCCGAGGAAGGGGATGATGTCGTTGAATGCGGCATTGGGAGAGGCTGCCAGTGATGCCTGGGTGAGGGGCTCCTGCAGGGTCATGC
Source organism: Aeromonas sp. 102P (assembly GCF_051920345.1). Classification (NCBI taxonomy): domain Bacteria; kingdom Pseudomonadati; phylum Pseudomonadota; class Gammaproteobacteria; order Aeromonadales; family Aeromonadaceae; genus Aeromonas; species Aeromonas sp. 102P. The sequence continues at coordinate 232,154 of NZ_JBQBCZ010000001.1, read as the reverse complement.
CGCTCACCGCGAAGGTGAAGACGCCACCGACCAGCAGCAACACGTTGAGTGCCACCACGGAGAGACCGCCGATGGCCGCCACTTTGGCGAAGCGGGCGCTACCCAGGGTGATGAGCTTGGTGACGGTGGCAACCAGCGCGATGGCGACCACACCCAGAATAAAGGGGCCAAAGTCGATGCCGGTACCCAGGGTGACCGGGATGACGGTGATGTCGCGGCCAAACAGCATGAAGGAGAGGGGCACCCACATAGAGAGCGCCTTGCCAAACATCCAGATGACGTAGGAGGCGAACCACATGCTCAGCCCGATAAAGGCGAATCGGGTCGAGACCTCAGAGATCCCCTCATTTTTAGAGACTCAAATAATTCCAAGTGTGCGGGTATATAAGCGGTGTTGCTTCAGGTAGTAGATAAATTTATCCATCAACAAGACCGCATTGGCTTCTTTCATTTTAGGTAGCAACTGGTAATAGATGACCCCTTGCCGAAAGAACGAATAGGTTCGGCTCTTGCTGGTATTGACCTTGATCGTTCTCTCTAGACCGACACTGTCTCCAGCCTTACCCAGCAGCGTCAGCAAGACGATGGCCAGGGCACTGAATAAAAACAGTCGGTCGCGCCGGACCGGATTACTGATGTGCACATCTCCCATACCCATGCCGAATTTGTAATCTTTGATATCACGAAAACTGGTCTCGATACCCCAGCGCTGGCCGTATAGTTGCAACGCCTTGGCGGCGCTCAGGTCGGTCCGGTTACTGGCCAGAAACCACGCGTCTTTCATGCCACTCTTATGACAACAATAGACCCGTTCGACAGGCTGTCGCTGCCCAGTTAGCTCCACCGCTTTGAGGGTTCGGGTGCGCCCGGTCGGCGTTAGCCAGTCCCGAGCTGGAACCTGCTCTACACCAGGGTAACCAACCAAAACATTTCCTTTAAATCTAATGAGATAAGCAAAGCCTAGCTCTTGCTCCAGGCGTTCGAACAGCTCCATGTAACCAAAGCCGCGGTCAGCTACTACCGTCACGAAGATACCCTCTGGCAACGTCTGCTTGAGCTTGGTGAGCAGCTCTTTCTCATGGGCATTGCGTTGCCCTTTGAGCAACGATTTCCGATGGGTTTTCCACAGCAGCGGAGTACTGCGACCGTGGTTGGTTTGCAGGCTGATAACCAAGGTACTGTGATCATCGGCATCGAATTCGGTCCAGTCCATGGAGACTACGATCTCGGTACGTTCACCGACCACATAGGGCACCCAATCGTCAAAGAGGCTCCAGACATTGAGCTTGGTGTTAGTGAGCAGGCGATCCACCTGTTTAACCGCATGTTTACGTTCGAGACCGTTGGCCAAGGAGAGGCCACTACCGATGGCGTGGATGGCCAGTGAACCTGACTCGATAACCCCGAGGGTAGCATTGGCGAGGGAAAGAACACGCTTAGCATGCATGTCCTGTCCAAATATATCGTCGATGTGGTTGAGGATTAGTTCGTGGTTAAACATGGGGATAGTCTGTTGGGTATTAGCTGGTCAAGGATGGCGATCATACCTCAGAAGCCGCGCCACGCCTCGCTCATATGAGGGGATGGTTAAGGGTCGAGACCGAGTGGCGCATCCAGGTAAAGATGCCGCCCGCCTCTTTGCGAAAGCCGGTGCCGAATTCGATCATCATCAAAATGAACGGGATGAAGAAGAACAGTCCGCCGATCACGAACATCGGAATGGCGGCATATCCCATTCGGTAAAAACCGATCCCGATATTAGTGACGCCAAATACCGATGTTAATATCATCAATATAAAGGCGCCCAACTTCAGCTTTTTTGCTGACATATTAAAAACTCCCTGATGGTGCTGGATTTAAAATAATCAAAAATTAAACAGACGAAACCGGACCCATTAATAACGCGGTAGCGCCATGCCATCCTGCTGTGGCGGGCGCGATCGGGTCATCTCTGACCGGGCTGGCTTACCCGTCAGGCGGTCAATGAATGTATGGGCGGAGCGGCATGGTCTGTGCCATGCGCGGTATTGGTCAGCGTTGCCGAAAATTAACTGTGAACGATTTTATCATTAATGCTGCTGGGCAGGTAAGTTTCCCGAATGAAGCGCGAATTCAACTTCGAAGTGCGACACTCGCCTATGCCGCCTGACGGTACTCTTCGAATACCTTGACAGGCTGCCTGAATCCGAGACATTTCCGAGGTCGTAGGTTGAGCCACTGCTCCGCTCTCCTGACATCCTCGTCCGTGACCTCTCTCAGGTCTGTTCCCTTTGGGATAAACTGCCTCAACAGCCCATTGCTGTTCTCGTTCAGACCGCGCTCCCACGAAGAGTAAGGGTGCGCAAAGTAAGTCTCGGCACCCAGCGCTTCCTCTATCGCCTTGTGTTCGGCAAACTCGCCGCCGTTGTCAAAGGTGATGGTATGCACCTGCTCGATGTAGGGCGTTAACATCTCGATTATCGCATCCCGCACCACCCCAGCCTGTTTGCTCGCGACCCGCTTGACCAGATAGAGCCGGCTCTTGCGCTCCACCAGGGTGACCAGTGCACCTGTGCCTTGCTTGCCCAGCACCGTGTCCGCCTCCCAATCACCGAGCCGCTCCCGGCTATCGACGATAGCCGGCCGTTCATCAATAGAGCGGGCTTCCTTGATGGGAGAACGCAGGCTGCTCGCCCCCTTGCGGTAGCGCTTGTGGCCCTGGCGCAGATGGCGGTACAACTGGCCACCCCGGGCTTTGTCGGCGGCCACATGGCGGTATATCCACTCGTGACTCACCATGAGGCCTATCTGCTTGCCCACCGCGCTTATCTGCTCCGGGCTCCACCACCAGGCGAGTGTCAGCTCGACAAACTGGATGACATCGGCAGATAGCCGAGATTTGGCCGCACTGGCCCGTCGGTGGGTGGCGTGCTGATGCGCATTGTCTGGCTGGTAGCCCTGCGGCCCGGCGTTACGACGCAGCTCCCGGTAGAGGGTGGAGCGATGAACGCCAATGGCGCGTGCGGTGGCAAGGATGGACATCCCCTGTGCGCGAAGCACCGATAACTGGTATCGTTGCCCCTCGGTCAACTGCTGATAGCTCATGGTGATACTGCTTTTACTTTGGCGAGCAGAAGGGTACCACCAATCAGCAGTTGGCCACCTCTCGCCATTCATCCATGAGTGTCGCACTTATTATCTGAATTCCCGAAGCTGTGGTTGAAATAAACAGACCTGCCAGTTAATTGATACGTTGCGGATGTAAACATTTACGCCCGGGCCGACACTTATTTCCATTATTCGTATTCGGCATATTTGGTGGAGTGAATTACGCCATCCTGCCTGATAAATACGCACCAATGGCGACAGCGCTTATCCTCCCAGCCGGGTCAGTAGCACGCCGCCGGTAATAATGGCCGCCGCCGTCAGCCGCATGCGCCCGAGCGGCTCTTTCAGCAGCCAGACCGAGAGCAGCATGGCAAACAGCACACTGCTTTCGCGCAGAGCCGCGACCACGCCAATGGGGGCTTGGGTCATGGCCCAGATAACAATCCCGTAGGCGAGCAGTGACATAGCCCCACCTGCGGCGCCAACCAGTGCATATTGACGGATCTGGCGCCATGCCTTGCGCTTCTGGTGGACGAGCAGCACCAGCAGCATCGCCAGCCCGGTACAGGCAAAGAGCCAGAGGGTGTAGCGTACCGGTTCACCCCCTGCGCGGGCGCCGGCCCCATCCGAGAGGGTATAGGTCGCCGTGAACATGGCCGTGATCAGTGCTGCCCGAACCGCTTTGCTGTCAAGGCGCTGCTGCCCACCTCGCCAGGCCATCAGCAAGACCCCCATGATCAGCACGCAGGCGCCGACGATGCCGCCGTAACCGGGGTAGTCCCCCAGCAGCAGGGCACTTAACACCATGGCAAGCAGCGGGGCACTGCCACGGGCCAGCGGATAGATCTGGCCAAAATCGCCCTGATTGTAGGCATGGCTGAGAAACAGGCAGTAACCGATATGTAGCAGGACTGAGAGGCCGAGCCAGGGCAGCTCGGCAGCAGAGGGAAGCCCCATGGGCAGCAGCGCCACGGCGGCGATAAGACCTGAGAAGATCGCCACCAGTGACACGCCCACCAGCCGCTCTTCGCCAATTTTGACCAGCGCATTCCAGCTGGCGTGAAGCAGGGCTGCCAGCAGAACGGCAAAAAAGACGGTGGTGCTCATGGAAAAGGGCTCTCGGGCGATGGGGGTCAACAGCATACCCGCCCGGAGCCTGATTGGCCGAGATCTTTATCAAGGCTTCGGCTTTGCGGGGCTCGCCTCCTGTGTGGTGGCGTTACCCAGTTGCCCCAACACCAGTTTGGGATGGGGATCGGTCTGCAGCGGTATATCCTGCAGTGCTGTTCCCTGCTGGTGGCGGTGGATGATCCCGGCGGCCATCTTGCCCAGCGCCTCGTAGCTGCTGATGGTGCCAACGCTGCAGCCGTGTTCAACGAACAGCTCGGCACTGCAGATGGTAGGGATGGCCGCTTCGTTGAGTGCATTTAGCAAACGGGGGGCGATGGAGAGCAGATAGCTGTCTGCGGCCAGAAAGACGATGTCGTTTTTGGCATCCTGTTGCAGCCGCTTCAGTTCGTTGTCCAGCCGCCGTGGGTCAGGGGCCATTCGCCAGGTGACCATCTGCCACTGATAGCGTTTCGCTTCATTGAGCAACATATCGGCCACCAGCAGGGTGTTCTGCTCACGGGGGTTGAAGGGTAGCAGCAGCCGTTTGCCGGTGGCCAGATGCTCGCTGGCGTTGGCCAGTTGCAGTGCCATCGGCACCATGTTGCTTACCCCGGCCACCATGCTGTTCTGGGCTTTGTCTTCCGAGAGGATGTCTGCCCCGACCGGGTCGGATACCACATTGAAAATCAGAGGCTTGCGGTTGGCTACCAGACTCTTTGTCATGGTGGTGGCGGTGGTGCCAAAGGTGTAGATGTAGTCGTATTCGGCCAGTTTCGGCAGCATCTGCTGGCGCAGCATGGTTGCCAGCGCCGTACGATCCTGATCGGCGTTATAGGTGGTGATGGTGGCCTGATAGCCAAGGCGGGTCAGCTCTGCTCGAAAGCCCGCTTCGGCTGCGGTTTCACCGCGCCACAGCACCATGGCGATAGAGAGGGCGTGAGCGGGAAGAGCCAGCAGCAACAGCAGGACGAAAAGCAGCCTGACCATGATCATCTCTCCGGCGATACATCTACTGTTGAGCCTAGGCCACTTTCTCCGGTCGTGAGCGACGCTCAGCAAAAAGCGCGATGGCAAGCCATCGCGCTTTGGGGATCCGCAAAACCTCGATTAGAAGTCGTAGCGGGCAGCCAGCTGGAAGTCATCCTTGTTGGCAGTCGCTTTGCCGGCTACGCTGTCCAGATTGTTGATACGGTACTCGCCAATCACCCGCAGGTTCTTATTGAATTTGTACTGGGCACCCAGGGTGTAGTAGTCAATGGCATCGGTTTTCGTGCCGCCAGTGACTTCCTGCTCCTGTTTGTTCCACAGGGCCATCAGACCGAAGCCGTTCTCGAAGTTGTAGCCCAGCGCGGCTTCCCAGCCGGTATGATCGGTGCCACTTTGGACAAAGTCAGAGCCATCGGCATAGCTCAGAGCCGCATAGGCTGCCTTGTTGTCGAACTTGGCTGAGATCAGCCATAGCTTTGCGTCTTCGGTATTCTTTTCCTGACGTTGGCCAACGTTGTAGGCGGTACCCAGTGACAGATTGAACGGGAAGGTATAAGCCACTGCTGCACCATAGGCTGGGTCTGCGGCGGAGATCTTGTTGCTGCTCTTGTCTTCTTCTTGGCCGCCATCAAATTTGTAGCTGGCATCAAACTGGAAGCCATTGAACAGGCCGGAATACTTCAACACAGAACCGGCGCGGTTGGTGGCGAAGGTGTCGGTCTTGGCGCCCAGCGCTTCGTTGCCGTAGCCGTCGGAGAGGGAGACATCAGTCCAGTCGGCCAGGAAGCCAGGGGCCCCTTTCTGGCGACCGAAAGTCACGGTACCCCAGTCAGCGCCGACGCCGGCAAAGGCCAGACGGGTGCGCAGGTTGTCTGTGCTTCCATCTTTACCCAAGGTCTTTTCGCTGTCGTTGATGTACATTTGCACTTCGTACTGGGCCAATGCTTTCAGACCGCTCTGGATCTGGGTCTCGGCCTTGGCGCCGAAACGGACAAACTGGTTGGCCCCTTGCTTGGCGCTGTAATCCTTGGTGCCATTGATAGTATTCGGGTTTGTTGTATCGACCCCTTCCTTCTTGTCACCGAAGAAGTGACCCGCATAGACGCGGCCATAGAGATCCAGCATGGAGGTGTCATTTTTGTACACTTCAACGGCTTGAGCCTGGAAGGCTGCGGTGAGAGCCAGTGCCACTACAGTCAGCTTTTTCATCTTAATCCCTTGTGGTGTTGCAAGCTTTTGTTTTGAAAACGGGGTCATGCTAGGCAGCAGGGATGACAGCGGGGTGACAGTTGGATGAAAAGTCGATGGCAATTGGGTTGCAATTGGATGAATTGGCTACATTCTTGCTCGCAGCGGCTACTTTTGTGCGCAAAGGTTTGCCCTTGTGGTAGAATGCCGCCCGTTTTCGAGCTCCATAGGTTGGATATGCGATGAGACGTGAACTGGCAATCGAGTTTTCCCGAGTGACGGAAGCGGCTGCACTGGCTGGCTACAAGTGGCTCGGACGTGGTGACAAGAATATCGCTGATGGGGCGGCCGTAGCGGCCATGCGCCACATTCTCAACCAGATCGAGATCGATGGTGAGATTGTGATCGGCGAAGGTGAAATTGATGAAGCGCCGATGCTCTATATCGGCGAGAAGGTCGGTACCGGACACGGCGACGCGGTGGATATCGCGGTCGATCCCATCGAGGGTACCCGCATGACCGCCATGGGTCAGGCCAACGCGCTGGCCGTGCTGGCGGTGGGCGACAAGGGTTCTTTCCTGAAAGCGCCTGACATGTACATGGAAAAGCTGATCGTCGGGCCCAAGGCCAAAGGCGCCATCGACCTGGATCAGGCTCTCGAGCTGAACCTGAAGTCCGTGGCCAAGGCGCTGGGCAAGCCGCTCTCCCGTCTGACCGTCATTACCCTGGCCAAGCCGCGTCATGACAAGGCAATCAAGGAGATGCAGGGTCTGGGTGTGCGGGTGTTCGCCATTCCTGATGGTGACGTTGCCGCCTCCATCCTCACCTGTCTGCCGGACAGCGAAGTCGACATGCTGTATGGCATCGGCGGCGCACCGGAAGGGGTGATCTCCGCTGCGGTGATCCGCGCGCTGGATGGCGACATGCAGGCCCGTTTGGTGCCGCGTCACCGCGTCAAGGGTGACAGCCCGGAAGTGCGTGCGCTGGGCGAGCAGGAAATTGCCCGCTGCGAAGCGCTGGGTATCGATGTCAACAAGGTGCTCAAGCTGGAAGACATGGCGAAGAATGACAACGTCATCTTCTCCGCCACCGGCATCACCAAGGGTGATCTGCTGGATGGCATCACCAGCGATGGCGTGATGGCGACCACCGAGACTCTGTTGATCCGTGGTAAATCCCGTACCATTCGTCGTATCAAGTCGATCCATTACCTGGAACGCAAAGACAGCGTGGTACGCGACATCATCCTGTGATGATGGCTCGCTGAACCGGCTGTGTTGTCTGAAGCCCGATCGCCCGTGCGGTCGGGCTTTTTGTTGTGCGCCAGCTACGTTTGTGCCGCCGCTTCGGCTATGGTGGCTCAGACCGTCCCAAAGGAGTGGAGTCTATGGAGTGCCGTAGCGGCTGCGCTGCCTGTTGCATCGCCCCCAGTATCAGCAGTGCCATTCCCGGTATGCCAGATGGCAAACCGGCTGGCGTCCCCTGTATCCAGCTCGATAGCGCCCTTGGCTGCAAGATCTTCGGTCAACCGGAGCGGCCGGCGGTATGTGGCGGCTTTCGTCCGATGGCGGATGTGTGCGGCAGCCACCGTGCCGAGGCCATCTGGCTGATCGGCGAGCTGGAGCGGCTCACCACCTGACGAGAGCAGGGTGAAGAGATAAAAAAAGAGGCCGCATCATGCGGCCTCTCGCGTTTCTGTTCGCCGGGGATCAGATCCCCGCCAGCTCCAGTGCCTGACGATAGTACTCGTTGGCCTTGTTGGTGAGGCGGCGTTTGTCCATCAGCTGGCCGAGAGCGTGATAGGCGGCGGCGCTCGGCGCCCGCTCCACCTCCTGCTCCAGCAGCTTCTGGGCATCGTCCAGTTGACCTGCCAGCAGATAGAGCTGGGCCAGTGCGGTGTCCACCTCCGGTTGCCCCTGCTGCTTTTGCAGCAGCGTCAGCAGCGGCTGGTAGCTGTCGAGTTTCAGCTTGGGCAGGCGAGCCAGCAGCTGTGGCATCGGCTGTTTGCGCAGCGCCTCCTGCCACAGGGTGGCGGCCTCGCCATCGGCGCCCAGCTGGCGCAGCAGATCGCCGTAGCATGCCAGCAGTTCTGGCTCGAGGCGCAGCTTGCGCGGCAGATCCTGCCATACCGCTTTGAGGGTCTCGAGGCTGCCGGCAGCCTGTTGCAGGCGGCCACACCAGGCCTGTTGCAGCAGATCTTCTTCCTGTTTCGGGGTCAGCTTGCCGACCTTGTGCAGTGTCGGGATCAGGTCGCATAGGGCACTCCAGTCCTGACGGGCCAAATGCACCTGGCGCAGCTGATCCAGCACCATGGGGTGGCGCGGGTTGAGGGCGTAGACCGACTCCAGCATCGCCAGCGCGGTATCGTACTGGCCCTGCTCGATCTGCAACTGGGTCTGGGTCAGGGTGAGCGCCAGCTCGGCCTTGGGATTCTCCTCCTGCGCTTTTTGCAGGTATTGATCCCGGCGGGCGTCGTCACCACGGGCCTGTGCCGCCTTGGCGGCGCTCAGGTAGTTGAGCAGCGGGGTGTCGCTGTTGCTGGCCCCCTTGATCATCAGCTTTTCAGCCTGACTGTAGTGCCCTTCGGCCATTGCCAGGGTGGCGGCGACGGTCTGTTGATTGGCCTTGCGGCGGCGGCGCGAGCCGTACCAGCCGAGGGTCTTGCGGCGCAGGCCGAATACCCGACCCAGCAGCCACTCGACGATCAGCAGGGCGCCGTAGAACAGCACGGCCAGGATCACCGCGCTGGTGACGGAGGATTCGATGGTGTAATTGCCAAGGGCAATCAGCACGTAGCCCTTGTTGCCGGAGGCTTGCGGGCCAAAGATCAGCCCTGCGACCATCACGGCAACCAGAATGATTATACGGATCATGGTGCCCTCCTCAGCTGCTAGCCAGAATGCGTTGCAGGCGTTCGGTTAGCACCTGCTCCAGCATGGCCTGGGTCTTGAACTGGGCCGGATAGTCGATCTGGATCTGCTCACCCTTGAGCTTGTCGATCTCGCCTTGCATGTAGCGGGTGGCGCTGTTGTCGGTGTCGAAATACTGGGTCAGCCAGCGTTGGGCCTTGTCCAGGCTGTCTTCGTAGAGCGCCTGCTGCTCGCGATAGACGGAGAGCTGGGCCTGCAACAGCTTGGTCTTGAGGTTTTCACGCAGGAAGATCTCCTGCTGCGGCGAGAGCAGCGCCTCGACCGCGCCATCGCGGCGACGGATGGTGACGAAGTTCTCGGTGAACTTGACCCAGTTCTTCTTCAGGTTGCTCTCCCACTCGTCGGGATTGGTGCTGACCGCCTGATCCGGCTCGGCCTTGGCTTCCGGCATGCTGACGGTGGAGAGGGGCAGCAGCTCGATCTGGTCGGACAGTGCAGCCAGCTTGAGGGTCAGCCCCTCGCGGTCGATGCGCGGCATCCCCTTGAGCTTGGCGATATCCTCGGCCAGCGCCTTGCGGATCGGCATCAGGCTGGGGTCGTTGAGGGCAGCAATCCGCTCATCGGCATTGCCGAGCAGGGTGATGGCGGAGACGAGGTCATGCTCCAGCCACAGTTTGCGGCCCGCCATCCGTACCAGATACTCGGATTCGGCCAGCATCCAGTCGTTGGGGCGCTTGTCATTCAGATCCAGTACCCGGTTCTGCAGACCCTGCATCTCCCCCTGCAGCCGCTGCTGGGTTTGATCCAGCGCGGCCAGCTGCTCGGCATCCTTGCTGCTGGTCTGGTCGATCTTGCTCAGGGCGCTCGCCAGCTGCTGCTTGAGCTGGGCCAGTTCGGCCTGCTGGGCCACGGCATTCTTGTGACCGTGCAGATAGAGACCGCCGGTCAGGCCAAGGGCCAGCAGGATGGCAACCCCTCCCAGTACGGCACCGGAGCGGCTCTTGCTGCCATTGACCGCAGCGGTCGGCTGGGGTTTTACCTGGGATTCTTGTTGTTCTGTCATTCCATCTTCCTCAGTTCCAGTGCGGCCGTCAGGGCCTGGTTGGATGCACCTTGGGCAATCGTGATATGGATAAAGCCCGCGGAGTGGGCCATCTCGGCCACGCGCGGGCTGGGGACCACCAACAGGCGGTCAAAAAGCCAGGGATGCTGGTGGTCGGGAACCAGCTCCAGCAGCCGTTGCAGCAGTTCACCACTGGTAATGAGCAGGCTGTCCAGCCCCGCTGCCTGCCAGTGGCGGGTCAATCTGTCCCCGTCCAGCTCGGGGTAGTGGCGCTCATAGGCCGCACAATAGTGCACCAGAGCACCGCGTGAGGCCAGCGTGCTGGCAATGAGATCCCGCCCGCCATTGCCGCGCAGGATCAGTACCCGTTTGCCTGCTATCTGCTGCAGGGCGGGCAGGGCCAGCAGCCCTTCGCTGCGCGGGTCATCCGGGCAACTTGCCGTGATGCCGATGGCGGCAAACGCATCTGCGCTGGCCTGACCCACCGCAAAGTACTCAATATGTGGCCAGATCTGACCAGTTTGCAACAGAAAATCGTGTGCAAAATGAACGGCATGGATGCTGACGGCGATAACCGCGTCGGCACTGCGCAACAGGTCGGGCAGGAGAGGGAGTTCGCTGCCCGCCACGGTTTCCAGCAGTGGGCAGCAGAGTGGTGCATGGCCGTGCTGGCGCAGCAACTGCACCAGCTCGGCGGCCTGGGCGGCCGGACGCACCACCAGCGGGGTCATGCGCGGTAGACCTCGGCCAGGATCTCGTCGGCACCGGCGGCCAGCAGGCGCTGGGCCAGTTGCTCGCCGAGGGCCTCACCGTCGGTCAGCGGACCGCGGATCTCGTCACGGATCACCTGGGTGCCATCCGGGCTACCCACCAGACCACGCAGCCAGATCTGCTCGCCGTCGACCAGTGCGTAGGCTCCGATAGGCACCTGACATCCCCCTTGCAGGGCGCGGTTCATGGCGCGTTCGGTCAGCACCCGGGCGCGGGTCTCGGCGTGTTCCAGCGGCGCCAGCAGAGCGTGTAGCTCAACATCGTCGAGGCGGCATTCGATGCCGACAGCCCCCTGACCGTTGGCCGGCAGGCTCTGCTCCGGCTCGATAAAGGCGGTGATGCGGTGCGCCATCTCCAGTCGTTTCAGACCGGCGGCGGCGAGGATGATGGCGTCGTACTCACCGGCATCCAGCTTGGCGAGGCGAGTGTTGACGTTGCCACGCAGGTCGCGGATCACCAGATCCGGGCGGGCGGCGCGCAGCTGGCACTGGCGGCGCAGGCTGGAGGTGCCGACAACGGCCCCTTGCGGCAGTTCGGCAATGGCCTTGAAACGGTTGGAGACGAAGGCGTCGCGGGGATCTTCCCGTTCGCAGATGGTGTGCAGACCGAGCCCCTCGGGGAACTCCACCGGAACGTCTTTCATGGAGTGAACGGCGATATCGGCCCGCCCTTCCAGCATGGCGGTCTCCAGCTCCTTGACGAACAACCCCTTGCCACCGACCTTGGCCAGCGGGGTATCGAGGATCTTGTCACCCTGAGTGCTCATGGGCACCAGTTCGACCTGCAACTGCGGGTGCAGGGCTTCGAGCCGGTCTTTGACAAAGTTGGCCTGCCACAGGGCCAGCGGGCTCTTGCGAGTGGCAATTTTCAGGGTTCGGGCTGCCATATCAATCAGTTGTTTCATTTTTAGAAGGAAATCGATATTACCACCCTTTGCCCGGGCTTTCATGGCGGAGCCGGCAAAAGCGGGGCCAAGCTCAAAAATGCATGCTGAAAATGATTTTCATTAAGCAAGTGGTGTTGATTAATTCATTGAATGTATTGGAATTTAATGATTTCCCCTGATACTTGATGTGGTCATACCAGAAATAATCTGGTGTTTAGCTGAAGGCTTGTTTACCACCGCTGTTTGCATTGTTAACATGATCACACTTTTTTGACGTATCCCCCTTTTGGTGCGTCATTTTCACTTAGGTGATAGGCAGGGCATTGCAGGAACACATCGATACGCTGGTTGCGCGTTATGACGACATTACCCGTCTCAAGACGCAACGGGCGTTAGGCCTCATGAGTCGCTATGGGCAGCAGGTATTCCAACTGCTGCCTGTCATGCTGCACTTCAATCATCCCCTGCTGCCCGGTTATGTCTCCGGTGATGTCCCTCATGGCATCTGGAGCTTCAGTGCCACCGCCGAGCAGCAAGCCTTTATCGATGACCTCTGCCGCAACGCCAACTGCCAAAGTGGTCTGGCCACCCATGATCGGGCCATTCAGGGGCTCTACTCCATGGGCAGCACCTCCTCCATCGGTCAATGCTGTCACTCCGATCTCGATATCTGGGTCTGCCACGTGGCCGGTTTGTCGCAGGAGCGGCTCGATCTGCTGGAGCTGAAGTGCCAGCAACTCTCCAAGTGGGCCGAACAGCGCGGGGTCGATCTCAACTTCTTCCTGATCCCGGAAGACAAGTTCCGCCAGACCAACGATGCCCAGATGCAGGGGGAGAGCTGCGGCAGTGCCCAGCACCTGCTGCTGCTCGACGAGTTCTACCGCAGTGCCATGCGTATAGCGGGCAAACGCTTGATCTGGTATCTGGTGCCCACCGAATGTGATGATCACTACGATGCGTATGTGAACGAGCTGTTCGAGAGCGGCAAGCTCAAGCAGGATGACTGGCTCGATCTCGGCAGTTTTGACCGTATTCCGGCCGAAGAGTATTTCGGCTCCGCCCTGTGGCAGCTCTACAAGGGGATCGACTCCCCCTACAAGGCGGTGCTCAAGTCGGTGCTGATGGAAGCCTACTCGCACGAGTATCCCAATACCCGCCTGCTGTCGATGATTGGTCGCGACTGGTTCCAGCACAACGAGGGGATGCACTACCGGCTCGACAACTACTGTCTGATGCTGGACAAGGTGACCAACTACCTCAAGTCCATCGGCGACATGGCGCGGCTCGATCTGGTGCGCCGCTGCTTCTACCTCAAAGTGTGCGATGGTCTCAGCCATCCCAAGGATGATCACTCCCCCGAGTGGCGCCGCGAGCAGATGAGCCAGCTGGTCTCCTACTGGGGCTGGAGTCAGGACAAACTCTATCAACTCGATCATCGCCACGAATGGAAGATTGAAGAGGTGAAGATCGCTCATGCCGAGCTGCTGGAAGCCCTGATGCAGAGCTACCGCAACCTGATCCAGTTCGCCCGCCGCAACAACATCAGCGAGTTGATCAACCCGGAAGATATCGGCATTCTGTCGCGCAAACTCTACGCCGCGTTCGAGAGCCTGCCGGGCAAGGTGCAGCGCATCAACCTCAAGATCGCGCCGGATCTGAGCGAGCCGGACCTCAGCTTCGTGCAGGTGCCCCACGGTCGCCTCAACCGCGCCGGCTGGTACCTCTACAAACATTCGCTGGAGCCGGTGGACATCATTGGCCGCGCGCCGCTGGAGTTCAACGGCTACATCAGCAAGCTGGTCTCCTGGGCCTACTTCAACGATCTGCTGATCCCCCAGTCGCGGGTGCACCTGTTCAATCAGGGCTCGGATCTGCACATCGACAATCTGCACCAGTTCTGCCGCGATCTCTCCGGCTGCTTCCCCGAGAAGTACCCGCTGGCCACCAACCTGGCCCTCAGCCGACCATGCGAGATCCGCCAGCTCTCCATCTTCCTCAATCTGGAGATGGACCCGACCAGCCACTGGGTCGGTCAGGTGATCGAATTTGACGCCAATACCGTGGATGTCTTCTCGTTCGGCCGCAATCAGGAGTGTCTGGTGGGATCTGTGGATCTGGTCTACCGCAACTCCTGGAGCGAGATCCGTACCCTGCACTTCCAGGGGGATGAAGCCGTGGTCGATGCCCTCACCACCATCCTCGGCAAGATGCATCAGGATGCTGCCGCCCCCGAGATGATCGAGGTGTTCTGCTACAGCCAGCACTTCCGCTCTCTGGTGCGTTCCCGCTTCCAGACCCTGGTGGCGGAGTGTATCGACCTGCGCCTTGCCCGCGACAAGCAACAGCTGGTCAAGACCATGGCCCTTGGCCGCGAGAAGTACGGCATCTTCTTCGAGCGGCGCGGGGTGTCGGTGAAGAAGCTGGAAAACGCCATCGATTTTTACCGTCACATCTCCCACAACAAGCTGGATCACCTGCCGCTGCGGCTCGACAAGACCCACAGCCAGCATCTGCCGAGCATCGTCGATGCCTACGCCAGCGAAGGGTTGGTGCAGTTCTTCTTCGATACCCGTGATGCGGGCACCAACATCTATATCCTCGATGAGGCGAACCGGGTGGAGATCTACCAGCACTTTGCCGGCAACAAGGATGAGCTGGTGGCGGGGGTCAACCGCTTCTACACCTCCAATCACGAGCGGTTCAGCGATGATGGGCAGTTCATCAACTTCAACCTGCCCCAGTACTACGAGATAGTACAAGTGAATGGCGAGCTGGATGTGATCCCCTATCGCAGTCAGGGCACTCTGCGCGAACAGGTGCCGCCCGCTCGGGAAGTGGGTTGATCCGCCAGTTGGACTCGCTATAAAAAACGGCCTGCAGATGCAGGCCGTTTGCTTTACTGGAGAGGCTCAGGCGCCGAGGCGAGCCAGCAGCCAGCTGCGAATGTCGCCCAGCTGCGGGCGGCAGATCTCGTGACGCATCGGGTACTCGTGCCACTCGGGGGCGAGTCCGGCGCTTTCCAGCCGCTTCTTGGCATCCCAACCGAGCGACAGGCTCACCACATCGTCATAGATGCCGTGCATGTAGCAGATGGGCAGGGTGCGAGCGGCCTCGCTCATCTCGCCGAGCAATTTGTCGGGGGCTGCCAGATAGGTGGACATGCAGAGCAGGCCAGCCAGCACTGCCTGGTAGCGCAACGCGGTGAAGGAGGCAACCACCCCGCCCTGAGAGAAACCTGCCAGCACGATATGCTCGGGGGCAAACCCGTCGGCCACCAGCTGATCGAGCAATGCGGCAATCTGGTCGGCTGATTCACGGACATGAGACTCCACTGCCCGCTCGGCGGGATCCTCGAAGCTTTTGATGTCATACCAGCCGCGCATCTTGTAGCCCATGTTGATGGTGATGGGGCGCTCCGGCGCATCCGGCAACAGGTGACGCACCGACAAGTCGGCGGGCAGATCCAGCGCCTCCACCAGCGGGGCGAGACCGGCGCCGGAATCACCCAGCCCATGCAGCCAGATCACCGCATGACGGGCGCCCTGCGGGTGCAGGTCAATCATGGGAACACCACCTCTTCGCCCGCCTGGGCGGTGCAGGATTGGCTCAGCAGCGCCTTGAGCTCGTGGCCGAAGCGGTTGTCGATCCAGGTGTCACCCTGCAGTTCGAAGTGGAAGCCGTTCTCGCGGGTGGCGACCCAAATCTGGTGCAGTGGCTCCTGCTTGTTGATGATGACCTTGGTCTTGTTCTCGAAAGAGAGGGTCAATACGCCGCCGTTGCGTTCGCAGTCGATATCCGGATACCCCTCGTCGAGCGTGTCTTCCACATATTGGAAAAAGGCGTCTGTCAGGGCGTGATACTCGTGATCCTTCATCGGTTTATCCTGTTGCTTTTAACAATGTGAGTGCGATTATAGAGGGCCAAAAATTTTTTCGCAGCGAACCATTATGATCACTCAGTTCACCAAGTGTCTGCTTGCCACTCTTCTGTCCCTCGGGTTGGCCGCGTGCGGTCTGAAGGGGCCGCTCTATATGCCGCCCCCCGAGCAGCCACAGAGCCAGAGTACACCGCAAGCAGCACCGCCTGCGACCACTGAGGCTGCCACCGAGGCCGCGCCGCACTAATGCCGCACCCATTCTAGGAAGGAACCGCCCCCTTGGATCACTTTAACTACGACGCCGACGGCCAGCTTCAGGCCGAGCAAACCTCGCTGCAACAGCTTGCCGAGCAGTACGGTACCCCGCTTTACGTCTACTCCCGTGCGACCCTCGAGCGCCACTGGCACGCCTTCGACAAGGCCGCTGGCGATATTCCCCATCTGATCTGCTATGCGGTGAAGGCCAACTCCAACCTGGCGCTGCTCAACCTGCTGGCCCGTCTGGGCTCGGGGTTTGACATCGTCTCCGGTGGCGAGCTGTCGCGGGTACTGGCGGCGGGCGGTGATCCGGCCAAGGTGGTCTTCTCCGGGGTCGCCAAGAGCGAAGCGGAGATGCGCCTTGCGCTGGATAAAGAGATCCTCTGCTTCAATCTGGAGTCGGAAGCCGAGCTGGAGCGCCTCAATCGGGTGGCGGGCAGCATGGGCAAGAAGGCTCGCGTCTCGGTGCGGGTCAATCCGGATATCGATGCCGGTACTCACCCCTATATCTCCACTGGCCTCAAGCAGAACAAGTTCGGCATTCCCATCGAGCTGGCGCCCGCCATCTATCGCAAGGCGGCCGCGATGGCGAACATCGAGATCGTCGGGGTGGATTGCCATATCGGCTCGCAACTCACTGAATTGAATCCCTTTATGGAAGCGGCTGACAAGCTGCTGCGGCTGATCGACGGTCTGGCTGCAGAAGGCATTCATATCCACCATCTGGACGTGGGGGGCGGCCTTGGGGTCAACTATGGTTCCGAGCAGCCCCCTCATCCGACCGAGTATGCCGAAGCGCTCAAGCAGAAGCTGGCGGGCCGGGATCTGACCCTGCTGTTCGAGCCGGGCCGCGCCATCGTCGCCAATGCCGGTGTGCTGCTGACCCGGGTCGAGTACCTGAAGCCGGGCGAGACCCGCAACTTCGCGCTGATCGATGCCGGCATGAACGACATGCTGCGCCCTTCGCTCTACGGCGCCTGGATGAACATCATCGAGGTGGATAGCCGTGCCGGCCATGCTCCCGCGATCTATGACGTGGTGGGCCCGGTGTGCGAGACCGGCGACTTCCTCGGCAAGGAGCGCACTCTGGCCATTGCCGAGGGTTCCCTGCTGGCAGTGCGCTCGGCCGGTGCCTACGGCTTTACCATGTCATCCAACTACAACACCCGTCCGCGCGCTGCCGAAGTGCTGGTGGATGGTGCCGAGGCGCACCTGATCCGCGAGCGTGAGCAGTTGGCCGATCTCTGGCGCGGTGAGCACCTGCTGCCCTGATGCAGTAGATAGAGATGACAGAATTTTACAGCCCTGACAGCACAGGAGTGCGCGATGTGTACAGATTGTTCAAGGATGCATGGGGCTGTGGCCAATGACTTCATAGTGGTTGATGGTGAGTATTTACAGCCCTAACAGCACAGGAATGCACGATGTGGATAGATTGTTCCAGGATGCATGGGGCTTTGGACAACGACTTCATGGCGCTTGGCGACCCTTGGTTCGGTGAATTTTTACAGCCCTAACAGCACAGGAATGCACGATGTTGATAGATTTTTCCAAGATGCATGGCTTGGGCAACGACTTCATGGTGGTGGATGGCGTCACCCAGAAGGTATTTTTCAGCAATGACGTCATCAAGAAGCTGGCAGATCGCCACTTCGGGATCGGCTTTGACCAGCTGCTGCTGGTGGAGCCGCCCTATGACCCTGAACTCGACTTTCACTATCGCATTTTCAATGCCGATGGCAGCGAGGTGGAGCAGTGTGGCAACGGTGCCCGCTGTTTTGCCCGTTTCGTGCGTCTCAAGGGACTGATCAACCGGGATCGCATCGCGGTCAGTACCGCCCGGGGTCGCATCGTGTTGCAGCTGGAGGGGGAGAATCAGGTCACGGTCAACATGGGTGTTCCCCAGTTTGAGCCGGGCAAGATCCCGTTCCGGGCCCAGAAGGCAGAGAAAACCTATCTGCTGCGGGCGCAGGAGCATACCGTGATGTGTGGCGTGGTCTCCATGGGTAATCCCCACTGTGTCATCGAGGTGCCTTCGGTCGCCGATGCACCGGTCGAGACGCTCGGTGCCATCATGGAGCGCCACGAGCGTTTTCCCGAGCGGGTCAACGTCGGTTTCATGGAGATGGTCAACGCCACCGAGATCAAGCTGCGTGTATTCGAAAGGGGCTGTGGCGAGACCCTGGCCTGCGGCACCGGTGCCTGTGCGGCGGCAGTGATTGGCATCAGTCAGGGCAAGCTCAAGGAGCGGGTTACCGTCAGTCTGCCGGGCGGCAAGCTGACCATCGCCTGGAAGGGGCCGGGCCAGCCGGTCTATATGACAGGTCCCGCCGAGCATGTGTTTGACGGCCAGATAGAGGTTTAGCCGATAAAGGTTCAGGTACGGGGGGCGTTGGCCCCCTTTGCCCATGATGTCGGGGCAGCGAGCCCCATTTCTCTGATGGATCAACCAATTTATGAGCGAACTCAAACGGCAGGAGCAATCGGTGGATGAAGCCACTGTGCTGGAGTACCTGGCCCGTTATCCCGAGTTTTTCCAACGCCATGCCGCCGTGCTGGACAGGATCCGCATTCCCCATGAACGCAAAGGGTCGGTCTCGCTGGTCGAGCGCCAGCTGGAGCGTCAGCGCGAGCGGATCGAACAGCTGGAGCAGGAGATCACCGAATTGATGGGGATCGCCAGCGAGAACGAGCGGATCTTCCGGGTCTATGCCGATCTCTACGGCGAGCTGTACGGTTGCCAGACCCTGTTCGAGGTGAGTGCCGTGATGGGCAAGGCCTTTGTCCAGCGGCTGCGCCTGACCGGGCTGCGGCTCTGGCTCAATCCCAAGAAGTTTGCCCTGAGCGGGCCCGAGCAGCGTTTTTTGGCACAGGGCAAGCAGCTCGAATCCCTGCTGGGTCAGCGTTTGCCGGGGCAGGATTACTACTTTGGCCGCCTGAGCCAGAGCGAGAAGCAGGCGCTGTTTGGCCACGATGTGCTGGTCAACTCGGTGGCCCTGATGCGGCTCGGCGATCTCGGTGTGCTGGCCTTCGCCAGCTCGGATCCCGGCCACTTTACTCCCCACAACGACACCCTGCTGCTGGGCCAACTGGGGCGCCTGCTGCAACTGCGTCTGCCCGAGTTGACTCATGGCTAGAACACCGGCCAGGGCGCCCGCCAAAGCTCCCGTCGTCGCACCGCCACTGCCTGCGGCACTGGCGGACGAGCTGGCGGCCTTTATCGAATACCTGAGGGTCGAGCGTCAGCTCAGCCCTCATACCCGCAATAACTATCAAGCCCATCTGGAGGCGATGACCGCCGAGCTGGTGGCCCTGGGGCTCACTGACTGGGGTCGGCTCGAGGCGAGTCAGGTGCGCACTCTGGTGACCCGGATGCACAAGGGGGGACTTGCTCCTCGTTCCCTTTCCACCAAGGTCTCGGCCCTGCGCAGCTTTTGCGACTGGCAGGTGCGGCAGGGGCGGCTGACCGCCAATCCGGCCCGCGGCATCGTCACCCCCAAACAGGGGCGGCCGCTGCCGAAAAACCTCGATGTGGACGAGATGCACCAACTGCTCAACATCACCGACGAGCAGGATCCGCTGGCGGTGCGGGATCGCGCCATCATGGAGTTGATGTATTCCTCAGGGCTGCGTCTGGCCGAGCTGGTGGGGATCAATCTGGTGGATCTGAAGCTCGACGACCGTCAGCTCAAGGTGACCGGCAAGGGCTCGCGGGAGCGGGTGCTGCCCATAGGCCGGATGGCGGTCGAGTGGCTGCAGAAATGGCTCAAGGTGCGCCCGCTGCTGGCCGGGGATGAGAGCGAGGCGCTGTTTGTCTCCAGCCGCAAGCAGCGGCTGTCGGCCCGCTCGGTGCAGGCCCGCCTTGATGGCTGGGGCAACAAGCAGGCGCTCAACGCCCACGTCCATCCCCACAAGCTGCGCCACAGCTTCGCCACCCATATGCTGGAGTCCTCCGGCGATCTGCGGGCGGTGCAGGAGCTGCTGGGACATGCCGACCTCTCTACCACCCAGATCTATACCCACCTCGACTTCCAGCATCTGGCCAAGGTTTACGACAGTGCCCACCCCAGGGCCAAGCGTGACCCGGATGCGCAGGACGATGAATAGCGGGCCCTGAGCCCCGTTGCAGAGGAGAGTCCATGCACTTCTATCGCCGCTGGCAGCCGGTTGCTGCCATCTCGTTTGACCTCGATGACACCCTCTATGACAACGGCCCCGCCATCGTGCGCGCCGAACAGTGGATGCTGAACCATCTGCGCAGCGAATATCTGGCCACCGCCATGCTCGACAAGCCACGCTGGCTGGAGTTAAAACGCGCCGTGTTGCTGGCCAACCCCGAGCTGCGCCACGATGTCAGTCTGGCGCGCCAGCAGACCATCCGCGCCGCCATGGTGGCGGGGGGCATGGCTGACCAGCATGCCAGTCGCGAGGCGGAGCAGGTGTTTGCTGCGTTTCTGGCAGAGCGCTCGAAGATCGAGGTGAGCGAGTCCACTCATCAGCTGCTGGCCAGACTGGCCGAACGCTACCCACTGGTGGTCATCACCAACGGCAATCTGGATCTGGCGCAGGCAGGGCTGGATCACTACTTCACGCTGGTCTGCAAGGCGGGGGCGGGCGCCAGAATGAAACCGGCACCGGATATGTTTGAGCAGACCCGCAGCACCCTCAAGTTGCCAGCAGAGCGGATCCTCCATGTGGGGGATCATCCCGAGACCGATGTGCTGGGTGCCCGCTTGCACGGCTTTCGCGCCGCCTGGCTCAACGAGCGGCGGCAACCGTGGCAACAGCTGCAACTGTTGCCGGACGTTGAGCTGACGGCACTGGAGGAGCTGGCCGAGCTGCTGCTCTGATGGCGCAGGCGGGTGGCCCGGCTTAAGCGGTAATGGCTGTCAGCGAATAGCGATATATGGCAAGGGATTACGCCCGCTATTTGCGACAAACCAGCCCGAGCAGGGTGTAGCGATCGCGCTGGTTGACGCGGCAGTAGCTGATGCCGACGGGCAGCGCCTGCTGCAGGGTGATGGCGCTGTTCTGATAGCGGCAGACCAGATAGAGCGGGCGCAGGCTGCTATCGAGCTGGCTCCAGTAGTGGATCTCGTCGCTGTCGCCATTATCCGGTTTGAGTGGGGCCAGCTCGGCAGGATCTCCGTCGAACAGGGCCAGATTATCGAGCCGGTGACTGAGGGTTTCGTCCGGTTTGCCATCGTCATTGCGAGTGAACGCCTGCCAGCCCTGTTGCGGGGTCAGCAGCTGCTGTCGAGTCTCGATGGTGGCGGGACAATCAAATTGCAGGCTGGCGGCAAGGGCCAGGGTAGTCAGTAACATGGCTGCGGTTCTCTCTTCACGTCCTCAATACGATGCCATGCTACGTCATCTTCCGCCGAACAGCTTCATCAGCTTATCAAGCAGATCAAGCTGTTGTGGTGGTTGCTTCATGGCTTCCGCCTCCCGCTCCAGCAGGGCCCGCTGCTCCTGCTGGCGGTCGCTCAGCACCCGGTAGAGGGGCTCGACCAGCGACTCGCGCTGCATCACCAACTCCTGAAACATTGCCTGATTGATGCGATAGGTTTCGACGGTGGCCACCGCCCGCACCGTGAAGGAGCTGGGCTCGCCGGTGAGCAGGCTCAGTTCGCCAAAAAAGTCTCCCGCGTTGAGCGTACCGAGTTTCAGCTCTCGCCCTTCGACATTGACCACCATCTCGGCCTCCCCTTTGACCAGCACGAACAGCCAGCTGGAGACATCCCCCTGCTCCAGCATGATGTCGCCGCTGACGAAGGGGGCGAACTTCACCTGATCGGCCAGCTGGAGCAGCTCGTTCTCCTGCAACATGGCAAACAGCGGCAGCTTGCGCAGGGTATCGGTTCGTTCGGCGGTGTGGCGCTTGTGGCGGGCATCCAGATGCTGCTTCTCCTTGGCCATAAAGACGTTGAAGATCGGCGGGGTGAGGCGACGATCGTTGCGGCGCAGGGCGGCATCGATCAGGCTGCGCACCATGGAGTCGGTCGGATCGTCGCGAGCCAGGTCAGTGAGCCAGTAGCGCACCGCATAGCGGGCGATGCCCCCTTCGACGTTCATCAGCAGGCAGTCCGGTTGCGGATGCTTGGCGACGCAGGGGAGCTTGGTCTCTCGCAGGGATTTCTCGATCAGCGCGATGATCTGGGTCGGCAGGGTATCCAGGGTCAGATCGAACCAGACCCAGCGCCGCCACTGCAAGGGTTCGCCACGGCGACGCCCGAGCACGGTGAAGCGCTGTTTAAGCAGGTGGCTGTTGGGGATGACGACTGTCTCCCAGTTGCGGGTCTCGATGGTGGTGGCACGCCAGTTGATCTCTACCACCCGGCCCTGGGTGGTGTCGACTTGCAGCCAGTCACCGATGGCGATGGAGTTGTCGAGCTGAATGGAGACCCCGGCCAGCAGGTTGCCAAGGGTGTCCTGCATGGCGAAGGCGATGACCGCGGTGATGACCGCCGAGGTGGTGACTATCTCCCCGAGCGCCATGCCGGAGGCGTAGAGGCGAAACAGACCCCAGCCGATATAGCCGATGGTGATGACGATATCGGCGATGATCCGCGGGATCCGCACATGGCAGAGGGGGAGCAGAAACTCGAACAGCAGGATCCCCCATATCTTGACCAGTATCAGGCCGGCCAGCAGGGTTGAAATCTCGATCAGCAATTGATGGGGCAGCGGCAGTTTGAACCAGCCCCCTTCCAGCTGGATCAGCAGGATCACTACTGCGCTAATCATCACGAAACTGAGTTCGGAGAGCAGCTCCCGTCGCTGTCCCGGACGGCGCCAGAAGTGGATCAGCATCAGGGAGAGGGTGAGCAGAGTCCAGAACGGGTGTTCGCCAATCCAGATCAGCGTCGGTAGCGCGGTGAGGTTTTCGCCAGCCATAGCAGCACCTTATTGTGGTTTTATTTCCAGCATAGCTGCTGCGGCGCGGGGAAATGGTGCGTTGGGGCGGCAATTTATTTATCCTGTGCAGAACCCGGCAAAGGAGTGCGATTGAGTGAAATTTTCAAAGAAAATCATCTGTTTGATGGCCCTGTTGCCATTGGCTGGCTGCGATCTGTTGGCCGAAAAGTATCGGGTCGAATTCCGGGATGGTTCCTGGCGTGAAATAGCCATTACCCCCTTCTCCAGCGAGGCGCGCTGGCGCGAGGGGTGTGCCACCGGCGAGGTGCTGAGCGACATGAAGGTACCCATCAAACGGGGTGACACGGTTAATGGCCGCGAGCAGCTGCTGATCGGCGGCGAGAAGTTCGAGCTGGATGACAACAACCTCTACCGCAGCAACGGCATGGTGTTTGGTCATTCGCCTGACCATATCCAGCGCGGGCTCAAGGGGATGGATATCTGCCGTACCCTGCGCCCCGAGCGGGGCGGACTGCCCAAGCTCAAGGCGCGCGGGTTTGGCGACTGAATCGATGAGGGATTAACTCGCTGCCATCAATGCACTGCGTTGGCGGCAGGCATCGCCAAAGGCTTGAAAGATCTTGATGGAGTGGGGGTTTTCATTGGCTTTCCACTCCGGATGCCACTGCACTGCCAGCAAAAAGGGTGACAGTGCGGGAGCATGAAGTGCCTCTATCAGCCCATCTTCGGCGTGGGCCAACGGCTCCAGACCATTCCCCAACCGGTTAATGCCCTGCCCATGCAGGGAGTTGACCGGAATCTGTTCTTCCCCCATCAGTTCGGCAAACCAGCTGCCGGGCAGCAGTTTGATCTGATGGCTCGGCCCATACTGCTCGTCGACCGGATCGTCGGCATCCTCCCGGTGATCGTCATAACCCGGCTCGTTATAGACCTTCTGATGGATGTCTCCCCCCAGCGCCACGTTTATCTCCTGCATGCCGCGGCAGATACCGAGGATCGGCAAGCCACGGGCGAGCGCTCCCTTGATGAGGGGCAGATCGAACAGGTCGCGATCCCTGTCCTGTTGTTTCTCCGGCGTGAGGTTCTCCTGACCGTAGAGGGCTGGATCGATGTTGGAGCCGGCGCCGCTCAGATAGATGCCGTCAGCCAGATCCAGATACTGCTCCAGAGCGGTGGTGCCGCAGCAGGTGGGCACCAGCAGCGGGACGCAGCCGCTTATCTCCACCAGCGGCATGATGTATTTGTGGGTCATCACCTGATAGGCGTGGCCGTTGCGGGGCTGGGCGCCCATGGTCATCAGCACGACAGGTTTACGGGGAGCGGGAGGCTGGGGATTTGGCATAGGGCACCTTGATTATCCTTGGCGTTGAAGTCTCATCCTGCGCCTTGGGCAGGCCCTTGCAAACCGCTAGGGCAAGGGCATGCCTCAAGGCATGGTCATGGGATCCCGCGTCGGGCCGAGTGACAGAATCGTTGGTCAGCCTGGACAGCGACGGCATGGATCCTCTCTTCAGTCTGCCAAGGCCGTTCAATATGTCAAACAAAATGATGCGAAGTTGTTAACGGATTTATCTTGAACTGCTCTGAAGCTGCGATTTAACGGGGCTGTTGAGATGAGCTGTTATGGCTGGGGTAGCAAAATGGTGGATATATTAAACGCGCAGGGATGGCGGGGGATGTGGAGAGAAAAAGGCATCAATAGAAGCACGCCTCCCCGAGGGGAGGCGTGTTTCGGGGATCACAGTAGGTCTTCGATCTCGCCGCGCAGATACTGGTACATCTCGCGGTAGGCGACCGGCGGCTTGTTCAGCTCCCGCTCCTTGTTGGCGGAGCGGATCAGCTGGCGCAGCTTCTGGCGATCCAGCTCGTGGAACTGGGACATCAGCTCGTTGAGGGCGCTGTCACCTTCGGTGATCAGGCGCTCGCGCCACTGCTCCAGGCGATGCAGGCGTGCATTCACGGTGGAGTGACGGTTCTTGATGATGGAGAGCGCTTCGGCAATCGGCTCGATATCGCGGCTGCGCATCAGGCGGCCGATGAACTGCAGATGGCGACGGAAGGACTCATCCTTCTTCGGCTTGAGTTTGCGACCTAGCTCGACAGCTTCTGCAAGCTCTTCATCCAACGGGATTTTTTCCAGCTCGCTGTGGCTGAGGGAGACGATCTCTTCCCCCATTTTCTGCAATGCTTCGGCATCGCGCTTGAGCTGGCTCTTGCTGGGGCCCCAGTCTTCGAACTCGTTGTCGTCTTGATATTGACTCATCGGTCTCTTGATTCCTGTCATTCACGTTTGGCGGATATGTTACCAGCTTCTCCCGCTGGGCGCAGGGGTCTGATATGCTTACCCCCTTTCCTTCTTTCATACAGATGTGAGTTATGGATCAGCAAGACCAAATCCGCCAGGATCAAGCCCATCTCGAGGCCGTGGTTGCCGAAGCCCTGGAGATAGCCAAAGGACTGGGCGCCTCGCTGGCCGAAGTCTCCATCAGCAAGCAGACCGGGTTGTCGGTGAACACCCGGGGTTGTGAACTGGAAAGCATTGAATTCAATAAGGATGGCGCCCTCGGCATCGCCGTCTATCGCGATGGTTGCAAGGGATCTTCCTCGACCACCGATCTGAGCAAACCCGCCATTCGTGCCGCCGTTGAAGCGGCCATCGAGATTGCCCGCCACACCTCGGCGGATGATTGCGCCGGTCTTGCGGACGCCGAGCTGCTTGCCTGGGATGCCCCCGATCTGCAACTGTGCCACCAAATCGAACTGGATCCCCAGCGCGGGATCGAACTGGCCATCGAGTGCGAGCGACTCGCTCTGGGCCGCGATGCCCGCATCAAACACTCCGACGGTGCCGGTTTCTCCAGCCATCTTGGCATCAAGGTCTATGGCAACAGCCACGGCTTCGTCAAAGGCTACGCGGCGTCGCGCAACTCTCTGAGCTGCGTGCTGATCGGCGAGCAGGATGGCGACATGCAACGGGATTACGGCTACTCCTCCAGCCGTACCCTCGACGGGCTCTGGAGCCCGCAGCGCATTGCCGACGAAGCCGTTGAGCGTACCGTCTCCCGCCTCGGCGCCCGCAAGATTTCTACCCGCCATGCCCCTGTGCTGTTCCACCCGGACACTGCCTCCGGCCTGTGGGGCCATCTGGTAATGGCTATCAGCGGCGGCAACCTCTATCGCAAGTCGAGCTTCCTGCTCGACAAATTGGGCAAGCAGATCCTGCCCGAGTGGCTCACCATTCAGGAGTTCCCCCACCTGCTGGGCGGGCTTGCCAGTACCCCGTTCGATGGGGAAGGGGTGCGCACCCGCGACATGGATATCATCCGTAACGGCGAGCTGATGAGCTGGCTGCTTACCTCCTACTCCGCGCGCAAGCTCGGGCTGACTACTACGGGTCATGCCGGTGGTATCCACAACTGGCAGGTCTCCAATACCGGCCAGGATTTTCAAGGCATGCTGAAAGAGATGGGCACCGGCCTGCTGGTGACCGAGCTGATGGGGCAGGGGGTCAATATCGTCAATGGCGACTACTCCCGTGGCGCCGCCGGTTTCTGGGTCGAGAATGGCGAGATAGCCTATCCGGTCGAGGAGATCACCATCGCCGGCAATCTGGCCGAGATGTTCAGCCATATCGTGGCGGTGGGCTGTGACGAGGATGAACGCTCCAGTCTCAAGACTGGCTCGGTGCTGGTAGAGAATATGAAGCTGGCGGGCCACTGACCCCAGTTTCAACAGAACCGAAACCATGAAAAAGGCCCCCTCGCCAACGCGAGGGGGCCTTTTTATCGGCCAGCGATCAGGGGGTTATCAGCCCTTGATGCGCTCGATGCGGCCACCCAGACCCTGCAGCTTCTGCTCGATGTCTTCGTAGCCACGGTCGATGTGATAGATACGGTCGACAATGGTGGAGCCTTCGGCTACGAAGCCGGCCAGCACCAGACTGGCGGAGGCGCGCAGATCGGTCGCCATCACCTGGGCACCCTTGAGTTGCTCGGTGTCACGGCAGATGGCTACGTTGCCCTGCAGTTCGATGTCTGCGCCCATCCGTACCAGCTCGGGAACGTGCATGAAGCGGTTCTCGAAGATGGTCTCGGTGACCATACCGGTGCCTTTGGCAACGGCGTTCAGCACAGTGAACTGGGCCTGCATGTCGGTCGGGAAGGCCGGGTAGGGGGCTGTCTTGATGGTGACCGGCTTGAGGGTGCGGCCAGTCATGTCGAGGGTGATCCAGTCTTCACCCTTCTCAATCAGGGCGCCAGCCTCTTCCAGCTTGACCAGTACCGCTTCCAGCAGGGTCGGGTCGGTCTTGCGGCAGGTGATCTTGCCGCCGGTCACCGCTGCGCCCACCAGGAAGGTTCCGGTTTCGATGCGGTCAGGCTGCACGCTGTAGTTGCCGCCGTGCAGACGCTCGACACCGTCGATGGTCAGGGTATCGGTGCCCGCGCCCTGGATCTTGGCGCCCAGAGTATTGAGGAAGTTGGCCAGATCGACTACTTCCGGCTCACGTGCGGCGTTTTCGATCACGGTGCGACCATCAGCCAGGGTCGCAGCCATCATCAGGTTTTCGGTACCGGTCACGGAGACCATATCCATCAGGATGTGGGCGCCTTTCAGGCGGCCATCGACACGGGCCTTGATGTAACCATCTTCGATGGTGATCTTGGCACCCATCAGCTCCAGGCCGTGGACGTGCAGGTTGACCGGACGGGCACCGATGGCGCAACCGCCTGGCAGGGAGACATCAGCGGCGCCGAAACGGGCGGCCAGCGGGCCCAGCGCCAGAATGGAGGCGCGCATGGTCTTCACCAGCTCGTAGGGAGCGACGTGGTTGTTCACTGCACCGGTCAGCACGGTGACGTTGCCGTTGACCTTGGTGGTCGCGCCCAGCATCTCCAGCAGCTTGATAGTGGTGCCCACATCTTTCAGGCGCGGCACGTTGGAGAGGTGTACCTCTTCATCACAGAGCAGGGTCGCGAACAGGATCGGCAGCGCGGCGTTTTTGGCGCCGGAGATGGTCACTTCGCCGTTGAGAGTACAACGACCATCGATTTTGAATTTGTCCATTTTTACTTCGTTACCAAATCAGGAGGGCAATAGGAATTTACGTTCGCGTTTCCACTCGGCGTCGGTGAACGCTTTGATGGAGAGGGCGTGAATGGCGTTGCTGGCGATCTTGTCCATCAGCGGGGCATAGATGGCCTGCTGCTTCTTGACCCGGCTCATGCCGTCAAACATGTCACCGACGGCGATCACTTGGTAGTGACTACCGTCCCCTTTGACATGGACTTCGGACAATGGCAGAGCCTCAAGGAGTATCGCTTCAATTTCAGAGACTTGCATTATGCGTCCTCAGTTGTGAGCGGGGTTGACTGAAACAGCCCGGCCACCCCGTAGAGGTTGGCCAGGGTATAGAAATCACTGGAGGCGCCCACCAGTTGCGGTGTGGCGCCTCGCGCTAATACGGCTTTGGCCCATTTGACCAGCAGGGCCAGTCCGGCGGAGTCGAGAGTGGTGACGCCGCCCAGCTCGAGCCGGTCATCCTGCCACCATTCGTCGCGGCGTTGCCACAGGTCATTGACCTGTGGCGCCTGCAGCTCACCGCTGAGGGTCATGGTTTGAGTACCAGCGGCTTGGCGTTGTGTTCACGCAACAGGGCGATCACCGCATCAATGCCATTCTGGCGGATCAAACCGCCGAGCTCGCTCTGTTTGGCGGAGAGCAGGCTGATCCCCTCGGCCACCATGTCGAAGGCTTTCCACTCGCCGGTCTTGTTGTTCTTGCGCAGTTTGAACTCGAGGAAGATGTCCGGCTTGCCGGCCTCTTTCACGCTGACGTTGACGGCGGTGATGTTGCCGCTGGGAGCTTTGCCCGGCTCGACCTTGACGGTCTGCTTGTCAAAATGGGCCAGCGCATCGGCGTAGGAGCTCACCATGTACTCGGTGAACACCTCGACGAAGGCATTGCGCTGCGCTTCGGTGGTTTCTTTAATCTGGTTGCCAAGCACCTTGTAGGCGGCGAAGCGGTTGTCCACATAGGGCAGCAGCTCTTCGCGGATGATCACCCGCAGGTGATCCGGATTGCTCTTCACCTGGGCCTGATCGGCCTTCAGACGGGCAAAGGTCTGCTTGGCAGCCTGATCCACCAGCGCGTTGGGGTCGGTGGCATCGACTGCGGCCTGGGCAGACAGGGAAAAGAGCATGCTGGTCATCAGACCCAGCAGCAGGGCGATTTTCTTGAACATGGTTACTCCTTCTTGCTGTCTGATTTGCTGTCGGAGGATTGGCTGTAGAGGAACTTGCCAATCAGATCTTCCAGCACGATGGCGGACTTGGTGTCTTCAATCAGGTCGCCATCCTTGAGCATCTCAGTGCCCATCTCCTCATCGCTGAAGCCGGGGGCCAGACCGATGTACTGCTCGCCGAGCAGACCGGAGGTGAGGATGGAGAGGGAACTGGTATCGGCGAACTCGCCAGCGCTCTTTTGCATCATCAGGGTGACTTCGGGCACCTGGGTTTTCGGGTCCAGTACGATGTCGCTGACCCGACCGACCACCACGCCGCCGACCTTGACCGGCGACCGGACTTTCAGGCCGCCGATATTATCGAAATGCGCGCGCAGGGTATAGGTTTCTCCTTCCGGTTTGAAGCTCAAACCGGCCACTTGCAGGGCCAGTGCCAGAATGGCACCGATGCCAGCCAGCATGAAGATGCCGACCAGGAATTCTACTTTGCTGAACTTCATCTTTACCTTATCCAAACATGACTGCAGTGAGTATAAAATCCAGGCCGAGCACGGCGAGGGATGAGTGGACCACGGTACGGGTCGTGGCCTGACTGATCCCGGCCGAGGTCGGCTTGGCATCATAGCCGTTAAAGAGCGCAATCCAGGTGACCACCAGGGCGAAAATCAGGCTCTTGATGGCGCCCTGCATGATGTCATCCTGCCAGTCGACGGAGGCCTGCATGGCAGACCAGAAGCCCCCTTCGTCCACGCCGAGCCAGTCCACACCGACCAGCTTGCCGCCGAAGATACCGATCAGGCTGAACATAAAGGCCAGCAGCGGCATGCTGATGACGCCAGCCCAGAAGCGGGGGGCAACCACCCGGCGCAGTGGGTCGACCGCCATCATCTCTAGGCTTGAAAGTTGCTCGGTGGCCTTCATCAGGCCGATTTCAGCGGTCAGGGCCGAACCGGCACGGCCGGCAAACAGCAGCGCCGTGACCACAGGCCCCAGCTCCCGCAGCAGGGAGAGGGAGACCAGCGGCCCCAGGCTCTGCTCGGCGCCGAAATCCTTCAATACGTTGTAACCCTGCAGCGAGAGCACCATGCCGATGAACAGGCCGGAGACCAGAATGATGGCCACCGACTGCACACCCACCACATAGAGCTGCTGGACAAGCAGCGGGAAGTGCTTGCGCGGCTCGGGTTTGCCCGCCAGCGCATGGAACAACATGATGGTGGCGCGACCAACGGAGCTGATAAACCGCACTCCGACCCGCCCCAGCTTGCTTATTTGACTTATCAACATCAGAGATCCTGTAGCAGATCGCCTGCCGGAAAATGAAACGGAACAGGACCATCGGGCAATCCTTTGAGGAACTGCTCGACTTCGGGGTTGTGCTCCTCGCGCAGCTGATCCGGCGTGCCGTGCGCCACCACCTTGCGATTGGCAATGATGTAGGCGTAATCGGCGATGCTCAGCACCTCTTTCACGTCGTGGGTGACGATGACGGAGGTGATACCGAGGGCATCGTTCAGCTCCTTGATCAGCTTGACCAGCACCGCCATGGTGATGGGGTCCTGCCCGACGAACGGCTCGTCATACATGATGAGGTCAGGGTCAAGGGCGATGGCCCGTGCCAGCGCCGCCCGGCGCGCCATGCCGCCGGAGAGCTCGGAGGGCATCAGTTTTGCTGCGCCGCGCAAGCCCACCGCCTGCAGTTTCATCATTACGATGGTGTGGATCAGCTCCTCCGGCAGGCCGGAGTGCTCCCGCAGCGGGAAGGCCACGTTGTCGTAGACCGTCATGCCGGTAAACAGGGCGCCGCTCTGGAACAGCATGCTCATCCGTTTGCGCACTTCATAGAGACGCGAACGGGAGAGGGTGGGGATATCTTCCCCGTCAAACAGAATGTGACCGGACTCCGGCTTGAGCTGGCCACCGATCAGCCGCAGCAGGGTGGTTTTACCGATGCCGCTCGGGCCCATGACGGCGGTCACCTTGCCACGAGGAATGGTCAGGTTGATCCCGTCATACAACAGCCGATCTCCGTGACTGAAGGTCAGGTCGGAGATGGTGATCAGGTCATTGTTCAAACAATTGTCCATCCGGTGTAAATGAGGTGCGAATTTTATGGGGTAGTCTAGGTCTAAGCAACAGCAAGGAACAACTATTGAACAGGCTGCAAGCCCATTTGCACGACAGTTTTCTGTAACAAAGTGCGTCATTGAGAGCGGGACTTGCCATCCGATTCGCTTATCCGGGCAGACTTTTTTATAATCCCGCAGCTAATTTCGGCCCGGAGCTGTGTCTTTATGTCTGTAAAGCCTGAGAAAGTGTCTGAACTGTTCGATTTTCGTCGCAGTGCCCGCGCGGTGCTGGACACAGAAAAGCAAGCCATTGATGGACTCTATCAGTATCTGAATGACGCCTTCGACAAGGCGTGCGAAATGGTGCTGCGCTGCGGTGGCAAGATAGTGGTCACCGGCATGGGCAAATCGGGCCATATCGGCAGCAAGATCGCCGCTACCCTCGCCAGCACCGGCACACCGGCCTTCTTCCTTCATCCGGGAGAAGCGAGTCATGGCGATCTGGGGATGATCTCCAGCGGCGATCTTATCATCGCCATCTCCAACTCCGGCGAGAGTGACGAAATCCTGGCCCTGCTGCCGGTACTTAAGCGCCGCGGCATTCCGCTCATCTGCATGACTGGCAATCCCGCCTCCACCATGGCCAAAGAGGCCAACGTGCATCTGTGCATCAAGGTGGAGAAAGAGGCCTGCCCGCTGGGGCTGGCACCAACTTCCAGTACCACGGCAACCTTAGTCATGGGCGATGCCCTGGCGGTTGCCCTGCTGGAAGCACGCGGTTTTACCGCCGATGACTTCGCGCTTTCGCACCCGGGCGGTTCCCTTGGCAAGCGTCTGTTGCTGCGGGTTGGCGACCTGATGCACAGTGGCGAGCTGTTGCCCCGGGTAGGGATAGATGCCACCATCAGCCAGGCGCTGCTGGAAGTGAGCCGCAAGGGGCTCGGTATGACGGCTGTGGTCGATGGCAATGGCCTGCTGGCCGGGCTCTTTACCGATGGCGATCTACGCCGCATTCTTGACCAGCAGATCGATATCCATCACACCCCCATCAGCCGTGTGATGACGGCCAACTGTGTTACCGTAGGTCCAGAGATGATGGCTGCGGAAGCCGTTAAGCTGATGGAAACGAGAAAAATCAACGGATTACTGGTCGTGGATGAAGAGAAACGCCCGCTCGGCGCCTTCAACATGCACGACCTGCTGAAAGCCGGAGTAATTTGATGCAAAACGTACCGACCCTCTATGGTCCGGTGACGCGCAGCCAGTTCGACAAGGCGGCGCAAATCCGCCTGCTGGTGTGCGATGTGGACGGGGTGCTCTCCAACGGCCTTATCTACATGGGAAACAACGGCGAAGAGCTGAAAACCTTCTGCACCCGTGATGGTGCGGGCATGCGAGCACTGCTCAATGCCGGGATCGAGATCGCCATCATCACCGGGCGCAACTCCCGAATCGTCAGTGATCGGATGAAAAGCCTGGGGGTGGCTCATGTGGTGCAGGGGGCTGATAAAAAGCTGCCTCACTTCGAAGCGCTGCTGGCCAAGCTGGGGCTGACCCCGGAACAGGCTGCCTATATGGGCGATGACACCATCGATCTGCCGGTGATGGCCGCCTGCGGCCTGGGTATCGCGGTGGCCGATGCCCATCCGCTGGTGTTGAGCCGTGCCGATATGGTGACCCGGCTTGGCGGTGGCATGGGCGCGGTGCGCGAAGTGTGTGACCTCATTTTGCAGGCGCAGGGCCACGACGATTATCAGCCCGAGGCCTCGGTATGAGCAGACAGACCCTGTTGTTTGCCCTGTTGTTTCTGGTCGCGCTGGTTGCCTGGCAGTTGGGCAAGGTTGAGCTGGTGCCTGAGAGCGCCGTCAAAATCGAAAACTATCAGCCGGATTTTGTCGCCAAAGATCTGGTGACCACCCGTTTTGATATCAATGGCAAGCGCACCGAGCGGTTGGAGTCGACCTACGCCGAGTATTATCAAATCCTCGAGCAGGCCACCTTCGACAAGCCGGTGGTCTACATGTATGACGATCAGGGTGCCGCCGAGTGGAAGGTGACCGCCGAAACCGGCGTGCTCAACACCGACGACAACGTCATCCTGCGGGACAAGGTGCATCTGGATGGTCTGCTGCCCACCTCTTTCATCTCCACACTGGATACCCCCTATCTGGAGCTGGATCTGGTGACACAGGATGTGCGCAGCAACCGGGAAGTGAACATTCTGGGTCGGGATTTCCAGACCCAAGGGGTTGGCCTCAAGGGCCATCTGGACCGCAAATATTTTGAGTTACTGGATCAAGGCCATGCCATCTATTTCAATGAAAAACGCTAATCTGGCCCTCGCAGCCCTGTTGTTGTGTGGTGCGGTGACCGCCAAAGAGTCCGACTTTGCCGAGAAGGTCTATGTCGATGCCGTCAAACAGGTGGCCGAGATGCAGGACAACCGCATCACCTTCGAAGAGGATGTGACCATCAATCAGGGCACCATCCGGATCAAGGCTGACAAGGTGGTAGTGACCCGCTCCGGCGAGAAAGGGGCGGAGGTGATGACTGCCTACGGCAAGCCCGCCACCTTCTTCCAGATCCTGGATAACGGCAAGCCGGTCAATGCCCACGGCAATACCATCCGCTACGAGCTGAAGAACCGGCTGGTGACCATCACCGGCAACGGCCAGCTCAAGCAGGAAGATAGCCAGGTCAATGGCGATCTGATCCGCTACGACATCGTCAAACAGAAGATGATTGCCGAGAGCAAGAGCCCGAGCCAGCGGGTCAAAACCGTGTTCCTGCCGGATCAGGTAGAGA
Organism: Aeromonas sp. 102P; assembly: GCF_051920345.1. Taxonomy (NCBI): domain Bacteria; kingdom Pseudomonadati; phylum Pseudomonadota; class Gammaproteobacteria; order Aeromonadales; family Aeromonadaceae; genus Aeromonas; species Aeromonas sp. 102P. The sequence continues at coordinate 198,063 of NZ_JBQBCZ010000001.1, read as the reverse complement.
ATTTCGACAAGCCCGCCGACCAGAAGAAGCAGGGAAAATAAGCCATGGCAGTGTTGAAAGCAGTGGGTCTGCAGAAGAGCTACAAGCGCCGCATGGTGGTGAGTGACGTCAGCCTTGAAGTGGGCACCGGCCAGATTGTCGGCCTGCTCGGCCCCAACGGGGCGGGCAAGACCACCTCCTTCTACATGATCGTGGGGCTGGTGCAGCGCGATGCCGGTCTCATCACTATCGACGATCAGGACATCAGCCTGCAGCCCATGCATGTGCGGGCCCGTAACGGCATCGGTTACCTGCCGCAGGAGGCCTCCATCTTCCGTCGCCTGTCGGTGTTCGACAACCTGATGGGAGTGATGCAGACCCGCAAAGGGTTGAGCCGTGAGGAGCGTGAGGACAAGGTTCAGCAACTGCTGGAAGAGTTCAACATCACCCACATTCGCGACAACCTAGGTCAGAGCCTCTCCGGCGGTGAGCGCCGTCGGGTCGAGATCGCCCGTGCGCTGGCGGCCGAGCCGCGTTTTATTCTGCTGGATGAACCCTTTGCAGGGGTTGACCCGATTTCTGTGATAGACATCAAGAAGATCATTCAGCATCTGAAAGATAGAGGCCTTGGCGTCTTGATTACCGACCACAACGTCAGAGAGACTCTGGACGTATGTGAGAAGGCCTATATCGTCAGCCACGGCAAGATGATTGCCGAAGGTGCACCGGCTGACATCCTTGCCGATGAGCAGGTCAAGCGCGTCTATTTGGGCGATCAATTCAGTCTATAGTAAGGGGGCATGCCTTCATTTCCTTTGACGAGTGCCTCGCTGAACATAAGGATATCCCGACGTAGATGAAGCCGACATTACAGTTGCGTCTCGGTCAGTCCCTGACCATGACGCCGCAATTACAACAAGCGATTCGTCTGCTCCAGCTCTCCACTCTGGAACTTCAGCAGGAAATTCAGCAAGCGCTCGAAAACAACCCTCTGCTGGAGCAGGAAGAGAGCGAGGCGCAAGAGACCAGTCCGGAAGCGCCGGTCGATGCCAGCCAGCTGGATTCCAGCGATGCCATGGCCCAGGAGCAGATGCCGGATGAGTTGCCGGTGGATACCACTTGGGACGAGGTTTACTCTGCCGGCACCGCCCAGAGCGCGGGCCCTATCCACGATGGGGAAGATAGCGTCTATCAGGGAGAGACCACCGAAAACCTGCAGGATTATCTGTTGTGGCAGATGCGGCTCACACCGTTCAGCGATGTGGATGCCGCCATCGCGCTCGCCATCATCGATGCCATCGACGAATCCGGTTATCTGACCGTTGCGCTGGAGGATATCCGGGCTGCCGTCACCAGCGATGACGTAGAGGTGGAACTCGATGAGGTCGAGGCGGTACTCAAGCGGGTGCAGCACTTCGATCCGGTCGGCATTGCTGCCCGTTCTGTGCAGGAGTGTTTGCTGATCCAGCTGGATCAGTATGACCCGCAGACCTCTTGGCTCAACGAGGCAAAAGAGGTGATCCTCGAGCACATGGAGCTGCTCGGCAACCGGGATTACCGCACCCTCGCCCGCAAGACAAAACTCAAAGAGAGCGACCTCAAGGAGGTGCTGGATCTGATCCAGCTGCTGGAGCCGCGCCCCGGCAATGGCATCATCCAGAGCGACTCCCAGTATGTGATCCCCGACGTCTCCGTGGTCAAGAAGGGCAGCAAGTGGGTGGTCGAGCTCAATCCCGACTCCGCCCCCCGCATCCGGGTCAATGAGACCTATGCCGCCATGGCCCGCAACGCCCGCAGCAGCACCGACACCCAGTTTATCCGCTCCCATTTGCAGGAAGCCAAGTGGTTCATCAAGAGTCTGGAAAGTCGCAATGACACCCTGCTGAAAGTGGCCAGTTGCATTGTCGAGCAGCAACAGGGCTTTTTCGAGTATGGTGAAGAGGCGATGAAGCCGATGGTGCTCAATGACATCGCCGAAGCGGTAGAGATGCATGAGTCAACCATCTCCCGGGTGACGACCCAGAAGTACATGCATACCCCCCGTGGTATCTTCGAATTGAAGTTTTTTTTCTCCAGCCATGTGAACACCGAAGGAGGAGGAGAGTGCTCATCGACCGCAATTCGCGCGCTCATCAAGAAGCTGGTCACGGCAGAGAATCCTGCCAAGCCGTTAAGTGATAGCAAGATCGCGGATTTGCTGGCCGAACAGGGTATTATGGTGGCGAGACGCACGATCGCTAAGTATCGCGAATCCTTGTTTATCCCACCTTCCAATCAGCGCAAACGCCTGGTTTAGGCAAACAAAAGGATGATGTTATGCAAATTAACCTGACCGGACACCATGTCGAGATCACCGAAGCTCTGCGTGATTATGTGAATAACAAATTTGCCAAACTCGAGCGTCACTTCGACCACATCAACAATGTTCATGTGGTGCTTAGCGTGGAAAAACTGAACCAGATAGCGGAAGCCAAATTGCACGTCAGCGGTGGCGAAGTGTTTGCCAACTCTGAACATGCCGATATGTATGCTGCGATAGACACCTTGCTCGACAAGCTGGACAGGCAGATCATCAAGCACAAAGATAAGTTAAATAAAAAATAACCATGCAACTTGAACACATACTGAGTCGGGACTGCACCAAGAGTGCAGTCCCTTGTTCCAGCAAGAAACGCGCCCTCGAAATCATCAGCGAGCTGGCCGCCGAACGCCTTGGCACCTCCCGCCAGGCGCTGTTTGAATGTTTGCTGGCCCGCGAAAAAATGGGTAGTACCGGGATCGGTGCCGGTATTGCGATCCCCCACGGTCGCATTGACGATGAGTTCCCGCCAACCGCGATCCTGATGACCTTTGCCGACCCTATTCCTTTCGACTCCATCGACAATCAACCGGTTGACCTGCTGTTTGCCTTGCTGGTGCCGGAAAGCGAGTGCAAGCAGCATCTCAAGACCCTTTCTCTGATGGCTTCCAAGCTGGGTGACAAGGTGGTTTGCCGCCAGTTGCGTCAGGCAACCAGCGACGAAGAGCTCTATCAGATCATGACCTCGGCCTGACAGCAGGCCAAGGATGAGACACCCGTTTTGGCGTGAGGGAACAAGATGCAGTTAATCGTGGTAAGTGGACGTTCGGGCTCCGGTAAAACGGTAGCCCTGCGAGTGCTGGAAGATCTGGGTTACTACTGTGTGGACAACCTGCCGGTCAATCTGTTGCCCCAGCTGATTGTCTCGGTGGAGAGCCAGTACGACAAGCTGGCGGTCAGTATTGATGTGCGCAACCTGCCGAGCGATCCGGAGAAACTGGAAAATTTGCTGGCTCAAGTGCGCAATGAGGGGCGGGTTGAGTTCTCCAGCTTCTTCTTCGACGCCGACAACGGCACCCTGCTCAAGCGCTATGGCGAGAGCCGTCGCCTGCACCCCCTCTCACGCAACAAGCTGTCGCTGGATGAGGCGATTCGGGAGGAGACCCACCTGCTGGCGCCCATCTCCTCGACCGCTGACCTGCGTATCGACACCACCACCCTCAGCATTCACGACCTGAGCGAGCTCATCAAGACCAGGGTGCTTGGGAAGAAAGAGAATGAGCTGGTGCTGGTGTTCGAGTCGTTCGGCTTCAAGTACGGCATTCCCAAGGATGCCGACTTCGTGTTCGATGCCCGCTTCCTGCCCAATCCGCACTGGATCCCCGAGCTCAAGCCGTTTACCGGCAAGGATGAGCCGGTTGCCAACTACCTCTCGGCGCAGGCTGACGTGATGCTGTTTACCCAGCAGATCGAAAATATGCTGGCGACCTGGTTGCCCCATCTGGAGCGCAACAATCGCAGCTACCTCACGGTCGGCATCGGTTGCACCGGCGGTCAGCACCGCTCAGTCTTTATTGCAGAACGGCTGGCCAGTGCATTCCGTTTGCTTGGCAAGAACGTGCAGATCCGCCACCGCACTCTCGACAAGAGTGCCTCCCAATCCTGACGGACCAATAGGACGACCCGATGACTGTTTCCGCCTCGGTTGAAGTGAAAAACAAACTGGGTATTCATGCCAGACCAGCCATGATGCTGTTCGAGCTGGTGCAGGGTTTCGATGCTCACGTGCTGCTGCGCAATGAAGATGGTGTGGAGGCCGATGCTGACAGCATCATCGGCCTGCTGATGCTGGATTCGGCGCAAGGGCGGCAGGTGGAAGTACAGGTTGAAGGGCCCGAAGAGGTCGAGGCCCTGGCCGCCGTGGTGGAGCTGTTCACCTCCGGCTTCAATGAGGAGTAGTCACTCCTCGTTATATGTTATGAACCGGTACGCGCCAGCGCTTTGAAGCTGGCAAAATCGCGACAAGCCAGCAGATTCCTGCTGGCTTTTTCGTTCATCAGTGCTAGAAACAGATCGTAGAGACCCATCGCCTCCTCGTAATCGGCCTTGCTGATGGCCAACACGAAGATGAGCGTCGCGATTTCCCCGTTGCCCCAGTCGATCCCCTGCGGTGCCAGCACGGTGTAAACCAGGGTGCGGCGTGCCAGCAGACCGAGGGAGTGGGGCAGGGCGATCCCTTCTCCCAACATGGTGGAGACGATCCGCTCCCGCTCCTGTAGTGAGGCTCTGAAGCCGCTCTCCACCAGATCTTCTGCCTCCAGCTGATCACAGATACGGGCAAACAGTTCGGCCTGGGTAAGGGGTTCTTTTACCACCATGAAGTGGTCGGCATCGAAATATTTGTCGAGCATGTAGGGGCGGGTGCGGTCGATCAGCACCAGCTTGCCAAGCTGCTCCAGCTGGTATTGGGTCGGGAAGGGGGCAACGAGTACCACGGGGGCGTTTTTTTCGTTCACCTTGACGGTACTGATGACAAAGTCCTGCGCGATCTGCGCCAGACCTTCGTAATCCCGCACCGACTCCAGTGTGGTCAGCTGTAACTGGGGATACTCCCGCTTGATGCGTGCTTCCAGTACCCGGAAGGTGGCGTTGCCTGCATCGCAAAGCAATAGCGCCTGCGGGCGGCGGGTATAGCCGATGTCGTAATGGCGCTCCAACCCGACCCCGATATGGATCACCAGATAGCCGATCTCGTGGTGGGTCAGACGGTAGGGGGTCTGCCTGATCCACTCCGAGATGGCTGCCAGCGTGATGTCGTAGGCGAGGGGGTAGTACTGCTTGATGTGGTCTGCCAGCGGATTGTGGCTGCCGATCTGGTACTTGACCCGCAGCAGCATGGCGCTGATGTGGGTCTGCAGGTCGGCTCGCAGCTGCTGGTCCCCCCGCAGGTCGTAAGGGTAGTGTTGATGAATGTAGGTCAGCAGATGCTCAACCAGCTGTTCGCTCTCGGCGGCCATTGCCGGGCTGAGCTGGGGAGTATCGGCAATCAGGCGCGCCTGGATCTGGATGGCGAGACCGGAGATCTCGTCCTCTACGGGGGGCGTCAGGGTTGGCAATACCGCATAAATATCGCGAGATACTGCCAGCAGCGGCAGAGTCAGATCTTCGCTGGCGAAGTGGCGCAACTCGTGACCGGATGCCTGACGCAGCAGGGCAACGGCGCAGTAGATGGAGAGCTGCTGCAAGCTCTCGTCAGCGAGACGCAGCTGATGTCGGGCAAGCTGGGCATGGATATGATTACCCACTACCTTCATCGTCTTGCTGGGGCAGAGGTTGGGCAACAGGGTTTGCAACTGGTTGTTGTGCAGCAACTCCTGATAGAGCAGCTGGGTCAGACAGGCCCGGATCGCCGTCTCCTCCCCCTGAATGCGCATCCCCAGGCGGGGTTTGCTCTCAACGCTGAGCCTGAAGTGGCTGAGTTGCTCACGGACTTCCGCCATATCCCCCTGCAGTGCCGCCCGGCTCAGATACCAGGTATCAGCCAGCTCATCGAGCTTGATCCCCTGCTCTGCCGTCAATAGCAGGATCTGCAGGTGCAGAACCCGCTCGCGGCTGGTGCGTGGCAGGCCGCTATCCTGACCCTGGGCCGCCAGCAGGGCGTCGAACAGTCCCTGATTGTAGATCTTGAGCTGGTAGCCGCTGCCACGCTGGTGGATCAGGTGAGCGCCGTGCGTGGCAATCAGTTCATTGAGGGTCGCCACATCGGTGCGCACCGTTCGGGTGGAGACATTGAGGCGGCGAGCCAGCTCCTCCTGTGGCAGTGGTTCGGCATGGAGCTGGATCAGCAGTTGATGGAGCCTGGGGTGTGGCAACTTGATCATAGGGGATATGCAAGACTCCTGTTGCGAGATAAAGGGGCGATGTTAACAAGTTGGTCATCAACAAGCCAGGCACCGGTCAGTGATTGAACCGGTGCCCGTGGCTGCCATCAGGCCAACAGTCGTTTCACTATGGCCAGCAGAGTCCGCACATCCTCGGGGCGAGTGTGCCCGCTCGCGTTGTCGATGATGGAGCTGTAGACGTGCGGGATCACCTTCTCGACTCCGGCGTCCAGCGCAATCCGCACTATCTCCTCGAAGTTCTCCAGATCGATGCCGCCGGTGGGCTCCAGCCAGAAGTTGTTGCGGGCACAAGCCTCGGCCACTGCCTGATACTCGTCGCGGCAGGCCAGCCCACCCATGGGGAAGAACTTGACCGAGCTGCCGCCCATGTCCTTGAGCAGGGCAATGGTGGTATCGATGGGCACTATGCCATCCGGCTGCCCGGCGCTGAGTGGACCGGTGGAGATCTTCACCATGCCCGGCCTGCCGGTAGGGGAGATCAGCCCATTCACCAAAGTTTGTGATTGGCCGAGCAGCGCCCTGCTGGCGCCAACGCCAGTGAACACCTGGTTGACGTGCTGGGGCTGCAGCTGGCAGGCCAGCTCGGCCACCATGGCGGATTGACGCGGATCACCGGCCCCCAGACCGATGGAGAGGGCGTTATCGATAAGCTTGGCGTAAGCCCGCATGTCGGCTACCGCGGAGGGGATATCCGGGTAGTTTTTGGAGAGCACACCGACCAGCACGTGGCCTTCGGCTGCGTCGTATACCTCGACGGCATTCTCCTTGGAACCGGCCAGCACGTTGAGACAGACCCGATCACGGTAGTAGTTGGGGGTAAGGGACATCAGCGATTCTCCTGAACGAGGTTGGCAATGGCGGAGTGGATTTGGTCGAGCTGGGGCACGGTGACGCTGCGCACATCGATCTCGATGTGCCCCTCGTTGGCCTTGTAGCCACGGCAGTAGATGGCAGGTGTGCCCTGTTGCAGACGGGTGACGACCTGCACAGTGGTCATGCCGACCTGCTGGTGGTCGAATGCGATATCGGTGCGGGCGATGTCGCGCCCTGCGCTGTCCCACACCACTTTGGCGGTGACGCCGTGCAGCTGGTTGAGACGATCGATGAAGGGGGTCATCTTGGCGACCATGGCTGCGCCGCTCTCTTTCTCTTTGGCCAGATAGCGCTCGATGGCGTGGGTCAGGCCGAGGATCCCCTCCTTGCCCACCTTCATGGCGCGGCCGATGCCGTTGGCCTGCTGCTTGACCCACTCCACGTACTGACGCTTGCCGAGTACCAGCCCGCTGGTGGGCCCTTCAATGGCCTTGGCACCGCTGTAGATGACCAGATCTGCCCCCTGGCTGTAGTAGAGGCGCAGATCCTCCTCGGCGGCCGCATCAACGATGAGCGGGAGTCCGTGGGCCGAGGCCACCTCGGCGGCCTCGGCCACCGACAGAATGCTCTTCTGCACGCAGTGGTGGGATTTGATGTAGAGGATGGCTGCTGTGTTGGCATTGATGGCGGCGGCCAGCTGGGCCGGGGAACACTCGTTGGCGTAACCGGCCTCTGTAACTTTGCCGCCACCCAGATTGACCATGGTACCGACCGGGGCGCCGAAGTTGACGTTATGCCCCTTGGGCAGCACGATTTCGCTTGGCACGTCATGGGGGTGGGCATGCAGGTGCTCAAGGCGGTAGGGGTCGCCGCGCACTATCACGGCGGCCACTGACTGGGCGATGCCGGCGCTGGCACACGAAATGACCACTGCATCTTCCACTCCCAGCAGGCCAGCCAGGTAGGCGCCGGTCTTGTTGACCAGATCCTTGACCTCGAAGTAGTGGCCGAGGCCGAAATTGACCGCATCGACCACCTCCTGCTCGGGGGTGGAGACGCCGAGAATGGTCATGCGCCCGGAGGCGTTGATCACCGGTTTGAGCTGATATTTCTCATAAACAGAAGGCATGGTGTGATTTCCCATAGTGAGTCAGAACCAGTTCGCCACCGACCAGAACGGCGAGAGGCTGTAGTTGTTGGTCACCGCGGCGAGACTGGGCTTCGGTATCCATAAACAGGGTCGGGCCGCTGGCGACCTCGAACAGGGTCAGGTCGGCATCGGCGCCCACCTCGAGCCGCCCCTTGCCGGAAAGGCGCAGGGCATCGGCTGCTTGATGGGTGACGCAGGCGAGCACCTGCTCCAGCGTCATGCCGATGGCGAGAAATTTCGACATCACGTGGGCCAGACTGTAGACCGGCCCCTTGATGCGGTTCTTGCAGTAGATGTCGGAGCTGATGGTGCGGGGCAGGATCCCCTGTCGGATAGCCAGCTCCGCCACCTCGAAGCTGAAGCTGGCGCCGCCGTGGCCGATGTCGAGCAAGAGCCCCCGTTTCATCGCCTCGCGCACCGCGACCCGCAGCTCGCCAGCCGGAGTCAGGATGCGGTTCGGTTTGCCGTTGAAGCAGTGGGTCAGCAGATCGCCATCCCCCAGCAGGGCGACTATCTCGTCCAGATCCGGCGGCGTGTTGCCCACGTGCACCATCAGCGGCAGCTGGCCGTGGGTCTGTTGCAGGGCCTTGGCCATGCGCAGTGGTTGCAGACCGTTTTCTCCGACCACGCTGCCGCTCATCCGCGCCTTGATGCCGACGATAAAGTCGGGGTGGCGGCGAATGGCTGCCGAGGCAAGATCCATATCGAGGTCCCGGCTATCCGCCAGCTCGTTCTGGCTCAGCAGACCGATGCGGGAGATGTTGAGCAGGGCATGCACCCGAGTCTTGCAGCCCGCAGCGATCTGCTGGAAGTCATCCACATCGTCGGCTCCGGTGCTGCCGGCGTCGATGACGGTGGTGACGCCGGACTCTACGCCCACCTTGTCCGGCTCATCGTGATAGATGGGGGAGGCGGGGTAGCAGTGGGTGTGGCCATCGATCCAGCCAGCGCTCACATGCACCCGGCCGCCGAGATCCAGGATCTGCCGCGCCGTTGCCATCTCCGGCAGGGAGCCGATGGCGGCGATTTTGCCCTCCTTGATGGCGATATCGACGAGCTGGCCATCTCCCTGGCGCCCGGCTCTGATGATCATGTCGTACATGCTGATAACCTCTGGCGAGCCGCCCCGCAGGGCGGCTGGTTCTTACACAAGGGCGACCGGGAAGAAGGTACCCAGCAGCATGGCTCCCAGAATGGCACCGCCGGTGATGGGCTTGCCCCACACGTAGAACAGCAGCGCACCCAGCAGGGAACCGATACCGATGGGGATGGAGGCACCCATGGCGGAGAGGATGATGAGGGGGCCGAGGAAGCGGCCAGAGCTGTTGCCAGCACCCATCATCACGTCAGCACCGTAAGTGGAGTTGCTCTGGTTGATGGTGAACTTGCGCGCCAGAATGATGACGTAGCCGATGGCCAGACCAATCCCCATGCCGGTTGCCAGCGAGGCGCCGAAGTTCTCCACCGGATAGACGATGCCGGCCCCCAACAGCAGGGCGGGAACGCCCAGTCCGACCCCGGTCTGGATAGCGCCGCCGATATCCAGGATCCCCACCAGGGATCCCTCGATGATGCGGGCGAACAGGAAGCTGGCACCGAAGGCCGCCACTGCGCCATAGGCGCCCGTGTCCATTCCGGCCTTCAACATGGCGACGAAGGCTACCTCGTTGAAGGCACCAACCCCGTACAGATAGAACATGTGGGTACCGGCAAAGACCCCGGCCGAGAGCAGGCCGACGAAGATGGGGAATGACCAGTCGGCGTACCAGAAGTTGTTTTTCAGTTTCTCATCCATGGTGTGACCCCTTATTTGCCGCTCAGCAGGTTATGGACACTTTCCAGCCACAGGGGGACACCCATATGGAAGGATTCAATCAGTTTCATGTCGAAGCCGCGGAAGAAGCCGCTCAGCACGAACAGCAGGACGATGGCAGCCATCATCACCTTGGTGACGTGGTTCCAGCCGCTCTCTTCCACGCCCTTGCCGATCAGGATGCCGAGCACCAGTCCCGGTACCGCGTTGCCCATGATGAGCTGTGCCAGACCGCCGAAGATGGTGGCCCAGAAACCGGATTTCTTGCCCGCCTCGATGGCAGCGAGCCAGAAGATCACCGGCATGACGGTATTGACCAGCAGGTTGGCAGCCGGTACCAGCACCTTGACCGCAGTGACCTGCAGGGCGGCCGGGACGGCAGCAGCCGTGCTGTTGAGGAAGGCGACCACGATGGCGCCAATGATGCCGCCGGCGATGGCCATCTTTTTCGGGTCGTGCAGGGTGGTAGCAAGATCCCGGTTCTTGAACAGCAGTGCCGCCGTGGCCCAGTGCGGAATGATGCGGTGATCCACATCCTGGGTGAAGGCGCCAGCCGCCACGGTGGAGGCCCAGGCGTTGAAGAAGAAGCCCAGACCAAACGAGAAGTGGGAAGCGGGATCCCCTTCGCAGGAGTTGAGTTCGCCCAGGGTGCGGAAGGCGCCCATGCCCTGTACGGTCGGGGCGTGGAACATCCGCGCCGCGCCGGCCCCCACCCCGACGCCAACCAGGCCGCCAATGATGAGAGACTTGATAAATATGATTAGAAACATCCAACGTATCCTTCTTGTGGGGTGGTGCCGGTCAGGAGATCACACCTGGGTGAACGTCACCCTGGCGACGTCGAGACTGGTGACCTGAACCGTGATCTCCAGCTGGACGCGGTATTCGCGGCGCTGGCGCGGCAGGAAGAAGAACAGGAACTTCTCCACCCGGACCGACTCCTCGGCTTTGAGCACCTGTACATCGACCGGCTCAATGCGCAGCAGTACCTGCTGGTTGTCCTTGAGCAGTGTGGGTTGCACCTGGCTGAGGGCGGAGGCAAACGCCTGCTGACGGGTGGTTCCCTTGCCGCTGACGGTGACCTGGGTGGTGAAGTTCTCTTTCATCAGGCGTGTCCGTGTTTCTTGGCGAAGGCTTCGACCAGCTTCTGGCCCAGCTCTTCCTTGTCCATGAAACCGAAGCCCAGCACCACGCACCCTTCGTTGATGGCGGTGACGCCCTCTTCAACAGAGCGCATGCCGTAGCGGCACTTGTAGCCGTATTTGGTCTGGGCGGTGATCGCCCCGGCGCCGCCGCTGCCGCAGAAGGAGATGCCGAGATCCGCCTGCTCCTTGTTCATCACATCGCCGAGCTTCATGTCAGCGGCCATGCCTGGGATGATGGTCACGTTGGCCCCGGCGGCTTCCGCGCCTGCGCCCACTTTCTGACCTTTGCCGAGACGGTCTCCAATCACGAGTTTGATGGCTGTCATATCGATTTCTCCTTGAGTTACGGGTTCTGCACCGAGCTGAGTTCGTTTTCTTTGGCGACTTCAAAATGGACGGACAAGAGGTGTGCCTCCTCATAAGCAAGCTGATCCAGCCAGCTGACGACCTGTTCGGCGAGACGCAGTGAGAGGGGGGAGATCTCTTCAAACAGGCTGAGGTCAACCTCTGGCAGGGGCTCGCCACTGTGGGAGCGCCACACCATGGCTTTGACATGGGAGGCCAGCATCTGCCGTTGCACCTCGTTGGGGATGATGCCCTGTTCGGCCAGCAGGGGATAAATGCGCGCGAGGATATGATCGGTCTGGCGCAGCAACTCCGGGCTGTTCGGGGTCAGGGTCTGGTCGTGAGTATCTGTTTGCAATGTCTGCTCTCCAAGGCTGGCAGAAGGTATGGCGTTACCCTAAGCCTGCGCGTCAATGTGGAGGAGGCAGTGTTTTTCCGATTCGAAGCGGAAATTCCTGAGGAAATGGCCCCGAAGTGATCGTTTGGATACTGAAAAGGCAAAAAGAGTGCTTATTGAAGCTGGTTTTGTGTGATCGGTAGCGCACTAATCAGGGGGCGGGGAGAGGGCAAGCGTTGTGGGAAACTGTGAGTCATCTCACGGTAAGCGACGTTGTCGAGGGGGCAGATATGGAAAAGGGCGGTTTCCCGCCCTTCTCATAAAAAGGAGTGACGCTAGCTGGCCGATGCGGCGCTCGAGCTGGCCGTTCTCTGCTGATAGCGCAGGTCTTCCTCTATGGTGACCACCACTTCCAGCGGCTTGCCGGAGCGGAATATCGAGATGGTCAGCTTGGTGCCGGGGCGGCTCTCGACAATCTTGTCCATGGCGCTGCGTACGCCACTGATGGCCTCTCCGTTGATCTTGAGCAGCACATCCCCTCGCTGCAGGCCACCTTTGGCCGCCGGGCCGTTGGGATCCAGACTCTCCACCACCAGACCACGCAGGTCGCCGAGGTTCATCATCCGCGCGACTATGGGGTTGATCTCGACACTGGAGATCCCGAGGTAGCCGCGGATCACCCGGCCGTTGGCGATCAGCTCATCCATGATCCGTTTGGCCAGCCGGTAGGGGATGGCGAAGCTGATGCCGTAGCTCTCCTGATTGCCGTTGAGGTGATAGGTGGCGGTGTTGATACCCACCAGATCGCCACGGCCGTTGACCAGCGCGCCGCCCGAGTTGCCCTCGTTGATGGCGGCATCGGTCTGCAGCAGATCCTGACGGCCATTGCTGTCGGGCCCCATGCTGGAGAGGCCGGTACGGCCGGTCGCGCTGATGATGCCCTGGGTGATGGTCTGACCGACGTTGTAGGGGTTGCCGATGGCGAGCACCACATCCCCCACTTCTGGCAGTCGCTCCGGATCCTGCGGGATCACTGGCAGGTTGTCTGACTCGATATAGAGCACGGCGAGGTCGGTGAGCTGATCGGTGCCGACCAGCTCGGCGCTGAAGACCCGGCCATCCTGCAACGCGACGATGATCTGGTCGGCATCGGCGATGACATGGTAGTTGGTCAGCACATAGCCGCGCTGATTCATGATGACGCCAGAACCCAGCCCTTGCGGGCGCAGTTCCCCCTGATTGCCCTGATTGGGGGCAAAGCTGCGGATGTAGATGTTGACGACGGCAGGGCCTGCCCGATGGGCGGCATAGGAGAAACTCAGTTCACGGGCATTGGTGATGATGCCGGGCAGTTGGGCACCACCGCGAAAATGGGGAAACAGCAGCAACAGCAGCGCCGCGACGGTCAATCCAAAACCGACAGACTTGCCCAAGTAACTGACTAAAGGGGGGATTTTCATGTCATTCTCATCCGTACAGGCTGCGCGCAGAGAATAACACTATCGATGGATAAAAATCACCCGCGGTGAAGGCCGCGGGTGATAGAGGGGTTGGCGAACAACTTGAGCGTTAGCGGATCACCAGATAGAGCGAGGAGTCGCCGCGCTGGATGTTGAGTGCCAGCACGTCAGGCTTGTTCTTGAGCGCCTTGGTCAGCTCGCCCAGGGTGTTGATGCGCAGGCGGTTGACCCCGATGATGATGTCACCCTTCTGCAGGCCGGAAGCGGCAGCCGGAGAGCGAGGATCAATGTCGGCCACCGCAACACCGGAGACCGGGTCGGTAGTGGTGCTCAGCTTGGCCCCTTCCAGTGCCGGATGCAGCGCGCTGGCGCGTACTTCGCTGTCATCGGCCTGCTTCAGGGTCACTTTGGCAGTTTGTGACTTGCCATCGCGGATCAGCCCCAGTTCGACCTGCTTGCCAGCGCCCATGGTGGCAATCTTGGCGCGCAGCTCGCCGAAGGAGCGAACCGGTTTGCCATCGATGCTGACGATGATATCGCCGGCCTTGATGCCCGCCTTGTCGGCCGCCGAATCAGGCATGACCTGATTGACGAAGGCACCATCCTTCTTGTTGTAGCCGAAGGTTTTGGCTATGTCGGAGGTAAGCTCGGTGCCGGTAATACCCAGCTGGCCGCGACGCACTTCACCGTACTTGACGATCTGCTCGGTCAGATCCCGCACCATGTTGGAAGGGATGGCAAAGCCGATGCCAATGTTGCCGCCGTTCGGGCCCAGAATCGCGGTGTTGATACCGATCAGCTCGCCACGCAGGTTGAGCAGAGCGCCGCCGGAGTTACCGGAGTTGATGGCCGCATCGGTCTGGATGAAGTTCTCCAGATTCTCGATGTTGAGGCCGCTGCGACCCAGCGCACTGACAATACCGGAGGTGACGGTCTGGCCCAGACCAAACGGGTTGCCGATGGCCAGCGCATAGTCACCTACCCGCAGCTCGTCGGAGTCGGCGAACTTGATCTGTACCAGGTCCTCGGCCTTGATTTGCAGCAGGGCGATGTCGGACTGCTTGTCTTCACCAATCTTCTTGGCCGCATATTCACGACCATCCTTCAGGTTGACCTTGATCTCGTCCGCCTCGTGAACCACGTGGGCGTTGGTGATCACGTAACCCTTCTTGGCATCGACGATGACACCGGAGCCGAGCGCCTGGAACGGCTGCTCGCTCACCTGTTCATCGGGCATGTTGGGGCCGAAGAAGAACTTGAACTGTTCCGGCAGACGCTGACGGGTAATTTTTTTGCCAGAAACCGAGATATTGACCACCGCCGGGGTGACCTGTTCGAGAACAGGCGCCAGGCTTGGCATCTCCTGATTTGAACCTAACAGGGAAGGCAGTGCAGCCTGAGCAGGGGCCGCAGACATGGCGATACCGACACTGAGGGCTAGCACACTGAGCATGGAAAGAGGTTTACGCATATGAAAAACAGCTCCCAGAAAAAGTTGCATTGCAATCGTCAAGGTCAGACCACGGGACTGGCCAATTAGTTCCGCGAGGAACTAGTTTGGTTGCTTGAGCAGTCCGGAAGAGGCGCCAGCATAGTCGCGAGGCGGAACGCCCGGCTCTTCTGCCACATTGGCAGGGGCTTCTTCTACCAATGATTCGCGGAACAGCGGTTCCTGCGCCTTGGCCAGGAATTTGCTCTGCTCGGCCATGTGGCGATAGAGGGTTTGATACTGCTCGGCCAGTTGCTCCATCAGGGCGGCACTGTCGGCGAAGTGGGTGTTGATCTGGCCCTGATAACTCTCGAGCTCCTTGTGGGCCTTCTTCAGTTCCTGTTCGAGACGGCCAGCATCGCGGCTACGCACCGAAAAACGGCCGAGAACGATACCGATAATCAAGGCCGCGACAGCCAGCAGGATCCCAGTTAACAGACTCATAGATGCTCCTTGTTACAGCTAAAACAGAGTGGGTTTATGCGGTCGTCATAACCGCCATGCCTTGATGGCACTATACCGTGCGTCCTGAGGCCGTGATACCATTTTGTCCTCGATTCAGGGACTTGGAGAGGCGCTCAAGGATGACACCGCAGCAAAAATACCAGCAGGATCTGCTGCGCCCCGGCTTTGTGGCCGACCCCGCGCAGGGGATGGCCATTAGCAGGCTGGAGCGACTGTATCAGGATTTGCTACGGCGCCCGACTCCGACCAGATCTCGAGGGCTGCTGGGTTGGCTGCGAAAGCCCAAGCCGCCGGAGCCCGTCCTCGGTATCTATATGTGGGGCGGAGTGGGCCGAGGCAAGACCTGGCTGATGGATACTTTTTTCGACAGCCTGCCGGGGACGCGCAAGATGCGCAGCCATTTCCACCGTTTCATGCATCGTATTCACGATGAACTGCAAGGGCTGAGCGGGCAATCCGATCCCCTCAAGCTGGTGGCCAGCAAGCTTGCCAGCGAGACAGACATCATCTGTTTCGACGAATTTTTTGTCTCCGACATCACCGATGCCATGTTGCTGGGAACGCTGTTTCAGGAGCTATTTGGTCACGGTGTCGTGCTGGTCGCCACTTCAAATATTCCGCCGCAGGATCTTTATCGCAACGGGTTGCAGCGAGCCCGTTTTCTGCCAGCTATCGAGCTGATCGAGCGCCATTGTGAGGTACTTAACGTGGATGGTGGTATCGACTATCGCCTGCGTACGCTGGAACAAGCCGAGATTTATCACTGCCCGCTGGACTTGCAGGCAAAAGCCAATCTTGACCACTATTTTCAGCAATTAACCGGTGGGCACACGGCTTGCGAGGGGATGTTCGAGGTCAATCATCGCCAGCTGACGTCGCTGGGAATGGAGGAAGGGGTGCTCTATATGGAATTTGAGCAACTTTGCTGTACTCCCCGCTCCCAGAACGACTATATCGAGCTGGCCAGGCTGTTCCATACTGTTCTGCTGGCCAATGTTCAGCCAATGGGCACAGGCACGGATGACGCGGCTCGCCGCTTCATTGCAATGGTCGATGAGTTCTACGAACGGCACGTCAAACTCATCATGTCGGCGGCGGTTCCCATGACAGAACTCTACGGCGAAGGGCTGCTGAATTTCGAATTCAAACGCTGTCTTTCGCGGCTTCAGGAAATGCAATCGCACGAATACCTTGCCAGAGTGCACCTTCCTTAGTCACAATACCGCGCCTGCCAGTCGGATGGGCATCTGCGGCAGGTAGGGCCGGGCGACATTTGCTGGTTTCATGGCAGTGAAATTAGCAGGTGATATTTAAGGCAACTTCACTTATAATCGCCCGGCCCACGTTACAGCTGTCGATAAGACAGCAACACTTTAAGCTTTACTTGTATTCGAAGGGGTACAGGTAGGCCATCGTTTGTTGTTTGTGGGAGAGCCCCCATAAGCAATTGGGTCTGTAACAGGTAATTGGGTTTAACTTAATGAAAACTTTCGTTGCCAAGCCAGAAACCGTAAAACGTGACTGGTACATTGTGGACGCAGAAGGTAAAACTCTGGGTCGTATCGCAACCGAGATCGCTGCTCGTCTGCGTGGTAAGCACAAAGCTGAGTACACTCCGCACGTTGACACCGGTGATTACATCATCGTTGTAAACGCTGAGAAGGTACACGTAACCGGTAAGAAATTTACCGACAAAATGTACCACGCTCACTCCGGTTTCCCGGGTGGTATCAAGTCAATCAGCTTCGACAAGCTGATTCAGCGTAAACCGGAAATGGTAATCGAAGCAGCCGTCAAAGGCATGCTGCCGAAAGGTCCTCTGGGCCGTGCCATGTTCCGTAAACTGAAAGTTTACGCAGGCGCCGAGCATGCTCATGCTGCTCAGCAACCTCAAGTACTGGATATCTAATCGGGAACTGGCAACATGGCAGAAAATCAATACTACGGTACCGGCCGTCGCAAAAGCTCCACTGCTCGCGTATTTATCAAAGCGGGTAGCGGCAAGATCGTAATCAACCAGCGCTCCCTGGAGCAGTACTTCGGCCGTCCGACTGCCCGCATGGTAGTTCGTCAGCCGCTGGAACTGGTTGAGATGACCGAGAAACTGGACCTGTACATCACCGTTAACGGTGGTGGCATCTCCGGTCAAGCTGGTGCGATCCGCCACGGTATCACTCGTGCTCTGATGCAGTACGACGAAACCCTGCGTTCCGAACTGCGTAAAGCTGGCTTTGTTACTCGTGATGCCCGTAAGGTTGAGCGTAAGAAAGTTGGTCTGCACAAAGCTCGTAAGCGTCCGCAGTACTCCAAGCGTTAATTCGCTTTTGGTACTCACTCTTTCGAGTGTCAAAAAAGCCTGGCGGTTGCCAGGCTTTTTTTATTGGTAATATTACCGACATCAATGCTAACCACGCGTCACAAAAGACAAAAAATTGTTTCTTTATTGTTTTCATTGCTCACCGCTCTTTCTTGTCAAGTTGTTATCTTTTCTTTAAAATTTCCCCTGTTTTCTGTGGCAATTGTAAATCCAGCT
This sequence comes from Aeromonas sp. 102P, assembly GCF_051920345.1. NCBI lineage: Bacteria > Pseudomonadati > Pseudomonadota > Gammaproteobacteria > Aeromonadales > Aeromonadaceae > Aeromonas > Aeromonas sp. 102P. The sequence goes on along the minus strand of NZ_JBQBCZ010000001.1, from coordinate 180,333 downwards.
TCCGCCGCTGTTGTCACGGGAAAAATGGGGAACAGGGACACTATAAGAATGTGCGGAGTCCACATGGGAGAGTTTTTGGATGAGCAATGCGCCAGTTGATACCGGTCGCCGCAGATTTCTTACCTGGTCAACGGTTGCCGTTGGTGGGGTAGGAGCTGCGTTTACCGCAGTGCCGTTTATAAAGTCATGGAATCCGAGCGCCAAGGCCAAAGCAGCCGGTGCGCCGGTTGAAGTCGATATCAGCAAGTTGGAACCGGGTCAGCTCATCCGTGTCGAGTGGCGAGGCAAGCCTGTCTGGGTGGTGAAACGCACCAAACAGACGCTGGATGCCTTGGCCGCGCATGATGACAAGCTGCGGGATCCCTCATCTGAAGAGCCGCAGCAGCCTGACTACGCCCATAACGGGTACAGATCGATCAAGCCCGAAATTTTTGTCGCGGTCGGTATTTGCACCCACTTGGGGTGTTCACCTTCCTATCTGCCTGACAGCTTTGGCGAGCAGGTGCAGGGCGTTACGTCCGGCTTCTTCTGCCCGTGCCATGGCTCCAAGTTCGACATGGCCGGCCGTGTGTTCCAGGGGGTGCCTGCACCGCTGAACCTGGTCATTCCGCCCTATCAATTCATTAATGACACCACCATCCTGGTCGGTGCCGATGGCAAGGAGGCCTGACCATGTTGAGTAAACTGATGGGCTGGATCGATTATCGATTCCCGCTCACGGCCATGTACAACGACCACATGGCCAAGTATCCGGCACCGAAGAACCTGAACTTCTGGTACTTCTTCGGCTCGCTGGCCATGCTGGTGCTGGTCAACCAGATCATCACCGGTATCTGGCTGACCATGAACTACAACCCCTCCGCGGAAGGTGCGTTTGCCTCCGTGGAGTACATCATGCGCGATGTGGAGTACGGCTGGCTGCTGCGTTACATGCACTCAACCGGTGCGTCTGCATTCTTCATCGTGGTCTACATGCACATGTTCCGCGGCATGATCTATGGCTCTTATCAGAAGCCTCGTGAACTGTTGTGGATCTTCGGCATGCTGATCTTCCTGGTGCTGATGGCAGAGGCCTTTATGGGCTACTTGCTGCCCTGGGGCCAGATGTCATTCTGGGGGGCTCAGGTCATCATCTCGCTGTTTGGCGCCATTCCGGTCATCGGTGACGATCTGACCCTGTGGATCCGCGGTGACTACGTGATCTCCGGTGCGACCCTGAACCGCTTCTTCGCGCTGCACGTCATCGCGTTGCCGCTGGTGCTGGTGATGCTGGTTGCCATGCACATTCTGGCGCTGCACGAAGTGGGCTCCAACAACCCGGACGGTATCGACATCAAGAAGCACAAGGACGAGAACGGCTGGCCGCTGGATGCGGTGGCATTCCACCCTTACTTCACCGTCAAGGACATGATCGGTGTGGCGGGCTTCCTGTTCTTCTTCTGCGCCATCATTTTCTTCAAGCCGGATATGTGGGGTTACTTCCTCGAGAAGCCGAACTTTGAAGTGGCCAACGGCCTGAAGACTCCTGCTCACATCGCGCCTGTGTGGTACTTCACCCCCTTCTACGCGATTCTGCGTGCGGTACCTGACAAGCTGCTTGGCGTCATCATGATGGGCCTCTCTATTGTGGTGTTGTTCCTGCTGCCTTGGCTGGATCGCTGCAAGGTGCGTTCTGTTCGCTATCGCAGCAAGCTGCACAAGCTTAACATCGCCCAGTTCGTGGTCTGCTTTATCATCCTGGGGGTGCTGGGTGTACTGCCGTCGACGCCGACCCTGACGCTGGTTGCCCAGATTTGTACCTTGGGTTATTTCGGTTTCTTCGTGCTGTTGTTCTTCTACAGCAAAAACGAACGCACCAAGCCGCTGCCGGAGAGGGTTACATTTAAATGAAAAAAATAATATTTGCAGTGCTGACCCTGCTGCCATCACTGGTGTTTGCCAATGCTGGGGCCGTGCATCTGGACAAAGCCAATTATGATCTGAGCGACAAGGCATCCCTGCAACGTGGAGCTGCCACCTTCATGAACTATTGTGCAGGCTGCCACTCTACCCAGTATCAACGCTACAACCGGGTTGCTGCCGATCTGGAGATCCCCGAGGAGCTGATGAAGGAGAACCTCATCTTCACCGGCGCCAAAGTGGGTGATCTGATGAAGAGCGCCATGTCCGAGAAGGATGCCGCCAAGTGGTTTGGTGCTCCCCCTCCGGATCTGACTCTGGTTGCCCGGGTACGCGGTGCGGACTGGATTTACACCTATCTGCGTTCTTTTTACGTGGATCCGACTCGTCCGTTTGGGGTGAATAATGTGGTGTTCCCGTCTGTGGGTATGCCTCATGTGTTGGAACCGTTGCAGGGAACCCCCCGTGCCGAGTTCGTCACTCACACGGTCGACGGAGTGGAAACCCAGCAGGTTGTCAGCATCAAATCTGACGGTAATGGTGAAATGGATGACGAAGAGTATGATCAGACGGTACTGGATCTGGTAAACTTCTTGGTCTACTCGGCTGAACCGGTACAACAGGAGCGTGAACGCATGGGCTTCTGGGTGCTTGGTTTCATCGTGATCTTCTTCATCTTCACTGTGCTGTTGAAGAAGGAATTCTGGCGCGACGTTCACTAAGCGACCAGATACGGGTAATATAATGCACGGCAATGAAGACCAAGATGCTTCATTGCCGTTTCTGCTTTTTAATGACGGGAGGGTTCAATGGCTGTAGCTGCCAATAAGCGTTCGGTAATGACGCTGTTTTCCGGTGCCAACGATATGTTCAGCCATCAGGTGCGTATTGTCCTGGCGGAGAAGGGTGTTAGCGTGGATATCTGCCAGGTTGATCCAGCCAATCTGCCGGATGAGCTGGCCGAGCTGAACCCGTACAACTCTGTACCGACCCTGGTTGATCGTGAGCTGGCACTCTACACCTCGCGCATCATCATGGAGTATCTGGACGAGCGCTTCCCGCATCCGCCCCTGATGCCTGTTTACCCGGTTGCCCGTGGTAACAGCCGTCTGATGATGCACCGCATTGAGCTGGACTGGTACTCCCTGGCCGACAAGATCATGGCCGGTACCGATGCTGAAGCTGCACGCAACGAACTGCGTGACAACCTGCTGGCCATCGCGCCGATCTTCGGTGAAATGCCCTATTTCATGAGCGAAGAGTTCGGTCTGGTGGATTGCTACATGGCACCGCTGTTGTGGCGTCTGCCGAGCCTTGGCATCGACCTGACCGGTCGTGGCGCCAAAGAACTGAAGGCCTACATGGTTCGTCTGTTCGAGCGTGAGTCCTTCCAGGCTTCCCTGACCGAAGCCGAACGCGAGATCCGTGCTGGCGTATGAGCATGGAACCGACAATGACACCGAGCCGCCCGTACTTGTTACGGGCATTCTTTGACTGGTTGCTGGACAACGATCTGACCCCTCATCTGGTGGTCAACGTCAACATTCCCCATGTGATGGTGCCGATGCAGTTTGCTCAGGACGGGCAAATTGTACTGAACATCGCGCCCCGAGCCGTGATGCAATTTCACATGGATAACGAGGCTATCAGCTTCAGTGCCCGTTTTGGCGGGGTCTCCCAGCAGGTTTACATCCCGATGGCGGCAGTGTTGGCTATCCATGCCCGGGAGAACGGTGTGGGCACCATGTTCCCGCCCGAGCCGGGTTACGATATCTGGCTTGAGCAGGCTGAAGCGCCGGTGGAGCCTGAGCCGGAACCGCCGCGTCCAAGCGGTCGTCCGACCCTGAAGGTAATCAAATAAAAAACGCAGCCGATTGGCTGCGTTTTTTTTATGTGCGGTCGGGCTTAGTTCTGGGCGAACTCGAAGGCTTTGATCACGCGCTTCACGCCGGTTACATGGCGGGCGATGTTGACTGCCTGCTCTCCCTCCTGGCGAGTCACCAGACCAATCAGGAACACCTCGCCGTTCTCGGTAACCACCTTGACCTTGGTGCTGTCGAAGTTCTTGGTGCCGAACATATCGGCTTTCACCTTGGAGGTGATCCAGGAGTCATTGCTGCGAGTGGTGAAACTGGCAGGTTGGCCGATGCGCAATTCGTTGTAGACGTGGCGCACCCCTTCGATGCGACTGACAATTTTGCCCGCCTCAATCTTGTAAACGTCAGAAGGTGTCTGGCCGACCAGCAGGACGCGGCCATTGTTGCTGTAGACGCTGATCTTGCTGGCTGCGCTGAGCGGCTTGTTGTCGGCCAGCAGATTGGCCGCTTTCAACTCGATGGTCTGGTCATCCCATTGCGCGCCGAGCGTTCGGCGATCGCCAGAGGCCTTGGCAGTCCCTGCGGCGCCGCCAACAACCAGGGCTGCGCAGCCTTGCAGCAGCAGGGTGCTAACCAGCAGACCGAGCAGGATAGTGTGCTTTTTCATGGTTTCAATCTTCCTGTTGCGGGAAAAGTGTCTGGTCGATGAGATCACACAGGCAGTGCAGGGTCAACAGGTTCACTTCCAGAATGCGAGGGCGACGGGCGGAGGGAACACGGATCTCCACATCGTTCGGGCCGAGCAGGCCTGCCATTTCGCCACCGTCACCCCCGCTCAGCACCACTATGGTCATGTCGCGGGAGAGGGCGGCTTCGGCGGCCTTGATCAGGCTGCGGCTGTGGCCGGAGGTGGTGATGACCACCAGAATGTCGCCAGGCTGGCCCAGCGCGCGGATCTGCTTGGCGTAGACCTCTTCAAAACCGTGGTCGGTGGCGATGGCGCTGATGGTCGCCATGTCCGGGGTCAGGGCCATGCCGGGCAGGGAGGGGCGCTGGGTCTCGTAGCAGTTGACCAGTTCGGAGATGAACAGTTGCGCCAGTGCGGCAGAAGGACCGTTACCGCATGCCAGCACCTTGTGGCCATTGAGCAGGCAGATGGTGATCATCTGGGCTGCAGTATGGATTGCATCCGGCAGCGCCTCGGCGGCGGCTATCTTGGTCTGGATGCTTTCGGTGTAGTTCTCTTTGATGCGGTCAGTCATAGGGTCCTCTTAAAATGCGTTCTGGATCCAGGCTGGCTGGTCGCCCTCGAACGCAATCACATCGAATCGGCAGGCCTGATGGGCCTCGTTGATGGCATGTTGCTTCAAATAGTGGCGCGCTGCCAGCATGATCTTGTGCTGTTTGCTGCGGGTGACCGAGCTGGCGGCCCCGCCATGGCTGCCGGTGGCCCGGTAGCGCACCTCAACAAACACCAGGGTCTGGCCCTGGTGCATGATGAGATCTATTTCACCGCCACGACAGCGGTAGTTGCGAGCTACCGGTTGCAGGCCTCGAGCCTGCAACCAGCGTTCAGCGACTTGTTCAAAGTGCTGTCCCTTGCTCGTTGGTGAGGGGAACAGGCTCGGCAACTGCTGGCGCATCCGTTTCCATAGTTCCTTCATTGGAGGGCTCCTCCAGTTGCTGAACGGCGTTCTCGTCGACCAGCTTGCCGTTCTGGTAAGTACCCCAGCTCAGCATTCGTACGATATTGCCCTGGGCATCCACGCTCAGCTGACCGCTCATGCCAGCCTGCTGCATGCCGCCTACCTTGCGCATCTGCTGCAGGTTCTCAGCCAGGCTGACGGCATCGTAGCCCATGGCAAACAGACGCAGCAGGTCACCCTGAGTCTGCGGCCAGAGCAGGGCGATCTGCTCGCGCTGTTTCTCGTAGCCACCCAGCAGCAGCGGCATATCGGCGATATGCATGCCGTTGAGCTCGGAGGCGACCTCGGTGGCGGCGCTGTCGTAGCCACGGGAGCTGGTGTAGATGGGCAGGCTGCCCATCGGATTGACCGAGACATCCACGTAGGGCTTGATCATCCGGGTTTCCAGGCTGTTGGCCACCACATAAACGGCATCGATGCTACGCGGTGCGGCATCAGAGAGTTGCACTACCTCGCCAGCACGGGCGGTAGAGCGGCCGCTCAGGGCATTTTTGACCATCCCCTGTACTTCGTTGCGGGCACCGAAGGTGGCAACGACCGGTTTATCCTGGCTCAGGGTGGCCCAGCTCTGCTCGAACGCCTTGATACTGCTGTAACCGATCCGCCCCTGGGCGGCGATCAGCAGCGGTTTGCGGTAGCCCTGGGTGTAGAGGTACTGGGCTGCCTGCGCGGCATCCGCGGCGGCAGAGAGGGAGAAGTAGTAGGTGGTGTCGTTGACGACCGGCTTGTCCAGCTCGTTGAGCGCCAGTACCGGCACGGTCGGATTGGCCTTGAGCAGCTCCTCGACACGATCTTTCAGCAGCGGGCCGATGATCATGTCTGCCCCTTCCTGAATCGCCTGCTTATAAAGATCGCCGGTCGACTTGCTCTGGGTGTCGTAGAAGTTCAGGGTGAATTGCCCCTGATTTTCCTTATAAGACATCAGCATACCGTTACGGATGGCGGCGCCCTGCGGCTCCAGATTGCCGGAGAGGGGCAGCAGCACAGCGATCTGTTGCACCGAGGTGCTGGCAGTGGCCGCCAGATCGCCCAATCCTGCCGGCATATCCTTCTGGGCTGGATGGTTGGGGAAGTCGCGCTTCCAGCCTGCCAGCTGGCGGGCCAGCAGGTTCGGCTGGGCGCCAAACTCGTTGACCAGTGCCGCCAGTCGCAACCAGCCGGTGGTCACATCAGGGGCCGGAGCCTCTTCCAGCGCTTGCAGGGTGGAGGGGGTCATGCTTTTGAGCAACGACCAGATTTGCTGATGGTTGGTCGCCTGCTCGCTCTGATTGAGGTAGGGCTCCAGTGCAATCAACGACTTGGCTGCGCCAAACTTGTTGTTGATGTCGAGCTGCAGCACCACGCGCTGGCGATACCAATCCTTCTGGGTATCGGCATCCAGCACCACCTCGGGTTTGCCTTCCAGCAGGATCAGCGCCTGATTGGCGTGGCCTTGCGCCAGCAACAGATGGGCTTGCAGCAGTTGCAACTGCGCCTTCTGAACGGGATCCTTGGCCTGCTTCTGCAATTGCTGGAACAGTGCCGAGGCCGGTTTGGCTTGGCCCAGCGCCAGATAGCTGCGTGCCGCCAGCATCTGCCAGGTAAAGGCCTCGGCCGGCTTGGCCGGGTCCACCTGCTCAAGATACCACTGGGCATTCTTGGTCAGATTGGAGAACGCAGAGGGCATGTCTGACTGCCCTGACGGTTGATTGGGCTCCGACGCACAGGCGGCGAGCAGTACTGCCGCGAGTATGATGCCGAAGAGTCGTGATACACTTAGCTGCTTTGTAACCCGGTTCAAGTTCATTCCCCGACCAGTGTTGAAGTTCCCCATAGTGTAAACGGGCCAATATGGCGACACAATTGTCGGGGCACTCGGAGATCCCATGAGTGACATCCCAACCCTGTATATAGTCCCCACTCCGATCGGCAATCTGGCGGACATCACCCAGCGTGCATTGGACATTTTACGCAGTGTCGATCTGGTGGCCGCCGAAGATACCCGTCATACCGGTATCCTGCTCAGCCACTACCAAATCTCGGTGCCGACCTTCGCCCTGCACGATCACAACGAGCAGCAGAAAGCCGATGTGCTGATCGGCCGGATCAAAGAGGGCAAGAGTGTTGCGCTGGTCTCCGATGCCGGCACCCCGCTCATCAGCGACCCCGGTTATCACTTGGTCACCCGCTGTCGTGAAGCCGGGGTCAAAGTGGTGCCGCTGCCCGGTCCCTGTGCCGCCATCACCGCCCTGAGCGCGGCCGGTCTGCCCACCGATCGCTTTGCCTTTGAAGGCTTCCTGCCCGCCAAGAGCAAGGGGCGTGACGATCGCCTGCAAGCCGTTATCGAAGATACCCGTTCGCTGGTGTTTTACGAATCTCCACGCCGTGTGCAGGATACAGTGGAAGCGATTGCTCGCATTCTCGGTGAGCGTCAGGTGGTGGTGTGCCGCGAGCTGACCAAGACCTTCGAGTCGATCCACGGTCTGCCAGCTTCCGAAATGCTGACCTGGCTTGGCGAGGATGACAACCGCTGCCGCGGCGAGATCGTTCTGGTCGTGGCTGGCGCCTCCAAAGAAGAAGAGGATCTGCCAGCCGAGGCGATCCGTACTCTGGGTCTGCTGGTGACTGAGCTGCCACTGAAAAAAGCGGCCGCATTGACTGCCGAGATCCACGGCGTGAAGAAGAATGCCCTCTACAAGTACGGTCTCGAGCACTATTGAGTCGGTGGAATGGGCCGCCAGATTATTTTATGACCCGCACGCTCCTCTATATCTGTGAGCATTCACCCTGTAAACGATGGCCAAAGCGCGATAAATGGCTGTAAACGGGAATTGCCGGTTTACCCCGTGCGTATCGCAAGGCTATAATCCGCGCCTCGGAGTTGGCTGGGCAATCGCTGCTTCGTCGTTGTGTCCCTCGGGACAGACGGGCGGAGGGGAGGAAAGTCCGGGCTTCACAGGGCAGGGTGCCAGGTAACGCCTGGGGGGCGTGAGCCTACGACCAGTGCAACAGAGAGCAAACCGCCGATGGCCCGCAAGGGATCAGGTAAGGGTGAAAGGGTGCGGTAAGAGCGCACCGCGCGACTGGTAACAGTTCGTGGCACGGTAAACTCCACCCGAAGCAAGACCAAATAGGCCCCTATTGGCGCGGCCCGCGTTGGGGGCGGGTAGGTTGCTTGAGCCAGCGAGCGATTGCTGGCCTAGAGGAATGATTGCTACCCGGGGCAACCCGGTACAGAACCCGGCTTACAGGCCGACTCCGACCTCATTCCGCGTGAACCGTCACGCTAAAATCCCGGTGCCTAACGGCACCGGGATTTTTATTATTCACGCCGAGATGCACCGCATGGCGGCTTTCTGGAATTTGTAATAAAGTTCTCACCCTTTTTGGTCGATATACGTCGGCTGGACTGTCTGTATCTATCACACTGCTGGCCTGATGAGCGACCCTGTGGCAGTAAGGCGAGATGAAATGGTTAAGGTGGATTATTAATGTCATCAAGCAGCGCAATGCTCACACCTTCCCGGCTGCTTAGCGCAGAACGGGGCAGAACCCTGCCTCATTATGATCTGTTGGGTGTCGAGCGGTTAAACCACGCCCGTTTGAAGCAGGTCAATGGCCAGTTGAGCACATTTTCCCTGCAAGCTGCGAGTTGTATGGCCCAGCTGTTTAATAGTGCGGAGTGCGAACTGAATTATGGCGAGTTCGCCTTTTCCGGTCCGGCAGAGATAGATGACGCTCATATCTGGGTCGAAGCGAGAAGTCCGCTCGAACCACAGCGCGCCGTCTATTTCTCGATCGCACCTCTGGTCATCTATCGTCTTGCGGTCCTCTTTTTCGGCGGCACCTTGCAGCAAAAAGAGGAGCATGTTCAGTCTGGCAAAGGGTTGACCGATACCGAACAGCGGCTGTTATTGCGGCTTTGCCAGTATCAGGTTGATATCTGGTGTGCTTGTCTGGGGTTGGGGGATCTGAAGTGGCAGTTGCATGTCGTGCCACGGGATTCCATCGCCCACCGTCAGCTCTGGACCACGCAGGCAACCCTGCAGGCAGGTAATTGCACTCATCACTGGCAGATGTGGTTGCTTCCCCCCGAGGAGTCCATTTCTCAGGTCAGTCATTCCCTGCCGGAAGGTCAGCTGGAACAGGCTCTGACTCATGTCCCGGTTCGTCTGCGGGTGGTGATGGGCCAATTGTCCATGACGCTGGCAGATCTTGAGTGTCTCAAGGTGGGTGATGTGCTGTCACTGGATTTGCCTGAGGTGGTGCCAGCATTGATTGGCAGCCGTCCCTGCTTCAGTGGACGAATCGCAGAACACAAAGGCAGCCTGGTCTATCAGGTTGCGACGGTTGTAGAGGAGTAAATTGAATCATGAGCGAGCACAATATGAATGATCCGCTGGATCTGGATGGACTGGATCAACTGTTTGGTGACGACATCAGTATGCCTAGCGCCGCAGACTACTTGGCACCCACCAGTAGCAGCAAACAACGGGATCTCTCCTTCTTTCGCCAGATCCCGGTCAAGGTGACGCTGGAAGTGGCCAGTACCGAAGTGCCGCTCGGCGATTTGATGCGCGTCGAAGAGGGGGCTGTCATTGAGCTGGACAAGCTGGCGGGTGAACCGCTGGATGTGCGGGTGAATGGCCGTCTGCTTGCCAAGGGCGAAGTCGTCGTCGTGAATGGCAAATATGGTCTGCGCCTGGTCGATGTCATCGATACCAACCTGCTGGGTGGCATGGACGACTGATGCGCTATCTGCTGCTGACGCTGCTGTTATTTTCGCTGCCCGGCTGGGGCGCGGACATGACCCTGTTCTCGGTATCGCCAGGCGCTTCAGGGGGCGAGGACTATAACATCAAGTTGCAGATCCTCTTCTTCATGACCCTGCTGGGTCTGCTCCCGACCTTGTTACTGATGATGACCAGTTTTACCCGGATCATCATCGTGCTGGCCATATTGAGACAGGCACTTGGCCTGCAGCAGAGCCCTCCCAACCGGGTGCTGATCGGCATCAGCCTCATCCTGACTGTGGTGATTATGCGTCCGGTCTGGACGGACATGTATCAAAATGCATTTGTCCCTTATGACCAGAATGAAATAACCCTGTCAGAGGGGATCGCCAAGGCAGAAAAACCCCTGCGCAAATTCATGCTGGCCCAGACCCGTGAACCGGATCTGGAGCAGATGCTGCGCATCTCTGGCGAACCAACTACGGTCGCCAAAGAGGATGTGCCTTTCGGGGTGCTGTTGCCCGCGTTTGTCTTGAGTGAGTTGAATACCGCATTTCAGATTGGCTTTATGCTGTTTATCCCCTTTCTGGTGATTGACTTGGTGGTCGCCAGCGTCTTGATGGCGATGGGGATGATGATGCTCTCACCGCTGATCATCTCCTTACCCTTCAAACTGATGGTGTTTGTGCTGGTCGATGGCTGGTCGATGACCGTCGGCACTTTGGCTGCCAGCTTTGGTGGGGGAGGCTGATATGACCCCTGAGCAGAGCGTTGCCCTGGTTGGTGGCGCGGTCAATCTGGTGGTGACCATGGTCTCGGTGCTGATTGTACCGGGCCTGATCGTAGGTTTGGTGGTCAGTATTTTTCAGGCGGCCACCCAGATCCAGGAGCAGACACTCAGTTTTCTTCCCCGTTTTATCGTGACTCTGATGACCCTTATCTTTACGGGTAACTGGCTGTTGTCGCAGATCACCACTTTGTTCCAGGATCTTTTTCTTAAAATCCCCGGGTTTATCGGATGAATTCGCTGCTGTCCCTCAGTGCTGCTGACCTGACCGCATGGTTGGGACAGTGGTGGTGGCCGTTTATCCGGATCGGCATGGCATTCTGGGTGATGCCGGTCTTTGGGGATACCCGGGTGCCTGCGCAAGTTCGCCTGATGCTGGCGTTCATCATCAGCCTGCTGCTTGCCCCCATGATGAAAGATATGCCGGTTGTCGATCCTTTCAGTGCCGGTGCGCTGGTTCTGGCGGTGGAGCAGCTGCTGTTTGGTTTGCTGTTTGGTCTGTGTGTCCAGTTGCTCTATATGGTGATGACCACTGCGGGGCAGATCCTCTCCATGCAGATGGGGCTCGCGATGGCGGTGATGAATGATCCGGTCAACGGGGATTCTGCCCCCATCATCAGTCAGGTCATGATGGTGTTTTGCGCCTTGCTCTTTCTGGGGCTGAATGGCCATCTGGTGGTACTGGATATTCTGGTGCAGAGCCTGCGTAGCTGGCCGCCGGGTTCATCTCTGGATCTGATCGATATGAAAGGTGTGATCGGCTTGTTTGGTTGGTCTATCGGTGCCGCCCTGTTGCTGACGTTGCCTGCCGTTGTCGCCATGTTGATGGTTAACCTGACCTTCGGGGTGATGAACCGGACCGCCCCTTCGCTCAATATCTTCTCTCTCGGTTTTCCCATGACCCTGTTGCTCGGGTTGCTCACCATGGCGCTCTCCATCAGTGGCGTGCCCTCCCGTTATCTGGATTTGGTTACCCATGTGCTTGAACAGCTGCGAGGCTTGACCCCGGCATGAGTCAGAACAGCGCACAGGACAAAACCGAAGAGGCCTCCAGCCAGAAACGCCAGAAAGCGAGAGATGAGGGGCAGATCGCTCGCTCAAAAGAGCTCAGTTCTGCCGGTTTGCTGCTGCTTGGCGGGTTGGTGATGCAGTGGATGGTGCCGGGGTTTGGCCAGTTCTTTGCCGAGTTGATGAAGCGTCCGCAGCGTTTTGACTGGCAAGGTGCCCGTGACCCGCAGATGATGATCCATTGGTTGGGTGAAGCGCTCATAAACATGCTGTGGGTGCTGCTGCCCCTGTTTGGTTTTCTGGCTCTGATGCTGGTGTTGCTCAGCATAGTGCCGGGCGGTATGGCGTTGACCTGGAAAAAGCTGCTACCCAGTGGCGAGAAGATGAACCCTTTGAAGGGGCTGGGGCGGATGTTCTCCAAGAACAGCCTGATGGAGTTGCTGAAGTCACTGCTCAAGGTGACGCTGATCGGTGGCACATTGGCGTTGATGTTAAATCATCAATGGCCTTCCTTGTTGATGATGAACCGGATGCCCCCTCAGGCGGCCCTCGAGCAGGCGCTACGGATCCTCTCCCAAGCATTTATTCTGCTAGGGAGCGTACAGATGCTGATTGCCGTGCTGGATGTGCCCTATCAGCGCTGGTCGCTTAACAAGCAGCTCAGGATGACCAAACAAGAGGTCAAGGATGAGCACAAGAACAGCGAAGGACGTCCCGAGATCAAGGCCAAAATCCGCCAGGTGCAGGGAATGCTTGCTCGTGCGCGTATCGAGCAGCGGGTACCGCAGGCAGATGTGATTATCGTTAACCCGACCCATTATGCGGTGGCCATAAAATATGATGCGACTCGTGCCAATGCCCCTTTCGTGATTGCCAAAGGGGTCGGCAGCATGGCCGAGCGGATCCGTCAGGTCGCCAAACAGCATGACAAAATGGTGATGAGCTTGCCCGAGTTGACGCGAGCCATCTATCACTCGACCAAGGTGGATCAGGAAGTCCCCGCAGGGCTGTACACGGCAGTTGCCTATGTATTGAACCATGTATTGCAGTTAAGGGCGTATGAGGCAGGCAAGGGGAGGAAACCGACCCCTCTTGCCCCGTTATATGTACCGCCCGAGTTACGTCAACCTGAGAGGTAAGTTGTGAACTGGCGTGTATTCACCCAATCCTATACCGCAATTCCGCTGATGTTATTGGCCATTCTGGCCATGATGATCCTGCCTCTGCCCGGTTGGCTGCTGGATGCGCTCTTTACCTTCAACATCGTGTTGGCGGTTCTGGTGTTGCTGGTATCCGTCTCGGCCCGCAGACCACTCGATTTCTCGGTATTCCCAACCGTGTTGCTGGTGGCCACCTTGATGCGACTGTCGCTGAACGTGGCCTCTACCCGGGTGGTGTTGCTGCACGGTCACGAAGGGCATGAAGCAGCCGGTAAGGTCATCCAGGCATTCGGTGAAGTCGTGATCGGTGGCAACTATGTCGTCGGTCTGGTGGTCTTCGTGATCCTGATGATCATCAACTTTGTGGTGATCACCAAGGGTGGTGAGCGGATTTCGGAAGTATCCGCCCGCTTCACTCTGGATGCTATGCCCGGCAAGCAGATGGCCATCGATGCCGACTTGAATGCCGGCACCATGGATCAGCATCAGGCCAGGGCTCGCCGTGAGGAGATCGCGCGCGAGGCGGACTTCTATGGTGCGATGGATGGTGCTTCCAAGTTCGTTCGTGGTGACGCGATAGCTGGCATGCTGGTGCTGATCATCAACCTGGTGGGTGGGTTGGCCATCGGTATCTTCCAGCATGCCTTGCCCGTCGCGGAGGCCTTCCAGCGCTATGCGCTGCTGACCATTGGTGATGGTCTGGTTGCCCAGATCCCGTCCCTGCTGATGTCGACTGCTGCGGCCATTATCGTGACCCGGGTCAGTGATGAGGGGGAGATGGCTGATCAGGTAGGTCAGCAGATCCTGGCATCGCCTCGCGTTATCTATACCTCTGCAACCATCATGCTGATCCTGGGTCTGGTGCCCGGGATGCCGATGCTCGCATTCCTCAGTTTCGCAGCAGTACTGGCCTGGACTGGCTGGAGTGTCAGCAAACGAGCCGTCAATGTGCCGGATCTGGATGCAGCGCAAGAGCTGACTCGTCAAATGATTCAGCCTGAACAGCAGGCACTGGAGTGGCAGGATTTGCCGCCAGTCGATACGGTCGCCATCGAGCTTGGTTATCGTCTGGTGCCTTTGGCTGAAACTGATAAAGGAGCTGAACTGCTTGCCCGGGTGCGCGGGATCCGCAAAACCCTCTCCGAGCAGTACGGTTTTCTGCTCCCCGAGATCCGGGTGCGCGACAATCTGCAGTTGCAGCCGGATCAGTACCGGATCAAGCTGTCCGGCGTCGCGTTGGCGATGGGGAATGTGGATTGTCAGCGCTTGATGGCCATCAGCAGTGGTGAGACCTATGGCGCTTTAGATGGCGAGTTGACCCAGGACCCGGCCTACGGCATGAGTGCGGTCTGGATCTCCCCGGAGCAAAAGGCCAAGGCCCTTAATCTTGGTTACTCGGTGGTGGATTCGGCCACCGTGATTGCCACTCACGCCAGCAAGCTGTTGCGTGAACAACTTGATGCACTGTTTGGTCACGATGAAGTGGGCAAGCTGGGCCAATATCTCGCCAGTCAGTCCCCCCGGTTGGCTGAAGAGCTGAATCTGGCGCTGACCCAGATGCAGCAATTGAGAGTGTTTCGTCAATTGCTAAAGGAGCAGGTCAGTCTTACCGATATACGAACCGTTGCCACGACGCTGCTGGATGCGAGCGAGCTGACCAAAGACCCTGTCTTGCTGGCATCCGATGTGCGCTGTGCCTTGAAGCGCCAGATTGTGCGGCAGGCCATTGGTAATCGCGATGTGCTGGCTACGTTTACGCTGGATGATCGCCTTGAGCAGACATTGCTGGCTGCAATGAATCAGTCACAACAGCAGGGCAAAATCCAGCTGGACAGCTTCCCGGTCGATCCGCAACTGCTGGCCCAATTGCAGCAAAATATGCCGTTGGTGAAGGAGCAGTTGCAGCAGTTGGGACATGCCCCTGTGTTGGTTGTTATGCCGCAACTGAGACCGCTTATGGCCCGTTATGCCCGGTCATTTGCAAAAGGCCTTAAAGTGCTTTCCTACAATGAGATACCTGAAGAGCTACGGGTGGAGGTAATTGGTACACTTGGTTAATTACTGTTGGATAAACATCCTGAAGGGAAGTGTTTTTTCCGCCCCAGCTTGAATTGCCGTATGAATACTATATGATGTGGCGAAAATTGACGCAGCAATGTGTGAAAGTTAAATAACAAAAACAATATTAATTGTGTTGCCACACACTTAGCCCATCAGGCGGGGCGTGTTATCACATTGTAAGGGCAAACTGAACTGAAAAGTCAGGACGCAAAGCCTCCGGTCTAACAGCAGGAAAGCTAATGACAGCGGGGTTACCAAGGTGAGTTTGGATACAATTCCGTTACCATCTAGATACAAATTTCACTTTTTTAAGTGCGAATTTGTATTTCTCCTTTGTGTCTGATAATTCAGCTCTATTGATTGTTCTATCCACAATCACAGGTGTCAGACGTCTATGTCTTCGGGATTACCAATAAATACAACAATCGGGTTGTGTGGCGATAGCTTGGCTGGGCCACATATATTATTGATTCAGCCGCTAATAGTTGCCGAAAATGAGGTTGAAAAAATCCTATCCAAGGAAGGCATCAGGATATCAAGCGTTAATTCTGTTAAACAATCAAAGGGCATTATTGCTGATGGTAATGTCAATTTGATCCTGCTCGATATGGATGCTATGACCGAACTCGGGCCGCGTATTCTGCGTGAGTTTGAAGGGCTCGATTGTGTCATCATGGTCAATGAGCACCAGGCCACCATTGCTGCGGAAGCTATGTGTGCCGGGGCTGTTGACTATATTGTCAAGCCCTTCTGCCCCCAGCAATTGCTCGATGCTGTCCGTGGTGCTCTACGCCTTCGTCAGGCGATCCCCAATCTTATCGCTGTTTCTCCCATGAGCCTGCAGGTATTGCAACTGGCTCGACGAGCAGCCAAAACCTCTGCCACCATTCTGATCGGTGGTGAGTCAGGAACCGGTAAAGAACGGTTGGCCCGTTATATTCACGAAATGTCTGCCAGAGCGGAAAAACCATTTCTGGCGATTAATTGTGCAGCAATTCCTGAGGCAATGCTTGAGTCAATTCTTTTTGGCCACAATAAAGGTGCATTTACCGGTGCTGTTTCTGCCCAGCCCGGAAAATTTGAGTTGGCTCAGGGGGGAACCCTGTTGCTGGATGAAATATCAGAGCTTCCTTTGAACCTGCAGGCTAAATTATTACGGGTGCTGCAAGAAAAAGAAGTTGAGCGACTTGGCAGCAATCAAACGATTGCTCTTGATGTTCGAATCATTGCCGCCAGCAATAAAGATCTGCGCAAACTGGTTGCATGTGGGCTATTTCGTGAAGACCTTTTCTATCGTCTTGATGTATTGCCAATGAATTGGCCCGCATTGCGTGAACGTCCTGAGGATATTATTCCGCTGGCCAACTACTTTATTGAGCGTTATGCATCCCAACAGGGCTATCGTTTGAGTGAACGAGCCTGTCAGTTGTTGCTGTCATATGAATGGCCAGGAAATGTACGAGAGCTGGATAATGTCATTCAACGGTCATTAATCATGGCGCGTGGTTTGCATATACAGTCCGTCGATTTGATGTTGCCAAATTGTATTCTTCCCGAAGAAACAGTCGCATCAGACACGTGGCATGCTCCCGAGGGGTTGAGTGAAACCAGGCGGCATGCCGAGTTCCAATTTGTATTAGAGACCTTGCGCCGCTTTCGTGGCCATCGTACCCGCACAGCAGATGCATTGGGCATGACAACCCGGGCACTGCGCTACAAGCTTGCGGCGATGCGTGAGCAAGGCATTGATATTGAACAGCAGATTCAAGCAGAGGGATAAAAAGTGAAGATTCAGATGATGTCATCACAGGTGACGCTACTGCAGCAGATGCAGGAGATGCAGCGTGTCGCAAGCCAGACCCCTTCTATCGAATCCAATGATCTGTCGGGAGCATCATTTACCGATGCCATGCGGGATGTGGTCGGGCGCGTCAATGAACAGCAGAATGTCGCGTCAAAATTAATGGCATCCGTCGATGCCGGGCAGAGCGATGATCTGGTGGGAGCCATGGTGGCGAGTCAAAAAGCCGGCTTGAGTTTTTCAGCCTTGATGCAGGTTCGCAACAAGCTGATGACCGGTTTTGACGACATTATGCGCATGCCGCTCTGAGGTAACAGATGACTGAACTGGTAACGTCTCCTCAGGGGGCCGCCCCTGATTCGCTCAAAATCAGGCTACAAGAGGATTACGCAATTGGCGTACCCTCTCCCGTGACAACAAATCGATCCTGACCATTGCTCTGCTGGCTGCCATTGTGGCCGGTACCATAGTCGTTATCCTGTGGACCTCCAGCAAAAACTATGTGCCCCTGTATGGCAAGCAGGAGCTATACGATACCGCCAACATCATGGAGATGCTGGAGAAAGAGCAGGTGCCTTTCCGTCTGGAAAAGAGCACCGGTCAGGTACTGGTTCCTGAAAACCAGCTGGCTCATGTCCGGATGGCACTTGCAGCACGAGGGGTGCGTGCAGCCATGCCGTCTGGTCTGGAAGGGCTGGACAACGTAACCGGACTGGGTACCAGCGAATTTATGGAAGGGGCGCGTTATCGTCATGCCCTGGAAGGGGAGCTGGCCCGTACCATCATTGCCCTCGATGCCGTGCGCAGTGCCCGTGTTCATCTTGCTATTCCGAAGCGCACGCTATTCGTGGGACGTGATGAGGAGAAACCGAGTGCATCGGTAATGCTCGATATGCAACCGGGCCAATCCATCGAAGCGGGTCAGGTCGAGGCGATTGCCAATCTGGTGGCGGGCAGTATCTCCGGAATGAAACCAGGTGCCGTGACCGTGGTTGATCAATCCGGCCAGTTGCTCAGCGCAGAGCTGGGGGACAAGGTCGGTTTTGGCAAGCAGAGCGTTCAACAGATGGAGTATGTCCGCAAGCTGGAACAATACATTCGTCAGCGTGCCAATGACATGCTCTATCCCATGCTGGGCAGCACCAATTTCAAGGTGCAGATTGCGGCAGATGTTAACTTCAACTCTGTCGAAGAGACCCAGCAGCAGCTCGATCCGCAAGGTGTGGTGACTCGCGAGTCCAATAAGTCAGACAAGACCATCGATGCGTTGGCGATGGGGATCCCGGGGGCGTTATCCAACCGCCCGCCTGAAACAGCGGCAAAAGATGAAAAGGCTGGTGCTGACAAAGGCAATGCCAATACCAATACCGCTACACAACAGAATGACACTCGTACCGAGCGTCAGGAAGTCAGCAAGCAGTACGAAAACAGTCGCACCATAGTGCACACCCGTTACCAGCAGGGACGTCTGGAGCGAATTAACGTCTCCATTCTGCTCAATCAGCAGATCGCTCCGAAAGGTGGTTGGAGTGCCGAGCAACTGGAACAGATCCGTCAGATGGTAGAGCGTGCTGTCGGTTTCGATGAGACGCGTGGCGATCAGATCAGCCTGCAGGCCTTCGATTTCAATGGTGCGGTACCAGTAGCTGCTCCCGAATCCAGCTGGTGGGAGACTCCTTACTGGCAAGACTCCTTGCGTTATCTGGTCGGTGGTTTGCTTGGCCTGACGCTGGTCTTCTTCGGTATTCGTCCGTTGGTGAAACATCTGGTTCGTACCCAGCAACAGCCTGATATGGAAATGGGTGAGACTGAGGAGGAGCTGGAGCCCACAGTCGGATTGTCCATGCGCAGGGATGACGATGATCCCCAGCTGGCGTCTGCTCTTTCAAATAGTCTGATCCGTACTGACAACAAGATGGAGCCCCAGTTCTCGTCACTCGATATGGAGTCGTTGCCGGAACCGGGATCCGAGCTGGAGGTTCAGCTCAAGCATTTGCAGTTGCTGGTTGAAAAAGATACCGCCCGGGTGGCGGAGGTTGTCAGAGCATGGGTGAGTGGCAATGAACAGCGTTAACTTGAATCAGAGTAGATTGGCCCCTTGAAGATCCAGACACTTCGCCCCTCTTAACTTAAGAGGTAGTCTTGGAACTATGTTCAGTACTAGTCGCAACGAGAAGATGGTCGAAGTGTTAACAGGGGCTGAGCGCCGTCGACGCCGGACTCCGCAGGAAAAGATCTCCATCGTGCAGCAGACCTTTGAGCCCGGAATGACCGTCTCTCATGTCGCTCGCTTGCACGACGTCAACGCCAACCAGCTTTTCAAATGGCGTAAGCAATTCCAGGAAGGGTCTCTCACGGCGATCACCGCCGGTGAGGATGTTGTTCCAGCCTCCGAGTTGGCTGCTGCCATCAAGCAGATCCGAGAGCTCCAGCGTCTGCTCGGGAAGAAGACCATGGAGAACGAGATCCTCAAAGAAGCCGTGGAGTATGGTCGAGCAAAAAAATGGATTGCGCATGCGCCCTTGTTGCCGGGGGACGACGATTAAGTGCTGTGAGCCAGGCCCTTAATGTATCGCGTGCGCAGCTATCCGTTCGTGTTCATCGAAAACCAGGTTGGCAAGATGGTCGTCATCATCGCCAGCATGATGATGCTGCCTTACTTGGCCGGATCATGGAAGCGATGGCTGAGCTTCCCTCCTATGGGTATCGCCGAGTCTGGGCGCTGTTACGGCGTCAGTCAGAGGCAACACGACAGCCTGTGGTAAACGCCAAACGGGTATATCGCGTTATGCGCGATCATGGCCTGCTGCTGGAAAGAAAACCGGCGGCACCATTGGCCCAGCAGGCACATAAGGGGCGTGTTGCCGTCAAAGAGAGCAATCGACGTTGGTGCTCAGATGGCTTCGAGTTTCGCTGCGATAACGGTGAAAAACTACGAGTCACGTTCGCCATGGACTGCTGTGACAGGGAAACCTTGGACTGGGCTGCCAGTACCGGGGGTTACGACAGTGACACAGTGCAAGATGTCATGCTGAGGTCTGTCGAACGACGCTTCGGGGATGCGTTGCCGGCATCACCGGTGGAGTGGCTGACTGATAATGGCTCGGCGTATCGCGCCCATGAGACCCGCGCGTTTGCACGAGAAATCGGGTTGGAGCCCAGAACGACTGCGGTGAGAAGCCCACAGAGCAACGGTATAGCGGAGAGCTTCGTCAAGACGATGAAGCGAGACTATATCGAGATGATGCCGAAACCAGATAGCCGAACAGCGGTAGGCAACTTGGCCATCGCGTTTGAGCATTATAACGAACACCACCCGCACAGCGCCTTGGGATACCGTTCACCTCGGGAATTTCTGCGCAGTCGGGTATCACAACCCTAAGCGGGAAAAAGTGTCTGGATCTATGGGGTCAAATCCACAGAGTGCCGTTGATATCGATATCGACAACCTTGAGAAGGCCGCCATCTTGTTGCTGAGCATGGGGACCGAATCTGCGGCCAAGGTGATGCAAAAGCTCTCCCGCGACGAGGTGCAGCGTTTGATTTCCAAGATGGCCTCTCTCTCTGGCGTCAGTTCGATGGAGGCAAAGTGGACGTTGCAGCAGTTCTTCAATCACTACCGTGAGCAGAGCGGAATTGGCAGCGCTTCACGGGAGTATCTGGAACAGACGCTCGATCTTGCTTTGGGGCAACGACTCTCCCGTAGTCTGCTCGACAGTCTGTACGGCGATGTGATGAGCCAGGATATCCAGCGTCTGCAGTGGGTACCTGCCGATGTGCTTGCACGTTTCTTCCGCAACGAGCATCCCCAGATGCAGGCTGTGCTGCTGGCCTTCCTGCCGCCCCAGACTGCGTCCGCCGTGCTTGATGCCTTGCCCGGCTCGGTGCATGACGATTTGCTGGTGCGCGTCGCCAGTCTCAGCAGTGTCAGTGAACATGTGCTGGGCGAACTCAGGCTGACACTGGATCGCTGTCTCACCTACGTGGCGGATCAATCTGGTGCCAAGGTAAACGGGGTGCGGCAGGTAGCCGATATTCTCAACCGTTATCAGGGTGACAAGGAGCAGATGCTCTCCCTGTTGCGGGAACACGATGGTGACATGGCGCTTGAAATTGAGAAGAACATGTTCGATTTCATGGCGTTGCGCCGTCAGAGCGACGACACCTTGCAACGGTTGGTGCAGGAGCTGCCCAGCGAATTGCTGGCATTGGCTCTCAAGAACACCGAAACCAGCTTCCGCAAGGTGGTGTTGGGTGCCATGCCGAAGCGGATGGCTCAGGCGCTGGACGATCAGATCCAGAACCAGGGCAGTGTCTCTTTGCGCAAGGTCGAGCAGGCAAGGGAAGAGGTCATGCAACTGGTCCGCGAGTTGGTGGAGCAGGGCGAGATCGAGTTCCAGCTGTTCGAAGAGCCCACCGTCAGTTAACAGGAGGCATTCATGAGTCACAATGTGCGCAAATTGATGCCTGGGGCGACCCGTCTGTATCGTTTCCCTGCGCTCGGTCAGAGTGGGGAAGAGGCCCGGAGTCAGCAAGAACAGTTTGAATTCGGCTATCAGCAGGGGCTGGAGCAAGGTCATGACGAAGGTTATCAGGCCGGCTATCAGCAAGGGCTGACCAGCGGCCTGCAGGAAGGCGAGAGTACCGGTTTGCAACAAGGGCAAACCCGCGGGTTTGCTCAGGGCCTTTCGGAGGGGCGAGCCGCCTTCGAACAGGCAATGGTGCCGTTTGCCAAGCTGCAAGAGCAGTGGGAGTCACTGAGCCGGGCCCGGATGGCCGAGCAGAAAGAGCTGATTGCCCAGCTGGTGGCGCAGGTGGCCAAGCGAGTCATCATGGCGGAGTTTACCCTCAATCCGCAGCAGGTGATGAATCAGGTCGAGCAGGCGTTGGCTACCTTGCCGAGTGGGTCGGAAGAGCTGGTGATCTACCTCAATGAGGGAGACCGACAGCGACTCGCCGAGCAGGGGGTGACTCGCTGCGAAGGGTGGCCATTGCAAGTTGATGCAGCACTTGGGGTAGGCGATGCCCGTATCGAAACGCGCGCTGCCGTCGTCGAGGTAAGCACCAGCTCCCGCCTGGCAACCTGCATCGAACAGCTCAACAGCTCGCTGGACGTGCCGCAAGATGCATGAAGCCTTGCAGCAGGCACTGACCAGTGCGCTGGACAATCTGGATGAGCTACCCGCATTTCGTCGCTTTGGCCGGTTGGTGCGAGTGACCGGTTTGACTCTGGAAGTCGTCGGCTGCCAACTTGTGATGGGGCAGCGTTGTCGTGTCAGCACGGCAAGTGGCGCCCCCTTGCTGGCCGAGGTGGTCGGTTTTAACCGGGATATCTCTTACCTGATGCCGCTGCAGCCGATGAGTGGCCTCTTCGCGGGGGCTCAGGTCGAACCGATCGATGGAGAAGAAACTGTTCGGCTTGGTAGTCATCTGCTGGGGCGGGTACTCGATGGACTGCTGCAGCCCCTCGACGGGCAGCCGTTACCCGACGTTGGTGACAGTGTCCCCCTGTTTGCTCTTCCCCCCAATCCGCTATTGCGAACTCCGGTACGTGAACCGCTGGATGTCGGTATCCGCGCCATCAATGGCCTGCTGACGGTTGGCAAGGGCCAGCGTTTGGGGCTGTTCGCCGGCTCGGGGGTTGGCAAGAGTATGTTGCTGGGCATGATGACCCGTAATACCGCAGCCCAGATTGTGGTGGTGGGACTGATTGGTGAGCGGGGCCGTGAAGTGCGCGAATTCATCGAACACAGTCTGGGGGCGGAAGGTCTGGCTCGCGCCGTGGTCATCGCGGCGCCAGCAGATCAATCTCCCCTGATGCGGTTGCGAGCGGCCCAGCTATGCCACCGGATTGCCGAGTATTTCCGTGAGCAGGGGCAGGATGTGCTGCTGCTGATGGATTCGCTGACCCGCTATGCCCAGGCACAGCGGGAAATTGCGCTGGCCATCGGTGAACCTCCTGCCACTAGGGGGTATCCACCCTCGGTATTCAGCATGCTGACCCAGCTGGTGGAGCGAGCCGGTAACGGCACGCATCCGGATGGCAGTCTGAGTGCGTTCTACACAGTGCTGGCGGAAGGGGATGACCAGCAGGATCCGGTGGTCGATGCGGCGCGCGCCATTCTCGATGGTCATATCGTGCTGACCCGCCGTCTTGCGGAAGAGGGCCACTATCCCGCCATCGATATCGGTGCCTCGGTCAGTCGGGTTATGCCACAAGTCGTGCCTGCCGAATGGCAAAAGCTGGCGGTTACCTTGCGCCAGCTGTGGGGACGCTATCAGCAGGTGCGTGAGCTGCTGCCACTGGGTGGTTATCAACCCGGGGCCGATCCGCAGATGGATGAAGCTGTTCAGCGTTATCCGGGGATTGCGGCATTTCTGCAGCAAGGCTTGCATGAAGAGATGGCCTTTGAGCAGGTGATGGTTGGTCTCAAGCAGGTGCTGGGGCAGGGATAAGGATTCGTTATGCTGAAGTCTTATCTGGGGTTGCAACAGGAAGAGCTGGAAAATCTTGGCGCCGAGCGTCGACGCTTGCGGGAGCTGGCGTTGCGGGAAGAGCAGCGAGCACACAAATTGCAGGAAGTGATCTCCTCGCTGCGGCCCGGTTCCGACAAGTTTCACCCTTTGCTATGGCAAAACAAGCAACAGATGGATGGCCAGTTGCGCCGTTTGCTCTCCCATCAGGTGCAGCAATCTGCGCTGGCCAGACTGGATCTGGAGCGCCACGAAGGGGAACTTGTCCGGCAGTTCGGGCGGGTCAAGGGGCTGGAGCTATTGCTGGCACGACGTGATGATGTTGCTCGCCAGCAGCAGGAAAGGCAGGATCAACTACAGCTGGATGAGCTGGCGAGTTTGCGTCACCTGACCCGCAAAGAGTAAGACCAAGGTTAATCCGTGATGCTGTCCGGGTCGCGATAGCCTGAATCTTGTCCCAACAGCGAATGAATCGTCTCCATCTGGCCTGCCAGCAGGCGGCCATTGAGATCATTCTGGCGCAGACACTGGTGCAGCAGCTGTTCAAGCTGTTGCCATTGATTGGCTACCGTGGTGCGCAGGGGAAGTGGCAGCTTGGCTATCAGGGTGGCCATCCCCTTCTCATCGGGTTTGAGGCCCAATGTTTGCAGCTGTTGGCAACGCAATTTTGCCTGTTGTGTCACCTTGCTCATCAGTGTTGTCTGCTGTTCGTTATGGGCTTGCAGACCATCGACATCATGGCTTGCCAGCAGTGCATGCTGGCGAAGCAACAGGGCGGTGAGTTCGGTATAGTGGCCGTAATCCTGCTGGATCCCGAGGATCAATGCCTTGACGGTGGCCTTGGTATCCACGCTCATCGGCGATGCATATCCAGAATGGCCTGACCCAGCGCATCCAGATCGATCTCCAGTTTGCCTTCACTGATGGCTTTGCGGATCTCGTTGACCTTGTCCATGTCGACGTCAGATGTGGTGGCCAGCTGGCTGCGGGCGTTGGCTACTGACTGTGCTGTGCTGCTGATCCGTGCTTCGGATGACTGTGCAGACCTGGTTTCCGGCTTGGTCGTTACATCCGGTTTGCGGCCAGGCTGGTTTTGAATATAGAGCGAGTCAGTACGGGTAATTTTCATAACATAAATTCCTGATGGTCTGTTTATGACAAGCGACCCAAGGCTTGTCGAACTTGAATCAAATTGCGATCTTGGTTCAAAAACGGGTTTCAACTTCCCCTATATCAGTCACCCATGCCTGTATCTCTTTGCCAGAGCTAAGATTTTTCACTCTGATCCCGTCGCCTATTGCGCCATTATCGAGGGCCTCCCCTCTGGTTGTGGCGGAGAACTCACCTTTCCCTGCGCGGATCAGTACCCCTTCCCCCTGTTTGACCACCCAACTTTTTTGTAAGTCCAGCTCACCGATGAGTTGCCCGCTTCTCAGATGCCGGTTGCTTTTATGGCCCAGCAGGGAGTGATTGCTCGGGGTAAACCCGCGCTGTATGCGGCTGACATCCAGCTCTTTCTCCACCAGATCGCTGGCGCTGATGGCCTGGCCTTTTGCGATATCCCGTGCAGCAACCCAGACCGGCAACAGCAACGAGACCTCTACCCGCCCGCGCACCTGCCAGATGGGATCTGTGCATTTGATGAGATAGGGGCGTCGTCCCCAAGGTTGCCGATACTGACCACCTGCTTGTAACGAGAGTGAGTGTGAGGGGCAGGGAGGAAGGTGCTCGGCGGAAGGGGCAAGCCAGACTCGAAATTCCCCTGAGGTTGCAGGCCATCCCTGTTGGGTGATGTAGTCATCAAGACTCTGGCGGGCATCTTGTTCAAGCAACTGTTCAAGCATGGCGCTTTGCACCTGCGGGGCACCGTGCGCCAATGCGCTCAGCAGTAGCCAGAGGATGCCGCTCCATTTCCACACGGGAAGTCGCACTTCCTCATTTCTCATCTGCTTGCGGCGGATGGTGCATGGTAACCGCTTGAAACTAGGTATCTTCATGGTTGGCATGAGTCTTGATAAGGGTAACCCCGGTCTGAGTGAACGATAAAGGATGAAGCATGAGTATCTCATTTGACAGCGCCCTCGGCGTACACCCTTATGCCCTCGATGTCAGGGCGGAGCGGGCGCGTATTCTGGCGGGAAATCTGGCCAACGTGGATACACCGGGCTATCTGGCTCGGGATGTCGATTATAAGACGATTCTGGGCCGTGTCGCGCAGCAAGTTGCTGCGGGCGAGGAGAGTCAGGCCATCAGCCAGGGCGCCATGCGTGACGATATGCGTCACCCCCTCTATCGCATTCCTTATCAGGTCTCCATGGATGGCAATACCGCCGAATTGGGGGTTGAGCAGGGCAAATTTGCCAACAACGCCACCGATTTTCAGACCAGTCTCACTTTTCTCAATATGAAGATTACCGGGATCGCCAAAGCGATCGAGGGCCGTTAACCATGTCGTTCAACAAGATTTATGACATCGCCGGCAGTGCCATGCGCGCCCAGACCGTGCGGCTGGATACCGTTGCCTCCAACCTGGCCAACGTGGATAGTGCGGCCGCCAGTGAAGACGCCGCGTTTCGTGCCATCAAGCCTGTTTTTTCCACTCTCTATCAGAAGATTCAGGATGCCGATGGCCTCGGGGCTGCGTCGGTGCAAGTGGCGGGTATCGTACAGTCCGACCGTCAGGTCGAGAAACGGCTGGAGCCGACCAACCCGATGGCAGATCAGGATGGCTTTGTCTACTACTCCAACGTCAACGTGGTGGAAGAGATGGCGGACATGATGAGTGCCTCTCGTGGTTTTGAAACCTCGGTAGAGGTGATCAACCGGATCAACAGTATGCAGCAAGGTTTGCTGCGTCTTGGTCAGGGAGCCTAAGCCCATGAGTCTGCCACAGATAAGCAGTCTGGATACGGCGCGTGGTACGGGTCAGGCTGTTGCTGACCCCAAGATCGCCAGCAATGGCGCCGGTGCTGCTCAGGAAACGCAAGCCAACCAGAATAGCGGGATGCAACTGCGTAACGAATTCCTGCAGATGATGGTGGCGCAGATCCAGAATCAGGATCCCACCAACCCGCTTGATGGTGCCCAGTATGTCGCCCAGCTGGCCCAGTTCAGCATGGTTGAAGGGGTCGAAGGGCTGAAGAAGCTCCAGCTCCAGAGCAACACCAAGATGGATACCCAACAGGTGTTGCAGAGTACCGCTTTGGTCGACAAAGAGGTCATGGTGCCGAGCAAAAGCCTTAAACAACAGCAAGAGCACAAGATCCGCGGTCAAATCGAGCTGCAAGGTGCGGCGGAGCAAGTGGATCTCAAGGTGTATGACCAGCACGGCGTGCTGGTGGCCAGCAAGAGTTGGGGTGAGAGCAAGGCGGGCGGGCTGGATTATGAACTGCCCCCCCTTCCTGCCGGAGAGTACCGCTTTGAGGTCAAGGCCTCGGCGGGTAAGACCCTGGTGGCGACCAAAAATTATGTAGCGAGCAAGGTAGAACGTGTTGCTTTGCCCGGTACGGGAGAAATCATGCTGCAGGTTGCCGGTGTGGGCGATGTCCCGCTGTTCAGTGCAATCCAGTTCGGCAAATCAGCGTAATCAGAGAGGAGCGACACTGTGTCTTTCAGTATCGGATTGAGCGGCCTGCGTGCCGTAAACCAGGAATTGAGCGTTATCAGTAACAACGTTGCTAACGCCAGTACCGCAGGCTTCAAATCCAGCCGTGCCGAGTTTGCTGCCATCTATGGTGGTGGTCAGGCTGGCGGTGTCGAGATGAACAACGTCTCCCAGAACTTTGATCGCAACGGTGATGTGATGCGCACCGGGCGCGGGTTGGATCTGGCGATTTCTGGCAGTGGTTTCTTCGTGCTGAAAGATGGCAGCGGACAAACCTCCTACACCAGAGCGGGCATGTTCCAGCGTGATAGCGGTAACTACCTGACCACGGCGAGTGGTACCCGTCTGCAGGGTTATACCACTGATGATGCGGGCAAACTGCAATCTGGTGTGGTTGGGGATATTCAGGTCAAGGCGGGCAGCCTGCCAGCCAAGCCATCCGACAAACTGGAGTTTGTGGCGAATCTCAAAGCGGATGCCAGCAAAATTGATCAGACGGTAGCTGCTAATAAGTTCGACCCGACAAAGTCAGAGACCTTTAACTATTCCCAATCCAGCAAGGTTTATGACTCTCTGGGCACAGAACATACCTTGACCCAGTATTTTGTTAAAACTGGCGACAATACTTGGGAGCGATACAGTACCTTTGATGGCAAAGTTATTGATAAGAATGGCAAGGAGCAAACGCCAGTGTCTCCAGTGGCTTATACCTCCATTGACACTCTTACGTTCAGTGGAAATGGTACCCTTGCAAACTTCAAGACCCCACCGTCACTAACCATCCAGGCGCCAGGGGCTGCGGATATCAAGCTAGACATCGATATCAGCAAGATGAGCCAGTATGCCTCCGACTTCAACGCTACCCGCAACCAGTCCAATGGTTATACCGCAGGTGACCTGACCGGTGTACGGGTTGATGCCGATGGCGGTGTCTATGCCACCTTTACCAACGGTCAGAGCCTGTTGCAGGGCCAGGTCGTGATGGCAAACTTCACCAATCCCAATGGTCTGCTGCAGACCAACAACACCACCTGGCAACAGTCGTTCAGTTCCGGCCAGCCGGTACTGGGGGCGCCGGGGACCGGCACCATGGGCAAGCTGACTGCCGGGGCATATGAGAGCTCCAACGTGGATCTGACCGGTGAACTGGTAAGCCTGATGACTTCCCAGCGTAACTATCAGGCCAACGCCAAGACTATCAGTTCCGCTGACAAGATGACCCAGGTTCTGTTCAACTCCTTCTAAGGGTAACCCGTGGAAAAGCTTATCTACACCGCCATGTCCGGGGCGCAACATACCCTGATGGCCCAGCAAATCCGGGCCAATAACCTGGCCAACGTCAATACCGCCGGTTTTCGGGCTGACTTTGAGCGGGTTTCTGCTTATGCCCTGACGGGCGATGGTTACCAGAGCCGGGTGATGGCCAAGGAGGAGATGGCGGGCACCAACTTCAAAGCAGGCCCTCTGATGCAGACGGGTCGCAAGCTGGATGTGGCGATTCGTGGCGAGGGTTTTCTGGCGGTGCAGACGCCTGATGGCAAAGAGGCCTATACCCGTGCTGGTAACCTGGAGGCCGATGCCGACGGGCTGTTGACCCTCAATGGCCGGCCGGTGCTGGGGGAGGGGGGCGAGCTGGTGCTGCCCGCTTATCGTGACATCAGTTTCGGCAAGGATGGCACCCTGAGCATCACTCCTCCGGGTGGTGGCGCCCGGCTTGATGTAGGCCGCCTGAAGCTGGTCAATCCAGAGCTAGCCGAATTGGTCAAAGGTCATGACGGTCTGTTCCGGATGCGCCAGGGGGGGGATGCCGAAAGCAGCGAGCAGGTGGTGATGGCATCCGGCTTTTTGGAAGGGGCCAACGTCAATGCCGTGGATGAGCTGGTCAGCAGTATGTCATTGACCCGCAATTTCGAACTGCAGGTCAAGTTGATGAAAGCGGCGGATGATCAGGCTCGTCAAGGGGCCAAATTGATTTCCGGTCAGGGTTGATTTTGACGGCATCGGGCAGATACCCGATGCCTTGTCACATCCCAGTGGATGAGGCTTGATGAACAAGGTGGAATAACAATGCACGCAGCATTATGGGTCAGTAAAACAGGTCTGTCGGCACAAGATGCCAAGATGTCCAGTATCTCCAACAACCTGGCTAACGTGAACACGGTCGGCTTCAAGCGCGATCGAGTAGCGTTTGAAGATCTTTTCTATCAGGTGCAGCGCCAGCCGGGTGCTCAGCAAGATCAGCAGAATCTGGCTCCTATCGGTATTCAGATGGGTAATGGTGTGCGGGTAGTGGGTACCCAGAAGGTCTTCACCTCCGGCCAATTCCAGAATACCAATCAGGAGCTGGATATGGCGGTGGTCGGTGCCGGTTTCTTCGGGGTTGAGCGCCCAGATGGCGAGACGGCCTATACCCGCAATGGTCAATGGCATCGCAATGCCGAGGGGCAACTGGTTAACGCGGATGGTTTGCCCATGGTGCCGCAGATCCAGATCCCCGATAACGCTACCAAGATCTCCATTGGTACGGATGGTACCGTCAGTGCATCTTTGCCGGGTCAGCAAGAGAGTGTCGAGCTGGGCCGTATCACCCTGACCAATTTCGCCAACCCGGCAGGTCTGGAAGCGCTCGGTGGCAACCTATACCGTGCAACCGGTGCATCCGGTGAGCCCATTGAAGGTGTACCGGGTGAAGAGGCGATGGGGGCCGTCAAGCAATTCACGCTGGAGAGTTCCAACGTGAACGTGGTTGAGGAGATGGTCGACATGATCACGACCCAGCGGGCTTACGAGATGAATGCCAAGGTGGTCTCTTCCGCCGATCAGATGCTCAAGTTTGTCACTCAGGCTCTGTAATGATGAAGTCGATGCTGCGTTATATCTGGTTGGTATTGCTGTTGGGCGGCTGTGCCACCTATGAGCTGCAGGCGCCCGAGCCGGGTGACGAGAAATGGGCTCCATCCCGTCCCAAGGTGACCGCGGCTGCGCAGAGCGAAGATGGTGGCCTCTATCGTGGCAACTACATGATGACCCTGTTTCAGGATCGGCGAGCTTACCGTGTTGGTGACATTCTCACCGTGGTGCTGGAAGAGCGTACCCAGTCGAGCAAGAAAGCCAATACCAGCATGAGCAAAAACAGCAGCATGAATGTGCCGGCCCCCTCTATTGGCGGTAAACTGCGCCCCGACTGGGGGGCCGCCCTCAGTGCGGATCGGGATTTTGATGGCGGAGCGACCTCCAGTCAGCAGAATACCCTGGCAGGTTCCATTACCGTGACCGTGGCAGAAGTGATGCCCAACGGTGTGTTGGGGATCCGCGGTGAAAAGTGGATCCGCCTCAATCAGGGGGATGAATATATCCGCTTGGGCGGCATGGTTCGGGTTGAAGATATTGACCAGAGTAACCGTATCTCGTCCCAGCGCATTGCCGATGCCCGCATCACCTATGCCGGTCGTGGTGCCCTCGCCGACAGTAACCAGATGGGGTGGCTGGGCCGCTTCTTTAGCTCGGCGTTTGCGCCATTTTGAGGAATCACATGAACAGATGGTTTATCGCCCTGCTGTGTCTCAGCATGCCCTGGGTGAGTCAGGCTGCCGCACCGGCCAAACGAGCCTTGCTGGATATTGCCGATGTACAGGGGCTGAGAACCAACCAGCTGGTAGGTTATGGTCTGGTGGTTGGTCTCTCCGGGACCGGTGACAAAAGCCAGGTCAAATTTACCGGCCAATCCATGGCCAACATGCTCAAACAGTTTGGTGTGCAGTTACCGGACGATCTCGATCCCAAGCTCAAGAACGTGGCAGCCGTTTCGGTCCAGGCCACGCTACCCGCTTTGGCTGGCAAGGGGCAGTTGCTCGATGTGACCGTGACTTCCATTGGTGATGCCAAGAGTCTGCGTGGCGGTTCTCTGCTGCTGACCCCCCTGCGTGGTATCGACGGTGAAGTCTATGCCGTGGCGCAGGGCAATCTGGTTGTCGCCGGTGTGAAAGCGGAAGGGCAATCAGGTTCATCGGTCACGATTAACGTGCCGACAGCCGGGATTATTCCCAACGGCGCCACCATCGAACGAGAGGTTGTCAGCAATTTTGCCGAAAAGCCGGAAGTGACCCTCAATCTGCATCAACCCAACTTCAAGACCGCGCGCAATGTGGAGCGAGCCATCAACCATCAGCTGGGGCCGGTTGCCCGAGCGGTGAGCGCCGGGCGGATTCAGGTTGCAGCCCCCAGGGACGAGAGCCAGCGCATCGCGTTTATGGCTCTGTTGGAAGATATCAAGGTGGATCCGGGTCAGGAACGGCCGAAAGTGGTCTTCAACAGCCGAACTGGCACTGTGGTGATGGGGCAGGGGGTCAAGGTTCACAAAGCTGCCGTCAGTCATGGCAGTCTGACGGTGACGATTGGCGAGAGTCAGACGGTCAGTCAGCCCAACGCCTTCTCCAACGGGCAGACCACGACGACCCCCAATTCCAAGATCCAGGTCGATCGGGAACGTAACAACATGTTTGTCTGGCCGGATGGCACTTCCTTGGAAGTGATCGTCAAGGCTGTCAATTCACTCGGGGCAACCCCCGATGATGTCATGGCCATCTTGCAAGCGCTCAATGAGGCTGGCGCCCTTGAGGGTGAGCTGGTGGTTATCTAAGGACTATCATGACAAGAATTAGCTCGGATCCCGGTTTTTATCAGGATCTCAATGAATTGCAGCAAATCAAAAGCAACCCGGATCAGCGTGCCGCGCTGGATGCTGCAGCCGGTCAGTTTGAAGTCAGTTTTTTGCAAACCGTGCTCAAACATATGCGCTCGGCGACGGATGCCCTGCAGGATGAGGACGACAAGATCATCAAGGGGCAATCCCTTTATCGTGATATGTATGACAGCCAGTTGGCGATGAGCATGGTCAAGCGAGGTGGCATCGGTCTGCGGGAGCAGATGGTCAACCAGCTGGCTCCGTCATTAAAGAATCCGGACGGGGTGGTCGCTTCAGAGCAGCAGACCCTGGCTGCGTTCAGCCAGCCTCTCAACTCGGCAAAAATGAAGAAGGTTGACTGATGTCACTGCTCAATATCGGCGCCAGCGGACTAAATGCAGCCCAGATTGCATTGAACCTGACCGCCCAGAATATCGCGAACGTCAATACCATAGGGTATAGCCGTCAGGAAGCCATGATGGGCAGTCTGTCCGGTTTCGGGCGGTTGGATAATGGTGCCGGTGTCGAGGTGACAGGGGTACGCAGGGTAACGGATGACTATCTGGTTGCTCAACACTGGCGTAGCCGTTCGGCCACCGGTTCTTCTTATTCCTTTCATCAATACATCAATACGACAGAGCAGTTGCTGGGCAGTGAGTCGATGAATATCGCAAAAGGGCTCGACAGCTTTTTTGCCTCGCTCAGTGCTGCGCTCGACAGTCCGGAAACCCCGGCACAGCGCAGCCAGATCGTCAGCTCGGCTGGGGCCCTCGCCAACCGCTTTACCCAGCTGGACGAGAGCCTGGTCACCCAGGAAAAACAGATCGACGATCAGTTGAGCAGCACGGTTTCCCAAGTGAACAGCTACCTGTCACAACTGGCCGAATTGAATGTCCAGATTGGCGATCAAGCCGCCAAGGGAGTCAATACCTCAGCGCTGGAAGATAGTCGCGAACAGGTTGTTCGTGAGTTGTCGACCTATATGGAAGTGCGGGTTAATCGTCAGAGTGACGGCGCTTTCGCGATCAGCCTGCCGCAAGGACAGCCGCTGGTGTTGGGGGGGAGCAGCAGTACTCTCGCGCTTGCTGGCGATAAACTCAGCCTCGCTTTCGGTGGGCAGACGTTTGAAGTTCCTAAATTGCATGGTGGTTCGCTGGCGGGTGTGATGGATTATCGCACCACAGTATTGCGGCCGACCAGAGAGGCGTTGAATCAAATTGCAAGCAAACTTGCTGATGAATTCAATGCAAAGCAGAGTGGTGGGGTTGACCTTAATGGGAATGGTGAAGCCGGTAAGCCAGCCAGCAAAAAAATGTTTACCTATGACAAGCTAAATCCAGCTGGAACATTGCGTGTGGCTGATGGTTTTACCGGAGACGACCTGGCTTTTGCCAAGGCCGGTGGCGGCAAGGGCGATAACCGCAACTTGCAGGACCTGCTGACGATAAAAAATGGCCAATACGATGCCTATAGTGCCCTGCTTGGCAAGATGGCGGTGCAGAGCGGGCAGGCGAAAGCGAGCATGCAGGCCGATGCCAATATGGAAAAACAGATGGCGGCCAAGCTGAGCAGTGTCAGCGGGGTGAATACCGATGAGGAAGGGGTGAAAGTGATGGCTTACACCAAGGCTTATCAGGCCAATGCCAAGGTGATCAGCACCTCGGAACAACTCTTCAATTCCATTCTGAATATGTTCT
Organism: Aeromonas sp. 102P; assembly: GCF_051920345.1. Taxonomy (NCBI): domain Bacteria; kingdom Pseudomonadati; phylum Pseudomonadota; class Gammaproteobacteria; order Aeromonadales; family Aeromonadaceae; genus Aeromonas; species Aeromonas sp. 102P. The sequence continues at coordinate 146,923 of NZ_JBQBCZ010000001.1, read as the reverse complement.
GAGGAGGGTGACCATGCGCATCAGTACCAACCAGATCCAGCTCAGCATGCTAGACAATTTGCAGCATGGCTTCGGTGAATATGCCCGGCTTGATCGCCAAATCTCCACGCAAAAACGCATTCTTCAGCCCTCTGATGATCCTGTTGGTAGTGTGCAACTGCTGGGCTTGCAGAAAGAGCAGGTGGCGATGGCGCAGTACCAGAAAAATATTGCCAACGCCAAGAGCCAGCTCTCTCAAGGGGAGCTTCAGTTTGAAACCATGACCAACATGCTGATGCGGTTGCGGGAGTTGACCCAGACAGCTGCAACAGGCTCTTTGTCGGATGCGGATCGTAAAGCGGTAGCCAGCGAGGTCGCCATTATCAAGGATGGTCTGCTGGATCTGGCCAATGCGCGTAACGAGAGTGGCTCCAGCCTCTTTACCGGTAGCAAGGTTGATCAGACTGCATTGGTAAAGCAGGCGAGTGGTGACTACAGCTACCAGGGGGACAATCTGGTGCGTGAGGTCAGTATTGCAAACGGCGTCACTGTGGGCTTGAACCAGACTGCTGACCAGCTGTTTCTGAAGCCTGACGATTTTTTCAAACGACTCGATAGCATGGTGACGGCAATTAATGACGCAGCACCTGACGCCGTCGATCAAGCCCGAGCCATGCTCGGCCGCAGCCAGACGCTGCAAGATAGTATCAGCCAGGCGGTGAGCACGATTGGTGCCCGGATCAATCTGCTGGATCAGATTGACGAGAGCCATGCCGAGAAAGGGGTCTATAGCAAGGAAGTGAGCAACCAGATAGAGTCGCTGGATTATGCCGAGGCCGCGACCCGACAGGCCCATGTCCTGATGGCATTGCAGGTGCAGCAGCAAGCTTTTGCCAAGGTTAATGGCCTTAGCCTGTTCAACTACATGCCGTAACGAGTGAAGGAGTCATGATGCAGATCCAGCAAACCCGTCTTGGGGGCGTTGCCGAGGCGCAGGCAAAGCCCAAGTTGCAGGGCCGCGCAACTGCACAGGCTCACACTCCGGAAAATCGAAAGCAGAACGAGCGCCACCCCAATATTATTCGGATGGATAGATGGGCCCTGATCGGTGCTGCGCAACAGCGCATTGCCCATGCCCAGAGCGGCGAACAGGCGCTTAATCTGGTTTGGGGGGAATTGAAGCGGCTCGAACGCCAACTGGGTCAGCGCGAGCTGGCCAGCAGTGACGTGACCAATCGCTTAAAAATGCTGGAAGAGAAAGTCACCCAACCAAGAGGGCCTTTGACGGACGAGCTCAAACCCAGACTCATCGCATCGGCTCAGGAACTGCGTCCCCGCTTCAGTGCCGAGCATCTCGATCTGCTCAGTGCCAAAAATAGCACTGAGCGGCTGGTGTTCTCGTTTCCCCAGAGTAACAGTGCGGTGGAGGTGACAATTCCGGCCGGAGCGCGAGAGGGTGAGGTTGTCACCATGCTCGATCGGGCGCTGCGTAAAGAGCATATCCAGGCCAGATTGAATGAACTGGGCAAGCTGGAACTCTCCGTTGCTGAACCCCATCGCCGCAAACTGGATGAGCCAGTGCTGATCCGGGGGGAGGGGATTCGTATCCCGGCAGGCAACCCGATCCCGGTGCAGTTCAAGCCCAAGGCCGGAACGCTGACCCGCATGGCAGATGGGGTTGCCAAAGGGGAAATTCGTCAGGAACGGCAGCGGCTGCAAAAAGTGCTTGGCGAGATTGAGCAATCGGTACGTGAGTTGAAACAGTTTCGCCAGAAGATGGTGCTGCAACTGGACAAGGTCAAGGCTCGCAGTCAGAACCTGAAACAGGAGGAGCTGGCACAGTTGCAATCCTCTCTGGCCGCCCGCCTCTCACAAGGCGGCTATATGGGCACCATGTCAGGTCTGCTGGCGCAGGCCAATGTCACTCGTCAAGGGGTGGTTGCGTTACTCACCTGATAACGCTGACCTGTCTCCTCGTAAAAAACCGCACAAGCTGACTTGTGCGGTTTTTTTATCTCTGTGATGCCCTCTTGTGCCAGTGATGGCGCTGTCTGCTCGCGGGCCCACTGTTTCGCATCCAAACGGGGGGCCAAGAGAAACTGCTGTTCAGCAAAAAAAGATTTAATTTTCACGACGCTGTGGTCGTTCTTCATTGGGGTCAACCCAAACGCTGCCTGTGGCAGCATCCATTTCGAGGAAACGAAAATGAGTCTGTCAATTCATACCAACTTTGCCAACATGGTCACCCAGAACCAGCTGAACTCCACCAACAAAATGGCAAGCAATGCCATGCAGCGTCTGGGTACCGGTCTGCGCATCAACTCTGCCGCTGACGATGCCGCTGGCCTGCAAATCGCCACCCGTCTGCAATCCCAGTCAAACGGTCAGAAAATGGGCATGCGCAACGCCCAGGATGCCATCTCCATGATGCAGACCGCCGAAGGCGCCATGGACGAGATGACCAATATCGTTCAGCGCATGAAGGATCTGGCTACCCAGGCTGCCAACGGCACCAGCAGCGACAAAGATATCGCAGCCTTGAACGCCGAGTTTGGCGAACTGACCAAAGAGCTGAAAAATATCGCCAGCAACACTACCTTCGGTGGTGAAAACTTGCTTGATAAAACTAATGGCAAGTTTGCCAAGGGTGAAGTGACCTTCCAGATCGGTAACACCAGCAGCGAGACTTTGGCGTTGGATGTGAAGGAAGTGCTGGGTAAGGTAGTGGGCACTGCCGGAGGCAAAGTGACCGGGGAGGCAAACCTCAAGGCTCTTAAAGAGTATCAGGATGAGGCCAAGGCCGGCTCTGGTGCTGAGACCTTGAAGAACGCAAAAGATGCGTTCAAAACAGCTGAAGATACCTATAAAGCGCTTACTGGAAAGCCAACAGTGGCAGAACAGAAAGCCTATGACACCGCCGTAGAGACTATGGCTAAGGCCCAAGAGGCTTATGACGATGGCTTGAAGGCAAAGGTTAAAGATGCCATGACTGTTGGTAGCGGTCTGGATTCTAACGTGTTGGAAGTCGGTCTGAGCGCTGCTTCAGCCCAGTATGCTATGGGCAAGATGGAAGAGTTTATGCAGGATATCACCAGCGTACGCTCCGCTTTCGGTGCCAATATCAACCGTCTGGAGCACACTGTTAACAACCTCTCCAACATGAAAGAGAACACTGATATCGCCAAGGGCCGTATCATGGACGCCGATATCGCTACCGAAAGCACCAACATGGCCAAAAACCAGATGCTGATGCAAGCTGGTATGTCCGTACTGGGCAAGTCCAACGAGATGACCGGCATGGTTACCATGCTGCTGCGTTAATCGCTATAAGGGCCGCTACCTGTGTGGCGGCCTCTTTTCTTCCCCTTGCCGGTTGAAAAGTGCTGGTGTAACAGCCTTTTTCAACAAGCAAGTCTTGCCCTGATACCGAAGGAGTTGATATATGCAGGTCGATCCCGCTTCAGCCGCGATGCAAATGGTGGCCAATGAGCGCAAGAATATGGACCAGCTGCTCAAGGGGCAGCTTGCCACGGTCAAGGCGCAGCAGAGTTCGCTGTCATCTATCAACTCCAAACTCTCCAGTTTTCAGACTCTGCTGAAAGATCTGAACAAGCCGGCCACGTTGCAAGCCCAGAAAGCCAGCCTCTCGCAAGAGGGGATCATGACGGTCACCAGCAATGGCAAGGCGACCCCGGGACAGTATAACTTTCAGGTCAATCAGTTGGCACAGGCCCATCAGTTCGGGGTGCAACTGGCGGATGAGAAAGCACCATTGCCAACCTCCGGCAAAGTATCATTTACCGTCGATGGCAAGGCGTTTGCTATCGATTTGGCGACCTTGCCCGCGGGGGCGACTGCCCAGAGTCTGGTCTCTGCCATCAATGATGCGGCGGATAATCCGGGGGTCAAGGCCAGCCTGGTTCGCACGGATGGCAAGGTTAACCTGGTGCTGACCAGTAAAGAGAGCGGGGCTGCCAAGGTGTTTACCCCCACCTATGATGGCGATTCAGCGTCAGATTTCGGCAAGGCTTTTCTCGCCGGCAAGGTGATCACCCCGGGTCAGGACTCCATCATCAAGATGGGGGTTGGCGACGGCGCACTGGAGATCAAGTCGCCGACCAACAAGATTGAAAACGTGGTCGAAGGGCTGACGCTTGAGCTCACCAGGGTGCAAAAGTCAACCGATGGCCCGATGCAGGTGACAGTGGCTTATGACAATGAAGCCGTCACTGGTTCATTGAAGAAATTTGTTGATAGCTACAACGAGTTGCTCGAGCTGCTGAACAAAGAGACGTCCACCAATATCAAGGCAAAAGGCGTACTGGCGTCTGATGCCACTGTGCGAGGTTTGAAAGGTACGCTGGCCAATGCGGTTCGCAATCTGCCCGCAGGCATGACCCTGACTCAGCTTGGCATCAAAACCGAGAAGTCGGGCAAGCTGGTGTTTAGTGACTCGGATTTCAAAAAGTCGCTCGAGAAGGACCCTGAACTGCTGGGCAAGGCGCTGATGGGGGATGATGGTTTGCTCAAACGGATGAGCAAGGTGCTCGATCCTTTCTCCAAGACCAATGGTGTGATGGCCACTCGCAAGAGCACATTGGAAGCCAATCAAAAGCGACTTGATGATAAGATGGAGTCGCTGAATAAACGGATGGAGTCTGTTTACAAGCGTTACCTCAATCAATTCACCACCATGAACCAGATGATGCAGACCATGGGAGCACTTTAAGCTTTTCCCCTGGATGAACTGGTTTGAACCTGCAATAGCGAGTGACCCATGTTTGAATCTGAAGATGGCTATGATGCCTATCGATTTGCCGCCACAGAAGCCAAGGCCGCGAGTGCCGATCCATATCAGCTGGTACTGATGTTGATGGATGGCTTGCTTGACGAGATAGCCAGAGCAGAAGGGCATATCTTGGCGAAACAGTTTGAGCGCAAAGGGTTGGCCATCAACAAGTGTCTGCAGATCCTGGGTGGGCTGGACAGTGCGCTTGATATGAATAAGGGGGGCGAGCTGGCGGTTAACCTGCATCGTCTTTATGACTACTGTGGTCAGAAACTGTTCGAGACCAGCGTATCCAACAGTGTTGAGGGATTTGCCGAAGTACGCAAAATTCTGCAAGAGCTGAAAGAGGGTTGGGAAGCAATGGCGCGTCATCCTCGTTAATACGGAAGTAGTACTTCCTTCCCCTCTGTTTTTCCTCACGCCCAACATATTGAAATTTCTCGGTTATCGGTCTGGCCCACTCCTTGCTTGTGGGCTGGTTCATCTTCTTTTTGGGGCTCGTCATGTCAGGTATTGCGCCCGTGTTACGTGAGACCGAACTGCAGACACGCCAGCGCCAGTTATTGGGGTTGGGTACGCTATTGCTGCAACAAGCGCAAGCTGGTCAGTGGGAAGCCGTCAGGCTAACCGATGGACGCTTCGCGCAATTTGTCTCTCAAGTTAGCCGGAATCCCCAACTCTGGGCTGCGTTGCAACCAGCAAGAGATAAAGCCCGGGTGTTGTATCGACAAGCATTGCAGCTTTGCGAGCAGGAGACCTTGATTCGTAAACAGGAGTGGCAGCAGCTTTCTTCGATTCGTGAAGGCTTGACTGCTTACGGTGAGATAGAGCAATGGGATTGATTCAATTTAGCGGTTTTGATGCGGTGAATTCGCCGGATGTCACGGCCTTGAACCGTTTGTCCGGCCAAGCCGGCAGTGAAGGTGAGCTGTATCAACCGCTGGATGAGGCGGTTGACCCTCTGCTTGCGTTGCCCTTGCCCGAGCTGGCTGCCAGCGATGTTGCGGTAGAGGAAAAAGAGAGAGAACAGCCGGGGGCGGAAGACGACCCGGCTGAACAGCTGCAAGCGTTTACCAATATGCCTCCTCTCTTTGTCAGAGTGAGTGATGCCGATCTTGATGGTTTTCGTTTAAGCAACGTTCAAGCCAGAGGCGAGAGTCATAGTGGTGGTGAGCTTGTCAGAGTGGACAGAGAAAAAAGTTGCCAGCCGGTGGTGGATAACAAATTGCCGCCCTCTCTTCGTGCCTTGATGGGGAGTGCGACCACGCTGCCCGAGCAAGAGGTGATGCCGCGTCGTGAAACGGTCTCTGCTGCTGCGGAACAGGCGCTCTCTACGTTGCTTGCCAAATCAAATGGACAAACCGGTGTATTGCCCGGCCGCTTCACCTTGCCTGTTATGGCTGCCGGTTTTGATGCTGGAAGTGTATCTGATACCGCTGTCGTAGAAAGCAGGCTGCCAGATGCTCGCCAGCTGGCTGTCGGACAACTCGCTGCTGTACCGCCGCGTCCTGCCGACTATCAGTGGGCTCCTGTCCGGTTGTCAGACAACCAGAGCCAATGGGGACAGCAGCTGGTTAACCTGCTTCAGGACAAGGTTGAACTGCAGGTCAATCAACAGGTGAAACAGGCTCATATCCGGCTGGACCCGCCAGAGCTGGGGCGACTGGAGTTGACCGTCAAGCTCGATGGTGACCGGCTCAATGTCCAGTTGAACGTGACCAATCCGGCGGTGCGTGATGCGATGATCCAGTCGATGGAGCGCTTGCGGATGAGCCTGGCTCCCCATCATGCCGGTGGGGTCGAGGTCAATGTGGGGCAAGGCGGTGAACAGGGACAGCATGAGCGGTGGCAACAGGAGAAGATCCTGGCTGGCCGTCGCCAGTGGCAGGATGATCCGGACTCCCAATGGGATACGGTGCACGACTGGCTCAATACTCTGGTCTGATTTTTAACCCGTAACAGTGAGAGTGGTTTTACATTATGCGGCGTGTCATGAAGTGGTTGATGATATTCGTCATGGCTCTGTGTCTGTTGGCCATACTGGCCTATGGCGCATGGCTTAAACGCGATGTGGTCGAAGTCTGGCTCGGGTTGGCAGAGCCAAAGCCAGAGCTGAGCAGCACTCCGCTGTTCAAGCCGATGGAGCGCTTTGTTATCAGTCTGGAAGGGGGTGAACAGTCCCATTATCTGGTGCTGGAGCTGGCACTGGTGACCTACAACCCGGCGCAGGTTGCCAAGCTGGATGAACTGACGCCACTGATCCGCAATGCCATGGTGCAGTATTTTAGCCACCGCTCCCATGATGACGTAAAAGTCGAGCTGCAGAATATTTCCAAGTTGCAGGTCTCTCTGCGCGACAAGCTGGTCACTACGGTACAGGGATATGGCTACAAGCCCTATCTGGACGAAGTGCTGATCACCAAGGTGCTGGTACAGTAGCCACGATATGACAGATTCCGTTTGGGATGCTCAACAAGAGTTTGCCGATACTCCGCAACTTCCTCGCACGGGAGAGCCCGCTATTCTTGCTCGCTATCTACCCTTGGTGAAGCGAGCCGCCAGCCATCTGCGCAGCCAGGTCAGTGCCTGTTTTGATCAGGAGGACATGGAGCAGGTGGGAATGATGGGATTGTTGGAGGCGTGGCGCCGTTATGGCAGCGAGCCCGATGCCCAGTTTGAAAGTTATGCCTTCAAACGGATTCGTGGCGCCATGCTCGATGAGTTGCGCCGTCTGGACTGGCGACCCCGCCAACTGCGACAGCAGGTACACGGCCATAATCAGGCGCAGCGTGAACTGCACAATCGTTTGGGGCGCCCCCCCTCAGAGCAAGAACTTGCTACTGCGCTCGACTGTTCGGTGGATGAGGTGCGTCAGTTGTCCTACGCCAGCCAGGCTGAAGCGCTGCAGAGTCTGGAAGAGTGGCTGGAGAATGGCGGTAAAGCCCCGACCACCGAATCTGATGATGTCGATATGGCGATGACCATCAGCAAGGTGTTGGCCACTCTGGATAAACGCGAGCAGTTATTGCTTTCCCTCTATTACCAGCAAGAGCTCAACATGAAAGAGATCGCGCTGGTGCTGGGATTAACCGAATCCCGGGTTTGTCAGTTGCACAAGCAATGTGTACTTCAGCTCAAGCAGCGATTGGTCGACTCCATATAGTAGTGCTTCACCTTTACTGGTGACCCTTCTTGTATCGTGCGGGAACATTCATGCAAAAACAGATTGGCATCGGCGTCATATTAGTGTGCGTGCTGGGTGGCTTCATGATGGCCGGGGGAAACCTCGCCGCCTTGTGGCAGCCAGCCGAACTCATCATCATTATCGGCGCAGCGGTAGGCTCCATGTTTCTTGGCAACTCGAAAGAGGTGATGCATGAAATGTGGCGGCAGATAAAAATGTGCTTCAAAGCGAACAAAGAAGAGAAAGAGGTCTATCGTGAGCTGCTGACTCTGATGCATCAACTGCTTGAAGAGACACGCAACAAGGGGATGAAGGCGCTCGACGAGCATATTGAAAATCCCCAGCAGAGCTCGGTTTTCTTGATGTATCCCCAGATTTCGGAAGATCCCCAACTGCTTGGTTTCATTATCGATAACCTGCGTCTGCTCGGAATGGGCAAGATCACACCCCATGAACTGGATACCGTGCTGGAGCAGGAGATCATGGCCATTGAAGAGGACATGCTCAAGCCTGCTCATGCCTTGCACAAAACCGGTGAGGCCTGCCCTGGCTTCGGCATTCTTGCTGCGGTGATGGGGATCATCATCACCATGCAGCAACTGGACGGCCCCTTGAGCAATATCGGTGTTCATGTGGCGGCCGCTCTGGTTGGAACCTTTATCGGTATTTTCCTCTGCTACTGCTTGCTGGAGCCAATCAGCAATGCCATGGAAGAGATGGTCAAGCGCCGTATCGGCCTGTTGATGTGCATCAAGTCGATCCTGATTGCCCAGCTGCGTGGCAAAACTCCTTTGCTTGCCGTCGATTCGGGTCGCAAGATCCTGGAGCCTGAAGTCAAACCAAGCTTCCTTGAGCTGGAAGATTGGGTGACCAACAGGGCGATGTAATGCGCAATCACGAACAGATTATCGTCAAGCGTCAGCAGCGTCGTAACAGCGGTCCCAAAGGGGGAGGCGCCTGGAAGGTAGCATTTGCCGACTTCACATTGGCCATGATGGCTTTCTTCATGGTGCTCTGGATCCTGGCTGTGTCCAATCAGGAGGAGCGGGAAGTCGTTGCCAGCCGCCTGCGGGACTACAGCATCATGGACAGTGAGGCCAACCCGTTTGATATTCGCAACAGCCCCTATCCTGTCGATCTCGGTGGCAACCCCTCTGTGATGGATGAGCTTAACCCCAAGTTCGATCAGCAGGGTCAGCTGATGCCAAAGCATATGGATCGTAATCAGAGCATTTTTTCTGACGGTCCGGGCGGCGGGTATGAAAAGCTGTTGATAGGCAAGCTTGAGGGTGAAGCCCAGATGAAGCAGCTGGCCAGCTTTATCGACCATCTTGCTGAGCAGATGCAGGCGAAGAATAACCTCGAGATTCAAATTGTTCCCCAAGGATTGCGGATCCTGATTCGTGATGACGCGGATCGGGAAATGTATAGCCGAGGAAGTGCCCGCATCAGCCCTTTCTTTCGCCATATGTTGATGGCATTGGCCCCCATATTCCAGCGTATCGAGAATCGGGTCATGATTTCTGGCCATACCGACAGCACACCGTTTGCCAGTGACAACTACAGCAACTGGGAACTCTCGTCAGACCGCGCCATGATGGCAAGACGGGTGTTGCTGGCAGGCGGCATGCCACCTGAACGGGTCGGGCAGGTTGTCGCGATGGCCGATACCATGCTGGAAGATACCCGGAATCCACAAAGCAGCCGTAATCGGCGCATTGAATTGTTGGTCATGACAACTCAGGCAGAAACCAATCTGGAGCAACTTTTCAGCTCCCAAACGCAAGCGGCAGCCACCCATGCCAAGGAGATGATTTCCCATGGACGACCCTGAGATCGAGTTTCCGCTGCATACCTCGCACAATGATCCACGCCGAAAGGTGCCGCGCTGGTATCTGCACGATGGAACTACGCCTTTCGAGTCACAGAGTTGCGGGATTGCGGCCAGATTGCTGATTTCCGGATTGCTGTTTGACAAGAGCATCGGCCGCGCAGTGATCAAAGATATTGGCCCGGGCGGGGTCGGTTTCCTTGCTCCGGCTCGATTTGAATTACCCGAAACGGTGACGCTCTCCCTGTTGCCGCGAATTGCGCTGGATTGCAACATCACTCATCGTCGCGCTATTGGTCGGCAGCTCTGCTTTTATGGTGCTCGCTGGTCACATCCGGAAGAGGTTGATTTGGCTCCGGTACTGAGCCATTGGCGCCACTGTTTCATGGTGCCGCAATCAGCGGCCGCTTCTGCTGAATCCCAAGAGGATCAGGTAAGCGTTCCAGTCTGATCTCGCCTCGACTCATATCAAGCCCCCTGGCAGCTTTCAGCAACAGGGGATCATGCAGACTGTCCAGTGAGACCGCTTTGACAATGGCGGTCGCCCCTTTCTTCTGGTTGGCGGTGGGGGCTTTGCCCTTGCTGTAGACGATAGGGCAATGGGTTATCCCTTGCGCGACAGGGAGTTGCCAGGCCGGATTCCAGCGGCTGGCTTCATTCATTGATACGCCTTTTGCCTGAGCCCACGCGGGCAGTGAGCAGCCGTTCGGATGACGGAATATTTGCAAGTCATTGCCGCTGTGCCATGGCGGAAGTTGAAACTGATAGCTGTCAGCCATATCAAGCAGTCTTGCCAGCGCAACAAAGCGCGCGACATAAAAGCGTGTTTCAGTCGGAAGCTCCAGTTCCCATATATTACGTGTCCCCGCTTTTAAAACCGCATTGAGTACCCGCCCTTCTCCTGCGTTGTAGGCGGCCAAAGCAAGCAGCCAGTCATTGCCAAAGAAGCGATACAGCCATGCCAGATAGGAAAGGGCTGCCTCTGTCGCCAATGGCAGTGAATAGCGCCCATCAAATTCGCTGGTGATGGGAATGGCAAATCGGGTGGCGGTATCTGGCATCAGCTGCCAGGGGCCTGCGGCGCCAGCAGAAGAGACCACATCCAATCGGTAACTGCTTTCCAGTAAAGGAACAAAGGCAAGCAAGGGCGGCAGTTTGCGTTCGTGAACCTGTTCCGCGACCCAGCGAATAACGGGCTGTGTCTCCGCAAGACGTTGTTGAAGATAAGGGCGCTGCTTCAGCAAGAATTGCTGCTGCTGACCGACCAAATCTGCCCCTTTACCCTGAATCGGGACAGGGAAACCAGCTTGCCACTGATAATTGTGATAAGCATGGCAAGATGTTGATATCATTAACATCCCGCACATTAGTAAAGAAATGAGCCGGGTCATGGGGCAATTGTTGAGCAAGGATCGCGCAATAATAAAAACATGATATATCTCAACAGTTTTTTGAATTTAAGGTCGTCTGATCATGTGTAATCCAGGACGTAGCAAGCATGATAACACGAGTAAAAAAGAGCCCAAATTCGGGTAAAGCGATTCAGAAATTTTTGCTGTATCTGATACTCGCCAATTTCATTCTGATGGGCTTGTACATTGGTTATGCTCAAGAGCTGACATTTGCCACCAATATTCTGCTGACATCCCTGCTGATTATTTACAATCTGTTGCTTTGTCAGCTGGTGTCTCTGCGTGCTCGCCGTTCGAAAGATGGTTACATCATCTATCCAGTGATATGTGTCAGTATTTTGCTCTGTGCAGTGGTATTGTTCCGTTTCATCATATCGCCCAGATAGTGACCGCTCACCGACTTGCTGCTTATTAATCACTTTCTGTTTTTTCAGCAATAACTCTTGGAAAATCAACCTACTCAATCCGCAGCATGCAATTGCTGCGTCAATATGTTCCCTCTGTCCCATCTCCTTGCTTGAAAAGCCCCCTGCACGTCCTTAAACTTCAAGGTGGGGAAAAGTGGATCAAAGTGGTTTTTAGAGGGGCAATCTGCCTGCTCACTCACCTTCAGGGACTGCAATTTGTTGCGTGGCGCTCATGCCATCAGCCTGGACAGTAAAGGGCGGCTGGCAATTCCGACCAAATTCCGTGATTGGCTGCGCGATGAAAGCGACGGCCAGCTGGTCTGCACCATCGATATTGCCCATCCCTGTCTGCTGCTTTATCCCCTGAATGAATGGGAAGAGGTCGAGCGCAAGCTCAAGACTCTCTCCAGCATGAATCCGCAAGAGCGCCGTTTGCAGCGACTGCTGCTGGGACATGCAACCGAATGCGAGCTGGATGGCAATGGCCGTCTGCTGCTCAGTCAGCCACTGCGCAACCATGCGGGGCTGGACAAGAAAATCATGCTGGTGGGCCAGCTCAACAAGTTTGAGCTGTGGGATGAAGCCCGCTGGCAACAACAGGTCAATGACGACATCTTGGGTCTGCCCGGGGACGATTGGGCAAGCTCACCACGACTACAGGATTTCTCTTTATAAATGACCCAAGCCGCTGAACACATCACAGTGCTGCTGCACGAAGCCGTTGAAGGTCTGGCCATCAAGCCGGATGGTGTCTACGTCGACGGTACTTTTGGCCGTGGTGGTCATTCTCGTCTGATCCTGCAGCACCTTGGCCCCAATGGCCGCCTGATCGCCATCGACCGCGACCCGCAGGCGATCGCCGAGGCCGCCAAGATCCAGGATCCCCGTTTCGAAATCGTGCATGGCCCCTTCTCCGGCATCGCCTCCTATCTGGATGAGCGCGGTTTGCTGGGCAAGGTGGATGGCTTCCTGCTGGATCTGGGGGTCTCTTCACCCCAGCTGGATGATGCCGAGCGTGGCTTCAGCTTTATGAAAGATGGTCCGCTCGATATGCGGATGGATCCCACCTCCGGTCAGAGCGCCGCCGAGTGGCTGGCCAAGGCCGATGTGGATGACATCGCCTGGGTGCTGAAGACCTTCGGTGAGGAGCGTTTTGCCAAGAAGATAGCCCGCGCCATCGTGCATGACCGTGTGACCGAGCCTTATGTGCGCACCCGTCAACTGGCGGAGATGATTGCCCGGGTCAATCCGAGCAAGGAGAAGGGCAAGCATGCGGCAACCCGCAGTTTCCAGGCCATTCGCATCTATATCAACAGCGAGCTGGACGAGATCGAAACCGCACTCAACGGTGCGCTGGAGGTGCTGGCACCAAATGGCCGTTTGTCGGTTATCAGCTTCCATTCGTTGGAAGACCGATTGGTAAAGCATTTCATCCGCAAGCACGAGAAGGGGCCGGAAGTGCCTTACGGCATTCCGTTGACCGAGGCCCAGCTGGCTGGAGGTCGCAAATTGAAGTCGGTCGGCAAGGCACTCAAGCCTTCTGATCATGAAGTATCTGAAAACAGCCGGTCACGCAGCTCGGTGCTGCGGGTTGCCGAACGGCTGGCGGAGTAAGTGATGAGCGAAGTGCGTGTTCATCTGGCCAAGGAGATCGTTGCCGATCTCTGGCGGCACAAGCTGCAGATTTTTCTGTCGGTCGCCGTGCTGGTGACCGCGTTTGCCGTGATCCTGGTGACCAACATGACCCGTGGTCTGACGGCCAAGCAGAACGATCTGATGGCAGAAGAGGATCGCCTCAATATCGAATGGCGCCACCTGTTGTTGGAACAGGGCACCCTGGCTGAACACTCCCGGGTGGCGAGTCTGGCGATGGACAAGTTGCAGATGGGTCGTCCGCTGGTGACCACCGAGAAGGTAATTACCCAACCATGAAACGCAAGGCTACAGCCAAAGCTGCCAAAGCGAATGTCAAAGCGCCATCGATCTATCCGTGGCGCTTTCGCACGCTTGCGGTGTTTATCGGCATCGCGTTTGTGGGTCTGATCCTGCGTCTGGCCTGGATCCAGGTGATCAATCCGGATCGCCTGCGTCAGGAAGGGGACATGCGCTCCCTGCGTACCACCTCTACCCAGGCAGTGCGCGGCATGATCACCGATCGCAACGGTGAGCAACTGGCAGTATCGGTACCGGTCGAAGCGGTCTGGGCCGATCCCAAGACCGTACACGAATCCGGGGCCATCAATAATGAGCGCGCTTGGCTGGCGCTCTCCGCCGTGCTCAAGCTCGACATCAATACCCTCAAACACCGCATCGCCAACCCCAGCAAGCGCTTCGTCTATCTGCAGCGTCAGGTTACTCCTGCGGTAGCGGAATATATCAAGGGGCTCAAGCTGGGTGGCGTCTACCTGCGCCCCGAAGCACGCCGCTTCTACCCGACCGGCGAGATCAGCGCCCATCTGGTGGGGGTAACCAACATCGATGGCAGCGGTATTGAAGGGATCGAGCGCAGCTACAACGAGTGGTTGACGGCGACACCCGGCGAAATGCGGGTGCGCAAGGATCGTCAGGGGCGCGTCATCGAGCGGCTTGGCATCGTCAAAGAGGGCAAGAACGCCAACGATCTGCAGCTCAGTATCGATCAGCGGGTGCAGGCTCTGGCCTACCGTGCCCTCAAGCGGGCAACCGACGAGAACAAGGCGACCTCCGGCTCCATGGTGATGCTGGATATCAAGACCGGTGAAGTACTCGCCATGGTCAATACCCCCTCCTATAACCCGAACAACCGCGGCCAGTATCAGAGCTTCCGGGTACGCAACCGGGTGGTGACTGATACCTACGAGCCGGGTTCGACCGTCAAGCCATTGATTTTGCTCAGTGCCTTGCAGGCAGGTGTCACCAGCTGGAAAGATTTCATTCCCGGTGGTCCGCTCTTTATCGGTGCCAAGCAGATCAAGGACGTCAGTATCCACAAGGCGACCAACCTCTACGATATCCTGCGTTACTCCTCCAACATTGGTATGTCGCGCATCGCGCTGCGGATGCCGGCGCAGGAGATGATCAACACCCTCAGCATGTTCGGTTTCGGCATGGATACCGGCAGCGGGCTGATGGGCGAGAGTAGCGGCATGTTGCCCCAGCGTCGTCGCTGGTCCGATATCGAGCGGGCAACCCTCTCGTTCGGTTATGGTCTGCGAGTCACCCCGCTGCAACTGGCTTCCGCCTACGCCACCCTGGCTAACAAGGGCAAACGGGTGCCGCTTTCCATCGTCAAGGTGACTACGCCGCCCAAGGGTGAGCAAGTTATTGATCACAACAACGCCGCTGCCATGTTGCAGGCGCTGGAGTATGTGGTCGACAACGCCATTCCAAAAGCCAAGATTCCGGGCTATCGGGTTGGCGGCAAGAGTGGTACCGCCAAGGTCGCCGTCGCCGGTGGCTATGGCAAGGATTACATGGCCTGGTTTGCCGGTTTCGCACCCGCCAGTGATCCCCGTTTCGTCATGGTGGTGGTGATCAACGAGCCAAAAGGCAGCGCCTATTATGGCGGCGCCGTGGCGACCCCACCGTTTGCAGAGGCCATGGGCGGGGTGCTGCAGCTCTTCAATATTCGTCCCGATGCGGTGCCGCCAGCGGTGCCCACCAAACTTGCCCGTACGGAGGCTTCTCTTGTCCCGCGCACTTGATGCATTACTGCGCCCCTTCGGTATCCAGGCGCCGGCGCTCACCTTGACCGATATCCAGCTGGATAGTCGGCGGGTTGGCCCCGGCTCGCTCTTCGTGGCCATTCGCGGTCATCAGGTGGATGGCAGACGGTTTATCGAACAGGCGGTGGCTCAAGGAGCGACCGCTGTTGTGTTTGAGGAGGATGGTGAATTTATCCCACCATCGACTCCGGTTCCCTGTATCGGGATGCGGGATCTGCCCGCTCACCTCTCTGCTCTTGCGGGCTATTTCTACGATCAGCCAGCCCAAAAATTGGATCTGGTCGGGATCACCGGCACCAATGGCAAGAGCACCACGGCGCTGCTGGTCGCCAACTGGCGCACCCTGCTGGGTGGCAAGGCTGGAGTGATGGGCACCATCGGCAACGGCCTGTTTGGCCATCTGATCGAAGCGGAAAACACCACCGGCAGCGCCGTGCAGGTGCAAGCCAATCTGGCTGCGCTGCAAGAACAGGGCGCGGATCTGGTGGCGATGGAGGTCTCCAGCCATGGTCTGGTGCAGCATCGTGTTGCCGCACTGCCGTTTGCCGCTGCCGTTTTCACCAACCTGAGCCGGGATCACCTCGATTATCACGGCACCATGGAAGCCTATGGCGCCGCCAAGGAGCAGCTGTTGCAGCTGGTCGATGAGTCGAATGCGGTGATCAACCGCGATGACGGGCTGGGTGCCAAGTGGCTCGAAAAATACCCGGCAGCGGTGGCGTTCAGCGTTAATAGCCCGATTGAACACCATTCTGGCCGTCAATTAGCGGCGCAGCAGCTCGATTTTCACCAGCAAGGTTTTCGTGCGCAGATTAACTCCAGCTGGGGGAATGGTGTATTATCCGCCCCCTTGCTCGGGCGCTTCAACGTCAGCAATGTGCTGGCCGCGATGGGCGTGATGCTGGTGCTCGGTTACGACTTCAACGAACTGCTGGCTACAGCGCCTCAATTGCAGCCGGTGACCGGTCGCATGGAGTGTTTTGGCGGTGGCGATACGCCGCTGGCGGTGGTCGATTACGCCCACACCCCGGATGCGCTGGAGAAGGCATTGCAGGCCCTGCGGGTGCACTGCACCGGCCAGCTCTGGTGCCTGATTGGTTGTGGTGGCGACCGCGATCGCGGCAAGCGCCCCATGATGGCCGCCATAGCCGAGCAGTATGCGGATCGCGTGATCCTGACCGACGACAATCCCCGTACCGAGGAGCCGGCCCGGATCATGGCCGACATGGTGGCGGGTCTTCGCGATCCTGCTGCGGTGCAGGTGGAGCACGACCGGGTCAAGGCGATTGCGCTGGCCATCGGTCAGGCGAGCAAACAGGACATCATCCTGGTGGCCGGTAAGGGTCACGAGGATTATCAGATCATTGGAACCGACAAGCGGCACTACAGCGACCGGGAAACCGTCGCGGCCGCCTTGCACACATTATTGGAGTCATTCAAATGATGACCCTCAGGCTTGCCGAGCTGGCGCAGGTACTCGATGCCCGTCTGATTGGTGACGACGGCGAGATCACCGTCGTCAGTACCGACACCCGCACTCTGGGCGCGGGTGCCCTGTTCGTTGCCCTGCGCGGCGAGCGCTTCGATGCCCACGATTTTTGCGAGCAGGCTGTTCAGGCAGGGGCCTCTGCCCTGCTGGTCGAGCGTGAACTGCCGCTGGCCATCCCCCAGCTGGTGGTGACCGACACTCTGAAAGGACTGGGCCGCCTCGGCAAACTGGTGCGCGAGCGCATCAACCCGAAAGTGCTGGCCATTACCGGCAGCTGCGGCAAGACCACGGTGAAGGAGATGGCAACCGCCATCCTGCGCAACGAAGGGGAAGTACTGGCCACCGCTGGCAACTTCAACAACGAGGTGGGCGTGCCGCTCACCCTGCTGCGCCTCGAGCCGCAGCACAAGTTTGCGGTGATGGAGCTGGGTGCCAACCATCCGGGCGAGATCGCCTGGACTACCTCGCTGGCCAAACCCGATGCCGCCATCATCAACAACGTGGCGGCGGCCCATCTGGAGGGCTTCGGCTCGCTGGAAGGGGTGTTCCACGCCAAGAGCGAAATCTTTGAGGGGCTGAGCGAAGGCGGCACCGCCATCGTCAATGCCGACAACGAATTCTGGCCGAAGTGGCGGGAACGCGGCATTCAGTGCGCCTTCTCCATCGACGATCAGAGCCAGCCGTTCCACGCGCGCAACCTTGTGCTCAACGAACAAGGCTGCGCCGAGTTCGTGATGGTGACCCCGCAGGGTGAGCTGAGCCTGACTCTGGCTATCCCGGGTCGCCACAACGTGGCCAATGCGTTGGCTGCCGCCGCGGGCTGTCTGGCCCTCGGCGCATCCCTCGCCTGTGTCAAGGCGGGGCTGGAGCAGATGGCACCGGTCAAGGGGCGCTTCTGCGTGCAGCGCTGGGGCGGTCTGACCCTGGTGGATGATACCTACAATGCCAGCGTGGAATCCGTGCTGGCGGGCATCGATGCCCTGACCGCCATGGGCGGCTTCAAGGTGCTGGTGTTTGGTGATATGCGGGAACTGGGTGAGGAGTCTGCCGAGCAACACGCCCGGGTTGGCCGTCATGCCCGCGAGCGCGGTCTGGATGCCGTGCTGACAGTGGGGGAAGAGAGTCGCCACACCGCAGATGCCGCGGTTGGCCGACATTTCGATAACAAGGCGTCGTTGTTTGAAGTGCTTGCACAAATGATAAATACACATCAGGAAATTTCGATTCTGGTCAAGGGGGCACGTGGCTCCCGCATGGAAGATATCGTCGAGATGGTCAAAGGCCATCAGGAGTCAGCCACATGCTAGTCTGGCTGGCCGAACTGCTCACCCCGCACTTCACCTTCTTCAACGTCTTCTCCTACCTGACGTTTCGCGCCATCCTGTCGATCATCACCGGACTGGGGGTTGCCCTCTGGATGGGGCCACGCCTGATCCGTCGCCTGCAGATCCTGAAATTCGGTCAAGTGATCCGCAACGACGGTCCCGAGTCCCACCTCAGCAAGCGGGGCACCCCGACTATGGGTGGCCTGATGATCATTGCTGCGATTTTCACGTCTGTGCTGCTCTGGTGCCGCCTCGACAACCCCTATGTCTGGCTGGTGCTGTTTGTGCTGGGTGCCTATGGCGCCATCGGCTTTGCCGACGACTACCTCAAGGTGGTGCGCAAGAACACCGACGGCCTGATCGCACGCTGGAAGTATTTCTGGCAATCCGCGGTAGCGCTGGCGGTGGCGGTGTTCCTCTATGCGACTGCAACCCATGAGGGGCAAACCCAGCTGGTGGTGCCTTTCCTCAAGGATGTGATGCCGCAGCTTGGCCTGATGTTTATCGTGCTGACCTACTTTGTCATCGTTGGCACCTCCAACGCGGTCAACCTGACCGACGGTCTCGATGGCCTGGCCATCATGCCGACCGTGATGGTGGCGGGGGGCTTTGCCCTGATCGCCTGGGCTACCGGTAACGTCAACTTTGCCAACTACCTGCACATTCCCTACGTGCCCTATACCTCCGAGCTGGTGATCGTCTGTACCGCCATCGTCGGGGCGGGTCTGGGTTTCCTCTGGTTCAACACCTATCCGGCGCAAGTATTCATGGGGGACGTTGGTTCCCTGGCACTGGGCGGCGCGCTCGGTACCATCGCCGTGCTGGTCCGTCAGGAGTTCCTGCTGGTGATCATGGGCGGCGTCTTCGTGATGGAGACCGTCTCGGTGATCCTGCAGGTGGGTTCATACAAACTGCGCGGCGTGCGGATCTTCCGCATGGCGCCGATCCATCACCACTACGAGAAGAAGGGCTGGCCGGAGCCGCGCGTCATCGTGCGCTTCTGGATCATCACCCTCGTGCTGGTACTGCTGGGTCTTGCCACCCTGAAGGTGAGGTAAGGCCATGGTCATCATCATCGGATTGGGCAAAACTGGGCTCTCCTGTGTCGATTACTTCCTCGGCCGTGGCTTGATGCCACTGGTGATGGATACCCGCGCCAACCCGCCCGGCAAGGAGCAACTGCCGCCGGAGGTGGAGCTGATCCACGGGCTCGACGAGGGGCTGCTCAAGCAGGCGCACATGATCGTCGCGAGCCCGGGTATCGCGCTGGCGACCCCCGAACTGAAAGCGGCTGCCGAGTGTGGTGTGCAGATCGTCGGTGATATCGAGCTGTTTGTGCGCGAGACCCAGACTCCGGTCATCGCCATTACCGGCTCCAACGGCAAGAGCACCGTCACTACCCTGGTGGGCGAGATGATTGCCGAAGCCGGCCTCAATGTCGGCGTGGGTGGCAATATCGGCACGCCTGCGCTGGAGCTGCTCAAGCAGCCGATGGATCTCTGCGTGCTGGAGCTCTCCAGCTTCCAGCTGGAAACTACTCACAGTTTGCGTGCTGCCGCCTCCGTGGTGCTGAACCTCTCCGAAGATCACATGGATCGCTATCAGGGCATGGCCGACTATCGCGCCGCCAAGATGGAGATCCATCAGCACTCCAAACACATTCTGGTTAATCGTGACGATGCCCAGACCCTGCCCGATGTGGGTCAGGTGTGGCAGAGCTTTGGTCTCGACTGCAATGGTTATGGCCGTTGCCTTCTGGAAGGCCGCTACTGGCTGACCCTGCACGGTGAACCACTGCTGGCGGTAGACGAGATGAAGATCGTCGGTGCCCACAATCAGGCCAACGCCCTTGCCGCCATGGCGCTGTGCGATGCGGTCGGCATTCCCCGCGCTGCCCAGCTCACCGTGCTGCGTCGTTTCGAGGGCTTGCCCCATCGTGCCCGCTTCGTGCGGGAGGTGAACGGGGTGCGCTGGATCAACGACTCCAAAGCCACCAACGTGGGGGCCACGCTGGCTGCCGTTGCCGGTGTGCGCGAGTCGGTCAAGGGGCGCCTGCTGCTGCTGGCCGGTGGTCAGGGCAAGGGGCAGGATTTTGGCCCGATCCAGGCGCTGTTGGGCAACCAGATCGATCACATGTACTGCTTCGGTCAGGATGCAGAGGTGCTGCTGGCGCTGGGCGAGCAGACCGAACGGGTGGCCGACCTGGCCGCTGCGGTTGCCAAAGCAGCGGCCGATGCCAGGCCCGGTGACTGGGTGCTGCTGGCGCCGGCCTGTGCCAGCCTCGATCAGTTCAAGTCGTTCGAGGTGCGCGGCGATCGCTTCACCGAGATGGTGCTGGCGCTATGAACGCCCTTCGCGCAGCAGCAGGTCTGTTCCAACGCTGGCTGTTACCGGCGCGTCCTGCCGGTCTCTACGATCGGCAGCTGGTACTGCTGGCGCTCTCCCTGATGGCGGTCGGGGTGGTCATCGTGGCCTCGGCGTCGATCCCCGAAGGGATTGCGCTGGGGGATGACCCCTTCATGTTTGTGAAGCGTCACGCCCTGTTTCTGGTGATGGCGCTCGGTATCTCCTGGTTTGTGTTGCAGGTGCCGATGGCGCGCTGGCAACAGCACAACGGCCCCATGCTGCTGCTGGCGATCTTGATGCTGGTGCTGGTGCTGCTGGTGGGCCGCAACGTCAACGGTGCGGTGCGCTGGTTGCCGCTCGGCCCCTTCAACCTGCAGCCTGCCGAGTTTGGCAAGCTGGCGCTGTTTGTCTATCTGGCCGGTTATCTGGTGCGGCGCCAGAGCGAAGTGCGTGAAGCCTGGATCGGCTTCCTGAAACCGCTGGCGGTGTTCGGGGTGCTGGCGGTCTTGCTGCTGTTGCAGCCGGACCTGGGTTCTACCGTGGTGATGTTCGTTACCTCGTTCGGCATGCTGTTTCTGGCCGGTGCCCGACTGGGACAGTTTTTGACCCTGATCGGCGCAGGCCTCGGCTCTGTGGTGATGCTGATTATCGTCGAGCCCTACCGGATGCGGCGAGTGACCTCCTTTATGGATCCTTGGGCCGATCCGTTCGGCAGCGGCTACCAGTTGACCCAGTCGCTGATGGCGTTTGGTCGTGGCAGCTGGTTTGGCGAAGGGCTTGGCAACTCGATCCAGAAGATGGAGTACCTGCCGGAAGCGCACACAGACTTCGTGTTTGCGATCCTCGGTGAAGAGCTGGGTTACGTCGGGGTGTTGGGCGCCCTGTTCCTGATTTTTGCGCTGGCGGTCAAGGCGCTCAAGCTTGGGCATCGCGCGCTGGTGGCCGAGCGGCTCTATGACGGTTATCTGGCCATCGGCATAGGCATCTGGTTCAGCTTCCAGACCTTCGTTAACGTCGGTGCGGCCAGCGGCATGATGCCAACCAAGGGCTTGACCCTGCCGCTGGTGAGTTACGGTGGTTCCAGTCTCATCATCATGTCGGTGGCGGTGAGCATGTTGATTCGAATCGATTTTGAGTTGCGTCAGGCGACAGCCCAGGCGCGCGTGCGGGAGGTTTAGTGAGCAAGACTCTGTTGGTGATGGCGGGTGGTACCGGTGGGCATGTGTTCCCCGGTCTGGCCGTGGCCGATCGCCTGAAGGCCCAGGGCTGGACTGTCCACTGGCTCGGCACTGCCGACCGGATGGAGGCGGAGCTGGTGCCCGCCCACGGTTATCCCATCTCCTTCATCGATATTCAGGGAGTGCGTGGCAACGGCATCAAGCGACTGCTGGTGGCGCCCTATCGCATCGTCAAATCGATCCTGCAGGCGCGTCAGGTGCTCAAGACCGTTCGTCCTGATGTGGTGCTCGGCATGGGCGGTTTTGCTTCCGGCCCGGGTGGCGTGGCGGCCTGGTTCTCCGGCATTCCGCTGCTGCTCCATGAGCAGAATGCTGCTGCCGGCATGACCAACAAGTTGCTGGCCCGTATCGCCAAGCGGGTGTTGATGGCATTTCCGGGCGCCTTCGCGCCGAGCCGTCGTACCGCCGTGGTCGGTAATCCGGTGCGTCCCGAAGTGGTCGCCCTGCCGGATCCGCAACTGCGCAGCGGGGATGAGCCACTGCATCTGCTGATCGTGGGTGGCAGTCTGGGAGCGCGGGTGCTCAACGAGCAGGTACCTGCTGCGGTGGCGGCATCCGGCGTGCCCATTGAAGTGCGTCACCAGTGTGGCAAGGGCAATGCCGAGGCTGTCTCTGCTGCCTATGCCCAGCACGGCATCAATGCCGAGGTGAGCGAATTTATCAAGGATATGGCCAGCGCCTACGCCTGGGCCGACCTGGTGGTCTGCCGTGCCGGTGCGCTGACTGTTTCCGAAGTGGCTGCCGCCGGTGTGGCCGCCATTTTCGTGCCGCTGCCCCATGCGGTGGATGATCACCAGACCCGTAATGCCCTGACCCTGGTCGACGGCGGTGCGGCCGAGTTTCTGCCCCAGTCCGAGCTGAATACCGCTTCACTGGCGGCACGCCTGACCTGGCTGGCTGGTCGCCGGGAGACCCTGTTTAACATGGCGAAAGCGGCTCGTCGCGTCGCCATTACCGATGCGGCTGAGCGGGTTGCGGATGAGTGCAAACAGCTTGCAACCGGGCAGCGTGGTAAAGATTGATGAGCAAGGTTGCAGCGGTGACACCGGGCAGCCTTGTACCTGTATGTATTGATGCCGCCGTGCAGCCGCGCTTTGACGGCACACGGCCTGCGGCAGACTAAAGAGACGATTATGACCAAGGTTGAACTGGCAAAACTGCGTACTGTGATCCCCGAAATGCGCCGCGTGCGTCGCATCCACTTTATCGGCATCGGTGGTGCCGGTATGGGCGGGATCGCCGAAGTGCTTGCCAACGAAGGGTATCAGGTAACGGGTTCTGATCTGGCTCGCAACGCCGTAACCGAGCGGTTGGCCGGACTGGGTGCTCACATCTTTGTCGGCCACAGTGCCGAACACGTTGAGGGTGCCAGCGTGGTGGTGGTCTCTACCGCCATCAAGCAGGACAACCCGGAGCTGCTGGCTGCCCGTGAACTGCGGATCCCGGTGGTGCGCCGCGCCGAGATGCTGGCTGAGCTGATGCGTTTCCGTCACGGCATCGCCATTGCCGGTACCCACGGCAAGACCACCACCACCAGTTTGGTGGCGAGCATCTATGCCGAAGCCGACCGCGACCCGACCTTCGTCATCGGTGGCCTGCTCAACAGTGCCGGTACCAATGCCCGCCTGGGCAGCAGCCGCTACCTGATCGCTGAGGCGGACGAGAGCGACGCCTCTTTCCTGCATCTGCAGCCGATGGTCTCTATCGTGACCAACATCGAAGCGGATCACATGGATACCTACGGCGGTGATTTCTCCAAGCTGAAGGCCACCTTCATCGAGTTTCTGCACAACCTGCCCTTCTACGGACTGGCGGTGGTCTGCATCGATGATCCGGTGATCCGTGGCATGTTGCCCGAGATTGCCCGCCCGACCCTGACCTACGGTCTCTCTGATGATGCCGACGTGCAGGTGCTGGATTTTGTCCAGACCACCAACCACAGCTGCTTCCGTGTTCGCCGCAAAGAGGCCGGTGAGCTGCAGGTGACCCTCAATTTGCCGGGTATTCACAACGCATTGAACGCCGCAGCGGCGATAGCTGTCGCGACAGAGGACGGTGTCAGCGATGAGGCCATCATCTCTGCTTTGGCCAAATTTGAAGGGGTCGGTCGTCGCTTCCAGCAGTATGGCGAGTTTGACACTGGTCGCGGCAAGGCGATGCTGGTGGACGATTACGGTCACCACCCGAGCGAAGTGAAGGTCACCATCAATGCCGCCCGTGCCGGTTGGCCCGAGAAGCGTCTGGTGATGGTCTTCCAGCCGCACCGTTATACCCGCACCCGCGACCTCTACGAGGACTTCGCCGATGTGCTCTCCAAGGTAGACGTGCTGGTGATGCTGGAGGTTTATGCTGCCGGTGAGGAGCCGATCCCGGGCGCTGATGGACGGGCACTGTGCCGCTCCATTCGCTCGCGTGGCAACCTGGAACCCATCTTCGTCGCCACGCCAGATGACGTGCCAGCCGTGCTGGCCGACCTGATCGGCGAGGGGGATTTGGTGCTGACTCAAGGCGCCGGGAACGTCGGGGCACTGGCCCGTCGTCTCGGAGAGATGAAATTGAGCATAGATAGCATGAAATCTGGCGCCTGAGGGCCCAATGAGTATTTTGACCGCCAAGCCGGGGCCTATATAATGGCGAACCGGTCTGTCAAAGGCCGGTTTAGCGCGTTACACGGGGATCGATCGGGTGGAGGCAAGGGCACAGGGGCGCACCAAGGGTGGCTTCATCGCAGGGGTAGCGTTTTTCCTGCTGGTGATATGGGGCTGCTACCGGACGGCGCTGGATGTTAAAGGTTGGCTGACAGATGCCAACCGGTTGCCCATGAGCGAGCTGTTGCTGCAGGGGCAACACCAGTATTTGCAAACCGAAGAGCTGCGGATGGCCGTGCTGGATGGCGCAGAGCTGCGTAACTTCTTCGAATTGGACGTCAACGAATTGCAGGCAAGGCTCAATGCCTTGCCATGGGTGGCCTCGGTCTCGGTACGAAAGAAGTGGCCGAACAAGATCAAGATCTACCTCACGGAACAAGATGTGGCGGCGCGCTGGAATGGCAACCGCTTCGTCAACACCAAGGGCAAGGTATTCAGTGCCCCGGATCGGGTCAAGACGCCGCTGTTGCAGCTGTCAGGGCCGGATGACCAGGCCGCCCGGGTGTTGAAAGAGAGTCGGCAGTACGAGTCGCAACTGGCTGCCAAGGGATACAAGTTGCTGGGGGTGAATCTGACCCCCCGCCATGCCTGGGAACTGACCCTGGATGGCAATATCAAGCTGTTCCTGGGACGCAATGACATTGCGCTCCGGCTGCAGCGGTTTATCGATGCCTTCCCGGTTATCGAACCCCGTGCGCAAGTCGCCTACGTGGATCTTCGATACGACACCGGAATGGCAGTTGGCTGGAAGAAGAGCGAAGAGAAAGTGCATGACCAACACCGCAGATAGGAATTTGATTGTCGGACTGGATATCGGCACAACCAAGGTGGCGGTTCTGGTCGGGGAAGTATTGCCGGACGGTGAACTGAACGTCATCGGTATGGGCAGTCACGCTTCTCGCGGAATGGAGAAGGGCGGGGTCAATGACCTCGACTCCGTGGTCAAGTCACTGCGCCGCGCGGTGGAAGAGGCCGAGATGATGGCAGATTGCCAGATCAGCTCGGTCTATCTGGGGTTGTCCGGCAAGCATATTGATTGCCGCAACGAGACCGGTATGGTGCCCATCTCCGATGAAGAGGTGACCCAGGAGGATGTGGACAACGTGATCCACACCGCCAAGTCGGTTCGCCTCTCCGACGAGCTGCGCGTGCTGCATGTGCTGCCTCAGGAGTTTGCCATCGATTATCAGGAAGGGATCAAGAATCCGGTCGGCCTCTCCGGTGTACGGATGGCTGCCAAGGTTCACCTGATCACCTGCCACAACGACATGGCCCGCAACATCGAGAAATGTGTGGAGAAGGTTGGTTTGCGCGTGGATCAACTGATCTTCTCCGCGCTGGCCTCCAGCTATGCGGTGTTGACCGAAGATGAGAAAGAGCTGGGTGTCTGCGTGGTGGACATCGGTGGCGGCACCATGGACATGTCGCTGTTTACCGGCGGTGCCCTGCGCCACACCAAGGTGATCCCGTATGCTGGCAGCACTGTGACCAGCGACATCGCCTACGCCTTTGGCACGCCGCCGCTCGACGCGGAAGCGATCAAGGTGCGCTACGGTTGCGCCCTCGGCCGTCTGGTCAGCAAGGAAGACAATATTGAAGTACCCAGTGTCGGCGGTCGCCCGGCGCGCAGCCTGCAACGGCAGACACTGGCTGAAGTGATTGAGCCCCGTTACACCGAGTTGCTCTCCATGGTGAATGATGAGCTGGTGCGGGTACAAAGCGAGTTGAAAGCGCAGGGGGTCAAGCATCAGCTGGCAGCCGGTGTGGTCTTGACCGGCGGCGCTGCCCAGATTGAAGGCATTGTGGAGTGTGCAGAGCAGATCTTCCAGAGCCAGGTCCGGGTGGGAGAGCCCATGAACATACGTGGTTTGAGTGATTACGTGCAGGCACCGGTGTACTCGACTGCGGTCGGGTTGCTGCAATATGGCCGCACCCATCAAGCCACAGGTAGCAACAAAGAATATGCCGCCAAGGCAAGCGTCGGTGGCCTGGTCAAACGGGTTAGCAACTGGCTGCGTGGCGAGTTCTAAGAATTTTGCTGAGTCAGGCAAATAAAGCGGAGAGACAACATGTTTGAATTTATGGATAGCCACACTGACGAAGCCGTCATTAAAGTGATCGGTGTAGGTGGCGGCGGCGGTAACGCTGTCGAGCACATGGTTCGTCAAAATATTGAGGGTGTTGAGTTTATTACCGTCAACACCGACGCCCAGGCACTGCGTAACTCCAGCGCCAACACTACCCTGCAGATCGGCGGTGGCATCACCAAGGGTCTGGGTGCCGGCGCCAATCCGGAAGTGGGTCGTGATGCGGCCATGGAAGATCGCGAAGCACTGCGTGAGCTGCTGACCGGTTCCGACATGGTGTTCATCGCCGCCGGTATGGGTGGTGGTACCGGTACCGGTGCTGCGCCGATCGTGGCCGAAGTGGCACGCGAGATGGGCATCCTGACCGTTGCTGTGGTGACCAAGCCGTTCTCCTTTGAAGGGAAGAAGCGGATGGGCTTCGCCGCGCACGGCATTGAGGAGCTCTCCAAGAACGTCGACTCCCTGATCACCATCCCCAACGACAAGTTGCTGAAGGTGCTGGGTCGCGGTATCTCCCTGCTGGATGCCTTCAAGGCGGCCAACGATGTACTGCTTGGCGCGGTACAGGGCATTGCCGAGCTGATCACCCGCCCGGGCTTGATCAACGTCGACTTCGCGGACGTACGTACCGTAATGCGTGAAATGGGTACTGCCATGATGGGTACCGGTTCCGCCTCCGGTGATGACCGAGCTGAAGAAGCGGCCGAGAAAGCCATCTCCAGCCCGCTGCTGGAAGATGTGGATCTGGCCGGTGCCCGTGGCATCCTGGTCAACATCACCGCCGGTATGGACATGACCATCGAAGAGTTCGAAACCGTGGGTAACGCGGTCAAGGCCTTCGCTTCCGAGAACGCCACTGTAGTAGTGGGTACCGTAATCGATCCGGAAATGCACGACGAACTGCGTGTGACTGTGGTTGCTACCGGTATCGGTGCCGAGCGCAAGCCGGACATCACTTTGGTCAAGAGCAGCCAGGTGCAAGAGCGCCCGGTGCGTCAGCCGCTGGTTAGCGACATGATGCAAGGCCGCGTGATGGACGAAGCCCCGGCCAAGGTGGTCAACGCCGAGCCGCAAGCTCGTCGTGAACCGGATTACCTGGATATTCCGGCGTTCCTGCGCAAGCAAGCTGACTAAGCCTCTTATGGCTCTTGTTTGTTTGTTGTTCAAGGAATGTGCTAAGATGGCCTGCCAACGACCATCTGGTCCGGATTTTAAGCTGTTTAGGGTACACCCATGATTAGACAAAGAACCTTGAAAACGAGTGTACAGGCGACTGGTGTCGGCCTGCATTCGGGCCGGAAAGTCACCATGACGTTCCGTCCGGCGCCTGTGAACACAGGGATCGTTTACTTGCGTACCGACCTGAATCCTGTGGTGGAGCTGCCAGCCAATGCCGATCAGGTGCGCGATACCGTGCTCTGTACAGCTCTGGTCAACGAAGCCGGTGTCCGTGTCTCTACCATTGAGCACCTCTCTGCCGCGCTGGCCGGGATGGGGATCGATAACCTCTACGTTGAGGTCGACGCGCCCGAGATCCCGGTGATGGACGGCAGTGCGCATCCCTTTATCTACCTGCTGCAGGAAGTCGGGATCCGTGAGCAGAATGCTGCCAAGCAGTTTGTGCGGATCAAGAAGAGTATCCGGGTTGAAGACGGCGACAAGTGGGCGGAATTCCACCCTTATCGCAACGGCTTCAAGATGGATCTCGAGATCGATTTCCAGCATCCGGTCTTTGAAGGGCGCAATCAGCGTTGCGTACTGGACTTCTCCGGTGCCTCCTTCGTGAAAGAGATCAGCCGTGCCCGTACCTTCGGGTTCATGCGTGATATCGAGTACCTGCGTTCCCAGAACCTGGCGCTGGGCGGAAGCCTGGAAAACGCCGTGGTACTGGACGACTATCGGGTGCTGAACGAAGACGGTTTGCGTTACGAGGACGAGTTCGTCAAGCACAAGATGCTGGACGCGATCGGTGACCTCTATATGTGTAACCGCAGCATCATTGGTGAGTTCCGTGCCTACAAGACCGGACATGCCCTGAACAACAAGCTGCTGCGTGCCTTGCTGGCCGAGCAGGAGGCTTGGGAACTGGTGACCTTCGAGGGTGAGGGCGACAAAGCGCCTATCGCTTACTACGATAACGGTCTGGTTCTGGCCTGATAGCTGTGCAACGGAACGTCGGTCCTCTCTCCGCACCGACGTTCCGTCATTTGTTTACTCCATCCTTTAATACCGATTATCTCCCGGTTTTATTTCCCGTGCAGGCTCTTGGCCGCACCTGACCGAGCAGACTGATTTCTATGAGCATTACCCTGATCCTCCACGGCAAGCAGCGACGCAAGTTGCACCTGCCCAAACAACGTCTGGCCTGGGTCGGCGGTATTCTCTTCTCCCTGTTGGCCCTTGGTGGTGGTTGGCTCTGGCAGAGCTGGCACCAGAAAATGGAGGCGCTGGAAGTGGCGCTTGCCGTTGCCGAGCAACAGTCCGTCGACCAGAGTGGTGACGAAGCCCGTGAACAGTTGGCAATGCTGGCTGCTCAGGTGGGCACCATGCAGGGCCAGCTTGGCCGTCTCAATGCCCTCGGCGAACGATTGACCGAGCAGGCCGATCTCGATCCCGACGAGTTCAATTTCAAAGAGCTGCCCCCCATGGGCGGCCCTTCCTATGATGAAGAGCTGGAAGTGAGCCTCAACGAGCTGCAAGCCTCGATGAAGCACCTCAGCCAGCAGCTCAGCAGCCGTGAAGAGCAGCTGTCGGTACTTGAATCTTTCATCATGAATCACCATATCACCGATGCCGGTTTTATTTCCGGCACGCCAGTCAAACAGGAGCGAGTTTGGGTCTCGTCCGGGTTTGGTGGGCGGGTCGATCCGTTCAACGGGCGTGCCAAGATGCACAAAGGGGTCGATTTCCGTGGCAAACCCGGAACCCCGATTCTGGCCACCGGGCCCGGCATTGTCAGCTGGGCGGGCCGTCATCCGGAATTTGGCAATATGGTGGAGATTAATCACGGCAATGGCCTGGTCACCCGCTATGCCCACAACTCCAAGTTGCTGGTCGAGGTGGGCACCCTGGTTGATCAGGGTCAGAAGATTGCCTTGATGGGACGCACCGGTCGCGCGACCGGGGTCCATCTGCATTACGAAGTGTTGAAAGATGGTCGTCAGGTCAACCCCGCACGCTTTCTCAGTGCCAGACGGGGTTAGGTTTTTTTCTTCAGGTTCCAGTGACGGAACGCTTTTATAACCAGAAATAGTTGGTACCCATGATTAGCACACTGCTTACCAAGATTATCGGCAGCCGGAACGACAGAACGCTCAAGGCTTTGCGCAAAATTGTAAAACAGATCAATGCCATGGAGCCGCAGTTCGAGGCTCTCTCCGATGCCGAGTTGCAGGCCAAAACGGCTGAATATCGTCAGCGTATCGAGCAGGGTGAGACCCTGGAGCAGTTGCTCCCGGAAGCGTTCGCGACCGTGCGTGAAGCCTCCAAGCGGGTGTTCGGCATGCGTCACTTCGACGTGCAGCTGATCGGCGGCATGGTGCTGAACTCCAACCGCATCGCGGAAATGAAAACCGGTGAAGGTAAGACCCTGACCGCAACCCTGCCAGCTTACCTGAACGCCCTGAGCGGCCGTGGCGTCCACGTGGTGACGGTGAACGACTACCTGGCCAAGCGTGATGCGGAAGCGAACCGTCCGCTGTTCGCCTTCCTCGGCATGACTGTCGATTGCAACGTGCCCGGTATGGACGCATCCCAGAAGCGTGACGCCTACGCCGCCGACATCACCTACGGTACCAACAACGAATTCGGTTTCGACTACCTGCGCGACAACATGGCGTTCTCGCCGGAGCAGCGCGTACAGCGCCCGCTCAACTACGCGCTGGTGGATGAGGTGGACTCGGTGCTTATCGATGAAGCCCGGACTCCGCTCATCATCTCCGGTCCGGCCGAAGACAGCTCAGAGCTCTATATTCGCGTCAACAAGCTGATCCCGCTGCTGGTCAAGCAGGACAAGGAAGACACCGAAGAGTACACCGGCGACGGTCACTACACGGTGGACGAGAAGAACCGTCAGGCCCTGCTGACCGAAAACGGTCAGATCTTCGTGGAAGAGCTGCTCAAGAAAGAGGGGCTGCTGGACGAGAACGACTCCCTGTTCTCCGCCTCCAACATCAGCCTGCTGCATCACGTCAATGCGGGTTTGCGTGCTCACACCCTGTTCGAGCGCAACGTGGACTATATCGTCCAGAAAGACGAGATCGTCATCGTCGACGAGCACACTGGCCGTACCATGCCGGGTCGTCGCTGGTCCGATGGTCTGCATCAGGCCGTTGAAGCGAAGGAAGGGGTGAAGATCCAGAACGAGAACCAGACGCTGGCCTCCATCACCTTCCAGAACTACTTCCGTCTCTACAACAAGCTGGCGGGGATGACAGGTACTGCAGATACCGAAGCCTTTGAATTCCAGCAGATTTATGGCCTGGATACTGTGGTTATCCCGACCAACAAGCCAATGGTGCGCAAGGACATGGGCGATCTGGTTTACCTGACCGCCAATGAGAAGTATGCCGCCATCATCGAAGATATCCGTCAGTGCGTGGCCAAGGGCCAGCCTGTACTGGTCGGTACTGTCTCTATCGAGAACTCCGAGCTGCTCTCCGGCATCCTGACCAAAGAGAAGATCCCGCACAAGGTGCTGAACGCCAAGTTCCACGCCATGGAAGCGGAGATCGTCGCCCAGGCCGGTCAGACTGGCGCGGTGACCATCGCGACCAACATGGCCGGTCGTGGTACCGACATCGTGTTGGGCGGCAACTGGCAGGCAGAGATTGCCAAGCTGGAGAACCCGACCAGCGAGCAGATTGCCGAGCTGAAAGCCGCCTGGCAGGTGCGTCACGATGCGGTGCTGGCCGCTGGTGGTCTGCACATTATCGGCACCGAGCGTCACGAATCCCGTCGTATCGACAACCAGCTGCGCGGCCGTTCCGGTCGTCAGGGTGACCCGGGCTCCTCCCGTTTCTACCTCTCTATGGAAGATACCCTGATGCGTATCTTCGCCTCCGATCGCGTGACCGGCATGATGAAGAAGCTGGGCATGGAAGAGGGCGAAGCCATCGAGCACCCGTGGGTCACCAAGGCGATCGAAAACGCCCAGCGCAAGGTGGAAGGTCGCAACTTCGACATCCGCAAGAGCTTGCTGGAGTTTGATGACGTTGCCAACGATCAGCGCAAGGTGGTCTACGAGCAGCGCAACGAGCTGCTGGATACCAACGACATCTCCGAGACCATTCACGTTATCCGTGACGACGTCTACGGCGCGGTGATCGACGAGTACATCCCGCCCCAGTCTCTGGAAGAGATGTGGGATGTGCCGGGTCTGGAAGCGCGCCTGAAGGCCGACTTCGCGCTGGATCTGCCGCTGCAGCAGTGGCTGGCGGAAGACGACAAGCTGTATGAAGAGAAGCTGCGCGAGCGCATTCTGGACGAAGCCACCAAGCTCTATGCCCACAAGGAAGAGCTGGTCGGCAAAGAGGTGCTGCGCAACTTCGAGAAAGCGGTGATGCTGCAAACTCTGGATGGTCTGTGGAAAGAGCATCTGGCGGCCATGGATCACCTGCGTCAGGGCATCCATCTGCGCGGTTATGCCCAGAAGAACCCCAAGCAGGAGTACAAGCGCGAATCCTTCGATCTGTTCACCCAGATGCTGGAAACCCTCAAGCGCGACGTGGTCAGCATCCTGAGCCGTGTTCAGGTGCAGGAGCGTGATGTGGAAGCGATGGAAGAGCAGCAGCGCCAGCAGGCGGAAGCCGCTCCCCGTACCTATACCCACGCCGCTGCCGAGAGCCAGCTGGCCGATGAACAGGCCGCAGGCGAAGAGGGGCACACCACCTTCGTGCGCGACGAGCAGAAGGTCGGTCGCAACGATCCCTGCCCGTGCGGCTCCGGCAAGAAGTACAAGCACTGCCACGGTCAGTTGACCTGATCGACGCTATGCCATAACAGGCGGGCCAAGAGCCCGCCTTGTTATTGGTGGCAACAAGCGAACAGAGGTAATTGATGGAACAGAAAAAACGGATCTGGGTGGCGGTTGGCGTCATCGAGAATGAACGGGGCGATATCTTCATCGCCCGACGCTCCTCCGATCGCCATCAGGGGGATCGCTGGGAGTTTCCCGGTGGCAAGGTGGAGTCGGGTGAGGATCTGCTCACCGCACTGGATCGGGAGCTGTGGGAAGAGATCGGCATCCGGGTATTGGATTGTGCCCCCTTCATGGAACTGCAGCACGACTACCCCGAGAAGCAGGTATTGCTGGATATCTGGAAGGTGACCCGTTTCAGCGGTGAGCCGTTCGGCAAGGAGGGGCAGGAGTGTCTGTGGGTGCCGGTGGCCGAGCTGCACAACTACCACTTCCCCGATGCCAATGGCCCGATTGTAGCGCGGCTACAGGGTCTGCTGGCGTGAGCCGGAAGTAATCAACAAGCATCAAAAAAGGGCCAATAGGCCCTTTTTTGATATTGCAGAGGTGAGTGTTCAGGGACTTATAGCCACTGATCGCCCTCTTCCGGCTCCGGCAGCAGATCCGGGTTGATCTCCCCCGGGATCCGCTTCTCTTCATCGGCCCATTCGCCGAGATCGATCAGCTGGCAGCGCTTGCTGCAGAAGGGGCGGAATGGACTCTGCGGGCCCCACTCCACTTCGCTCTGACAGGTCGGACACTTTACCTTGGTGACCATAAGCGCTCCTTAGCAGCAGGCGAGCTGGAACGGCACGTCGCCAATCGGCTGTTCTGCGGTGGGCAGAAAGCGCAGGGCGAAGCGGTTCTTGTGGCCGCTCAGGGTTGGGTAGCAGAACAGATTGCCCGGCAGCTTGATGCGGATCAGCTCGGCGCTCTCGGCGGTGTCCTGGAAGAAACCGTTGCTGGCAACCTGCTCACTGAAGCTGCCTGATTCACGCCACAGGCGCAGCAGCAGGGTGATGGCATTCATCAGTAGGTTGATATCGCTCAGCCAGCCCTGCATCTGCTGGTGACGGGTGATGGCCGGGGTGCCGAGCCAGTGGTGCAGCTGCGGTACGTCGAAGGCACAAAGGCCACCAGGAATGGAGAAGCGCTGGCGGATGGAGCCGAGCAGACGATCCTCTTTCAGGCGGGCACCCGGGCGTGGCGAGTTGAGCAGGTTGCGAGAGAGCTGGCTGCTCTCTTGCTGCATCAGTTTGATCTGCTCCAGATCGACATCGGGCAGGCTGGCCCAGTGGCTCAGACGCTGGCCGAGACGCTCCAGATCCTTGATGAGGTCGGCGCGCAGGTCACCACGCTCCAGCAACTCCTGCAGATCGAACAGCCCCTTGAAGAAGGCGATATGTGCCCAGGATTGTTCACTCTCCAGATTGTCGCGGATCTGGGAAAACAGGGACTCCAGACGAAGATAGGTCCGGCTTTTTTCATTGAGGGGGAAATCGTAAATCATGCCTAATCCTGGCCAGCCATAAACCGGCCTAGTGTACTCACACTTGGCGGCCTTGTTGAGAGGCAATTGCCAGATATGTCTCGTGCAGCGCCAAAATCCGCGTTTTAATCGCCATTTCGCTGCCATTGTGGTTTTCGATGACATCATCCGCCGCCGCGAGGCGTTCCACCCGACTCGCTTGGGCGGCGATGATGGCCTTGGCTTGCTCGGCCGATACCCCATCACGGCGACAGGTGCGCTCAATCTGGGTCGCTTCATCCACATCGATCACCAGCACCCGGTTGGCGAGGCCGGTGAGTTTGTTCTCCACCAGCAGTGGCACCACCAGCAGGCAGTAAGGAGAACTGGCCGCGGCACACTGGCGCAGCATTTCGCTGCGAATCAGCGGGTGGAGCAGGGCATTGAGCCACTCCTTGGCCTGTGGATCGCTGAAGACCCGCTCGCGCAGGGCACGACGGTCGAGTTGACCGCTCGGATCAATCACATCCGGGCCAAAATGGTCGGCGATGGCGGCAAGGGCCGGGGTACCCGGCTCGACCACTTCGCGGGCGATCACATCGGCATCCACCACCTCGATACCCAGCGCGGCAAACTGATTGGCGATAGTGGTCTTGCCGCTGCCGATACCACCTGTGATAGCAACTACATACATGGGGGCCTCTTGCTCAAAGCAGGGTAGAGAGATACCAGCGGGTGATGGTATCGCCCCATAGCAGGGCGATCCAGCCCGCGATGGCGAGGTAGGGGCCGAAGGGAATGGGCTTGCCCTGATGGTGTTTGTGCAAGGCGATCAGACTGATGCCGATCACGGCGCCGACCAGAGATGAGAGCAGCAGAATTATGGGCAGCGCCTGCCAACCGAGCCAGGCGCCCAGTGCCGCCAGCAGCTTGAAGTCGCCATAGCCCATCCCCTCCTTGCCAGTGAGCAGCTTGAAAGCCCAGTAGAGGCTCCAGAGCACCAGATAGCCCGCCATGGCGCCGATCACGGCATCAGCCAAGGGGACGAAGCCGCCTGTCAGGTTGAACAGCAGCCCGCCCCACAACAGGGGCAGGGTGAGCTGGTCGGGCAGCAACATCTTGTCGAGATCGATAAAGGTGAGGGCGACCAGCACCCAGGTCAGCAACAGGGCGGCCAACGTACCCCAGCCCGGCGTTATGACCATGGCTACGGCCACCGATAGCAGGGCGGTCAGCAGCTCTACCAGCGGATAGCGGGCCGAGATGGGGGCCTGACAGTCGCGGCAACGCCCTTTGAGCCAGAGCCAGCTCAGCAGCGGGATGTTCTCCAGTGCAGTGATGGCATGGCCACAGTGAGGGCATGCGGAGCGGGGGACCATCAGGTTGTAGCGCTCTGGCGAAGTGGCCTCCTCATCGGGGGAAAAGTAGCCGTGATACTCGGCCTGCCACTCCCGTTCCAACATGATGGGCAAGCGGTGGATGACCACGTTAAGGAAGCTGCCGATCATCAGGGAGAAGAGAAAAACCAGCGCGAAGTAGAGCCAGGGCAAGCCGTGAGCCAGCTCGAGAAGAAGTGTCATAACCAACCGTCAGTTATTGAATGAGGGAGAGGGCATGGTTTTGGTGCCATGCCCTGATGAATCAGCCTACCACTTCGCCAAGCTTGAAGATGGGCAGGTACATAGCGATAACCATACCGCCGACCAGCACCCCGAGCACCACCATGATGAGGGGTTCCAGCAGGCTGGTGAGGCCATCGACCAGATCATCCACCTCCTGTTCGAAGATGGTGGCGACCTTGGAGAGCATATCATCGATGGCGCCGGACTCCTCACCGATCATCACCATCTGGATCACCATGTCGGGGAATAGATCGACGGTGCGCATCGCCACGTTGATCTGCATGCCTGCCACCACCTCGTTGCGGATCGCCATGACGGCGGTGCGATAGACATAGTTGCCGGAGGCACCTGCTGCCGAAATAAGCGCATCCACCAGCGGGATACCGGCAGAGAAAGTGGTTGAAAGAGTACGGGCAAAGCGAGCCATCGCCGCCTTGTGCAGGATCATCCCGACCACCGGAATGGTGAGGACAAATTTGTCGGTATTGTCTTTCACCTTCTGGGAGGCCCGCCAGGCCCGCACGTAAAGGAAGATGCCAAGGGCCGTGCCACCAAAGAAGACATACCACCAGTTCTGCATAAAGCGCGAGATGCCGATAACAAACTGGGTGAACACCGGCAGCTCGGCACCGAAGCTCTTGAAGATATCCTCGAACTGCGGAATGACGAACAACAGCAGGATGGAGGTGACCACGATGGCGACCAGAATGACCATGGTGGGGTAGAACATCGCCTTCTTGATCTTCGATTTGAGCGCTTCCGATTTTTCCCGATAGGTGGCGATGCGGTCATAGATGGTCTCCAGCGCACCGGATTGCTCCCCCGCCTCAACCAGATCGCAGTAGAGATCGTCAAAATGGCGAGGGTGGCGGCGCAACGCCTCCGACATGGGGGTTCCGGTCTCAACATCGGAGGCGATCTCACCCATCAGCTCGCGCATGGCGGCTTTCTCGTGGCTGCGGGCGATGATCTGCAGGCTTTGCACCAGCGGTACGCCGGCGGAGAGCATGGTGGTGATCTGGCGGGAGATAATCGCGATATCCATCGGCTTGATCTTGGCACCGCCCTTGGAGAAGAGCCCCTGGGATTTTTTGGCCACCTTGGTGACGTTTACCCCCTGCTTGCGCAGCTCCGCCTTGACGGTATTGATGCTGTCAGCCTGCAGCTCGCCGGAGACCTTCTGCCCCTTGCGATTGACCCCGTGCCAGCGGAAGGCGAAGACTTTTTTCGGGGTGTTGTTCTTTTTCGTTAGGGTTGCCATCTTTGCATCCTGCAATTGGGCGGATGGTCAGGGAGCCCCTGAACCATCTGACCTGATAAATATCCTCAAACGGCTTGGCACCATCTGGTCGCTTGCTGGTAGATCATCTTGCTCGCATCTTGGCGAGGTTTAATTGGTGGTGACCCGGTTGACCTCGGCAAGACTGGTGACCCCGAGCCGGGCCTTCTCCAGTCCCGAGGTGCGCAGGGTGCGCATCCCCTCCTTCTGGGCGATCGCGGCGATTTGCAGGGAGTTGGCCCCTTGCATGATCAATTTGGCGATGTTCTCCGACATCAACATGATTTCGTAGATGCCGACCCGCCCCTTGTAGCCGCCGGAACACTCCTTGCAACCGACCGGTTTGAACAGTCGAAGCCCGGCCGCCAGCTGCTGCGGCGTAAAGCCCAGCTCCAGCAGTTCGGCTTCCGGTACCACTTCCGGCGCCTTGCAGTGGTCGCACAGTTTACGGGCCAGCCGCTGGGCCATGATCAGGGTCACCGAGGAGGCGATGTTGAAAGCCGGAACCCCCATGTTCATCATCCGGGTCAGGGTCTCGGCGGCGGAGTTGGTATGCAGGGTGGAGAGCACCAGGTGACCGGTTTGGGCAGCCTTGATGGCAATCTCGGCAGTTTCGAGATCGCGAATTTCACCCACCATCACCACATCCGGATCTTGCCGCAAGAAGGAGCGCAGGGCGCTGGCGAAGGTGAGCCCCGCCTTGGGGTTGACCTGCACCTGGTTGACGCCGGGCAGATTGATCTCCACCGGATCTTCGGCGGTAGAGATATTGACCTCGGTGGTGTTGAGAATATTGAGGCCGGTATAGAGCGAGACCGTTTTGCCCGAGCCGGTGGGGCCGGTCACCAGGATCATTCCCTGTGGCTTGGAGAGGGCGCGCAGGTACTGCGCCTTCTGCCGGTCATCAAAGCCGAGTTGCTCGATATTAAGGCGTGCCGCCGAGGAGTCGAGCAGACGGATAACGATCTTCTCCCCCCACATGGTGGGCAGGGTGTTGACCCGCATATCCATCGACTTGTTGCGCGACAACTTCAACTTGATGCGGCCATCCTGCGGCAACCGCCGCTCGGCAATATCGAGTCGCGCCATCACCTTGAGGCGAGCGGAGAAGCGGTTGGAGAGGTTGACCGGCGGCGTAGCAATTTCATGCAGAATGCCATCGATGCGAAAGCGTACCCGATACTTGAACTCATAGGGCTCGAAGTGCAGGTCGGAGGCGCCGCGCTTGATGGCATCCATCAGGATCTTGTTGATGTACTTGACGATGGGGGCATCGTCATCGGCGGTATTGACGCTTTCGTCGAGGCGGCTGTTATCGTCGGAGACCTCGAGATCAGAAATCTCGGACTCGTCGATATCCTCCATGCCGAGGGCGTCGTTTTCACTCTCCAGCAGCTTGCCGATGGCGGCGGTGAGCTTGTTCTCCTCCACCAGCAGTGCCTCGGTATGGAGTCCGAAGCTGAAGCCGAAGTCCTCCAGTGCCGAGACATTGGTCGGATCCGACATGGCGATATAGAGGGTGTGGCCCTGGGTGTAGATGGGCAGCACGTGGTGCTTGTCGATCAGCTTCTGATTGAGGAACTTCTGCGGGATCTCGGCCAAATCGAAGGCGGCAAGATCCAGCAGAGGTACCCCATACTCCAGCTCGCAAAAATCGGCGAGCGCCTTGCTGTCGAGGATCTGGTTCTCGATCAGAAAGGTGACAAAGGGTTTGCGCTGGGCTTTGGCCTGGCTGAGATAGCGCTGGGAGTCCTCTTCACTGAGCAGTGAAGAGGCGGCCAGGCTTAACGCCAGGCCGCTGTTGTGGTTAGGCGTAGACATTAGTAATGATTACGGAGCATTACAGCCATCGATGTAATCGTTACAGTCGGTCCATCCATTGGATTTGATTGACCAAGTCAAAGTAGCTGCGCCAGAGGTTGGGTTCAAAGAGACAGCCTTTGAGGCACCCTCAAAAGGTACGGCAACGTAGATAACGCCAGCTGTTACCGCAGTGACAGCGCCACCTGTCGCAGGGATGCCTTTATCCTCAGCGTCACATACAGTGAGGGTCCCCTCGGTTTGATAGCAAAGGGCAACTGCTGTTTTATAAGCTGCGGTTTCACTAAGCGCTGCGGTCGCCTTCGCTTTAGCGGTATATTTTTGGTATGCAGGCAACGCGATGGCGGCCAGAATGGCAATGATCGCGACCACGATCATCAGTTCAATCAGGGTAAAACCCGATTGTTTCTTCATATTGCTGTTCATAACAAATATCCTTTTATCCTTGGTTCCTGGGAAGTGGCGGTAGAAAATCGTCCGCCCGTCAGTATCTTATCCGAGCTGTCAGGGGTGGCAACAGAGATTGTCCATTTTGTTAATTACACTTCTTTCATTTAGCAAAAACTTGATGCGTGTCATAAAAGAAGTGGCCTCCTATGACTCTTTCTGTGGCCGGATTAGGGTCCGTCTGTACACTCCTTTGCCGAGGGATCCTGCTTAAAGAAAAGGCGCCTATGGCGCCTTTTGCAAGTTGTTTGTCCGGTTATATCGAGTGTTTGCTCAAGCCTGTGGGGGGAATCTCACTGCTGGATAAAACGCATGGAGAGATCGAGTGCCCGTACATGCTTGGTGAGCGCCCCCACCGAGATAAAATCGACGCCGGTGGCGGCAAATTCGGCCAAGGTGTCCAGCGTCACATTGCCGGAGACTTCCAGCTTGGCGCGATCCTGATTGATGGCGACGGCTTCCCGCATCATGGTCACGTCGAAGTTATCCAGCATCACGATATCGGCATTGGCCGCCAGTGCCTGCTCCAGTTCTGCCAGCGATTCCACTTCCACCTCGACCGGTTTGCCCGGATTGAGACGGCGAGCCTCATTAATCGCCTCGGCGATGCCGCCACAGGCGAGGATATGGTTCTCTTTGATGAGATAGGCGTCATAGAGCCCGATGCGGTGGTTTTTGCCGCCGCCACAGGTGACCGCGTACTTCTGGGCGGTGCGCAGCCCGGGGATAGTCTTGCGGGTGTCGAGCAGACGGCAGTCGGTGCCCTCCAGCTCTGCCACATAGCGAGCGGTGAGGGTGGCGACGCCGGAGAGGGTCTGGACAAAGTTCAGCGCATTGCGCTCGCCGGTCAGCAGCAGGCGGGCTGGGCCATGGAGGCGGAACAGCTCCTGATTGGGGGAGAGCACTTCTCCATCCTGCACCAGCCACTCCACCTTCACTTCGCCACCGAGCTGGGCCTTCAGTTGCAGGAAGACTTCATCCACCCAAGGCTGGCCGCAGAATACTCCTGCTTCACGGGTGATGACCCGGGCGCTGGCCATCCGATCCGCCGGGATCAGCTGGGCGGTGATATCGGCGCTGGCGTCCGGTTGGTCCAGTGCGGTGAGGGCATCGCCCAGATCTTCGAGTAGTGCGGCGCGCACGGCGCGGCTGACATCCTGTTGAAACATGCCTTATTCCTGCAAGGGTCTGAGCAGCAGTTGCCGCTCTTTTTGAACCAGCTCCAGCCGACCGAGGGCGTTCATGCCAACCAGCACTTCGTCACCGTCTGCCACCGGATTGATAAAGATGGCCAGATCGTACAAGGTCAATGGCCCCATCGCCAGCGTTTCGATGGTGCCGTTGCCAACCCGGATCTGCCCCGCAGCGGTATTGACCTGGCTGCTGCCATGAGCGGTCAGGCCGAGGCGCTCGGCAACCTGCTGCGGGATGGTGATACGGGTGGCGCCGGTATCGAGCAGCAGTTGCACCGGCTGGCCGTTGATGGCACCCTCCAGACGATAGTGGCCGCTCTGGTCGGCCCGCAGCAACAGCTCGCCGCTGGCGGTGACGCTGGGTTGGTTGCGGGAGTGAAAATAGAGGGTCAGCAGGCCCATCAGAGAGAGCCAGGCCAGTAACCACATCCAGCGTGCCGTGTGCTGCATACCCCATCCATATCGAGCGGAAGATGACTCAGCCTAACATACCATTTCCCGTTGATTCAGTGAGTTGGTGCCGGGTTGCCTATCGCGTATCTTCGTTTTTTCGCCATTTATCAGCCAACTCGAGTAGCCGATGACTCAACTTGCTTCGCAACCTTGTTTCTCTATCGATGCCGCTGGCTGGTGCCAGCAGGCGCGCCGGGTGCCTTCTCCCCATCACAACGAACGGGCCGCGCCGGATGATATCTCCCTGCTGGTGGTTCATGGCATCAGCCTGCCGCCGGGGGAGTTCGGTGGCCCCTTTATCGACGATCTCTTTATGGGGCGACTCGACCCCGATGCTCACCCCTATTTTGTCGGTATCCATCAGCTGCGGGTTTCGGCTCATTGCCTGATCCGCCGTGATGGCGAGTTGGTGCAGTATGTGCCATTCGGCGCGCGCGCCTGGCATGCGGGAGTATCGAGCTGGCAGGGGAGGGAGGCGTGCAATGACTTCTCCATTGGCATCGAGCTGGAAGGGACCGACGAGACCCCCTATACCGAGGCTCAATACCGGGCGCTGGCGGGGCTCACCCGAGCCATTTCGGAGCGCTATCCGGCGATTACCCACGAAAAAATTGTCGGCCATTGCGATATCGCGCCAGGGCGCAAGACGGATCCTGGAGCCAGTTTTCAGTGGGATTACTACCGGCAATTACTAAACAGCTAAAGTAAATATTCAAATTTAGTTTGGATTTTAAAATCAATGGCTTGCCTATCTGGTAGGCCATTTTTGTCTCTGGTTGCGCAAATGTTATTTGTGAGCGCGGTCAAGAATATTGGTCAGACCATTTTCTATGAGCTAAATCATATTTCTCCTGCTTTACCTCTTAAGTGGCAGGGCTGATTCTTGACTCAGATCATCTTTTGAGTGGACTTTTCAAAAGGCCTCTGCTAATTTTCGCCCCATCCATAAAATTGGTAATACCAATTTAACAAAGTAGCCTCATGCCCTATCGCAAGATTACGCAACCCAAGTTAGCCGACTCCATTGTCGCCGAGCTGGAACAGATGATTCTGGAAGGCAGCCTGCAGCCGGGGCAGAAATTGCCTCCCGAGCGGGAACTCGCCATCCAGTTTCAGGTATCGCGCCCCTCCTTGCGCGAAGCCATCCAGCGACTGGAAGCGCGCGGATTGCTGTATCGCCGTCAGGGTGGCGGCACTTATGTGCAGAATGCCCTGAGCAAGGGGATCGCCGATCCTCTGTTCGAACTGCTCAGTACCCACCCGGAAGCCCAGTATGACCTGCTGGAGTTTCGCCACGCGCTGGAAGGCATCTGTGCCTACTACGCGGCCTTGCGGGGAACCGGGTCTGATTTCGAGCGTATTCGTCAGGTGCAAACCACCATCGAAGAGGCGGGCCAGCTGGGCTCGCTGGTGGCCGAATCGGCAGCCGTGACCCAGTTTTATCTGGCGGTGGCCGAGGCGTCCCACAACGTGGTGCTGCTGCACCTGCTGCGGGCCATGAGCCCGATGCTCGAACAGAACATTCTGCAGAATAACGAGATTTTGAATCGCCGCCCGGGAGTGGTAGCCAAGATACGTCGCCATCGCGCGAATCTGATCGAGGCTATTCTTTCGGGGGCTCCGGAGCGGGCCAGAACAGCTTGTCATGAGCATCTGGCCTTTATCGAGGACACCTTGTTGGATATGCAGAGGGAAGACAGCCGGATCCAGCGATCCATGCGTCGGATCCGTCAGCAGGAAAACTAATCCCACAAGGCTTTATTGTCGAATGCTTGCGCCCTTCGCCGTGCAATGCCGTGCAATCACAACAACATAGGAACCAGCCATGTCTGATATCCTGAAGAACGATGTGGACCCGATAGAAACGCTGGAGTGGCTTGCCTCTCTGGAATCCCTGCTGCGTGAAGAGGGTCCGCAACGCGCTCAGTTCATCCTTGAACAGTTGGCCGAGAAAGCCCGCGTAAGCGGTGTGGACGTGGCTGCCAAGGCAAATCGCGATTACATCAACACCATCCCGTCCAGCGACGAGCCGGACTACCCGGGTGACCTGGAGATGGAACGCCGCATTCGCGCCATCATCCGCTGGAACGCCATGATGATCGTGCTGCGCGCGTCCAAGAAAGACCTGGACCTGGGTGGTCACATGTCTTCCTTCGCTTCTTCTGCGACCATCTATGATGTCTGCTTCAACCACTTCTTCCGCGCTCGCAACGAGAAGGATGGTGGCGATCTGGTTTACTTCCAGGGTCACATCTCCCCGGGCATCTATGCTCGCGCCTTCGCTGAAGGTCGTCTGACCGAAGAGCAGCTGGACAACTTCCGTCAGGAAGTGGACGGCAAGGGTATCCCTTCCTATCCGCACCCGAAACTGATGCCGGACTTCTGGCAGTTCCCGACCGTATCCATGGGGCTGGGCCCCATCGCCGCCATCTATCAGGCTCGCTTCCTGAAGTACCTGACCGACCGTGGCATCAAGGATTGCTCCGAGCAGACCGTTTACGCCTTCCTGGGTGATGGCGAGATGGACGAGCCGGAAGCCAAGGGGGCCCTGACCGTTGCCGTGCGTGAAAAGCTCGACAACCTGGTATTCGTGGTCAACTGCAACCTGCAGCGTCTGGATGGTCCGGTTGTCGGTAACGGCAAGGTCATCAACGAGCTGGAAGGCCTGTTCGCTGGCGCCGGTTGGGACGTGACCAAGGTGATCTGGGGTCGCAAGTGGGATGAGCTGCTGAAGAAAGACACTTCCGGTAAGCTGATCCAGCTGATGAACGAGACCGTGGACGGTGACTACCAGACCATGAAGTCCCGCGACGGTGGCTACATCCGCGAGCACTTCTTCAACCGTTATCCGGAAACTGCCGCGCTGGTCAAAGACATGACCGACGAGGAGATCTTCGCCCTGAACCGCGGCGGTCACGATCCTCGCAAACTGTTCGCCGCATTCAACAAGGCGACCCAGACCAAGGGCAAGCCGACCGTTATTCTGGCCAAGACCATCAAGGGTTACGGCATGGGTGAAGCGGCCGAAGGCAAGAACATCGCTCACCAGGTCAAGAAGATGGAGCTGGACTCCGTGCGTCACCTGCGTGACCGCTTCAACCTGCCGGTGGCCGACGAGCAGCTGGCCGATCTGCCGTACCTGAAGATCGAAGCCGGTTCTGCCGAGCACAAATACCTGCACGACCGTCGCACCGCCCTGAAAGGCTATGTGCCGACCCGTCTGCGCGAAAGCACCACCAAGCTGGAAATCCCGGCACTGGATGCCTTCGGCCCGCTGCTGGGTGAGCAGGCGCGCGAAATCTCCACCACCATGGCGTTCGTGCGTTCCCTGAACGTGATGCTGAAAGACAAGTCCATCGGCAAGCGCATCGTGCCGATCCTGGCTGACGAAGCCCGTACCTTCGGTATGGAAGGTCTGTTCCGCCAGATCGGTATCTACAGCCCGCACGGTCAGCAGTACACCCCGCAAGACCGCGACATCGTCTCCTACTACAAGGAAGACAAGCAGGGTCAGGTTCTGCAAGACGGTATCAACGAGCTGGGCGCCATGTCCTCCTGGCTGGCTGCTGCGACCTCTTACAGCACCAACGATTGCCCGATGATCCCGTTCTACATCTACTACTCCATGTTCGGCTTCCAGCGGATCGGCGACATGGCGTGGGCAGCCGGTGACCAGCAAGCCCGTGGCTTCCTGCTGGGTGCGACCTCCGGTCGTACTACCCTGAACGGCGAAGGTCTGCAGCACGAAGATGGTCACAGCCACATCCTGGCGAACACCATCCCGAACTGCATCTCCTACGACCCGTCCTACGCCTATGAAGTGGCGGTGATCGTACAGGACGGCCTGCGCCGCATGTACGGTGAGAACCCGGAGAACGTGTTCTACTACATCACCACCCTGAACGAGAACTATGCCATGCCGGCCATGCCGGAAGGCGCCGAGGAAGGTATCCGCAAGGGTATATACAAGCTGGAATCCGTCGCCGGTGCCAAGGCGAAAGTTCAGCTGCTGGGTTGTGGTTCCATCCTGGGTCACGTGCGCAAGGCTGCCCAGATCCTGGCCAGCGAGTACGGCATCGGTTCCGATGTATTCAGCGTCACCTCCTTCAACGAGCTGGCTCGTGACGGTCAGGACGCGGATC
Source organism: Aeromonas sp. 102P (assembly GCF_051920345.1). Classification (NCBI taxonomy): domain Bacteria; kingdom Pseudomonadati; phylum Pseudomonadota; class Gammaproteobacteria; order Aeromonadales; family Aeromonadaceae; genus Aeromonas; species Aeromonas sp. 102P. Next base: position 102,103 of record NZ_JBQBCZ010000001.1, on the reverse strand, counting down.
GCTGGAATATGCTGCACCCGACTGCCGAAGCTCGCGTACCGTACATCGCTCAGGTACTGGGTTCCGAAGCCACCATCGCTGCGACCGACTACATGAAGTCCTTCGCCGATCAGGTTCGCGCCTTCGTTCCGACCGAGAACTACCGCGTGCTGGGTACCGACGGTTACGGCCGTTCCGACAGCCGTGCCAACCTGCGTCGTCACTTCGAAGTGAACGAGTTCTACGTGGTGGTTGCTGCTCTGACCGAACTGGCCAAGCGCGGCGAGGTAGACAAGCAGGTTGTGGCCGATGCCATCGCCAAGTACGGCATCGATGCCGACAAGGTCAACCCGCTGTACGCGTAAGTGGATCAAGGGTCGCGCCGTCATGCGGCGCGACCCTGCCAGGATTTAAAACGGTTAACGCGAGATGTGCGTGGCGGCATCAGCCAGTCACGCGGATCGACGCAAGAGGATAAAGTACAATGTCCAAACAGATTATGGTGCCGGATATCGGCGCCGATGAGGTTGAAGTCACCGAGATCATGGTGGCCGTGGGTGACAAGGTCGAGCTGGACCAGTCCATCATCGCGGTAGAAGGCGACAAGGCCTCCATGGAAGTTCCGGCCCCGTCCGCCGGTATCGTTAAAGAGATCCTGATCAAGGTGGGCGACAAGGTTGCCACCGGTTCCCAGATCATGATCTTCGAAGCCGAAGGCGCTGCTGCCCCTGCTGAAGTGGCTGCACCGGTTGCTGCTGCTCCGGCCGCCGCACCTGCCGCAGCCGTGCGCAAAGATGTGCACGTACCGGACATCGGTGACGACGAAGTGGACGTGACTGAAATCATGGTTGCCGTGGGCGACATGGTGGAAGCCGACCAGTCCATCATTGCCGTGGAAGGTGACAAGGCCTCCATGGAAGTACCGGCACCGTTCGCAGGTCGCGTGGTCGAGATCAAGGTTGCCGCTGGCGCCAAGGTCTCTACCGGTTCTCTGGTGATGGTATTTGAAGTGGCTGGCGCTGCGCCTGCTGCCGTTGCTGCTCCGGCCCAAGCTGCCGCGCCCGTGGCTGCTGCCTCGGTTGCCGCCGCTGCCAAAGAGGTCAACGTACCGGATATCGGTGGCGACGAAGTGGAAGTCACCGAGATCATGGTTGCTGTGGGTGACAAGGTTGAAGCCGACCAGTCCCTGATCGCCGTGGAAGGTGACAAGGCTTCCATGGAAGTGCCTGCGCCGTTCGCCGGTGTGGTCAAAGAGATCAAGGTGAAGGCGGGTGACAAGGTCTCCACCGGTTCCCTGATCATGGTATTCGAAGTGGCTGGTGCTGCTCCTGCTGCCGCGCCGGTGGCTCAAGCTGCCGCTCCGGTCGCAGCAGCCCCTGTTGCCGCTGCTCCGGCTCCGGTTGCCCAGGCGGCTGCCGCTGCGACTGATTTCGTTGCCAATGACGCTTATGTACACGCCTCTCCGGCGGTACGCCGTCTGGCACGCGAGTTCGGTGTCAACCTGGCCAAGGTGAAAGCCTCCGGTCGCAAGGGCCGCATCGTCAAAGAAGACGTGCAAGCCTACGTGAAGGATGCCATCAAGCGTGCCGAGTCCGCTCCTGCCTCTGCCGGCGTAGCCGGTGGCAACGGTCTGGGCGTACTGCCGTGGCCGAAAGTAGACTTCAGCAAGTTCGGTGATGTGGAAGAGGTCGAGCTGACCCGCATCCAGAAGATCTCCGGTCCGAACCTGCACCGCAACTGGGTCATGATCCCTCATGTCACCCAGTTCGACGAAGCCGATACCACCGAGCTGGAAGCGTTCCGCAAAGAGCAGAATGCGATGCTCGAGAAGCAGAAGGCTGACGTGAAGATCACCCCGCTGGTGTTCATCCTGAAAGCCGCCGCCAAGGCGCTGGAAGCTCACCCGCGCTTCTGCAGCTCCCTGTCCGAAGATGGCAGCAAGCTGATCATGAAGAAGTACATCCACATCGGTGTGGCGGTAGATACCCCCAACGGTCTGGTTGTGCCCGTGGTACGCGATGTTAACAAGAAGGGCATCATGGAGCTGTCTCGCGATCTGGCCGAGATCTCCAAGAAGGCCCGTGCCGGCAAGCTGACCGCTGCCGACATGCAGGGCGGTTGCTTCACCATCTCCAGCCTGGGTGGCATCGGCGGTACCAGCTTTACCCCGATCGTCAACGCGCCGGAAGTGGCCATCCTGGGCGTATCCAAGTCCGAGATGAAGCCGAAGTGGAACGGTAAAGAGTTTGCGCCGCGCCTGATGCTGCCGCTGGCTCTGAGCTACGACCACCGCGTGATCGATGGTGCCGATGGGGCTCGCTTCATCACCACCATGAACGGCGTGCTGTCCGACATTCGTCGACTGGTCCTGTAAGTGAGAGGGCGGGCCCAGAGCCTGCCCTTTTTACTTCTCATTTCATTAACATGATCGTAAACTTGCCCCGTTTTTTTCACGGCTGCAGCCACCCGTTTCGGTATAAGACTGCGCTGTCCGGGGATATAAGAACGACAAAGAGGTCATGATGAGTAAAGAAATCAAAACCCAGGTCGTAGTACTGGGTGCTGGCCCTGCCGGTTATTCCGCTGCTTTCCGTGCAGCCGATCTGGGTCTGGATACTATTATCGTCGAGCGTTACTCCACCCTGGGTGGCGTCTGCCTGAACGTGGGTTGCATCCCCTCCAAGGCGCTGCTGCACGTTGCCAAAGTGATTGAAGAAGCCAAGGCGCTGGCCGAGCACGGCATCGTCTTCGGTGCACCGCAGACCGACATCGACAAGATCCGTCTGTGGAAAGAGAAGGTTATCAACCAGCTGACCGGCGGTCTGGCTGGTATGGCCAAGATGCGTAAAGTTCAGGTTGTTAACGGCTTGGGTAAATTTACCGGCCCGAACACCCTTGAAGTAGAAGGTGCCGACGGCAAGACTACCGTGACCTTCGACAACGCCATCATCGCGGCCGGTTCACGTCCGGTGAAGCTGCCGTTCATCCCCCACGATGACCCGCGCGTATGGGACTCTACCGATGCGCTGGAGCTGAAAACCGTTCCCGGCAAACTGCTGGTTATCGGTGGCGGCATCATCGGTCTGGAGATGGGTACCGTTTACTCCTCTCTGGGTTCCGAGATCGATGTGGTGGAATTTGCCGACCAGCTGGTTCCGGCTGCCGACAAAGACATCGTAAAGATCTACACCAAGCGCGTCGCCAAGAAATTCAACATCATGCTGGAGACCAAGGTCACCGCAGTTGAAGCGCGCGAAGACGGTCTGTACGTCTCCTACGAAGGCAAGCACGCTCCGGCCGAGCCGGTTCGTTACGACAACGTGCTGGTTGCCGTAGGTCGTGTGCCGAACGGCAAGATGCTGGATGCCGAGAAGGCAGGCGTTGCCGTGACCGAGCGTGGTTTCATCGAGGTGGACAAGCAGCTGCGTACCAACGTGGCGCACATCCACGCCATTGGTGACATCGTGGGTCAGCCGATGCTGGCGCACAAAGGTGTTCACGAAGGTCACGTTGCCGCTGAAGTGATCGCTGGCAAGAAGCACTACTTCGACCCGAAAGTGATCCCGTCCATCGCCTATACCGAGCCAGAGATGGCATGGGTTGGTCTGACCGAGAAGGAAGCCAAGCAACAGGGCCTGAACTTCGAAGTCGCCACCTTCCCGTGGGCTGCTTCCGGTCGCGCCATTGCGTCCGACTGCTCCGACGGTATGACCAAGCTGATCTTCGACAAGGAGAGCGGCCGCGTCATCGGTGGTGCCATCGTCGGTACCAACGGTGGTGAACTGCTGGGTGAAATCGGTCTGGCCATCGAGATGGGTGCGGACGCCGAAGATATCGCGCTGACCATCCACGCTCACCCGACTCTGCACGAGTCTGTGGGTCTGGCTGCCGAAGTGTTCGAAGGCTCCATCACCGACCTGCCGAACGCCAAGGCCAAGAAGAAAAAGTAATTTTCTTCCCCGCTTGTCTAAAAAGCCGCTCGAATGAGCGGCTTTTTGTTTTCTCCTTGCTGCCCCTACTTCGACAAAGCCCAATATGCTAAAGATAGGTTTTGGCACTGATGAGAGAGGCACGATGCTAGAAGCACCCATTCCACCCGATGAGGCATTGCGGTTGGAGACCCTGCGGCGGCTCTCTTTGCTGGATTCCGAGGCCGAGGAGCGGTTTGACCGGCTGACCCGCATGGCCCGACGGGTGTTCAATGTCCCCATCGCGCTGGTAAGTCTGGTGGATGAAGATCGCCAGTGGTTCAAATCCTGTATCGGTCTGGAGGTCCGTGAGACTGCCCGGGACATTTCGTTCTGTGGCCACGCCATCATGGGCAATGAGACCTTCATCGTGCCGGATGCTTCGCAGGATCCCCGCTTTGCCGACAATCCGCTGGTGGTGGGGGGGCCCGGTATCCGCTTCTATGCCGGACAGCCACTGCGGATCGCCAACGGCTGCAAACTGGGGACGCTCTGCATCATCGATACGGTGCCGCGGGAATTGAGCGAGGAGGATGTGGGGTTGCTCAAGGATCTGGCGGCAATGGTGGTGCGGGAGCTCGAAGCTGTGCAGCTGGCCACCATTGATGAGTTGACCCTGATCTCCAATCGGCGCGGGTTCGTGATGCTGGCGGAGAAGAGCCTCTCGCTGGCCAGTCGCTTGCAGATGCCACTGGCGCTGCTCTATCTGGATCTCAATGGCTTCAAGGGGATCAACGATCGGTGGGGGCATGCAGAAGGGGATAGGGCCCTGATCGCCTTTGCCACTCTGCTCAAGCAGGCTTTTCGGGGCGCAGACGTGTTTGCCCGCATGGGCGGCGATGAGTTCGCCGTCCTGTTGCCCAATGTGCTAGAGGAGCAGGCACAACTAGCCTATGAGCGTTTCAATGCCATGTTGGCCGAGCACAATCAGCACAGTGGTTGCGGTTATGCGCTGACCTGCAGCACCGGGATTGTCTGTTATGACGGGCGCGGCTGTGTCTCCCTGGCCGAGCTGCTCACCCGCGCGGATGAGCTGATGTATCAGCGCAAACGGGATGGCAAGGTCTGACTGCTATGCCGGATTAGGCGCCACCAAAACAACAGAGAGCGCCACGGCGCTCTCTGTTGTTGATGACTCAGGTCAAGGTCGGGGTCAGAGCCGGAAGTTGCCAACCAGCTTGTCCAGCTGACCGGAGAGCTGCTGCAGGCTGCGGCTCGATTCGGTCAGCTGGTGGGCGATATCGGCGGTCTCCATGGTGAGCTGGTTGATATCTTCCACGTTGCGGTTGATCTCGCCGACCACGCTGGACTGCTCCTCGGTGGCGGTGGCGACCTGGATATTCATGTCGTTGATCTGGGTGATATGGGCGGTGATCTGGCCGAGGGCGGCGTTGGCCTCATCGGCCTGGCTCACCACCTCCAGACTCTGGTTGCGCCCCTGCGCCATGGCGCTGACAGCGCGGGCACTTTGCTCCTGCAAGCGGTTGATCATCCCCTGGATCTCGGCGGTCGAGGCGGCGGAGCGGTTGGCCAGATTGCGCACTTCATCTGCCACCACGGCGAAACCGCGACCCTGTTCACCGGCGCGAGCGGCCTCGATGGCGGCGTTCAATGCCAGCAGGTTGGTCTGCTCCGAGATGCTGCGGATGGTTTCGAGGATGCTACCGATGGAGTCGGTCTGGCTGGCCAGCGACTCGATAACCCCTGCCACCTGCTCAATCTCGCCAGAGAGGTCGACTATGCCGTGGCGCGCCTGCGCTACCACTACTGCCCCTGCATCGGCCTGATCGTTGGCCTGTCTGGCTACTTCGGCTGCCAGCGAAGCGTTACCGGCGATCTCGCTCACCGTGGCCCCCATTTCGTGGATAGCGGTGGCCACCTGCACGGTGCGGTCACGCTGAGCAGTACAGTTGTGCTGGGTCAGCTGCGCCTTGTTGGCCACCTCGTTGGCGGTGGCCGCGAGCTGGCGAGAGTTCTCCGCCACCTGCTCGATGGAGCCGTGGATCTTGGCGACGAAGTTGTTGAAGCCGGTGGCGACCTGACTCAGTTCGTCACGTCCTTCCACCTTGAGGCGCTGGGTGAGATCCCCATCGCCGCTGCCCAGCTCCTTGAACAGGCGGGCCAGCTCGTTGAGCGGGCGGCTGACCGAGCCTGCCAGCAGCATCCCCATCAGCCCCATGGCCAGCGCAATCACCAGCGAGATCATCAGGATCTCGTTGCGGGTCTGATCCAGCTCGGCATAGATCTCGGCTTCTGGCACCTGGGCCACCAGATACCAGTCGAGCAGCGGGATATAGCTGCTGGCCAGTACCATGGGCTCGCCATTGACTTCGGCGTTGATGACGGCAAAGGGGCGTTTGGCCAGCAGGCTGCCGGTATCACCGCTGGCAATGTTGCCAAGTGTGTCACGTTCGATGCGGTTGGCCTCGGGGTGCAGCTTCACCTTGCCGCTGCCATCGACCATAAAGACGATGCCGCTCTCTTCCAGCCGGAAGTTGGAGACCATGGTCACCATGGTGTCGAGGGATTTGGCAAAGCCGGCCAGCCCGCGCCCGTTGAGCTGTTGGAAGTTGACGAACAGCTTCACCTCGCCGTTGCTCTCGCGGAAGATGCTGAGGGTCATCTCCTTCTGGCTCTTGGTGTAGTCATAGAACCAGGCGTCCTGTGTCGGGGTCAGGTTGCGCAGAAAGCCATTCTGGTTGTAGTAGGCGGCGGTCTGGCGATCGGCGAAGGAGGCGGTCACCAGACCATACTGGTTGGCCACATCCTTGAGCTGGTTGATGAGGATTGGCTCCTGCTCTTTGGGCATGCCCCGATCCACCCAGTCGAGGATGAAGCGGTCGGTGGCCAGTTGGCGGGCGGCCTGGGCGATGCCGTGGAGATCCTGTTCAATCTCCTTGCTGATCCGCTGGGTCAGGTTGGGGAGCTCCTGCTCGAACATCCGGTTTTCGATCAGTTGCTGGGCCGAGCGTTGGCTGAAGTAGCCTACCAGCAGGCAGGAGACGACCACGGCCAGGGTGACCGTGGCCAGTATTTTCTGTTTAAGAGTGAGGGTTGCCAGCATAAAGGTGCTCAAAAGGTTGAGATTGACGACGCTCATATTAGCGGCAGCGCGGCGCTACCCATGAGGCTTGTAGCCCTTTATTTGCGGATTACGTTTGCGCTCACAGGGGCTGCGGCGTGCCCCTTCGCCATGCAGCAAAGGCGGGATGCGGATTGACGGTTGCGCTAACTGCCGGGCCCCTTATAGTAGAGGCCATCCTTGGTGACTGACCCTCTGAATAATATGGAAAATATGATGCGCAGCTTAGGTGCGGGATGGACCCGTCTGCTTTTGGTGATGCTGGCGGCCTGCCCGCTGCTGGCTGTGGCGGCACAGGGGGATCGCCCGAAAATTGCGGTGGTGCTCAGCGGCGGCGGCGCCAAGGGATCGGCCCATATCGGCATCCTCAAGGTACTGGAGCAGAAACGGATTCCGGTCGACATCATAGTCGGCACCAGCATGGGCTCTTATGTGGCGGGGATGTACGCCATGGGGCTCAGTGCCGAGGAGGTGGAGCGCACCACTTTGGCCATCGACTGGAACAAGGGCTATCAGGACAAGGTGGGCCGCGACGAGCTGTCGCTGCGCAAAAAGCAGCAGAACGAGCAGTATCAGCTGCGCACCGACATCGGGGTGAATGGTGACACCACCCAGCTGCCGGACGGTTTCTTCCAGGGCCAATCCATGGCCAGCCTGCTGCGGGGGGCCACCTCCAACCTGCCGGTGCAGGCGAGTTTCGATGATCTCCCCATTCCCTACCGCGCCATGGCGACCGACATGGAGACGGTCACCCCCTTCGTGCTCGATCACGGCAGCCTGGCCAAGGCGATGCAGGCCTCCATGTCCATTCCCGGTGCCCTCAAGCCGGTGGAGTGGGAGGGGCACATCCTGGCGGACGGCGGCAGCGTCAACAACATGCCGGTGGATGTCGCCAAGGCGATGGGGGCCGATGTGGTGATCGCGGTGGATATCGGTGCCAAGCTGCGTACCCGGGAGTCCCTCAAGTCAGGCTTGGCCATGATTGACCAGCTCACCACCTACATGACCCAGGTGGGCACCGACAAGCAGAAGGCGCTGATGGGACCGAAGGATATTCTGATCGCCCCCGAGTTTGGCGATATGGGGATCGCTGACTTTGCCCGCATGCCGGAGGGGATCAAGATCGGTGAGGCGGCGGCTGACAAGGTGTCGCTGCAACTCGATAAGCTGTCGCTCACCAAGGCGCAGTACAACGTCTATCGCAACCAGAAGCTGAGCCGCCGTGCCGAGCGTAGCGGTCAGCCTGCCTACTTCATCGACAAGGTGGAGATCATCAACAAGTCGCGCCTCTCCGACGACACGGTGCGCGCCATGCTGAAAGTGCGGCCTGACAAGGTGCAGACTAACGAGAGTCTGGAAGCGGGCATTCGCCGCCTCTATGCCCTTGAGTCCTTTGACCGTATAACCTACGAGGTGGAGGAACGTGACGGGGAAAACGTGCTGCTGGTGGATGCCAGCGAGAAGAACTGGGGGCCGGGCTACCTCAACTTCCAGTTCGGTTTCACCGATGACTTCGAAAACACCTCCAACTACAACGTCGGCATGTCCTATACCCTCACCAACGTCAACGAGTGGGGGGCGGAGTGGCTGACCGAGGCATCGTTGGGCACGGCCAAACATATCAAGACCGACTTCTATACCCCGCTCGAACCCTCCCAGACCTTCTATGGCGAGGCGAGTCTGGCCTATGACCAGACCCTGCGCCGCCTGTTTTTCCCCAATCCGGATCCCGAGATGGTTTCGATAAGCTATCTCGACTCCGAATACTCCTTCTTCAGCGGTGATCTGGCGGTGGGCTGGAACCGCCAGCCCTGGAGCCGGTTGTCGATGGGGCTGGAGGGACAACTGGGCACGATTGATGTGAAGAACTTCAAGGGGCTGGAGATGGATGCCACGGCGTGGGGCCCCTATGTCCGCTTTGAACACGACAATCTGGATAGCCTCTATTTCCCCTATCAGGGGATGAAATGGGACATGAAACTGGGCCATTCCCACGTCAGTGTGGATGGACTCGAGTCGGCAGATGGCCGCAGTGAAGGCTGGAATTATCAACTCTCCATGATCAAGCCCTGGTCATGGGACAGGCACAGCCTCAACCTGATCCTCGAAGGGGGGGGCTCGGGCAGTGAAGAAGTGGTGCCGCTGCATATTCAGGATCTGGGCGGGCTGTTCCGCCTCTCCGGTTTCCAGCGCTACCAGCTGAGCGGTCGCTACAGCCTGTTTGGTGGCCTGCGCTACATCTATCGGGTGGCAGACAACGACTTCGGTGCCCTCAAGATGCCGCTCTATCTGGGGGGATCTCTGGAGCAGGGCGGGGTCTGGAACAAGGGTGAGGATATCAGTCTGGAGAGCTCGTTTACCGCCGGGTCGGTTTATGTCGGGGTGGAGAGCTTCCTCGGCCCTGTGTTCCTCGGCTACGGCATGGCGGAGGGGGGCAATGACGTCTTCTATCTGCAATTGGGCAGTACGTTCGAATAATGCTGAAATGATGCCAATTTGTTAACTATGGTTGAGGGCGTTCAATTAATTTTCAAAAAACACCAGTCTGTTTAATTGGTTACGATTTTGTGGTGAATAAGTAAACAGGGTTTGGATTTTAATTAGTCGTTAAAACTTATATAGTGGGGAGCACCCTACGGGGTGTCCCGCAAGGACGATCGCCGCGAGCGTGGGCGAACCCCAAAAAAAGACCAAAGAGGAATTAGTCGTGCTTGAAACATACCGTAAACACGTCGCAGAACGTGCCGCCGAGGGCGTGGTTGCCAAACCTCTGGATGCAGAGCAGGTCGCCGCCCTGGTAACGCTTCTCAAGAACCCGCCCGCTGGCGAAGAAGACTTTCTGAAAGAGCTGTTGTCCTCCCGTATTCCCCCCGGTGTTGATGAAGCGGCCTATGTCAAAGCCGGTTTCCTCACCGCCGTCGCCAAGGGCGAAGCCCACTCTCCCATCCTGACTGCCGCCGAAGCTGTCGAGCTGCTGGGCACCATGCAGGGTGGTTACAACATTCAGCCGCTGATCGACCTGCTGGATCACGCCACTCTGGCGCCGCTTGCCGCCAAGGGGCTCTCCCACACCCTGCTGATGTTCGACTCCTTCCACGACGTGGAAGAGAAGGCCAAGGCGGGCAATGCTCACGCCAAGCAAGTGATGCAATCCTGGGCTGACGCCGAGTGGTTCCTCTCCCGCCCGGAGCTGGCCGAGAAGATCACCGTCACCGTGTTCAAGGTGACCGGCGAAACCAACACCGACGACCTCTCTCCGGCACCGGACGCCTGGTCCCGCCCGGATATTCCGCTGCACGCGCTGGCGATGCTGAAAAACGTCCGTCCCGGCATTACTCCGGACAAGGATGGCGCCGTCGGCCCCATCAAGACCATCGATGCCCTGAAAGAGAAAGGCTTCCCGCTGGCCTATGTGGGTGACGTGGTCGGTACCGGCTCTTCCCGTAAATCCGCTACCAACTCGGTGCTCTGGTTTATGGGCGACGACATTCCGTTCGTGCCAAACAAGCGCGCTGGCGGTGTCTGTCTGGGTGGCAAGATTGCCCCGATCTTCTTCAACACCATGGAAGATGCTGGCGCTCTGCCTATCGAAGTGGACGTCTCCAAGCTGGAAATGGGCGATGTGATCGACATCTACCCCTATGCCGGCAAGATCTGCAAACACGGCACCGAACAGGTGCTGGCGCAGTTTGAACTGAAAACCGACGTGCTGATCGATGAAGTGCGCGCCGGTGGCCGTATTCCGCTGATCATCGGTCGCGGCCTCACTGACAAGGCCCGCGAAGCGCTGGGTCTGCCGTTCTCCACCGTATTCCGTCGCCCGCAGCCGGTGGCCGATACCGGTAAAGGCTTCACCCTGGCCCAGAAGATGGTGGGCAAGGCGTGCGGCGTGAAGGGCATTCGCCCGGGCACTTACTGCGAGCCCAAGATGACCACGGTCGGCTCTCAGGACACCACGGGCCCGATGACCCGCGACGAGCTCAAAGATCTGGCCTGCCTCGGCTTCTCCGCCGATCTGACCATGCAGTCCTTCTGCCACACTGCCGCCTATCCCAAGCCCATCGACGTACAGACCCACCACACCCTGCCGGACTTCATCATGAACCGCGGTGGTGTGAGCTTGCGTCCGGGTGACGGCGTCATCCACTCCTGGCTGAACCGCATGCTGCTGCCGGATACCGTGGGTACCGGTGGTGACTCCCACACCCGTTTCCCCATCGGTATCTCCTTCCCGGCGGGCTCCGGTCTGGTGGCTTTCGCCGCCGCTACCGGCGTGATGCCACTGGACATGCCGGAATCTGTGCTGGTGCGCTTCAAGGGCGAGCTGCAACCGGGCATCACCCTGCGTGATCTGGTCCATGCCATCCCCTATGCCGCCATCCAGAAGGGGCTGCTGACCGTCGAGAAAGCGGGCAAGAAGAACATCTTCTCCGGCCGCATCCTCGAGATCGAAGGTCTGCCGACCCTGAAGGTGGAGCAGGCGTTCGAACTGGCTGATGCCAGCGCCGAGCGTTCCGCTGCCGGTTGCACCATCAAGCTGGATAAAGAGCCGATCATCGAGTACCTGAAGTCCAACATCGTGATGCTGAAATGGATGCTCTCCGAAGGCTACGGTGACGTGCGCACCATCACCCGTCGCATCAAGGGGATGGAAGAGTGGCTGGCCAACCCGACCCTAATGGAAGCGGACAAGGATGCCGAGTATGCCGAGATCATCGAGATCGATCTGGCCACCATCAAGGAGCCGATCCTGTGTGCGCCGAACGATCCGGACGATGCCCGTCTGCTGAGCGACGTGGCTGGCGACAAGATCGACGAGGTGTTCATCGGTTCCTGCATGACCAACATCGGTCACTTCCGCGCCGCCGGCAAACTGCTCGAGAAGTATCAGGGCGAGCTGCCGACCCGCATGTGGATCGCACCGCCGACCAAGATGGATAAGGATCAGCTGACCGAAGAGGGCTACTACGGCATCTTTGGCCGGGTCGGTGCCCGCATCGAGATCCCGGGCTGTTCGCTGTGCATGGGTAACCAGGCTCGGGTTGCGGAAGGGGCCTCCGTGGTTTCCACCTCCACCCGTAACTTCCCGAACCGTCTGGGCAAGGGGGCCAATGTCTACCTGGCCTCTGCGGAGCTGGCAGCCGTTGCCGCCATCCTCGGCAAGATCCCGACCGTGGCCGAGTATCTGCAGTATGCCAAGGCGCTGGATGCCACTGCGGCAGATACTTACCGCTACCTCAACTTCAACGAGATCGCCTCCTACACCAAGAAGGCCGATGCGGTGATCCTGCAGCAAGCCGTTTAACGGAGTTCTTGCGCGATTTGCGCGATAAGAAGCCAATAATGCCGCGTATTTACGCGGCATTATTTATTTGTGTGTTATTCACCGTCTTTTTTGAAGATTGTTTGCACGATCCTTGCTAGAGAGATCCAACCACCTGTTTGGTGGTTCGTTTTATAAACGCTTTGGGTTATGTTGTTCGGTTATGTGCGGTAATGATGAGGCATCGTTATCGAGGGAAAGTGGATATCTGTTCACTGGGTGCTTGCGTTGGCAGGCCTGACGAATTGCGGCGTGGTTCTTTATGTTTCTGTTCAGGATCGATCTCTCCCGAACCGGGTTACGCTTCGGCGGTGCCTTGCTGGTCTTTACCCTGCCGCTGCTGGTGGGAGCTTGGCTCATCCACAGCAATTATGTGCAGGAGCTGAAAGCGGAATCCAGCGCCTCGGCCCACAAGGCCAGAATCCTGATGGAGTCGATGCTGGATCATGCGGAGCAGGCCAATCGCTCTGTGCTGCCTCTGGTGAATGCCCCCTGTCACGACAACCTGCTGGTGCTGCGCAAGAAGGTCGCCATCGAGCCTTTCCTGCGTTCGGTCAATCTGGTGCGAAACGGCATCATCAATTGCACCTCGCTGTTTGGTGAAGCCAATGATGCCGATGACGGCTCCATCTACACCGGCCGCAAGCTGCTGCTGATGAGTGGCAACCGGGTGCGGCAAAATCACCCGCTGCTGGTAGTGCGCACCGAGCAGGGCAAGGATGCCGCCTTGAGCGCCATCGACAGTACCCAGCTCAGCTTCATGCTCTCCATGAGCGGAAAATCCAGTGCGTTCTATCTGCAGGTGGGGTCTGCCTGGCTCAATGAGTCGGGCCGCTATCTGAGCGAGGCGCCCACCCTCCATCGCGGGATCAGCCAGGCCCTCACCTCATCCCATTATCCTTTCACCATCCATGCCGGTTATGCCATGCCGGTCTACTGGAAGTCGCTGTGGGCCGCGCGGCATGTGGCGCTGTCGTGGCTGGCGGTTTCCTCGCTTTTGCTGGCCTGGCTGGTGTGGTGGGTGCTGGGGCGGCCCGGCTCGCCAACAGATGAGTTGCGACGAGCCCTGCGGGCCAGGGAGTTTGTCCCCTATCTGCAGCCGCTGATTGCCAGCCACGACGGCAAGATGATGGGCGCCGAGGTGCTGATGCGCTGGGAACATGTCAATGAAGGGGTGATCCGGCCCGATCTCTTTATTCCGCAAGCGGAGGAGTCGGGACTGATCGTCCCCATGACCACCCATATCATGAAGCAGGTGGCGACAAGGTTGAACCGCTCTCAGGAGCAGTTGCCCGATGGGTTTCATATCAGCTTCAACATCAGCGCCGCCCATTGCCACGATTTTGCCCTGCTGGCCGAGTGCCGCGCCTTTCTCGGTCACTTCCTCCCCGGTAAGGTGGTACTGGTGCTGGAGCTGACCGAGCGGGAGTTGCTGATGTCAGATCCCCAGACCCTCTCCCTGTTCCGCCAGCTGGACGAGATGGGGGTCAAACTCGCCATCGACGACTTTGGCACCGGCCACTCCAGCCTGGCTTACCTGCAGCAGTTTCATGTGGATTACCTCAAGATCGACAAATCCTTTATCGCCCGCATCGGTACCGAGTCCCTCTCGGAACATATCGTGGACAACGTGATCGATCTGGCGACCCGGCTCGGTCTGGCGCTGGTGGCGGAAGGGGTGGAGAGTGAGCGTCAGGCTGACTACCTCAGGGCCAAAGGGGTAGACTATCTGCAGGGATACCTGTTTGCCCGCCCCATGCCGCTGCGCCAGTTCTGCGAGGAGCTGCTGCCGGAAGAGGCACAAACCCGGCAGCCAGATGGGGTGCGAGGCATCCCGAATGCGACCTGATCTATCGTTGACAGACGGGCGGCCACGCTCCCGTCTGGCAGGGTAGGGAAGTGCTATCTCCCTATCCCCCCTCGAGTGCAGGGGCTTGTTTTTCATGCCTTGTGGCTCGCTTTTCGGTAGAATCGGCGCTCATTTTGACGTCAGTAAAAGATGAGGCGCGGTATGACGGTTCAGTTCCAGGCATTTCACAGCATCAAGGCGATCTGTAATCGGGAGGTGCTGTTCAACTGGTCGAGAACCAATCCCCTTGGGGCGCTGGATCAGGTGTGGCGCCCGAAAAGCCGCGACGAGTTGCAAATGCTGCTGCGGGAACACCCCGAGCGCAAGCTGCGCCTTATCGGCTCCGGCCTCTCCTTCGAACCCATCCACAGCGTCTATGCCGAGGGCAGTCAGGCACTGCTGGTGGACTTGTACCACCTGCGCGGCCAGCTGGCCAAAACTGCCGATACCGTGACCTATCAGGCGGGTACGCCGCTCGATACCGTCTATGCCGAGCTGATCGCCATGGAGCGGATGCTGCCCGCATCCCCCGGTGTCATCGGCATCCAGACCCTGGGTGGCGCCCTCAGCACCGGTACCCACGGTCAGGGGCTGCACCAGTCTGCCCTCTGCGATGCGGTGGAGGCGATGACGGTGATGCAGGCCAATGGCGACATCATCCGGGTTGATCGCACCGATCCGCGCTTCGGCGCCTTCGTGATGGGGATGGGGATGCTCGGCATCCTGCTCGACGTCACCCTGCGTACCGTGCCCAACCGCATCATGCGCTGCACCAAGTTCACCACCGATTACCCCTTCCTCCTGGAGCACAACGAGCGGCTTAACCGCGAGCACGGCTTCGTGAAGAGCTGGTGGTTTGCCTGGACCGGCGAGAGCCACATCTGGCTGGTGGACCCTGCCTCCGGTGAGGAGGTGGCCCGTTATCGCGCCGGTGGTAGCGAGCCGCTGCTGCTGGATGGCGATATCGACGCCCGCATGAATGCCACCATAGATGCCACCCTGCAGAAGATGGCGAAAGATACCAAGGATGAGGCGCTGGCCGGTGAGCACTTCGAGACGGTACGCCGCTTCAAGGATGCCTCCGATCTGGTGGGCAACGTCTACCAAATTCTTTGCAAGGGGATCCCGGCGCCCCAGATCAACTGCGAGGTGGCGGTGCCGCTGCATCGGATGAACGAGGCGCTGGAGACCCTGCAAGCGTGGCAGCAGGCCAACCCCGGCGTGCTGCACTACCCCTTTATTCTGCGCTGCACCGGCCCCTCCGAGGCTTGGCTTAGCGCCGCTTACGGCCAGTCGGTCTGCTGGATCGGTTTTCTGGTCTATCTGGCGGCGGACGGCACCTTCGTCAACGGCTCGATGGAGCAGATGCGCGAGCTGCAGCAACTGCTGGTGCCGCTCGGCGGCATTCCCCATTTCGGCAAACATCTGGCGATGGATCTCTACGACTTTCCGGCCCTGCTGCCGCGCTGGAACGACTTCGTGGCGTTGAAAGCCGAGCTCGACCCCCACGGCCGCTTTGAAAACCGCTGGCTCAGCGACCTGTTTGCCAACCGGTAAGGATCTGACATGACCGATATGCAAGATACCCGTATCCCAGTGACCCTGCTGACCGGCTTTCTCGGCAGCGGCAAGACAACTCTGCTCAACCACTGGGTCAAGCAGCCGGAGCTCGGTGAGTGCGCCGTGCTGATCAACGAGTTCGGCTCGGTGGGGCTGGATCACCATCTGGTGCAGCAGGTGGATGAGCAGGTGATGCTGCTCGACTCCGGCTGCATCTGCTGCTCGGTACAGGGCTCGTTGGTGGAGGCGTTGCAGGGGCTCTTTATGAAGGCCATCCAGCGCAAGATCAAACCGTTCAAGCGGCTGATTATCGAGACCACTGGCCTCGCCGATCCGGCCCCCGTGCTCTTTACCCTGCGCGAAGAGGGCTTTATCGCCCAGCGCTACCGCTTCGATGGCACCGTCACCGTGGTGGATGCCGGTCATATCGAGCAGCAGTTGGCGGCCCAGTATGAGGCGGTGAAACAGGTGGCGCTGGCGGATCTGCTGGTGGTGAGCAAAGGCGATCTGGTGGATGGCGAGCAGCTGGCGCGGGTCGAAGACCAGCTGGTGGCACTCAATCCGGCGGCCCCGATCCAGCAGGTGACCAATGGCGAACTGTCGCCCAGGGTGCTGGAGAAGCTCGGCGCCTACAACGAAGCGGCAGGGCGCGATGTGCGCCAGCTGCTGGCCTGGCTGCGCACCGAATCCCCCAGGCAGGGGCTGGCCTCACCCATGCAGCCGAAGATGAAGCCGTTCGCCGCCAAGGTGGGCACAGCTGCGCCCACCCACTTCGAGCACGGCAACATCGAGAGTTTCTCCCTGCGCATCGGCGAGCCGCTCAAACCCTCTCGTTTGCTGGCCGCCATCGATGCGGTGCAGGCCCAATACGGCGATGCCCTGCTGCGCCTCAAGGGGATCTTGCAGCTGGAGGGCGAAAGCCAGCCGGTGGTGATCCACGGCGTCCACGGCCAGCTCTATCCGCTGCAGGCGCTGGGCGACTGGCCGGAGGGCAAGGCCCAGTCCCGACTGGTGTTTATCGTGAAAAGTCAGGACAAGGCCGGTATCGAGCAGCTCTTTATGGCGACCTTAAAGGCCCCCGAGCCCACTCTGGAAGAGCGGCTCAAAGCCATGCTGGGTCAGCCCGACAACTGATCTTGCGCGTTGCAGCTCTCCTGCTCCGGGTCAGGACGGCGGCGGTTGAACAACACAAACGCCACCGGCACAAAGTAGAACGAGAGCAGGGTCGCCAGCGCTGTGCCACCGGCGATGGCGATGGCAAAGGGGGGCCAGAAGCCGCCGCCCCCCAGCAATAGCGGGATGAAGCCGCCCACCGTGGTGATGGTGGTCGAGACGATGTGGCGGCTGCAACCGGCCACCAGGTCACAGATCTGCGGCAGATTGCCCTGCTGTGCCAGCGGGTCTGCCTTCAGCTCGGCCAGAATGACGATGGCGGCGTTGATGGCCAGCCCCATCAGTCCCAGCAGGGCGATGATCACCGTAAACCCGAAGGGGTAGCCCAGTAGCCAGACCCACAGCAGCCCGAGCCCCGCCGACTGGATCGCCACCAGGGTGACGATGCCCGCCAGCCGGAACGAGTTGAAGCTGAGCACCAGCACGGCCACCAGCAGCACGGCGACTAGGCTGACATGCGCCATCAGATTGCCCACCGATTCATCCCGCTTGGCGGCTTCCCCGCCAAACTCCAGTCGATAGCCCGGCGGCAATGCCAGCGCCTTGGCGGCCAGCCTCTCTTTGACCTGCTCCAGCACAGTTTGCGGCAGTACGCCGACCGCCAGATAGGCCTCCAGCACATTGACCCGCTCACCATCCCGACGGCTGATCTCCCCCCAGCTTGGCAGCAGCTCGGGAGTGGCCAGTGCCCGCAAGGTGAGATTGGCAGCCCCTTGCTGGCCGGTGCCGGTGAGCGATAGCGGCACATTGAGCAGCGCATCCGGATCCTGACGCAAGGGCTCGGCCAGTCGCACCCGAACCGGGATTGACTCGGTGCCTTCCAGCACAGTGCCGCCCAACCTGCCATCCAGTGCGCCCGCCAACCGGGAGGCAACATCGGTCAGGCTCATGCCTGCCAGTCGGGCGGCCTCCTCATCGACCTGCAACCAGAGTTTGGGTGCCCCTGCCTGCAAGGTGGCGCGGGTCTGCACCACGGCCGGGGTATTGGCGAGCAGACTGCGCAGCTCCTCTCCCAGACGGTGTAGTTGTTCAAGGTCGGGGCCAAACAGCCGCAGCTCGACCGGGGCATTGAAAGGCGGCCCCTGTTCCAGCTTGCGCACTAGGATCTGCGCTTCGGGAAATGTTGCATCGAGCCGCTGCTGCAGTTGTGGAATGAGCCGTTCGGCGGCATCGGCATCCTGCAGGGTGATCATCCCCTGGGCGTAATCGGCCCGCCCCTGTTTTCTGGGCACCAGGTTGTAGTAGAAGCTGGGGGCGTTGTCGCCCACCACCCAATCCTGGCGAACCAGCTCGGGGAGGCTAGCCAGCTCGGCAGAGATACCCAGTGCCAGCTCGCGGGTGCGCGCCAGGCTCGCCTGTGGGGAGAGGCTGGCCTCGATGTGGAGCATGTCCCGGTCGGCAGGGGGAAAGAACTGTTCGGTGAGGCGGCCCGCCACCCAGAAACCGAGCAGGGGCAGCAGACTGACCAGTAGCAGGGTACGCCAGGGGTGAGCCAGCGCCATGGCGATGCTCTGCTGGAAACGGGCGCTCACCCGGGGCAGGTGCAAGCCATCCTGATACCAGCGCCCCCCCTGATCACTGCCAATCCAGCGGGCTGCGAGGCCAGCCACCAGGGTGTGGGCGATGAGGTAGGATCCCAGCAGCGAACAGATCACCGCCCAGGCGATGCCGCCGACAAACTCGCCCGCCGGGCCCGGCATCAGAATGATCGGCATAAAGGCGAGCATGGTGGTGAGGGTGGAGCCCAGCAGTGGCAGCCAGAGGTGGCCGATGGCTTCCAGTGCGGCGGCACTCATGGCCATGCCGTGGCGGCGCTGATACTGCACCCGATCCGCCATGACGATGGCGTTGTCCACCATGATCCCGAGCGCCACCACCAGACCGGTGACCGACATCTGGTGAATGGGCAGATTGATCAGGTTCATGCAGGCGAATGAGAACGCCACGGTAAGCGGCAGCGACAGGGCCACGATAATGGCAGCCTTGACCCCCAAGGTCACCAGCAGCACGGCCACTATGATGAGGAAGCCCTGCACAATGTTGATGAGCAGGGTGTCGAGCCGCTGATCGGTATAACGCTGCTGATCGAAGCTGGTGACGAGGCCGATATTATCCGGCAAGTCCTGTTGCAGCTGGGTCAGCATGGTGTCGACCCGTGCCGACCAGAGGTCGATGCGGTGATCCTGTGCCATGCGCAGGCCGACCACCACGGCCCGCTCACCATTGGCAAAGGCCAGCTGGCTCTCCGGCTGGTGCAGGGTACGCCGTACCTCGGCCAGATCGCCAAGGCGCAGGGTCTGGCCCTGCTCGCCGGTGCGCAGCGGGATCTGGCGGATCCGCTCCAGGGTATCGAGGGCGCCGCGGATCTCTACCTGAAAGCGATTGTGGCTGCCCTGCAACTCCCCGGCGGCCACTTTGGCATCGGCACCGCTCAGCGCCTGGGCAAGCTGTTCGCCACTCATGCCGCTGGCACTGAGGGCGAGGGGATCGAACCGCACCTCGATCTCCTCCTGCGGTGCTCCGACCCGCTCGACGTATTCGGTGCCCGGCAGCTGGCGAGCCCGGCGTTCCAGCTCGGCGCTGTAGCGGGCGAGGCGATCCAGCTGCGGCTGGCCCGGCCCGCGCCAGACCACATTGACCAGCCGGGTGAAGGGGTAGCCCTTCTCGTCATCCAGCTTGGGGGCACTGGCGCCGGCTGGCAGCCCGGCGGCAAGATCTGCCAGCCGGTCACGGACTCTGGACCAGACAGGCTCGACATCGCTGACCTCATCCTTGAGCTCCAGATTGATGATGGAGAGGCCGGGGCGAGAGCTCGACTCGATCAGCTTGATCTCGCTCTGGGCCCGCAGCCGGTTCTCGATGGGCTCGCTCACCAGCGCCTCCACCCGCTCGGCGCTGGCCCCGGGGAAGTGGGTAACCACGCTGGCAAAGCGGCTGGTGAGCTGGGGATCTTCGGTTCTGGGCAGGATCTGCAATGCCGCAAGAGCGGCCGTCAGCAGCAGCGCGACCGTCAACAGCAGCAGGCGGCCATTCTCGATAAACGGGCGGATCATGACTGTGGCTCCGGATGGCCTGCCTGATGATCCACGCTGGTTGTCAGGGTGACCTGCTGGCCCGGCACCAGTTTATGCAGGCCATCGGTCACCAGCTGTTCTTGTCCGTTCAGGGCACCACTGATCCAGGCCCGCTCGCCATCTTGCTGCAGCAGGGTGACGTCCCGACTGACCACTCGGGGTGGCGTTTCGTCGTTGAGCAGGTAGAGGGTCCAGCTGCCGCGCAATCCCTGGGTCAGTGCGGTGAGCGGCACTTCGTAAGCGCGGGTGGGCTCGCGGGTCTGATGCAGCAGGGTGATCAGTTGCCCCTCTGCCAGTTGTTCGCCGCCCCGGATCAGCTGGAAGCGGGCGGTGCGGGTGTGGGTCTGCCCGTCCACTTGTACCCCCAGATTAAGCAGGCGCCCCTCCAGTGATTGCGCACCGCTTTGCAGGGGGTAGTTTTGGCCGACGATCAGGGACTCGGCCTGTTTCACCGGCACGCCGATATCGGCCTCCCACTGGCCGCTGCGGGTCAGGGAGAAGAGAGGCTGGCCTGCGGCCACCACGGCCCCCAATGCCTGCTCGCGGCTGACTACGATCCCGTTGAAGGGGGCGCGCAGCTGTGATTTCTCCTGTTTGACCCGGTTGGCTTCGAGGGCGGCGGCCAGCTGGTTGGCACTTGCCTCCAGCATGCGGACTTTGCCTTGCTGTTCATCCAGCGCCTGACGGGAGCTGAACTGCTGCTGGCGCAGGGCGGTGAGTCGGTCGAGCGTCTGTCGGGCAAGGGTCAGCTCGGCCTCGTTCTGGGCGGCCCGGGCAGCCAGCTCTTTGGCTTCCACTGCCAGCAGCCGGGTATCCAGTGTGGCCAGCAGTTCGCCAGCCGCGACCGGCTCTCCGCGTCCCTTGTGCAGGGTAGCGATCCGCCCTGCCAGCTCGAAGCCTATCTGGCTGTGTTCGGGGGCGATCACCCGGCCATTGAAGCGGTGCAGCACCGGGTAGTGATCGCTGGCTTGCAGCGGCTGGGCGATCACCCGGGTCAGGGCGGGTGTTTCTTCTGACTCTGTGACCGGGCTGCAGCCACTCAGTAACAGCGCCAGCAGGATTAAGCAAAGTGTCATGACATCATCCTCTGGTTGACATAACATCAAATCACACCGGTGAGTCTAGTTTTTCGAAACTAGACTGTCCAGTTTGATTGTGGAGGAAAAATGAACATTTCACCCCGTAGTCAGCAGAAGCGGGCTGCGATCCTCGATGCTGCCGGGCGGCTCTTCTGTCAGCACGGTCTGCATCTGGTCAGCATGGACATGGTGGCCAGTGAAGCGGGCGTCTCCAAGCAGACGGTCTACAGCCATTTTGCCAACAAGGAGTCGCTGTTTGCCGAAGCGGTGGGCAGCAAGTGCGTCAGCAGCGAGCTGATGCCGGAGGTGTTGCTGCGTGGCAACAATGTGCGGGAGAGCCTGATTGCCTTTGGTCGCAGCTTTCGCAAGTTGATCCTGAGCGATGATGCCATCAATATCTTTCGCACCTGCATCAGCTGCAACGATGCCCAGCTGGCCACCCTTTTTTTCGAGGCGGGCCCGCTCTATGTGACCGAGATGCTGTCCAACTGGCTGGAGCAGCAGAAGCAGCAAGGCCTGCTGTGCCATCAAGACAGCGAACAGGCCGCCTTGCAGCTGTTGCTGATGTGGCAGGGCAAGGAGCGCATGCTCCGTGAGCTGGGTCTGCCGCTGACCCAGAGCGCTGCCGAGCAGGATGCCTGGACCCTGAGTTGTGTCGATCTCTTCCTGACCGCCGCCGCTCCCCCGCAAAAATAATGGAGGTGGCAATGAGCCACACAGTGACAGATGCCCAGCGCAAATGGCTGCCCCTGCTGGCGGCGGTCGGTTTCTTTATGCAGGCGCTGGATGGCACCATTCTCAACACCGCCCTGCCCAGCATGGCCGAGACCTTGGGAGAGAGCCCGCTGCAGATGCAGTCGGTGATCATTGCCTACATGCTGACGGTGGCGCTGCTGATCCCGGCCTCCGGCTGGCTGGCAGACAGATTCGGTACCCGCCGCATCTATCTGGCCGCCATCTCGCTCTTTACCCTCGGCTCGCTCGCCTGCGCCGCCTCCAATTCGCTCTCCATGCTGGTGGTCGCCCGGGTACTTCAGGGGATTGGCGGTGCGCTGCTGATGCCGGTGGGACGGTTGGCGGTGCTGCGGGTTTATGACAAGCACGAGCTGCTGCGGGTGATGTCGTTTGTCACCATCCCGGGGCTGCTCGGCCCGCTGATGGGGCCGGCGCTCGGTGGCTGGCTGGTGGAAGTGGCGAGCTGGCACTGGGTGTTTCTCATCAACCTGCCGGTGGGGCTGCTCGGCTTTATCGCCAGCTGGCACTTTATGCCGGAGCTGCGGCAGCAGACCGCCCGGTTCGACTGGCAGGGATTTGTGATGTTCAGCGTCGGCATGGTGCTGGTGTCGGTCGGCTTGCAGGGGCTGGGGGAGCACAGCATCTCCACCGGTTGGGCGCTGTTTGCACTGATCTTCGGCTTGGCGGCGATGGCGAGCTACTGGCTCTATGCCGCCAATGCACAGCAGCCGCTCTTTAGCCTGAACTTATTCAAGACCACCACCTTTGCCATCGGCATCTGGGGCAACCTGTTTGCCCGCCTCGGCAGCGGCGCCATGCCCTTCCTCACCCCGCTGTTTCTGCAACTGGGGCTCGGTTTCTCCCCGAGCAAGGCGGGGATGACCATGATCCCCACCGTGATTGGCGCCATGCTGACCAAGACGCTGGTTAACAAGCTTATTCCGAAGGTGGGCTATCGCCGCATTCTGATCGGCAACACCCTGTTGCTGGGGGCGATGATCGCCAGCTTCTACTTTATCGACAACCAGCTCCCCTACGGGGTCTTGCTGGGCTGGCTGGCGATCTTCGGCGCCATCAACTCGCTGCAGTTCTCCGCCATGAACACTCTCACGCTGCAAGATCTCAGCCCGACCCTGGCCAGCAGTGGCAACGGTCTGCTCTCGGTAGTGATGCAACTCTCCATGAGTTTGGGGGTGGCGATTGCCGCCAGCCTGCTCGGGCTCTTCTCGGCGGGCACCTCAGCGGGCACCTTAGTGGCCGAGGGTCAGTGGCTGGCCGGGTTCCACCTTACCTACCTCTGTGTCGGGTTGCTCTCCATGCTGGCGGCGCTGATCTTCGCCCAGCTGGCGCGCGATGGGGCTACGCCGTCGGGGCGGGCAGATAGCTGACCTCGCAGGGGAGCTGCGCCAACACTTCGGCCAGATGCTCGGTCGCCAGCAGAAAGGTCTGCTCCGGGTGGCCCGGAGTCCAGGTGAAGGCGGTGTGGTTGAGCAGTTGCGGATCCACCAGTAGCGGAATATCGGCGCGGGGCAGGAAGGGGCAGACCGCTCCCGGCAGGCAGCCAATCTCCGCCTGCATCTCTTCGGCGGTGCAGATGGAGGGCTTGGCACCGAGTGCGGCCTTGACCGCCTTGTTGTCGAGCCGCCCGTCCCTGTGGGTCAGCAGCAGAGCGAAGCGGCCATCCTTGAACTTGAGAAACAGGGTCTTGCTGAACTCCGCCTGCCAGCCGAGGCGGGCCTTGACCTTTTCATCGGTGGCGTAGTCGAGAATGGGTTCATGCTCATAGCGCTGGTGGGGCAGTTCGGCCAGCAGCTGGCAGTTGAAGTGGTGAATGGTATCGAGTGGCATGGGGTTCTCCTGTAGTGGGCGCTATCCTGCCAGCCTCGCAGGGTCAGGCCCAATGACACTTTCTTATCCGTGATAAGCAACCCTGTCTGTGCAAACAACAAGGGCGCCGTGAGGCGCCCTTGCGGATCAGTGATGCTGCAATTCGCACGCTTCCCAGTGAAAGGGAATGGGGCACAGCTGCTGGGAGGCCTTGTCATAGGCTTGCCACAGCTCGCCCATGGTGCGGCCATCGACGGGGTGGCGCAGTTTGGGGGCCAGCTCGGCCAGTGGCCAGAGCACGAAGGCGTTGGTGAGCACTTCACCGCGCGGCAGCACCAGCGGGGTGTCGCAGACCAGATCGCCATAGAGCAGTAGGTCGAGATCCAGGGTGCGCGGGGCGAACTTCTTGGCATCCGGCTCACGGCCGTGGGCGAACTCCATGGCCCGCAGTCGCTGGCAGACGGTGGTCAGCGGCAGATCGGTCTCGGCAGCCGCCACCAGGTTGTAGAAGGGGCGGCCGTTGAAGCCGACCGCCTCACTCTCGAATACCCGGGAGACCCGCAGCTCACCAAATTCGGCGTGCAGGGCATCGAGCCCGGCACGGATATGGCGCTCCCGCTCGATGTTGGAGCCCAGGCTGATATAGATGGTGGTCATCAGTTGCTGCTCGCGGCCGGCGTGCGATGGCGCAGGATCTCGACGCCGACCCCGGCGGCATTGGGCACGGCGCCCGGCTTGGTGAGGGTCACCTTGACCCACTGCACCCGCGCGTCGGTCAGAACCAGCATGGCGACCTGCTCGGCCATGGTCTCGACCAGCTCGACCACCTTGCCGCTGACATGTTCGCAAATCTTGTTGGAGAGGTCGGCATAATCCAGTGCCAGATTAATGTCGTCGGTTGCTGCCGCGGGGCGGTTGTCGAACCCCATCTCGAGGTCAAAACGGAGCTTTTGGCGAATGCCCTTCTCCCACTCATATACACCTATGGTGGTCAAAACTTCGAGTCCGCGAATAAACACCTTGTCCATGACTGTACTTCTTCTTTACTCTTGATGGGCTGTGATGACAGCGCAGGGATGCTGGCCGGGCAACAGGCTTGCCGAGGCGCTCTGGGTGGGCATGGGCCCATGCCAGCGTATGTGGCCCGCATCATACCCCATTCATATCGTGGTAAAAACGACCAAGATGACGGCCCTGACGATTTTGATGATTATTCTGGCCTACCTGGGTGGTTCACTATCCAGTGCTGTGCTGGTCTCCCGTTGCTCCGGTCTGCCCGACCCGCGGGATCATGGCTCCCACAATCCGGGGGCAACCAATGTGCTGCGCCTCGGTGGCCGGATGGCGGCGCTGGTGGTGCTGCTGCTTGATGTGCTCAAGGGCACTGTGCCTGTCTATCTCGCCTGGTATCTGCAGATCAAACCCGTTTACCTCGGCTTTATCGGGGTCGCCGCCTGTCTCGGCCATATGTACCCCATCTTCTTTCATTTTCGTGGTGGCAAAGGAGTCGCCACGGCACTGGGGACCATGATGCCCATCGGTTTCACCATGGGGGGCGCCGTGATAGGTACCTGGCTGCTGGTGCTGCTGGTGAGCGGCTACTCCTCGCTGGCCTCCATCATTACCGTGCTGCTGACGCCGCTCTTTACCTACCTGCTCAAACCCGAATATACCCTGCCAGTCTCCCTGCTCTCCTGCCTCATTCTGATCCGCCATCACGAGAACATCTCCCGCCTGCTCAAGGGGGAGGAACCCAGAGTCTGGGGGCGAAAAGGCGCGGCCTGTGCCGAAGAAGTGGCAGAAATGGACGATGTTGCGCAAAAAAGAGACGAACGAGACAAAAAGTGAAATTTCCCGTTGACCATCTGCCTTAAAATCCGTTTAATAGCGCCCACGCCCAGATAGCTCAGTCGGTAGAGCAGGGGATTGAAAATCCCCGTGTCGGCGGTTCGATTCCGTCTCTGGGCACCAATTTTGGTGCCATGAAATAAAAAATTTGTTCATGCACAATGGTTTAAAGTGTGCCGGCTTAGCTCAGTAGGTAGAGCAACTGACTTGTAATCAGTAGGTCACCAGTTCGATTCCGGTAGCCGGCACCATTTGCCCAGATAGCTCAGTCGGTAGAGCAGGGGATTGAAAATCCCCGTGTCGGCGGTTCGATTCCGTCTCTGGGCACCAATTACAATTCCTCCTTAGTTCAGTCGGTAGAACGGCGGACTGTTAATCCGTATGTCACTGGTTCAAGTCCAGTAGGAGGAGCCAATTCAAAAAGCCCTTGTCGCAAGACAAGGGCTTTTTTCTATTTGGCGCAGCCATTTTTTAACCATAAAAACAACCACACACGCACAGATGAACCGCAGGATAGATATGGAAAATCATGTAGTTATAGAGTCAAAGGGGCGACTTGCCGCCATTCGGAACTGGATGGAACCCGTGCTGGTGCTGCTTATTCTCGGCAGCCTGTTCGGTTACCTCGGCAGCCAGATGGGCCTCTCTGCCATGGTCAACACCCTGTTCAATACCGCCCACCAGCTGCTGCTCAATACTGTGCTCTTTATCATGGGGATCACGGTGCTCTCCGGTGCCCTGAGCCAGCTGTTGAGCGAGTTCGGGGTGATCCGCCTGCTGGAGGTGCTGCTGGCCCCCCTGATGAAGCCGGTGTTTCGTCTGCCCGGTCGCACCGCCCTGGCTGCGCTGATGACCTTCTTCTCCGACAACCCGGCGGTGATCAGCCTCGCCAAGGACAGCCGCTTTCGCAAAGGTTTCACCCCCTGGCAGCTGGTGTCGCTCACCAACTTCGGCACCGCCTTTGGCATGGGACTGATCGTGGTGACCTTTATGGCCACCTTGCAGCTGCCGAGCGGTGAATCCACCGCCAGCGCGGCGCTGATCGGGTTGCTGGGGGCTCTGGTGGGCTCGGTGGTCTCTACCCGACTGATGCAACGGATGATCCGCCCCTTGGTGGGGGAAGTGCTGAACGATGACGCTGTATCGTCCGATGGCCGCAAGGTAGGGGTGACCAAAGAGGCGGCTCCCGGCTGGCTGCGGATCCTCAACTCTCTACTCGATGGCGGCAAATCCGGTGTGGAGCTGGGGATGGCGGTGATCCCCGGCGTGCTGATCATCAGTACCTTCGTGATGCTGCTCACCTTCGGCCCGGGCGACAAGGGCTATACCGGCGAAGCGTTTCAGGGGGTTGCCCTGCTGCCGGTGCTGGCCGCCAAGGTGAGCTGGCTGTTTGACCTGCTGTTTGGCTTCCAGCAGCCGGAGCTGGTTGCCTTCCCGGCTACCTCCCTCGGTGCGGTCGGTGCCGCCATGTCACTGGTGCCCCCCTTTATCGCCAAAGGGTGGATCACCGGCAACGAGGTCGCGGTGTTTACCGCCATGGGGATGTGCTGGAGTGGCTTCCTGAGCACCCACACCGCCATGCTGGATGCCCTCGGCTATCGCCACCTCACCTCCCGCGCCATTGTCGCCCACACGGTCGGCGGCTTGTGCGCCGGGGTGGCGGCTCACCAGCTCTATCTACTGCTGGGCTGAGCAGGGTGAAAAGAGAGAGGGGCGCTGTGGCGCCCCTCTCTGTATCTATCGGTGACGAGTTGGCTCGTCCTTCTATTTACTCAACATCGCCGAACAGGCTCTGTGTGATCACCGCTTCCGGCATCATCTCCCGCAGTCCGGCGACCAGTTTTTCCCCCGCCTCATGCAGCGCAGCCAGCGGCATCTCGGGCAGGCTCTCCAGAATAAACCACATCTGGCCCGAATCGACACTGAGTCGGGTACGCACACCCTGCCGCCAGTTCCAGCGCCGACAGGTAACCCCCTTGTCATCCCGCCAGACCACCTCGCCGGGTTCCGGAGATTCGTGTGCGGGTTCGCCCCCCTTCATGGTATCGAACTGCTCGCTGCCATCGGCTATCACCAGTCGCGGTAGTCCCTCATAAGCAAGCAGGTTTTCGCCCCCCACCGGAATGGCGTAGCGGATACTGATGGCGTTGTAGAGATCGACCACGGGATCGATGGCGGGCAGGTTGCCGTCGCGGGCGACCCGCTTTCTCAGAGCCTCGGCGGAACAGGGAGTTCGCTGCGGCTTGGCGCCAAATTTTCTGAACAGCTCGCCCCAGGCGGCGAGATGCGCCTCTGCCCACGGCACATCGGCGGTCAGCATGGCGGTGCAGGCTTCATCAAGGGCGCGCGCCCCCACGTTCGGGTCGACCACGGCGGCGGCCTGCACCGTGATGCTCAAAGCGCGAAAGCCGGGAGCCAGCTGGCTGACTTCGGGGGAGATATAGGGGGTGATCAGGGACATAGCGACTCCATAAACGAAAGAGGCAGGGAGAAGGCGGCTGCCGGCCAGCATTGCGGTGACGGCAAATCCGGTTTGAGAGCCATCTTGCGCGAACATATTAGATAAGAAAATTCACATGATCTTAATAGCCATAAGTTTCATGAATGAAAAATGACGTAATCGAGGGGATGGCGGGCATGTACCGGCATATAGCGAAGAGGAGCCCTGCCGCCTCCGGTTTGCTGCGGCAATGCCCCTTTGCCGCTTCGATCTGCAGCGGCAGCCGCTGGCCGCTCGGCTCTCTTGTGATGACCTCAGCCGCAATGCCCACTAACACAAGGCGGCGATTCAAATCACTCGGTGGCTCAATGGGTTGGTTTCGCCCTGTGCTGTTCACTAAATTTTGGCCCCGCTTATGCACTCCTCTTGGCAACACCATCAAGGGTCGTTGTCGCGGAGAGTTATCATGATCAGCAGCCTGCTTCCCCTTGCCTCGATCGCTCTCAAGCTGGGCAGTCAGCTGCTCGGCAGCAGTGCCAAACCTGAGTCTGTGCAGCAAATCGTGCAGGAAGATCGCCTCGCCCCTACCGTCCAGAGTTTGTTCCAGCGACTTGGTATCAAGGATGCCGACAACGAGCAGAACCGCACTGCCATCAACCACTTTATGGGGGAGCTGATGCAGACTCTGGGGCAGGAGAATGGCGGCCAATCCCTCCCTGCCGCCATCGATAGCGCCCGCAACCAGCTGGCGAGCGGCACCCAGAGCACCCGCCTCGATGCGCTGCAAAGTGAACTCGATACCCTCAAGGGCACCCTTGGTGCCAGCAATCTCAACCTCGACCAGCTGCTCGGCGCCTTTAAACAGACCTTGCCCAATGGCAAGGGGGAGGGGGTTGGCAAGCTGCTAAATGCCAGCGCCTGAACGGCGGTGAGCAATAAAAAACGGCAACCTCGGGTTGCCGTTTTGCTTTCAACTTTGGATGACAAGCCGGTTGGCTTAACCCACCCGCTTGGCCAGCCACTGTTCGGCGGCGGTAAGGGCCGCGTCTACCTGCTCGCGGGCAACGCCGCCTTTGGCAACCCGCTTGGCCAGGGTCGCTTCCAGTTCCAGATTGGGGTAGACGTCGAACTCGATCACCGGGCTGAAGCGCTGGAACTCGCCGATGGAGAGCTCCTCCAGCGGGCGGCCCACGCTGATGGCAAAGACCACGGTTTCGCCGACGATATGGTGCGCTTCACGGAACGGAATCCCCTTGGCCACCAGATAGTCCGCCAGCTCGGTGGCGTTGGCGTAGCCGCCTTGCGCCGCCGCCATGGTGCGCTCGCCGTTGACCTTCAGATCGATTAGCACCAGCGCGGCCATATCGAGGCAGTCGTGCCAGGTGTCGAGGGCATCGAACAGCCCCTCCTTGTCTTCCTGCATGTCCTTGTTGTAGGCCAGCGGCAGCGCCTTGAGGCTCATCAGCATGCCCATCTGGGCGCCGACCACCCGGCCGGTCTTGCCACGAATAAGCTCCAGCGCATCGGGGTTTTTCTTCTGCGGCATTAGGGAGGAGCCGGAAGTAACCGCATCGGAGAGCTCGACAAACCCAGCCTCGCCGGTGTTGTAGAAGATGAGGTCTTCGGCAAAGCGCGACAGGTGGGTCATGGAAAGGGACGCCACGTGCATCAGTTCCACCACGTGATCCCGATCCGAGACCGAATCCAGACTGTTGCGGGTGGCGCCACCAAAGCCCATGTCGAGCGCCAGCGCTTCGCGGTCGATGGCATAGGCAGTGCCCGCCAGCGCGCCGCAGCCGAGAGGGCTGGTGTCGAGGCGTTTGAGGGCATCCTGCAGTCGGGAGTAGTCCCGCTCCAGCATCTCCACATAGGCCAGCGCCCAGTGGGCGTAGGTGACCGGCTGGGCCCGCTGCAGGTGGGTGTAACCGGGCAGCACGGCGGCCTGATTGGCGCGAGCGGAGGCGACCAGCCCCTGTTGCAGGGCGGTGATGGAGCCGAGCAGCAGCTCGCCCTGTGCCTTGCACCAGAGTTTGAGGTCGGTGGCGACCTGATCGTTGCGCGAGCGGCCGGTGTGCAGTTTCTTGCCCAAATCGCCGACGGCGGCAATCAGTTGGCTCTCGACCCAGGAGTGGATATCTTCGGCATCCGAATTGAGGATCTGCTGGGGATCCTGCTGCACCGAGGCGAGAAGCACTTCCATCGCCTGTTGCAACTTGCCCTGCTCATCGGCGGTCAAGACGCCCACCTTGACCAGCGCTTTGGCCCAGGCCATGGAGCCTTGAATATCCTGCTCCGCCAGCCGGTAATCGAACCGCAGCGAATCGTTGAACTGCTTGAACCGGCTATCGGCTCCCTGACTGAAGCGTCCACCCCAAAGTGCCATACTGCTCTCCTTGAATGCGTTGTCGGCGGCGCCCTGGCCACCGAGCTTGAAATCGTGCCCTGTTTTTCTGCGAGTCTGTTATCTCACAGAAGCGGCCGGGGCGCTGCCGCTCTTGTCACACCCGCTGATGATGGGTCAGGGGCTATGCCCTCTGCCTGTAGAAGAGGGGGCCATGCCCCCTCAACGGAATCAACGGGTTATCTCGTTTGCTTAGCCGTGGGTATGGTCGCCACCGATGGCCTGATGCTGCTCCTTCATGGCGCGGATCCGGCTGGCCAGGGTGTAGAGACGGATAAAGCCTTCGGCATGGCTCTGGTCATACACTTCATCGGCGCCGAAGGTGGCGAAGTCTTCGGAGTAGAGGCTGTTCGGCGACTTCTTCTGCACCGCTGTGACCTGACCCTTGTACATCTTCAGCACCACTTCACCGTCCAGATCTTCGGCGATGGCGTTGGCCGAGGCGAGGATCGCCTTGCACAGCGGGGTGAACCAGCGACCGTCATAGACCAGATGGGAGAACTCGGCACCCAACTTCTCCCGCCAGGCGCGGGCCGGGCGATCCAAGACCAGCTCTTCCACGGCGCGCAGCGCGGCGACCATCACGGTACCGCCCGGGGTCTCGTAGCAGCCACGGGACTTCATCCCCACCATCCGGTTTTCGGTGATGTCGATGCGGCCCACGCCGTGCTTGCCAGCACGCTCGTTCAGGGTCATCAGGATCTGGTGCGGGCTGAGCGGCTGGTCGTCAACGGCCACCACTTCACCCTGCGCCACGGTCAGCTTGACGTACTCCGGCTGATCCGGAGCCTGCTCGGCCGGTACGGTCCACTGCCAGACCGCTTCGGAGGGCTCGTTCCAGGTGCTCTCCAGCTCGCCACCCTCGGTGGAGATGTGCCAGGCGTTGGCATCGCGGCTGTAGATCTTCTTCAGGGTCGCCTTGCAGGGGATGTTGCGGGTCTCCAGATAGGAGAGCAGATCTTCCCGGGAGCGCATGTCCCAGATCCGCCACGGGGCGATGACTTTCAGCTGGGGCGCCAGCGCAGCGACCGCACCTTCGAAACGCACCTGATCGTTACCCTTGCCGGTGCAGCCGTGGGAGATGGCATCAGCCCCTTCCGCCAGCGCCGCTTCGACCATCGCCTTGGCGATCACCGGACGGGCCATGGAGGTGCCCAGCAGATAGGTGCCCTCATAGACGGCGCCGGTCTTCAGGGTCGGGTAGACGTACTCTTTGACGAACTCTTCCCGCAGATCCTTGATGATGCACTTGGTGGCGCCGGAGGCGATCGCCTTCTGCTCGATCCCTTCCAGATCGTCGCGCTCCTGACCGACGTCGGCCACGAAGGCGATGATTTCGGCGTCATAGTGCTCTTTCAGCCAGGGAATGATGGCCGAGGTATCCAGTCCACCCGAATAAGCCAGTACGATCTTGTTGATTCCGCTCATGTTACTTCTCTCCGTGATGATTCGATGATGATTCAATAAAAGTGTCGTGATTCAGGTTGAGTACCGCGTTACTTGCCACCCAGAAGGGTCAGCAACACGGCGTTCTGGATATGCATCCGGTTTTCGGCCTCGTCCATGATGAGGGAGGCGGGGCCATCCATCACCTGCGAGGTGATCTCCAGCTCGCGATGGGCCGGCTGGCAATGCAGCACGTGCTGGATGCCGGTGCGGTCGAGCAGGGCCTGGTTGATCTGGTAAGGCATAAAGAGGTCTTTGACCTGCTCCATCGGGGTGTTGTCACCCATGGAGACCCAGGTATCTGTGTAGGCCACGTCGAACCCTTCGATATCCGCCACGTCATCGCTGATGTGGATGGTTGCCCCCGACTTGGCAGCCAGTGCCTGCGCCTGCAGGAAGATCTGGGTATCCGGGCCGTGGCCTTTCGGGCAGATCAGGGTCACGTCGGTGCCTAGAGTCGCCCCCAGCAGCAGCAGAGAGTGGCTGACGTTGTTGCCATCACCGAGGTAGGCAAGCTTCACCTTCGACAGGTCGTCGTAGTGCTCGGCAATGGTCATAAAGTCGGCCAGCCCCTGACAGGGGTGGTAGAGGTTGCACAGGCTGTTCACCACCGGCACTGTGCCGTGCCCCGCCAGCTCGACCAGAGTCTGGTGATCGAACACCCGAGCGACGATGGCATCACACCAGCGCGACAGGTTGGCGGCGAAATCTTTCACCGACTCCCGCTTGCCCAGCGCGCCGTTTTGTTGATCCAGATAGACGCTGTGGCCGCCCAGTTTGGCGATGCCGATGTCGAAGGTGACCCGGGTACGCAGGGAGGGTTTCTCGAACAGGGTGACCACGCTCTTGCCGGCCAGCGCCTGGCTGTACTTCTTCGGGTCGGCTTTCACTGCTTTGCCCAGCGCAATCAGCGCTTCAATCTGGGCTTTGTTCAGATCACTGTCTTTCAGAAGATGTTGCATCGGATATTCCTTGTTCCGGTGGAGATCAAATGGCTACCTGGGTGCCGACCGCGCCGCCAGCCAGCAGCTTGAGCAGCTGATCCGGGTAACGCCAGCTGGCGACACAGACCGGCTTGCCGAGGGTCTCGGCGGCGTGCAGGGCCGCTTCTACCTTGACCGCCATGCCGTCCGTGATCACCCCTTTCTCCATCAGATCCAGCGCGGTCAGCTTGTCGAGCTGGGGCACCAGCTTGCCCTTGCCATCCAGGATGCCGCTTACATCGGAGAGCATCACCAGATCGGCACCGAGCGCCTCGGCAATGGCGGTGGCCGCCTGATCTGCGTTGACGTTCATCAGCTGCCCCTCGGCTGTGATGCCGATGGAGCTCACCACCGGCAAGAAGCCCTGACCGAGGATGCCTGCTACCAGTGCCGGGTTGCCCGGTTTGCACTCGCCGACCGCGCCGAGATCCGGGTCGAGCTGGGTCACCTGACACAGGCCGCCATCTGCCAGACAGAGCCCCACCGCCGGAATGCCGGTGGCGATCGCCTTGGCCATCATCTGCTTGTTGGCTGTGCCCGCCAGCGCCCCGGCAATAAAGGGGATCTGCTCGAACGGGGTCACCCGCAAGCCATTCTTCTTGGTGGAGGTGAGACCCAGCCCCTTGAGCAGGTCATCCACCAGACAGCCACCGCCGTGCACCAGCACCAGCGGACGGTGCTGATCGTCGAGAAAGGTTTTGAGGGTGGCGAACAGGGCGGTCAGCGCCTCGTCGTTCTCGATAAGGGCACCGCCCAGCTTGATTACCAGAGTCTGCTTGTTCATCGTTGCAATCCTTCCTTGAGTCCTTAAATCAGGCCGGTGGCCGGTTCAAATCCGAATTTGATATTTATGCACTGCATGGCCTGGGAGGCGGCGCCCTTGAGCAGGTTGTCGATGGCGGATACCACCACCAGCATGTTGCCCTGCTGTTGCCAGGCGATATCGCAGTAAGGGGTGTTTGCCACACCGCGAATAGAGGGCATCTGGCCGGTGAGGCGCACCAGCGGCTTGCCTTCGTAAGCCTTGAGGAAGGCCTGATCCACCTGGGTCGGCGTCACGCCGTCCGCCAGCTGCACATAGATGGTGGCCAGAATGCCGCGCACATAGTTGCCAAGGTGGGGCTGGAACAGCACCTCCTTGCCGAGGTGGTGGCTGATCTCCGGCTGGTGTCTGTGGTTGAAGGTGCCGTAAGGGTTGAGGCTCACTTCGCAGAAGCTGGTGTTGATGGCCGCTTTGCGACCGGCGCCGGAAACCCCGGAGACGGCGTTGATGATGGGCTGCCACCCCTTGGCAATCAGGCCATCCTGCTGCAGCGGCTTGAGGGCGCACAGCGATGCTGTCGGGTAGCAACCGGGTACGGCTACCAGCTGGGCGCTGGCGATGGCATCGGCATTCCACTCGGCCAGACCGTAGGCGGCCTGATCCAGCCACTGTTCGCTGTCGTGGGTGAATCCGTAGAAGCTGTCGTAAAAGCCCTGATCCTTGACCCGGAAGGCGCCGGAGAGATCGAACACCGGCAGCCCCTTGGCGAGAAACTTGGGTGCGAGCTCGGCGCTCACCTCGTGGGCGGTGGCCAGCAGCACCAGATCGGCCTGGGTCAGGATCCGGGTCATGCCGTCGTCGTCCAGCGGCAGCAGCGGCTGATCGAGGGCACCGACCCACTGGGGATGCAGGGAAGAGAAGCGCTTGTGGGCATCCTGACTGCCGGCCGAGACATAGAGGCCGAACAGTTTGAGTTGTGGATGATTCTGTACCAGTGCGGCCAGTTCGGCTCCCGCGTAGCCACTGGCACCGACGATAACGGTGTTAAGCATGTTGAATATTCCAAGTCAGAGTTCGAGATTCACAGCATGACGCTGCAGTGCACAAGGGTGTTCGATCGCCCCTTTGCACAAGTGCGGAGGGGCAATTCAGGCGGGTGTGTGTCGTCGGTTATAGATCAGGTGACAGAACATTAACTTTCCCTTACAACTAGAAGCCTTTGTTGATGAGCCAGATATTCAGGTAAAATTACAGAATATTCATGCACTCACTTTGCATTTGTATTTTCTAACAGAAACATTCCGGGGACGCAAGGAGGAGCTGATGGCCAATCTGGATTTTTTTTCACTCTACAAGAATATTATTGCGATTCCCTCTATCAGCAGCACGGATCCCAAGTGGGATCAGAGCAACGAGGCGGTGATCCGGCTGCTGGCTGACTGCTTCGGTCAACTCGGTTTTCAGTGCGAGGTGACGGCGCTTCCTGATCTGCCGGGCAAATTCAATCTGGTGGCGACGATCGGTCAGGGAGAGGGCGGTCTGCTGCTGGCGGGCCACACCGATACGGTGCCGTTCGATGAGGGGAGCTGGAGCAAGGATCCCTTCAAGGTGACCGAAGAGGGCAACCGTCTCTATGGCCTCGGCACCATCGACATGAAGGGCTTCTTCGCCTTTATCGTCGAGGCGCTCAAAGAGATTGAACTCACCAAGCTCAACAAGCCGCTGCGTATTCTCGCTACCGCCGATGAAGAGACCACCATGGCGGGGGCCCGCGCCATCGCCGCGGCGGCCGAGCTGAAACCCGACTACGCCGTGATTGGCGAGCCGACCGGACTGGTGCCGGTGGTGGCCCACAAGGGGCATATGTCGGAGGCGATCCGCATTACCGGCAAGAGCGGTC
Organism: Aeromonas sp. 102P; assembly: GCF_051920345.1. NCBI lineage: Bacteria > Pseudomonadati > Pseudomonadota > Gammaproteobacteria > Aeromonadales > Aeromonadaceae > Aeromonas > Aeromonas sp. 102P. The sequence goes on along the minus strand of NZ_JBQBCZ010000001.1, from coordinate 66,673 downwards.
ACAGCTCGGATCCCGCCAACGGCGTCAACGCCATGGAGATCATGCACAAGGCGATGGGGCAGGTGCTGCGCTTGCAGCAGGATCTGAAAGATCGTTACGCCGACCACCGCTTTGCCGTGCCGCAGCCGACCCTGAACCTGGGTTACATTCAGGGGGGCGACAGCCCGAACCGCATCTGCGGCTGCTGCGAGCTGCATATCGACCTGCGACCCACCCCGCAGGTGGGGCCAGACGAGTTGATGGGGATGCTCAAAGAGGCGCTGTCGCCCATCGAGATCCACCAGCCCGGCTGCCTGCATCTGCAACACCTGCACGAGCCGATCCCCGCCTACGCCTGCGCCGATGACTCTGTGCTGGTACGCGAAGCGGAGAAGGCGAGCGGTCGCGCCGCCGAGTCGGTCAACTACTGCACCGAGGCGCCGTTTATCCAGCAGCTTGGCTGCGAGACCATAGTGATGGGCCCCGGTCATATCACCCAGGCGCACCAGCCGGATGAGTATCTCGACCTCTCCTTCGTCAAGCCGACCACCTCGGTGTTGCAGCACCTGATCAGACGTTTTTGCCTGTAGCGGCGGCGGTGAAAGGGGCGTAAAAACTGTAAGTAAGTTACATAACAAGCCGGTTGTGGAGTGGTGATGGAAATACATGTTCTGAATCGGCCTGTTATTTGACCTTGCGCAGACAATCTGGGTAGATTGTCACCCTAAGATGACGGAGCATATGTTGTAATCGCACAACAATAAGTGAGGTCGTCTAGCACCCCGGATGGGTGTCAGGCACCAACAAGATAAGGATGTGGAATGAACGAAAAGTACGCCGCACTACGCGCCAACGTAGGTATGCTGGGTCAGCTGCTGGGTAAATCCATCAAGGATCATCAGGGTCAGGCCTTTCTCGACAAGATCGAAACCATTCGCCAATTGGCCAAGTCCTCCCGCAAGGGCAATGAATCAGACCGGGAACGTCTGCTCGATACCCTGCGCACCCTGAGCGATGATGAACTGCTGCCGGTGGCCCGCGCCTTCAGCCAGTTCCTCAATCTGGCCAACGTGGCGGAACAGTTCCACACCATCTCCCGTCGCTGCGAAGAGCAGGTCTGCACCCCGGATCCGCTGGAGCAGATGTTCGACAAGCTGAAAGCCTCCAACCTGTCGCAAGAGGCCATCATTCAGGCCGTGCGCGAGCTGGATATCGATCTGGTGCTGACCGCTCACCCCACCGAGGTGACCCGTCGCACCCTGATCCACAAGCACGTACAGCTCAACGACTGCCTCGAGGCGCTGGAGCTTTCCGACCTGCTGCCCCGCGAGCGGGACAAGATCCTCAATCGCATCGAGCAGCTCATCAATCAGGCGTGGCACACCAACGAGATCCGCGAACAGCGCCCGACTCCGGTCGACGAGGCCAAGTGGGGCTTCGCCGTGGTGGAGAACAGCCTGTGGCCCGCCATTCCCGAATTCATGCGCAATCTGGACGAGCGTCTGCAACACCATCTGGGTGTGCGGCTGCCGCTGGATGCCGCGCCGGTCAAGTTCACCTCCTGGATGGGCGGTGACCGCGACGGCAACCCCTTCGTCACCGCCAAGGTGACTGCCGAAGTGCTGGAGCTGGGCCGCTGGATGGCGGTGAGTCTGTTCTACAAAGACATCAAGGAGCTTACCTCCGAGCTCTCCATGTCCGACTGCACCGACGACGTGCGTGCTCGCGTTGGCGATCACCCCGAGCCCTACCGTGCGCTGGTGCGCGAGCTGCGTGAAGCGCTGCGCGAAACCAAGGAGCACCTCACCGCCAAGGTGCAGGGCCAGGTGAGCGAGAGCCAGGATCTGGTCAAGACCACCGCTCAGCTGCGCGAGCCGCTGGAGCTCTGCTACCACTCATTGCATGCCTGCGGCATGGGCAACATCGCCGACGGCATGCTGCTGGACGTGCTGCGCAAGGTCGCCTGTTTCGGCATCCATCTGGTCAAGCTCGATATCCGTCAGGATGGCGAGCGTCACGGGCTGGTCTTCTCCGAGCTGACCCGCTATCTGGGTCTGGGTGACTACGCCGAGTGGAGCGAAGATGACAAGCAGGCCTTCCTGCTTAACGAACTGAACTCCCGTCGCCCGCTCATTCCCCACGACTGGGAGCCGAGCGCCGAGGTGCGCGAGACACTGGATACCTGTCAGGTCATCGCCCAGTACGACCCCGATGCGTTCGGTATCTACATCATCTCCATGGCCGGTGCGCCGTCCGATGTGCTGTCGGTGCAGCTGCTGCTCAAAGAGGCTGGCTGCAAGTTCCGCATGCCGGTCGCCCCGCTGTTTGAAACCCAGGATGACCTGATGGCAGGTACCGCCGTGATGGAGCGCCTGCTCTCGGTAGACTGGTATCGCGGCTACATTCAGGGCCGTCAGTACGTGATGATTGGTTACTCCGACTCTGCCAAGGATGCGGGCATGATGGCCGCTGGCTGGGCCCAGTACGCCGCCATGGAATCCCTGGTGGGGCTGGCCGAAGCCAACAACATCCGCCTCACCCTGTTCCATGGCCGTGGCGGTACCGTCGGTCGTGGTGGTGCGCCAGCACATCAGGCCATCCTCTCCCAGCCGCCGGGATCCCTGCGCGGCGGTTTGCGTACCACCGAACAGGGGGAGATGATCCGCTTCAAGTTCGGTCTGCCGAAAGTGGCGATCAAGAGTCTGGAGCTCTACACCAGCGCCGTGCTGGAAGGGAACCTGCTGCCACCGCCCAAGCCGAAAGAGTGCTGGCGCGAGGTGATGGAACAGCTGGCCGCCGACTCCTGCGATCACTACCGCAGTATCGTGCGCGGTCATCCGGACTTCGTCCCTTATTTCCGTGCCGCCACCCCGGAGATGGAGCTCGGCAAGCTGCCACTCGGCTCCCGTCCCTCCAAGCGCAAGCCCAACGGCGGTGTCGAGAGCCTGCGCGCCATTCCGTGGATCTTCGCCTGGACTCAGAACCGGCTGATGCTGCCGGCCTGGCTCGGTGCCCACAAGGCTCTGCAACAGGCGATCGACGGTGGCAAGCTGGCGGTGCTGGAAGAGATGAGCGCCCAGTGGCCCTTCTTCCGCACTCGCCTCGAGATGCTGGAGATGGTGTTCCTCAAGGCGGACGTCTGGCTCGCTGAGTACTACGACACCCGTCTGGTACCGCAGGAGCTGTGGGGCCTTGGCAAACAGCTGCGTCAGGAGCTCGCCGAATCCATCGAGGTGGTGCTGAAGCTGAGCCCGCGCGGGGATCTGCTGGAGGATCAGCCCTGGATCAAGGAGTCCATCAAGCTGCGCAACCCCTACACAGACCCGCTCAACGTGCTGCAGGCCGAGCTGCTCAACCGCTCCCGCAACCACCCGGAGACCCTGCACCCCGAGCTGGACAAGGCGCTGATGGTCACCATCGCCGGTATTGCCGCAGGGATGCGTAATACGGGTTGATAAATATTACCAAACAGGTCTTAAATAAAAAGAGCGCATAATATGCGCTCTTTTTATGGCTAGTTTATTTTGTCAGCTTCATTTAAATAGAGAGTTTTAAATCATCCTGAAAACTAATGGCTGGATGTAGAAAATTATATAGCAACCTAGTATTGCATCATCACAACGCACCAGAGTAGAACGATAGTTAACCTTTAAAATAACTGTAAATACAATAAAGGTTAAACATATCCAGGCTGAGAAAGTACCCGAGAGATAATTAAATAGTATTGAACCGCTTGAAATTAGTAGCAGTGCAATTCGATGGGCAAGGTTGTTGCTTAAAAGAAAGGGTGCTACAACGGCCGCTATCAATGTGACGATCATCATCACTAGTGACATGAGGCACAGCCACCGCTTGCTGCCAGGCCAGCACTGCCTGAAGCCATCATGCCTGCGACACCACTTCCCATGATGGGGCTTAACCTACCGGTAACGGCACCACCAAATGCACCTGCAGCAATCTCTCTCATGCTGGCATCAGGATTGTTGGCAATGACGCCCATCGCCCCCATAACGGCCCCGCCGCCTGCCCATACCAATGCGGGTGCCGCTCTCTTGTTACGCTTGCTTTCATTTATATCTCTTATAACGATAAAGCTATCGTGCTCTATGCTGATAACTACCTTGGTTGAATTTGCGATTGTTGATATGGTATCGACATCAACAAATTCACCAGGGTATATAACAGTTGGATTTGAATTTTTGTCTTCTATTTCAATGTATCGACTCGAAAGGTTTACCACCGTGATGTTTTCTTTGTTGAAATTGATGCAATACTTTCTATCGGCATTAATAGAGTAATTTTCACCAGCGTGTAGTGTGTTGCAGTTACTCAATGGGCAAGTATTGGCATTGGCACTTGAAATACTGCACAGCAATAATGCTGTGGTTAAACAGAGCTTCATCCACTATCTCCAGAGTGGTTCATTTGGAAATTAACCATTGATTAAATGAGAATTATTGTCAATTGTTTTTTGGATGCATGCTATTGATTTAATTGTCAAATTTTCTGACAGTACCCTTGGCATTGCGGGTTGTGGGGCAGCACTTGCCTATGATGAGCTCGTTGTCGATGAAAGGGATATTGTGGGAGCTGGGCTGCACCCCATGCTCCCTGAGTTGACCTTGGGCTAGAGCGCCGGGAAGTAGCAGGCGCTCATGTCGATGGGGTGATCGGGGCAATTGGGCAGATAGAACTGCCAGCCCGCATCGGAGAAAGCGCGCAGTTCGGTTTCGACAAACTTGATGGCGAGGCTCAGGGCCTGCAGGCTGTCGATGCCGTAGATAAAGGTCTTGTCGCTCAGCCCTGCCAGCTTCACCTTGCAGCGCCAGTCACCGCTGGCGGACTTGGGATCCGGCTCGGGGGCCTTGATGGCGATCTTGAGGGTGAGCTGTTCCCCTTCGGTGCTGATAGCGTCGAAGCGGGCGGTAACGATGGCGTTTTTCATCTGGCGATTCCTTTTCCGTGGTACAGCCCCTGCGGTTGCGGGTGGCTGGCATTCCTGATGGCTGATGAGGTGAAAACTGGACTCAGGACGGCCAGCGTAAATGAACTTGTGAGTTGAAACAATGGGATATGCGTGACCGGGTGAGGGGGCTTTCGCCGCCGTGAGCGAGCGCAGTGGCGGGAGTAGCAACGCGCTGGCCACAGGTGGTGGCCGAGAGGCTGGCAGGCTGCTAGATGTAAAGGATTGTTGGCTGTGGCCGCAGATTTTTCTGTTCTGCCGATGAGGGCGAGTGAGTCCTCTTGAGGCAGAATATCTCCCCCCTGTTTGACGTTGAAGTACAGGAGTCTCCGTGGCGCTTTCGGTAACCCAGCTTTATGAAGTGATGGCCCAGCTGCCAGATCCCGTCTTTATCCTCAGTGAAGATGGCTATTACGTGGAATATATCGGCGGTATGGAGCAGCAATCCTATCACGACGGCAATCCGCTGGCGGGCAAGCAGCTGGCCGATGTGCTGCCACCCGAGATGGCCATATGGGTCAAGGCGCAGGTAGCCGAGTCGCTGGCGAGCGGTCAGGTGCGGGTGGTGGAGTATGAGCTCTCAGCAGCCGAGGTGGGGGGATCAATGCCGCCGCCGGGCCGCAAGGGATACAGCGTTTTGAGGGCAAGATTGCGCCGCTGCCCTCCCTCTATGACGGCAAGCGGGCGGTAGCCTGGGTGACCCGCAATATCACCCGCCAGTACGAGTTGCAGCAGCGACTGCTGCGCCAGAGTGAAACCGACCAGCTGACCGGCCTCTACAACCGTCGCTACTTCTTCGAACACTGTCAGCCGCTGCGGGCAGGGGAGGTGCCCTGTGGTCTTATCATGCTCGACATCGATCACTTCAAGCAGCTCAACGATCGTTACGGCCATCAGCAGGGAGATCGGGCCTTGCAGCGCTTCAGTAGTTGTATCGATGCCCTGTTGCGGGCGGACGACCTCTTTGTACGCAGCGGTGGTGAGGAGTTTCTGATCCTGCTGCCGGGGATCGATGAAGCCGGTTTGCAGCAGATGGCGGAGCAGATCCGCGCCGCCGTCGAAGCGCTGCCTGCCGATCCGGTCGCCATCACGGTCAGTCTGGGCACAACCCTGGTGCAGCCGGAGGAGGATATCAATCAGGCGCTGGCTCGGGCCGACGAGTGGCTCTATCGGGCCAAGCGGGCAGGCCGCAACCGGGTGGCGCACTGCCCGGCAGGTTGAAAGTGCCGCTCCGGTCGCTGTTGGAAATAGCCTGCGCTTTTACCCTGAATAAATTGGCTGACATCACTATCAATTAGTAGAAAAGTTGGCCGTATTATTTAACTCATATTCCACAGCTTAAGGTGTTAATATTATCGGCCTGATCGCTGGTCTTATTTATGTTGTTGGGCAACAGCATGAGGTTTTATCGGTATGTTATCAAACAGGTTTGAATCGGGTTTTGGGTGACGAATGTGATACATCCTGTTGTCTTTTGAAACATTCCGATTCAAACAGTCATGAATTATTAACCTTGACCCGGATTGCGATTTCAACGATGGTAGCGTGGCAGCTCCGTTTCTCTCCGGTGGCCCTGTTGGCCGCTGGCGGCGTTGTTTTTTCATGTGCAGGGCGATATGCAACGACATATCTCCAGCCTGTTATTCGGGCCAATAAAAATAATGATGACAGATTAATAAGGTATATATTGCAATGAGTGTTTCTATTGCTGAAAAGAGTAACCCTGTTTCAAAATTGAAATGGGAGAAAAGCGATTCGGTATGGACCATGGGCCTATATGCCACTGCTGTCGGTGCCGGTACGTTATTTCTCCCTATTACTGTTGGCAGTAATTCCCCAGTTATTTTGCTATTTATTTTATTGCTGGCTTTTCCGCTCTCTTATTATTCCCACCGGGCATTGAGCCGCTTTGTGCTCTCCAGCTCCCATCGGGAAGGGGATATCACCCATGTGGTGGAGGAGCACTTCGGTGCCAAGGCGGGCAAACTGCTGATGCTGGTCTATCTGATGGCCTTCTACCCCATCATTCTGGTCTACAGCATCTCCATCACCAACGCGATCCAGAGCTTCGTGGTTCACCAGCTGGGGGATGCCGAGCTGCCGCGCGGCTTGCTGGTGTTGGGGGTGATGCTGGGTCTGCATCTGGTGCTGCTGGCCGGCAAACAGATCGTGGTGTCGGCCATCAGCGTGCTGGCGCTACCGATGGTCGCCTTTCTGATTGGCCTCTCCATCTATCTGCTGCCACAGTGGAGCCTCTCCTATTTCAGCGAGAGTCAGGCGGTGGACTGGCGTGATCCGGCGTTCTGGAAATCACTCTGGCTGATCGTGCCGGTGATGGTGTTTTCGTTCAGCCATGCGCCCATTATCTCCTCCTTCAGCGCGGCGCAGAAAAAGCGCTGTCAGGAGAGTGCCGACCTGCGTGCCAAGCGGATCATCAAGTACAGCAGCATGCTGATTTGTGGCAGCGTGCTCTTTTTCGTGGTGAGCTGCGTGATGAGCCTGAGTCAGGCCGAGATGGCGCTGGCCCGCACCGACAATATCTCCGTGCTGTCGGCGCTGGCGAACAAGTTCTCCAATCCGCTGATCGCCTATGTGGGGCCGCTCATCGCCATTCTGGCCATGTCCAAATCCTTCCTCGGCACCTCCATGGGGGTGAGCGAGGGGACGGTGAGCATGGTGAGCGGTGCCTGTCAGGGGCTGGGGCTCTCCCTCAAGGAGTCAACCATCGCCCGGGTGTCATCGGTGATCCTGTTTATGGTGACCGCCGTCATCACCTATCTGAACCCCAACGTGCTCGACATCATCGAGCGCGTCAGTGGCCCGCTGATCGCGGTGATCCTGTTTCTGCTGCCGGCCTGCTCCATCTATCGCTTGCCCGCACTCAAGCGTTATCGCGGGCCGAGTACCCTTTTTGTGTTGGTGATGGGGCTGCTTGCCATCTCGGCCCTTATCTACGATCTGCTTTGACCGGGCGGTATCCCGCACAAATCAAAAAGGGCGACCATCTGGTCGCCCTTTTCCTGTGCATCGGGGTTAGCCGAGCAGGCCGCTGGCGCTCTGGCCCGCCATCAGCAAGCCGATGGCCAGCACGCTGAACCAGACCAGGGTTGCGCTTACCAGCAGATAGCCGCTGGCAACGAACAGACCGTCCCGCTGCAACATGCCGGTGGCCAGCAGCAGGATGGCCCAGGCAGGCATGGCGTTGGTGAACGGGATGGCGCCCAGGGGCAGCATCAGCAGCAGGGCTGCCAGCATGATCAGCAGGCCGTTGCAGCGGTTGACCGTGTTGCTGCCGGTCAGCACCAGCAGGCGTGGGCGGATAACGCGATCGACCCGGGCCAGCAGATCCGCCCCCTTGTGCAGGGTCGGCTTGAGCTGGTCGGCGGCGAAGCGGCGCTCCATCAGCATGGCGGGCAGCCAGGGCACCCGATTGAGGGTGATGCCGATCCCGATAAAGAGGATCAACAGGCCAAACGGGGTGCTGACCCCGGGAATGGAGATCGGCAACAGAAAGGGGACGGTGAGCAGCACGCAAAACAGCAGCATCCCCTGCTCGCCCACCAGCGCGAGCATCTGGCGCAGGCTGATGTGGCTCTCGTCGATGGCGTGCGCGGTGGCCCGCAGGGTATCCGCAAGGGTAGTTTTGGGGTCGTTGAGTTGCGCGGCAACCATTCCCTGATGTCCTTTTGAGTAGTGATAACGGGCCCCGATGACCCGATTTGGCGCCAGCATACGTGGCAGAGGTTAACCGTCGATGAATGGTGGCGGGGCGCATAGCGGTGCCAGTGGGGCGGCTCGGCGGAGGTTCCGGCGAGAGGGAAATCCCGCGATGAAAGTGATCCGGTACAGCCGCCGTTTAGGATGGGCCTAGGACGCCTCTGGTATGCTTTCTGCACAATCACACAGGGAGCAGGGGATGATGATGAAGAGAGCCGGGATAGCGATGATGGGGCTGTTGCTGCCACTGGGGCAGGCCTGGAGTAGCGAGGCCTCGACCACATCCGGTTGGCAGGTGACGCCATTTTTCGGCTACAGCTCAGCCATCGACTTCGAGAAGAGTGACGATGTGGTGCAGCCGGTGCCGCTTTCTGCATCGTTTGATTCACTGCAGGGACAGGGCTCCGGCAGCTGGGGCCTCTTTATCAGCAAGGAGGTAGATGATCCTGGCATGATCGAGCTGCTCTACAGCCATCAGTCCACCACCCTCTCTCCCGACCTGCCGGATCGCCTGACGGTGGATACTTTGCACTTTGCCGGTGCGCTGACCCTCTCTGACAACCTGATGGCGCCCTACATCGGCGCCGGGATCGGGGTGACCCGATTTGCCGCCTACGACAGCGAGGTGACCCCTTCCATGTCGCTGGCGCTCGGGGTGCAACCGCGCCTCGCCGAGCATCTGGCCCTGCGGGCCGAGGTGCGCGGTTATGGCTCGCTGGTCAACGACAACAACCAGTTTCTCTGCAACCCGGAGCAGTGCGTGTTCAAGGTGCGCGGGGAGCTGGTAACCCAGTGGCAGGCCAATATCGGTCTTACCTTCCGCTTTTAGACGGGGGACTTTCCCCATGAAACAGGGGCCCTTGGGCCCCTGTTTCAGCAGCAATGTTCCGTCTTGATCGGTAATCAATCGGTAGCTCTTCACGCCTCTTTATTAGTCGGCGTCGCCCATACCGCACAGTTTCTACCCGCCTCCTTGGCGCCATAAAGCGCCTGATCCACCCGCTTGAACAGCGAGACTGCCGGCTCCCCGGGCTCGCGTACTCCCACTCCCAGACTGACCGTCATGGTATGGGCCGGGTCGGGGGCTATGGTGCGGGTCGCAGTGAGCAGGGTGTTGGCCAGTTGCTGCAAGTCGGCTTCGTGGGCGACGGGCAGCAGCAGGGCAAACTCTTCACCCCCGACACGGGCCGCCAGCGCACCGGGCGGGCAGTGCTGTTGCAACAGCTCGCCAAACTGCTGCAACACCCGATACCCGATATCGTGGCCGTAGTTGTCATTGATCACCTTGAAGTGATCGAGATCCAGCAGGATGAGAGCGTGGCAAATCCCCTGCTCCAGAAACAGCTGCTGATGAAAGTAGCGCCGGTTTGGCAGCCGGGTCAGATCGTCGAACAGCGCCTGCTGTCTGAGCTGGGTATTGATGTGGAAGAGGTGGTGTATGGTGCTCAGGATGCCGATGCTGCTGAGCAGGATGCCGCTGGATCGCAGCAGATCCTCGGCATAGATGGCGAGCCAGAGTGGCTGAGCCACCAGCTCATCCATGATGTCGGCGGTGGCCCCCATGATCCACAACATCAGACCGCAGGAGAGCATGCGGTAGGTGTGGGTGGGCAGGTGGGCACACTGCACCACCCAGAACAGGAACAGCATGGTGAGCCAGTTGATCACCTCGAAGCCAAAGCTGACGGCGTAAAAGCGCTCGTAAGGGAAGTGTGGCAGCAGCAACAGATGAAGGGACATGATGGCCAGCATCACTATCCCCAGCAGCGCGATGTGGGCGCGATGCTCCCGGTCGAGATGACGGTAGTGGGAGAGGCTGATGTCGAGACGATCGAACTGCATGGTGTTCCTCGGATTGGGACTGCCATCACCTTGCAAACAAGAGGCTGCGTAATGGCATGCCGTGGTCGGATAACAGGAAACGGCTGGTCTGTCAGTGTAAACGAGCGGGCCCGCAGCGCGCGATATCGATGACGTCAGCTTGTGGGCTGGCTCAGGGTTTGCGCACTTCTGGTGCGCGACGTATCGCCTGCCCTGTGACAGGGCGCCCCTGGGCAGGTTAGCGCAGCTCATGCGCCAAATTGGTGCATTGATGATGCGCGTTCTTACTAATGCAATGATTTAAAAGGATTTATATTTGTGGCCCGCTTTATGCTTTTTACATGTCAGACGGTCTCTTGCGGTCATCGGCGGCAGACGCAGTGATGAGGAAGTGGCAAGAGGCATCCCCGTGCCGGGCGCGGGTGTGATTCTGGCGGGTTGCAGCAACACCTTGCGGTTCGCCACAGATTCAATCAGGGAAACGGAGCCGGTCTTGTACCGGTACGACAGGGAAGGAGAGTGCTCTATGGTCAAAAAATGGATGATGGCGGGTCTGACGATGTTGCCTGCCTTGCTGGTTACCCCAAGTTGGGCCGAAGAGGTCGCTCAGGTACAGGCGGCGGTGGCACCGGTTGCCGCCATGACAATCAACAAGGGTGACAACACCTGGATGCTGCTCTCGGCGGCGCTGGTGATCCTGATGTCGATCCCCGGTCTCGCCCTCTTCTACGGTGGTCTGGTGCGGGCCAAAAACATGCTGAGCGTGCTGATGCAGGTCTTTACCCTGTTCTGCCTCATCTGCGTGCTCTGGGTGATCTACGGCTATTCGCTGGCCTTTACCGAAGGGGGCAATTTCTACGGCTCCTTCAGCAAGGTGCTGCTCAAGGGGGTGACCCCTGACTCCATCGCCGCCACCTTCAGCAAGGGTGTCGGGATCAGCGAGCTGATCTATGTGGTGTTCCAGGGGGCCTTTGCCGCCATCACCTGCGGCCTTATCGTGGGGGCGTTCGCTGAGCGCATCAAGTTCGCTGCCGTGCTGCTCTTCTCGGTGATCTGGTTCACCTTCGCCTACATCCCGCTGGCTCATATGGTGTGGTACTGGGCGGGTCCGGATGCCTATACCAGCGCCGAGGCTGCGGCCACAGCGACCGCCACTGCCGGTTATCTGTTCCAGCATGGTGCGCTGGATTTTGCAGGCGGCACAGTGGTGCACATCAACGCCGCCGTGGCGGGTCTGGTGGGTGCCTATCTGGTGGGCAAGCGTCTGGGCTACGGTCGTGATCCCATGACCCCCCACAGCCTGACCATGACCATGATCGGCGCCTCCCTGCTCTGGTTCGGCTGGTTCGGTTTCAACGCCGGCTCCGCGCTGGAAGCCAACGGTATCGCCGCACTCGCCTTTATCAACACCTGGGTGGCGCCGGCTGCGGCAGCTCTGTCATGGACGCTGGCCGAGTGGGTGATGAAGGGACGTCCCTCCCTGCTGGGTGCGGCATCCGGAGCTGTGTCCGGTCTGGTGGTGATCACTCCGGCAGCCGGTTTCGTCGGTGTGGGCGGTGGTCTGGCGATGGGCCTTATCAGTGGCGTGGCGGGTCTGTGGGGTGTCCACGGTCTCAAGCGCCTGCTGGGTGCCGATGACAGTCTGGACGTGTTTGGCGTACACGGGGTGTGCGGCATTCTCGGCGCCCTGCTGACCGGCGTCTTTGCCAGCCCGGATCTGGGCGGCACCGGGGTGTGGGACTATGTCACCAATCAGGTTGCCGAGGGCTACTCCATCCTGACTCAGGTGAAGATCCAGGCTATCGGGGTCGGTGTCACCCTGCTCTGGTCCGGTGCCGTGGCAGCGATTGCCTTCAAGCTGGTTGACCTGGTGGTGGGTCTGCGGGTGAACGGCGATGCCGAGCGGGAAGGGCTGGATGTCACCTCCCACGGCGAGAAGGCTTACAGCATGTAATCCCGAATGCCAGACAACAAAAAAACCGCCGGAACCGGCGGTTTTTTTATGACTCTAAAGCTGCACAGCCTGAGTTCACACTCTTAGTTCACGACGGCCACGTTGATGCTGCCATTGCCCTGGGTCATGCGCACGCGAGCACCCGGGGTGAAGGTGGGGCTGGCTTTCTGCACGACCACGATGGCTTCGCCGTTCTCTTTCTTGATCTCCAGCTCGACGCCGTCGACCTGATTCATCTTGTTGCCGATGGCGTTACCTGCCGCTGCACCGGCGATGGCGCCGCCTGCGGCTGCGATGTCACGTCCGGTGCCGCCACCGACTGTGCTGCCCAGCAGGCCACCGACTACGGCGCCGCCAATGGTGCCAATCAGGGAGTTCTCATCGGCCTGGATCTTCACCGGGCGGGTGGAGATGATGGTGCCGTAGCTGACTGTCTGCACCTGTTTGGCGCGGTCTTTGGTGTAAACATCGCCAGAGTAAACGTCACTGTTGGCGCATCCAGTGATGGTGGTCGCTGCCAGCAGGGCAATAAGGGTCATACGCTTCAACATGGTGGGCCTCCTGGGCTGCACGTAATTTGAACAATCCGGTTGATGAGTGAACTTTACTCCAACCCCGTCACACATGAAATCGGCAAAATGTAACCAATTATGCGTTCTGTAACCGGTTTTGTCCTTGAATCGCAGCTGTACCGGAGAGGGTTTTAACCAGCAGCAGACGGTCTTCTCCGGGGCCGAAATAGTCGGCGACCTCCGCCTGCAATGTGTAACCGAGCCGGTAGTAGAGGCGCTGGGCCGGATTGGCCGGATCGACCGTGAGCCGCAGTTCGCTGATCTGCAGCGCCTGCTGGTTGGCCTCCATCTGGCGCATCATTCGCTCGGCCAGACCAAAACCGCGCGCCTCGGGCAGCACCGCCAGCGAGAGCACCCAGCCTTGCGACCGCTCCTGACCGAATCCCCCCAGCACATAACCCACCAGCTGCCCCTCGTATTCGGCCACCAGCAACAACTCGGGCCACAAATCCATCGCCTGACGGAAGAAGAAGGCGGGATAGACATCTTCGCCAAACACCTTGGCATCGATCTGCCAGATGGCGTGCATGTCATTGTGGGTGGCGGGGCGTAGCAGGGGCGGGTTGTGGTGCATCAGGACTCCATCGGCAGCAAACGGATCGGCAACGCCGCTGACCTTGGGGTCAACGGCAGAAAAGGAGTCATAGGGTAGTGGTCATCCCCTGCCGGATGCAAGGGATTGGCGGTTATGGCGGCAGGGGGCGGCTCTGGGGCAGTTTGGGCGCTTTGCGCAAGCCGTCGAGCAGGTGGCGGAGGGTGAGCCAGGGGTGGCGCAGCAACATGCGCGGGCCGCTCCACTTCATCACCTGCTGGATTTGTTTGCGCATCGCCGGTGCGTAACAGTGGATATTGCAGTTGGCGCAGGTGGGTTTGTGGCCGTGGCCATAACGGCAGCGACGTAGGCGCTGATGGGCGAAATCCCGCAACTGGCGACAGTGGCGGCAATGGGGATCCTGATGATGGTGCTGGCAGTAGAGGCGGATCATGGCGCTGACCGTCTGCTGCTCGCGCATGAGTCTGGGATGGTCACTCGCCTTTTTGCTGGCTGCGGCGTGTGAGCTCCGGGCTGGGCTGGCATGATGACTTTTCATGGCCGCCATTCTCCTGACCTGCTCGCTTTGGGTGTTGATACAGGTCAAAAGGGGGGATAAAAAACAGGGCCCGCAGGCCCTGTGTTATCAGATGAGGCTGGTTGCCTGCTCCAGCCAGGCGAGATCTTCGCCCTCGAGCAACGGGCTCAGGCGGCGGAACACCTCGACATGGTATTCGTTGATCCAGCGGAATTCGGCCGGGCTCAGCAGACTGCGGTCGATCAGGCGGGTATCGAACGGTACATAGGTCAGACGCTCGAAGCCCAGCATCGGCAGCTCGCCAACCTGTTCCAGCTCGGTCACGACTACCAGGTTCTCGCAGCGGATGCCGAAGCCATCTTCGCGGTAGTAGCCCGGCTCGTTGGAGAGCACCATGCCCGGTTGCAGGGCAACAATGCTCCCTTTCGGCGCGATGCGCTGGGGCCCTTCGTGGACACTCAGGAAGTGGCCGACGCCGTGACCGGTGCCGTGGTCGTAGTTGTAACCGGCTTGCCACAGCGGCATGCGGGCCAGCACGTCGAGCTGGATACCGGCGGTGCCGCGGGGGAAGCGGGCCTGATCCAGCGCGATATGGCCCTGCAGTACCCGGGTAAACATCGCCTTCTGCTCGTCGCTCACCTCACCAACCTTGATGGTGCGGGTGATGTCGGTGGTGCCATCCATATACTGGGCGCCGGAATCCAGCAGATAGAGGCTGTCCTGGCCAAACGCGCGTGGGGTGCCGTTGGTATGGTGGTAGTGGCACATGGCGGCGTTGGGGCCGAGCGCGGAGATGGTATCGAAGCTCGGCTCGACGTAGTGCTCCTGCTCGCGGCGGAACGCTTCCACCTGATCGGCCAGAGTGCCTTCATCCACCCCCTCGAACTCGCCGGAGGCGACCAGCCGATCCAGCCAGGCGAGGAAGCGGGTCATGGCCACGCCATCACGCAGGTGAGCGGCACGCATGCCGGTCAGTTCGATTTCGTTCTTGCATGCTTTCGGCAGCATGGTGGGGTCTTGCCCTGCCACCAGAATGGCGCCCGCCTCTTCCATGACGAGCTGGGTCCAGGCGTTGGCGCTGTCCGGATCGGCCAGCACCTTCTGCTGATCTTCACCGATGCGCTGCAACACGTCGCCCAGCTTGTCGATGGGGTAGACGGAGACATCCTGGCCAACGTGTTGGGTGAAAGCAAAGCAGTCAATTTTGTCGGTATCGACGAAGAAATCCATGCTGGTATTGGCGTAGAGCACCGCAAAGCCCAGCACCACCGGCAGCCGGTCGATGTCGCGGCCACGCAGGTTGAGCAACCAGTTGATGGGCTCGGCCTGGGTCAGCAGCACGGCATCCAGCCCGCGCTTGCGCAGGTCTGCTGCCAGCTGTTCACGTTTGGACTGGCTGGACTGGCCCGCCAGCTCCTCGCTGTAGAGGATGACCGGGCTCTTGGTCGGCTCCGGGCGCTCGCTCCAGTTTAGGTCGATAGGGTTCTGCTCGACGCGGATCAGCTCGATACCGCGATCGGCCAGCACGGCCTTGGCGTTCTTGTACCAAGTCAGGCTGTGCAGGCGGGCATCGAAGCCAACCCGGGAGCCGGAGGGCAGCTGCTCGGCCAGCCACTGTACATGGGGATCTTCAATGAGGTGGAGACATTCGAACAGCTCGGACGGCGCCTGCATGCGGGCCTGCACCGTGTAGCGACCATCGACGAAGAGGGCGGCACGCTGGGCCATGATGATGGCAACGCCGGCGGAGCCATTGAACCCTGTGATCCAGTCCAGCCGCTCGGCGTAGGCGGGGATGTACTCGCCGAGGTGCTCATCATCGTGGGGGACGATAAATGCGTCCAACTCCTGCATGGCCAGCTCGGCCCTGACTTGGGCGACGCGGGTTTCAATTATCTCGAAATTATTCATGTCGTTAGTGCCAGATGGTTGCTATATGAGTGTTCAGTTTTTATGGCCGCTGGCCAGGATCCGCTTGATCGACTGACCCGCTGCTTCGATATGCTGCCTGAGCAGCACCACCGCCTCGTGCTTGCGCCGGGCGCGGCACAGTTCCAGCAATTGGGCGTGTTCACGCTCCGCCTTGTCCACCCCGTCGCTGGCAAAGAGCAGCTCGAAGCGGACATAGCGGTCACAGCTCAGATTGATCTGGGCGATCAGTTCAAGTGCCTGGGGGCGACCGGCTGCCTGATAGAGGGTGGCGTGAAAGCTGTGGTTCAACTCGGCCCAATGTTCGATCTGGGTGCCTGACTCCAGGGCGTGATCAAACTGGGCGAGGATCGCCTCCGCTTGCGCGAAGGTGGCTTCCGTCATCTTGTCGACGGCGTGAAACAGGGTATCGGCTTCCAGCAGCGCTCGCAAATAAAAGAGCTCTTCAATGGCCGAGGCGTCCAGCATGGTGACCACGGCGCCGCGATGGGCTTCGAACTTCACCAGCCCCTGCGCTTCCAGTTGCATCAGGGCTTCGCGCACCGGGATGCGGCTCACGGCCAGCTCTTTGGCGATGGCATCCTGACGCAAGGGGGCGCCAGCGGGGAACTCCCCACGGAGGATCCGGCCACGGAGGTTTTCCATCACCATCTGGGTTCGGGTCTTGTAGGGTGGGGTCATGGTCGGGTCACGATTGCGCGTTACAGAATTGTATATTGTATAAAGTTTGGCTGAATCTAACCTGTCACAATGGGCAAAGGCAAGGTTTTGGCCCCTTTAACGGGGGTGATGGCGGCGTTCGGGGCTCCACAAAAACAAAAATGCCGGTCAGCGTGGCTGACCGGCATGATGTCACTGATACGAAGCGAGCCTGTTACAGCTGCGGGCCTGCCGCAACCAGACGTTTGCCTTCGTCGTTATCGGTGAAGCGCTCGAAGTTCTTGATGAAGCGGCCTGCCAGATCGACGGCCTTGGCATCCCACTCGGCCTTGTCGGCGTAAGTGTCGCGCGGGTCGAGGATCGCCGGGTTCACATCGTGCAGCGCGGTCGGGATCTCCAGATTGAAGATCGGCAGCACCTTGGTCTCGGCCTTCTCGATGGAGCCATCCAGGATGGCGTCGATGATAGCGCGGGTATCCTTGATGGAGATGCGCTTGCCGGTGCCGTTCCAGCCGGTGTTGACCAGATAGGCTTCTGCACCTGCCGCTTCCATCCGTTTCACCAGCTCCTGACCGTACTTGGTCGGGTGCAGGGAGAGGAAGGCTGCGCCGAAGCAGGAGGAGAAGGTCGGAGTCGGCTCTGTGATGCCGCGCTCGGTACCGGCCAGTTTGGCGGTGAAGCCAGACAGGAAGTGGTACTTGGTCTGCTCCTTGGTCAGTTTGGAGACCGGAGGCAGCACGCCGAAGGCGTCGGCAGTCAGGAAGATCACCTTGGTGGCGTGACCTGCCTTGGAGACCGGCTTGACGATGTTGTCGATGTGATAGATGGGGTAGGAGACGCGGGTGTTCTCGGTCTTGGAGCCATCATCGAAGTCGATGGTGCCATCGGCAGCAACGGTCACGTTCTCCAGCAGCGCATCGCGACGGATGGCGTGGTAGATGTCCGGCTCCGCCTCTTCGGAGAGCTTGATGGTCTTGGCGTAGCAGCCCCCTTCGAAGTTAAACACGCCGTGATCATCCCAGCCGTGCTCGTCATCGCCGATCAGCTGGCGCTTCGGATCGGTGGATAGGGTGGTCTTGCCGGTGCCGGAGAGGCCGAAGAAGATGGCAACGTCGCCGTCCTGACCCACGTTGGCGGAACAGTGCATGGAGGCAATGCCGCGCAGGGGCAGGAAGTAGTTCATCATGGAGAACATGCCCTTCTTCATCTCGCCACCGTACCAGGTGCCACCGATGAGCTGCATCTTCTCGGTCATGTTGAAGGCAACAAAGTTCTCGGAGTTGAGACCCTGCTCCTTCCAGTTCGGGTTGGTGCACTTGGCACCGTTCATCACCACGAAGTCAGGCTTGAAGGTTTTCAGCTCTTCATCACTCGGGCGGATGAACATGTTTTTCACGAAGTGTGCCTGCCAGGCCACCTCGGTGATGATGCGCACGGCCAGGCGGGTATCCGGGTTGGCACCGCAGAAACCGTCGACCACAAACAGGCGCTTGCCGGAGAGCTGTTTGGTGACCAGCCCTTTCAGATGTGACCACACTTCCGGGGTAATGGCTTTGTTATCGTTTTTACCCTGGTCAGACCACCACACAGTATCCTGGGTAGTGGCATCTTTGACGATATATTTATCTTTCGGGGAGCGACCGGTGAAGATACCGGTGTTTACGTTGACGGCGCCCAGCTCGGTCACCACACCGCGCTCGAACCCTTCCAGGTCAGGGCGTGTCTCTTCCGCGAAAAGCTGCTCGTAAGAGGGGTTGCGAACGATTTCTTGGCTGTTTTTGATGCCGTACTGGTCCAGTCCTAATTGTTGGGCCAGGGTGGGTTCTGCCACGATTGTCATTGTATTCTCCTGGGTTCAGAGGTTGGTAGGGTTCTATCTGACGGTCATACTATCACTTAGGTGGTAGAGTTTAGCGATCGCCATCAAACTTTATAAAATAGGGTATTTTTTTGTTATTAAAGTTAAAGGCGGGTTTTGCCCGCCTTTAATTAGTGTAACTGGTTTGCATCATTGCCGGGAGCCCTGCTGAACAGGGTTTCGACATCGATCCCATTAAATTGGTACTGGGCGCCGCAATAATCACAGTGCATGTCGATCTTGCCGAGCTCCTGCACCATCTCCATGACCTCTTCCTTTTCTATCTGCAGCAGAGCCCCTTCACAGCGCTCGCGGGAGCAAGTGCAGCGGAACTCGACCGCCTGCGGATCGAACACTCGCACCTTGTCCTGATGGTAGAGACGGTAGAGGATCTCTTCTGCCTGCAGGCCGAACAGCTCTTCATCCTTGATGGTGCAGGTGAGCTGGGTCAGGTGATCGAAATCGTTGCTGTGATCCTCGCTCTGGGCGGGCAGCTCCTGCAGCATGATGCCGGCAGCGCGCGGCGTACCTTCGTGATAGCCGGTGCGGATCCACAGTTTGGTGGCCAGCTGTTCGGAGCGGGCGAAGTAGTGCTCCAGGCAGCCTGCCAGGGTATCGGCGTCCAGCGCGATGATGCCCTGATAGCGCTCGCCCTGCTCCGGGGTGATGGTGATGATCAGCTGGCCGTTGCCAATCAGGCTCTGCAGCTTGCCATCGCTCGGCAGTTCGCCTTCATAGCGGGCCACGCCGCGCAGCTGCTGGTTGTTGTCACCGTTGATCACGGCCAGACGCACCGGGCCATCGCCCTGCAGTTGCACTGTGATGGAGCCTTCAAACTTGAGGGTGGCGGTCAGCAGGCTGGTGGCGACCAGCAGCTCGCCCAGCAGTTTTTGCACCTGCACCGGGTAGTTCTGGGCTTCCACTACGTGGCGGTAGGTGTGATCCAGCTGGACCAGCTCGCCACGCACTTCGTACTCTTCAAACAGATAGCGATACAGCAGATCTTGGTTGCTCATCATGTATTCCTGGCTTTTCGGTGAGGTAAATCGGGCGGGCTGGGGTTGATGCCAGCCCGGTATCAAATCGGGGTCGGTCAGTACTGTTTGACCTTGAGCAACTGGCGTCGCTCCTGCTTGTCGGGGCGGCGCTCGGGGCTGGGGGCAAACTGGCTGTTGAAGCGGCGCGCCTCGCTGTTCTCGGCCCGTTTTTTCAGGCTCTCGGCGGTCTCTTCATAGAGCTGCTGGGCCAGCGGGGCCGATTTGCGCTGCTCGCTCAAGGCCAGCACCCGCACTTCGCGTTCGTCCTGCCCCTGCCAGAAGCGGATCAATGCACCCACTTCCACCTGTTTGCCCGGTTTGCTGCGCTGACCATTGTAGTGCACCTTGCCCCCGTCTATCTGATCCCGCGCAATGGAGCGGGTCTTGTAGAAACGGGCCGCCCACAACCACTTGTCGAGACGAACCTCGAGGGCACTTTCTGCATGATTGGGCATGAACAGGCTCCATAACGGGGATAAAGAGGTGGTCGATTATACCAGAGCACGGGGTCGGGATAGAAACCGGGCAGCCGCCGCGCGGGGCGCAAACCATGTCAAGGTGATGCAACATATGGGCAGTTTGCTGATTCACAAGGGAAAGCCGGTGCTTTATCGGGTATTCATGGGGGCTGGGAAGGGCCTTCATACCGCGCATATAACACTGCCGCCCCGGTTGGGGGCGGCAGCGTTCACATCAATCGACCATATCAGAGTCAGAAGTGATCGTGCTGATCCGGCTTCTTCTGGTCGTGGGGGCCTTCGCTGTGGGCGATGGCGGTGCGGATGAGATCAACCCCGGCGCGGATAATCAGAACCCCCATGTTGACCAGCTTGACGCAGACCCACATGAAGGTGATGAGCAGGATCAGCTTGAGCACGGTCTGGAACGCTTCCAGGAAGTTCTGCTCCAGCTGGGCGGTCAGGCCGTTGGCGCTGGTCATCAGCCAGGTGTAGACCTCGCGCACGAACGGGATGCGGCTTGGCATCTCCAGCACATCCAGTGCGGCAGGGAGGGCCTGGAAGATGACGATGCTGCCGAACAGGATCAAAATGACACCGATGGCGATGCCGAGGAAAAAGCCGAACTGTCTCATGGAGGGCTCCAGCGTTTGCTGCATGAAATTGAAGATAGCCGCCAATAGTAGGGAGTGCCCTGCTTCATCGCAATCTTCCGTGCACCGCCAGCGCGGCGGGAACGGCGGCGATCCGGCCGCTACCGTTGCCCAACTATCTGATTTCTGGGAGGCTTGTCGCCATTGTGCATAGGGAAAGCAAATTGATGTCGAGAACCCTCTTTTTACTCTTGCTGGCGCTGTTTGCCGCTCTGCCAGCCCTGAGTGCCGAACCGGCTGGCCCAACGGCGGCGGCCTGTGCCATCCGTCATCAGGATCAACTGCTGCTGGTACAGGATCGCATCTCCTCCCGCTACAGCCTGAGCGGTGGCTATATCGATGGCGACGAGCGCCCCGAGCAGGCGGCGCTGCGCGAGTTGTATGAAGAGACCGGCCTGCGCGGGGAAATCGTCGCGGATCTTGGCCGCTGGCAGAAAGCGCAGGTTTTTGCCTGCCGCACTCTGGAACCCATCGTCGCCCAGCAAGATTCCGATTTTGTCTCGCTGCTGAAGGCCCCCAATCTGGGCGGGGAGATCCTAAATGCCCGTTTGATCGCGGTGGACAAGCTGCCCCGCGAGCAGCGCCGCTTCCCGGATCAGCTCGACTGGCTGCAATCCCGACTGGATAAGGTGCCCGAGAGCGAGGTGCACTGGCAGGCCGATTTCGTGGCGCAGGGCAATGCGCTGCATCAGGTCGAGATCCCGCTGATGCTGCGGCTGCAGCAGTGGCTGGGGCCCGATGTCTGGTGGCTGTCGGTCAGCAATCTGTTTGGTTCAGGCGGCTTTCAGCTTGCCCTGATACCTTTGCTGCTCCCGCTGCTGGGGTGGCCGCGGCTGCGCCAGTTGCTCTTTGCCATGCTCTGGCTTGGGCTGCTGGTGCAGGCGAGCAAGGAGGGGATCGGCTGGCCGCGCCCCTTCCATCTGCAACCTGAACTGGCGACTCACAGTGCCCAGGGCTTTGGCATGCCGAGCGGCCATACCGCTTCGGCCCTGCTGTTCTGGGGGGCGCTGCTTGGCTGGCTCTGGCCTGCCCGGCGCGGGTTGGCCTATTCGTTGGCGCTGTTGCTGGCCCTCACCACAGGTCTGGCGCGGGTCTGGCTCGGGGTGCACTTTATCTCCGATGTGGCGGTTGGCCTGCTGATTGGAGCCTTGCTGCTGGCCGCTCGCCCCTGCTGGCGTGCCGACAGGCAGTCGGCGGCTTGGCTGCTGCTGATTGCATCTGCGCTGGCGCTCGGGGGGCTGACCCAATCGGCCCATCTGGCCGGGATCGGGCTGGCGGCCCTCGGGCTCTGGGTTGGCGGTTTGCTTACCCTGACCCGCGGCGGTTATCCCCCCATCCTGACCGGCGCGGTCACCCTGGCGGGGGGCGCGGTCATAGGGGCAGGACTTTGGGCGCTGCCGCTGCTGACCAGCAGTTCGCTGGCCATACTGCTTGGTCAGTTTGTGCTCTTTTTCGGGCTGGGGCTCTGGTTGAGCGCTGGCCTCTGGTGGATACTCTCTTTCTTGAAATGCGACACACGACCCAAGGGCAACGGCTCTGACAAGGGAACTCTATGAATGTGAAAAAAGTGGATTTGGCCAAGATAACCCTGGGGGTGCTGTTTCTCAGCATCCTGATTATCTCCTGTTTCCTGGTGTTGCAGCCCTTCCTGCCTGCGCTGGTGTGGGCCACCATGATCACCATCGCCACCTGGCCGCTGATGCTGATGGTGCAGCGCCTGTTGTGGGGCAAGCGCACCCTGGCGGCCCTCTTTATGACGCTGGTGCTGCTGTTGATGTTTGTCATCCCGCTCTTTATGACGCTGGCCAATGTGGCGGAGAAGGCGCCCATGCTGATCGAGCTGGGTACCCATATCAGCCAGTCACCACCGCCAGAGCTGCTCTGGCTGCAACAGATCCCGCTGGTGGGCGACAAGCTCTATGACTTCTGGCAGCAAATTCTGGCGAGCGGTGGTCAGGTGCTGTTTGCCAAGCTGGCCCCCTATTTCGGTCAGACAGCCCGCTGGCTCGCCTCTCAGGCCGGTAATCTTGGCTTGCTGTTCGTCCACTTCCTGCTGACGGTCGGTATCTGCGGGGTGCTCTATCACTCGGGTGAAGTGGTGGCGACCGGCATTCGCCGCTTCGCTCACCGGCTGGCGGGTCAGCGTGGCGACAATGCCACTGTGCTGGCTTCACAGGCGATCCGTGCCGTGGCGATGGGTGTGGTGGTGACTGCGCTGGTGCAATCCTCGGTGGCCGGTGTCGGCCTGCTGATTGCCGGTATCCCTTATGCCATGGTGCTGGTGGTGGTGATGTTCCTGCTGATCGTCGCCCAGATCGGCCCCTTCCCGGTGCTGTTGGCCTGTATCGGCTACCTCTACTGGAGCGGCGACACCACCTGGGGCACCTTCCTGCTGGTGTGGTCACTGATTGCGGGCACCATGGACAACTTCCTGCGCCCCTTCCTCATCAAGCGGGGCGCCGACCTGCCGCTCATCCTCATTCTGGTGGGGGTAATCGGTGGCTTGCTGACCATGGGGATCATCGGTCTCTTTATCGGCCCCGTGGTGTTGGCGGTGGGCTACACCCTGCTGGATGCCTGGATCAAGGAAGATGACCAACCGGTGGCCGCGGCGGTGGAAGCGCCCAAGGCCCAATAACGATTCAGTAAAAAGACGATTCAGCCATCCATCGCTGATGCCAGGAGCCGCCCATAAGGGCGGCTCTTTGGTTTATGGCGATAGCGTCAGGCAGGTTGATGCCACACCCTCAAAAAGAAGATTCATCTTTGTTATGCTGTGACTAGCTCAGAAAGGCGGGTGTCCTAATTTCACTCTTACCCACCAGTTCTCAGGTCTGAATAGTAATACTCGGGAGTGTCAGTATCGATAAATATGCCTAGCTCTTTACATTTACAGATGAATATAAAATGAAACCTATCGAGCATTCTACATGTTTGGGGATTTAGATAGGCTATAACTTTGTTTTTGTTTGATGCGAAAACGACTTTATTATAAACGCTTTGGTTAGAAATGTTTTCTAAGACTGTGAGACATGTCATGACCTCACTCCACATTGAGTAAAGTCTATGATTACATTGATTGAATTTCATTATTGACTCGGCAGAAATATCTTTAATTTTATCTTTAGATATATCTCGACATAGACTCACAAGAAAATCACGAGAGCTCACGTTATCTATATTAATGGTTAGCGCTTCTTCTAGGGCAATCAAGTACTCTTTGATTTGTTCTTCTTGGTGCTGAATCAACGAGTGTTGATACTGCTGATGTTGTATAAATATTTGCAGAGATATAACAGTCAGTGTAATCAGCGAAAGAATTGGGGTATATACACCACCTACATAACTACCTAAATCAGCCCATTCATTTGGTTGTTCCCAAAACCCCAAACCAAATTTATACATATAAGCTAATATTGGCACCAGTAAAACAACAAACAAAGACCCCAAAATAAATTTTGTTTGTTTATTCAATTCTCACCCCTTTTATTAAAGATGTTGTACACTAACGCATACTTAAAGGACTGACAACACAAAACACTGAATTTAAGTTTGCTGCCGTAAACACAAATGATCATATTAACTATGAGCGCCATGCTTTGGCTGTCCACATTGATGAGTTGGTTAGTGATGCTCTCGGAATTTAGCAGACTCTTCCAAAATAAAAAGTTGATTCAATAGCATGAATTCTCTTAAATCTTCATGGATATCGCCATCTGGTTCTTGATGAGCACGTCGATTTCTGTAAGCCATAAAAACACTTGAAAATAGTGTCGCGCGTCCTTTAACCTCACTTCCATCTAGGCCATCCCAGTATAAAGGAGCATCGTCACCCTGAAATGCTTTAGAGAATAGCTTCGCCCCAGTTTCCTGAGTTAGACCAGATTTGTCTTTGATCAAGCGCTCTAATAATCTATAACCTGCTAATAGAGCATTGTCTGGATTTGTTTTAAATGAAAAAGCAATTTCATGTAAGCGAGGGTCTAGCAATGACAGTGGGACCTCTGCAGGAAAGTATTGCATTATATTTAATTCAGGATAGTGCCGTTCATAAATATAATCATACCATCGATGAGGTATGACAGGGTGTTGTTCTGATAACCATTTTAGGTCTTTTTCGGAAAGCGCTGATTTATCTACTCTTTCAATGAGTTCACAAGGGACTAAATATTCATAAATTTCTTGAGTGAATTTTTGGAGTGTTGATAATACGTAAGAGAAAGATCTTGGGCCTTCTCCAGAATAGCCTGATGTAAATCCAGACTTTATTGCAATGGTTACATCGGAATCAACGTTCAGTAGAAGAACATGATGACAGTCGTACCCACTTCCTGAAGTTAATATTTTAACTTCATTTATTTGTCTTCCGAAGTGAATAATTTCTACAACTGCATTTATGCAGTGTCGTGAAACTCCACATCTTCCTCGATATTCTATATCTGCTAATTTTATCATCATAATCCATTATATCTACTGAATGTATAACTGTAATTAGATAGTGAATGTAATTAGGTGTGCCATAGAGCTCTATATAAAGCCAAGAAACCATCTAAATAATCGCTACGAAATTTAATTTATAGCAATTATATTGTTGGCCTACCTTTGGCGCTAAATATGTTTATTCGAAACTTGCCTTTGGCTCCGCTTACCCACTGAGCAAAAATACACTTAAGGGGCGGCAATGGAAAGAGCCACCCGGCCTCCTCTTCATAAACAAGTCAGTAGTGTGATCGAGGTGACATATCAGAAGTGCGGGGTAATGCCGATGTGCCTCGCCTTTTGCCACAGGCTCGATCAGCAATTTGCCGGGGGCGAACCCGACCTTGCAGAGGATAGGGTTGCCACCCTCTGAGGCAGGTCACTGAATCGGGTGCGCTGGCGTGGTTAAATGGTCAGCTCACATCTTGCCGGATATTGCTGTGACCATGCCATCTGACCTTCAGCCGCTGCTCGCTTGGCCTGACTATCTGCAGGCATCCTGGCTGCGCTGCGCTCACCAGACCAGTGCCACCCTCTGGCATCCGCCCCACAGCGCCAAGGGGCAGACCTTGCAGAGCCTGCGCCAGCGCAAACGGGACCTGCTCACCACCGGCGAGATGGCCCTCGAGGATCTCTACGAATTTATGGAGGGGCGCCCCTGTGCCCTGCTGCTCACCGACGAGAGCGGCTGCCTGCTGGCCCGGACCGGCCACCCCGATACCCTGCGCGAGCTGGCGGCGCTGGGGTTTGGCCCCGGCGCCTTTTTCAGCGAGGGGCGCATCGGCACCAATGCCATCAATCTGGCGGCGCTGGAGGGAGTGCCGCTCTGCGTCAGCGGCCCCCAGCACTTCAACCAGACCCTGCACCCATGGCACAGCTGCGCCAGCCCGGTCTACAACAGCAATGGCCGTCAGGTCGCCATCATCGCTTTGATCTGCAAGGTGGAGGAGGCGAGCGCCGGCGATCTGGCGCTCACCGTCAGTGCCGGGCGCGAGCTGGCTCATCTGCTGCAGATGGAGACCCTGATGCAGGAGTCCCAGCATCACCTGAGCGAGCTTTACGCCCTGCTCGATGGTATGGATGACGGCGTGCTGGCCTGGGACCCGCAAGGGCGGCTGCGCTACCTCAACGCGCTGGCGGCCCACCGGCTGCGGCTCGATCCCGCGCTCTGTCTCGGCCAGCCGCTGGAGCAGCACCTGCTGCTGCCCCAGCGGTTGCAGCTGGCCATCAGGGGGCAGACGCCACTGAGTCATGTGGAGGTGACGCTGGAGCGGCTCGGCGCGCAGGAGGGGGAGTTTATCAATGCGCTGGTGAGCCTCAAGCCGCTGCCGGGGCCGGAGGGGGTCAGCTTTATCGCCCTGCTGCACCCGGTCGATCGGCTGCGGGCCATTCACCAGCTGCGCCAGACGGTGCCCGAGCTGTCGGCGCTGGTGGGGGAGTCGAGCGCCATGCGCAAGCTGCTGCGCTATGCCCGGCAGGCGGCCCAGAGTCAGGGGCCGATCCTGCTGCGCGGCGAGGAGGAGGTGGGCAAGGCCCAGCTGGCGGAGGCTATTCACTTTGGCAGCGAACGGGCCACCGGGCCGCTCATTACCCTCAACTGCAAGGCGCTGCCGAGCGAGCGGATGGCGCTGGAGCTGATGGGTTCCGACGAGGCGGGGCAGGAGCGGGCGGGCAAGTTCGAGCTGGCCCACGGCGGCACCCTGGTGCTGGAGCAGGTGGAGTGTCTCTCTGCCCCCATGCAGGCGGCGCTGCTGCAACTGCTCAAGACCGGCCGCATCCAGCGCTTCGATTCGGCCCGCATCCTGCCGCTCAAGGTGCGGATCATCGCCACCAGCAGCGCCCCGCTGGAGCAGCTGGTGCAGGAGGGGCTGTTTGGCCGCCAGCTGCTCTATGCCTTGCAGGCGTGCGAGCTGTGGCTGCCGGGGCTGCGGGAGCGCGCGGCGGATCTGCCGGGCCTGATCAGCCAGCAGTTGGCAGCGCAGGGGCGCGAGCCGGTACGCCAGTTCAGTCCGGCGGCCCTCGATTGTCTGCTGGCCTATCCCTGGCCCGGCAATCTGGGGGAGCTGCGCAGCGCCGTCGAGCATGCGCTGCTTCACGCCGGTCAGGGGCCGATCCCGCCCGAGGCGCTGCCCGCCGCCATTCGCCACGGCTATCAGCGGGTGGCGGACGAGGTGGTGGGACAACCGCTGCTCACGCTGGCGGAGCTGGAGCGGCAAGCCATCTTGCGCTGCGCTCACGCCTGCAAGGGACAGGTGAGCCAGATGGCCCAGCATCTTGGCATCAGCCGCACCACCCTGTGGCGGCGGCTCAAACTGCTCGAGATCGATCCCGCCGACTATCACGGCTGACGGCGAGCCGTTGCGAACCGGCCCGCAGAAAATGAAAAGGCCCCGCAGTTGCGGGGCCGTGTTATATGGCAGGTCAGTGGTGGCGTGGTTACAGCCCCAGCTGGTGGGCGGTGACGATGGCCGCCAGCACATCCTCGGCGGTGACCTTGAACGGCATGTTATGGATGGTTTCGCCCTCGGCAGTGGAGGCTTTGGCCACCTCCATCAGGCGCGCCATATCCAGCTCCTTGACCCCCATCATATGCAGGTTGGTCGGCAGGCCCACCGAGCGGCAGAAGGCCAGCACGGTTTCGATCTCCGCCATCGGGGCATTCTCCAGCACCAGCTGCACCAGGGTACCGAACGCCACTTTCTCACCGTGGTAGAGGTGGTGGCACTCGGCCAGCTGGGTCAGGCCGTTGTGGATGGCATGGGCGGCGGCCAGACCGCTGCTCTCGAAGCCGATACCGCTCAGATAGGTGTTGGCCTCGATGATGTTCTCCACCGCCTTGGTGCAGAGCCCCTGCTCCACCGCCAGCTTGGCCTTGTAGCCGTCGGCCAGCAGAGTCTTGTAGCAGAGCTCGGCGATGGCTTGCGCCGCCAGCGTGGAGGCGCCACCGGCCATGGTCTGGCAACCGGAAACCTTGTTGGCGCGCGCCTCGAAGTAGGTGGAGAGCGCATCCCCCATGCCGGAGACCAGCAGCCGCACTGGAGCGCGGGAGACCACGCCGGTATCCATGATGACCATATTGGGGTTGGTCGGGATCATCAGGTATTCGCTGAATTGCCCTTCCGGGGTGTAGATGACCGCCAGCGCGCTGGTGGGGGCATCAGTGGAGGCTATGGTCGGCACTATGACCACCGGCACCTTCTGGTAGAAGGCGACCGACTTGGCGGTATCCAGCGTTTTGCCGCCGCCGATGCCGATGATGACGTCAAACGGGGTCTGCTGGCAGCGGGCCAGCAGGCGGTCGATCTCGGGGCGGGAGCACTCGCCGTTGAAGCAGTCGAACTCGGGCTTGATACCGGCGCCGTGGAAGCTGGTGGCCACGGTATCGCCGACCAGCTTGGTGACGAAGGCGTCGGCCAGAATAAGCGGCTTGCTGCCGAGCGCTTTGACGTAGTTGCCGATATTGGCGAGGGCCCCGTTGCCTTGCACGTATTTGCTGGGGCTGATGATGATGCGGTCCATATTTTATCCCTCTCTCTTTATGAATTAAGAATCGGGGCGAAGGGGCGGCAGTGCCGGGGACTCCTTCGTCTTGAATGGTGCTGCACAGGCTCAGCGAGCGAGTGCAGCCCCTTGAAGCAGTGGCGTCAGTCGCCGAAGCGCTCGGCGGCCAGCTGCTGGAAGCAGGTCAGGGCGGCGGTGGCATCCTCGCCGCGCGCCAGCAGGGTGAGCTGGTCGCCCTGACGCACGTTGAGCATGGCGAGCCGGGTCAGGCTACGGGGATTGGCCTCTTTGTCCCCCTTTTGCAACTTGAGTTCAGCGGCAAAGGGCTTGAGGGCGGCCACCAGCCGGGCGGCGGGGCGCACATGTAGGCCGTGGGGGTTATCCACCACCACCTCACAGCGCAGCCAGCCGTCGTCGGCAACGGGGGCGGTCTCGGTGGCGGCCTGCGCCGCGCTGGCAGGCAGCATCGCCTGTTTTGGGCCCAGCGCGCCGAGCGCCTCGGCGGCCACCTCATCCAGCGTCAGGCCGGAACCGGCCGCCACCACAGCGGCCAGAGTGCCCTCGACCAGCGGGGCGGGGCAGAGCCGCACCCTCGCGCTCAGCTCCGGGGGTAGCAGTTCGAGGGCGGTCTCGGCGCTGAGCAGAGCGCTGCCCAAGTCCATCAGCACCAGCACACCGCTGCCGTCATCCGCTTCTTCAATCGCACTCATCACCGCGATGGCATCGGTGCCGATGGGGTGGTCGGGGTCATCGACCCCGGCCGCCAGCAGCAATCGGGCCGGGCTGCCGAGCTGGTCGGCCAGCGCTTTCAAACCGGCCGCCAGCATGGCGCTGTGAGAGACAACTACGATTCCGATCATGTCACAACCTCGCTCTGTCACGCAGGGCAGTCAGCAGCAGCAGGGTCGAGGTGGCCCCGGCATCCTGATGGCCGATGCTGCGCTCGCCAAGATAGCTGGCGCGCCCCTTGCGGGCCTGCATCTGGATGGTGGCCTCGGTACCGGCTGCTGCGGCCGCTACTGCCTTGTCCAGCGCTTCATTGAGGGGCAACTCTTGCTGCTGTGCCTGCTGCAGGGCTGCCAGAGCCGGCCACCAGGCGTCGCACATGGTCTTGTCGCCCGGCTCGGCACGGCCGCGGGAGACGATCCCCTCCACCCCGTCGCTCAGCATCTTGCACAGCTGGCTGAGGCTTAGGCTCTGGCAGGCATCGCTGCTGGCCGCCGCCCGGATAAAGAAGGTGCCGTAGAGCGGGCCGCTGGCACCGCCGACCGAGGAGAGCAAGGTCATGCCGGTGGTTTTCAGTACCTGCCCGATATCCTTGTCCGCTACTGCCGGCAGCTTCTCGGCCACCTTGGCGAAGCCGCGTTGCATGTTGAGGCCGTGGTCGCCGTCGCCGATATCGGTATCCAGCGCGGTGAGGTAGTCACGCTGCTCGGTAAAGATGTGTTCGCAGTCGAGCAGCCAGTTGACGATGTGGTGTTTGCTTAGCATGGCTATCGGCACTCCTTAGCAGCCGCGACGCAGGGCTGGGGTGTGAACGGGGGCATCCCACAGGGTCATCAGTTCGTCATCCACCTTGAGCAATGTGATGGAGATGCCGGTCATGTCGAGGGAGGTGCAGTAGGGACCGATCAGGTTGCGCACCAGATGGATGCCCGCCTCTTCGCACAGGGTGGCAAGGCGACCATAGACGCCATAGAGCTCGGAGATGGGGGTGCCGCCCAGGCTGTTGACCAGCGCGATCACCCGATCGCCCTTGTTGAGCGGTTCGATAAAGGTGTGCTCTTCCTGCCAGCTGCCGCTGGTGCGATCCCAGTGGCGCAGGGTGCGGCCATAGGGGGTGTTGTCAGCAAGCTCGCTGAACATGTCGTCCACCAGGGTATTGAGGTCGGTGAAGGGGCGACGTTCGATGCCCGGTTCGCCGTGGATACCGACGCCGAATTCCAGCTCGTTGTCCGCCAGGGTGAAGGAGGGCTTGCCTGCGGCCGGCACGGTGCAGGCATGCATGGCCACGCCTATGGTGCGGCTCTGGTTGTTGATGCGACGGGCCAGCGCCTCGCAGCGCGCCAGATCGTAGCCCGCCTCTGCGGCGGCACCGACCAGCTTCTCGCACAGCACGGTCGTGGCAACCCCACGGCGACCGGCGGTGTAGAGGCTGTCTTTGACCGCCACGTCGTCATCGATCAGGGCGAAGCCCACCTTGACCCCGTCGCCGTGCAGCAGCTCGACCGCGGTCTCGAAGTTGAGTACGTCGCCGGTGTAGTTCTTCACCAGAAACAGCACGCCCGCGCCGCCATCAACGGCCTGACCGCACTCGTACATCTGATCCGGGGTGGGGGAGGTAAAGATCTCGCCGGGGCAGGCGCCATCCAGCATCCCTTTGCCCACCAGCCCGCCGTGCATCGGCTCGTGGCCGCTGCCACCGCCGGAGACCAGCGCCACCTTGCCCATCACGGGGGAGTCGGCGCGGGTGATGTAGTGGGGTTCGATACGTACCTTGAGCTCCGGGTGGGCGGCTGCCATCCCCATCAGTTGTTCACGGACCACGGCATCGACGGCATTGATCAGTTTCTTCATGGCTCACTCCTTGGCTTGCCACCGCTCGGGTGGGCAAATGGTTGATGGAGCCAGTCTAACGACAGAAAAAGGGATAAAAATGACGGGCGATTTGGTTCGGATTTGAAACAGCAGAAGGGGTATGGGTGTTTCAATCTGAAACGGCGCAGGGCTGGCGGGCGGGAAACTGTTAGCTGACTCACAGCCATGAAAAAGGGCCCCGCAGGGCCCTTCGCTATAACCGGAATAAAACGGACGGGTTAGATGGCCCAGCCACCGGCATAGAAGATCACCAGCGCCAGGGCGATGATGACGGTGCCGATGTTCAGCTTCTTCCACTCGGCAGCGAAGATGCGGCCAACGACCAGCGCCACGAAGCCCAGCATGATACCGGTCACGATGTTGCAGGTCAGCACGATGAAGACGGCGCACAGCATGCCGGCGAGGGCATCGACCGAGTCGCTGAAGTCCAGCTTGGTGACGTTGCCCAGCATCAGCAGACCGACGTACATCAGGGCTGGTGCGGTGGCGTAAGCCGGTACCAGATAGCTGAGCGGGGAGAGGAAGATCATCAGCAGGAACAGCACGCCGACCAGCGCGGCGGTCAGACCGGTCTTGCCACCGGCCGCGGTGCCTGCGGCGGATTCGATGTAGACGGCAGCCGGAGCACCACCTACGGCGCCTGCCACCATGCTGCTGACGGAGTCGGCAGTCAGGGCCTTGCCGCCGCTGATGATGTGGCCACGTTCGTTGATGAGGCCTGCCTGACCGGCCACGGCACGGATGGTGCCGGTGGCGTCAAACACGGCGGTCATCACCAGCGCCAGTACGGTCGGAATGACTACCGGATTGAGGGCGCCCAGCAGATCCATGCTGCCTACCAGAGAGCCTTTCTCGCCAGTCAGGCTCGGCATGGCGAAGAAGCCCTGCCAGGTCACTTTCGGGTCGAAGATAAGGCCGAGGATGGAGATGGCGATAATCACCATCAGGATTCCGCCTGGCACCTTGCGACGCTCCAGACCGAAGATGGCGGCCAGACCCAGCACCGTCATGATGACCGGGAAGGCGGTCACTTCACCCAGCTGAACCGGCAAACCGGCCCCTTCGTTCTTGATCACCATGCCGACGCCGTTGGTGGCGATCAGCAGCAGGAACAGACCGATACCGATGCCGGTGCCGTGAGCGATGCCGGAGGGGAGGTTATCCAGGATCCACTGGCGCACGCCGGTGACGCTGATCAGGGTAAACAGCACACCCATCAGGAAGATGGCGCCCAGCGCGACCGGAATGCTCAGTCCCTGACCCAGTACCAGACTGAATGCGGTAAAGGCGGTGAGGGAGATGGCGCAACCGATAGCCATTGGCAGCTTGGCCCACAGCCCCATCAGCAGGGAGCCGAAGGCGGCGATCAAGCAGGTGGCCACAAACACCGGGCCCTGCTCAAAGCCGGCGGCACCCAGCATGTTCGGCACCACTATGATGCTGTAGACCATCGCCAGGAAGGTGGTCAGCCCCGCGACCAGCTCCTGGCGCACGCTGCTGCCGCGCGCAGAAATGGAAAAATAAGAGTCCAGAAAGCCGCCTGTCCCTGTTTGGGCGGCCATATCTTGCTTTGCCATAACTAATCCTGAAAGTGTGAAGGAAATCGTTTGCGTTGGTGGCGCGCAAAATAGCAAGAATTCGCGGCAAATACAGCGGATAACCTGACTTTTTCGTCACTATTTTACATTTTGAGTCCATTCGGAGCTCATTGTGAGACTCAAGCGGTGAGAGCGTGTAAGGCAGGGATCAAGCGGTCGGGGGAGGGGAGATCAGTGAGGAAAAAGCGGGGAAAAACAAAAAACCCGCCGAAGCGGGTTTTTTTAAATTCTTGCAGAGCTGTCAGCAGTTGGCATAAGCCATCAGCAGCATGCTCCGGCTTGAATTACAGACCAACTACGTTGGCAGCAGCCGGGCCTTTCTGGCCTTGCTCGATGGTGAACTCAACGCGCTGACCTTCGTCCAGGGTTTTGAAGCTGGTGGACTGGATAGCGGAGAAGTGTACGAACACGTCTTTGCTGCCGTCAGCCGGGGAGATGAAACCAAAACCTTTCTCAGCGTTGAAGAACTTAACGGTACCAGTCATTTTGTTAGACATAATAATTTCCTTAAATAGTGTTGAATGCCACCTAAATGGCAATTTTTGATTTTTCGTCAGCAATACGTATGGGGAGCACTAAAGAAGGAGAATTATTTGATAAGAATTATCCGAGGATAACGCTTATGCTAATCACTGCTTTACTAAAATGACTGCCTAACATAATCAGGTCTGAACTGCCGAACCATCGAGAAAGATTAAAACACGCTCTCATTTTTAAAGCAAACTTTATCTCGATATTAATGTTTTGTAACAGCCAAAAATATCATTTTTTATAGTAAACATGATGCATTTCAACGGCATAGAAAAATCAGTGCAGACTCATATCACCCTGTGGCAAGCCAGATTCGGCTTTTTTGTCCTGACTATGTAGCCAGTTCTGGCAAAAAATATGAGAAAAAATGAAAAGCTGGCGATAGATGGGGATTGTCAGTTGTCGTTCTCTCTAACTCACAATGTAAATCACTTCTTTGCTGCTGCGATTAGCTTCTGAGCGGCAAATCAATGGCAGCGCCAAATCTGGCGCATCGAGCATCGCCCAGACATGCAAACGCCCGCATGCACCAAGTGCCAGCGGGCGTTTTGCAAGAAGGGATCAGCGCTTGCTGCGAAACTTGTTGCTGACCGAATCAATCCAGCTGAAGGTTTCCGGCAGTACCTGATTCTTGGCACGCTCTTTGGCTTTCTCGCGAGCCAGCTTGGAGGCTGCCTTGGCCGCTTCGGCGCGGTCGGCCACAATTTTCAGGCGACCCTCTTCGCGGATCTTGTTCCGCTCTCCGTTGGTCAGCTGGTGGTCTGCATTGGCTTGTGCCTTTTGCAATAACAAGGCTATCTCGGCTTTTTCGGCCTCGGTCAGATCTTTCATTTCCAGCTTTTTCACGGCGCGCTCCTGCGGCAGGGTGGTTAGACACCCTAACACAGTTGTGCCGATCACTTCTTATGCAATCGGCTTTCCGGCAGTAAAAATGCGGGTTTGTGCCAACTTTCTGTTATTTCGCGGCCACTTTCCCGCCTGTTTGCCACATTTCAATTTATGGCGAGCGGTGAGGGCAGCTCTTGCTCCTCCGGCTCGACGTGGATCAGCACGATGGCGTGGGGCAGTTGCTCCATGATGGCGTGTTCGATGCGATCACAGATATCGTGGGCTTCGCCGATGCTCATCTCCGGGGGCAGGGTGAGGTGGAAGTCGATATGGCGACGACGACCGGCACGACGGCTGCGCAGATCGTGAAAACCGCTGGCAGCAGGGCAGCATTCGGTGATGATGCGGCTGGTCATTGCCAGCTCTTCCGGGCTCATGCTCTGGTCGATCAGCGGCTGGAAGGCCTCGTTGAGCATGCTGATCGCCTCTCTGACAATAAAGATGGCGACCGCAATGGCGACCATCGGGTCGAGGATGGCGAGTGAATGGCCGAACAGACCGGCCAGCCAGATCCCGCCAAGACCGACGGCGACCCCGGTGGAGGTGAGCACGTCCGCCTTGAGATGAAGCGCATCGGCAGCCAGCGCGACCGACTCCTCCTCTCGGGCCACCTTGTAGAGGTAGGCAGAGACGCCGCTGTTGACCAGCGCCGAGATCACCATCACCAGTACGCCCCAGCCAATGCTCTCGATGGGGCTGGGGGTGATCAGCTTGTCGACGGCTTCGAAGATGATCCAGCTCGCGGCCAGCAAGATAAGCAGTGCTTCGATGACGCCGGAGACATTTTCAATCTTGTCGTGACCATAGGGGTGGCGCTCATCAGGCGGGAGATCGGACTTTTTCACCGCGAACAGGGCGATCAGGGCCGCCACCAGATCCATGGCGGAGTGGATCGCCTCCGAGATGATACTGACCGAGCCGCTGGCGAACCCGGCCACCATTTTCATGATGATCAGACTGATATTGGAGCAGACCGACACCATGGCGGCTCTGGTTTTTCTGTTCATGTCACAGCTTCCTGAATAAAAACGGATATTTCGGTGCGGCGCGTATTATATCCGGCTGACCGGAAATAACCTATTCGGTGTTGTAACCTGATGTTTCCGATGATATTGCGAATGCTTATTAAAATGGTGACCTCTTGCGCGGCAATAAATAATGAGAGGGATTTATATTTCTCCGTGAAAATATCTAGCCAACGATGACTTAATATAAGCGTGACAACATTTAATAATGCGAATTACTCTTTTTGGGTCTTTCCTGTCGAGGTCGTTTGGCCTCCCCTCTCAAGGGGCTGCGCGCGACATCTTTTGGACGAGAATGAGGCTGGATCCGGATGCCGCTGGAGGGTATGCTGGGTCTGGTGATGGTCTTGCACCATCCCACCAAGCGTACTGAAGTTGATGATTCGGATGGCATGCTGGCTCCCATGAGGAACCAACTGTCTGGGTAACATTTTTGGAGTTTGATGATGAGTAACAAAGAACATCACAACGGCAAAGATGCCAAGAAAAAACCGCAGATGTCACTGAAAGAGAAACGCGAAGCCAAACGTCAGAAAGCAGAACTGAAAAACGGCAGCGCAATGAAGTAACGCTCCCCTACTGCTGTTCCTTCGGAGCCAGTACAAAGCCAGCCCTTACCGGCTGGCTTTTATGTTTGTGGCTCACGGCGTGGCGCCGTAAGCCGCGAAAATCTGGTGATAACGACCATCCTGACGCATCGCCTCAAGGCGCTTATCAAACAGATTGCGAGCATCGGCCGTTCGGAAGGCAAAGTGATAGACGGTGGGCGGGAAGAGGTCTGCTTGCCTGACCTGATTGCGCTCGTAGTGCTCGCCTGCCTGGGCGGTGGCAATCAGCTGGTCGAGGTAGTAGTAGAACACCCGCTCCTCCAGTACGACGGCATCTACCCTGCCGCGCATTAGCTGATGTACCTGCACCTGCTGCTTGGCTACCTCCTCATAGTGGGGATTCTGGTTGGCCATGGTGGCGAACGCGCCCCCCAGAATGATCCTTGCCCGTTGAAAGGCGGTGACCCGTTTTGAATGCAGGTCGTCCAGAGTGCTGATGTGGGTGCTGCGCAGGGTGAAGATCCGGTTATGGAAGGTGATAACTGGCTGGGTCAGAACGTGAGGATCAACCATACCGGGTCTGACGTTGATGATGGCATCCAGCTTTCCTGACTCGAACAGGCGGAAGGTACGCTCCAGTGGCAGAAATTCAAAGCTGGGCTCATAGCCGCTGCCAGCGAACGCCTCTTTCAGCAGATCCAGCTCAATGCCACGCTGATTACTTTCGATGACATAAGGGGGGATGGCAAAGCTGACCCCGACCTTGAGTGGCGTTGCCAGCAACTGGCCGGAGAGCATGCTGGTCAGCATTAGCAATAAAGGGGTGAGCAGTTTCATTGCACTTTTCACAAAGCGCTCCTGTGGAGGATATCCATCACTGTAGGGGAGGCAACCATAAAGCGTTATATCCCTTTCGGGCTGAGAGGTTCAGCCTGAGTGCATAAAAAAAGACCCTGAGTTATCAGGGCCTTTTCAATATTCTGTTCTTAGAACGGGATATCGTCGTCGAAATCCATCGGCGGCTCGTTATATACCGGCGGCGCAGATTGCGGCTGCTGGGCAGGACGGCCATAACCGCCTTGCGGCTGCATATTCTGCTGCGGAGCCGGTGCCGGGCGCTGCTGATTCATCGGCTGCTGGGCAGGCATGCTCTGCTGCGGCTGACCCCAGCTACCCTGGGATTGGCCACCCATGTTCTGGCCCATGCCCTGACCGCCTTGCGGACGACCACCCAGCATCTGCATCACGCCAGTGAAGCTGTCGACCAGCACTTCAGTGGTGTAGCGCTCCTGGCCGCTCTGATCTTGCCATTTACGGGTCTGCAGTTTGCCTTCCACATAGACCTGGGAGCCCTTCTTTAGGTACTCGCCAGCCACTTCGGCCAACTTGCCCATGAAGACGACGCGGTGCCATTCGGTACGCTCTTTCTGCTCACCGGTCTGCTTGTCGCGCCAGGTTTCGGAGGTAGCCAGAGTAATGTTGGTCACAGCACCGCCACTCGGCATGTAGCGTACTTCCGGGTCTTGCCCGAGGTTACCGATCAGAATGACTTTATTGATGCCTCGACTGGCCATAATCTCTCTTCCACCTTTATATTCCGGTCAGGCAAGGCCTGGACCCACTAAATAAGTTACCGCGCTTTTTTCATGACCATGTCGTTATCATATTGAACAGCATGGTTTTTCTATAACCGTTGCAGCAATCAGAGTGCTCGTTTCGCGTGTTCTGATTCAGGTTTAGCCCCCAATAGTAACAGTTGATCACTCTGCGGGCGAGCGCTTGCTGGTGTGGATTGGGGGCAAACTCGCCGCCTTGGTCAGGGTGTGACGAAGGGGCTATCCATCGTAAAAAAGGATAACGGCGATAGATAATGCCTGTCTATTCATCCAGTAGTCTCTATGCCATACTGACTCGCTCAGGTTTCTGTATCGAGCGTGCAACAAGATGGAAAAGATCGTGGTCCGGGGTGCTCGCACCCACAACCTCAAGAACATCAATCTGACCCTGCCCCGCGACAAGCTGATCGTGGTCACCGGCCTCTCCGGTTCGGGCAAATCCTCTCTGGCGTTCGATACCCTCTATGCCGAGGGACAGCGCCGCTATGTTGAGTCCCTCTCCGCCTATGCCCGCCAGTTCCTCTCCCTGATGGAGAAGCCGGACGTCGACCATATCGAGGGGCTCTCGCCCGCCATCTCCATCGAGCAGAAGTCCACCTCCCACAACCCGCGCTCGACCGTCGGTACCATCACCGAGATCTACGACTACCTGCGTCTGCTGTTTGCCCGGGTCGGTGAGCCCCGCTGCCCGACTCACGCCATTCCGCTCGCCGCCCAGACCATCAGCCAGATGGTGGATCAGGTGCTGGCCCAACCGGAGGGGAGCAAGCTGATGCTGCTGGCCCCGGTGGTGCGTGATCGCAAGGGGGAGCACACCAAGCTGCTGGAGAATCTGGCGGCCCAGGGCTACATCCGTGCCCGTATCGACGGCGAGGTGTGCGACCTCTCCGATCCTCCGACTCTGGAGCTGCACAAGAAGCACACCATCGAGGTGGTGGTGGATCGCTTCAAGGTGCGCGAGGACCTTGCCTTGCGTTTGGCC
This sequence comes from Aeromonas sp. 102P, assembly GCF_051920345.1. Lineage (NCBI taxonomy): Bacteria > Pseudomonadati > Pseudomonadota > Gammaproteobacteria > Aeromonadales > Aeromonadaceae > Aeromonas > Aeromonas sp. 102P. The sequence goes on along the minus strand of NZ_JBQBCZ010000001.1, from coordinate 28,236 downwards.
GAGTCGTTCGAGACGGCGCTGACCCTCTCCGGCGGCATAGTGCTGGTAGTGCCGATGGACGGGGAGGAGGGCGTCACCCCCATGACCTTCTCCGCCAACTTCGCCTGCCCAGAGTGCGGCTACTCCATGTCGGAGCTGGAACCGCGCATCTTCTCTTTCAACAATCCGGCCGGTGCCTGCCCGACTTGTGACGGCCTCGGGGTGCAGCAATATTTCGATCCTGCCAAGGTGATCGGCGATCCGGCCATCAGTCTGGCCAACGGCGCCATCCGTGGCTGGGACAAGCGCAGCTTCTACTACTTCCAGATGCTGAAATCCCTCTCCGAGCACTACAAGTTCGATCTGGAGACGCCGTGGGAAGATCTGCCGGTCAAGACCCAGGAGGTGATCCTGCGCGGCTCCGGTCGCACCGAGATCGAGTTCCGCTACATGAACGACCGCGGCGACGTTGTGGTGCGCAAGCACCCGTTCGAGGGGATCCTGCACAACATGGAGCGGCGCTACCGGGAGACCGAATCCAACTCGGTGCGTGAAGAGCTCTCCAAATATATCGCGAACAAATCCTGTACCAGCTGCGGCGGCAGCCGACTGCGGGAGGAGGCGCGTCACGTCTTCGTCGACAACCGCAACCTGCCGGCCATCGCCGAGCAGTCCATCGGCGATGCGCTCGCCTTCTTCGAGGGGCTTAACCTCACTGGCCAGCGCGCCCAGATTGCCGAGAAGATCTTGAAAGAGATCGTCGAGCGGCTCGGCTTCCTGGTGAACGTCGGTCTCAACTACCTGAGCCTGTCCCGCAGTGCCGAGACCCTCTCAGGCGGCGAAGCGCAGCGCATCCGACTGGCGAGCCAGATCGGGGCCGGGCTGGTGGGCGTCATGTACGTACTGGACGAGCCCTCCATCGGTCTGCATCAGCGCGACAACGAGCGGTTGCTCAAGACCCTCACCCATCTGCGCGATCTCGGCAACACGGTGATCGTGGTGGAGCACGACGAGGATGCCATCCGCCTCGCCGACCATGTGCTGGATATCGGCCCGGGGGCGGGTGTACACGGTGGCGAGATTGTTGCGCAGGGCACCCCCCAGCAGATTATCGACAATCCGGAATCGCTGACCGGTGACTACCTCTCCGGTCGCAAGCAGATCGCCATTCCGGCCGAGCGCACGCCGCTCACCGGCAAGTGGTTGAAACTCAAGGGGGCAAGCGGCAACAACTTGCGCAACGTCAATCTTGATCTGCCCATCGGGGTGATGACCTGCGTCACTGGCGTCTCCGGCTCCGGCAAGTCGACCCTGATCAACGACACCCTGTTCCGCATCGCTCATCGCGAGCTCAACAAGGCCACCGAGTCCACCCCGGCGCCCTATCGCAGCGTCGAGGGGCTGGAGCATCTGGACAAGGTGGTGGATATCGACCAGAGTCCCATCGGTCGTACCCCGCGCTCCAACCCGGCCACCTATACCGGTTTGTTCACTCCGATCCGCGAGTTGCTCTCCGGCACCCAGGAGGCGCGTTCGCGCGGCTACCAGCCGGGCCGCTTCTCCTTCAACGTGAAGGGGGGCCGCTGCGAGGCGTGCCAGGGGGATGGCGTCATCAAGGTGGAGATGCACTTCCTGCCGGATGTCTACGTGCCGTGCGACGTCTGCAAGGGCAAGCGCTACAACCGCGAGACCCTGGAGGTGAAGTACAAGGGCAAGAACATCCACGAAATCCTCGAGATGACGGTGGAAGATGCTCGCGAGTTCTTCGATCCGGTGCCGGCAGTGGCGCGCAAGCTGCAGACCCTGATGGACGTGGGCCTCTCCTATATCCGTCTCGGCCAGTCTGCTACTACCTTGTCGGGCGGCGAGGCGCAGCGGGTCAAGCTGGCGCGCGAGCTCTCCAAGCGGGATACCGGTCAGACTCTATACATTCTGGATGAGCCGACCACCGGGCTGCATTTTCACGATATCCAGCAACTGCTCAAGGTGCTGCACCAGCTGCGGGATCGCGGTAACACCATCGTCATCATCGAGCACAATCTGGATGTGGTAAAAACTGCCGACTGGATCGTCGATTTGGGACCGGAGGGCGGCGCCGGTGGTGGCCGCATTCTGGTGACGGGGACGCCGGAAGAGATTTGCACCAATAAAGAGTCTCATACAGCTCGTTTTTTACGACCGCTATTGGCGCGATAAGCCGTTATAATCGAGGGGCCTTTGGCCCCTTTTTGTTATAAAAATCGGGAGCATAGGGGGAAGCTCGTCAAGTGTGGGCAGGCTTGGCATCTCAGCATCATGGTAATGGATATATCGGGTTATGGCTCAGGCTCCGCGCACGATTGATCATCAGTTAGCTTACTCCATGTTCCCCATCTGGCTGGGGGCGATCCTGCTATTGCTGGTCCTGCTGGCGTGGGCCCAGATCCCGGCTGCCAGCCGGATTGAAGAGCAGCGAATGAAGGAGCATCTGCTGCGCGTGACCAAGGCGGTGCAGGCGGATGTGGCCGCTCTGGATGCATTCAGTCGGGATTGGGGCATCTGGGATGACAGTCACCGTTTTATGGACAACAAAAGCAGGGCGTACATCGAATCCAACCTGTTCAGTGATATGCCGATGAGGGATTTTAGTCTCAACCTGATGAGCTTCATGGATCTCACCGGCTACGAAATCTGGACGCGCACCCTGCTACCCGATGCGCCGGGGATCAATCCGGACCAGTTTCCCTACTTCCTTGATGAACTGAAAAAGCAGTTAAGGGCGCGCTCGGTGGCGCAAGGGGGCATCAATCTGCACGGGATCCGTGCTTCCCAGTGGGGGCCGCTGATGTACTCGTGGCAGCCGATCAGAAACAGTGACGAGTCGGCACCATTCAACGGTTTCTTGCTGGTTGTACGTTGGCTCGACAAGGCCTATCTAGAGCAGGTATCGGAGCGTACCGCGCTGCCTCTGGCGATTTCCCACGCCAATCTGGATGTCACCGCTACCTTCAAACCACTGAAACCGCAAATAACGTATCGTCTGATCGACCTTGGGCTGACCCGGCTCAGGGGAGAGGTGCGACTGCACAACAGCGATAACCAGCCGGTGCTGACTCTGGTGATTGAGGAGGAGAGAAAGATCTTGAGTGGCGTCATGGAGGGGGCGCTCTGGACCTTTATCGGCATGCTGTTTATCAGTTTTATCTGCGTCATGATCGCCATGTACCGGCTCAACAGCATTGTGCTCACCCCGTTGCAGCAGCTGGTGTCGGCGCTGCAACGCTTTGGCGATCGGCCAGATGCCACCTTGATCCCCTATATCGACAGCAGCGCCGAGATGGCGACCCTGAGCGGCAAGTTCAAGGAGATGGCCAGCAAGGTCAGTCAGCAACACGATGATTTGTTGGAAAAATCCAGCCAGATGGAGATGGCTGCATTCACCGACCCCTTGACCCGTTGTTTCAATCGTCGCTATCTCGATGGTTGGTTGCAGGCCAACCGGGCCAAACCTTGTCTGTTATTGCTGCTGGATCTGGATCATTTCAAGCGGATCAATGACCGCCTTGGCCATGACATCGGGGATCTGGTGCTGAAACAGTTGGCGGATCTGCTGCGCAAGGTGGTGACTGGAGAGCGCGAGCCTATCATCCGGCTGGGTGGGGAGGAGTTCTTGTTGCTGCTACAAGTGGATGACGAGCAAGAGTTGGCGTTGCGGGTCGAATATCTGCGCCAGCGTGTCGCTCAGCACCGCTTTGGCAGAGAGGATGCGCCACTCTGGTTGACGGTGTCGCTGGGGTTCTGCCGCTATCCGTTGCACCCGGAGTACCCGGATTCATTCTGGAGTCACAGCTTCAAACTGGCGGACATGGCGCTGTATCAGGCCAAAGTCGGCGGGCGAAATCGGTGGTGTGGCTACGCTGGTACCCTCTCTGCGGAGGGCATGGGCCAGACTCCGGAGCAGCTTGCTGAAGGGGGGAATATCACCCTGCTGCACTCTGTCAACCCGGATTAACCCTGCCGTACCAATACCAGATAGGCCAGGGCGACAATAAAACCGAGCAGGATAAAGAGAAAGGATCCGATTCCCCACACGGCCGCGAGAAAGGCCCCCACCTTTTGCCATTTCGACTCATTTTTCATAAATAAACCATTACTTCCCAGTAACTTGTATGGCGCAAAAAATACGCTGATTTGCCCATATAAACAACAATTAATAGCCGCACTGCCGTGCAATAAGGTGTGGTTTGTTTGCTCCTTTTGGCGCTGGATGCGGGTAGTTACAACCTGTCTAAACAGGTATTTCAGCTTGTTGTCTGGGGACTCAACGAGATTGGGAGGGTGCAAAAAGATGTCACACCAATCGATTTATTTCTGTGCAACCTTTGCTCCAAATCAATAACTTTGCATTTACAAGGGCATATAGTCAGCGGGCTTACAGCATCAAATGAAAACAAAAAAAGGGATTACGTGATGAAAAAATTACTTCCTCTGATGATTGCCGCTGCAGTGACCTCTCCTTTCGCCATGGCCCATCAGGCTGGTGATATTCTGGTTCGTGGTGGTTTGGCCATCGTTTCTCCTCAGGAGAGCAGTGATGACGTGGCGGGTCACGGTGAGTTCGAGATTAACAGCAACCAACAGCTTGGCCTGACCCTCGGTTATATGATCACCGACAACTGGGGTGTTGAGTTGCTGGCTGCAACCCCATTCTCCCATCGAGTGAGTACTCGCGATCTTGGTGAGATTGCCAAGGTTAAACATCTGCCTCCAACATTGATGGCCCAGTTCTATTTTGGTGATGCCCAGAGCAAGGTTCGCCCGTATGTTGGTGTGGGTGTGAACTACACCACCTTCTTTGATGAGAAGGGGGTGGGAGCACTTGATGGTGCAAATATCAGCCTTGACGACTCTTGGGGTCTGGCAGGTCAGGTCGGTATCGATATGGCGGTTACAGATCGCTGGTTTGTAAACGGTTCAGCCTGGATCATGGATATCGATACAGATGTTAAAGTTGATGGTGTTGGCACCTTCAAAACGCATATCGACCCGATGGCCTTTATGGTGGGTGTTGGCTACCGCTTCTAATGATTCTGATTGCGGTTCTGAACGGACCGCGGAAGATAGCAAAGTACGTCTCTTTCAGCCCGGCTTGTGCCGGGCTTTTTTCGTATGGCTGATTTTGTCTGTACTGTGATCCAACCCGATACAAATCAATTAAATACCTGCCGCTTGATTTCAGTTATTCGCCACCCCTGCCGATAGTGACTATGTTCACTTTACCTTCCCCCCAATGAGTGAGGATGTCTCCATGGGCTTATCTATCGTGCAGCGGATCATCGCCGGATTCGTGTTGATGCTGCTGTTGCTGATCCTGCTTGGTGTGATCAGTACCTTTAAAATCAAGGGTATAAATGACGGCCTCTCTGCCGTATCTGATCGGGCAACCCCGCTGGTAGTTGCTGTCGCAGGTCTCAAGGGGGCACTGCAGGATAGTAACCGCTGGGTGCTGGTCTACCGCACCAGTGAAGATGCCGCCCAGTTGCCGCAGCTGGCCAATCAGTTCAAGGAGCAGCAGAACCGCTTCGCCCAGCTGAGTCAGGAGATGGGTAAATTTACCGACGTAGCGGATGCTCGTGCCCGCTTCCAGCAGGTCGAGAGTGCTACCACCCAATTTTATGGCTTGGCGGATCAGGTGTTGGCCCAGCATCGGCAGTGGGTCAGTGCACTGGAGCAGCGCCACAAGTTGGAGATGGAATTTATCCGCCTTGAGGATACCTACCAGTGGGCGGCGGATTTGCTGCTGCAACAGACCGCCAGCAAGCGCTCCATGCGCAACAAGGCGGAGCTTATTACCTCGGGTATCGCCCGCGACCTGAAGAATATCCGCCGTGCCGATGCCAAAACCGACCTGAACGAGCTGGAAAAGGTGTTGAGCAAGGACATCGAGATGGCCCGCAAGCGGTTGGAGCGGGTGCTGGTGCCCGATGATGTGAAAGCGCGGTTTGTCTCCAATCTCGATCGGATGCAGGAGCTGGCACTTGGCGCTCAGGGCTTGCTGGCAACCATGCGTCAGGCTCAGCAACTGGCGCTGTCGCTGGCCACGCAAAATCAGCAGCTGGATGCCAGTCTGGTCAACAGCCTCAATTTGCTTGATGAGATGGGCAAGTCCGCCGGTGCCATCGCCAGTGATAGCCGGATTAACGCCGATGCGGCGGTCAGCAGTGCCAGCTTCTGGATCCTGGTGGTTGCCGCTATGTCGGCCGCTGCGGCGCTGGTGATCGGTTATACCACGGCGCGCAGCATTCAGCGCCCGTTGCAGATGATCAACAAGGAGCTCGATTACATGGCGGCCGGCGACATGACACGCCGCATCAACTACCGCAGCAGTTGCGAATTTGGCAGCCTCTCTCGCTCCATCGATACGCTGGCGGGCAAGACCGGCGAGCTGCTCTCTCAAATCAATGCAGGCTCCCGCCATCTGGTGGATGAAGCGAGCCGCGCCGCCGAGATCAGCGAACGGGCCATGTCCCGGGTACAGGAGCAGAAGAGCCAGACCGATCAGGTGGCCGCCGCCATTACCGAGCTGGAAGTGAGCGCCACCGAGGTGGCCCGCTCTACCGATGGCACCAAGCGGGAAGTAGATCTGGCCGATGAAGAGGCGCGCAATGGTCGCCAAAAAGTGGCCACCACTCGCCGGATCACCGAGCAGCTGGCTGGCGCCATGGAAGAGGCGGTCGGGATCACCTACAAACTTGGGGAATTCAGCAACAACATCGGCAGCATTCTCGATGTGATCCGCAGTATTGCCGAGCAGACCAACCTGCTGGCCTTGAACGCCGCCATCGAAGCGGCTCGTGCTGGCGATGCCGGTCGCGGTTTTGCGGTGGTGGCCGATGAGGTACGGGCGCTAGCAAATCGCACCCAGACTTCGACCGAAGAGATCCAGGGGATGATTGAGAACCTGCAAAGCTCCAGCAAGCATGTGGTTGAAGTGATGGGGCGTAGCCAGGAGCAGACCCAGAGCTGTGTCGAGCAGACCCGCGAGATGGATGTGGCGCTGCAATCCATTGCCGATCGGATGGGGGCCATCAAGTCGATGGCGGATCAGGTGGCCCATGCTGCTCAGGAGCAGATCTCCGTCAGTCAGGGGGTTGCTCGTCATATCGCCGGTATTGCCGATGTGGCATACGAGACCGAGCGGGAGGCGCGCGAATCCGCCAGCAGCAGCGAAGTGCTGGCCGACCTGGTCGCCAAACAGCAGCAATTGATCGCACATTTCAAGGTCTAGGAGGGCTTATGTCTAAAAAGTGGATTGGAGCCCTGAGTCTCCTGTTGTGTGGCCAGCTGATGGCCAGCGAGCTGGTGATTGAAAGCTGGCGAACCGATGACAAGGCGTTGTGGGAGCAGAAGATTATCCCGGCGTTTGAAGCGGCTCATCCCGGCATCAAGGTGAGTTTTCATCCAGTGCAAAACGTCAACTACATGCCCACTCTGTGGGAGAGCCTGAAAGGCGGTAAGGCGGGGGATCTTATTACCTGTCGTCCGTTTGATGACTCGCTCGCCCTGTTCAAGGCGGGCCATCTGGCCGAGCTGACCGAAATGGCAGGGATGGAGAACTTCCCGAGTTTTGCCCAGTCACCGTGGCAGACTGACTCCGGAGCCCAGACCTTCTGCGTCCCCATGGCCTCGGTGATCCATGGCTTCTTCTATAACAAGAAGATCTTCAGTGAGTTGGGACTCACCTTGCCGCAAACCCGCGATCAGTTCTTCGCCGTGCTGGACAAGATCAAGGCCGACGGTCGCTATGTGCCGCTGGCCATGAGTGGTTCCGAGAGCTGGGTTGCCTCCGAACTGGGGTTCCAGAACATTGGCCCCAACTACTGGAAGGGGGAGGACGGCCGTCTGGCACTGATCGGCGGGCAGGAGCGGCTGGACAACCCGCAATATGTGAAGGTGTTCGACGAGCTGGCCCGCTGGCGTTCCTACCTCGGTGAAGGTGGCGAGAGCCGCGATTATGCGACCAGTAACGAGCTGTTCACTTCGGGCAAGGCCGCCTTCTACGTGGCGGGCTCCTGGGAGATTGCCCCCTTCACCGGCAAGGTCGATTTTGGCGTCATGCGTCCGCCGGTGGCCAAACAGGGTGATGGCTGTTTCTTTACCGACCACACCGATATCGGTATGGGGATGAATCCGGCCAGCAAGAACAAAGAGGGTGCAATGGCCTTCCTGCAATGGCTGACGACGCCGCAATTTGCCGAGCTCTATACCAACTCGCTGCCGGGATTCTTCTCCCTCTCCAACCACTTTTTCGATGTCACCAATCCGGCGGCCAAAGAGATGATGGAGTGGCGCGATCAGTGTGACTCGACCATTCGGGTGGCGACCCAGATCCTCTCCCGTGGTACGCCCAAGTTGGGGGATGAACTGGCAGAGGTGAGTCAGGCTGTGCTGCTTGGCAAGATGGAGCCCAAGGCTGCCGCGGATCGACTGGAAGGTGGCTTGAAGGGTTGGTATGCCCCTCATCAGGGCAATAAGGCCAAGAGCGCGGATTGTCAGTGTGATGCGGTTGCCCCTGCTCCTGTTTCGGCGCCGACGACTGAGGTGTCCGCAGCTCCCGCGACCAGTGAAACATCGGCCGTGGTGTCACCGGCTGTGACTCCCGCAGAACCCGCATCAGCGGCCGCTGCCCCATTACCGGCGCCGTCGGATGAGGTGGAGCAGGCGCTCTCCAACGAGCTGGAGGCGCCACAGCAGCCACAGCAATAGGTCATCGGCATCAATAAAAACGGGAGGTATCAGCCTCCCGTTTTTTTTATGGCTCGTGGCCAGTATGTATCGCTTTATTGTGCTTCGTGGGGCCAGCGGCAGAGGCTGCCGATGCGGGCAACCGGGGCAAACCCCAGAGAGCGGTAAATGCGCTGGGCATGGTAATGCTCGTCAGCCACTATGATTAGCTGCTTGGCGCGGGATAATCCTGCGCGAGCCACTTGACTCAGCAGCTGGCGGCATAACCCCTGGTTGCGCCACGCATGGTGCGTGCGTACCAACTGGAAGCGCCCAAGTGTGCCGCAGAAGAAGAGGCCACAGCTGGCGACCAGTTGTCCCTCTTTCCAGATCCCCCACCAGTCCCCGAGACCATCGGCAATCATGGCCTGATAGAGCGCCTGGCGGGATCGCAGATAGGGGAGATAGCTCTGTTCCGAGTGTCCCTCATCCCGCTCATGGAGTTCGAAGTCGAGCCACTCAGGCCAATCAGCAGTGGTGAAAGTACGCGCCTTAACCTTGTTCATGTCGTCGTGAGGGGGTGGGCAGCTCTGCTCATCCAGCGCCAGCACCACGCACTCCATATATTGGTATCCCGTTGCGACAAAACCGGCGATCCGGCTGTTTTGCCCGGCTGCTAGTGGCCATTGGAAGGTGCGGTGGCGCACTCGAGGATCCTGGCCGATCAGCTGATCAAATGTGGCTTCCAGCCAGCCTTTGTCATGGTCGCTGGGCGGGGTGGGGAGTAGCAGGTAGTTGCCGAAGTAGTAGTCGGGAGCATCCGGCGTGCGAACCGCCCAAAACTGCTCATGCTGGATGACCTCGCCCTGGTAGCGATCAAACAGCAAGTCGGTGGCAAAGCCGGGGTGGGTATCCATGATGGTGCTCCTGCAAAGACTCATTCTGTTATCGGCAGGAGTGGGAAATAGATGAAAAGGGGCCGGAGAAACCTCCGGCCAAACAATCACACGCAGATTCAGAACGTCCAGGACGATCTGCCCCCATCATAACTCGACTGGGGCGATTTTGGGATGGGCACTTTTCGGTTACGTACCGTTAATTTTGTAAATATGAAGTTCGTCAGATCGGATGTGAGGTAAATCCCTGTTGACTTTGTGTCGTTTTGCTCATAAATATAAAGACGTTTAGACGTCCAAACATCCGTTTTGACGTAGGCAGATGGATTGCAGGACAGGGAGAAGAGCAGATGGGATTTCACAGTGCACGTCAGGTTGAGGCGCTCAACCAGAGCTTGGCAGATTTGAATGGCGATATATCGGTCAGTTTCGAGTTTTTTCCGCCCAATAGTGAAGGGATGGAAAATACCCTCTGGCAGTCCATCGAACGGCTGAAAGTGCTGGAACCCAAGTTCGTCTCCGTCACCTATGGCGCCAACTCCGGCACCCGTGATCGCACCCACAAGGTGATCAAGGACATCAAGGAGCGGACCGGCCTGATTGCGGCGCCTCACCTGACCTGTATCGATGCCAGCCGCGACGAATTGCGCACCATCGCCCGCGATTACTGGAACAGCGGTATTCGTCACATCGTGGCTCTGCGCGGTGATTTGCCGCAGGGGTTGGAGAAGCCGGATATGTATGCCACCGATCTGGTTGCCCTGCTCAAGTCAGAGGCGGACTTCGATATCTCGGTTGCCGCCTATCCGGAAGGTCACCCGGAGGCCAAGAGTGCGCAATCCGACCTGCTCAACCTCAAGCGCAAGATCGATGCCGGTGCCAACCGTGCCATCACCCAATTCTTCTTCGATGTGGAAACGTATTTGCGCTTCCGGGATCGCTGCGCCGCCATCGGCATCGATGCCGAAATCGTGCCGGGGATCCTGCCGGTCTCCAACTACCAGACCCTGGCCAAGTTTGCCGGTTTTACCAACGTGAAGATCCCGCGCTGGATGCATCAGCGTTTCGAGGGACTGGATAACGATCAGATGACCCGTAATCTGGTGGGGGCGAGTATCGCCATTGATCAGGTGCGCGTGCTGAGTCAGGAAGGGGTGAAGGATTTCCACTTCTATACCCTGAACCGCTCCGAGCTGACTTATGCCATCTGCCATACTCTGGGGGTTCGTCCCAAGGGTTGACCGGTGGTCACCGCGATAAAAGCAAAAAGCCAATGAGTTGCTCATTGGCTTTTTCGTTATGGCCGATTATCAAGGTCTGGTCGGGGCGATCTCTTTTGGCTCAAGATCGATAACCGCATTACCTGCAGCCCCCGGATACTGGCGATAGACCTGATCCTGTTCCAGTGTGTAGAAGGTATCCAGATAGTCGTCGTTGTTGGTCATCCATGAGTCGGGCAGTGCCTTGACGATGCGACCGCCGAGATCGAGGAAGGGCAGGGCTTCCGGCACGCCACCCGCGGTAAAGCCGAGTTTGAGAGCTTCAATCAGCAGGGCGCTCAGCTCCTTGTAGTTGACGTTGTCATCCTGCTCCATCATCACCACATCGACGGCACCCCAGCGATAGCGATCCCAGTAAACCAGGATCTGGTTGGGGGTGTAGTCTGTGTTGTCATAGTCGAGGTAGGGCATGTCGACAATATCGACCACAGGCTCATCCCGGCTGGGATTGACCCCTGCGACCACCGCATACACTTCGGCTGCGCCGAGCAGCCAGGGCTCCTGATCATCCTTCAATCTGATCTTTTTCAGGATACTGGTCTTGAGTGGCGCCGTGCTGGCCGCCACTTGTGGAGCGCTTTGCAGATCCGCATCGGCCAGCGCCTTGCGCATCACCTTCAAGCCTGCGTTTTTGGCTTTGACGGGATCGGCTTCGACTACCAGAACCGGCCGGGCCGGTGCCTTGTCCACATCCAGATAGACGGGATTGCCAGCGCTATCGAACGCTTCAATGGCGCTCCAGCTCTTCTCATCCCCACTAGGAACATAGGCGACCAGCGGTTCGACCCCCTGTTGCAGTGCTGCGGCCTGATCGGTGTTGGCCAGTCGCAACTGCATCAGTTGCTTGACCTCGCCATCCAGTCCTTGCCGGCTGATGGCCGCCTGGTTGGCATCGGTCGCCTGCCGCTTAAGGCGCGGGCTGGCCTTCTGCAGCAGGTTGGGAAGCGGGCTCTGGTATTGCTGATTGCTCAGTAGGGGCAGCAGGTTTTTCTGCTGAAGTGCGAGCTGGCGAGCCAGCTCTCGATCCGTATCGGCAGCCTGGACGCTCGTGGCACCCAGTATGGCCAGTAGTAACAAGACAGCCTGATTTTTCATTTTTATTCTCCGTTGCATGGAACCTGACAGGGCACCATGTCCGGGAAGATTGGTGCCCTGGCACCACTAGAAGGAAATTAGTTTCACTTGTGAATCATTTTATCTGGATAGTGTGCAGAGGTTCACGGTTTGAGGTTCAATTGATTCCTTTGTCGATATGATTGGAACTGATAGATAGCCAGACCAATCAGCAGACCCCAGCAGGCTGCCGCGATGCCGAGCAGGCTGATCCCGGACGCGGTAATGATAAAAGTGAGCAGCGCAGCTTCTCGCGCTTCATCCTGTTGCAAGGCAGAGTGCAGGCTGCTGCCGATGGTACCTAGCAGGGCCAATCCGGCGACGCAGGTGACAAGGGCTGCCGGAAAGGCGCTAAACAGGGCCGCGACGGTTGCGCCGAAGCAGCCGGTCACAAGATAAAAGCAACCCGCCCAAACCGCAGCAGGCCAGCGGCGCTTGGTATCCGGGTCGACCTCTTTGCCCATGCAAATGGCGGCAGTGATGGCGGCCAGATTGAAGGCATAACCGCCAAAAGGGGCGAGCAGCAGGCCAGTCAGGCCAGTCCAGCTGATCAGCGAGGAGGTGGCAGGCTGATAGCCATGGGCTCGCAAGATGGCAATCCCCGGCATGTTTTGCGATGTCATGGTGACAATGAACAACGGCAGCGCGATACCAAACAGAGCATCAAGGGAGAAGGCTGGCCATGTCCAGACCGGGCTGGCGAGTTGCCAGTGAAGGGTGCCCATTTGCAAATCCCCCCGCACGCTGCAGATCAGCATCCCCACTCCCAGTACCAACACCATGGTATAGCGGGGCCAGAGATGACGACCCAGCAGGAAGGCCAGCAGCAGGGTGCCAAGCAGCAAGGGATCTTGCGGGGCGACCTTGAACAGATCCAATCCGAATCTGAGCAGCACGCCAGCGAGCATGGCGGCGGCCAGTGGAGCCGGGATATGTTTCATCAAACGGTCGAACCAGCCGCTAATGCCACACAGAGTGATCAGCAGGGACGAGATCACAAAGGCGCTGATGGCTTCCGCCAGAGTGAAGTTGCCCAGCGTGGTGATCAGCAGTGCCGCGCCCGGTGTGGACCAGGCGGTTAGTATGGGTATGCGGTAATAGAGAGAGAGGCCGATGCAGCTCACCCCCATGCCGATCCCCAGCGTCCAGAGCCAGGAGGCGACTTGGGCAGTATCAGCACCCGCTGCCGTGGCGGCCTGGATGATCAGGATGACGGAGCTGGTGTAGCCGACCATCACGGCGATAAAGCCTGCGACCAGATGGGG
>NZ_JBQBCZ010000001.1:0-10000 GCF_051920345.1 Aeromonas sp. 102P | reverse complement strand
GAACCTGAAACCGTGTACGTACAAGCAGTGGGAGCCCTTCGGGGTGACTGCGTACCTTTTGTATAATGGGTCAGCGACTTACATTTTGTAGCGAGGTTAACCGTATAGGGGAGCCGTAGGGAAACCGAGTCTTAACTGGGCGTCTAGTTGCAAGGTGTAGACCCGAAACCGGGTGATCTAGCCATGGGCAGGTTGAAGGTTGAGTAACATCAACTGGAGGACCGAACCCACTAACGTTGCAAAGTTAGGGGATGACCTGTGGCTGGGGGTGAAAGGCCAATCAAACTCGGAGATAGCTGGTTCTCCCCGAAAGCTATTTAGGTAGCGCCTCGGACGAATACTACTGGGGGTAGAGCACTGTTTGGGCTAGGGGGTCATCCCGACTTACCAACCCCATGCAAACTCCGAATACCAGTAAGTACTATCCGGGAGACACACGGCGGGTGCTAACGTCCGTCGTGAAGAGGGAAACAACCCAGACCGCCGGCTAAGGTCCCAAAGTTCTGGTTAAGTGGGAAACGATGTGGGAAGGCTCAGACAGCTAGGATGTTGGCTTAGAAGCAGCCATCATTTAAAGAAAGCGTAATAGCTCACTAGTCGAGTCGGCCTGCGCGTAAGATGTAACGGGGCTCAAACTAGGCACCGAAGCCGCGGATTTGCACTTAGTGCAAGTGGTAGGGGAGCGTTCTGTAAGTCTGCGAAGGTGTATCGAGAGGTATGCTGGAGATATCAGAAGTGCGAATGCTGACGTAAGTAACGATAAAGGGGGTGAAAAGCCTCCTCGCCGGAAGACCAAGGGTTCCTGTCCAACGTTAATCGGGGCAGGGTGAGTCGACCCCTAAGGCGAGGCCGAAAGGCGTAGTCGATGGGAAGCAGGTTAATATTCCTGCACGACTTGTAATTGCGATGGGGGGACGGAGAAGGCTAGGTGGGCCAGGCGACGGTTGTCCTGGTGAAAGTGCGTAGGTGGTATCGGTAGGCAAATCCGCTGATACAACACTGAGACACGAGACGAACACACTACGGTGTGGAAGCCATTGATGCCCTGCTTCCAGGAAAAGCCTCTAAGCTTCAGATTACAAGTCATCGTACCCCAAACCGACACAGGTGGTCGGGTAGAGAATACCAAGGCGCTTGAGAGAACTCGGGTGAAGGAACTAGGCAAAATAGAACCGTAACTTCGGGAGAAGGTTCGCTCTTGATGGTGAAGTCCCTTGCGGATGGAGCTGTCGGGAGTCGCAGTGACCAGATGGCTGGGACTGTTTATCAAAAACACAGCACTCTGCAAACACGAAAGTGGACGTATAGGGTGTGACACCTGCCCGGTGCCGGAAGGTTAATTGATGGGGTTAGCGCAAGCGAAGCTCTTGATCGAAGCCCCGGTAAACGGCGGCCGTAACTATAACGGTCCTAAGGTAGCGAAATTCCTTGTCGGGTAAGTTCCGACCTGCACGAATGGTGTAACCATGGCCATGCTGTCTCCACCCGAGACTCAGTGAAATCGAATTCGCCGTGAAGATGCGGTGTACCCGCGGCTAGACGGAAAGACCCCGTGAACCTTTACTACAGCTTGGCACTGAACATTGAACCTACATGTGTAGGATAGGTGGGAGGCTTTGAAGGCGTGACGCCAGTTGCGCTGGAGCCGTCCTTGAAATACCACCCTTGTATGTTTGATGTTCTAACGCAGGGCCCTGAATCGGGCTCGCGGACAGTGCCTGGTGGGTAGTTTGACTGGGGCGGTCTCCTCCCAAAGAGTAACGGAGGAGCACGAAGGTTGGCTAATCCTGGTCGGACATCAGGAGGTTAGTGCAATGGCATAAGCCAGCTTAACTGCGAGACGGACAGGTCGAGCAGGTACGAAAGTAGGTCATAGTGATCCGGTGGTTCTGAATGGAAGGGCCATCGCTCAACGGATAAAAGGTACTCCGGGGATAACAGGCTGATACCGCCCAAGAGTTCATATCGACGGCGGTGTTTGGCACCTCGATGTCGGCTCATCACATCCTGGGGCTGAAGTCGGTCCCAAGGGTATGGCTGTTCGCCATTTAAAGTGGTACGCGAGCTGGGTTCAGAACGTCGTGAGACAGTTCGGTCCCTATCTGCCGTGGGCGTTGGATGATTGAAGGGAGTTGCTCCTAGTACGAGAGGACCGGAGTGAACGAACCTCTGGTGTTCGGGTTGTCACGCCAGTGGCACTGCCCGGTAGCTAAGTTCGGAATCGATAACCGCTGAAAGCATCTAAGCGGGAAGCGAGCCCTGAGATGAGTCATCCCTGACCCCTTGAGGGTCCTAAAGGGCCGTTGGAGACCACAACGTTGATAGGTGGGGTGTGTAAGCGCGGCGACGTGTTGAGCTAACCCATACTAATTACCCGTGAGGCTTAACCATACAACACCCAAGAAGTGTTCTAAGGCTTGTAGCAAATCGAAGAACTACTAATTCAGTGATAGTGACAAGCCAAGCGCAACATCACTACTCACGTCAGCTTTCTCAGATTGAAGATTTTGCCTGGCGGCCATAGCGCCGTGGAACCACCTGATCCCATGCCGAACTCAGAAGTGAAACGCGGTAGCGCCGATGGTAGTGTGGCATTCGCCATGCGAGAGTAGGACACTGCCAGGCACCCAATACAAGAAACCCCGCTCATCGAGCGGGGTTTTTTATTGCCTGCAATTTATTGAATCGTCTGATATTTGACCTGACTTATTCCTTTCTTCTGTTTTTATTGTTACTCGCTGTTGTCTTTCTGTTCAACGAATAGCCTGATGTTACGCTTTTACTCTTTCTTCATGTAAAGCCATTGCTCTGTATGGCAGGGCTGGCATCGCCATAACCCGTGAATCCCATGATCGCCTATACGTCATGCTCTCTAGCTTGGGGTCTAGGCTTCCTGAGTTAGCCGTCCCCTCTTTTTAAGCCGCGGCTCCATAGTCCCTGCTTTTCTATGACTGTGTTAACCGGCCCTGACTGTATTCCGAAGAGGGGTTATTGGCGGTACCAACATGCTGGAGCCGTGGTCGCTGCGTTGGGTCGTTGTTGTTTGGGGCAATAAGGAAATGGGAAGGGATGCTCGCAGGAACGCAGAGGTTAGATGTTGATAGGTGATCTTGTGGCAGCTGTTGAGCCCGCAGGTGAGAAGATCAAAAAAGGAGTTGAAGAAGACTAATGTGTTGAGATCTATGAGGAGTGGCAAATTGCAGGCAAACAAAAAGCCCACGCAACATGGTTGCATAGGCTCGGTATAAATGGCGGAGGAGGTGCCCGCCGCAACAAAGTCCAATCAACTCCACACCAATCCAATAAACCATTTATTATCAGCAAATTAGAGACAAACACTGTCCAGTCCATCCCAATCACATATTACCACTGCGCATGCCTGGTGGCATACTGTGTGGCATATTCAATTCTCAAGGAGGTTACCTGATGGCGATCCTCACCGATACCAAAGCTCGTAGCATCAAGCCGAAAGATAAACCCCTTGCTCACGGTGGGGTTACAGGCTTGACGCTACACCCTTCTACCGTCAAAGGTAGAGGTAAGTGGGTATTCCGCTATGTCAGCCCACTGACGAAGAAACGGCGTAATGCTGGCCTCGGGACTTACCCCGAGCTCTCCATCGCCGACGCAGCTCGAGACGCACAGGCAATGCGGGAACAGCTGGCGAATAATTTGGATCCGCTAGAGGTCCGGCGGCAGGAGCAGAACAAGCCGAAGATCCCGACCTTGGAAGCATCTGCCAGACTGGTTTACGAAAGCTTGTTACCAGGCTGGAAGAACCCCAAACACGGTAAACAATGGATTACCACATTGGAGCAATATGCCTTTCCTACAATTGGCTCTATCTCCATTGATACCATCACCCCAGCCCATATCGCTTCCGTTTTGCAACCGATATGGCTGACGATCCCGGAAACAGCAAGCCGTGTTAAGCAGCGGCTACACGCCGTTATGGCTTGGGCATGGGCTCATGGCTATACCTCTGCAAACCCTGTGGATGTGGTGAACCATTTACTACCGGCTCAGCCAAGCAAGTCAGTGCGAGTAGAGCATCAGCCTGCGATGCCCTGGCGTGATATCCCTGCATTTGTGCAAAAACACCTGAGAACAGCGCAACAATACGATGTAACCCGCTCAATGCTGGAGTACTTGATCCTGACAGCATGCCGCTCAGGTGAAGTCAGAGCCATGACGTGGTCAGAAGTAGACTTGGAAGCGAAGATCTGGACCCTACCAGCCGAGCGTATGAAAGCCAAGCAACAACATCGTGTTCCGTTATCTCTTCGTGCCGTCGAAATCCTGAAGGGGTTAAGGGGATTACATGACGAGTTGGTATTCCCTTCTCCCAGAGACCAGGTACCACTCTCAGACACAGTGCTGACGATGTTTCTGAGAAGAGCAAAAGCTGCGAGCTGTACTCCTAGCCGAATGGCAACTGCTCATGGCTTTCGTTCCAGCTTTCGAGACTGGTGCAGCGAGCAGGGCTATGCGCGGGAGCTCGCTGAACGAGCGTTAGCTCATACAGTTCAGAACAAGGTCGAAGCTGCATACCACCGTACTGACTTGCTGGATCAACGTCGGCCCATGATGGATGCCTGGGCTAAATTTGTGACTGATAATTTACCAACCGCATAAGAGGAAAGCGGCCATTTGGCCGCTTTCCTCTATGTTCTTTTTTTAGCTTTTCGTGACTGTTGATGTCATTTTGCCAAATCAGTGCTCCGACACCTTCTGGCCTGCTTTACTTCCGGCTTGTTCATTACCGCTTCCAGCTCGTCATGGGCCTTCACTGCTTCCGGCATCCCTCCTGTGGCAGCCAGTGAGAGCCAGGCATAGGTATGCACTCGGGTTACACGTACCAGTGGCCGCCCCTTATGGTGCCTCTGGTCACCGCGTTGCGGTGATGACAGCTTTATCCTTCTGCACCGGAGTTCTGCCCGCAAAGCCATGCTTATCTACGGCAAGATGCGCTGGCCGCAGAGCAACGGCTTTACATCGAACTTTGCTGGGTGAACACTTCCGTATCAAGGAGAGAACGACCTGGTATGAGTCGGCAGGGCAGAGCCATACAGACCTTGATAGCTACCTATAGCACTACAACACCCAGCGCCACATCAGGGTAGGATGATGGAGGGTCAAACCCCTACAGTATGTTCAAGAAGGGTCTGAAATTGATACCGAAGGAAGTACGCACTAAAGTAGCGTAAACAAGACACCGGTTTGAGGCCGGTGTCAGGTGATAACTAGATCTGTACAGATCTGTATCACCTAAAACAGTGTCTGGGATGATTAAACCACTACAGAAAGCTGTTAATATAAGCATGACTCAGCCTGGGATGAGCAGTGGTAAAGTTACGTTAATAAATAACTAGCGCTCCATAGATAAAACTATCCCATGGAGCACTGCTATGAATAAACCAATAGGTTTTCATTCTCAGTAAAATAGGCCTGCACAACTCATCGGTAAAAACAAAACTACATATGTATTTATACGACAAACAAACCTATCTATATCATTTATGGTTAGAGCTTACTTATCAAACAATTTAAATAAGCATTAAAAATATAAGTGCTAGTTATGGTGCATGCCTAATTTAACAACTAGCAATTAACATCAACCTAATTTTTAAAGAACAACTCAAAGTTATTATTCTCCGGGTTATTGAAAAAACTAGAAAAATCATAGTCTTTCAAATAAGAAATTGCATAGTTACGAATGGTTTCATCACGTAGGCTGATATCGTATACTTGATACCCAAATATTTTCCCATTCAGTGGATGATGATTATCTGAACCAGCAATCACAAGTGGATTGTTTGTTGCGATAACTGAGCCTAATGGCAATGCCTCATATATTTTAGTTGTAGTCATTTGTTCTCCATCAAAAAACATTCTCATTGTTCTTTCATGATCATCTACAGAACTCTTAATATAGACCGTAACTGTATGCTTTCCTACACCAAGAGGAGAAGGAAGTGTGGCTTTGACACCATAACGTTTGTTATCATCTGCTGTTCTAAATATAATATTTCCATTTTCAATAAAGAGCCCCCAACCTGGATCACGTGATAAGGCATTACCTTTACGAGCCAAGAACTGTGTCTTTTTGGCATCTGCGTCAGCACTTAATTCAAAGGTTATTGCGACTGTTATGTCATCGCCTTGAGGGTCTAGAGTTGATTGATGAGGCTCACTAATTAAATTTACACTAGGAATTTTTCCATCAGAATAATTTTGGCTAACAACTGTTGGAATATAGGCATCTTTTGAACCTGTAATCATCTCTAAGTTAGTCTCTAGATAATAAATTCCATCATGAGCTATACTTCCTTTTTCATATAAAATGCCAATCGAGTTGTTTCTATTTACAACCAAATCACTATATTGAGATGCCCCTGGTTCATACTGGAAAGCATGAGACCAACTTTTACCCTCATCATAACTTATCCTTAATGTCCCATTTTTACGAACTGACGTATTAGCAGGGTTAGAGAATAATAGACGAGAGACCCCAGTTTCATCTTTATCTGAAGAGTAACGCAATATTGAAGACTGAACTTTCGGTGAGATCAGTGTTGAATCATACCCAATATCTCGCCAGAAATTACTACTCCCTGTTTTTGGAATGTGATCATATTCTGTACCCATCCAATTTTCACCACCATCTTTACTGTATGTTACAGCACGAAATGCGCCAATCGAGCGATGGTTATTACGCATATTCATGTAGAGCCAACCATTGTCTAATTGCTCAGCCATGACTTCATTAGTATCAGGCCCAACAGTAGCATTCAATGAAAATAGATCATTTTTCGGATCTAATGTAATTGCATGTGAATAGTATCTTGAAATACCATCAGGAAGACCATGCTTGTATTCAGCATGATTTGCTGGAAAAAAAAGATTTCCATTTTTAAGCTTTAAAGCATGACCTGGAGTCATCGCGTACCACGACCAGAGTCCATCTTGATAGGTTTTTTTATCCGAATATGGGTGTACAGTTGCATCTATATTTTGTGGGGTAGCAGAATAATCAGTCCAACTTTCTCCATTATCTGAACTTCGAATATAATATACACTCGCTCGATAACGATTGTTATCTTGGTTAATAAGACTTTCACTTATAGCTGCCTCGCTATCCGGATTGTTAGCATCATAGTTTACATTATATACGAGATGGATACGCCCTTGGTCATCGACAACTGGGGCTGGATTTCTAGTTACTTTTCCACCATGATCCGCCACAATAGTGACAGGCCCCCAATTTCCAGAAAGATCTCTTTTACGCATAACAATATCTATATTTTTATCATGGTCAGAACAACTATTCTGACGAGCTTCCGAAAAGGCAAGTAGCTCACCATTATTGAGTTTTACAATTGCAGGTATTCTGTAACAGGCATAATTTGGTACATCGGCTTCAGAGTTGCTCATTCCATTTTTAAAAATCCATTCTCCTCTTTGCTCTGGATTTCCTATACCATTTGATGCAAGAGCACCGAAACTAATGCATCCAAGAGTGAGTAGGCATATTTTTTTATTCATTTGCTATCCTTAATGTAGGGTAGAGTAGATAGTGTATTTTTTCAAATAATTAAACGTCAGCTCACCAGGCAAGTAATAATTAGTGTCTGCGTGTTGATATGATATATAAGATTATGTTTTACAGGTGGCACTTAATTCCATGCCAACAGATGATTACTTTTATATAATTTAATGTAACGCACTTACTTTTTAATATAGTTTTTATGAATTTTAATGACTACTTTTTCTATAGGCGATATTTTATCGATAGTTAACATTGGACGATGCCATACACCAGGATAGAATATAACAAACTGTTTCTCATTAAGAGTGAGAAATTGCTCATCAACTAACTCTTCTACCAACTCACAATCATTATTAAATGCCGAGTTACTCATGAACGCTTCTGTTGCTGGTTTCACACAATAACCTAGAGTTTCTTTTCCAGAAAGTAATAGATGTATATCTATATAATCCCGATGAATCTCAGATTTGCTCCCAGTCATTTTTCGGCTTGTTGTTGAGACTCGATTAAGAAATAGGTCTTGTCCCTCTAATAGATGTTCTCCACTTGATAAATTTATAAGATCTATACTTATAACATCCTGAAGCACTGTCCTCAGGTGCGGTAAATTATCTAATCGATTGATATCTGAAATAATCATTTCACTTCCTTACCAGAACAGATCATGTTTTCCTTGCAAGCGAACAGCTGCCTCTAAATAAAAGTAATCACCATATGGAAGCATGGCTCGTATATCTCCACGCCTTACAAAATATGCGCCGTAATCTAATAACCCCTGCGCCGTGGGCTCATTTAACAATGAACATTTTTGTGTAAGTGAATTAAATAAATCTGTGGCGGCCTCGGTATATCTAGAACCGTGGATAGGGTCTAAGGCACCCAAAGCAGCTAAGCCCGCACATGTAATTGCACAAGCAGACGAATCAATTATTGTTCGCCCCTCAGTCGGGTCGAGATAGTCCCATGGACAGAGCCCATCATCATTCAAATGTTCTAGTGCGTAGTCGGCAAGAACACGAGCCGCATCCAAAAATAATTGTTCATGGGTATATCGATATATTTGTGACAATCCATGAATTGCCCACGCATGACCACGAGACCATGCCGAGTCATCACTATAGCCTTGCATAGTTTCGCCACATATAGGCGCTTGAGTCGCAGGATCAAATTTAAAAGTATGGAAAGTAGAACCATCATCTCTAATAAGATATCGCACAGCTGTTATAGAGTGAGCTCTTGCTACATTGTAAAAGCTTTTTATACCTGTTTCTTCTGCAGCCCAAAATAACAACGCCATATTTTCGAAACTATCAATTAACATCCGTCCAGCTGCAAGTTCATTTCGTCTTTCGAGATTATGTTTTGTAAGAGGCCATGCTTGAATGAATTCCCCTACCTGCTGAAACTGTGCTCTGAGTGCTTCAGCCGCGCGTAAGCCAAGCTCACGAGCTTCGGTATTACCCGTCAATTTGTAATCTGCAACAGCAGACAAACTAAACAAGAATCCTAAGTCATGATTTATTAGCTCAGGTTCATTTAATAAGTTCTTAAAGAATGGATAACGAGCACGAGCTTGGTTAGCGAATCTCTGCTCACCTGTCAGCATGTATGCAGCCCACAGCTCTCCTACATAGAAACCAGCCACCCAATACCCAGGCTCACAGAAGTTCCAAGTAAAATCGGGGTTACCTATCTTTGGATTATCGGTTCCGATATACTGAATATTTTCAGAGATCTTGTTGATGATACCTTTAATTATACATTTTTTCATTTATACATATCCTTAAACAAGACCAAATAGTTGCGGAAGCCACATACTGAGACTAGGAATAAAAGTCACCAGCATCAGAACCACAAAGAGTGCAACGAAATATGGGATAAGTTTTTTGATCACAGCTTCGACAGGAACGCCACCGACGGCTGAACCAGCAAACAATAAAGTGCCAACAGGAGGTGTTATAATGCCTATACTGAGGTTCAATACCATAATTACACCAAAATGGATTGGATCAATCCCCATAGCCTTTGCTACCGGTAACAAAATAGGTGTAAAAATAAGTACTGCTGGAGCTGCATCCATGAAAGTACCGATAAATAGCAGCATGATATTAATCAATAGTAGAACCAAAATTGGGTTTGGTATAGCACCCAAGAATTCACTAACCAGATCAGGAATACCAGTAAATGCAAAGGACCAGGACATAATACCGGAAGCTGCAATCATGAAAAGTACAGGTATAGAGCCACGGACTGTATCAATAACAACTTGCCAGTAATCCTGAATCGTATTGTTTCGGTAGCACAAGGCTAGAATTATGGAATAAAGCGATGCAACAGCACTTGCTTCAGTTGCAGTGAAAATTCCAGACAATATCCCCCCCATTACCACAATTACCATACTTAAGACTGGGATAGCTTCTAGAGTAATTCGTACAGCAGCTTTCCATCAGG